>CAKZYA010000005.1 GCA_937883755.1 uncultured Flammeovirgaceae bacterium | reverse complement strand
ATCTTTGCTCTGTGTAGCTGGTGCAAATACCTAGCAAAAGTTTAAATCAGTTCAAAGAGAAAGAAAACAGTCGCAATGGAAATTCTTCCAGTTCTTTTTTTGTCCTTATCCACATATCATTCAACTCTCTCTCATATCTAGCCTTACGCTCTTTGAGAAATAATTCGTGAAGAAAATCAATAAGAGAGGCTTCCTCATTTGATATTTTACTTATGATTTCTATGCAATTTTGTTTCAGTAGTTCTTTTCCCTCAACATGCACAATGTTTGTTATTAATCTAGACCACCTTTCTTGAAGATCAGGATTTTCCTCTAAAGAACTCAATTGAACTAGAGGCGCAAGTATTTTTAAGTCTATTTGCTTTGGTTCAAAGCCACTTTTTTCAATGTACTGCTGAGCCTTTGACAAGATCTTTACTTGATTCTTAAATCTTCTCAGCCGAAAGTTGTCTGCAAAGGTTTCTGAAATTTCTGTTATTGATGGACCAAGTACGGCTTTAATAGCTTCTTCTCCCTTATCAAGTAGCTGTTTAGGTAAGTTTAATTCTTTTACAATTTCACCTAGGCCTCCCATATTATTTTTTCCAATTAGTGTAAGTATCTGGCTATACATATTGCGTTTATCGCCAATATATAAATACCCAATCAAACCTCAGTGATCTGCTCATCCGGCAGCAATGGCTGAGAAAGCATCGCTAGATAAACCTGCGCCAACAAACGAATATTCTGATAACCGGACTGGATGATCTTTTCCAAATCCTGGTCTTGATAATAGGCCTGCTGAATTTGCCGGGCATCCAGCAGCTTATCGGAATCGCCTTCTACCGAAAAGAGGGCAGCCAGTAGATCCAGTGGCACAAACTTTTTGTATTCGCCAAACTTCCACATTTCCATCGTATCTAGATGGGGTACTTCCCAAGTCTTTTTATTCATCAGTTGTAGTGACTTGGGCAGCTCTATCCCGTGAATTAGTAACCGTCGGCAGAGGTAAGGATAGTCAAAATCACGGCCATTGTGGGCGCAGAGGCGAAGTTGGTTCTGATCGAAGCGTTCCACTGTTTCTACAAATTCGTGCAATACGGCGATTTCGTCGGGGTAGGTGATGCATTTAATTCGCAGCTCGTTCCGCTCATCATCCAGTGCATGAAAGTAGCCAATAGCAATACTGACAATTTTACCAAACTCAGCATAGAGAGCGGCTCGTTCCACAAAAAGTTCAGCGGAGGTTTTGGTGTCAGCCTCCCGAAAAAACTCAGCTTTACGGTTCCAAGCTTGCTGGATAACAGGCGAAAGGTCATCGTAATTTTCTTCAGCCGTAACAGTTTCAATGTCAACGAACAGAATGTTGCTAGATAGTACGTCAGTTGCCATAATTAATACTTTCAGTAAGTGATACAAGATGATGAAGCAATTCCCAGCCTTCCGGCCAGGAACCAAATCCTGATTTGCTTTCTAAATGTCCTCCGTTTTCCACTACGTGCCATTCAGCACCCCAACATTGAGCAAAGTAGCTAGCTCGAGATAGCGAAACTACGTGGTCGTCAGTGCTCGCGACTACCAACGTAGGAAAAGGCAATTTAACCAGCGGCATAGGTGAAAATCCGGTGATGTAGGCGGGATAATCATCTCGCTCAACATCGCTAGGCGCAACCAACATCGCCGCTCGGACTGGCTTCTGAAAAGTATTCCACCAGTGAACAATAGCCGCACAACCAACGCTATGTCCAATCGGCACAATCTCTTCGGAAGCGTACGGATCCAGTGTTTTTTCTATCTGGTTTACCCAAGTTTCACTATCGGGATGCGCCCAGTCTTCCTGCTGAATGCGTTGAAATTGATTCGGCGACCGTTTCTCCCACTGCGATTGCCAGTGCGTCTCGTCTGAATTACGTAGGCCAGGTACGGTGAAAAACATGATTAATAACTTAAGGCTTTTCAAAGTCCTTAAACAGTAAGCTTGGCTGAATACCCCGATTGTTCTGGTACTTCCCGCCGCTGTGTCCCTGTCCACTTTGGTAGGCCTGGTAATCGCCTTCAATGGAGTGGTAAAAAATCTGGCAGATTTCTACTCCAGCGTAAATTCGAATGGGTTGTACACAGAACATCTCTAGCGTCCAGAATCCGGCGAAACCCACATCGCCAAACCCGGCGGTAATATGCACAAACAATCCCAGTCGGCCGATAGACGAGCGACCTTCCAGCATCGGTACATAGCCTTTGGTTTCGGTAAACTCTAGCGTACGCCCCAGATACAGTTTGTGCCGTTTCATCAACAAACCCTCTTCGGGGATAATAATTTTTTGGGCAGTATTCTCACTTTTCATATCCAGCTCATCATGGTCGTATACTAAAAGCTCATGATGCAATCGCAAATTGTAGCTGTTAGGATTTAACTGCTCTTCCCGAAATGGATCAATCTTGATGTTTTCGCCCAATTGGCCTTGAATCTGTTTACCGGATAAAATCATAGATTTCTGTTCGTAGTATTATGGTTTAAAGTAGTTACCACGTAACGTTATCGTACTGGTTGACCGCTAGAAGCTTGGTGCAGGGTGCTGGAGAACTACTCCATACACCACGCTCCCAGCCCCTCGCTCTGTCAAAGGTACTGAAAAAAACAAGTAGGGAACGAGGAATAGTTACGACAAAAATTTCTCGTTAGGGAGTTGACTATTCAAAACGGTTGATTAACTTTGTAATCCAATTTTAAAAACGCGAAAGTAGCTCAGCTGGTAGAGCGCGACCTTGCCAAGGTCGAGGTCGCGGGTTCGAACCCCGTCTTTCGCTCTGACTACTAAAAAAGCGGCTACATTCAGTCGCTTTATTTGTTAATTGCCGGGATGGTGGAATTGGTAGACACGCAAGACTTAAAATCTTGTGACCATTAGGTCGTGCGGGTTCAAGTCCCGCTCCTGGTACATTGAAAAGCTAACCAAATCTAGGTTAGCTTTTTTTGTTTACTACCACATCGCTTTCTTCTCGTTTTGTATCCAACCACTCTAAAGTCCAATCGGCCAGATAGCTTTTTGGTATTCTTAGAAAAGTAGTACCTTGAACGGGTAACAACAGCTCAAAAATTATTATCCAAAAGTTATGAGTGCCAGCGGAGTACAATCAACCAAAGTTGTAAGAATAGGCGAAGGCAAAAAAGAAGAAACTGACCTAGTAGCAGTAGAAGAGCCATTGGCTATCCGACTAGAATACAGCGTTAACACCCGGCGACAGCTACGCGATTTATCCATTACTATGCGGACACCTGGACATGATTTTGAGTTGGCACTCGGATTTCTGTTCACCGAAGGTATTATCCAGAGCAAAGATGATATTACTGATATTCGGTACTGTCAGAGTGCCCAGCAAACCAGTGAAGCTGAAAATGTAGTCCGAGTATCCCTCTCTCCCAATGTACCTATCGATTGGCAAAAACTGCAACGGCACTTTTATACCACCTCCAGTTGTGGCGTCTGTGGAAAAACATCCATTGATGCCGTTCAAACTGTTTGCCCCAATTTATCTATATCTAACTTCTCAGTAAGCCCGGAGGTTATCCATCAAGCCCCGGTAAAGCTGCGGGAGGCGCAGTTAATTTTTGAGTATACCGGAGGGCTACATGCCGCGGGCTTATTTTCCCAAGCAGGCGAATTGCTACTGTGGCGGGAGGATATAGGTAGACATAATGCACTAGACAAACTTATTGGTGCTGCATTGAGTCAACCAGAAATGTCGCTCACTTCAACGTTTATTCTGTTAAGCGGTCGGATCAGTTTTGAATTAGTACAGAAGACTTTAATGGCGGGAGTACCGCTACTGGCTGCGGTGGGCGCGCCTTCTGGTTTAGCAATTCAATTAGCGCAACAATACAACTTAGGACTCATTGGGTTTATCCGCAATCAGCGATTTAATATCTATCACGGACACCAGCGAGTGCAGCTTACTCAACCAACAACGCTAACCTAATCTTATTATGTCTGATAAGTCTGACAATAATGCCACTTATCAGCCTGGGGCGCACCAGCCTGATGCACTTTCTACTAAAATTGAGCTGAGCCAACGTAAAAAAGTAGCTGCCGGTATTCCTGCTGTGGCGAGTTCGGCTAAACATGTATACAGTGAGGTAGGAATAGTAGAGGGCACTAAACTAATGACGAAGATCAATCAGTTTGATGGGTTTGACTGCCCAGGTTGTGCTTGGCCTGACCCCGATGAACATCGGTCAGTAGTAGAGTTCTGTGAAAATGGCGCTAAAGCAGTGGCCGAGGAGGCAACAACAGCTAGAGCCGATGCAGCTTTCTTTCGAAAGCACTCAGTAGCCGAGTTACTACAATTAACTGACTACGAATTAGGAAAAAGCGGACGGATTACCGAGCCTATGGTGATACATCCGAATGATACTCACTACCAACCAATCAGTTGGCCAGAAGCATTTCAACTCATCGGTCAGCAGCTGCGAACATTGACTGACCCAAATGAGGCAATTTTTTATACATCAGGGCGAACTAGCAACGAAGCAGCCTTTCTCTATCAGCTATTTGTTCGCCAGTACGGCACTAATAACCTGCCTGACTGCTCTAACATGTGTCACGAGTCTAGCGGAGTAGGGTTATCCGAGACAGTAGGGATTGGAAAAGGTTCGGTCACGCTGGATGATTTCTATAAGGCAAGGGTGATTATGATTATGGGACAAAACCCTGGCACTAATCATCCCCGAATGTTAATTGCCTTGCAAGAAGCGAAGAAAAACGGAGCTAAGATTATCTCAGTTAATCCACTACCCGAGGCGGGGCTCCTTGCGTTCAAGAATCCACAAAAGCCACTGGAGATGCTGGGAACCGGCACATCGCTCACCGATATTTTCCTCCCGATTCGCATCAATGCTGACGTAGCTCTGCTGAAAGTAATGATGAAAATACTGTTAGCTAAAGAAGCAGAAAAACCAGGTACGGTGTTAGATCAAGAGTTTATCAAGTCTAAAACTGAGGGGTTTGAGGAATTAAAGCAAGATTTGGAGCAGTACGATATAGATGAACTTATCCAGCCGACTGGGATTGCGCGAGAAACCATTGAAGAAGTTGCTAACCTTTTAGCACAAGAGAGGAAAATCATCGTTTGCTGGGCAATGGGACTTACCCAACACAAGAATGGAGTAGACAATGTGCGGGAAGTGGTGAACCTACTACTGATGAAAGGAAGCATCGGCAAGTCAGGGGCGGGAACCTGTCCGGTGCGGGGACACAGCAATGTACAGGGTGACCGCACCGTAGGCATCTGGGAAAAGCTTAAACCGGGATTTGCCCAAAAATTAGAGAAGCACTTTCAGTTTACTCCTCCCAAAAAAGGAGGGTACAACACCATGGCGGCTATCAAAGCGATGGCCGAGGGGAAAGCTAAATTCTTTATGGGAATGGGTGGTAACTTTGTCTCAGCTTCCCCGGATACTGATTATACCGCTGAGGGATTACAGCAGTGCAAGATGACGGTGCAGGTGTCCACCAAGCTCAATCGTAGTCACTTAACCCACGGAAAAACTGCGCTTATCTTACCCTGCCTGGGTCGCACTGAGTTGGACGTGCAAGAAAGTGGCACCCAGTTTCTGACGGTAGAAAACTCTACCGGGGTGGTACATAAGACCCAAGGCGGTAAACGTCCAGCGTCTAACTATCTTTTGAGTGAACCTAAGATCGTGGCTGAGATTGCTAAAGCCACATTTAGCTCAGATACAACCGTAGACTGGAATGCGATGGTTGCTAACTACGATACCATTCGGGACGCGATTGAAAAAACCGTAGATGGTTTTGAGAACTATAATCAACGAGTGCGAAGATCAGGCGGGTTTTATCTACCCAATGGGGCTCGCAAAGGAAATTTTACTACCAAAAGTGGAAAAGCCCATTTTACCATCAATCAGCCTGCTGACCATGCGTTAGCAAAGGATGAATTTCTGATGATGACCATTCGCAGTCACGATCAGTATAATACCACTATTTACGGGTTGCACGACCGCTACCGAGGCATTCACTACGAACGTCGGGTAGTGCTGATGAACCCCGCTGATATAAAGAAGTTCGACCTGTCGCAAGGAGTAGTAGTAGACTTGGTAAGCGAATACGATGGACAAGAACGGGTAGTCCACAACTTCCGAGTAGTTTCATACCCCATTCCTACCCAATGCGTGGCCACTTACTTCCCGGAAGCAAACGGATTGGTACCGCATACCCGCTCGGCGCACGGCAGCGAACAGCCAATCTCAAAGTCAGTCGTCATTAAGATCAAGCCAAACTGTTAAATTTAGTTAAAAACAACCTCAAGCAGCGTTTGCGATACACGAGCAACGTAAACTCAGCGTTACGCATCACGTATGCTAGCCCCAAACTATTGCGGTTTACTCTGCTTAATTTTACTAAACTCTTCCGCCTACGCTCAGCTAATAGTCCGTGGGCAGATAGTATCTAGGACAGGAGAAGAATTACCGTTTGCACACATTGTCAACTCCAGTCAGAAAAAAGTATCTGTTTCTGACGCTAGTGGTTTCTTTTCTATTGAAGCTATTTCTGGTGACACGCTACAGTTCTCTTTGGTAGGGTATCAACCTGATCGTATGATCGTAAATGATGAGCACTTTCAGCAACTTCAGCAAGTAGTATTGATAGAGGACTCTATTCTGCTACCAGGAATCACTGTCTTTGACCGTACTATTGAACCTATCATTACCGCTCCTAAAAGAGAGTCAATGACTGTTAAGGCCGTACGAGGAAAGGAGGAGATTGTGCCTAAGAAAACGATTCGTTTTGAACCAGGTGTATCGGGTGGATTACCTGTAGGACAGGCAGGGGGCACTCTTACTGGTGTACTGGCTCATTTGTACGATCGGTTTTCCAAGGATGGAAAGGAGCGTCGGAAGTACGCTGAGGCCAAGCAACAAGCCAAAGAGGAAGCGACATACTACGCACTTATCAACGATGAAGAAACCATAGAAAGATCCTCTCAGCAATTTCAGCTTTCGCGCACGGACTACGAACGGCTGATAGCCCTATTTGATAAGCAGTATCCAGAGGCCAAGAAGATGCCGAGCAAAAGCGAAATCATGGGATTGTTGTATTACTTCTTCAGTCAGAGTAAGAAATGAGGCAATTGCCAGCGAGGCGACACTCTTATTCTGAAAATTGACTACCTTTCGCTTATCTTATCAGAGCACTACACTCATGCCTAACTTCCTAAATCTTACTTTAAGATGCATTCTTTTGGCGGGATGGTTGCTGCTAGTTGGTTGCCAGCAAGACGATGCGGCTGAACTTACACTTGAGCAACAGTTGGCCGGGCAATGGCAGTTAGATGATCTTAAAGCAACAATTGAGCTAGATGATACAGATTATAAGATTTTCCTAGCTCAGTTAGCAGATTCATTCGGTCTAGCTCCAGCGGAAATAGTATTTGGACTCATATTACTAGAAGGGCAGATTAGCCAGAGCTTACTAGATCGGGAACCTACTCTAAATCTGCATTTAAATAACTCGTTTGATTTTCAACAAATTGGTAGCAATCCCTTATTGGGTAGCTGGCAACTCAGTGAAGATGAGCAACAATTAACCCTAATCTCTGAAGCAGGTGAGGAAATGGCATTCACAATTACATCGGTAGATGAAAGCGAGATGGCACTACTCATGCAACAAGCTTCTTCAGCATTAATCCAACTGCCTCAATTCCCTCAACAGTTAAATATTCAACTGGAGATGAGTTGGGTAATAGATGGGGCAGAAGAGTAGTAAGCCCCTTGATTTTACTTAAAACTGATGTGACATAACACTGACTACGATATTTTTTGCTTATATAGTAGGTGCTTAACTACTACTATATCAACCCTCATGAAATATCTCTCTTTCTTTCTAACCCTCCTACCCACATTCTTCTTCTTTTCCTGCTCTTCTAAATCATCTACTACGGAAGATGATTTGACCATATCACCGCTGGCACCGGTTCCGTCGGAAGCTCAGCTTAATTGGCATCAGATGGAGCTGAATGCTTTCATTCACTTTACGACTAATACCTTTACCGATAAAGAGTGGGGCTACGGTGATGAAAGCCCGGATATTTTCAACCCAACCGAGTTTGATGCTGATCAGTGGGTAAGTGTATTGAAAGAGGTTGGTTTCCAGGGGGTAATTCTTACTTGTAAACATCACGATGGTTTTGTGCTTTGGCCCAGTGAGTATACCGATCATTCGGTAGAGCAAAGTCTATGGCAAGATGGTAAAGGTGATGTAGTACAAGCAGTATCAGAAGCCTGCCGCAAGCACGGGCTAAAGTTTGGTGTTTATCTGTCACCCTGGGATCGTAACCGAGTTGACTACGGACAACCATCGTACATCACTTACTACCGCAATCAACTAGAAGAACTGTTTACCAACTACGGCCCCGTCTTCGAGATGTGGTTTGATGGAGCCAACGGTGGAGATGGCTACTACGGCGGTGCCCGCGAAACCCGGGAGATTGATCGTCAAACCTACTACGATTGGCCGACTACCTTAGACATGGTTCGTGAATTACAACCGAAGCCCGATGTAATTTTCTTTAGTGATGCCGGTCCCGGGGTTCGCTGGGTAGGTAATGAACAAGGTATTGCCGGAGAAACCAACTGGAACACTATAACCGCAGACACTCTATATGCAGGTAAAGCTGGAATTAACGATTTATTAGCTTCTGGCTCAGCCAACGGAACTTCCTGGATACCCGCCGAAGTAGATGTTTCAATCCGTCCCGGTTGGTTTTATCACGCTAGCGAAGACTCTTTAGTAAAGACACCTGAGCAATTGTTTGATATCTACCTATCTTCAGTAGGGCGAGGTTCTACCTTACTGTTAAATATTCCACCCGATCGCCGAGGATTACTGCACGAAAATGATGTAGCCTCCTTACGGGGTTGGCGTAAACTACTAGACAAGGCATTTTCCCAGAACCTGACGGCTGACACTGAAGTCAAGGCCGATAGCTACCGAGGAGAAAATGCAGAGTTTGCCCCCTCTCAGGTTACTGACAACGACTATGAAACTTACTGGGCTACTGACGATGGAGTTACAACCGGAAGTATTGAAGCGGATTTAGGCAGTGAGCAGACCATTCAGTACGTAGTATTACAAGAATACATTCCACTCGGCCAGCGAGTCAGTAAGTTCTCGGTAGATGCTTGGCAAAATGACAAATGGCAAACCATTGCCGAAGCGACCACAATTGGCTACAAACGCATTCTTCCGGTTGACTCAGTAAAAACCAGAAAAGTCCGAGTGAATATAGAAGACGCCCAGGCTTGTCCGGTGATTTCAACAGTGGCGGTGTATTAGTGTATGGTATTAAAGTATTCATGCATTCAACAGAAGTACTCAAATACCTATACACTTCGAGTCATAACACTCAACACTATTACACCGCTTCATGCTTCGCAATATAATCCGGATCAATCGTTACGCCAAGGCCAGGGGCGGTCGGAACAGTAACTACTCCATCTTCGCTACTAAGACTAGAGGTAGTTGATTCTAGAGGTAATTTCTTATTGAACCCCTTGAACTCGTGGTAAGGCCCCGCGTTGGGGACGGCCGAGACAAAGTGCATCATGTAGAGGTAGCCCAAACCAGAACCTGAAATATGCGGAATGCAGGATTTATCCTTAGAATCGGCCATACGGGCTACCTTCATTGACCGAATCATGCCCCCGAAGTAGAAAATATCGGGCTGAACAATATCCAGTGCATCTTCCTTAATTAGCCATCGGAAGTTCCGCATACTGGGTTCTTGCTCGCCCCCTGCTACCGGAATGGTCATAGCATCAGTTACCTGCTTGGTTTCTTGGTACCAGTCAAACGGAACAGGTTCTTCGTAAAAGTCATAAGCGTGTTCCTCCATCAGCTTACCAATCCGGATGGCTTCGGCAGCATCGTAAGATCCGTTGGAGTCAGCATATATGGTCATATCATCACCGAAGGTTTTGCGTACTAGTGGAATCAGTTTTTCGGTACGGTTGGCAGGAAAGTCAGCATTCTTACTCATCCTCCCCCCTACTTTAAACTTTAGAGCTTTAGCCTGCGACTCTTCTACCTGATGTTTAATCAACCCAATAGACTCTTCGGCCGACTTACCCCGGAAGTTGTTAGCCTGGTACACTGCAATTTTCGGGTGATGTACCTTGCCAATGAGCTCACCCATTGGTTTTTGGGCAATTTTTCCTAGCATATCCAGCACCGCAAACTCAATGGTAGCCAATGGAACCCACAGGGCTAAATTTTGCAGTTTGTAATTGCTTTTATAAACGTAAATTTCTTCCAGTAACTGTTCCCATTCGCGAGCATCCTTCCCGATGAAGAATGGCTGTAGTCTCACTGAGAAAATAGGATAGAGACCAACCAGTTGCATATTATTTCCTACCGAAATGCCTTCGGCTCCATCAGTAGAAATCACCCTACATATAAAGTTATCCTGATAGCGCAATAGCTCAAGTCGATCAATAATTACCGGGTCAGGGAATAGTTCTTTCTTCAACACCGGCTCACTCAGTATTTTATCTAAGGGATCAGTATCCTCACTAGATTGGTGCTGAAGTGGATTTCCTGATGAGACAAATGGGGTACTCGCTAAGGCAGTCGCAGTTGATTTTAGAAAGTTTCGTCGGGTATGCATTATTAGATAGTTGAGTAATTCAGAATAAATATCACATAGTTGAAGCACGTCTGTAACCGATCTAGCATCTGTTCGCGTTGCAAACGCACACTAGTTTGGTGCTTATGTTTTTTTCAAAACTAACAATCTTAGCAAGAGTAGTGGCTTTTGGGTAGTAAAAATAGCCAAATACCTGGATTGGAAACTGTAACCTACTTACAGAACTCTGCAAAAACAGGAGGTGTCAGTCGCTTATTACTAACAAAATCAGACAAATTTGGGGGTGGGCAGCTACTCCCTACTGCTAAAACTCACTGAAAATATCACTGGTCACCTACTCCCCACTCCTAAAAACTGAAAAAAATACGACTGGTAAGTGCTTACCACTGATAAAATTACGCCAACTCATGAGTAGTAAGCTGTTACTAATTTCTGTCTTCAAAATTGGAGTGGCGTATGGTCAATGTATCAATAAGTAAGATACTAAACTGGGCGAACCCAGAGGCAAGTTTTACTCACGGGCAAAACGTAAGGTTGAAGTAGGGTATGACCTAAAAATCTACTATAACAGTGCATAATGAAGGATAATTAGGCAAAAGCTACTCAATACCATTCTTCAGCTTTTTAGTATAGTGCATTTATTACCTACCCGGTACTTTTATTGCAAAAAAGCTGACTACGAAAATTGAAGAATTACTACGAAAATCAGAAAAAGCAATTAATGGGGTATTAGCCAGCAGCAACTGGCAAAAGGCAATGAACCCCTTAGGGTTTACCGCTGTCGAACTACGCAAGGGGTTAACCTTACGAGAAGAAATACTAATCTTATCAGTTGTTCAACAAAAAGAGTATGGCGAACAGTATTCGGCTACTGATGCGCTGCACCAATCCAAGCAAGATGCCTGGAAAGTGTATAAACTTCATTTGCAAATAGCCCGGTTAGCTTTTGCTGAAGAGCGAGGCCAGTATAAAGCACTACGACTAGACGGGTCACGAGAGCGAAATATCCTAAAATGGGTAAAGCAGGCCCGCACTTTTTATACCAACGCTAAAAATGTGGTAGCGCAACTGAAAGCCTATGGTTTACAAGCCCAAGACCTAGAGCAGGGTGAGGCTATGATTGAGGCAGTCTACCAAGCCTATGACTTACGCGACAAAGAAAGAGATGAAGCCCGCCAAAGCACCCAAGCTCGTCGTCAGAAAGAAGCCCAGCTTACCCACTGGATGCGTCGCTACACTCGCGCTCTACATTTTGCCTTTGAGTACCAACCCGAGGTACTTCAAGAACTAGGGTTAAAAGTAAAAGAAGAGGCACTTTAAATAGCTTACAAACAGTATTATTGGCTACTTATGTAGCATACCAATATCAACAACAACTTCAACACAACACATTATTTAGATAAGTAATAATTAACTCAAGTTGCGGATTTATATTTAATGAAGCATAGTCTGCCAAAAGATTGTTAGAGTAACGTTCCTACACTTTACCTAATCAATCATGACAGACTATACTATTGCAATATACTGTTTTATAGACGATTACTTGAAAATCAGCCACCCCCCAACCGATGTACGCCGCAAAACAAACAATGCTGAGATACTGACGGTAGCACTCTTGTCGGCTCAATACTTTTACGGCAACCAATCCAGTGCTTGTCAGTATATGAGGCAACATCATGGAATGGCGTGCATTGACAAGCCGACGTTCAATCGGCACCTTCATCGGTTAGCCGATACACTGACAAGCATATTTTTAGCTCTTGGCCAAACGCTCAAAGAACTGAATGTAGAAAGTCGCTACCTGATTGATTCATTTCCCGTAGCAGTTTGTCATAATATTCGTATTGCCCGCTGTCGGCTGCTTCAACATGAGGCCTACCGGGGCTACAATGCTTCCAAGCGAGAGTATTTTTACGGTTTCAAGGTACAGGTTATCACCACGGCCGACGGATTACCGACTGACTATGTCATCACTGCCGGGTCTATCCATGATAATAAGGCCCTACCATCGATGCAACTCACCCTGCCAGAAGGCAGTGAGGTATACGCGGATAGTGCCTATACGAATTATGAATTAGAAGACCTACATGAAGAGTGTGAGCACATTCGCCTATTGGTAGAACGAAAGTCTAATTCAAAAAGACCTGATAGTGCTGCCTTACGCTTTATCAAGAAGTATTATCGCAAGCGTATTGAAACGTCTTTTAGCCAGATTACGGCGCATTTTCCAGGCAAGATTCATGCAGTAACCCCACAGGGATTCTTGCTCAAAATTGTGCTGTTTCTTTTTGCTTTTACACTTGACAGAACATTATCCACAACTTGAATTAATCTAATTGATGTCAACTGACACTACGTAATAACCTTTCGTAGTGTCAGTTGCTTTTTTGTAGGTAATGTAACCAACATTATATCATTACCCTTCTCTAGAGCGTAATTGTATTGCGTTCTTTCCCTTAAGATTGATTGCAGCTTTTATGCATCAAGCCACGCGATACAATTGTATGTTAGTGTAGAAAAAACATAACTACTCCAGTTGCAGGTTTAGCGAAGGGGATCGAATCGGTACACTACCCCTAGCTGAGCTGGAATAAAAAATATGTTATCTTCAATCAGCTCCCCGACTAGTGGCAGGGCATCGCCTCGGGTAAAGATAGCCTGAAAACGCACATTGGCCTGCATTCCCCATCGGTCGGTAATGTGCCACTCAGTTCCTATCACGGGGGCTACACCCCAATAACGCCGATCTACACTAAGCCCTAAGCCCTCAGCACTAATCCGATTGGTACTAGCGATAATCTCAAGATAGGGAGCAATGTGCTGGGCTGGTATCTGGTAGCGAATTCCTCCGTTCCAACTGTTTACTTGCAGATCAAACAAAAGAACTTCAGGCAAATTTAAGAGCTCTAAAATATCTTCGCTAATATCGAGATCGCTTAATTCAGCCGTTAGTTCCAGATGATACTCATGGTAAGCAGCCGTTACTGTCCAAGAACCCCAAATATCATAACCAGCCTGTAACCCGTAGCCTAGCCGGGGGTTGGTATACTCATCAATAGAACCTACTGGTACGCTAGTATTTACCTGAGGGGCGATTGAAAATTGGGCTGAAGCAGACTGAGCCAACCCAATTACCAAGCTAATGGTTAGTATGTATTTTAGAGTTGATAGCATAACTACCACATAACGTCGCTGAAGCATAAGTGTTGTCAGAACCGTATTTCCCTGTATATATATTTTTTAACCAGGCTTATTCCTGAACCCTTTTTATCTACTAGTTTACCTCCAATGGCTCCTGAATTAGTGACTCTCAATGAAGCTTCGAGATAACTAAAAGCAGTAAGTGGCAAGCATATGCTGACAATACTCTCCTGCATATCTCCCTACTTTCAGAATAGGTACTACATTACCTACTTTACACTGGTTTAAAATAGCATAGTTTTAACCAATATTGTCTAGACTTTCTGCGTTAGAGGGAAAACTATCTATCATGAGAAGTATATTGATGGGGGTGGTTGTGCTCTTTTTCTGCACCCACTGTCAGGAAATAGAAACCGAGCAGCCCACTTCCTTACTAGTAGGCTCTTGGAAACACGCTAGCAACGAAACCATTATCCGTTTCGATCAAAACCAGACCTACACCGTACAATTTGAACCTGGTTCAGCCTTTCAACTATCGTACCGGCTGAATGCCCCAAATCAGTTGGTTATCTATGATTCAAGCTTTGCCCGCACATATTCATTAGAGTTTCTTGATACTCAACAGCTACGTCTCACCGATCTGGATTTTCCAGGATACATTGATGTAGCCCAGCGCAGCAGTATTTTTCAGCGAGCCAAATAATTACTTGGTTTAGGTTAGCATATCCTCTAAATTTATCGATTTAGCTACCGATACTACTATGCGCCTACTCCTGTTTAGTATGATTTTATGTCTGTACCAATCAATCACTCTGGCTCAGATGGCTGACACTTCGCCATTACCTTACCAACGTATACCAGATCCTCCGGCAGACTATTCTTCAGGCAATATTCTCGCCCGCATGATTGATGGGTTAGGGTTTCGTTATTACTGGGCTACCGAAGGACTCACCGAAACCGATCTAGCGTACACTCCTAGCGAAGGAAGCCGAAACACATTAGAAACTCTTGTTCACATATACGGGCTTAGTGAGACCATAGTAAATGCTCCCCAAAACCAACCCAATATCCGCTCAGCAGATTGGTCACAGCTTTCGTTTGACACATTACGTCAGCGTACTTTAGCTAATTTTGAGAAGGCGAGTGCTTTGTGTCAGGGAAAAACTGAGGAAGAAATTGCTGAGTTTACGATCATCTTTCAACGAGGAGAACAGCGTAGCCAGTATCCCTACTGGAATATGATGAATGGACCGCTGGCTGATGCTATTTACCACGTGGGCCAAATCGTTGTTTTCCGGCGGGCAGCAGGTAACCCTATCAACCCAAAGGTAAATGTATTCTTAGGTCGAACTGATCTCTGATGATCGATACGCCCGAACCAGCTTCTTAGGCTTCTTGGTTACGTAAAACTCATGCACGAAGAATACATGGGGCAAGGTTAACACCGAAAGAAGAATAAAAAATAGCAGGTATGATGATTGAAGCATTTCCCACTGATAGTTCATTAGAAACACAAAGGAAAAAATAACTAAGGTCGCTAAGCTGAGAGGAAGTGCCGTCTTGGCGAAACTTAAAACTGAAAAGAGTGGCCGCTGTATTCTCACCTTTTTAATCTCAATACGAATTGATATGAGAGAGTGCCATAAACCAAAGTAGATAGTAAAACCTATTAACAAGGGAGTGTAGTAACCCAACCCTGCAATAAGAAACAAATTAAATAACTCACCAATGAACTCTCGCTGACTCATGTGCTGACGTGTAAAGAATAGGGTAAACAATGCGATGTTCATCAACAGTAAGAAACCTAACAAATAGGGCACAAAACTTATATATGAGAGTAATGGAGTGAATAAGCCTGGAAAGATTTCATCTAGAATCTGCCAGCTTTCATCCCAATTCAATAAAATAACACAACACAAGGTGTAGCTACCCCACAAGAGGTAACTGACCACCCTCAGCCAGTTACGGTGAGAATTTCGCAAGTACAATAATTGAGATTGCCCGAAATGGTATGCTGAAATGATAATAAACACTGTCAGGCTAAGTAATGGCAAAAAATACCAGAGCGCGGCGTAAAATACTCCTAATATGATATATGTCAGCAAAAATGACCGGTAGGTAAACTTCTTTCCTCTACTGTAACGATCAAGTAAGTGGTCGGTAGCTCCATGCGGAATACCTATTATAAAAATTACTAGCACAAAAAGTACTACTTCCGCTTGCTGTAAAAATTGAGGATGAGTAAGCCCTAACAGTACCATAAAAACGGTACTCAATATCACGTAGATATAGTAAAAGTCACCAAGTGTATTAGTAGGAATTGGGTCAGGGGATTGGTCCATTTTGTTAGGATTTGTATATATAAAAATTTGTTATAGGAAAGTGTTATAGAAAAAAATACTTTATCATGCCCATTCATATTAAGCACTAATGGATTCTAACTTATGGATTCTTGCAAACATGTACTTATTTTAGGCTGTGGCCGGAGTGGTACATCAATCTTTGGTGAGTTATTCCAACACCTACCCACCTATCATTATTATAGCGAACCCTCCTTTAAGGAAGTTCTCGAGCTAGATGCAGTTCAGCAAAATGTGGTCCAGCTTACAACATCCGTTACAGGTGTAGCTCAATCTATTGCAGTGAAAGTACCTCGCGAGAGCGAGGGCTTCCCACCGGATACCGGACTATCTTTTCCATTATCAACCCTCACCGAGATATTATTTCCTTTGCAAATATTCTGGCAAGTTCGTCATCCGCTAGACACCATTTGTTCGTTGAAAGTAGGTATCTCGCGTAACTGGGGACATCATCCGCAGCCTCCTGATTGGCAGCAATGGCTATCTCGCCCACTGATCGAGCGATGTGCCCATCACTGGAATTACATTAATTCTGTAGGCTTTGCTCAGGTGAAAAACGCGGCGGTTATTACCCGCTTCGAAGATATGCTCGCGAACCCACTTGAGTTTGCTCAATCTGTAGGCAAGATGATTCATTTGGACATAGGTGATAACGAACAGCCTCTACGGCAGTGGGCGGAGCGGGTACAAGACAAACCCAATGAAAAATTTGTGGAAGCCGAAACTTCTCGAGCATATTCTACCCAAGACCATTCCGTAAAAGTAGGCCGATGGCAGGAAAACTTGAACGAAGAAGAAATTCAGCTGGCGTTACCTATCATTCAAGAAACAGCGCAAGCATTAGGTTACAATATCTAGTTTATATGCTGGGGCTGCTTTTCAAGTTTTCCAAGAAACGGGGTTTGAGCCTATGTAAGAAGTTAGGCTCACCAAACCGTATGCCTACAAAAAACCGAATCTGGCTAGTACGGCCAACAAACCGCCAGTCTTCTACATCAGTCACTGTGTAATCAGAAGAAATGTAGAAACCCGTATACCAATCCCCCTGATCACGTCCGAAGGCGGTTCGCACATCGTAAGCAGGCTCAATGGCAAAAAGTCGGTTTTCACGATTGGTTTGGTAGTTAATCCTCTGGAAACCCAGCCCGGTCAGTCCAAATACATGTAGGTAGTAATTTCGGTGTATTAGCGTAGCACTGTAGCCTATCTTAGCGGTAAAGGCAAAAGATTCAACCTGCGTCAGTTGCTTTAATGGGTCTTGGTCGGAGACTGATTCAGATGGTAGAATACCATCGCTGGCCATAATATTTTTATAAGAAAAATCACCGGACATTAGCAGGCTACTGCTACTTTTTCGCTGTTGGTTCCCCTGATTATAAGGAAACCTTAATGAGAACTTATCTCCAGAAGGCACATACGTAATAGTAGTCTGAATTTTCTTTATGGTAATATTTTCCACCTCCTGATCTAGGCTAAGTCGTGGGCTAAACTGCCGGTCGCTTTGCACAAACCCACGGTAACGCTGGTAGATACCATCTAATAGCCAGTTTTTACCGAAAAGTGATCCCTGAAGGTCAAACCGCCTCAAATCATTACGCCGAACCGGTGGCGATACGGGGATAAGTGCGTTGAATCCCACGTTCCAAAGAAAGCCTCCCAAACCCACGTAGTTGCGATGCCAGGGGGTAAAAAAGTAGCGTTGATTGCCTGCCTGGTCTTGAATTCTAAGCTGTAACCCTTTCTGTACAAACAATACCCGAAGGTTTAGCGTATCAGGAAAGTTTTGTATGTACTCAGAAGAATTGGTTTGAGCGTATATGCAACGGCTATATCCTACTGCTAACAGCAGGCTTCCGATGAATAGCGTAACTAGCCTTCTGACCATAAGTGAAGATACAGCAACCCACTTTTATAAGCGTAATGGTCAGGTTTTGTTCTGACCTTCGGTTGGTATACCCGACAATATTGTTTTAATAGCATTGGCATTTTCCATCCACTGATACATCTCCGCTTCATCTTGCTGTTCCAGCCAAGCCCTAAACTGTTGAAGCTGATCAATGTAAGCAGATAATGCCTGATGGATATTCTGCGAATTCTGCATAAAAATAGGTGCCCACATGGTTGGGTTGCTTTTTGCCAAGCGTACCGTGGAAGAGAAACCACTTCCGGCCATCTTGAAGATGCTCTGCTCATCTTTTTCCCGCTCCAACACTGCATTGCTCAAAGCAAATGAACTTATGTGGCTCAAGTGAGATACGTAGGCAATATGTCGATCGTGGGCAGCAGATTCCATGTAGCTAACCTGCATCTGTAGCTTATTCCGAAAAAGATAATCAGCTTTTTCCAGGGCATCAATATCGGAATGTTCCCGATCGCAGAAAATCATTTGTTTGCCGGGTAACAGTTTACTAAATGCTGCTACTGGTCCCGAGCGTTCTGTTCCAGCAATTGGGTGAGACGCCACAAATCTACCTCGTTGAGGATGGCTCTGAACTGTTTGGCAGATACGCTCTTTGGTAGAGCCTAAATCTATCACTACCGTATTATCAGAAATTGTACTGAGAATCTTAGGAAGTAGCTGCACAATTGTGTTAACGGGTACTGCTACAATCACTACATTGGCTTGCTCTAGTGCAGTTTTTAATGGTAAAATCTTATCAGCAATACCTAATGTAAGTGCTTGGGCTGCATGCTGTTGCGATGAATCTACTCCAATAATCCTGCTTTCCGGAAGATTCTCTTTTAAGGCTAAGGCCGTTGATCCTCCTAGCAATCCTAAACCAATAACTGTGATATTCATATAGACGATGTGACTCGGTAAACCGCCTCCCGCAAACGCTCCTGGGAAACACATAAGGAAAAGCGAAGATACCGATTTCCTTGATTACCGAAAATATGTCCAGGAGTGATAAAGACCTTACTTTGCTGCAAGATACGCTCGCTAAGTTTTTCCGCACTTTGCTCTTCGTTAGGAATTTGCGCCCAAACGAACATTCCTTGCTGCTGAGGCGCATATTTACACTGGAGTACCTCAGCCAACTCAAAAGTAATTTTTTGCCGCTGCTGGTATTCTTGATTACACTGCTGATGCCATTCTTCCGAATTACCTAGGGCAGCTACGGCTGCTTGCTGAATGGCCCTAAACATACCAGAATCTACGTTACTTTTGATCTTGATAATCTCGTTAAGATAATCAGCTCGTCCGGCAATCCAACCCAAGCGCCACCCCGCCATATTGTGTGACTTGCTTAGAGAGTGCAGTTCTATCGCCACCTCTCTTGCTCCCGGTACGGATAGTATACTTACAGGTTTATGTTGGTTTAGTACGAGCGCGTAGGGATTATCGTGACAGATCAAAATATTTCTTCGCCGGGCAAAGTCAACAAGTTGTTCAAAAGTCTCAGGTTCAGCCGAAACTCCGGTAGGCATATGAGGATAATTACACCACAACAGCTTTACCCGGTCAGTATCCATGCTTTCCATAGCCTCAAAATCGGGTTGCCAGGTTCCGTCTAGTAGTGGGTAGGTTCGTGCCTGGGCTTCTGCCATTCTGGTTACAGCGGTATAAGCCGGATAGCCCAATGAAGGGACTAATACCTCATCGCCAGGATTTAGAAATGCCAATGATATATGCGTGATACCCTCTTTAGATCCCATCAGAGGCAACACTTCGCTTTCCGCATCTAGTGTTACGTTAAAGGTACGCCCACTCCAGTCGGCTATCGCGTCACGTAAAGCGGCTATTCCTCGGTAGGGTTGGTAACCGTGGATATCGGGCTGATTAGCTACTTCGCTCAGCGCAGTGGTTGTCTCGAGTGACGGAGCCAAGTCAGGACTACCAATGCCCAGGTTAATCACATCCTTTCCTACCCGATTCATTTGCCGAATCTGCTGGAGCTTACGGGAAAAATAGTATTCTTCAACCTGCTGAAGGCGACGGGCGGGAGGAATAATCATGAGTTAGTCTACGGTCGACGGCTGATAGTCCACAAATCTTTCTAGAGAATCGTAATTACTCATTAAGAGCTTTCACACCGGGGAGTTCTTTACCTTCCATATATTCTAGTAGCGCACCGCCCCCGGTAGATACGTAAGACACATCATCGCCGTAGCCGAGGGTGTTGACTGCTGCCGCTGAGTCACCTCCTCCAATAAGGGAGAAGGCTCCTTTCTTGGTAGCTTGTACTACCGCTTCGGCAATTTGTTTGGTGCCTTCGGCAAAGTTTTCCATTTCAAAGACACCCATAGGGCCATTCCAGAGAATAGCTTTACTACGGGTAATTACATCAGCAAATACCTGGCGGGCTTCAGGGCCAATATCCAATCCCATCCAGCCATCTTCAATGGCATGGTTGTTAGTTACCTTTGTATTGGCTTCATTGTCAAACTTATCAGCAACTACTGAGTCGATGGGTAAATGAAGGTCAACACTTTTGGCTTTGGCCTTCTGAATAAGTTCGTTGGCTAAATCCAGCTTATCTTCTTCTACTAATGAGCTTCCGATTTTTCCACCCATTGCCTTGAAGAAGGTATAACTCATGCCTCCACCAATAATCAAATCGTCTACTTTGTCCAGCAGGTTCTCTATCACCCCAATCTTATCCGATATTTTGGCCCCACCCATGATGGCTACGTAGGGTTGTTCAGCACTTTCCAGTAGCTTCTGGGCATTGTCTAATTCGGCTTGCATCACGTAGCCACTAGCTTTTTCGTCAAAATACTGGGCAACTACCGTAGTAGAAGAGTGCGCTCGATGAGCCGACCCGAATGCATCGTTTACATAAACGTCACCCAACTCAGCCATTTGTTTAGCTAGTTCTTCATCGCCTTTCGTTTCCCCTTTATGGAAGCGGGTATTTTCCAGTAGCAGCACTTCGCCCATAGGTAGGTCATCCGCTTTGGATTTGGCTTCTTCACCTACACAGTCGCTGGCAAAATGCACAGAAGCTCCGTCTAGCAATTCAGAAAGGTGCATGACTAAGTGCTTCAAAGAAAATTTTTCTTCCGGCCCTTCTTTCGGACGACCTAAGTGCGACATTAGAATCGCTGCTCCACCATCGCTCAGAATCTTCTTAAGAGTAGGCACAGCCGCTCTCATTCGGGTATTGTCGGTAATATTATACTGTTTATCTAGGGGCACATTAAAATCGACCCGAACTAATGCTTTTTTACCAGAAAAATTAATATCATCTACGGTTTTCATAGGTTAAATAATTGATTGTTAATTGCTGATTGCTATTGATAGAATCCGATGTGAAATCGGAGTGAATTGTTCGATGGTTCAATTGTTGATTGCTAATTGTCACTGGTCATAGGTCATTCTCTGTCCATTGTTCACTGCACACTGGTTCCAGTCTCCGGTTCCCAGAACTCGTCCGGGACAGATTTCCTTCTTCACTTCTTCACTTCTTCACTTCTTCAAAATAAACCTTTACAACTACACCCTGCAACTCAAAACTCAAAAGTATTTTCAGAACTAGGATATTTCCTGACAGTATGCTTCTTATGATGCTAGATTTTGCTAATCTTTGGCTAATGAACCGGATTATCTGCTCCGCGTACCTACTACTTAACCTATTTTCCCAGTTTGCCGGGGCCCAGACTATTGTATCCACTGATTTATTAGAACAAGTCCAACAATACTCTAAAGCAAAACAGTACGATAGTGTGGTGTTAGTTGCTGAAGTGGCTTCAAGTGAATATTCAGAGTCAGGAAGAAGAGCACAGGTATACTACATATCCGGACGAGCATACCGCCGTCTTGGCCAGTTAGCTGAAGCTACCAACTATTTAACCAATGCCATTCGAAATACCCAAGATAGCAGCCTGAAGGCAAAAGCCCATTACGAATTAGGTAAGACTTACAGTGGCCGAATACAACCTGAATCAGCAATCTATCACTACGAGCGAGCAATACTGTTTAGTCCTGATACATTAGATTTTGTACTGATTTATGAGGGGATCGCGGACGAGTACAACTATTATTTTGCGAACTACCAAGAGGCCGAAGAGTTTTACGAAAAAGCACTACGCTACCTCCAAATGCTCTCAGGTAACAAACAGAAGATTCTATTACGACTTCTATACAATTTGGCGGCGGTTCATCAGCAGCGGGGTGATTTCTACGTTGCCCTTGACTATGCCCAGCAAGCCACTCAGATTGCCCGGGAAACCCAGAGCTCTAACCTAGAAGTTTGTTACTCCCTCTTAGGGACTATTTACCATGAATTGCAACAGTACACTGCCGCAACGGAAGCCTACAAAAATGCTATTGAGCAAGGAATTGAATCAGGAGGAGATAACAACCCCGATCTTACTCGTTATTATAATAACCTAGGATTACTATACGATACCCAAGAACAATATGCAGAAGCTATTCCTTATTTCGAAAAAGGTCAGAAAATCGCTTCTCAAAACCCAAGCCCTCAGGCCACTGCCGATCAGGCTGATGGTTATCAATACTTGGGAAATACGTATGTCGGGCTCCGTGATTTTACTACGGCATATCAGTATTTAACCCAAGCCTTACAACTAAAACGTGACTTTTATGGGAATACTCACCCTGAAGTTGCCCGGACATTAGAAGGGTTTACTCGTTATTTTCAGGAGCAACACCAATTTGACTCAGCTCTTTTTTATCAGCAACAAGCCCTGATTGCTGAGATACCCGAGTTTTTAGAAGACGATATAGCAATTAATCCGACCTGGCAGCAGTTACAAGACTACTCCCGTAGTTATCTCACCCTGAATATAAAAGCCGAATTGCTCTATCAACGCTATCAGCAGTCCGAGCAGCTAGATGATCTTACTTTAGCCATTACCACTTTTGCTAAGGCTGACTCACTCATGCATCTGCACCGGGTTTCTTACGAGTACGAAAGCTCTCAGCTTCAATTACTGGAAGATCAGAAATATTCGTATGAAATGGCTATTGCGAGTTGTTACTCAATGTACGAAGCTACGCAGGATGAAGCCTACGTCCGGCAAGCACTGTATTTTATGGAGCGTAGTAAGGCAGTGATTCTATGGGATGTATTACGCAACGTTGCAGCTCGAAGTAGCTTGGGTGTTTCGGATAGCCTTCAGCGGGAGGAACGAACCATTAAGACTCAACTCACCCGAATTATTAGTGAGATGACTGAAGAACGGCGGCATCCTTATCCAAACCGAACCAAGCTCGATTCACTACAGGAAAAGCGTTTTAGCCTCCATCGTCGCCAAACTCGTTTGCAAGAAACACTTGCTGCTGCCTACCCTAGCTATGTGCAAGTAAAATACGCTTCCCCCGCCCTACCTTGGTCAAAAATTCAGCACCAATTAGCTGGTCAAACGCAAAAGATTATAGAATTTTTTTGGGGTGGCGATTACGTCTACGCTCTAGGCTTAACAAAAAATACTACTCGTTTTTACCGAGTACTAATTAGCGATGAGCTAGAGAGCCAGATTGAGCAACTACGGCAACTGTTGCAAGATGGCCCATCCTCTGAGGATTTTATGCAGGAAACCCAAGCTTACTTAACTCAGGCTTATTCTGTTTACCAAACACTTTTGGCTCCTGCTTTTGCCGAGCAACAATTGCTACCCTCTCAAATAACCTTAATTCCAGATGGCCCACTTTCTTATCTTCCGGTTGAAGCCCTGCTCACTGAGGAGGTTCCTATGACTGATGACCCTGACTATCGGAAACTTCCTTACCTGCTCCGTAGTAGTACAGTGCAGTACTCACCTTCACTTCAAGTGCTGCTCAGCCCCCAACGTTCCACCTCGGAAAGTAACGCTTATTTTCGGTTACTAGCCTTCGGTTTTACTGACCAGCTTTCCCAAATGGCTTCTACTCAGCATTCTGGCCTAGTCGCATTACCCGGAACATTTAAAGAGATTAAAGCGATTGAACGACTCACATCGGCCCAATTGTTAGCCGGTCCGCAAGCCAGTGAGACTCATTTTAAGCATCACGCCGAAGATTATCAGATACTACACCTTGCTCTTCATGGGTTGGCCGACTCTACTAATGCTAGCAATAACATTCTATTTTTCCCAGCTTCTTCCGACTCAATTAATGATGGGGAACTTCATTCATTTGAACTGTATGACCTCCAATTAACCAATACTAAGCTAGCAGTTCTAAGTGCCTGTGAAACTGGTATTGGGCGCTGGGAGGTAGGTGAAGGAGTTTATAGTATGGGGCGAGGATTTGCTTACGCTGGTTGCCCATCGGTAATCATGAGCCTCTGGAAAGTGAATGATGCATTTACTGCCCGGATTATGCCCTCTCTCTATAGTTCACTGTTGAAAGGTAGCCGAGTGGATCAAGCACTACAAAGGGCTAAGCTTCAATTCATTGATCGGGCTAATAAGTACCAAGCTCACCCAAGTTACTGGGCTGCTTTTGTACTTCAAGGTGAATTTTCTCCTATTGTACAGTATCGCGATACTTATCTGGCAGGCTTTATTATTGTCTTGGTTAGTGTCGTCTATTTTTTGCTAGCATTGGTACGAAAAAGAAAGCCAGCAAAATAGCTGGCTTCGTAGTTAGTCATCTTCTTCTTTAGGCTTAGAAGGCTTAGGTCGGTCACCGCCTCCTGATCTAGAAGTGCTGGGGGTAGAAAATGTGGAGTGTAGCATAGCGCTGGTTTTAAAGGTTACAATTTATTATTGGTTTTCTCTAATTTAGGAAATGTCACCATTCAGAAGAAGTTTTAAGTATATTTTTTCGTTCTTAGTTTATCTATTCAGACTCTTTCCTCATTGCCATCCGCAGTTTATTGAAATTATGCGTAAGTCTAGCAGTATTATTTCTTTACCTTTAAGTTACGAATAACCCACCTAGCACTATGAATATAGAAGAGTATCAAGCTAGCCTACAAGACCCTGCTGTCCCACCTCATATAGATACACCGTTACAAGCTTTATGGTATGCCGCCAAAGACAACTGGGATAAAGCTCATGCGTTAGTTCAAGATGAAGATGATGCCAATAGTGCATGGGTGCACGCCTACCTCCATAGAGTAGAAGGTGATAGCTTTAATGCCCAGTATTGGTATAATCGAGCTAACCGCCCTATGCCAGACGAACCGCTTGCAAAAGAGTGGATAATGATTGTATCTACTTTAGTTGACTAATAATATTACCTTAATACTGCCCAAAAAGAGCCCTAACCCACTATTCTCGCCTAACCAGAGTTATTACTGAGTGACCTCTATTATTTTAATCGAGAAAAAGTTTGGCTTATTGGTAACTATACTTTACCTTCAATAGCATAAAGTCAAGTTAATGTAGTTTTTATTGGCTATTTATCTTTGGATATAGGCGCTCGCGCCTAATTTTCTGTTTCCTTACCCATTTCAAATGCGTTTTATTTGTGATTTTCACACAAATTATAGCATTTATCTGTTTTTATGTTTATTTTTGTTCAAACGTTGCTGATGTAAGAAATATATCGAATTTCACTTTTAAAGTACTACAAATGGAAAATAAGGGCAACCGAACCACCAACCTAATTGAGGCACTCAAGGAATATAACAAGTCTTTGTCTGAGCAAATTACCCGGATCAAGTCATTTATTAATGAAATTGATAAGCAGATAAACAGTCATCAGGAAGCTAAGCCTTCTGATTCTGACCATCAGAAGATTGAGGTTCCCTTTTCTAAGGATTACTTAATCTACAAGTCTAAGAAAAATATGAATTGAGTAGCTCTCTAACTGAGACCGTTGACCTCTACATCACGACTCACTTTTTTGACGAGCCCTTGAAGTACCCGTCCGGGACCACATTCAGTGAAATGGGTAGCTCCGTCATTCAGCATTTTTGCAACAGATTGGGTCCACCTTACGGGTGATGTTAGTTGGTCTACTAGGTTATTCTTGATTGTTACTACTTCTATCGATGGCTGACCGTTCACATTTTGATAGATGGGACAGGTAATTTTGTTGAACTCCGTCTGCTGAATAGCTCGTTCTAATTCATCCTGAGCTGGCTGCATCAGCGGAGAATGAAATGCTCCACCTACTGCTAGTGGAATAACGCGCTTTGCCCCTGCTTCTTTCAGAGCTTCTGTTGCCAACTCAACCCCCAGATACGTGCCAGAGATCACAATCTGCCCCGGGGAGTTGTAGTTGGCCGGAAGTACTACTTCGCTTTCTATACCTCGACAAACACCCTCCACAACTGTATCTTCTAAGCCTAGTACGGCAGCCATAGTCGATGGACTCAACTCGCATGCTTTCTGCATAGCCTGAGCCCGCTGAGATACCAAATATAAGCCATCCGTAAAGCTTAATGCTTTACTGGCAACTAAGGCCGAAAACTCACCTAAAGAATGTCCAGCTACCATATCTGGTGCAAAATCTTCCTGAATCAGAGCCCGTACTACTGAATGAACAAATATTGCAGGTTGGGTTACTTTAGTTTGCTTCAAGTCCTCGTCAGAGCCTTCAAACATAATTTCTGAAATTGAAAAGCCCAATATTTCATTGGCTTGATAAAAATACTCTTGAGCCTGGGTACTCTTTTCAAATAACTCTTTACCCATACCTGGGAATTGAGCTCCCTGTCCGGGGAAAATATAAGCGTGTTTCATAAATAGACGGCGGTTATGCTAAAAATCGTGCTTTTAACTCGGGGGTAGGAACCCGACATTGATTACTTTGTCCGAAAATCCGGTATCGGAAGCGGGCTACAATATCGTAAAAAAAGTCACGAATAAAAGATGGCACAAGTATGAAGATGTAACTAGCCGACCAGAGTCCTGATAGATAACGAGCAATTTGTAGGGCAGCTGTGCTTTTCAGATACAGTTTTTCACCCCGAATGAGAACCAAACTATCTAAATATTGCGAGTCAAGTTGGCGCGCCTCAAGTAGTTTACGTCCGGTATTCGACTGAAGTGAGGCAAAGATAAACCGCTGCGATGGATCGTGGTCTATAATAAAATTGACAGCGTGGTTGCAAAGATTACACACGCCGTCAAATAGAACGATATCTTTTGAAGAAGATTCTGGCTTATAGGTCTTCTGGCTCATACATTATATGAACCCATCCTTTGATAGTTTGTTGGCTTAACGCGGGATCTAACGTGATAAACTCTACTTCAGCAATATAATAATAGACTCCCGCTGATACTAAATCGCCAGATTCAGTGCGCCCATCCCAATTAATGTTAATAGAGTTTTCCGTGCCACTGGATTCAAAGGCATACACTTCTTTTCCCCACCGATTAAAGAAACGAATACGTACATCCCTTACAAATCGTGGGCATTCCTCGGTAGTGACCGCACCAGACTGATTAGACACACCTAGAGGGCGGAAGGTATCGTTATCACCATCACCATTAGGCGTAAATACGTTGGGTAACAAATAATTAGGGCAATTTTCTACACATATGGGCGGACTTATTGTGCTCTCGTTTCCAGATCGATCCACCGCAGAAATTCTATAACAACCCGCCAAAGAGCGTAATCCGGTATGTTCAAAGAATGTATCTGTGCTAGTACCTATCAGATTGAAAGTACTATCGGCCTCACCTGCTGCTGAGAAATAGATATTATAAAAACGTACATCATTATCGCACCCTTCTTCAATATTAGCATCCCAGGTTACATTGTTGAAAAAGTCAGTTGATCCACAAGGTTGCCCTGCTACTTTAGCCTGACATTCTTCAGCTGAGCCATCTAATATGGCGACTGCTAATGGTTCACAAGGCGGAATAGTATCATTAGGTTGAGCGCAGGCTACCTGAGAAAGGTTAATGAAAGACGGAGGATTCAAGGCTTCGTTTCCGTAGCTTCCTTGAGTTACTACATAGTAACAATACTCTAGTTCGTCAGACAAAGGTTCGCCAGTAGTACTACCATCGTCAACATACTGTAAACCATCTGCTACTACATTGGCACTATCTATCAAAACAAATCTTTCGGGGTCATTAGGGTCAACCCGGTTTCGATAAATGTAATGATAGGGATAGTCAGTAGAAGTTATTGACCAAGGGACATTTGCCTGCCAGTCGAGGGTAATGCTACCTACTAGTGGAGTTGGTTCCAGTCGTACTGAAGAGGCTACAGCTGATGAGTCAATACGATCTCCACTGGCATCAAACAAGTAGATCTTATAGTAAAATGGCTCATTTAGGGTATTCAGCCCAGTGTCAACGAATGATGTATCAGGAATGACTCCCGAAATAACTTCCTCTGATCCATTTTCGCCAAAACCTGTTC
Organism: uncultured Flammeovirgaceae bacterium; assembly: GCA_937883755.1. GTDB lineage: Bacteria > Bacteroidota > Bacteroidia > Cytophagales > Cyclobacteriaceae > Tunicatimonas. The sequence goes on along the minus strand of CAKZYA010000005.1, from coordinate 206,854 downwards.
CCCGTACTACCTGGTAACTGTAAGGGGGAGGGAATAATGCTTGATCAATCTCAAAGGGTGAACGCCAGGCCACTTCAATAACGCCATTATTTTCATCAGTAGCAGTTACACTCACATTGGTAATAACCGGGGCATCAACCTGCATTTCGGCACAAAATTCTTCAGAAGCGTAGCTCTCCGCGCCGTCGGGAAATACAGCTACTAGACGATAACAATAGTTTACACCTGGTTCCAAGCCCTGATCCAGATAGCTTACCACACTGCGATCCACCTCAGCTACTAATTCATAACCTAAACCATCGGGTATTCCTATCTGACAGTCTTCGGGTACAAAGTCGGTACTATCAGGTTTTCGCCAGATTTGGATACGAACGTCATCTACACTTCCGCAGGAGTAGGGTTCCCAATCAAGGTCCACCGAACGACCCGGGGCTGCCTGAGCCGAAAGTAACTGCGGGGCAGGAGCCACCACTGTCACATTCCAGATACCAAACTCCGCTAGCGGAGGTCCAGTAGCCGCATCAACATCAGTAACTTTAAAATTCACTTGATACACTCCAGCCCGCACATGGTCGCAATTGGTTTCCCAGCGAAAATTACCCGAACCGGGTGAAGATTGCCGAGTAGTAGGTGAAAATGTTGCGGGACTATTTAATATCTCAAAAACCTCCCCAAAGCCAGAAAAAGCAATATCATCTCCATCAGGGTCAGCCCCGGTGATGACTGCCTCTAGTACCGTTCCTGCTTCAATACAAGTGTCGGCGGGAACTTCTAAAGTAGGCGGTTCATTATCTGCATTTTCTACCAGTATCTGCATATCACGGGTCACGTAGCCCAACAGCACCCATTCTCCTTCAATCAGTCGCCACTCTTCAATGATGAACGCCACGTTATATTCATTAACGCTTCCTACATCACCTTGTAAGGCAGGAGCATCCCAAACTAATTCTCCGGTAACTGGGTCAAGGGTTAGCGTAGATGGTACATTTACATCATTTTGCGTAGTAGCGGTTTCAGGGGCAGTTTGCTGATCGTAGATATGCGGTTCTCGGTAGCCATCTACCGGAACTCCATCCGGAAAGTTATCGTTAGGCGCATCTTGCTTAGGCACCACTAATTTGTACGAGAGACTATCACCATCAGGATCTACTGCACCCGGATTATGCACAAACCGCCGTCCCACCACCGCACCTTCTACTGGTGGGTTGGTAAGCACGGGAGAGCTATTACAGAGAAGTGCATCAATATTGATCTTAGTCTCGATGTAAAAGGGAGTATTCACCGAGTTGGTCATATTCAGAATATCCGCATTCCGGTTAAATTCCCGGAAACTAATGGTATATTCTTTAGAACCAGGAAAGGCAATATCAGTCAATACAAACTCACTTACCCGAATCAGATTTTGGTTATCGATGACCTCCCGAGTAAAAAAATCATTTTCGGTACTAACATCGATTGGTTCACCAAAACCCAAATCCAGAATACCGTTACCAAACTCTACATCGGATCCAGTGTCTTCGTAACCAATAATGCGAATAGTGAATAAATCATTCTGACATGACTGACGCTCAACGATAATCTCTCCAGCCCGAATGTGGGTAGCCCACACTCGACCGACCCCAATCAGTAGTCCTAAAACGGTAATTCCTAGCGATAAGCAAAGTCTTTTCAAGATGATCGTATTAAAATGAATAATTGATAGTTTTTCTCTTCCCCAAGATTTATTTATAAATAAAAAAGTAAAAAATTAAATCTTTCTAAGATAGTACTATTTAATGTAATAACGAACAAAAAAACGAATAATTGCAGTTTCTCGTTCAGGTTTTTGGTCAATGCCATGTATACCTATGTAAATATATCTAAAACTATAATTATAGTAAGATAATCTATTTCTAAAATCTACGTAAAAAATTTCTGCTAAGGTTTATTAACAGCTTTTCCTATCTCACTCTTTATAAATTTAACAAATAAATAATGTACCAAATATTGTGTTTCATGCTAATTCTCATAATTTAGTAGCATATGGGAATGCCAAAAACCATAAAACAGAGTAGGCCTATATTTTTAACTTTTTTATTATGATTAAGCACCAGATTTTTTCCTTTTTTTTTACGCTCTTGGTAATTTTTACCACGTCATGTAGCGAAGAAGACATTCAGTTAGATGAAACTGATGGTACTCCGGTAACTTTGATCTATGAAGGTAAAGAGTTTCAAGAGTTCACGAAATCCTCCCAAGATGAACCTATCAATATTTTCGATAAGCCAATTGACGAACTACACAACCAGGAAATTCGAGATTTACTATCGCGTGAAGGTTTTGGTATTCATAATAACCTAGATGAACCGAATGTTTTCTATCTGTTTGACTCTTTTGACGAAATGCAAGAGCACCTTAATATTAAGATAGAACCAGGCAGTGAAAACTCCAAGACAAACATAACTTTCCCGGGATCACCAGTGCCAGGGTTTACTTATACTCCTGCCACCGGTTCAAGCCGATTTACTCAAGCTGAAGTAACTCTTTATAACTTTCAAGGGGGGGTAGGTATTCCTGGATTTTTTGGCTTCGAGGGATATTTTTTTGATAATTGGCGCTGTAATAATTTGAGTGTGCTCGGTTGGAACAACTTAATTAGATCTTTAAGAATTACTATGCTTCCCGGAAATAGCACTACTGTTAGTGTATATGTCAGTTTAGCAGTGAATACGAACATGGGTGGAGCGTGGATACAATTCGAGATGCGTCCTCATCCAGGTACATCAGCAGGTTCACGCTTGATTGGACATCTTCCATCAACTTATGATGCCACTGCCAGTTCTATGAATGTCTTTTTCGGCTCTCAGGGTAGCGGGGATAGAAGTGGCCCTGGATTCTAAGTCGTCGTGTACAATTTTGAAAAACAAATCAATGGTCGAAAGAAGAAGGAATTAAATCACAATCTTTCATTTAAAGCAAAATACATGTTTAGCTTGATAAAATCATATTATTAAAAACAATCTTCCTTACATTGAATTGAGAAAGAGTAGCTAAATAGTTACTCTTTCTTTTTTAGTAATCAATAAGATTCGGTCTATCACTTCTTGGTATAGACTTTTGCAGTACATCAGCTATAATTGTCTGATTTAATGAGATATTTGTTGTCTCTTAGCAGACTCTGATATTGTTAATTTTAAAATACTTTCTTCATCAGTTACTGAAGGCTTAAGACCTATTTTAAAAGATCAGAAAGGCGTTTTAAAACTTCGCTATTCCTTTCTGCTAGGTTTTGATATCTTGTCAAACTATTATAACAAATTTCTTAAACAAAAGGTACTTGAGTAGAACCAGTTAAGGATTCGTTGAGTTATTATAATGATTATACTTAACTCTTGTTTAGAAGTATTCAAAATAATGACACTAGGCGAGAATACTTTGGTTGCTAACGTTTCGTGGTATAATTTTATGTGCTTTTAAGATTATTATTTACTGTTTGAACTATAGCTTTTTATGAGTTGGTTTTCCCAAGCCTTGAACAGCACTATTGGCAAGAAAGTAATTATGTCACTTACGGGGCTGTTCTTAATTACCTTCTTGATTGTACACGTATCAGGTAACACTTTATTGTTCAAGAATGACGGCGGAGAGGCTTTTAATCTCTACGCCCAGTTCATGACTTCCAATCCACTAATCAAAGCTGCATCTATTATCCTTTATTCAGGAATTATTCTGCACGTTATTTATGCACTAGTCCTTACGATTCGTAACAAAAGTGCTCGTCCGGTAGGGTACGCAGTGGCTAACTCCAGCCAGAACAGTAGTTGGAAGTCACGAAATATGGGAGTTCTGGGTACGATTGTACTCATTTTTCTTATCATTCACATGCGCTCCTTCTGGTATGAGATGAAGTTTGGTGAGGTGCCCACTGTTGCTATTGATGGCACACAAGTTAAGGATCTTTATTCTATTGTAACGGCTGCCTTCACCCAATGGTGGTATGTATCACTCTACGTCTTGGCCATGATTGGGCTGGGGTATCATTTAGCTCACGGTTTCTGGAGTGCTTTTCAGACCTTAGGGCTACAGCATAAGAAGTACTCTCCAGCCATCAAAAAAGTAGGATTAGCTTTCGCTATCGCTGTGCCTTTACTCTTTGCTTCTATGCCGATATACTTATTTATTAAAAGTTTAGCTTAAAATAGTTTGATAATATGGTTTTAGACGGAAAAACACCCACAGGCCCTTTGGCCGAACAATGGACACAGCATAAGTTTGGACTCAAGCTAGTGAATCCGGCTAACAAGCGGAAATACGATATTATTGTAGTCGGAACTGGATTAGCTGGTGCCTCTGCTGCTGCCTCCTTAGCCGAACTAGGTTACAACGTAAAAGCATTTTGCTTTCAAGATAGTGCTCGGCGGGCTCATAGTATTGCAGCTCAGGGAGGAATCAATGCCGCCAAAAACTACCAAAACGATGGCGATAGTGTTTTCCGCCTATTCTACGATACGGTGAAGGGAGGCGATTACCGCTCCCGCGAAGCAAATGTACATCGCTTAGCTCAGGTTAGTGTTAACATTATTGACCAAGCCGTGGCGCAAGGGGTTCCTTTTGCCCGAGAGTACGGTGGATTATTAGATAACCGCTCATTCGGTGGCGCTCAAGTCTCGCGTACTTTCTACGCCCGAGGTCAAACTGGGCAGCAGCTTCTCTTAGGAGCTTATAGTGCTATGAGCCGACAAGTAGCGAGTGGTAAAATCAAAATGTACCCGCGTACCGAGATGCTAGATGTAGTAACGGTCGATGGTGAAGCTAAGGGAATTATCGTACGAAACTTACTTACTGGAGAGATTGAATCACATTCAGCTCACGCGGTAGTACTAGCCACGGGTGGATACGGAAATGTATTTTTCCTTTCTACCAATGCGATGGGCTGTAATGCTACGGCTGCCTGGCGAGCCCATAAGAAAGGAGCGTATTTTGCAAATCCCTGCTTCACCCAAATTCACCCAACTTGTATTCCAGTATCGGGAGATTATCAGTCGAAGCTCACCCTGATGTCAGAATCGTTGCGGAACGATGGTCGGGTATGGGTGCCTAAAACCAAAGAAGATGCTCAGGCCGTTCGGGAAGGTAAATTAAAAGCTAACGATATTGCGGAGGAAAATCGGGATTACTATCTGGAACGTAAATATCCATCATTCGGAAACCTAGTGCCTCGCGATGTGGCTTCTCGTAACGCTAAAGCCGTCTGTGATGAAGGACGAGGCGTAGCTGAAACAGGTTTAGCAGTATACTTAGATTTTCGTGATGCTATTCAGCGCGACGGGCAAGATACAATTTCTGCCCGCTACGGTAACCTGTTCGAGATGTACGAAAAGATCACTGGGGACGATCCGTATCAGGTTCCGATGATGATTTATCCAGCCGTACATTACACCATGGGTGGGCTTTGGGTAGATTATAACCTGATGACTACCATTCCTGGTCTGTATTCCATAGGAGAATGTAATTTCTCAGATCATGGTGCGAACCGTTTAGGAGCTAGTGCCCTGATGCAGGGATTAGCCGACGGATACTTTGTAATCCCTTACACCATTGGAGATTATCTGGCAAACCAGTCTTACGAGAAAGTACCAACTACACACGAAGCCTTCAAAGCGGCTGAGGCTGAAGTAAAAGACCGATTGAATAAGATTATCGGCATCAACGGCACTCAAACGGTTGATCAAATTCACAAGAAACTAGGCCGGGTAATATGGGATAAGTGCGGTATGTCCCGTACCGCCGAAGGATTGAAAGAGGCTCGGGAAGAAGTGAAGAAGATCAAAGACGAATTCTGGAACGATGTAAAAGTGCTGGGTACGGCTGAAGAGCTAAACCAGACCCTGGAAAAAGCAAGTCGCGTAGCCGATTTTATTGAGCTAGGAGCTCTAATGATTGAAGACGCCCTAGACCGGAAAGAGTCTTGCGGAGGTCACTTCCGCGAGGAGTATCAAACCCCCGAGGGTGAAGCTCTGCGGGATGACGAGAATTTCTCATACGTGGCTGCTTGGGAATACCAAGGACCGGATATGCCTGAGAAACTAAATAAGGAAGATTTAGTATTTGAAAATGTAAAACTTACGCAAAGAAGCTATAAGTAATATGAAAGTTACCCTAAAAGTATGGCGTCAGAAAAACGCTAATGATAAAGGACACTTTGAGAGTTACGAAGTGAACAATGCTAATTCGCATATGTCATTTCTGGAATTAATGGATGTGCTCAATGAGCAATTAGAAAAAGAAGGAAAAGAACCCGTTCACTTTGATCACGATTGCCGAGAAGGTATTTGCGGAAGCTGTGCGATGTACATCAACGGTCGCCCCCATGGGCCTCAGCGGGGAACAACCGCTTGCCAATTGCATATGCGCCACTTCAAAGATGGGGAAACTATTACCGTAGAACCCTGGCGAGCCAAATCATTCCCGGTAATTAAGGATCTGATGACCGACCGTTCGGCTTTCGATCGTATCATTCAAGCGGGTGGGTTTATCTCGGTTAATACAGGAAGTGCCCCGGATGCTAACGAAATCCCTGTTCCTAAAGCGATTGCCGATGAAGCATTTAATGCTGCAACCTGCATTGGCTGCGGAGCTTGCGTGGCAGCCTGTAAAAATGCTTCGGCAATGCTGTTTACCAGTGCTAAGATTTCTCAGTTAGCTTTACTGCCTCAAGGACAAGTGGAGCGACAGAAGCGTGCTGAACGCATGATTGCCCAAATGGATACTGAAGGTTTCGGAGCTTGTACCAATACCTTAGCGTGCTCAGCTGAGTGTCCTAAAGAGATTGATATGGCAAATATTGCCCGTATGAATCGAGAATTCTTAACGGCGAAGGCCAGCTCAGATGCGATTGAAGCTTCTTAATTGAAATTAATACACTCCTCTCTTTCAGGTTGAAAGATAAGATATGCATGCTAAGGCAGAGGCAAACTCTAAGTCACCTCTGCTTTTTTATGAATTAAAAGCAGAAAAATCAGGGATAACAACACTTGAACCTTTATTGTAAGATGATTACTATCACTGCTAATATTAAGTCAATATTGCGCTTTTGGTAGCAGAGCAATGAACAACCCCAGGGAATTCTTTCGATTAAAATGAATTTGATGATGATGTAGTATTTATTTAGGCTGTAGATTATAAAAGTTGCAACAAGAGGCAGAGCTAGCAAATCAAGCGAGGTAAAATTTGTATAGCCTTCAATATGAAACCAAGGACTTAAAAAAAGAGATGGCATAGGAGAGAAAGATCAACCCCGCCCACCCTACTTGAATAAGCACTTGCCTTTTTCCAAACTGATTTGCTCCTTTTATTCTGTCCTTATTGATGATCCAGAGAATCAAGGGTAGAATAGTATTACCAAGAGGGAACGCCCAGTAGGCTAACGCTGATAAATTGATCGCGTGAAGAACCCTTTTGTTTTCGATTTTGGTAAAATCCATCAGACCCTCTATCGCCATATCTAACGCTTGGGATAAAGCGATCAGAGTATGGCCTCAAGGTTCAGTTTGTCCTGCTTCAATTCTTTGCAAAGTGCGAGGGCTAATGCTAGCACTGTCAGCTAGATATTCTTGGGAATAACCCTTTTGACTTCTTCGCTGCCGTATCCTTTCAGCCAATATGCTGTTATCTTTCATACTATTTGCTTTTTCTTCAAAAGAAGAAAATTAGTCAATCTCTTCTTGCGCCAATAGCACGTCATTTATACGACATTCGTGTCAAATTCCTCTTTCTGTGCCATTTTACCACGTTAGCCGGGCAATTTTCCCATCAGCTCCACAAACCCAAGCTACTGAACTAGTCGGTGCCGCCTGAGCACTGTGGTACCCTACGGTATCTAGCACCACCCAGGTAGCTCCTAAATCGGTAGAATAATCCGAACCTGTAGTGCCTACGGCTATATAGGTTTTGGCAGTCGGCAAATACGCTACCCCAGAACGATACCCTTGCGGAGGAGTAATAGCCGGATACCAGGTGCGTCCGCCATTGGCAGTATACGCTGCATTTCCTGCTATTGCACTAGGGCTTCGGTAATCACCGCCCACAGCAACTCCCATTAAAGTGTCAGCGAAAGCCAGAGAAAATATTCCTTTAGAAGGAGTACCTTGTGCCAAAGGGCTACGGTTTACCTCCCACGTTTTTCCTCCATCCATAGAGCGAAAAATACGAGCAGCTGTTCCGCCCGTACCAAACCAAATACAATTGCGCCCCTGCGTGACAATATTGGTACCACTAGCCGCAAATCCTGCCTCTCCTGAATTAGGTTGAAGTGCCCTTCCACGCATAAGCACTGGTAGCCATTCCTGCCCACCGTTTGTGGTTTTTAGAAGCTTAAATGTTTTATCTATCGGGTCACCCATCACCATCCCTTGGTCTTGGTCCCAGAAAGTTATGCCATCCAAAAAAATATTGGGCAAAGTATCTTCCCACTGTTTCACCCAGCTACTACCTCCGTTTTCAGTCTTAAAAATATAAGCCGGACTACCTGCCGAAAGCACATAGGCCAACTGATCGCTAAACGCTTCAATGTCTCGAAAATCTACTGAGTCTGTACCAGGTATTGTTTTCTTTTCCCAAGTCTGTCCAGCATCTACTGTACGTAGTATTGTCCCGAACTGACCACTTGCCCAGGCTATATTATTATCTACCACACTGAGTCCTCGCAAACTTGCTGAGGTATTTGAATTTTGAATTTCCCATTCGGGAGAAAAAAAGCGACGCTGGTCAGAATCACAACTTATTGCAAGCCAACCTAAAAAAACGACTACCCAAGTCTTACTATTCATGGTGGCGAAGATACATGAAAATCTTTGGTGTTAAAGTGTTATGGTGCGAAGTGCCAAAGTATTAGAGTGTTCAGGTGTTCAGCATTACACGAATACTTGAACACACAAACACAAGAACACCGATTCGCTGTATCAAAACCGGACACCTCACTGTTATAAAAACGATACACTTACTTCAATGTACAATTAGTAATGTTCCATTAACAGTTTGTAGATCAAGCACTTATATTTTTTCTCTAAGTTTGGAAATAAAGTTGCCAATACTATGAGAAGTTGGCAATTGATAATGGACAGTGAATAATGACTATCCGTTAATTGCAGATTGTTAATTGAAAAATAATGCTGAAAAACTACTGGAAAACGACTCTTCGTGCCCTTTGGAAACATAAGAGCTACACCGCCATTAATGTGCTGGGACTTTCGCTGGGAATTACCTGTAGCCTACTGCTCTTTTTGCTAGTACGCTATCTACTTAGTTTTGATACCTTTCATGCTAATAGCGACCGTATTTACCGAGTTGTACGGGAGAGTGTCCGACAGGGAAGCACCGATTATACTCCTGGTGTACCCACTCCCTTCCCTGATGCATTCCGGGAAGACTTCCCAGAGGTAGAAAAAGTAGTTTTCATGTCTTACTTCCGTGAGGGGTTAATTACAGTAAATTGGGGCGAGAAAACGAAAAATTTCCCAGAAAGTGAAGGACTGACTTACATAGAACCCACTTTTTTTGAAGTATTTGACCGCCCTCTGCTAGTTGGAGATCCTGAAACCGTTCTTAATCAGCCCAATCAGGTTGTGATTTCTGAAAAGTTAGCCCAAAAGTACTTCGGAGAACACCAATCCTATGAATCAGTACTTGGAAAAACTATTCAACTAGATAAGGGAGTTGATTTGGTCATCACTGGTATTGCGGAAGACTACCCCGACAATACTGACTTTCCCTTTGAGATGATGATTTCGTACGCTACTGTAAAAGACGAGATGCTCAAGAATGGGGGTTGGAGCAGTGTAAGCAGCGATAATCATTGTTACTTTTTATTGAGCAAAGAACAATCTCCAGATGCTGTCGAGGTGCGTTTACCGGAGTTTGTCGATAAATATCATGGGAAAGATAACTCTGCCAAAATCACTTTGTATGTACAGTCGTTACAAGATTTACACTTTGATACCCGGTTTAGTGGTTACGCCTTCCAAAACGTTCCCGAAGCAGTAGTACAAGTACTCGGACTGGTAGCATTATTTCTCATTCTTATTGCCTGCATCAATTTTATTAATCTGACTACTGCTGTATCGGCAAAACGCTCTAAAGAGGTAGGCATTCGGAAAACATTGGGAGGTAGTAAAAGCCAAGTCATCTATCAGTTTTTAGGAGAAACTACGCTCATCACGATTTTATCAGTGCTCATTGCTTTGGGTTTGGCTGAGTTGCTGCTTCTCAAAATTAATCCTCTGCTAGATTTAGAAATAGCCATTGATCTATTATCGGATAGCACATTAGTCATGGTATTGGTTCTGACGGTAGTAGGAGTTAGTGTTATTTCGGGTTTGTATCCTTCCTGGGTGTTAGCTCGGTTCGCCCCTATTCAGGCTTTACAGAATAAATTTACTCAACCAGCCACCCGAGGATTTACCCTGCGGAAAGGGTTAGTAATTTTCCAGTTTATCATTGCTCAAGTATTTATTATTGGCACTCTAGTACTCATCAGTCAGATGCAGTATATTGAACAAGCTGACCTAGGATTTAGGCAAGATGCCATTCTTACTGTTCCGCTACCTAATGATACCGACGAGTCGCCCCAAACCTTACGAACTGAGTTACTCCGCTTATCGGGAGTAGAAAAGGCTAGTCTATCATCTGCCAGCCCCACTTCTAATTCAACTTGGCAAACTTCGTTTGAAATAGAAGGCAATCCCGATACCTACGATATGGAGGTTAAGGAGGTAGATCAGTACTATATGGATGTCTATGGACTAGAGCTCATTGCTGGTCGAGGACTTACTGAGATAGATACCACCAGTCGGATAATCGTAAACGAAGCATTTCTTAAAAAAGTAGGTATTAATAGTCCGGAAGAAGCCGTTGGTAAGCAGGTAGAATTATGGGATAAGACCATACCTATTGTCGGGGTGACGAAGAATTTCCATACTCGTTCTTTGAAGCATGCCATCAGCCCTACTGCCCTAATGGATGGCAACGATTACCGTCAGGTAGATATTCAAATTAACACTGCAAATATTTCTCAAACCCTGGCTGATATTGAAGACCGCTGGTCGGCATTCTACCCCGAATATACTTTTGACTATCAGTTCGTAGATGATGCTATAGCTGAGTTTTACGAAGACGGAAAGAAAATGTCAGCCATATTAGCTGCCGCCTCATTGGTAATCATTTTCATTGGCTGCCTGGGACTATATGGATTAATCACCTTTATGGCGGAGCAAAAAACCAAAGAAGTAGGAGTGCGGAAAGTATTAGGCGCATCGGTAGCCAGCATTGTTAGTTTGTTTTCCATAGAATTTATTAAGCTACTTGGTATAGCTTTTTTGGTAGCAGCCCCTATTGCTTACTTCGTTATGAATGGCTGGTTACAAAGATTTGAGTACAAAATCAATTTAGGAATTGATCTATTTCTAACTGGAATCGGAGCTACACTAATAATTGCCTTGCTCACTGTTAGCTACCGCTCAATAAAAGCCGCTTTAGCTAACCCAGTAAACTCATTGAGGAATGAATAGTGAATGATGATTAATAAAAACGAGAAGCACTATTTATTCATCATCACTCATTAGTCATGACTCACTAATCATCTAAAACATTATGCTTAAAAATTACCTAAAAATCGCCTTTCGGCATTTACTGAAAAACTGCGTTACTACGGTTATCAATGTATTGGGACTAGCCTTAGGGATTAGCTGCTTGCTGATTATTCTAGCAGTAGTGCGCTACGAACGGAGTTACGATCAATTTCACTCGAAGGCTGATCAGATTTATAGGGTAGTACGGGTAAGTCAGGGGGATGGAGCAACCGAATATCGGGCGGGTATTTCTTATCCGGTTCCTAATGCCTTGAAAGAAGACATGACCATAGCTAAGGAGGTTACTGCCACATTTCATATAGGGGATATGCAAGTATCTATTATTGATGGTACCACTGATGAAGTTCAACGACAGTTTCAGGAAGATGATGGGATTACATTTGCCGACGCAAATTTCTTTCGCGTCTTTGATTTCAAAGATGCTGGTTTTCGCTGGATCGCTGGCAATCCTGAAACTGCACTGAAAGAACCATTTACCGCGGTATTAAATCAGACACTGGCCAACAAATATTTTCCGGAAGGAAATGCACTCGGTAACACCCTTAAATTAGATAATCTAATTGATGTTAAGGTCACTGGCATAGTAAGTGATCTTCCGGCTAACTCAGATTTCCCCTTTAAAATTATAGCCTCCTACGCCACGCTGAATACCGAAGGGTTGTTCAAAAACAGCTTTTCCGACTGGTATTCGGTCAATGATGATAATCAAGGATATATTCTACTAAATGAGGGTATAGCTGTCGAGGAAGCTGAGGAACAAATACTGAAAATTCATGCGGCTCGAGTAGACGAACGACTAGCACAAAGTCGCCTTTATAAATTGCAACCACTACGAGAACTACATACCGATAATCGCTTCGATAACTATCGCTCCCGAACGGTTAGTTCAGAAACTACCTGGGCGTTATTGATTATTGGAGTATTCATCATTGGCTCCGCAAGTATTAACTTTGTTAACCTTAGTACCGCTCAATCAATACTTCGCTCCAAAGAAGTGGGAATTCGCAAGACGATGGGAAGCAACCGCACCCAACTGACTATCCAGTTTCTGGGTGAAACATTTATTGTCACATTAACAGCAGGAATACTAGCATTAGGTGCCGCCGAATTGGTGACCGTATACGCCAGTGATTTGCTCCAGATGGAAACGACCGGAATGTTGTTGTCCAACTCATTCATACTAATTTCCTTGGTCGCCATTATTATCGGGGTTGCTTTGCTAGCAGGTACATATCCAGCCCTGATGATGTCGCAATTTAATCCAGTAGTCGCTCTTAAAAACAAGATCGACGGAAAAGCCCAACGAGGAATACAGCTAAGACGGGGACTAGTAACCCTCCAGTTTGTGATTGCCCAGATTTTTATCATCGGCACCATCGTCGTCATTAAGCAAATGGACTACTTCCGCAATGCCGAACTGGGTTTCGACCAAGAGGCCGTCATTACTGCTCGGCTACCCGAGGGGCGAAACCCAGATCTATCTACGTTAGAGACACTAGAAAATCAGTGGAAAAGTAACTCAACCGTAAAATCTGTAAGCTTTGCTTCCACTTCCCCTTCAGGAGTTGGTCGCAGTAATTCTTTCTGGGACATCAAAAGACAGGGAGCATCGGAAGGAAGCGAAGGTATTGTGTTTGAGCGGCAATCCGTAGACGAACAATATTTAGATCTTTTTCAGATTCCTCTAGTAGCTGGAAGAAATTTTCTACCCAGTGACACTTCTCAACGCATTATTCTCAATCGTAAACTAAGCGATAGAGCAGGTTTTTCCGATCCGGCGGATGCGCTGAATGAGACTATGCTCATCGGTGAAACTGCATATACGATAATCGGAGTGGTAGAAAATTTTCATACTCAGCCACTAAAAGGAGAGCTTGATTATGTGGGTTTGTTGATGCAGCCAAAAGATTACAACACCGCTAATATAAAGCTCAATTTAGCATCTACTGAAAACGCATCTAACCGCCTATCCGAAACCATTCAGCAGCTAGAAGCAAGCTGGAACTCTACCTACCCTGAGTATATTTTTGACTATCGCTTCTTGGATGAAAGCATTGCTGCCTATTATCAAGAAGAAGCTCGACTTACTCAATTATTTAAAGTGTTAGCGGTAATTACCATTTTCATTGGCTGTCTTGGCTTATACGGATTGATTGCCTTCATGGCCGTGCGACGTACCAAGGAGGTTGGTATCCGTAAGGCATTAGGGGCGTCAGTACAGCATATTCTGATCTTATTCTCTAAAGAGTTTATTTATCTGATACTGATTGCTTTTTGCATTGCGGGTCCCATCGCTTTTTATGTAATGCAACAATGGCTACAAAACTTCACCTATCAGATTGACCTGGATAGCAGTGTTTTTATTCTGGCGATTTCCGTCTCAGTCCTTATTGCTATTCTTACCGTCAGCCACCAATCTATCAACGCCGCACTGGCTAACCCAGTAGACTCATTAAGAAACGAATAAATGAACAGTGCAGGGCAGATGGAAGATTAAAGGTATTCCCTATCCCCCCTTCTATCCTACACCCTTGACCATTTACCTTCTACCCTTTAGCTATGATTAAGAATTATCTAAAAACCGCCTTTCGGCATTTACTGAAGAACCGCGTTACTACGATAATCAACGTACTGGGACTGGCCTTGGGTATTAGCTGCGTACTAATTATTCTGACCGTCGTACACTACGAGCGAAGCTACGACCAGTTTCATTCTAATGCTGACCGGATTTACCGGGTGGTACGAGTTAGTCAGGAAGATGGAGAAACTGAGTACCGAACTGGCGTTCCTTACACTGTGCCAAATGCTCTGCGGGAGCAACTTACAGTAGCTGAGAAGATTACTGCTATGCGATACCCCAGTGTAGGTGGCATGCAAATATCAGTGGTTGACGAAAGTTTGGAAGATCGCCCTAGGCAGTTTTGGGAAAGGGATGGCGTTGTTTTTATGGATACTGCTTTCCTCAATCTCTTTGACTTTAATAATACTGCTTTCCGCTGGATAGCGGGTAATCCAGAAACTGCTTTAGGTGAACCATTTAGTGTGGTGCTAACCGAATCGGTGGCTGAGAAATACTTCCCTGATGGAGAAGCATTGGAACAAATGTTACGATTGGACAACCTTATAGATGTTAAGGTCACTGGTGTAGTAAGTGACCTTCCCGCCAACTCCGACTTTCCGTTCCGAATCATGATATCGTATACCACGCTGAATACGGAAGGCCTACTAAAAGAGCATTTTTCAAATTGGTACTCAGTTAGCGACGAGCACCAGAGTTATATTTTGCTACGAGAAGGAGTAAGCCCCGCAGAAGCGGAAGAACAAATTCACCAGATTCACGCCGCTAATGTCAGTAAATCAATGGCTAAGTCACGACGATACCAACTACAGCCTTTACCGGAGGTTCATACTGACGCTCGCTTTGGCAATTACCACGCCCGCACCGTAAGTCAGGAAACTATCTGGGCTTTGCTTATTATTGGCGCATTTATTTTAGGTACCGCTGCTATTAACTTTATCAATTTAAGCACAGCTCAGTCGGTATTGCGCTCTAAAGAGGTAGGTATTCGCAAAACACTAGGTGGAATGCGCCATCAACTCACTGGGCAATTTTTAGGTGAGACATTTCTGGTGACTCTAACCGCAGGAATATTAGCATTAGGAGCTGCCGAATTAGTAAGCGTATACGCCCAGGATTTACTTCGGATAGAAAGCCGTGGTGCGCTTATTTCCAACTCGACTACAATTGGTACTTTAGCAATTATTATTGTGGGAGTGGCTTTGTTGGCCGGTACCTACCCTGCTCTAATGATGTCCCGCTTCAATCCAGTAGCTGCTCTTAAAAACAAGATCAATAGTGGCCCTTCCCATAAAATGCCCTTGCGACAAGGGTTGGTTATACTACAATTTGTGATTGCCCAAGTCTTTATCATCGGCACTATTGTGGTGATCCAGCAAATGGACTACTTCCGAAGTGCTGAACTAGGTTTTGAACCGGAAGCCGTAGTTACTGTGAAATTACCCGAGGGAAAGACCCCGTCTCTTTCCGCTCTACAAACCCTAGAAAATCGCTGGAAATCTTCTCCTGCGGTAAAATCGGTAAGCTTTGCCTCTACCTCGCCCTCCGGTATTAAGAGAAACACCTCCTTCCGGGATATTCGCCGTAAGGGTGCTTCGGAAGAAAGCATTGTATTTGAACGGCAGTCGGTAGACGATCAATACCTCAATCTGTACCAGATACCGCTACTAGCCGGAAGGAACTTTCAACCTTCTGACACTACCGGGCAGATTATGATCAACCGTAAGTTAGCTGAGAGAGTGGGCTTTTCTAATCCTGAAGAGGCCCTGAATGAGATCATATTTATTGGCACAAAAACTACCTACAGTATTATTGGTGTGACTGAAAACTTCCATACCAAATCGTTACACGGAGAGCTAGACTACGTGGGATTGCTACAGCGACCAAAAGAATACGAAACTGCCAATATCAAGCTAGACCTTACTGCCCATGCCAGCCAAGAATCTCATGTTTTGGCTGAAACTATCCAACAGTTAGAAGCAGATTGGGCCAGCATGTACCCTGAGTACTTATTTGATTACCAGTTTTTGGATGAACGTATTGCTGCCTATTATCAAGAAGAAGCTCGACTTACTCAATTATTTAAAGTGTTAGCAGTAATTACCATCTTTATCGGCTGCCTGGGCCTCTACGGGCTGGTTTCCTTTATGGCGGTACGCCGCACCAAGGAAGTGGGTATTCGCAAAGTACTGGGTGCTTCGGTTAGGAGTATTCTAGTTTTGTTCTCCCGAGAGTTCATAGTATTGGTAGGAATAGCTTTCCTTTTGGCAGCTCCGCTTGCCTACTATGTGATGAGTAAGTGGCTAATGAACTTCACTTATCAGATTGATATTGGGATCAACACATTTATCATGGCTATTGCTTTCTCGGCATTGGTCGCTCTATTTACCGTTAGCTACCAATCAGTAAAAGCTGCTTTAGCTAACCCAGTAGATAGTTTACGAAACGAGTAAAATAATGTGCAGTTGCATATGTATAGAAGGTGATTGTTCACTGCACGGGGTGCCCCGCACATTGCTAATTGAATAAAGTGATGTTTAAGAACTACGTAATACTTACCATACGCCGACTAATCAAGGAAAGAGTTTACGCAATTCTTAATATTACAGGCCTATCTATTGGCATTGCTTTTTTTCTTCTGACAGGGCTATTTGTGAAAGATGAATTAACCTATGATCGATTTCATGCTAATGTCAATCAAGTTTACCGAGTTACAGCGAAGGTACAAGATGCTTTCAAAGTGCTTGTCCCTAATGAGATTGGCTATTTACTAAAAGATAAGTACTCAGGTATTAAGGATGTATCTTATATTAGTCAAGGGAGAAATGTCACTATCCGCCATAAAGATGACCTGTTTACAGAAGAGGGATTTACTAAAGCCGACCCTAACATTTTTAACCTACTTGATTTCCCACTTCGACAAGGAGTCGATTCGTTGGCACTACTTCGCCCTAACACTGCGGTAGTTTCCTCCTACATTGCTCAAAAGTATTTTCCCAATACAACCCCAATCGGAAATACGCTAACCCTTGTCAATGGTCAGGTATATGAAGTAACTGGAGTACTAAAAGAAATTCCTCATAACTCCAGCTTCCAGTTCAATATCTTAGCCACCACCGTTACACAAGAACATGATAAAAATAGAGGAGTGGGCGACCTCTTTATATTGACCAAGCCAGACTACAAGCAAGAAAAACTGGAAGCTGAATTACAGGAAGTTATACAGGAAAATGCAGCAAAAGAGGAGATAAACTACCGATATCACATTGATCCCCTAGCTGATATTCATCTTTATGCTAACGATAAAATAGTTTATAGTGACGGTATTAGCGGCGACATTCGCTATGTATACATCGTAGGTACAATTGGAGTGCTCATCTTGCTAATTGCTTGTATCAATTTTATCAACTTATCTACGGCACGTTCATCGGAAAGAGCTAAAGAAGTAGGAGTACGTAAAGTTATTGGAGCCAAACGAAGTCAGTTGTTAGGCCAATTCATGGGCGAAACTTGCTACTTGGTCGGATTGGCTGTCTTATTAGGCGGAGTAGTTACTGAATTAGTACTACCTCTGTTAAATGGTATCACAGGCAAAACGTTATCGATGCAGTACTTTTCTGATCCGTTTGTCATAACTTTTATCGCTTTTCTCGTACCAAGTCTAACTTTAGTTGCAGGATTTTACCCCGCAGTAATTTTATCATCCTATCGCCCCACAAGCGTACTAAAAGGCCAAACACTACCTGATTCATGGGGCATAAGGTTGTCGTTTAGGAAAGGGTTAGTTTTGTTTCAGTTCGGTATTTCTTTGGTACTAATCATTAGCACACTGATTATCTGGCAACAGCTTAATTTATTACGAGATATCAATTTAGGGTTTCAGCGAGATAACGTATTAGTTATTCAAAATCCAACCGGAAAATTCAAAAGCCATCGCAAGCTTAAAAGTCAGCTACTTCAGCTACCTTCTGTACTCGGAGTAACTAGTGCCCCAATGCCAGGCATCAATGACATTTGGCTTACCAAGGTAGATACGACCAAATCTGATTCTGAGGACATTACTATTTACGGATTCAATGTAGATGAAGACTTCTTCGATTTACTCGAGGTGGAGGTTACTAAGGGTAGAGTCTTCCAGAAAAATTCTATAAATGATTTTAACAATGCCGTAGTAGTTAATCAAGCGATAGTGGAAGCTTTTCAGATAGAAAACCCAATAGGGGCTTCCGTAAGATCTTTTAATGATGATCTAGGTATGGAAGATAAAACGATCATTGGAGTCGTTGATAACTTCCAGTACCGGTCTCTGAAGCGGGAAGAAGTTCCCACAATAATTCGCCTCAGTGAAGAACGGTTAAGTAATATGTTAGTTAAAATATCGTCTGCAAACATCACTGAGACTATCCAAAATATTCACAATGAGTGGAAAAAGATCAGCCCGGATTTAATGTTTGATTACCGCTTCTTGGATGATACGTACGACAGCCTATACCGTCAGGATATTCGTCTAGGAAAAATCTTTACCATCTTTGCCGTTGTAGCTATTTTCATCGCTGGTTTAGGTCTATTTGGATTGGTTACCTACACTACTAAAGCTCGTACCAAAGAAATCGGTATTCGTAAAACGCTAGGAGCATCAGTAGCTCAAATAGTACTTCTCATTTCCACATCTTTCACTCGGATGATTCTGCTATCCTTTATAATAGCTACTCCTACTGCTTGGTATCTGATGCAGTTCTGGCTTCAGGATTTTCAAAGTAAAATGGAGTTACACGTTGGCATTTTTTTGCTGACCGGTATAGTGATGTTAGGCTTTGTAGCCCTCACCACAGGATTTCAGACGGTTCGCGCAGCTCTAGCTAACCCCGTGGATAGTTTACGGAATGAATAATCAGGCGGTGTGCACGGGGGTTGGCGTATCAAAATCAGACATTTAGCTGTATCAAAACCGAACATTAAATTCAACGAGTTTACATTATATTACACATAAAAATCTGAAAATCAATTATTTACATTTTTGGCTATTTTTTGGAGTGAGCCTTGCAAAATATTATTCACAGAGAAACTCAACCCTAAAGTTATGAAAGCTAATCTTAAAGTTATTGCATTTGTGCTAACTATATATTGCGGATTAACGGCAAACTATTTTGCATTAGCAAATAGCGCAGACAGAAATCCAACACCAATAACTAGGACATCTAAAATCAATACTACTGGTGATGAGATAATTACGACTATGGTACTGCTTGACAGAACTACGTCTAGAGAGGATTTAATTCATACCTGCCGATTCTTAGCTGATGAAGATGTACAATTGACTTTTGATTCTCTGAATATCCGTAAAGCATTTTTGGGAATATTTGGAAAGAAGAGAATAGTCCAAGCTACGGGAAAAATAGAGCTTCCGAATGGCATTAGTGAAGCGTTTCAGGCAGGAGGCACCATCAGTTTTCACTCTATTAAAATCACATACTCTCAAAATACTAAAAACAATAGTTTTGCAATCAACATGGTAGAGATTATTGACTAACCAATTAATGAATCATGATAAATGACTAGTGATTAATGAGCACTCCTTTCATTTTTCATCAGTCATTAATCATCAACATAATGCTATGATCAAAAAATATTTCACTCTTGCTTTACGACACGCCTATCGGCAGAAGTTTCATACTACGATTAATATTGTAGGATTAGCTTTAGGATTAGCCACTAGCCTCTTCATTACCTGGTACGTAGTAGACGAAATGAGCTATGACCAATTTCATCAGGATGCCGAACGAGTTTTCCGCGTTGTCACCAACGGTGGCGAAGGCTACCAATTGGCAACTACTCCCCCACCACTGTACGAAGCTGTTAAACAAGATATTCCCGAAGTAGAATTCGTAGCTCGGGTGTTTACTTGGAATCATTCCACCATGCGCCTGCCCGATGATGAAAATGATGGGCAAGAAAAGGTTTTCCGAGAAACCTCTATTTACATTGCTGATTCTTCGTTCTTAGAGGTACTGGATTTCAATCTGATCGCAGGTGATAAACAGGCACTACACGTACCTAACGCAATAGTACTCACGAAGGCTACTGCTGAGCGATACTTCGGAATTGGAGCGGTAGAACGAGGCGAAGTGCTGGGTAAAGAAATTCTGTTCGGAGGAAACCGGGCTGCTCGTCAGATTACCGGAGTGGTTGCCCCTCCTTCGGCTACTCACTTCCCTTTCGATATGCTGGTTCCAACTATGGGTTATCAGGAAATTACTGACGGTGGCAATTGGGCTTGGAACATCATGCATACCTATTTAAAGGTGCGCACCGACGTGGTAGATAATCCTGAACGAATGGCCAGCTTGGCTGATAAACTCGATCAAGTTGCTGAACAATACGCTAAACCATTTCTAGACACGAACGATTCTGGACCCAAAGAGAATGCTGATCTGACGTATGAATTACAAGCGGTTACTGATATTCATTTGCACTCAGACCTACTACGCGAACATCAAGCCAACGGAAATATCACCACGGTGTACACACTAGTAATTGTTGGTGTCCTTATTCTACTACTCGCCTGTATTAACTTTATGAATTTATCTACCGCCCAGGCGAACCGGCGAGCCAAAGAGGTTGGGGTACGAAAGGTACTAGGGTCACCTCGCTTGCATTTGGTTTTTCAGTTTTTATTTGAGTCGATTCTCATCACCCTAGTAGCGGTTTTATTGGCTCTTGGTTGCGTGGAAGCTTTACGAACTCCCTTTAATACCTTGACTGGTAAAGAACTTGTATTTGACTGGTTCAATCATCCCAGTTTACTACTATCGCTAGTGGGGGGAGTCATTTTAGTAGGGCTAATTGCGGGTATTTATCCCGCATTCTATCTTTCGGCTTTTCGCCCAGTAGCGGTACTCAAGGGTAAAACAGCTTCTTCTTTACGAACTGGAAAGCTGCGTAACCTACTCATCATTTTCCAGTTTGCCGTATCTATTGGTCTGATTATCACCACGGGACTGGTCATTCAGCAGCTTCGGTTTATTCAGACTAAAGATATTGGCTACGACAGGGAAAATGTGCTGGTGATCAAAAACGACAAAGAAATTCAGGAACGCTGGGAAGATTTTAAGGATGCACTGATGAATCAATCGCGGGTGAAGCAGGTGAGTTTTGCTACGGGTATACCGTCTCAACCTCATCGGGTAATGCGCGATATTCGCCCCGAAGGCTCTAGCGGAGGACAAGGCATGCAGTGGTTCCTGATTGATCCCGATTATGTTGCCACATTGGGCTTGGAGGTAATTGATGGCCGTGGTTTTCAGGAAGATCGGGCTTCTGACCGGGAAGGAATACTACTAAATGAATCTGCGGTAAGAGTATTGGGTCTGACCGATCCAGTCGGAAAAACCATCATTAAGAACCAGGGAGCAGATGATGAAGAACGGTTGCAAGTACTTGGGGTGATTAAAAACTTTCATTTAGAGTCGTTTGATCAATGGGTGAAACCCGTTACTTTCAAGATCTTCTCCCCTACCTTTCTGAGCGACTACGCGGCAGTACGACTTACCGCCGGAGATGCCGCCAATGGCGTAGAGCAGATAAGAGAAATATGGTCACAGTTTGAGCCAGATAACCCCTTTGTTTATTCTTTCCTCGATCAGGACTTTGACCGTTTATTTAGGGCAGAGCAACGGCTGGGGAGGGTACTCAGTGTTTTCACGGTGTTAGCCATTCTGGTAGCTTGTTTAGGTTTGCTAGGACTTGCTTCTTTCGTAGCCTCCCAAAGAACAAAGGAGGTGGGTATCCGAAAAGTGCTAGGTGCTTCTATAAGCCAAATCACGTATCTCCTTTCCAAGGACTTTATCCAGCTGGTACTGATTGCATTTGTGATAGCTACACCAATATCGTACTGGTTAGCCACCCAGTGGCTAGAGAATTTTGCTTACCGTACTGAGATAGGTGTCGGAATATTTACGCTAGCTGGTGTAGCTGCCTTACTCATCGCCTGGCTTACCGTAAGCTTCCAGTCACTCAAAGCCGCGTTGGCTAACCCAGTAGATAGTTTACGAGATGAATAACTTAGCGAGGAGCTGGGGGCTTGGCGTCACCCCACCCCCAGCTCCCCGCTCCAAACCAAAATTTATGATAAAGAATTATTTGAAAATCATCTTACGGAATGGCATGAAGCAGAAGCTACCCACTACCCTTAATATTGTAGGTTTGGCAGTAGGAATCACCGTTTGCCTCATCATTGGCTTATACGTGCAAGATGAACTCCAATACGACCAGTTCCACGAAAATGCCGACCAGATATACCGGGTAGATATGTCGTACATCTGGGGTGATACTGACGAGCGATTTGGCTCCACTCCCGCACCTGCTGCTGAACTGCTAGCAAATGAATTCCCCGAGATTACTTCTGCGGTGAGAATATTTACCTCTGGTTTGCTTTTCATAACTCCCAATGCTGAGAATCGTCAACTCAAATCTTTTGAAGAAGAAAACGCTTTAGGAGTAGATTCTACTTTCGCCGACATTTTCACCCTAAACACATTAGCAGGAAATGTATCCACGGCATTACGTGAGCCCAACACCGCAATTCTGACCGAAGCTACTGCCCAGAGATACTTTGGCGAAGAAGCTGCACTAGGTCAATTGTTGACGCTAGAAGTTGGGTCCAACAAGCAAACTGTGGAAGTCGGAGCCGTTGTAAAAAGTTTTCCCGATCAATCGCACTTCCAGTTTGACCTTTTACTATCTATGACTACTTTCCCTGAAGTGGAAAGGCGGGAATGGTCGTGGATCTGGACTGGCTTCGCTACTTACGTAAAAGTAAAGGAAGGGATTGATATTCAGAGCCTCGCAGATAAGGTTAAGTCGCTACCTGCCCAATACGCCGGAAGTTCGCTAGAACGTATCTATGGATACTCATTTGATGACTACCAAAAGCAAGGCAAAAAATGGGAGCTTTTCTTGCTGCCGCTTACTGATATTCGCTTATTTTCTAACAACTCTTCTAGTCGTCTGGGGCCTACTGGTGATATCAATAATGTTTATCTACTGATTACCATAGCTCTGTTAGTTATGGTTTTAGCCATCGTTAACTTCGTAAACCTATCAACCGCCCGAGCTTCCCAGCGGATTAAAGAAGTCGGAATTCATAAGACATTAGGTTCAGGTAAACCCCAGTTGATTAGTTTGTTTCTATTAGAATCCTTGTTAATGGGTGGGTTAGCTATGATTATAGCGTTGGGTCTCACCGAGCTACTGGCTCCTTTTTTCAATCAAATTTCCGGTAAACATCTTTCCCTGCTAGTATCAGCGGATGTATCTTTCTTCTTACTTCTCATCGGGTTCGTTCTTATCATCAGCCTATTGGCAGGAGGTTATCCGGCCTTCTATTTAACATCTTTTCAGCCAGTAAAAGCCCTGAAACAGAAAGTGGTAACAGGTAAAGGCACCCAAGCTATTGTAATGCGAAATGGCCTGGTAGCCTTTCAGTTTATTATTTCCATTGGGCTAATTGTTTTTACGCTGGTTATCCATCGCCAGCTTCACTTTACCCAACATATGAAGCTAGGGTTTGCCTCGGATAACCTTATTGTTCTCCACTACGCCGAACGGGCTCCCAATGAGGGCGAACAGCTTATCAACCAACTACGTCGGGATAGTCGGATAACATCGGTAGCTTCCACCAGTGCAATGCCACCTACCGTTTGGAATGAAGATAACTTTTCGCCCTACGGTAATGCCGAAACTTCCGCACCCATTAACACTATTGTTGCTGATGCTCATTTCTTGCCAACCATGGATATTGAGTTGCAAGCCGGGCGAAATTTCATCGAGGGTAGTGCTTCTGATCGCCAGACAGTAGTACTCAATGAGGCAGCCGTACAATCATTGGGCTGGAGTATTGATCCTGAGTCGCCGGAGTTTGCGATAGGTAAATATTTACAACATACCGATCAGCTCTTTGAAGTTATAGGCGTTACTTCTGATTTTCATTTTCAATCGTTACACCAGCAGATTGTACCCCTCGCCATCTTTTTTGAAGGTGCGCCCATGTGGACTAGCAATCGGAAATTCATTGCTTTGAAACCCCAGGAACAGTCTCGTGGTGTTGAACAAATTCAACAGCTACTGGCTGATACTGAAGAAAAATGGCAAGCCCAAGCCCCTGAAACTCCTTTTACTTACTCGTTCTTAGATGATGATTACTTTCGGCAGTTCGAGGCAGAAAAGCGTTTAGGGCAAGTCTTCACTTACCTAACAGCAATAGCTCTCTTCATTGCCTGCATGGGTTTGTACGGACTGATAACCTTCGTTGCTGAGCGAAAACGAAAAGAAATTGGGATTCGTAAGGTGTTGGGTGCCAGTGTACAGCAGATATTCACGCAAATATCAGGCAGCTTTTCTCGTCTCGTTCTAGTGGCTTTGTTTATCGCTTCTCCGCTGGTGTGGTATATAACTAATCAGTGGTTGCAAACATTTACTTACCGTACTGATATTCCGATCTGGCTATTTCTAATAGCTGGTGGTAGCGTGCTACTGATTTCAATGATCTCTGTCAGCTACCAGTCACTCAAAGCCGCCTTGGCTAATCCAGTAGATAGTTTACGAAATGAATAAATCGGCAGGATGCTGGGAGCATGTCGGCTACGGTAGCCCTGCTCCAAGCCCCCCACCCCAAACTAATAATTATGCTTAAGAACCACCTTACCATCGCATTCCGCAACTTACGTAAGCGACCGTTTTATACGGGTATTAATATTTTCGGACTGGCACTGGGAATGGCCTGCACCCTGCTAATTACCGTGTACATTTTACACGAGTTGAGTTACGATCGTTTTCACGAGCGGGCCGACCAGATTTACCGATTGGGAATGAACGTAGAGATTGGTGAAGGCGGGTTTACCGGAGTGAAAGTCGGTCCGGGTGTAGCTCAGGTATTCGTAGAAGAGATTCCTGAAGTAGACTTGGCGGTTCGGATTGATCGGCATAGTAATAAAATATTTCGTCGGGACGGAATAACCTTCAAGGAGGATGATGTACTAGCGACCGACCCTGAGTTCTTTCAACTGTTCAGTTTCCCACTGCTTCAGGGCGATCCTACCACAGTGCTTCAACATCCTAATTCGGCGGTAATGACTGAGACCATAGCTCAGAAGTACTTTCCGGACGAAGACCCAGTAGGGCAGCAAATTACGATTGACGGAGAAGCCTTTAAGGTAACAGGTATTATGGCTGAGGTGCCTCTTACTTCCCATGTTCAGTTTGAAATTGTGTATTCCTATCTATCCGACCCTATGAGTAAGTCCGAGAGTTGGAATAACATTCAGACTTATACCTATTTCCGAATACGCGAAGACGCTAGCATTGACAACGTTAATATTCAGGCAGAAGATTTATTGAAGAAATACTTTGGGGAGTACGATCAATTTCAAGAGCTAGGCTACACCGTAGAGCTATTCACTCAGCCCATGACTGAAATTCATCTTTACTCCCACCTACGCGGAGAGTTTGAAGCCAATAGCGATATCAAGTATCTCTATATCTTCGGATCTATCGCTTTTTTTACCTTGCTGATTGCTTGCATTAACTTTATGAACCTGACTACCGCTCATTCTGCTGGCCGAGCCAAGGAGGTGGGTATTCGTAAAACGATGGGTTCGCTTCGGTTGGAGCTTATTCGGCAATTCTTGGGCGAAGCTTTATTACTAAGTTTTTTTTCAACGCTTCTTGCACTTGCACTAGTTGAGCTATTGCGCATTCCATTTAGCCATATCGCTGATAAACCAATTCATCTTCCGTATACCGAGCTGTGGTTTATTCCTTCCGTTATTTTGCTCGGGATAATAGCAGGCGTACTAGCCGGTAGTTACCCCGCATTTTATCTCACTCGCTTCCGCCCCGCGCAAGTGCTACGAGGACGACTGGTGGCGGGTAGCAAAAATGTTTACCTGAGAAACTCGCTGGTAGTCTTTCAGTTCGTCATTTCTATCGTGCTCATTGTATGTACGCTGGTAGTCAACCGCCAACTTCAGTATATCCGTAATAAAGACTTGGGATTTGATCGGGAAAACGTGATCGTTCTCCGCAACGGTAAGTCCTTAAAAGGTAACAAAGAAGCTTTTAATAACTCTTTGACAAGTTTGAGCGATGTAAAAGGAGTCAGTTTTACGAATGTGTCGCCTCTAGCAGGATATGAGGAGGAGATATTTGTTCCAGCAACTACAGTAGATAGCATTTCTGGATTAACCTTTCGGGACGAAGATGCCATTCTTCTTGATATCTTGGCGGTCAGCTATGATTACCTACCCACCATGAATATCCAACTGAAAGAGGGGCGTAATTTTTCTCGCCAGATAGCGGCTGATTCGTCAAAACACGCCATTATCTTAAACGAACAGGCAGTAAAAGCCTTGGGGCTGTTACAACCCGTTGGCAGTACTGTCTCAATAAGTTTTGAGTTCGATGCTAAAGTGGTGGGTGTGGTAGAGGACTACCACTATCAATCGCTGCACACTGTCGTAGAGCCACTGGTACTAATGCTATCGGGTAGCCAAAATTTTGTAGAGGTTAGTATTGCCTCCAATGATCTTCCCCAAACACTAGCTACGATTGAAACTGCA
The DNA here is from genome assembly GCA_937883755.1 of uncultured Flammeovirgaceae bacterium. GTDB lineage: Bacteria > Bacteroidota > Bacteroidia > Cytophagales > Cyclobacteriaceae > Tunicatimonas. Next base: position 180,038 of record CAKZYA010000005.1, on the reverse strand, counting down.
TGGAATCGCCATACCGATGGTATGCCGATGGATTACAGCTTCCTGGATGAAGATTTTGATGCTCTGTTCAAAGCCGATCAGCGAACCGGGACGATCTTCGGCGGGTTTTCTCTGCTAGCTATTGTTATTGCCTGTTTGGGCTTATTAGCTCTCGCTGCCTTTATGGCTGAGCAGCGCACTAAGGAAATTGGTATCCGTAAGGTGCTCGGAGCCTCAGTAAAAAGCATTATTGTATTGCTTTCCAAAGATTTTACCCGTTTGGTGATTATCGCATTTATCGTAGCTACGCCCCTAGCTTACTGGGCTATGCAGCAGTGGCTCAACGATTTTGCCTACCGCACCAGTATCGGGCTGTCGACCTTTGCCATAGCCGGCCTGTTAGCTTTATTAATCGCCCTACTCACCGTCAGCTATCAATCCATCAAAGCCGCCTTAGCTAATCCAGTGGATAGTTTACGGAATGAGTAATTCAGTCTGCGAGTAATTGGTAATGTACAGATGCCGTACGATGACATTCTATGCAGTATACAATTGATTAAAACGATTATTCTGCAATCATTACCTTTACTGTTGACTTGAGTTCTTTATCGAGATAGAGCTTAGCGATGTAAATCCCAGGAAGGTAATGGACACCCTCTTTATTTTGTAAACGATACGTCTCTAATCCAGCTTTTAAGTTAACAACCTCTATTTGATTGCCTGAGGTACTAAACATGATGATTTGCCCGGTTGCGAACGAAGTATGATTCACCTTGAGATATACCTCATTGGTACTTGGATTAGGAAATACTTGCAAAGGCTTATGATTGACATCAGGATGGATACCAGTTACTACTCGAGCGTTAAAGCTTTGATTGGTTTGGTCGCTGGCTATGTTTTGGTAGGATAGGCTTCTTGGATTAAACCGATAGTCTCCCAATACTGGAGTTACCTTACCCGACCAACCGGAAGGCACCTCAGCCACGTACTGACCGGCATTATCGGTGATGACTGATGACGAGGAGAAACCTGTTAGTTGTACTCCTGACAAGGGTTGATTGCCTATGGTTATTGTGCCCGAAATTGTATAAGTCACTGCCCCATCAAAGGTTCCCGCATAATCCCCAGTCATATCCATTGCTACCGTCGTATATACGATACTATCAGGATCAAACCGATAATCTTCTAGCACTGGAGTCACCGTACTCGACCAACCAGACGGTACTTCCACTGTATATTGGCCTACGTTATTAGTGATGACTGATGCTGAAGGAAAACCTCGCAATTCCACACCCGATAAGGGTTGTCCCCCTTTTGTGACCATCCCCGCAATCGTGTAAGTTACTACTTCAGCAAGGAACGCTTTATAATCGTTACCTGCTAGATCCATCGATACATTGGTGTGCGTGATGTTGACAGGATCAAATCGGTAATCTTCTAGTACTGGAGTCACCGTACCGGACCAGCCCGATGGTATCTCAGCGGTATACTGCCCTGCATTATCCGTGACGATCGGTGATGAAGGGAATCCCGTCAGTTGCACTCCGGATAAAGGTTGATCATCTACTGTAATGGTACCTGAAATTGTGTGGCCTGTGCCCTCTACTATTTCATAAACCACCGATACATTATTAGATCTATTATAGTTTGCTTTCTCATATACGTCGTAAACGACAGTTTCCACATAGGCACTGTCGGCGTGTATAGGGAAGGTATGAACAAGACTATCTGATACTGATATTGCTAAGTTGGTTTGTAGGTTGCTGCGTACTTCCCAGATGAGCAATTCATTAGGAAGATAGTCGTCAGAGACATAATTATTTAGATTGAGCGTCGGAAATTGCCTTTCTCCTTGTAAAATAGACTGAATGGGGATTTCAGTAATTTCTGGCGATTTATTGGGTAAAATACTCTTGGCAATCAACGTTATTTCCTGCGTAGACTTCAACCCTTCTCGATCGGTTACCTCCAAAGTAACATTGATGGTAGTATCTTGCTTAGCCAACATTGCAGCCTCCATTGCAACGTTGCTCCTGTAGGGAATAATTCTGACTGTTACATTACTATTACCATTAATCTGACCCAACTGATTTGCTTCCAATATTTTATAAAATGATGTACTGTTGATAGCCAAATCATCTTCTATAAAATGGTGCAGTGGAGTGGTAACTACAAATATGTAAGATAGATTGCAATTAGGCGTTCCTGGTGTGCAAGGTAATTGTGCATCATTTATGATGTTCATGTAGATAGGAGGAATACTCACAACGGGCGGTTGGTTGGTAGAAGGAATCACCGTGATGGCAACTTTTTTGGTGGTAGCTTGATTTGCTTCATCCGTCACCGAGATGGTAACACTGTCTGTACCTAGCCATTGGTCATCTTTAGGAGTGACGCCATACCTTCGACTTTGCGTATCAAAAGAAATTTTAAGGTGCGTTGTTTCCGTAGAAACGGAAAGCTTCAATTCATCGCTAGGAGTAAAATCATCTCGGTAAGAGAAATCCAGTCCGAGAACGTTACCTTGCCGGAAGGTCTGATTTCTTACAGTCAGTGAAGGCGGTTGGTCAAGGCTTATCACTCTGATTTCATTACTCCTCAGTTTGATAGATGGGAAATTGGGATGCGTTACCTCACAGTAATAGATGCCACTATGTTGGGTAGGATCAACACTAGGGATCACTAACTCTTGCTGATTGGAAACCCCGGTGCCAGAGAATGAATTTTGATTCGCTTTCCTATACCAAGCAAACTCACAGCCAGTTAAAGGTGTGTAATTGTCAATAAACAACGTGAAGTGATCTCCAGCTTTCGGCTTGAAAGTTCTGGCAGTGCCTATACGTTTTTGAGGATGAAATTCAAAAAAAGTAGGTCTGTTAGGATGGTCAGGCTCAAAAAGGCCAAACATCTTATGCATGTCTTTAAAAGTAAAGCGATTTCTGCTTACAAATAATCGCTCTGGTACTCTCCAAGATTTCACCAGTAATTCTCCCGAAAGCCAATTGTCTTCTACGTCCAGCCGTAATCCTCTTTTCAGAAATATTTGCTCCGGTATGCTTCCTTGCATCTGGTTATTTTTTCCATCAATGAACCGAAGTCGGCTCATTGCTACCAACACAGAAGGGAAAGCTATGAGCTGATTTCCTGAAAAGTTGATTTGAAGCAGGTTGTCGAGGTTTTCTAGGTTAGTCGGAAGATTAGTCAACCGATTGTGGCTGATAGATAGATCTCTCAAATTACGTAAGTCCCCTACAACGCTGGGTAACTCAGTCAGTGCACAATGGCTTAATTCCAGTGTTGCCAGTGAGGTAATTTGCCCAATGGTAGATGGTAAAGACGCTAATGATTGATTAGATCCCACCATTAGTTCTGTCAGATTTGTCAATCGGCTGATATCTGCTGGTAATTGGATAAAGCCACAAAAGCCGATATCTAATCTTTTTAAACTTGTTAGTTCAAAAGTAGAGGAGTGTAGCGTGTTCATGTTACTATTAGCTGTCAGACTGTACTGCTCTAATTTTTTCAGATTATGAACATCCGGAGATATGACCAGCTGATTACTCCCAACAGCGAGAAATCTTAATTCTGTTAACTGATTGATTTCCTCTGGAATGCCTTCTAGTTGGTTATAATTGAGAACCAAGCTGGTTAATTGCGAAAAGCCTCCTATTTCTTGGGGGACGTGCTTGAGGCCAAGCGCTACGAAAGATAGTTCTTCTAATTTATCTAGTGCATGTAACGTCTGGATACAGCTTGGAAGGCTATCCGTTTGGAAGTTGATTTGATCACCTCTAAAATTTAATGTTTTCACTTTCCCAGAACCACTTTCTAGCCTCACTCCTATCCATTCCTCCACAGGAGTTGAGAAATTCCAGATTTGTGGCCAATTGTGAGACTGTATTTCTTGCTGGAATTGTACCAGTAAAAGGCTGTCTTGTGGATCCGCCGGGATTCTCTGCGCCATATTTTCGGTACTGACGCTTAATGCTAAAAACCACAGTAGCCCCGATACAATTGCTTGGTAGTTGGCACGCTTACATAGATTTTCCATAGCTTTCTATCTTCTAATTACTTATGCAGCTCTACCTTCATTGACAGGAAATTAGCTTTTAGATAATTATCTAAAATCAGGCGAATCATCAACCCTCTGTTTTGATATCCCGAGTGTGAGCAAAGTCATAAATGAGTAAAATCTGTTCTTTTTTCGATAAGCCTATTTTGGTATTTAAAGTCACATTTCAGTGGTATCCAAAAACCTGCTTCCTAGGCGAACTACAAGGCCAATAGAACCTGGCCTTGTCCATCATATTTGACTTGTATCAAGGGGTGAACTCCCAAAGGTCTCGATATATAAAGAACGAATTGATTCCTGATGGGCGTGCTCCGTTACCTACGTACGCTCTACTGTTAATTACAAAGCTGAGTGCGTTTCTTCTATTGGCATTTTCTGGCAATGGTGGTTGCTCCTTCCAAGTATCAGTCTGTGGGTCATACTCCCAAAGGTCAGCCTGGCCACCAATACCAACGTAAGCTTTATCATTGATTACAAAGCTGGTTGGATTGTTTCTTCCTTCACCCGGAAAGTCTGTCTTCTGAGTCCAAGTATCACTTGATGGATCGTATTGCCACAACTCTGACCCTCCGTTACCAGCTGCTAGGTATCCCTTATCTTGCACAGCAAAACCTGTTGAGTGCCCCCAATAGTTAATGAACTCTCCTCCACCAAAGTCTTGCTTTTGTGTCCAGGTATCCGCTACCGGATCGTACTCGTAAACCTCTTTGGTACCAGTGCGCTGCACGTATCCTTTGCCATTGACAGCAAAACCCACTCCTAGATTAAAAGGGCAATCAGCTTTTCGAGTCCACTTATCCGTGGCTGGATCATACTCCCACCAATCGAAGAAGGTAGTTGAGTTAATGTTCCAGCCTAACCCGGCGTAGGCTTTATTACTAATTACCATCACTACTGCAGCTCGGCGGGAATACCCCGGGTTATCAGATTCAGGCACCTCAGCTTTTTCACTCCAACTATTTGCCACTGGATCATACTCATATAGCTTATGTTCAAACATATCTATAGCATAACCTTTCTCACCAATGGTGAAAGCTCGGTGCTGGTTGTTACGATTCCCATTAAAAGGAAAGTCTACTTTTTTCACCCAATCAATCTTAAAGTCCTCTACCGAAGTGCTTGTTTTCCCTCGAACGATCACTGTTACTTTCCCGGTGTAGGCCCCAGGAGGTACTGTCACGGTGATTTCGGTCGGCGTTGCCTTCGTAATCGTAGCAATAACTCCATTGAATTTTACCTGGTTCTTATCGTCATCCCCATCAAAACCTTCACCAGTAATAACGACAGTAACACCTTCATGGCCATTAGTAGGCTCTAGCCTGGTAATGAGTAAGGAGGGTTCACTCACAGTAATCGTTTCTTCACTAGTCGCCGTCTGGTTGCCAATCTCAATACTCACTTGGCCTGAAGTAATACCTTGAGGAATAATAATGATGAGCTTGGTCTCGCTCATTTCTACTACTTCCACTAACTCATCACCCACCTTGACCTGAATCTCAGTTAAGTTTTCTCCAAAACCTTCCCCTTCAATCACTAGAGTATCCCCTTCCACTAAATCCGTGCCCGAAAGCGAAGTAATCCGCAATACGATGGCTTCAATCACCTCAAACTCTTCCTCTGAACTTACTTCTTGCTCACCGACTTTTACGGTCACCTTACCCGTCTTGGCTTCTTCCGGTACGATCACCTTTAACTTAGTCGCAGAAGCTGATATTACTGTCATAATTACTTCTCCTAACTTCACTTCGTTCTCAGCTTTCTCTACTGCGAACCCCTCTCCTTCAATCACTAGCGTATCACCCACTGAACCTGTACGGGGAGACAATGAGGTGATCCGCAATACCATTGACTCAATCACCTTAAACTCTCCTTCCGAACTAGCCTCTCGTTCACCCACCTTCACTGAAACCTTATCAGTCTTCGCGCTCTCTGGCACAATCACTTGCAGTTGGGTGACACTCACTTCAATTACCTTAGCTACTACTTCACCTATCTTCACTTCAACATCGGCTACCGAATCCCCAAAACCAGTTCCAGTAATGGTCAAAGTATCGCCAATACCTCCAGCCCTCGGAGAGAATGCCGTGACCCTGACCGAAGTAGTGTCTGAACTTGCCAGTATGCGAAACTCTTGCTCGGAGTAGACGGTGTCTTGATCAACAATCAGTTGTACCTTACCCGTAGTAGCTCCAGGCGGCACTGCTACCTGAATCAAGGTATCGCTTACTGATTGAATAGCAGCTGCTTGTATATCATTAAAGGCCACTTGTACTTTAGCGGTATCCTGCCCAAAGCTACTACCCGAAATCTTAATTAGATCAGCTACCCGACCGCTGTCAGGTAGTAGTGCTTGAATAGTCAAGGGGGTGGCATCAGGTGCATTGGGGGCAGGCGAATCATTATCATCGTCGCCACAGCCAACCAGGCTCAGTAGCACTAGGCTGATGAATACGCTTACATACGATAAATTACTGTACGTCCTTTTCATGGGTATTACTCTTTTAATTACGTTCAAGAATAACTCTATAAGTCCTTCCAAATAATAGGATATTACAAAGGTAGAGGGTAACAGTAGTATCGTCTATCACCTTAGAAGGAGTATATTTACTCTGACCTGGAAGCAAAAAACCAGAAAATAGTACGCTTGTAAGATATCTTACAGTAGGCGGGTATGGCGAGCTTTCTGAATAGCTTCTGCTTTGCTTCGGACGTGTAATTTATCGTAAATGTTGCGGATATGTGTACGTACGGTTTCTTTATGGATATGTAGTTCTTCCGCAATGTGAGGAGCTGTTTTGCCATCGGCCAGTTTTTCTAACACCTCAACTTCTCGATCAGTAAGTGAAGTATTTTGGTTTCTACGGAAAGACGTTACCACCATCCGGGCGATAGACCCACTCAATGGTGCCCCTCCTTGCAATGCTTCTTTTATCGCTCGCACAATTTGTTGATCATCAGCATTTTTTATGATATATCCCACTGCACCAGTTTCTAGTGCCTTGAAAACCTGCTCCGGCTGATAGTGTACAGTAAGCACTATAATCGTAATCTCTGGAAATTTCTGCCGAATCAATTTCGTACACTCAATTCCCGACATCCCTGGTAAGGATAGATCCATAAGAACTACATCAGGGCGGATACTTTCTAAGTCTTTAAGAGCATCTTCGCCACTAGCGTAGGCACGAATTACCTGGAAGTCACGCGACTCATTAACTACGCGACGATACTGGTTACAGGTTTCGGTATGATCTTCTATCAAGATGACTTTATGGGTTTTAGAGTTCATTCTTTGTGGTTAGTGATTGAATAGTACATAATAATGATACAGTAGTGCCTTGATTAGGGGTTGAGTGAATATGCAAAGTAGCTCCCATTTTTTGAGCCCGTTGTTGCATGTGTTTGAGCCCACTTCTACGGTCTGGGGTGGTAAACCCCTTTCCGTTATCTTTAAGCACAATCTGCATTTGGTTTTTTTCTGCCCAAGCCTGCAGACTAACGCTCGTTGCTTGAGCGTGTTGCCGAGTATTTTGCAAAGCTTCTTTAAAGATTAATAATAAATGTCGCCCCCAACCTGAAGGCAAGGGCTGTTTTAGAGTTACTTCGGGTTGGGTGGTACTAAATTGAGTATCGGTGTAAAGAAACCACTCCGCTCCCAAATCAGCTAAATGAGTGTATACCTGATCTAAACGGGAGTGATTAGGATCAAGCAACCAGATAAAGTCTCGTGTACCCTGATATAAGTTGTTTGCAATCTTCTCTATCTTTTGGGTAAGTTGACTGATCTGATTCGTTTCTGAAGAAGATTGATTGTTTAAGTGCCTGGCTATTAAGGCAATAGAAGTTAGCTCGTTGCTCAATTCATCATGAAAGTCCATCGCAATCTTACGACTTACTACGTCCCGCTCATCTTGCCTTGCCTGTAAAACTGCCAATTTCTGGTTTAAAGAGGCCTGACGTCGCTGCCAAAAAGCAGCTCCACCTACTAAAGCTAGGGAGAGAGCCAGGATAACAATTAGTGCCGCTTGCCGACTTGTCTGTAAATTCTTGATCTTGGCTGCCTCGGTTAGTTGGGCTATCTCCTGCGTCTTTTGTAGCGTTTGGTATTTTATCTCCAATTGGTTCAGATGCTGCTGGTTAGTTTCATTTTGCAGGCCATCTTTCAGAGCAGCATACTGCCGTTGCATTGCTAGTGCCTGCTCAAAATCTCCCTGGGCTTCACATAAACCCGTGAGTCTCTGACTAGCCTCAATTATACTCTCTTTCCGATTAATTGTCTTGGCCAGTGTCAGGGTCTTTACGTAGTATGACTGCGCTTGAGCGTAGTGTTGCTGTTGAAACGCCACATCGCCCAGATTTAGTAAAGGTCCCAGGATAATTCGCTGCATTATATTGGCAGAGTCAGCCAACGATAGCGATTTTTGCAGATAGGCCTCTGCTTTCTCTAAATCTCCCTCAGCAATGGACAAAGACCCTAGGTTATTCCAAGCAATCGCCACGAAGTTCGGGTTACCAATCTGTTGCGCGATTTGTAAAGCCCGTTGATAGTACTCTTCTGCCTTGTGGTAGTTCTGCTGCCGTTTATTATGAACCGCTAATATATTGAGCGACGCCCCAACGATTTCGTAGTATTTTATACGTTCGGCTATCTCTAGTGCTTCTAGATAGTATTTTTCGGCTTCTTTCCAGCGATCCTGAGCACTGAATAGTGTCCCAATCGCGTAGTTGATCTTTGCTACTTTTGGAAAGTTCTCTTGCTCAGTTTCAATGGCTAGTGCTCGTAAGAAGAGGTCAGCTGCTGAGGCAAACTGCTCTTGTTCCGCGTACATACGAGCCGTATTAAAACAAAAGTAAGCAACGCGGGAAGAGTCCCTCTGATATTGAGACGGTTGTATGCCTCGCTCGTAACTTTGCCCGGCTCTCTCCCAGTCTTCAATCGCTTCGTACGTACTTCCTAGTCCATCGTACAAACTGAATTGAAGCCAGTGATTTTTCTTCTCTGCGAAGTAGGGAGAAGCTTGTTGAAAAACCATGAGTGCGGTATCATAGTGCTGCCGACCGAGGGATAGAAACCCTTGCGCCATAAATTGGTAGGGCGATTCTTCCGTACCATACGTGTGGATGTGCTTCAGTAAGGTGTTCGCATAATATTGAATACTGTCCAGCTGAGGAGGAGAAGTATATGCGTACATCAAACGATATAGTGCTTCTGACCGATCCGAGTTAGATACTTGGGTTGATAAGAGCTTACGAAGGCTATCAGTTTCTTCGGTTTCTGGCTGGGCAAAAGAGGGAAACGTAATAACTAAGGCAATGACACTAAGAAAAAAGAATGCACGCATAGTGAATGAGACCGCAGCTAGAGTGTAATTTACCGTTAAAAGTAGTTATCTTCATTAGTATCCGCCTCCAAATAGCTGACTTAATTCAGCATCCATCGGCGACTGAATTAAAGACACCTATAACCATACTTTTGGTGGGAACCTTACCTGAGATAAGCAAATAAATTATACTACTGTACCTTATCTACGCGTAATACTAGTCTTATTCTATTTTTATAGCTTATTTGATTTGGTATTATTCTTTGTAGTTAAAAAGGCCAAGGTGCTGAGAGTACGGTTTGGTCTCACTTCCCCGCCCCATGCTCCCGCACCTTGCAAATGATTATCGGAACAGCCCTATTTTTAGACCAGCTACTCCCGTCAGACCACTAATATCAGACTGATCCAGCGCTCGGTAGTCCATGTTGCCTACAATACGGTAAGCTATACCAGTATGAAAACGAATATTCTTCATGAGGTTTACCTCGAGTTGAGCAGATGGCTCTATGAAAAAGAAATTTTCTTCACCATAAGGATTGGTATCCGTATCAATATCTGTTTCCCAGTCCATTTCAACTTCACCTATACCGATCATCAGTGGAAAAGTCAGGTGAAAAACCTGATCTGACCACAGCGTATATTCTACAAAGGCTCCGCCCAATCGCATATCCATATATAAGTTATCCACGACCTCACTTTGAGGGCTAATATTGTTGAGTGTCCAGTGGTACGCGCCTCCTACCGTTACGCTTGAGCTAAGCATTACACCTCCGCGCACTCCTAAGATATGAGCTGTTGCCTCATCAAGATTTCCAATCTGGTAAGTAGGGTTTACATAAAAGCCTAGTTCTGATAGTGAGATTGGATCATTAAATAAAGTTTTAGATTCGGTTTCGTCTTGTGCGTAGCTAGCAATAGATGTACAAGCGAAAGCTAATACCAGCAATAAATTTGACTTTGAAGATACATTTTTCATGATTAATTTATTTAAGTAAAACATAGGGGTGTGTGCCCGAAAAGAATCTTTCGGATAAAAAAAGCTGGTGATTGAGTAAGGAAATATACTTTTGGCGAACCTGGCTGACCATTTACTCTTAATTGAAGAGGATTATGGTCGTGGTAACCTCAACTGTTACACGCCCAACTTCTGCCAAACCATAAATAAAAAGTAGTAATAAGTAAGATAGGTATCAGATTCGCTCAAAGCGTACTTCATCCTGAACATCGTCGTCGTCGTTCTCCCGAAGATGAAGTGATTCATCGCTTTTTTCTACCACTATCCAGTCATCATCTAGATCGTCTAGTTCATCACGGTCATCAAATGTGGTAAAATCATCAGCGTCCAGATCGATACGGACAAGGCGGTTATTGGAGCTAATAGACCATTGAGCCGTCGTGCTTCGGTTCCCATCAGAAATAACCAAATTCCCATCATCCTGAAACTCGAAGGTAAGTCCGATGAAGCCATCGGTTTCATCTTCGTTATCATCCCGAAAGAGGGTAACTTGCCAGCTTCCGGTTATTTCTTCAGTAGTAATGGGTTGGGCATCAGGATTAGCGAGAGATGAACCATCGTCGTCATCATTACAGGCAAAAAAAATCAATCCGGCTAGCAGAGGTAGCGTGAATTTGTATCCGTTCATGATTACTAATTAATAGTATTGCTATCATATACGAATGTAAAACTACTATGTTGCATTACACCTATATCTTTTCAAAAAAAATACTTACTGAAAGAGATGTTTCAGTTTAATAAACTGAGAATGAGAGGCTAACTAGCAGAATGAATTATAGAAAAACGACGTCTTCCACGATGGTCTCACCAAACTCTTGGAGAAATAGAGCTAGAATCTTAGAGCGAGACATATTGAGCTCTTGCTTGAGCGGGGCTGAGCTAAGCTTGACGTAAAGAACTCGGTTACTCACATAGATTTTATCCGTACGGCGGGCAATTGGATGCCCCATCAGTCGTTCCCACGACTCTATAAGTTGGGTTTGTTCGTACTTAGCTTTGAGTTGATAAGTGTCTAATAGCTGATGTAAGGCTTCTCCTACCGTGGATACCTCAGCAGTGCGACCCCGCAGATTATTCTTGATGGACTTGGGCATGTGGTTAGTTTCGTCTAATATAATGAATAATGATTGATGAATGATGACTAACTACTAACATTATTCAGTAGCGTTCAGAAAGACAGATCTCCAGCAACAAGTGGCTCACGGGGACTTAGTGGATATAAAGTCACCATTAAGTAAGAAACCAGGTCATATAAGTCAACATAATAACCTAAGTATTTTCTAAGAACTTATCATCATTATTCGTTAATCATCACTCATTATTCATCATAATGGGTAGTTCAGCTACTGTTTTATCCCAAGCCATTCGCATCACTGCTTCACCCTCACTACCGTCAGTAAATTGAATAGTAAACGCTTCTACTGATGAATCTAATGATCTTACCGAAGCCGTAGCCCGCAGTACGTCATTTCCTTCTTGGTAGCGGTACGCTCCCCAGTAATCTAGGTCGGAACTAAAAATAACTGTCCATTCATTCTCATTCGGTATAGTGAACAAAGAATAGGTTCCAACAGGTAGCTTTTGTCCACCAATTGTCACATCTTGGTATACTTTTATTTCGGCAGCTTCATTGGCTCCGGTACGCCATACTTTACCATAGGGAACTTTGGCTCCCCCGAACATTTCCCGTCCATTTAACTGCGGACGACTATAAATTACTTTGATAATGGCTTCATCGCCAGCTTCACGGTCGTGAGCAAAATTATCGGGATAGTAGGCAATATCCAGTGGGCTTTTATCCAGTCCCCGAAAATTCTGAGCAGTTGCTACTGCACTCACCATTAGTAAGAAGCCCAAAGAAAATAGAATAGATCGCATAGTAAAAGAGTTAGAAGTTTATCCGAAAGATACAGATTTTATTTACTAGGAAATGTAAAGATGCGATCATTCAACCGATTAAGCGTTTCGTTTTTGTACTGGCTGTCAATAAGCAGCGAGATATTGAATTTGCTACCTCCGTAAGACAGCATCCGCACCGGAATATCATCAATAGCATCTACGATCTTTTTCAGAACACCTACCTTCTGAAATGGCATATTTCCTACTACACAGACAATTGTATGTCCAGTATCAACTTCTACTTCGCCAAAGGAGGCTAACTCTTCCTGAATCTGGGTCAGATACTGCTTATTATCAATAGTTAACGAAACCCCTACTTCCGAGGTCGTGATTAGATCAATAGGAGTTTGGTACTTCTCAAATACTTCAAAAACTCTTCGTAAAAAGCCGTAAGCCAGCAGCATCCGCGATGATTTTATTTTAATAGCGGTTATACCATCTTTTGCCGCAATAGCCGTAATCGCCCGGTCTTCTTGTCGGTCAGAAATCAGTGTACCTGGCGCTTCCGGCTGCATAGTATTGAGTAGCCTCACAGGAATGTTGGCGCGTTGTGCCGGTCGTACGGTAAACGGATGTAGTATCTTTGCCCCAAAATAGGCCAGTTCTGCCGCTTCGTTAAACGAAAGATTATCCACTCGAAAGGTTCGTTGTACAATCCGAGGGTCGTTATTATGCATCCCGTCAATATCCGTCCAAATCTGAATTTCTTCCGCTTTCACTGCTGCCCCAACTAGGGAAGCCGTATAATCGCTACCCCCTCGCTGTAAATTATCAATCCGATTGTGGCTGTTCATACAAATATAACCTTGAGTAATGAACAACTTAGCATTGGAATGTTGGCTAAGTATCTGAGTCAATTTTTCCCGGATGAAATCTTCATCGGGTTCTTGGCTAGAATCAATCCGCATAAACTCCAGAGCAGATAGCAGCACTGCCGAAATCCCCTGAGACTCCAAATAAGCAGTGAAGAGCTTAGTTGACAACAACTCCCCCTGCGCCAGTATCTCTTTTTCCACTTCAGCACTGAATGGTTCTTGAGTAGTAGCGTTCAATACTTCAAAATGGGAGCTAATAATTGCTCGCCCTTCATTTTGAGCTTCATCACTAATGAGTAAATCTTGAATAAATGTGACGTATTTCTCCTCTAGCTCACTAATAATCTGACGGGCTTCAGTAACCTGCCCATCCTTTAGGGCTTGCCCAATCTGTACCAGCGTATTGGTTGTACCCGACACAGCGGATAACACGACGATTTTAGACTCAACCGATTGAGTAATTAATTCAGCGACCCGGTGCATCCGTTCCGGTGAACCTACCGAAGTACCGCCAAATTTTAAGACTTTCATAAAAATTCAATTGTTGAATGGCTCAATTGTTAAATGACCAGGAGCTTGGAGCAGGTGGCAAGGCGTAAAAATATATCACTACCCATCCCTTACTCGTTAAATCCCAGCATTTTGATTGCAGTGACGGCGGCTTCATCGCCTTTATTACCGTGCTTACCTCCGGCTCGGGCTAAGGCTTGTGACTGATCTAAGGTAGTAAGTACCCCAAAAATAACGGGCTTATCATACTTAAGGGCTACATCTTTTATACCCTGAGCTACTGACTGGCAGATATAATCAAAATGAGGAGTTTCACCCTGAATAACACAGCCGAGGCAAATTACAGCATCTACTTTAGGGCGGGCAGCTTCCCATTGGGCACCTAACGTAAGCTCAAAACTACCAGGTACCCATTTGGTATGGATATTTTTTTCCTGAGCACCGTGCTTCAGCAGTGTTGCAATAGCTCCTTCTAGCAGAGGTTGGGTAACTTCTCGGTTCCACTCCGCCGTTACAATAGAAAAGTGCCGACCTGTAATAACCGGAAGGCGGGAAACGTCGTGTTCGCTTAAGTTTTGGTTGACGGTAGCCATACTGTAAAGTAAAAAGGATAAGTCCGCAGTGGCTTATCCTCTATTTAAGTCAAATTTAGTTCAGTACAGGATTAGTTTGCCGACAAGGCTTCCAGCCGAGCGTGTTGCTTCTGCGCCTCTTGGTATTCGTAAGCCTCCGGATATTCATCAATAATCTGCTGATAGCTTTCAGTTGCCTGAGCGTAGTTACCAGCTGTCTCGTAAGCCACGGCAGCTTTCATCAAGTACTGAGGTGAGAAGAACTGATTAGGGTTATAGTTAGCAGCTTGCTCATACTGACTGGCGGCAGCCTGATGATCACCCAGCTCCATGTAGGCATCACCAATCAGTACATACGCTTGACCTTGCACTAGCAAATCCGAAGCGCTAAAACCTTCCAAATAATCAATTGCTGACTCGTAGTTTCCTTGTCTCAGCTCGATAATTCCAGCGTAATAACTTGCTAGGTTGGCAGCATCGGTTCCACCAAACTCATCCATAATTTCTAAGAAACCATAGTTGTTACCATCACCGTTGAGCGCTAGATTCAAACTGTCTGACTCAAAGTAATAGATTGCCTGGAACATTTCTTCCTGTGCCGTCTGGTTTTGACCACTTTGGTAGTATTGGTAGCCAAAATAGCCTCCTACTGCTAACAGGATAACTGCTGCCCCAATGATAAATACATTAGCGTGTTGCTTAATATATTCTTCCGTATCAACAATCCGATCCTGAAGGGCTTCGGGAGTTTCCAGAAGCTCCTCGGTGGTGCTTAATTTTTGTTGTACGTCCTTTTTGCTACGCGAGCCTCGAACTCTATTCGCCATAATTACTGATTTTGGGCTGCAAAGTTAAAATAATTTTTCGGTAAACAGAAAAACTATCCATTGCGTTTCATCAACTAACGAGATTAGACTATATTATAGTAGGTAAAAAGTAATGATATGCTAACTGCAATTCCTAGCGGAAGTTTGGTATTTGCTATAGGCGATTTGCCTTAAAACAAAAGAGCCCCGAAGGACTCTCTGATAAATCTATTAGCAAATACGATGATTTAATCCAGAATAAACGGATAATCTTCCTGCATGTAAACGTCTTGCAAAGCTTCTTCAGCCGGTGGGAAAGGTGATTCATCAGCAAATTTGATAGATTCTTCTACCTGATCTTTCACTTTCTTCTCAATCGCCTTCAAATCTTCTTCACTGGCGTATTCTTTTTCCAGAATAGCATGCATACACTGCACAATTGGGTCTTGCGCCTTATACTCCTCTACCTCCTCTTTAGTGCGGTACTTAGCCGGGTCAGAAATAGAGTGCCCTTTATAACGATATGTACGGAATTCTAGTAAAGTCGGACCATCGCCTTTACGGGCGCGCTCCGCAGCCTCTTCTACCGCAATATGTACATTTTCTACGTTCATAGCGTCTACCGGGAAAGAAGGCATATCATAGGCTTCGCCTAAGGTATACAGTTCGCTCACATTACTGGTACGTTCTACTGAGGTACCCATAGCGTAGCCGTTATTCTCAATGGCAAAAATAACCGGAATTTTCATGGTCATAGCCATATTGAGCGTTTCGTGGAAGGCTCCTTGTCGTACTGCCCCATCACCCATAATCGTCATACACAGATTATCAGTACCCTTGTATTGTTCCGCGAAAGCAATCCCCGCGCCTAGTGGAATCTGCCCGCCCACAATACCATGACCGCCGTAGAAATTACGCTCTTTGTCAAACATATGCATAGAACCACCCTTACCTTTAGAAACTCCGGTTTGCTTAGCGAACAACTCGGCCATCACTTTCTTAGGATCAGTGCCTAGCGCTAACGGATGAGCATGGTCACGATAAGCAGTAATGAAGCTATCGGTATCGCGCAGAGCTGAAACTGAGCCAGCTGCACAGGCTTCCTGACCGATATAGAGGTGGCAAAAGCCGCGAATCTTCTGGCGACCGTACTGCTGACCAGCCTTTTCCTCAAAGCGACGCATCAGGTACATAGTCTCGTACCACCACATATAAGTCTCTTTGGAAAACTCCCGCTGATTTGAAGATTTTTTTGTTTTTTTCTGGGTCTTTTCTTTGGTACTAACTGCCATAATTACTTGCTTGAAAAAAGTCTACAGGAAGGTAACGTAGCCAAGGAGATTCCTGTTTATTAAAAGTGCTTTAATTTTGCCCGAATATCTACGTCCGTGCAAATTAATACAAAAACACGAACAATGAAGGCATGAGGTTGGAAAAAATCCATTTGTTAAACTTCAAAAACTACGAGGAACTCTCGCTCGATTTATCCCCGCAGATCAATTGTATTCTCGGAGAAAACGGAAGCGGGAAAACCAACTTACTTGATGCTATATATTATTTGTCTGTAACCAAAAGTGCCTTCAGCAGTACCGAACAACAGAACGTTCGGCACGATGAGCCTTACTTGCTAACTAAGGGAGTATTTTTCAAGCAGGATCAGCACTATACGGTTAGTTGCAGTTGGCAACGAGGACAAAAAAAGCAAGTGAAGAACGATCGTATTCCCTATGAAAAACTGAGTGAACACATCGGCCACTTTCCGGTCGTATTGATCTCACCCGACGATACCGACCTAATTCGCGGGGCTAGTGAGCTACGTCGTCGCTTCTTTGATGGTATACTTTCGCAAATTGACGCCGATTACCTAACTGATCTTATCAACTATAACCACGTTCTCCGCCAACGCAATGCTCTACTGAAGCAGTTTGCTGATCGCAATACGTATGATTCGGATTTACTAGATTCTTATAGCGATCAGTTACTGGACGTAGGCTATCGACTTTATCAGAAACGATCCGAGTTTTTAAAAGCGCTTATTCCTCACTTTAGCCTACACTATAATAACCTTTCGGGGCAGAAAGAAGAAGTAGACATCCGCTACACTTCCCACTTTTCGGAAGAAAGCTATCGCTCGGTATTTTACAATGCTTATCGGAAAGACTTAGTACTTCAACGTACTACCCAGGGTATTCACCGCGACGATTATCATTTTCAGATTAATGAGTACCCTACCAAGCGCTACGGCTCGCAAGGGCAGCAAAAATCTTTTGTTATCGCTCTAAAACTAGCCCAGTTTGATGTGCTGCGGGAAGAAAAGAAGCTAAAGCCCATCCTTTTACTGGATGATATTTTTGATAAACTAGACGATTTCCGCATTGGCAAGCTGACTGAAATGGTGGTAGCCCACTCGTTTGGGCAGCTCTTCGTAACTGATGCTCGACCAGAACGCACTCGTAGTATTTTTGGAAATATCGAAGGGGAAAAGAAATACTTCACTGTTCACCGAGGCGAGGTCACCGAGACCTTAACTGAAGGCGAAAAAGATCAACCAGACCAGCACCAGAATAGGCAACAAGATCGGCAACGAGAACCGAATAATGTAGCCGAAGAATGAAGGCATCTTAATACCCACCTGCTCAGCAATAGATTTTACCATAAAATTCGGACCATTCCCAATGTAGCTCATGGCTCCGAAGAATACTGCCGCTACCGAAATCGCCGTTAGGTACATAATACTATCTGGGTAAGCCCCCTCAGAGAAGGCCAGCACCTCCTGAGAATCGTTAACACTAGCCCCTACCGAAGCCATTGCTGCAGCCAGGAAGTTCAGGTAGGTAGGAGCATTATCCAGAAAGCCCGATAGAATACCAGTACCCCAATAAAGCGTATTATGAGTAATCAGTTCACGACCACTTTCTGACTTAGCAAAGTCGCCTACTAGCTCCAGGGCGGGCATCATGGTACCGAAAATTCCAATGAAGATAAAAGCCACCTCCCGGATGGGTTCAAAGCTAAACTCATTACCATTGATGGCCTCCTTCTTCGCCAGCCGGAAGGAAAGGAATGCCACTGCAAACATGATGAGTTCGCGCACAAAGGAAAAGCGGGTTCCGTGATAATTGATGTGTGGTAGCCAGTCAATTTTATTAGGGTCAACGAAAACTGCCCCGATCACCACTGCCAGCCACAGAAAATTTCTTTTTCCAACAATGCTGATTTTACCCGAATGCTCCGATATTTCTTCCTCCCCGTTATTGGTGGTTCGGTTTCGTTTATCTAGAATGAAAAATATGCCCCCCAATATTAGTAAGGCAAATACCCACTCGAACACTACATGAGAGATTGTCCAGAAAAACGGCACTCCCCGCAAAAAACCTAGAAATAATGGTGGATCACCAATGGGAGTGAGTGCCCCACCTACGTTACTCACCATGAAAATGAAGAAAATAATATGGTACGACCGAATTCGATGTTGGTTGAGCCGAATATATGGGCGGATTAGCAACATTGAGGCCCCTGTTGTTCCAATCAGATTAGAGATAACCGAGCCAATTAGCAGAATAGCCGAATTGATAATAGGGGTAGCTTTCCGGTCTATTTTTATCAAAATCCCGCCCGAGGCAATAAATAAGGAAGAAAGCAGCGCGATAAATTGCAAATATTCAAATAGGGCATGAACAGGCTCTCCGGCATTTCCCAAAGCAAAAAGATAGTAGGAAACCACCATAACAGCCAGAAGCACCGCCAGAATAGGGTAATTCTTATGCCAGAAGTGTTCGTAAAATAACGGCCCTGTAGCGATCATAAGTAACAATAACACAAACGGAATAACCGTCCAGGGAGGAGCGGCTTCATGCTCTTCACCATGATCACCTTCATGTGCTTCTCCGTGTTCTCCAGCCTGGTCTTCACTATGGTCTTCCTCATGCTGGATTTCAGGGGTGGTTACTATCTCGCTTTCTTCTTGGTGCTGGACGAATTGAACTGGGACTTCTTGATTGGGGGTTATAGAATAGGTGGGGTTACAAACTGAGCAGAGAAGTATCGTGGAAAATATAGTAGTAAGCAGCAATCGCCTCATTGATACAGGTTAGTTATAGTCGGTAGTTTATGTCTCACGCACGTATTAGCCCAAAACTCACATACAGCCTCGATTTTTTACGCTAGCCAGTGTTTTATCTAAAAATACTTTAGCTTGCAAAATGCTATTAGTACCTTGAATAACGCAAAAAAATAGACGATAGCAAATTACCAAAGTAAGTGGGAAAGACAAAACCCTTATACTATTTTCATGGATTTATCCCTTGACATTGGTAACACTACCGCCAAGGCGGGTTGGTTTGAACAAGGTCAGTTGCAAGACGTTCAAGCGGGTGTTAGTCCGGCAGAATTGGCAGTATTTATTCGGGAACGATCTACTTCGCGAGCTATTCTATCTTCAGTAGCTGGTTCAGTTGCTTCCTGGCAGGCGGTTATTCCCAAAGACTGCCCTTACACCATCCTGAGTAACACTACTCCCCTACCCTTCCAGAATAGCTATGATACACCAGCCACCTTGGGCACCGACCGTATTGCCGCGGTTGCTGGGGCGCAAGTTCGCTTTCCTCACCGTAATGTGCTAGTAATTGACGCTGGCACCTGTATTACCTACGATCTGCTCACTGATCAAGGCACCTATTTGGGAGGGATGATCTCGCCTGGCCTACAAATGCGCTGGCAGGCTATGCATACTTTTACTGCTCGCCTACCGTTAGTAGCAGTAGAATCGCCAGAAGCTGCTAAAGGAGCCTCTATTATTGGAAAAAGTACCGAAGAAAGCTTAAAAAGTGGTGGATTATTGGGAATGGCAGCGGAAATTGATCAAATAATTCGGAGGTATGCCGACAAATTTGCAGCTTTGCAAGTCGTAACTTGCGGAGGCGATATGAAATATCTCCAACCGTTAGTTCTTTCGAAACATATTTACATTCCCGAACTAGTATTGATAGGATTAAACAGTATAGTAAGACATGAGGGTTCGTAGTATTGCCCAAAGGGCCTTTTGGTTAGTCGGCCTGGTAAGTTTAGCCATTTCAGCTAAGGCGCAGATTGGTGTCACTCCTTATTCATCACAGGGGCTAGGTCAGCTACTTCGTCCGGCTCTCGTCCACAACCAAGGTATGGGTGGCATCGGTATCGGTAGTGGTAACTCTTTGTTTATTAATTATACTAACTCATCTTTTCTCTACAAAAACAATCTATCTTCTTTTGATGTAGCCTTCAGTGTTGAGCAAAATGTTTTACAGCGCGAAGATGCGTCGGTCAGCCAAACGAATGGTGGTTTGAGCTACGGTATTTTCTCGTTTCCAGTCGTTCCCAATCGCTGGACGATGAGTTTTGGCGTAGCTCCGTTTAGTGTGGTTAAGTACCGTATCCAAGAGGATATTACAATCGGAGGGAGTGCAGATGAAGGTCTTCAAGTTATTGAGGGTGAGGGCGGACTAAATGCTGTTTCTTTCTCTAATGGAGTTAGAGTAGTGGGTAATTTAGGTCTAGGCTTACGAATAAGTTACCTATTCGGTCCTATTACCGAAACTCGAACAGTATTGCTAGACGGCTTTCAAGCGCAACGTACCGAACTAGAGGACGAAACCTATTATTCTGATCTCATTTTTGAGCCTAGTATATCTTACGGTCTCAAATTGGGAGAAAAAACCCTATTAAACGTAGGGGTTACGTATCAACCCGAGACACAAGTACGGGCTACCCGTGAAATAACACTTCGCACAGTTCCATCTATTACTCCAGGTGAAAGTATTGAATCAGGGTCGGGAGAACGAGATATTACCCTGCCATCGCGGTTAGGCGTGGGGTTTTCTGTAGAGAAATCACTGAAATACCTCGTAGGTGTAGATTTTTTGACACAACCTTGGGAGGATTATAGATCATTTAATGGTACTAATGACGGAATGCGAAATAGCTACGAACTATCAGTAGGTGGCCAACTAATACCCGATATCACTTCCATCAATAGTTATTTAGCTCGTATGGCCTACCGCCTTGGCTTCTTCTACCGAAATACACCTTTTGTAGTAAATGATCGCCAAATCACCGATTTTGGCCTAAATGTTGGCTTTTCCTTACCTATGAGTAACCTTTCCAGCACCAATATTGCCCTAGAAGTAGGTAACCGAGGTACCTTAGATGAAGGGCTCATCCGGGAAAATTACTTTAAAGTCTCAGCCGGAATTACTTTCAACGATCGCTGGTTTATCCGCCGAAAATTTGACTGATATTTTCTGTTACATTTCACCAACTTTTTGGCATACAAGTGGTTACATTCTCACAGTTTCTATTTTCTGGATATAATTCTGGTATTAAACTTGCAATTCTGTAAAGTAGTTGGAGAGTATTTATGAGCGAATTTGTCGCCTTGGCTTTTCGATATTTTACGATAATTGTATTATATTTACGTTTCGTTTAAAGATTAAAGCTTACATTGCCATATTTGTAACAAACTGGAATTGTTTTTGAATAGGGTCTTGTTAATCAAGTATTGCAGTATTTAAATAAATAGTTTAACCAAAAAGAATATCATGAAATACAGAGCTTATCCTACTGCTTTTTGGTCGTTGTTGTTTCTACTAATCGCGACCTCAGGACTTAAAGCCCAAAACTTCAACTGGCCGGAAGATAAGTCAACCGCCCAGACTAATTATGTACTATACACTGATGCTAAAAAGCAAAAAAATTACGAGGCAGCCATAGAGCCAATCACCTGGCTTCATGAAAATGCGCCTGACCTCAACCCTGCCATCTACATTGATGGGGCAACTATATATGAAGAACTGGCGGCAAAAGAGGCTGATGCTGCTAAGAAAACAGAATACATTGACAAAGCACTAGAGATGTATGATCTTCGTCTACAGTACTTTGGTGAGAAAAAGGAGGCTGATATTGCTAACCGTAAGGCGAACACTGCCTTTAAGTTATTGTACAAGAAGCCTAGTGAGTACGGTCGCCTTATGGAGCTGTTTACTGAGGCAATGGATAAAAGTAATGACGATTTAGTATACTATAATATCGTTCCTTTCATGTCAGTGTTGAAAACTCTGTATGGGAAGGGGGAAATCAACGATGAGCAGTTGTTGGGAATGTACGACCGCCTGGGTCAGATGGTAGAAAAGCAGGTTGCTGCTGACGGGAAATATGCTTCCAAATACCAGGAAGCTGGCGAAAATATGGACAGTATTTTTGCTGGATTCTTTACTATGAGTTGCGATCAGATTCAGGAAAAGCTTATGCCTAAGCTGGAGCAAAACCCTGACGATGTAGATTTGGCAAAGCGAGTGATCTCATTATCGTTAGCTTCTTCTTGTACTGATCAGGCTTTCTTTATGACCGCCGCTGAAACATTATTCCAAAACGGCGAAGAAGATCCCGGTCTTGCCAAGGCATTAGGTTCGCGAGCCATGATAGCCGAAGATTATCCAAAGGCCAAAGAGTGGTTTGAGAAAGCATTGGAAATTTCATCTAGCGAAGAGCAGAAAGCTGACATCAAGATGGATTTAGGTAGTATAGCTCTAAAGGAAGGGCAGAAATCTGAGGCTCGCAAGCATTTCTTGCAAGCAGCTAATATGGATGATGGACTGGCTAAGAAGTCTTACAGTACCATTGGCGATATGTATATGCGAAGCTATGAGCAATGCAAAGGTGGAGAGGATGTTGTACAAGACCGAGCCGTGTTTATAGCGGCCTACGAAATGTACCGTAAAGCTGGTGATAACTCTAAAATGGCAGGTGCTAAGGCTCAGTTTCCTTCCAAAGAGGAAGTGTTTACCTACAACAAAAGTGTAGGTGACCAGATTACCGTAGATTGTTGGGTTGGCGAAACTGTAACTATCCGAACGCGCGACTAAGTAACCTCATTTAAAATATGAGCCATTTCTTGTGAGCAGATGGAATGCTGCAACAGGAAATGGCTTTTTTTCGTCAAGAGGGATAGCAGAATTTGTATTGTATCTGTACCATGAATAAGCATTTTCATCTATTTTTATTAGTCTTAGCCATTAGCTTTTGGGCGTGCGATGATGACAGTCAGGATGCTGATGACTTTAAAGAGTATGAAGGGCCTATTATGGAAGCTAGTAATACTGAAATACTATATAGCGATTCTGCCCAAGTACGAATAAAACTACAGGCCCAACGCCAGTTACAGTACCTTAGCGGTGACCAAGATTTTCCCGAAGGAATTTATATTGAGTTTTTCGACGAAGCCGGAGTCAAGAGTACTACGATTAAAGCCAATCAGGGATATTACCACAAAGAAGAAGACAAATACACTGCCACTGGCGAAGTAGTGGTTCGGAACTTAGAGACTGGAGAGAAACTGGAGACCGAAGTATTGCACTGGGAGCGTAACAAAAAGAGTATTAATACCGACCGCTATGTAGAGATTGAATCAGAGGGGGAAATACTAATGGGCGAAGGATTAGAAGCCAAAGAAGACTTTTCTTCTTACGAAATTCTCAAACCTACAGGTGTTTTTTCACTAGAGTAGTATGGAAGGAGTAGGATTAGTTAACATGATTATCTTTTCACTTTGTGTGGGCGTATTCATTATTGGGGTATACGAAACCATGACGGTAGGATTGACCTACTCTTACTGGATTTTTATGGTATCAGTAGGATTACTACTATGGTTCAACTATCGCCGGAAGAAAAGTGAATGAGAGAGGAAGCTCAGAAGTTGGAAGCAGAAATAGATGAAAAATATGAAATCAGCAATAAGAAGACCTATAACCGCGCGACAACTACCTTTCAACGTTTGTAAATTGTCAACAATTTATTCAAAAACGATTCTCGCATTCGGCGGACTAATGACTATGAAAACAAACCTACCCTAGCTGCCAGTTTTCTATGAGCATTCTTCTAATTGTTTTCATTTGCTTACTTTTCTCCGCCTTCTTCTCAGGCATTGAGATTGCGTTTATATCTGCCGACAAACTTCGGATAGAGTTGGCAGGGCAACAAGGTTCGCTTTCCGGGCGTATTCTTTCCTACTTTACGCAGCATACCACCCGCTTTATCGGTACCACCCTAGTGGGTAATAATCTAGCACTAGTGCTCTACTCGTTTTTTATCGCCACCTTTTTAGAGCCTTGGCTAGTAAACCATCTTCCGGAATTTCTTAATAATGATGTGGTGGTTTTACTAGCTCAAACCGTAATTGCCACCTTCATCGTGCTGATTGTAGCGGAGTTCACTCCCAAAAGCATATTCCTGATTGACCCCAACGGACTTTTATCACTGCTAATCATTCCCTTCACAATAATCTATGTACTGTTATTCATTCCAGTGTGGGTGATTGATAAGGTTTCTCAGTTCATTATTATTCGTCTTCTGGGCTTCGAGTACCGTAACGACAAACCTGTTTTCGGTCTAACCGACCTGAATAATTACGTGAAAAACACGCTGAGTGAGAGCCTGCAGGAGGAAGTGAATATTGAGAACGGTCCAAAAATCAACGCTAAAATCTTCACCAATGCCCTGGAGTTTAAGACTGTAAAAGTGCGCGAATGCCTTATTCCTCGTACTGAAGTAATAGCGGTAGACGTGGAAGATGACATTGAGGAACTAAAGGAAGCTTTTATTGAAAGTGGTCACTCTAAAATCTTGGTTTACAAAGAAACCATTGATAACGTGATTGGCTACTGTCACTCACTAGAATTATTCAAGAAGCCCGAAAGCATTCGGCAAATTCTTACGCCCATTATTATCGTGCCCGAAACCATTCCCGCCAACGAGCTAATGATTCAATTTATTACTGAGCATAAAAGCTTGGCACTGGTGGTAGATGAATTTGGTGGGACTGCCGGAATTGTGAGTATGGAAGACATTATCGAAGAGATTTTTGGGGAAATTCAGGATGAACACGATGACGAAGACTGGGTAGAACTCAAAATTGATGAAGAAAATTATTTGATCAGTGCGCGGCACGAAATAGATTATCTCAACGAAAAGTATAGTTGGAACCTACCCGAGGGTGATTATGATACGCTGGGTGGACACATTCTGAGCCTTACGGGTGAGATTCCGGAGAAAGGTGATGTAATTCCGGCAGACACTTATACATTCACCATCATGTCCATGAGTGATAATCGTATTGATAATGTAAAAGTGACGATCCCACCCAAAAAAGCGCTTAATTGAAAACTATTTCTCCTCCATTTTTGCTTCGATAATAATTAGCAAAACAGCAAGTTGTGAAAATTTCTGAGTAAATCATTTGAAATTTTTATCTTTGCGGTTCGTTTAGAAAAAATGCAAATAAACACTGATACGTTTTTGTTCTGCTTTTACCAAAACATCTAAAAAAGCGCATTAATACAGGAACACTATAACAAAGTAAGATATATGTCATTGATTGGAAAAATTCGGGAAAAAACCGCTTTGATTGTAGGAGCAGTAGCGGTAGGTCTTACCCTATTTGTGGTGGGAGGTGATATACTTAGCAGTCAGGGAGGACAGATTTTCGGTGGAAACGACACTACCGTGGGTGAAATTGCCGGACAGGAGGTTTCTCAAGAGGCTTACCAACAAGCCATTAACGAACAAAAAGCCAATTACACCCTGCGTACCCAACAACAGCCCTCTGAGCGGGAAATGGTTTCATTACGTCAGCAGGCGTGGAATAAGCTTATTGCTGAGAATGCTTTCGGTCAGGAATTTGAAAAGCTAGGCATTGAGGTAACCGCACAAGAGCTGATTGATATGGTACAAGGAAACAATATTGACCCTGGTATCCGCCAATCATTTACTGACCCGAATACGGGAGAATTTGACCGCGATCGCCTACTTAACTATCTACAAGCCCTTCCGCAGTTAGCTCCTGATCAACAAATATCGTGGCAGCTTTACGAACAGAGCCTTAGCGAAGCCCGGGAGCGATTGAAGTATGATAATCTACTGATTGCGGGAAACTACGTAACTCAGGAAGAAGCCAAACGTCAGTATCAATCGGAGAATAAAGTAGCTGAAGTAGAATACCTGTATGTTCCGTTCTACGCGGTGGGCGATTCAGCCGTAAGTGTAACTGATGCTGAACTGCAAAGCTACCTGAACGAGCATAGCGAAGAATATGAAGCTGAAGAAAGTCGTACCCTACAGTACGTTCGCTTCCCAGTTATTCCTTCCGCAATTGATGTGGAAGATTTTGAGGCTGAGCTAGAAGAACTGAAACTTGACTTCAGCGAGGCTACTAATGATTCTACTTTTGCAGTAATCAACTCCGATGCCATTAGTACTCCTGCTTATCAAACTCTGAACCCTGGTAGTTTACCTCAAGATTTGCAGGATAGTGCTGCCACTTTTACCGAAGGCAATATATACGGTCCGTTCAGCCAAAATGAATTATATACTCTTTACAAAGTATCTGAAATATACGAAGACACTATTTCTTACGCCCGGGCAAGTCATATTCTCATAAAAACCGATTCCCGTACTGAGGCTGAAGCCCGACAGGAAGCTCAGGGTTTACTGAACCAATTGCGTAATGGTGCCGACTTTGCTGAATTAGCCCGAGCAAACAGTGAAGATGGCTCATCGGCTCAAGGTGGTGATTTAGGCTGGTTCTCGACAGGGCGAATGGTAGCCCCCTTTGAAGAGGCTGTATTTGGACAAAGTCAACCCGGACTTATCCAGCGATTGATTAAGACTGAGTATGGTTACCATATTATTAATGTTACTGAAGCCGCTACCAACCAAGCGTATAAAGTAGCCGCGGTAGAATTAGAACTATACCCTAGCGACCAGACCCGCGACGAAGCTTTCCGTGAGGCTGATTTGTTTGCAAGTGAAATTAGTGATCTGGGAAGTTTCATCAGCCAGGCTGATCAAGACTCGCTAGATGTACAAGTAGCCGAAGATGTTCAGAAAAATGCCCAAACTGTAACTGGATTAACTGGAGCTCGCCAGGTGGTACAGTGGGCGTTCCGAGATGCTTCGGTAGGAGATATTTCGGAAGTATATGACTTGGAAGAAGCCTACGTAGTAGCCGTACTAACCGGAAAAACTGAAGAAGGAACCGCTACCCTTGCTGACGTACGTCCGGAGATTGAAGCAAAAGTGAAAGCAAAAAAGAAAGGCGAAGTAATTGTAGAGAAGCTTAATGGCCTATCAGGTAGTTTGCAGGAAATTGCTGATGCTTACGGAGCAGATGCTAATGTATACAGCAGTAGCGATCTAAAGCTTAGCACCAATACTTTACCCAACGTTGGTTTCGCTCCCGAAGCAGTTGGACGAGCTTTCGCTATGGAAGCTGGACAGGTTTCTAAATCAATCACTACCGAAAACGGAGTAGTTATGATCAAGCTAGACGCTTTAACTGATGCACCAGAAATTGCTGATTACGCTACTTACAGAGACCAACTCCAGCAGCAACGTCGCTCCCGGGCAGCCTACAATATTGCTGAAGCAGTGCAGGAGTTTGCTGATATTGAAGATGAGCGATATAAGTTCTATTGATCTCCTAAGAAAAAGATAAGGAAAGAAAGCGAAGAGGCAACCCCTTTTCGCTTTTTTGTGGCATTCTATCTACACCGAAACCTTCTCTTTAGCTTGCTCAGCAGGAGTCATTTTCAGTACAATTGGTGGTTCCATAAGATGAGCTTTGGGTAATTTACCTGAAAAGACGAATTGCTTCTTTCTCTCCCAGTGCTTCTGTACTTGCTTTATTCCAATAGGATACAAGGTAAGTTGAGTAGGAGTGAGATGAAATCGCAGGAAATTTTTGTAGTCTTCTTCATGTAAAGAAGAAAACGCTTCATTGTCGTGTATGCCTAGCAATAAATTACTCATCATAAGGTAAAGCCCCACTAAGATACCGCCACAAATACTACCCAATACTGCCATCTCTACAGCAAATAAGACTACTTGGGAAACACTGATAACCTCTAGACCTAAGTATCGAATATTGATTGTAGCGAATGCCCAGATGAGTAAGCTACAAACGACTAGGTGTAGCCCACCGTGCCAGGTACCAATAATCCAGGTATATTTCGATTTTCCGGCATTTTCGTCGGCAAACCAGGTAAAACCCGCTACTAGTAATAATCCCACAATAAAGGCTAACGGGCTACGAATTAGCACATGAAAGAAGGCATCAAAAGCCAACCATACACCAGTAGTCTCACTAAGTCGCTCTAGCAGGGAAAACGCCCCTCGACTAGCGTCCGTTTCTATCACCCATGTCAGCAAAAGATAGTACACACCTAAGAAGAAAGAAAAGCTAGGGTTTAGGTAGGGAAAGAGTATGTTCTTAAAACCTAGTTTCCGGGATGTTTCTTTACTTGGAAATACCGCTTTCAGATCCAAATCCTCATCTTCTACTTTCCGGAGATGGTAATTAAGATTATGAGTAGGATGCAAAAATGCACCTCCCCCACCCGCAGTAATCCGCTGCATTGTTTCTTCGCCGTTTTCCATCTTAGCGTAGCGGGAATAATGATGTAAGTCGCCCGAAAGTGTCGCCACTAATTCCAGTTGATTACCCAGAATAAATCGTTCTTCAAAGAAGCGTAGCCGTTCGTAAGAATCTTCCTGGCGATAGCGATCTTTAAACACCCAACTAGGCTCAGCCGTACACAAAATCACTTTGTCGCCGGGCTGCATACACTGCTCAATAATATCAGCAAAGTAGTTTTTTTGGGGCTGGTCAATATCAGAATTAAGCTGAATATCAATACCCCAAATCCAGTAACGGTGCGGTAGTTGCACTGCCCAGTAGCTCCTTTTTTGGTAGGTTTGCCACTGCCCAATATGGCGTTCCTGGCAAAATACCTTCAAAAAATTTGTCAATCCATCGTACCAATCGTGGTTACCCGGGATAGCGAATAGTGCCGGAGATGGTTGATGGTTATTACGTGGAAAGGCTGATTGATAAGGACCTTTTAAGCGATTCTCGTATTCGTGCATCTCGGGGGTTGGATACACTTGGTCGCCTCCCATAATTAGAATATCACCCCGTTGCGTTGTCTCACTGCCAAAGGTTAGCTGTTCTTGCGCTACTAGCTTAGCTACCGAGTAAGTGGAATTAAAGCCATCGCCTACATCCGATACGTAATCGAACCAAAGCTCGTCAGCATCGCTAAAATCATAAGGATCAGAACCGCTTAGCGCAGCTTGCACTTCCCGACGGTCGGAGTAATTGCCAAAAATATAAGAAAGCAAGGCTTTCATTCCGGTAAATACCAGTTGCTTTACCTGGTACCACCCAACCATTTTTTGTGGAGTAAATTGCATAGTGAAGATTATTGTCTACTTAACACGAATAGGTAGCTAGTTGTTGATTGTTCGTTAGAGGTTACACGCCTCGGTGCGATTCTCCTTTTCTCATCTCACATTTCATATTTTATATCCTATTTATCCCCCATCACCCCTAATCGCTTTATCAGTTTTTCTACTGTCAGTCCCTGAACAATAATGGAGAATACCACCACAATATAGGTGACGGTTAACAAATATTCCCTACTCATATCATTAGTGAGTGATAAAGCTAGGGCAATAGAAATGCCACCCCGTAACCCACCCCAGGTCATAATTAAATCGGTGCGATTGACAAAGTTCAGCTTGTCTTTGAAAAAATAGATTGGGACTTTAAGCACCAGATAACGAGATAGTAACACAATTACTATGGCAATTCCTCCCGCAGTTAAATAGCTAGGTTCAAATGATATAATGAGTAATTCCAGGCCAATGAGCACAAAAAGAATAGCGTTTAAGAACACATCAAGTAACTCCCAAAAACGGTCTAAATAGGTGCGCGTAGTTTCCGACATAGCCGTTTCTCGAGCACTATTACCAATAAATAATCCGGCTACCACCACCGCTAGTGGACCCGAAAAGTGCAAGCGACTAGCCAGTAGGTAGCCTCCCATCACAATCGCTAGCGTAATCATCACCTCAGTTTCGTAGTCGTCAATACTACGGGTAAGGTGCAGGGTGATGTAGCCTAACGCTAACCCTAATGCCATTCCTCCGAGTACTTCTTCCGCGAAAAGTAAGCTGATTTCCGAAGCACCCACATTTTCTAAACCCCGCTCAGCAATATTAAACAAGGTGAGAAAAATCACTACTCCTACCCCATCGTTAAACAATGATTCACCCACAAATTTGACCTCCAGTTGCTTGGGTACTCCAATCTTCTTCAAAATTCCCAGTACAGCTATTGGGTCAGTGGGAGAAATGAGTGCCCCAAACAGTAAGCAGTAGATATAACCAATCTCGTACCCAATCAAGTGGTTAGAAACCCAGAAAAAAAGTGTACCTACTACAAAAGTAGAAGCCAAAACCCCGATAGTTGCAAACGTAATAATCGGAGCCGCCTGCTCCTTCAACCGTCCCCAATCGGTATGCAGTGCGCCCGCAAAGAGTAAAAAACTTAGTAGCACATCTAAAATTAGATTGCCGAGATCAATACTACCTATAAGATTTTCGGCGTACTCAGTTACCGAAGTATTGAACTGCCCGACCAATAAGACAATAATCGTGAGGATGATCGCCATAATCATCAGACCAATGGTAGCTGGCAGACGCAAAAAGCGTACGTTGATGTAGGCAAAAATTGAGGAAAGAACTACCAGAACGGTAATAATGGTAAAAATATCCATGCCTTAGAATTAGGGGATTGATCTTAGTGATTTGAGCTAAAATAATATTTTATCCTGATGTTTAAACCTGTTTGATCGTCTGACCGGAAAAGTTTTACCGAACTCTGCATTAAACCTGTAAATTAGCGTCCTATGGTAGTTTATATCGCTGTAATGACTGATGAATAATACTTCTCTATTCCATTTATTGATGATCTATCATTATTCACTAATTATCATGCTAACCTAAAAATGACGTTTTCTACAATCACTATTCGCTTAATATTATTTGCCAGCAGTATGCTTTGCTGGATGCATCTGAAGGCTCAGGAAGTTAATCGCCCTAATATCATTGTCATCTTAACCGATGACCAGCGATGGGACGCACTGGGCTACGCTGGTAATGATATTATCCACACTCCAAACCTAGATGCATTGGCTGAAAAGAGCTTGTATTTTAAGAATGCGTTCGTTACTACCCCTATCTGTGCAGCTAGCCGAGCCAGTATCGTCACCGGACTCTACGAACGCACTCACCAATTTACCTTTCGTACTCCGCCTTTGCAGAAAGAGTTCGTAGAAATATCGTATCCTAAGCTATTACAGGATGCTGGCTACCGTACCGGACTATTTGGTAAGTTTGGTATGCAATTCGAGAATAAGTTGGATACCATCGTTTTTGATGAATTCTATAGTACGGGCACTGGTGGTTATTTTAGATTAGAGGGTGATGGGTGGAAAGACCATGTTCACCTGACCGATTTAACTACTGACAAGGCAATTGATTTCATCAAGAATACTCCCGATGGGCAGCCGTTTTGTCTATCCATTAGCTACAATGCAGCTCACGCCGATGACCAGCATCCCCAGCAGTACTTTTGGCCCAAACGTAACGATTATCTCTACCAAGATATTGAGATCCCCCAAGGGCAATTACATGATGAAAAGTTATTCGCTCAACTTCCTGACTTTTTGCAAGACTCCATGTACCTGGGAAACATCCGGTACAAGTGGCGGTACGATACTCCTGAAAAGTATCAGCAAATGGTAAAAGGGTACTACCGATTGATTTCTACTATTGACGATAATGTAGGACGACTCAGAGATATGCTGACTGCGAATGATCTGGCCGATAATACGATTATTATCTTCTTGGGGGATAATGGTTACTTTTTAGGCGAACGAAACCAGGCAGGAAAATGGCTGATGTACGAAAACTCTCTGCGGGTTCCCCTGATGGTGTATGATCCCCAAATTTCTTCAGGCCGTTCGTTGGAGCAAATAGCCCTCAATATTGATGTGGCTCCCACGGTGCTGGATTATGCTGGAATCATCATTCCCGAAGAGGTGCAGGGCAAAAGCCTGAAACCCTTTACTCAGGGTGATACAGAGGATTGGCGCACGGAATTTTTGTGCGAGCATCTGTACGAGCTACCCTACATTCCTAAAAGCGAAGGCATTCGGACTGAACAATGGAAGTATTTCCGATACATTGATCACCCAGAAACCGAAGAATTATATAACCTCGCTGAAGATCCACTAGAATTAGTTAACCTGATTAATGATCCATCCCAAAGAAAAAGAATAGCGATATACCGACAAATGTTAGACGATAAAATAGCCAGCTTGCAAGCTAATCGGGTAAAATAACTTACCAATCATTTATATTACTGACTATCAGACACTTACAATCAATCTATCATTATCTTGATCTCATGTTATCACTTATAACAGCCTACAGAAAGCAGTACTACTCTACAGTAAAAAAACTCCTTTATTCTGATATTCTAATTACTTTTTATCTCAGTTATGTAACCCTGTTTTGCAAAATCAGTATAAAGAATTAACTTAGATAAATAAAATGACTCATAGTCAGTAAATATATGGGAATTGCAGAACGAAGACAACGGGAACGGGAACAGCGGGCGCAGGATATTGTAGATGCGGCCGAAGAAGTGATTTTCTCTAAAGGCTACGAGGGAGCTACAATGGATGAGATTGCCGATGCGGCTGAGCTTAGCAAGGGAACACTATATCTCTACTACAAAACCAAAGAAGAATTATACTTCGCTATTGCGATGCGCGGTAATGCGATCTTACGCAAGATGGCTCTGGAGACCGTACACGAAGAGATGAACGGCCTAGAAAAGATTATAGGAATGACTCAAGGGTATTTTCGCTTTTACGAAGAGCAACGTCCTTACTTTGATGCGCTTCACTTTATGGATACAACCACGATTACTCGGGAAGAAATGGAAGAGCGCCATCAATCTTTTGAGCGAAGTGAAGGCGCCTTGCAACTACTGAGAGATTTGATTGCCCAGGGAGTAGAGGATGGATCAATCCGTTCCGATGTTGACCCGGTTCGTCAGGCTCTCTTAGTGTGGGGGCAAGCGTTGGGAGTTATTCAAATACTAATTTCTAAGGAGTGCATGATTGCCGATGTGTTTGAGGTTACTCGTGAATCACTAATGGAGTCATTCTACGTAACACTTCGCTACTCCCTAACTTGCTAAAAAATTTTTATCCTATACTGACTTATAGTCATATATTAAGTTTTAGTCAAAAATATTAATGGCAGCACAATATAAAAGATCGTCAGACGACTCAAACAAAAAGACTCAATAGCTATGCAATCAAATCAACATTTTAATCTGACGGTTGACCCTACTTTACAGTCGGTTCACCCTAAATCTCAAGCTACACCACTAATAAAGGCTGTATTTAGTACTAAGAATAGCATCAAAACGCACTTCCACTAAAAAATTTTGAATTCTACTGACTAACAGTCATTCATTTAATCAGCATATATTATGATCAAGTTTAGACTATTAATCGCACTCATTTTTTCCGTTAGCATCGGTTACTCTCAGTCGTACAATCAGTCTTCAATACTAAACAATTACGTTGCCGAAGGTCTGAAAAACAACTTACAGTTGATTCAGGAAAACCTAAGCGTAGATCAGCGATGGACAGCTATTCAAGAAGCCCGAGGGCAGTTTTTTCCAGCTATTTCGCTTCAATCGGATTATACGCTAGCGGGTGGCGGTCGCGCCATTGCATTTCCAGTAGGCGATTTACTCAATCCGGTGTACAATACCCTAAATCAGCTTACTGGAAGCTCCGACTTTCCTACTGAACTAGAGAATGTTAATGAGCAATTCCTGCCTAATAATTTCCACGATACTAAAGTGCGGGTTATCCAACCGCTATTTAACACCGACTTACAGCACAACCTGAATATCCGAGAAAATGAACTGGCAGCTCAGGAGGCTCAGCGGTTAGCGTTTAAAAATCAGCTAGTAAAAGATATTAAAGTAGCTTATTACAACTATCACCAAAGTGAACAGGTATTTGCTACGTTGCAACAAACCGAAATAGTGCTACAAGAAGTACTACGAGTCAACCAGGTGCTAGTAAAAAACCAGAAGGCTACCAAAGAGGTTGTTTATCGTTCAGAGTTTGAGCTAAGTCAATTGGCTCAGCAGCAAGCCGAAGCTCAACGCAGCGTACTAGCTACCCGCAATTACTTCAACTTTCTGCTTAACCGCCCCCTTACTACTCCCATAGAGATTGAAGAGGTTAGCCAACCTACTACTATTGAACTAACCAGTGATAGCATCCAAGCCCAGCGGGCATTGATCAACCGCCAGGAATTACAGCAGGTGAAGAGTGCCCAACAGGCTAGCCAGGAAGCCTATAAGATGTACCAGCACCGCCGTCTGCCCACAGTGGCAGCGGTATTTGATGCGGGTTACCAAGGCTTCGGTTATAATTTCAATAGCGACCAGGATTACTGGCTAGCCGCTTTTTCGCTGAAATGGGATTTGTTTACTGGATTCCAGAATAAAGCCCGTCGCCAACGCTTCGCGTTGCAAGGAGAACAGTTAGAAAAGCAAATCTCTGCATTAGAGCAGCAAATCCAACTTGAGGTAAATGATAACCAGCAGCAGTTACAAGCGGCTTACCGTGCGTGGCAAGCCGCCCAGAAAGGGGCAACAAGTGCCCAACAAAACTTCACCGTGGTAAGCAAAAAGTATCAGCAGCAACAAGCTACTTTGCTCGAGCTGCTAGATGCTCAGAGCACTTTAACCCGATCTCAAATTCAAACCACAGTAGCCCAATTTGACTATCTAAAAAAATCAGCCTTGCTAGAGAGCAGCCTCGGTGTCGCAATGAATAATGAGTAATGATGAATGAAATCAATCGTCATTCATTATCACCAATTACCACTCATTATTCATCAGTCATCAATCACTATTCATCACTCATTAATCATTAATTATGAAAACCATATTTCTTCCTCTTATCGTATTCATTTTTTCTGCCGGACTGTACAGTGCGTGTACTTCTAGTCAGGCCGAACAGAGTGCCTCTTCTGAACCAGAAATTGCCCGAACGGTGACCATAGAAACGGTTCGTCCTAGTCAAGCCCCGCTGACGTTAGCTTCTAGCGGAATCTTAGCTTCTAAAGCGGAGATGGATCTCTCGTTTAAAACGGGAGGAATTGTCGCTGCTATTTACGCTGAAGAGGGACAACGAGTAAGGAAAGGGCAGATGTTAGCAAAACTGAACTTGGCCGAAATTAACGCCTCCGTTGTTCAAGCCGAGGCAGCTATGTATAAAGCCCAACGAGACTTTGACCGGACAGATAATTTATTTCAAGACTCAGTGGCTACCCTAGAACAAAGACAGGATGCAAAAACTGCTTTAGAAGTAGCTCAAGCCAACTTGCAGGTTGCCAAGTTCAACCAGCAACACTCCGTGATTTACGCTCCGCAGCCAGGTAAAATTCTCAAGCGTAAGGCAGAAGTTAGCGAATTAGTAGAGCCTGGTAATACGATCTTTGAATTCGCTTCGGCGCAAAGTGCTCAGATTATCCGCATCGGAGTTTCTGATCGTAACATTATACGGGTGCAACTACAAGACTCGGCTCAGGTACAGTTTGATGCTTACCCTGATGCAACGTTCTCCGCCTACGTTTCCGAGATAGCCGAGAGTGCTGATGATCGTACCGGAGTGTTTGAACTGGAGCTAACCGTTGAGGATCAGGAGTACACTCTAAAAAACGGGTTTATCGGAAAAGTAGAAATTTTTATCACCCCTCAAGAACATTACTACAAAATTCCGATGGATGCCCTGGTAGAAGCCGATGCCCAAGAAGCTTCTATTTTCGTAGCCAGTGAACAATCGCGAGCCCAAAAGATGAAAATCACTCCCTTGTACATTGGTAATGACTATTTCACAGCAATTGCTAGTAATGATGTCCCTCTGAGTGTTGTCACTTCCGGCGTAGCTTATTTGCAGGATGGCATGTTGATTTCTAGTCCACAGTCCACCGTCAATAGTCCACAGAAATAAATATTACTG
This sequence comes from uncultured Flammeovirgaceae bacterium, assembly GCA_937883755.1. Lineage (GTDB taxonomy): Bacteria > Bacteroidota > Bacteroidia > Cytophagales > Cyclobacteriaceae > Tunicatimonas. Next base: position 144,056 of record CAKZYA010000005.1, on the reverse strand, counting down.
AAGAAGTAGTTTGTGGTCTGTCGACCGTGGACTATAAGCTAATATTCAAACCCAAGCACCCATGAAACTTCCTAGTATAGCTATTAAAAATTACCAGTTTGTACTGATTATAGTGGCATTAGCTTCACTCTACGGGCTCACCTCCTATCTTACCATGAAGCGGTCGGAAGACCCATTTATGAACGGGCCATTTTACACCATTGCCATTGTATACCCAGGCACGGGTCCTAAAGATATGGAAGAACTAGTGGTCGATCCGATTGAAGAAGTGATTGACGAACTAGAAGACATCAAACAAATCAATACTACCATTGACGAAGGCTTGGCTTTCATTCAGGTAGAGGGGCTCTGGGGCGTTGATCCTGATGAGCAGTATGATGAAGTGGTAGCGGAAATCAACGGTATCAAGCCTACCCTTCCCGCCGATATTTTTCAAATAGAGGTCATCCACTCTACTCCCAAAGAAGTATCAATTCTTCAGTTAGCTCTCACGTCCGAAACCGCGTCTTATCGACGGATGCAAGACTACGCTGAGGAGCTAGAGAAAACGCTAAAAAAGGTAAATGGCGTGCGTACTGTAGATGTGCTGGCCTATCCCGAGCAGGAAGTGCGCGTATCGTTGGACTTTGAGAAAATGGCGAATCAGAATGTAGCTCTTAGCCAAGTCATCAACACGTTGCAGGGTAATAATGCCAATGTGCCCGGCGGAAATGTGAAATCAGGGGGACGTTCTTTTACGGTGAAAACCAGCGGTGGCTATAAAACCATAGAAGAATTAGAAAGTACGGCTATTGCTTCAGGAGATGGAAAATTGGTTTACCTGCGCGACATTGCCAACATTCACCTTGACTACGAGGATCAACAATACTACGCTCGCTTTAATGGTGAGAAAGCCTTATTTCTCTCGGTTACCCAAAAAGAAGAAGTAAACATTCTGGAGTTAACTGATAACATGAATGCCACCATCGCTAACTTTCAAGCCCAACTGCCTAATGAGCTAAACTTGCAGTACGCTTTTATCCAGGGGCCATCAGTCGCTCAACGCATTCAGGGCTTTGTAGGTAACTTGGGGCAGGGCGTGGCACTAATCGGTATTATTGTACTGATTTTCTTAGGAGTACGATCAGCCGCAGTAATTATCACAGTCATTCCGACTACTATTATCATTTCTATTGGGGTTTTAAATAGTACGGGCTTTGGACTACACCAGATTTCTATTGTAGGGCTGGTCATTGCGCTGGGTCTGCTGGTAGATAATGCCATTGTGGTAGTAGAAAATATCACCCGCTTTATACAGGAAGGCTATTCACTGCGACAAGCGGCTGCTAAGGGTACAGCCGAAGTAGGAACTGCCGTCGTAAGTTCTACCGTAACCACTGTACTTTCCTTTATGCCACTGGCTATTATGGATGATAGTGTGGGAGAGTTTCTCCGAGCCATGCCACTCATCGTAATTTTTGCCTTGATCACCTCGCTGATTCTGGCAATTACGTTTACCCCTATCTTATCACGATATTTGCTTAAAGTCAGCAACCGCCAGAAGCCTTCTCGGATCGACCGAATTATTCAGCGAACGATTGAAGGTCCTTACCGGCGAATGCTCAACTTCGGTTTACGTAAACCAGCTATCACACTCGTGGTAGCAGTACTGACTTTCGTAGGCGGAGTAGCTTTGTTTCCGCTAGTAGGAGTAAGTTTGTTTCCTACGGCCGATAAGCCGCTCTATTTAGTAGATATTGAAACGCCTAAGGGTAGTAACTTGGATAAAACCGATGCCGCTGCCCGCTTCGTAGAAAGTGTGGTGGATACTGTTCCCGGAGTAGTTAGTTATGCAACTAACGTAGGACATGGCAATCCGCAGATTTACTACAATCGGTTCAGTAAAAGTTACACCCGAAACTATGCTCAAGTACTCGTGAACCTGGATGCTTACGAAGAAGACCGTTTTTACGCTACTTTGAACCAGCTTCGTGATACCTTCAGCCAGTACTCTGAAGCCCGTATCACCTTATCAGAATTGAAGCAAGGTGTACCCGTAGAAGCCCCTATTGCGATCAAAATTATCGGTAAAGATTTGGAAACCATCAAAGCTATTGGTAACGATGTAGAAGATATTTTTGAGCGTACTGCCGGAACCGTGAACACATACAATCCGCTGGCGATTGACAAGACTGACATTAAGGTAGATATTAATCGTGATAAAGCCGGGCTGATTGGTCTTTCCCTCTACGATATTGACCTGGCAGTACGTACCAGCCTGACCGGGCTTTCGGTAGATGAAATGACAATGGATAACGGTGACCAGTTTGATATTGTAGTTCGCCTGCCCTACGACCAGCAGTTGACACTAGACGATTTTAATAAGATTTACACCACCAACATCACTGGCGACAAAGTACCGTTGAATCAGGTAGCCCAGCTAACCTTCGCTCGTAGCAATTCTCAGATTGACCACTACAACACCGACCGTACTGTGACCATTACGGCGGATGTGCTGGATGACTACAATATTATGGCGGTAACCCAGGAAATTCTGGACGAGTTGGATCAGTACGATTTCCCCGAAGGCTACTCCTACTACACCGCCGGAGAGTACGAAGCCCAACAGGAATCCTTCGGCAATACCGGACAGAGCCTACTTATTGCTCTGATTGCGATCTTTGCGGTACTGGTACTACAATTCAAGTCCTTCCGTCAGCCCATGATTGTATTCTCAGCAATTCCACTGGCCTTTACGGGTTCCATCGTGGCGCTATTCGTCACGGGTTGGACGTTCTCCTTTTTCGCCTTCGTTGGTTTCACCAGTTTGGTCGGTATTGTAATTAATACCTCCATCATCCTGATTGACTATACCAACCAATTACGTGACTCCGGTATGCGAATGGTTCGTGCCATCAAAAAGGCCGCTGAAACTCGCTTCAAACCCATTGTGTTGACTACACTTACCACTATTTTGGGTCTTCTGCCCTTAACGCTCTCTTCTGGCGACCTGTGGCCCCCGTTGGGTTGGACCATTATCGGCGGAATGATTTCTTCTACCTTTTTGACGCTATTGATTGTCCCGATCTTGTACAAGCTGTTTACAAAAGAGCAGATGGTAGTGGAAGAAGAGGAAAAGTTGATGAAAGTGTAAAAGAAAAGAGGTTTTAGTAAATACTACTTCGTTTAACTAGAAAATCGTAGGACATTTTGGTAGAAAGCAAATCCTGCTGGAATATTCTACGATTTTCTATTGCCGATGGCTTGTTTCTAGATTATCAGAAATATCAGGTCAGCTAGTAAAAGGACTTGAGTGACAAAAACTAAGACACCCATCTTACTTTCATACTTGTACCCAAGTGCCAATACAATAATCGTAAACAAAGGTAATATCAATCCTGACAAAGCCCTCAAAGAGTAAATACTTTTGCGTTCAGAAGTGACTAAACAATAGCTATTAATCTCTTCAAACAGTAAAGAAACCTGATACTGGATTTTCTGGTTCTCTTGAACTTTTTCGGCAAACTCTTCTGAAATAGAAAAATTGTGCTTCGTAGTGAATACCCTATACGAATAGTGATAGTTACCTCCCGCATTATAGTACTGCTGTAGCTCTTTTTTGATATCAACAACTTTGTCGGTATAGGTTATACCTGGTAAGGCGAAGTCGAGTACAATTACTAATGCCAGAAGAATAAATAGGGTATAAGAGAACTTAGTCTTTTTTAGACTAACCATCATCTGTCTTCTATATTTGAAGGAAATCTAAAAAGTTGAGTTTCTGCATTTTGTTGAACAACCAGCAAAGCAAGCCCGGCATTTCTGGATATTCTCATCATGACCATTTTATTGGGATTAACTTCTGGCTGCTTACTCAAGATTTCATAAATCATATTAAATTCTTTTCATTCTTTCAAAAACCTGCGAAGACTAGCACAAACAATATTGTCATCATCATAAGCATGTCCTTTACCATCGTAAATGTAAACATGATTAGTGCTATCGTTTCTACCGATTTCGCTCAATCGTTTTTCTAAAGCTCTTGCGTGCCAGATAGTGGTTTTTTGATCCTCTGTGCCTTGATGAAGTTCAAATGCAGGTAGATTATTCAAAAAGTAGTAAGGGGAGCTGGTAATGAGGCGTTTCCTGATTTCTTCAGGACTGGCTTTTGGTGTATAAAAAGCCCGGCTATAAGAATTACCAACTATTTCGTTATCTACCACATACCGGTCTAAAAATTTCGTGTGAGTCGAAGTGGCTATGATGTAATCAGATTTATTCGTTAGCCCACCTATGATCAATGCAACGGTTGCGCCTCTACTGGTACCCATTGCCAACGTTTTGACATTAGTAGGTTTGTTATACATCAATTTTACAGCTTCCAGAAATGCCACGGCATCTTCGGCTGCGCCCATCCAGACATCTCCTGCATATCCTTCGGAACGGAAGCAAAAACCTTCCCCTCTCACTATATTACCCCGGAAGGATGGCATGATTGAGATGTAGTTATCTAAAAGTGCACGACACTTTCCGCTCGATAAACGATCTAGATCGCTTGTTTTTAACACATCAATTCCTGTTCCACCTCCCATAAGACCTAGCAAGATGGGGGCTTGGGAAATATTAACGCCTTTGGGAATTCGAATCAGGCCGTAGTGCTTCCGTCCATTAACCAAGTGAGATACAACTTTAAGCGAATCCCCGTTGGGTCGTACTTCGGAAAATTCTGTTTGTATTTGGCTGGGGGTAAAATCCTTTTCTCGCCATTCTGTCAAAATAGCATTCAACTCATTTGCAGTGGGCTCCTTAAGCAACTCTTCCATCGCGATGCCCGGATCGGAATTAATTGGATAGGCCGTTGCATCCTCGTACCCCACGCAGCCATTCACTCCTACATCTACCAGATAACTAAAATTTCTATCATAATGAATAAAGTATACGTCCAGGAGCAGGAAGTAAAGAACGAAGACCGTAAAAAAGTGAAACTTGTTGGTATACGATATTGATAGAGGCAGGATGAGGGCTGGCACAAATCCGAAAGTAATAATTGCACTGGCGAACCCTAGAGGCAGCATATGCGGGAAGTAGATTCTTGCCATCAAGAAAAATGTCATTGCTCCACTAAGGATCACTAGCACCAAACTTTCGGCTTTATTTTCTTTTGTGCTCGAGAAAACCATCGTAACAAAGAATATCAGATAGGATAAGGCCAGAAACAATAAACTGTAAGTAATAACCCAACCGGAAAAAGGAACTATCCCAGCCATGCCGAAAAGCCCTAAAGCCGAAACTCCGGAGGCTATTGAAAATATAGTAATTAGGAGGAGGCGTTTCTTGCGGTTATCGAGCTTACTTACTGCTCGAATGCTGCCCGCCAGAAAAAGAGAGACTAATAGTAGGCCTGATGCTAAGTACGCCGAGCTGAAGCTAGGCACGTTCCCCAAAAGGGGCATATCTATCGAAACCCCAAAGCCATGAATAAATATCACGGCCAAAACAGGAATAGCCAATGTATAAAGCAGATTACGAACTCTCCATAATCTATCTTGCCCGATGGATTGGATAATTTGAATTACGTAAACAGCCAGGATTAGAGCAGAGGACACTAAAACAATAACGGCTCCGGACTGCATCCCAATTCCAACCGCCGAGAATAGTCCGATTACAAAAATGATGAGTGACAGGTTTATCAGCGCTAGCTTTATCTTCATGCTTTACATCGGGTTTCGCAATTTGGAGGTAATTGAATCCAACGATGCATTAAAGCTAATCAATTGCCTTCTTATACATTCCGAAAAATAGAAAAGGTAGAAACCCAACACTAAAAATGCCAACGCCAGCCACTAGCAATGCGGCTGCTCCCGGCCAGTGCATCATCTTGAATAATAACGATAGTCCGGTAATGATCGCACTGGCAAAACCAATAATGATCTTCAACCTTTCTGACAGTACTTTACCTACACTGGCCTTGTAGCGATCAAGGGCAAACATGGGGAGAAATATCATAGTAAAACCGAGAAACCCATAATTGAATAAGTTAACACCACCCGGCAAACGTAGTAGGGTAAACAGCCAGCCGATGCTGAGACAAACGGAGGCGATCAGCCCAATAGAATACATAACTTTTTTCATAACAATTATTTTTGATGCATTTAATAGATATACTGTTTCCTCCTGAATTTCGTCCAACCCATTCGGGCAAATCTGCTTCCAGGCTAAGTAGTAAGCATCTTCTGACGAGAGTCCTTGCTCCATTCTATCTTCTACCACGCAGCAGAAGTGATCTAGTAAGTCATCCTTCACCAGTTGGAAAGACAAGCTACTCCGTTCAATATCGGCTCTAATTTGCTCTACCTGTTCATCACTTAGCATAGGCCGAAAGCTGCTTAGATTGAGGAAATACCAACTGCTGAATGGTTTGCATAAACTCTTTCAACTCGTCGAATTGCAACTGTTTCTTCGTTTGCCCTTGTTGGGTAATAGCGTAATATTTACGTACCCGTTTACCCACGTTTACCGTCTCTACTTCTACCAGCCCATCCTTCAATAGCTTGTGCAATGCCGGATATAGTGATCCCTCTTTAATGAGAATTTTTTCGTCAGTCATCTCTTTCACCTTCTGAGTGATTTCATAACCGTACATCTTTCCATGGTCAGCCAGCAACTTAAGGATGATGGTGGTTAGTGTGCCTTTTAGTAATTCGGTAGAGTTCATATTACAAATATAGAAAGTTTTTTGATGCATCACAATTCTATGTATTAGCTTATAAATTCTCCTTTGCCATAAAAATCCCGCCTTGACGAGTTAGTCTTTAAAGATTATGAGCGGACTTGTACTGTGTCTCGCTGCTGATAGTGTTTGAGATTAGCCACAATAATAATACTGATGATTACCAGTAAAAACCAAGAGTTAATCTTGCTAATATGTACTAACTCCCAGGCCTTCTCTTGATTAGGATATTGCCAAGCGCCGAAGAATGTTGAGATATTTTCAGCAATCCAGATAAAGCAGCCAATGAGTAAAAACGACAAAATAGTAGAGATACGAAAGCGTTGCCCGTTTACAGTAAATTTGACATAAGACTTACCAAAAAACAAGAACAACCCAGCAATCAGAAACCAGCGGATGTCTGGCAGAAAGTGGTGGGCGAAGAAGTTAGCATAAATAAGAACAGCTATCGTGTATGTCACCAAATTACGAGGCCATAGTACAAATTTGAGCGATAACCGCCGCCAGGCTTGACAAATGTAACTCGCCACACTGGCGTACATAAACCCACTATAGAGCGGTACTCCAGCAATTTTGGTGTAGGCTGGTTCAGGATACGACCAAGAACCCATATGTACTTTGTATAGCTCCAGCCCCAACCCAATCAGGTGAAATAGGCAGATTACTTTTAACTCATCCCAACTCTCTAATTTACTCCAGATCATTCCAATCTGAATCAATAGACAAACGATTAGAATAAAATCATATCGGTAGAGAAATGGCACCTCGATAACCTTTGACAGAGCAAGGGTTAAGAAAATTAGCACTGGAAAAATACAGGAAAGAGCCTGCTGTATTCCAAAATGCCAAAGTGAGAGCAACCCATTTTTCCATGATCTTTTTTCAATTCTCATCATATCTACATACTATTAACAGTATAATAATATGAATTAAATAATATTTTTTTAAACTATTATACTTTCAAATATTACTACCTTAGTAACCTTATGACAAATAATAAAACTACTAACCTTTAGGTTAGCCACCTGACTTTATAAATAGGATTGATTCTCCGCTGACACTTAGATTTTTTTAATGCAATTCTTTTGCTAAATTAATAGAACAACAACCTAAACTATTAATACTATGGCAGACAACCGCGGAGTAGCTTACATTAAGCCCGGCGTGGTAGAAGTCCAAAACATTGACTTCCCCGAATTGGCAATTGGTGACCGACAGTGTCACCACGGCGTAATTCTCAAAATCGTTTCCACTAATATTTGCGGCAGCGACCAGCATATGGTTAGAGGTCGAACTACCGCACCCAAAGGACTGGTCTTAGGCCACGAAATTACTGGGGAGGTAATTGAGGCAGGCCGAGATGTGGAATTTATTCAAGTTGGTGACATCGTTTCAGTTCCGTTTAATATTGCTTGCGGCAGATGCCGAAACTGTAAAGAGGGAAAAACAGGTATCTGCCTGAACGTAAATCCTGCTCGACCCGGAGCAGCCTACGGCTACGTAGACATGGGCGGATGGGTAGGTGGTCAAGCCGAATACGTAATGGTTCCCTACGCCGACTTTAACCTGCTCAAATTTCCGGATAAAGATCAGGCTATGGAAAAGATCAGAGATCTCACCTTACTATCCGATATTTTTCCTACTGGATATCACGGAGCGGTCACTGCGGGAGTAGGCCCCGGCTCTACGGTATACGTTGCTGGTGCTGGTCCCGTCGGGCTGGCTTGTGCCGCTTCAGCTCACTTGCTAGGCGCAGCGGTGGTTATTGTAGGTGATATGATTCCCGAGCGCTTGGAACAAGCTCGGAGCTTCGGCTGCGAAACCATTGACCTAAGAAAAGAGGCTACCTTGGAAGAGCAGATTGAGCAGATTCTGGGTACAAACGAAGTAGATTCGGCGGTAGATTGTGTGGGATTTGAAGCTCGAGGCCACGGCAACTGCGCTCATGAAGAGCACCCGGCTACTGTACTGAATGCAGCTATGCAGATAACCCGTGCGGGTGGAGCTATCGGTATTCCAGGCCTGTACGTCACAGGTGATCCTGGTGCTACCACGGAAGCGGCAAAAGAAGGTAATCTGAATATTAGGATTGGATTAGGCTGGGCTAAATCCCACTCCTTCTATACCGGTCAGTGCCCAGTAATGCGGTACCATCGCCAGTTAATGCAAGCTATTCTCTATGATAAGATACAAATTGCCAAAGCTGTTAACGTTCAAACCATTACTCTGGATGAAGCTCCACAGGGTTATCAAGACTTTGATAAGGGAGCAGCTACTAAGTTTGTGATTGATCCCCACGAGATGCTGGCTTAGCAGACTTGATTTTTTAAAACCAGCATTTAAGCAGAAAGCCGAGCTATATAGTTCGGCTTTCTGTTCTTTACCTTTTTATAAGCCGTTGAACATCAGTAGTACCCTGTACATAGACAAAGTATAAACCTGATTCTAACTGTTCTACAGGTATCTTCAAGAAATCTACCGAAGCAGGTAGCATTTCCTGAACCTTTAACACTCTCCAGATATTATAACCCTAATTTTCCCCTCATGACCAATAGTCAAATCTATCGTTCTCAATAAAAAAGAGCCCCGAGAATAAGTCTAATGTATATCATATCCATCAAGAATTTCTAATATCTTCGTAATCGCACTGCATAACCGTAATACGATTACCGATAATCACTAATAAGATAAAGTACAATCAGACTTGAATAGAAACAGGAGGCGACAATTATACTTAATACTATTTGCTAAGATTTAGTTGAATGCATGAAGCCTAAAATAGCAATCAGCGAGGAAATGGCTGGTATTTTCACGAAAAAACTCTAGTCTATTACTGAAAAAAGTCCATTATCAGAACTTTTCACACTTCATTATTGCCTTCACAGCTTTCTCCGCACTGGAGATCATTTTATGAACAAAGAATCAAAAATAGCGAATGATACACGACCAGACAGTCTAAAGGATCATTTGATCAAGCAACTCCAATCGACGGATAACTTACTCGTATTAGAACAAGTAAAAGCAGTACTGGAAGATAAGGAGACACTTAATCAGATCAGTCACCTTCCTCAGGTTCAGCGGTTAATAAAAGAAGGAGAAAATGAAGACTATTCCGTTCAAACCCAATTGACTCTTCAACAAAGTAATACACTAAGCCGCTATGATGCCAAAACGGCTAGCTCTACATTTTATCTGGGAGTGGTAAGCCTATTGCTCATCGGGATACTAATTACTGCCTACACTGAAGAGCAGCCTTCAACTACCCTGCTAGCTTGGTTATCCTGGCTGGAAGTTGGTTTGGCTAGTATCTACTTACTATTTTTCATCGATACATCTATTGTCTTTTATCTAAGTCACCGAGAAAACAAAAGGATTGATCCAAATCAAAGAAATCGAAGGCTCCTATCACTATTGTTCCCTCCTCTTCGGATTGGGGCTCGCGAAGTCTTTTGGGGTAAATACTGCTGGCTACCTGGCTGGCGGTGGTGTAAAGTGAACGAGGGACTATTTGCCGAGCTTAAGCGTCGCTTCGTGCTACCCATGATTGGCATTGCCCTACTCATTATTCCAGTACTGATTATTGAGTGGAAATTTATGGATGAAACGCGTCAGGCTTTTCCTCATCTCAAGGTTGAATTAATTCTGGAGGCCGTTCAGACTTTCATCTGGTGTGCTTTTACTTTTGAATTTCTGCTCATGATCTCCATCAGCCGTCGTAAGCTAAACTATGTGAAGAAGAACTGGATTGACCTGTTGATTATTCTGCTACCCTTTATATCCTTTCTGCGAACCCTGCGTATCTCCCAAATTGCTCGGCTAAAATATGCCACCCGCTCCTTTAAGCTACGTGGAGTAGTTACCAAAGCCCGTCAAGGCTTAATTTTCGTGGATTTTGTGCAACGAATTTTCCGTTTACGCCCCGAAAACGAAGTCAAGCGACTGTTCCGTTTACTGCAAGAAAACCAGCGCGATCGGGAAGAATTGCAACAGAAGTTGAAGGAGGTAGCAGAACTAGTTGAGAAGAAAAAGCATCGTAAATGAGTGTCTGGAGAAGAAAAGCAATTGAATGCCTACCAGAACAGAGAGTTTTTTTTGAGCAACCCGATACCACAATTTATCAGGTCTTCTTCGAGTTTTTACCCGCTACTCTTGAGGCGCATAAGCAGAATAATACTGAGCAACTTGAAAAATGCTACGAAGTCGCTGAATGGTGCTTCCGTCAAAAACAACGAGATTTATGGAACGCAGCAGGGGTGGCATTTTATGAGCATTTTGCCAATTATGATATAACATTACAGGCAGTACCGTATTGGATAGCTCCCGATATCTATCAGGAAATTAGAGGTTTACTAGAATTGCAGTTGGACGATAAGAAAATAGAGTTTTTGGATAAGAACTACCAGTATCGCAAGCAACCTTAAATCAACTCTAGTACAAACAGCCACTACTGATGAGCCAGATGAATCAGTTCACTCACCAACCCCGTCCAACCGGTTTGGTGGGCCGCTCCTAGCCCTTTACCCGACTCGCCGTGAAAGTACTCATAAAATAACAAGTGGTTACGAAAATGATCATCCTGGAATTGAGTAGCACTACCCGTAAAGGCTCGTTTACCATCCGCCTGCTCAGTAAATATCGTGATGAGTCGATCCGACAGTTTTTGAGCAATATGGTCGAGGGTGAAGAACTTACCTGAGCCAGTAGGAAACTCTACCTTCAAAGCACTACCGTAGTACTGATGAAATTTCTGCAAAGACTCAATAATTAAAAAGTTGATTGGAAACCAGATCGGCCCGCGCCAGTTAGAATTACCTCCGAACATTCCCGAATCAGATTCCCCGGGAAGATATGATACCGAATAGGTGTGATTGCCCGCCTGATATTGATAAGGGTGCTCTTCGTGGTACTTAGACATAGCCCGAATACCGAAATTAGATAGAAACTCTTTTTCGGATAACATCCGTCTCAAGATACACTTTAGTCGGTGTACCCGTACCAGGGAAAGCATCCGAGTTTCGCCTCGCCCGGGTTCGTACCAACGGGAAATGAGCGAGCCTTGCTCAGGGCGATTCTTTAGTACCCACTGTAATCGACGGGTGAAATCAGGAAGCTTTTTGAGCAGCTCAGGGTTGAGTACTTCTATCGCAAACAATGGGATAATTCCGACGATGGAGCGAACTTTTAGTACGTGACCGGGCTGATCGGGTGGATGCACCACATCGTAGTAAAACTGATCAACATCATCCCATAAATCCACATTCTCTTTCCCAATGTTAAACATAGACGAAGCAATTGCTAAAAAGTGCTCGAAGAATTTGGATGCCATCTCTTGATAGTACGGGCGTACCTGAGCAACCTCTATGGCAATTCGTAGCATATTCAGACAGTACATTGCCATCCAGGCAGTAGCGTCGGCCTGCTCGAGATGCCCGCCTCCGGGAATACCATGACTACGGTCAAACACTCCAATATTATCTAATCCTAAAAACCCTCCTTCAAATAAGTTATTCCCACTAGAATCCTTCTGATTAACCCACCAGGTGAAGTTCATTAACAGCTTATGGAAGATTTTTGCCAGAAACTCAATATCACCTTTCCCCTGAGCTTCTTTATCAATACAGTACACTTGCCAGGCTCCCCAAGCGTGCACGGGAGGATTTACATCGCTAAAATTCCACTCGTATGCGGGAATTTGCCCGTTAGGATGCATATAGTACTCCCTTAACATTAGTAAGAGTTGGCGTTTGGCAAACTCCGGGTCGAGCCGAGCCAGTGGCACGCAATGAAAAGCCAAATCCCAGGCGGCATACCAGGGATACTCCCATTTGTCAGGCATAGAAACGATATTCCGATTGACCAAGTGCCGCCACGAAGAATTACGCCCACTTTTGCGGTCTTCGGGAAGAGGCGGTTGATTCGGGTCGCCCTTCAACCATTTATCTACATCGTAGTAGTAAAATTGCTTGCTCCATAGCATTCCGGCGTAAGCCTGACGTTGAATACGCTTCTGATCTTCACTCTCAATATTCTGTTGGAGATTTTGATAAAACAGATCAGCTTCCTGTCGCCGTTGCTTCACAACATTATCCCATTTTTCGGCGCGCTCAGGGCGAGACGAAAACCGAACTTGTATTGACCAGCTTTCCCCAGCAGGAATCATTTTATGATAGTGTAGAGACACTTTTGTTCCCGTTTGCTCAGAGTTAACTGCCGTTTTTTCCTCATTCACTACGTAGCGATGAATAGCATCCTTTGGATAAGGTGTAACCTCTTCTTGAGAAAAACGAGCTCCGTTCGTTTCATTCTCACAGAACAAAAGCTCAGGCTCACCTTCGTAGCGAATGTAAAAGTCGGGTTGCTTACGATATGATACTAATATTGAGCCGTCTTCATTTTTCTGTAAGTTAGGCTTGTAATCATCATACCCCCAGCTCCAGGTATTCCGGAACCAACAAGTAGGCAACAGGTGAATCGGCGCCGCTTTTTCACTACGATTCCAGACCGTTATTTTCATAATAATATCGTTGGCCTCAGCCTTCGCATATTCCACAAATACATCGAAGTACTCGCTATTATCAAGCGCTCCCGTATCCAGCAGTTCGTATTCGGTTTGCTGCTTGTCCCGCTTACGATTTTCATCAACCAACTCATGGTAGGGAAATTCCTGTTGAGGGTACTTGTAAAGCATTTTCATATAGGAATGAGTTGGCGTACCATCTAAGTAATAGTACAGCTCCTTTACATCCTCACCGTGGTTTCCTTCCGGATTACTCAGACCAAATAAGCGTTCTTTCAGAATAGGATCGTTCTCATTCCATAAAGCTAATGCCAAACAAACTATTTGCTTGTTATCTGAAAACCCAGCGATGCCATCCTCACCCCAGCGGTAGGCATAGCTACGCGACATATCGTGGGAAATATGCCCCCAGGCATCGCTAAATACACTGTAATCTTCCCGAACAGTTCCCCACTGTCGCTCTGAGAGATACGGCCCAAAGCGTTTCCAGCCTACATTTTTCTCAGTGAGAGTACGCGCTCGCTCAAGTTCAGGATTATTATTTTCTTGTTTATCTGGCATAAAATTGATTGTCAAATTACGCTAAATAAAAAAGCCTACGGGGAAATACCATAGGCTTCAGTAAAAATTCTAAAAAAAAGCAAATCAGGAGATATCAATAGTACGGGATGGCCTCTTTTTCATTTCTTCCCGCTTGGGGATAGCGATACGTAAAATACCATCATCGTACTTGGCTTTGATTCTTTCAGCATCTGCTGCATCGGGTAGCGTAAATGACCGTCGGAATGACTGATAGCTGAACTCCCGGCGGGTGTAGTTCCCCTTATCGTCTTTATCACCACTTCGATACTCTTTTTCCGAAGAAATAGATAGTACGTTGTGATCCAATAGTAGATGAAAATTCTCCTTTTTCATGCCTGGAGCAGCCACTTCTATAGCATACTCTTCGTCTGACTCGCGGATATTTACCGCAGGCATACTACCTCGTTCCTTGAGGAAATCCACATCCATATCTCGCCCAAAAAAATTATCGAGCAAGCTAGGAAAATTGGGGAAATCAGTTTTTCTAATCAGTGACATAGTAAAAAAAATTTAGGTTGAACATTGTACCTATTAAACGAAAATATCTGACTCGATGTTGGTAAAAAATCCACACAAAATCTATAGATCTTTACCCTAACACGCTGGAATAACGGCTTTTAAGAAAGTAATATTCCAAAAAATTGCGTAATTAGCAGCACGAGAAACTCAACCCTCTATGCTCACGCATTATCTACGTTTAACTATCATTCTTCTTTTTCTTTTGTTCAAGCTTGCGGGATGTACCACCGAGCCTGCTTCAGAAACGGCAGAAGAAGCAACTGATAGTACTGCTACGGATACCAAAACCTACGAGGCCATTTCTTTGCTTGGTGATACCCTTTACCCAATGGGTTTGTCTCCTGCTCGGCAGGCTCAATACGATTCAGCTTTGCAAGTTGCTCAAGCTGACTACCAACAATTTCCGGATAGTGCTGACTATGTGGTGTGGGTGGGAAGGCGCTTGGGTTATCTTTCCCGCTATCAGGATGCGATTGATGTGTTTACCAAGGGAATCCAAAGATTTCCTAATTCAGCCGAGCTGTACCGCCATCGGGGGCATCGCTACATCACTACTCGCCAGTTTGATAAAGCTATTGCTGACTTAGAAAAAAGTGCTGAGTTACTGAAAAATCAGCCAGTTAGAATTGAACCAGACGGTATCCCTATTCCGCTACCGCCCGACCAAGAGCCTACTTCTTTACAGTTTAATGTGTATTATCATCTCGGGCTAGCCCATTACTTAAATGGCAATTACGGTAAAGCTGCTGAGGCTTACCAACAGTGCTTAGCATTTTGCGATGATCACGATGAAGTGGTAGCCACTACCGACTGGCTCTACATGACCTATCGGCGACTGGGCGAAGACGAAGTGGCTGAACGCTTGCTGGTAGACATTCAACAGGATATGCAGATTGTGGCTAACGAAGGGTACTTTGAGCGTTTGCTTATGTACAAAGGTATGCTACCACCTGACTCGCTACTACAAATTAGCACAGCTTCCTCACCCGACGACCGAGCGTTAGAACTAGCTACCAAGGGTTACGGAGTGGCTAACTATTACTTGAACGAAGGCGATAGTACTACTGGGGCAGATATGTTACAGGATATTGTAGATGGTCGTTACTGGGCTGCTTTTGGCTATATTGCTGCTGAAGCTGATTTGGCCCGATTAAAAGAGCAAGAATAGGAGTCTAATAAAACTATAACATTTCCAGCGCAATATCTTCCAGCATCTCATGGCTGCCCTCAAAAATAGTCAGCGACACATTTTTCCAGTTTCTGTACAGATGCACCTTACGGTCGTCAAGAAGTCGGTTTTCTTTGGAGCTTGAACGTTTGGTAAGTAACTGAATGATAATTTCATCGCTTACAACAGCCCGTTTCTTTTTTACTCTGGCATCGCGCAGCACTTTATTGTAAAAGTTGATAGAGTGTGTGATGGGCACCGAACCGGTGTAGCCATCGTGTACTCCGGCGTACAAATGCAGTGAAGTACTCTTTCTTTTCTCCCGAGAGGTTTTCCAGTATAGCGGCGAACGGCGTTTAGCTTCGGCTACATTCAACACGCTGTCTTCTGAAGCAGTACAATCTAGAATGTTCTGAGCGTAGCGGGGTGTTCTGACCAGCGACTCTTCGTACCAAGCAACTAAATCACTAATTGGTACGTAAGCGTGAAAGCTTCGGATTTGGTGACGGGATTTCATGTAGGCAACTAATGTAGCGTAACCACCTCCGCTGGCTCCCAGCACAAAAATACTATCTTGATTAACCGGAAGGTTTTCTAAAGCCCAATCGATAGCCTGATCAATGTCAGCAATTACTAATTCACTTCCGCAGGCTTCTGGATGGTTATTCGCTCCGCGAAAATTTGGATGAATATAGTTCCAACCCTTTGTCTTAGTCTGAGTAGCTAAACTATTTTCCGTTTGGGTATAATCTCCACTCCAGGTATGTAGTACTACTACCAATGGTTGATTGGGCTTTTCAGCTTTCCAGTAGTAAAAAGGCTGCCACTTTCCATCTATTTTTGACTGCACCGAATCTAATGAGAAACCCTCCCAATCAGTTTGGGCATAAACAGTAGACAACAGCCCCCACAGAAGTATCGTCATTCTTAGCTTCACTCCCGAAACTATGAATATAATTTTTGAATTGTACATAATCCAGAGAAATCTGGTCGGTTAAAATTACTATTTGCAACGCTAGTTATTACTTTTGTAGTTATGAATTTGCAGGAATCACTACATAGCAACCCTATCTTTTCGCTAGTAGCGCAAACCGCTCATCAGATGCAACGAGAGACCTATGTGGTGGGTGGCTACGTTCGTGACCTGTTGCTTAAACGACCTTCTAAAGATATCGATTTTGTGTGCATCGGCGACGGCATTTCGTTAGCCCGAGAAGTAGCTAAAAACCTAAAGACTCAGGCAGGGCATACGACCGATGTCACGGTTTTTAAGAACTTCGGTACAGCGATGGTTCGGCACGAAGAATATGAACTGGAGTTTGTAGGTGCTCGCAAAGAGTCGTATCAACGTAATTCCCGTAAGCCAATTGTGGAAAATGGCACATTGCAGGATGACCAGAATCGCCGGGATTTCACCATCAACGCGATGGCTATCAGCCTGAATGCTGACAACTACGGTGAATTAGTTGACCCATTTGACGGAGTTAGTGACCTGAAGCGCAAAATGATTAAAACTCCGCTTGACCCAGCCATTACTTTCTCGGATGACCCACTGCGGATGATGCGAGCCGTTCGTTTCGCCGCCCAACTATCTTTTGATATTGCCCCCAAAACATTTGATGCCCTGAGCGATCACGCTGAACGGCTCAAAATTGTTTCACAGGAGCGCATTACCACCGAATTGAATAAGATTACCTTATCTTCCCTGCCTTCTTACGGATTTAAATTACTGTTTCACAGTCAATTACTTCACCAGTTTTTCCCTGAGATGGTTGCCTTGCAAGGGGTAGAAACCGTTAACGGTAAATCGCACAAAGATAATTTTTACCATACACTACAAGTGCTAGATAATGTAGCTCAGGTATCGGATGATTTATGGCTACGGTGGGCGGCTATTTTACATGATATTGCCAAACCACCCACTAAACGCTTTCACCCCAAGGCGGGCTGGACATTTCACGGACACGAGGATAAAGGTGCCCGAATGGTACCCTACATCTTTCGAAAGCTGAAATTACCGCTCGATCAGAAAATGAAATTCGTACAAAAACTGGTACGGCTTCACCTTCGTCCTATCGCCTTGGTCAAGAAAGAAGTCACTGACTCGGCAGTACGTCGCTTGCTGTACGAGGCAGGCAACGATATTGAAGCGCTAATGAAACTATGTCGGGCAGATATTACCTCAAAAAACCACAGTCGGGTAAAACGATATTTGCATAACTTTGACCTGGTAGAAGAAAAGATGCAGGCGGTTGAAGAAAAAGATCAGGTACGCAACTTTCAGCCAGTAATCACGGGTGAAGAGATCATGCGTACTTTTGGACTGAAACCGTCGCGTGTGGTTGGCGATATTAAGAATGAGCTGAAAGAAGCCGTACTGGATGGAAAGATCCGGAATGAGCACCCAGAGGCCTATGAGTACATGCTAAAAATAGCGGACATTAAAGGGTTAAAGCCTGTCCGTGATTAACAAAGCCTCTTTTGTTCATTGATCTTTTTCTTCCCGAACCCGCTCGGCTACCCGATCCATGCCAATACTTGACTTTATTCCGCTTAGTAGGCTACGCCACCAGTAGCTGAAAATAGAGCGGCTGGAGTCGTGCTCGTAGTCTATCTCTCCCACCCGAAAGAAGACTGCTTTAGGATTATCGGATTTTACAACAAATGCATTGGCAAACAGGGAACCTACTCGTTCATCAATTCCGGGGCGGCCTTTATTTTTATCTACTAACATAACACTCAGATCATTATAATTAAACCGCATCTCACCCGACGATCGTTGCCGATCTCCCTGTATAAAGAAGCGCATACTGTTAGCGTCACCACCCCGAATATGAACAAAAGCAGCATTTTCCATAATAGGGTTAAGGGCTTGCAGATCCATAGAATCTAATTTACCACTTACGGTAAAGTGCATATCTTCACTAGCCATCGGAAACTCGAACGCGGCCTGAAGCTTTCCCTGCCCCATTACTTCTGCTCCTACCTCCATTGAGAATATCACACTATCAGCTATATGATCTGGATGGTTGGTAACATTCTGCAACAAAGCGTGTAACTCATCAAACGTAATAATGCCATCCTGACTAGCATCAGGTACCCGCTCGGCATAGTTCACAAAGCCATTGGCAACCCGCACCGTATCTAGGGTTAATTGAAAGCCCAAATCCGTGAGCATCTCCTGATGCATAGGGAGCGTTCTTTTGGTATCTCTAGGGGCACGAGCATCTTTAAATACGTCCAGTTGTATTCCATCAATCAGTAGTGACTGGCCTTTCAAATAACGATTATTGATCAGCTCTTCAAAATCAACTCCAGACATGCGAACCATTTCAGTCTGAGCCATTACCCTGGTTTTCTGGAACGGAAACATGTCTTTGTAGATAGAGCGAGGTACCTGAGGAACAAGAGAAAAGCCACTAATTTCTAATTGCGAATCTTTGGTAGACAAACTAATTTGATCAGCCTTAGCCAAGTATGCCGTATCGCCCATATCAATCTGATAATCGCGTACCCGAACCCGCAGATCATCAGCGAATAGCAACTGGCGCGTAACATTTTCCCGATCTGATTGATGATTTTCTGATGATTTATTCACGTAAGTACTATAAGCAGCACTATCAATTTGAAGGTCAATCACATTGATATCTAAATTTTTTGAAGCGAAAACTGGCTCAGTACCTACTGATTTTTGAAAAACCTTCACCTCACTATCCGTAAAATTGATTTGACCTACGCTAAGGGCTTGAATGTGAGGCGAAGCTACTTCTGACCAACGTGGGGGCGGTATATTGTTGTTGGAAGATTTTTTGGCAAATGGATAAATAACCATGGTGGGGTTCGTTAAATCTATCTGTTTCACATCTAACTCCCCGTGCGTAAAAGCGTGTCCTATATCTAGCCCGGTTATGTAAAGAGCAGGAGCAGTCAGCGACAGTAAATTCTTATCAGGATAATTTGCCATATTTGGGTTTGAAAACCCGTAGGGACGCACTTCTAAATTATGCACTGATATTTTATCTTCTTGGCTGGTGAGTCGTATCTCATCGGCTCTAATACTCTGATGAGCCTGGGGTAAACGAAGTAAATAGTCATCAACATGAATGCGGAAATCAATCTCATCAGCAAAAAACATAGTTGCTTCCCCCAATTCGCTAACCGAATCAATGGCTAGACGGTACGCCCGCATCGTCAAAGTATCAGCCCGAAAGTGGTGTAGTGTATCGGTATCCTGTTGCAGATATGAAAACACCCCTTCTTCTACTGCAAATAAATCAACGTAAATACCTTCAGTGACTGATTTAATTTTGGGGTAGATTTCTGCTTGCCGTGCTCGCCCAGGCCTAATTGGACGGCTCGCTTGCTTTTTTTCCGACACAATAGATATTTCAGGGCGACGAACAATTACTTTTTCTACCTCCATTTCATCTTCAGTGAAGTAGCGGTAAAAGTTCATTCGGTGAAGAGCTAACTGATTTACAGTAAATTTTTCATCATCTCCAAGAATATCCAAACTACCTTCTACGGCTTGCAAATTATCGATAGTTAAACTGTCAGAGTACGAAGAATACAAAAAACGTTTGGCAGCAAAATTCTCTACTCCATCATCGATAGGTAAGCTGAATGTGAATGTATCCATCGCTATTTGGGCTTCCTGCGCGTAAAAGGGTCGTTCGGGGATGACTGTGGTAACCCCATCTAAAAGAAAATCCATCACCGATACATTCAGTGAGTTAGTAGAGAACCAGATTTTAGGGCTGTTTTCATCAGACTGAAGCGTAATATTTGCTTGTTCAACTTGTAGTTTATCGATAGCGAGTTGATTGAGATAGGGTTCTACCTGCAGATATAATTTCGGCATAGAGAAATCGCTATCGGATTTCTTCTTTCCGGACTTTATACTTAATGTAATAGTCGGAGAGACTAGAGACACCCGATTGAAATTGGCTACTTGGAGATTATATAGCTCACCAAAATTAATTCCTTCAATGGCAAATGATTGAATATCCATCTGCTGCATTTGGCTAGGCGAAGAGCGAGTAGCCAAACGGTTAGGCCAAAATTTCACATTACGTACGGAGCCTCGAGAACTGAGGGTTGACAACACCACCTCTTTAGCCTCAAGCCACCCACCGGACACCGCACTATTGCGATTGTAAGGAAACTGAAACCAGCTACCGTATAGTGCCATATCTACCTCATCAGCAAATACGGCAACCAGAGAAGAGTTTCGCAACGTATCATGAATAGCAATAAGCGGGTGAGCTTCATTACCAATACTTACATTTTCGTAATAACCCTGAAGCTTATCTACATGGGCTGTTTCGATAAAACCATCCTTCCTTTTATTTAATTTCATGGTCTCAACCTGGGCATCTATCAGATACAGTTTTTGTACGAGCATTTGCTCCAGCCAAGCATCTGCCCGATTAGGAGCAATTAATGGATACAGATTGAGGCGAGCGTGGCTCCAGTTGTAAAAAACTTGTTTAATCGTTGTACCGGCGGTATCGATTACACTAGGTAAAGACCGACGGGGTAAATCACCGAACGGAATATCAGAAAAATTCGCTATCGCTACTTGAGGTTGTTGCACCCGGATGCTGTCAATATCCGCAAACATAGTAGAAGACAAATTTGCCAGATCAATACCAAAAATTTCCACCTGCGATGTGTGAATATCGTAGCCCAACTTCGGGGGTTGAGAGTCGGTAAGAAATAGAGCTAGGGAATCTACCCGAGGTTGTACACGAGCCGAATCAAATATCAGGTTGCAGGTGTATTGGCTTTGTTGATCAGTATAAATGCTGAACTGATCCACCGTAAAATAGTGCTGAAAGTCGGCAAACCACAGGCGAATATCCCTTCCTTGCCAATGAATACTATCGGCGGGTAATATACGGTTCAATGAACTCTCTTGCCCTAGCCGGAGGTCAGTAAACGAAAGTGAATGCTGGGGTACATCTAGCCATGATACGGTATCGTTTCCTACTCTAAAAAATTGAATTTGCCCATCGGTGAGTTCAAAATGGTTAATACCAATCTTTTTCCAGTAGCGACTAATTTGAGTGTATAAAGTATCAGGGTGCAGTCTCGACACATGAGAAAGAGACCTTTCATTGCTTTTTTTTAAAGAATCTGCCAAGTGACCATATCCTCGCACCTGAGGAAATTTCATAAGTAGCGTATCAGCCAATAGGGTTTCCCCATGATACATCTCTAAGATATCTACTCCAGTCATTTCTAGTATAGGTACGCTTAATGAATACCAGCTCGCCGAATCTTGCACCCTAAGCGGAATCATTTCTAAGCCTCGCAGCCTTAGTTTTTCTGATTGGGTCGAGAATGACAAAGTATCAGCCACTAAGGTATAGCTACTATCAGGTAATACTAGCTGATAGTTTCCCAACTTCACTTGAATATTTTTAGTGAAGAGCAGCCGTTCTTCTTCATGCTGAGTTAATGTATCAATTCTAAAATCTTGCAAGATGATGGTTAAGTGCTGGGCAAACCAATCACTAGAAGAGGTATTGAGAGTATCTATCTGATTCTTAGGTTTCTTTCGTTGGCTCAGTCCAACAGAAGCATCTACGATCGCTAATTTATTGAAAGAAAATAAGTCCATGTACTCATGAACAGAGTTATAAATCAGCGTTTCTTGTTCACTAATAACTTGCCTGAGTTGCTCCTTTTCTGAAGCGCTATCTGCTCCAGAGGTTGCCTTAATGTCTGCTATTGTAATGTTGGGAGATGTCAGATAGATTTCGTTTAGCTGAATCCCACGGCTGTGGTATACCTCCCATAGATGCAGCCCACTAATCGTAAGATTGGGAACTGAAATACGATAGAGAGTGTGAGAAGCACCTAAACTATCAGTGAGGGGAAGCCCATTCTGATAGGCCAAATCTGTAATATCAATAGTACCACCGATCAGGTTGAGTTTAAGCTCATCAAAGTCTAACTCGGGCATTCGCTCAGTATGAAACCGCTCTTCAGCGTATTCCCGAAAGGCTACTAAAATGGATTCCCGCAGAATTTCATCACCAAAGAAGAAGAGTAGTGTTTGTAGTGATAAGATGAGTATAATGATACCTCCTCCAGTCCACCAAAAAATAGTATGTACTTTCTTCTTTTTCAAGTAGCGTTTACTTCTGTTCCGAACCGTTAGAGAATTGAAGAATTATAGTGGAACGACTAATAAAGGAAATAATTCAGATTTCACCAATAGGCTTTTTGGTGAAAATCTAGCTAAACCCTACTCTAGGCAACCTCTTAACAATATTGACCCTCTTTAGTAAAAAAGGCATCTTCGCTAATATCAAATATGGTAGCTTCCTTAGTCAAAATGCCAGTGCAGGCATCACTGAAGCGAAAAAGCCCACCGCTAATTTTCTAGGGTAGAAAAAAACAACCATAGTTGATCGACAAGAAACCAAACTCGCAAAAAAGAAAACTTGACCAAAAAACTCGCTGGTTATTACACAGGCTTTCCCCTATTATTAGCTTCGGCGCGAACCCACCCAGAGAACCACACCAACTATTAGCACAACCACACTGATGATGAACGGAGTATAATCCGCCTGACTAACTACCACATCTAAACCAAGAACATTAAAGCTGTCGGAATCTTCCAGCACTTGCATTCCGGTGATAGTGGTACTAACTAAGCCGATTAAAGTGAGGATAATTCCGATGGTTCGTTTCATACGATAGTACTAATTAAGAATGATCAACGGTATAGCAACTAAAAACGCTGCTCTAATTAGATGCTAAAGATCAAAACAAATCTATTTGATCTTTTGAATTTCCTTTCAGATTCCAAACTACTTCATCGCCAGTGGTTTTAAATTCTCTATTTTTTTTGGATGACTCTGTATGCCTATTTTCTTTTTTCTCTGGGACAGCAGTTGGTTTTGCCTCTAGTAACTTTACCCCTTTCACTTTGTGCTTGCTCAAGCGATTTCCCTGAGCTTTCCAACCCTTAACATCAACTAATACGTCTAAATCAAACGTTTGGTGTTCGTGTTTCCGGCTGCCGTCCCGCACAAAAGTTAGGTCAATTTGGGGCTGACGTTCGGTAGAGGCGACTAGTAACTTAGAACTCCGAGCATCAGTAATAAACGAGAAACGACGGTCGGGAGTAGTAGTTTCCACTAGGAAACGTTTAACGTAGTATTGTTTAGAGTTTCCATCGTAGTATACGGCAGAAAGCGGCTTATTCTGGTCGAATTTCTCCAACAGAATAGTTTGATTAGGATCAAACTTATTGGTGAGTTCGTAATTTTTTAGCTCATAAGTACCATCTTTAAAGATTGAGAGCAGCTTATCGTCCCCTTCAAAAGTACCCAGAAAGCGACCGCGTTCATCAGTATTGAGTGTACCAACTATATCGTCATGCCAGATTTCAATACCGCCTAGTGTGGATTCGCCATCAGCAGTTTTCTCAATTTTTCGTACTGGATACTTAGTTAGGATGTTACCATTGGCACCTCGTCCTTTAATGTCAAGAGTAGCGAAATCAAAGTCAAACTTCTTAATTTTTGCCCGAGCCCGTGCTGATAAGCTCACTGTAATTACTTCAGCTTCAGCATTTGGATTAGCTGAAAAATACAACGCTTTCGAGCCTTTGCTGCCTTTGGTCAGATCATATTCTTTATCGCGAGTGACCGCCAGTACCTGAAAACGTTTGACCATGGAGCGACCACTGGCACCATCCAGATACACCAGATTATACACCCTCCGCTCGTCATTTTTTCGAAACACATCAGCGTGAAGAATATTTTTGCCCACAAATACTTTATCTGATATTCGGGTGACTATACACTTGCCATCCTGCCGGAAAACGATAATATCGTCAATATCCGAGCACTCAGTAACCATTTCTACATCGTCGCCACTTTTCTTAAGTCCGTAGCCGATGAACCCATCCTTTTTATTAACGTATAGCTTCTCATTGTTCGCCGCTACAACGTTGGCACTAATCGTATCAAAGGTCCTGATTTCAGTTTTGCGCTCGCGACCTTTCCCATACTTATCTAGCAGTTTTTTGTAGTAGGCGATGGCGTATTCTTTGATATGCTCTAGATCGTGTCGGGTTTGTGCTAGATCATTCTGCAACCGCTTCATCAACTCATCAGCCTTGAAGCTGTCGTACTTAGAAATTCGTTTAATTTTGATTTCAGTCAGACGCACCAAGTCGTCCTCAGTGATTTCCCGATAAAACTGTTTTTTGAACGGCTTTAGCCCATTGTCAATCCGGCTGAGAACTTCTTCCCAGGTTTCGGCTTCTTCAATGTCGCGGTAAATACGATTCTCAATGAAGATTTTCTCCAGCGAGGCAAACAGAATCTTTTCCAGCAGCTCGCCTTCTTTAATCTGAAGCTCCTTACGCAGTAACTCTACCGTTTGTTCTGTCGATTGCTTTAGCAGTTCGTTGACAGTGACAAACCGGGGTTTGTCGTCTACGATAATACAGGCGTTGGGCGAAATAGAAACTTCACAATCGGTGAATTTGTAGAGCGCATCCTTCGTAATCTCCGGCGACTGACCAGGGGCTAAGGACACTAGAATTTCTACATCTTTTGCGGTATTATCTACTACCTTCTTAATCTTGATTTTTCCTTTATCATTGGCTTTGATAATGGAATCAATCAAACTGTTAGTGGTTACGCCAAACGGAATATCGCGGATAACCAGGGTTTTCTTGTCATACTCTTCCATGGTAGCTCGTACCCGAACTTTACCACCCCGTTTACCTTCGTTGTAGTCGGTTACATCAATCGTTCCACCCGTAGCAAAATCGGGGAACAACTTAGCTTTCTTGTTACGGATCGTATCAATACACCCCTGAATTATCTCAACAAAATTATGGGGTAAAATGCGGGTAGAAAGCCCGACGGCAATTCCTTCTACGCCCTGCGCTAGCAGTAACGGGAATTTTACCGGAAAGGTAATCGGTTCTCGCTTTCGCCCGTCGTAGGATAGCTGCCACTCGGTAGTCTGAGGGTTGAAAACTACGTCAAGAGCAAACTTAGACAATCGGGTTTCAATGTAACGAGCCGCAGCAGCACTGTCGCCAGTACGAACATCACCCCAGTTTCCTTGGGTGTCTAATAATAAATTCTTTTGCCCCAATCCAACCATTGCATCACCAATGGAAGCATCGCCGTGGGGGTGAAACTGCATGGTTTGTCCAATGACATTGGCTACTTTATGGAAGCGACCATCGTCCATTTCTTTAAGAGCATGTAGAATACGCCTTTGCACAGGCTTCATTCCATCTTCTACTGCGGGAACTGCCCGCTCTAGTATTACATAGGATGCGTAGCCGAGGAAGTAATCCTCGTACATCTGATCTAAGCTTTCCAGGTTTTCTAATCCACTATCTTCCTTCAATTCGCTCATAATGGGTCGTTCGTTATTCGGTATTGGGTTTTAGGTATCAGAAATTAGGTGCCAGTCATTCCATCATCAGTCATTACTAGACCGCTTCTTCCACTAAATCTTTCTCTACCCTAAGGCGGTCGATAATGAATTCCTGGCGGGTTGAGGTGTTTTTTCCCATGTAGAAGGTCAACAGTTTTTTCGTATTAGTTTCATCATCCAGCAGTACCGGTTCCAGCCGAATGTCTTCCCCGATAAACTGCCCAAATTCGTCGGGCGAAATCTCGCCTAAACCTTTGAAGCGGGTAATTTCGGGCTTACTGCCGAGTTTCTCCATCGCTTGCTGCTTCTCTTCTTCATTATAGCAGTAGATGGTTTCTTTTTTATTTCGCACCCGAAAAAGCGGGGTTTCCAGTATAAAAACGTGTCCCTGACGCACTAAATCGGGAAAAAATTGCAGGAAGAATGTCAGTAGCAGAAGCCGAATGTGCATACCATCTACGTCGGCATCGGTAGCCACGATAATTTTCTGGTAGCGCAGCCCATCTAGCCCATCTTCAATATTCAGGGCATGCTGAAGCAGGTTAAACTCCTCGTTTTCATATACTATCTTCTTAGTAAGGGAAAAGCAATTAAGCGGTTTTCCTCTTAGACTGAATACCGCCTGGGTTTGTACATCTCGCGCCTTAGTGATAGAACCACTGGCGGAATCTCCCTCAGTGATAAAAATCATAGTTTCAGGGCGGCGATCTTCGCCTTTGCCGTTGTGCTTATCGTCCAAGTGAATACGGCAGTCGCGTAGTTTCTTATTGTGCAAGTTCGCTTTCTTGGCTCGTTCGTTTGCCAATTTTTTAATGCCAGCAATTTCCTTACGTTCCCGCTCTGATTGTTTGATTCGCTTCTCTAGTGCATCCGCCACCTCTTTATTACGGTGCAGATAATTATCCAGACGTTGTTTGATGAAGTCGCTCACAAACTGCCGCATAGATGGCCCTTTGGGAGCAACATTAAGCGAACCTAGCTTGGTCTTCGTTTGCGACTCAAATACGGGTTCCTGCACCCGTACTGAAACTGCTGCCACAATTCCATTGCGGATATCCTGTACGTCGTACTGTTTTCCATAAAATTTTCGTACAGTTTCTACTACCGCCTCGCGGAAGGCTTGCAAGTGGGTTCCACCCTGAGTAGTGTACTGCCCATTTACGAAGGAATAATATTCTTCGCCGTACTGATCGGAATGGGAAAGGGCAATTTCAATATCATCACCTTTTAGATGGATAACCGGATAGCGTAAATTCTCCTCTTTCGTTTTCTTCGCCAATAGGTCCTTTAATCCATTCTCCGAACGATATTTCTGTCCGTTGAAAACAATCGTGAGTCCCGCGTTAAGAAAAGCGTAGTTCCAGATTTGGTTCTCAATGTACTGCGGACGAAAATGAAAATTTTTGAATACTTTGCCATCAGGTTCAAAGGTAATGTAGGTACCGTTTTTCTCACCTGACTTGCTCATACGAGGGTCAGTGGTTTTATCACCTCGGGTGAATTCAGCCAATTTGGTTTTTCCATCCCGGAAGGATTGCACTTTGAAATAGGTAGAAAGTGCATTCACCGCCTTGGTTCCTACCCCATTCAGCCCCACCGATTTCTGAAAAGCAGCTGAATCGTACTTCCCTCCGGTATTAATTTTAGACACACAATCCACCACTTTTCCCAACGGAATACCTCGCCCGTAATCACGCACTTCTACCCGATGGTCAGAAATAATAATTTCAATGGTTTTGCCAAACCCCATCACGTACTCATCAATACTATTATCGATGACTTCCTTCAGCAATACGTAAATGCCATCGTCAGCTGAGGAACCATCACCCAACTTACCGATGTACATACCAGGTCGCATCCGGATATGCTCCCGCCAATCGAGTGAGCGAATACTGTCTTCATTGTAAGTAACTGTGCCTTTTGCCATAGTTCGTAGTTATGATCTTCAATATTAAGGAGCCTACTAGTTTAATAGAATGAAAAGTCAAAGAAAATAATCTGATTTGAAGATTCAAATATACTTAAAAAAAGTATTTAATACTCAAAATAATTATTTTGTTTGAAGATAATCTCAGATACTCGAAATTCAATTAGTACTTACACCCACCAACGCTACACTGTAATCGTCAGCCCATCATGCGCAATCTGCACATTATTGGGTAGCTCCTTCTCAACATCACGGTGTTTTCCCATACGGTGACTGAGGTGGGTAAAATATGCCTGCTCAGGCTGGAGCTCTTCTACCATTGCCAAAGCTTCATCGAGAGTAAAGTGAGAAATATGCCTTTGCTTCTGCAGTGCATTGAGTACCAAAACCTTGCTTCCTCTAATTTTTTCCTTTTCCTCCTCAGCGATAGTTTTAGCATCGGTGATATAGGTAAAGTCATGGATGCGAAAACCAAGTACGGGAAGTTTATAATGTAGTACCTCTACGGGCTGAAAAAGAACTCCAGCGGCCTTAAAAGGAGATAACCCGATTTCGTACAAGTCAATCTGGGGAACACCTGGGTATTTCTTCTCAGCAAAGACGTAGGCAAATTCTCTTTTCAAGCTTTCCTGTACTCGAGCGTGGGCATAAACAGGCATCGAGCGTTGTTGAAGGAAATTGAAGCTACGGACATCGTCCATACCTGCTGTGTGATCCTTATGCTCGTGGGTAAATACCAGTGCGTCTAGCTGTCGGATACGGTTAGCCAATACCTGCTGCCGGAAGTCGGGACCGGAATCAATAATAATAATACTCTTTCCCTCCACCTCAATATGTACTGAAGTACGGAGCCGTTTATCACGAAAATCTACCGAAGTGCATACTTCACAATCACAGCCAATGACCGGAACTCCCTGCGATGTACCCGTACCTAAAAATGTTAACTTCAAACAGTATCGGGAATTTCGAGTAGTTCGACTAATAGTTTTTGTTGCTTAGGCGATAGTTTTTCTGGATCAATGTCCAGTTGTCGAGTAATCTCGAGCAGACAATTGATTTTTCCCTCCAGTGTATAGTACTTGTTTACAATCACCAGGCAGGTATCCCGTAAAATGCAGTAGCCCGATTTAAAGTTCCCTTTCTCGTACCTCAGAACATAATCCGATGCATTGAGCAAGTCTTCTAGCTTACGGAGATAGTGAGAAGTGTATTTTATTTGCATAGCTTTTTAGTCCATAGACAACAGTGAACAGTCCACAAATTCTGATTC
Organism: uncultured Flammeovirgaceae bacterium; assembly: GCA_937883755.1. Classification (GTDB taxonomy): domain Bacteria; phylum Bacteroidota; class Bacteroidia; order Cytophagales; family Cyclobacteriaceae; genus Tunicatimonas. Next base: position 114,939 of record CAKZYA010000005.1, on the reverse strand, counting down.
TCGAGCTTCAGACTTCCCACTGCGCGATTCTAGCCCTACACTTTTTTGTATTCTTCTTTTATTGTTTTCACTATCAATTTTCAACTGCACCTAACACATTACGCCCTGCCCAAGCCCCGCCATTATTCCCGGGCGTACTTGTTTACGACCTCAACTAGATGGTCAAAGTCAATGGGTTTAGGAATATACTCATCCATTCCGGCCTTCTGAAAGTCCTCTTCGGTATAATTACTAGCATTTCCTGAAATGGCGATAATAGGTACCTGTGCCTTCTCTTCATCGTCCATACTACGGATTTGCTTACTGCATTCCATACCATTCATTTTAGGCATGTTGATATCCATCAGAATGATGTCATAATTTTTTTGCTTCAGCATATCTAGAACCTGCTGCCCGTCACGCGCTGACTCAATATCGTAATTCTGGAATTGTAACACTTTTTTGGTAAGGTTCTGTATCACTGAGCTATCCTCAGCGACCAGCACTTGCTTTCTATCTGACATGGTGTGAAGTTTTTATGGTTGAACTGGTTATTGTTTGTAATTATTCTGAAACTTAACAAATTCCCCCTTCAGAATTTTAAAATCCTGATGAAGATTTTTGCGATTGTCTTCCTTCAAATTTGATTCAATGAGTTTAGCATAATACGCCATACTTTCCAAACCTAACGTACCAGCGTTCCCTTTTAAGGTGTGCAATTTAGATAAAATTTGCTGATAATCGCGCTTTTCTATGCCTTCCGCTGCATCAGCTAATAATTCTTTAGCCTCCATTTCAAACTCCTGTAAGCTTTCTACCACTAGTTCCCGCCCTCCGTATTTTTCCAGTGTTTTCAACGTGTTCCAGTTAATTAACTGTAAAGTAGCTTCATTAGCGGATTCCTCCGTTGCGTTAGTGGCTTCTCCAGTGGGTTCAATCCCGAGCAAAGCCGCCGTTTTGGTAATGATGTTCTTCCGAATGGGTTTTGCCAGATAATCGTCCATACCGGCCTTCATAAATTTCGCCTTATCACCCGGTAGCGAATAGGCAGTCAGGGCGACGATTGGTGGGATTTTTGGCAAATTCAACGCTCGAATACGACGAGTAGCTTCAATACCATCCATTTCGGGCATCTGAATGTCCATGTAAATCACATCAAATGCTTGCTGCTGTACGATTCCAATAGCCTCTTTACCACTACTGGCAAGCGTAACATGACAACCACTTTTCTTGAGCATTTCGGACACTACCTTACGGTTGATAGCATTATCGTCTACCACTAATACTTGGGGAGTAATATCAATAAACTGGGTAACGGTATCTTTAGTAGAAGCTTCTTGCACATCCTCGGCCTGAGCAGCTTTTGCCAAAAAAGTAAACCAGAAAGTACTTCCCTTACCAGGCTCAGAGGTTACTCCGATATCCCCTTCCATAAGACTAGAAAGCTGACGGGCAATGGATAAACCTAGCCCCGTTCCCTTGTAGCGTTTAGAGGTAGATGGATCAACCTGGTTGAAGCTCTCAAATAGTTTCTGCTGGTCTTCTTCTGATATTCCAATACCAGAATCCTGCACTGAAACCTTGATAGTATGCTGGTGAGATACATCTGGGTTTTCACCTTCTAACTCAACCTCCTCTATCCGAATTAGTACTTCTCCTTGCTCGGTAAACTTAATAGCGTTAGCCGTTAGGTTTGATAATATTTGTAACAACCGAGTTTCATCGATCCAAAGGTATTCAGGTACTCCGCTATCAAGTTGGTACTCGAACCGAAGGTTTTTAGCCAACGCTTGCTGGGCAAACAAGCTGTGGTTTTTCTCCAGTAGTCTTTTTATCGGTAGGGCGGCTTGGTGCAACTGCATCTTACCCGCTTCTATTTTCGATAAATCGAGAATATCATTCAGAATGGTAAGTAGTGTCTCTGAAGAATATTTGATGGTTTGTACATAGTCAGCTTGTTCTGAATTTAGTGTCGTATCGCCCAACATATCAACCATGCTAATAACCCCATTCATTGGAGTACGAATTTCATGGCTCATATTGGCCAAAAACGCTTCCTTAGCTTTCAGCGAGTGTTCAGCTACGTCTTTGGCTTTTTGTAGGGCGCGAGTGGTTTCCTTCAATTGGGTAATATCCCGCAGTACACCTTCTATCTCAGTCTTTTTACCCGATAAATTACCGATAAGCCGCACATTGCAGATACAAGGAATCAGCTTACCTGATTTGCTAATTACGGTAGCCTCAAAGTTGCGAACTCGCCGATTTTTTACCAATTGACGGATGAGGTTCTTAGTTTTTTTGTCATACAGGTAATAGTTAGTAATGTCTTTTCCCTGTACCTCATCCGTTTCATAGGCCGTCAGTTCGTGTACTGATGGACTGATCATAGTAATCACCCCATCTAAGCGACACCGGAAATAAATATCCTGGAAAGACTCGAATATCGTTCGGAATTTTTCTTCACTTTCAGCTAAGGCTTGCTCTGATTGTCGCCGCTGCGTAATGTCATGAGCAATACCCGACACTTCTCGTACACTACCGTCCTCCCGATAAATAGGGTTTAGAAAGACGGATTTCCAGATGACTACATCCTTTCCAAATCGCATTTTTGCTTCAAAGTGCGCAATACTTCCGTCAAAGACTTCCAAGTATTTTTCTTCCCACTGCTCCAGGTAGCGTTCGGTCGTTTTTTCATCTAGCGGATTATACACTTCCCCCACAACGGGGCCTACTCCAAAGTGAGATCGGAATGTATATTCAAAATTCCGGTTAAACGTAGTAAGTCGCAAATTCTGATCTACTGACCAGATTAAATGAGTACTACTCTCAAAAATTGCCTTGAGTCGACTGGTATAATCCCGAAGTTCTTCTTCGTAGCGTTTTCGCTCAACAATCAAGGCAATTTGTCCCGAAACAAAATCAAGAAGTTCAAAGTCATCAACTCCTACTTTGCCTCCTTCCTTAAAATTTTGTAGTACCAGTATTCCTACTACCTTCCCCTGAATTTTCAGAGGAATACCAATCCATATTTTGGGTTGAATGGGTACTGATGGTATTTTTCCCGAGCGTTGCAGTTCTAAGATATCATCCTGATGTAAGAATAACGGATGGTTGACTGTGATAGCGTAGTGACACAGTGCTCTCAACACTGACTGCTGTTGATCGTCACTGTAACGTTCTGGGTCTTGACTATCTTCGTAGACAAACTTTAACTCACCTTCTCGCCAAGTTGTAATAATCAGATCTTCAGTCTCTACGGCTTTACCCAGTTCCCGGTGGATATTTGGGTACAGATAGTTTAAGTTAGGACTTTGTAATACTAAGTTGGTAATATTATAGTATAGGCTCCGCGCCTGATCGGCATGAACCTGATCGCTGATATCGTGAAAAACACCTCGTACTTTCTTCACCCCTTCGTGCAAACTAGCGGTAAGAGTTCCTGAAACATAAATAGTCTCGTTTTGACTTGATACAAATGCTACTTGAAAGTGATCCGATTGATTTTCTGTCAATATCCGGCTCCAGAGTGCAGCAAATTGCTCCTGATACGCAGGGGCTATAATATCAAATAAGGTTATTTTCTCTACTTCAGTGCTTCGGTACTTTAGCTTGACATAAAAGGTTTTATTGGCTACTACGACCTTCCCTTCTTCATTAGTTACGATGATGAGATCGTAAGCCCGATTGTACAAATCCGCCAGTTGCCGATTGCTCTGCTGTAGTTTTTTCTGAACCTGCTTGTGCTCGGTGATATCTTCAGCAATAATAGTAAGCCCTTGGCTACCTTCCTGATGAAGAATGATACTCTGAATATTAATAATAAGCTTATGACCCGAAGGGGTACGGATAAATCGCTTGATACTATGCGACTGTTCACGCTCTTTAGCAAACTGGATAAACTGGTCAATAGTGAGTTTTTCGCCACGTAAGGGTTCTAGCTCTTCAAATAAATCTTGTCCTTTTATCTTCTCTACAGGAACCCCAATCGCCTCAACAAATGCATAGTTACAATAGGTAATTTCTCCTGATTGATTCGTAGAAACTACTAGTAAATCAGCGTGTAGCAGAGATTCTTGCAAATGAGATAACCGAAGTGCATCCTCTGGCTTGCCTTGCTGCATTTGAGCAATTTTAGCTTTCAGTTGCTCATTCTCCCTTTCTAATGATGAAACCTTCTCAATACTAGCCATAGAAAAATTATGGATTTCTCCAATTTACGGAATAAGCGAACATAAATCCAAAGTGCAAAGTTTTCCGTAATGCTGATATGGTACAATCAACGCTTATCGTGGTAGTAGGGCCAACCGCAGTGGGTAAAACGGAGGTATGTATTCAATTGGCCCAACATTACCAAACAGAAATTATCTCTACTGACTCCCGACAATTTTACCGCGAAACAACGATAGGCACCGCCAAACCAAACCTAGATGAACTAGCCCAGATTCCTCATCACCTGATTGATAGTTTATCCGTAAGCCAGGACTACGATGTAAAGCAGTTTGAACAAAATGCTTTACCCATTCTTGAAAATCTTTTTCAAAAGCACTCATTAGTAATTGCTACGGGTGGATCTGGTTTGTACGTAAAAGCTTTGTGCGAAGGCATTGACGAAATGCCTGATATTACTGAAGAAGTCCGCAACTATTGGCAGGAGCAATACGCAACCCAGGGGCTAAACTTTTTACTGAGTGAATTACAACAAGTTGACCCTATCTATTTTGAACAAGTAGACCGACAGAACCACCGCCGGGTACTACGGGCACTGGAAGTTTACCACAGTTCGGGACAACCGTTTTCTGAGTTTCGGAAAAAGCAGGAATCAACCCCTTCCCGACCATTTCAAGTGATTAAAATTGGGCTGACGATGAACCGTGATCAGCTTTACGAACGAATTAACCAGCGAGTAGACCAGATGATTGAGACAGGATTGGAAGATGAAGCCAGAAGACTCCAGCCTTATCAGCACCACAATGCTCTGCATACCGTAGGCTATCAGGAGTGGTTTCCGTACTTTGCTGGGAAATACAGCCGCGACGAGGTCATTCGCCTAATCAAACGAAACAGCCGACGCTACGCCAAACGGCAGTGGACTTGGTTTAATAAAGATCCCGAAATTAGCTGGTTTGACACTAATCAACCTACTGAGCAATTAATAATCAGGCTAGTTGAGCACATCAATGGTAAAATATGAAATGTGAAAAGCGTGGAGCTTGGGGCAGGGAGTTGGAAGTTAAGAGACAGATTAGCAAGCTTACGGTTTAAGTTGAGTGAAACCTAAAAACCTGTAGCCTTCTAAACCGCGCCCCGCAGTGACCTGTAACAAATCAACAATTGAGCCATCGAGCAATCAATCATTAAATATTCATGCACCATAACTACTATTTTCTTCGGCAACTTACATCTGCATTGCGTTTGCAACTGCTGGGGTGGCGGTTAGGAGCTTGCTTTAGTCAGAATAAAGACGAACTGATTTTAGGCTTTTACCATCCTGATGCCCAGGAAGAGTTTTTCATTAAAGCCCATTTAGCTTCTTATTTCTGTTGCCTACAATTTCCCGATCGGTTTCACCGAGCCAAGCGTAATAGCGTAGATTTATTTCCAAGCTTATTAGATCAGCCAATTACTGAAATTCGGCAGTTTGCCAATGAGCGAAGTTTCTGGATACGCTTTGGTGAGCAAGGCTTATTATTCAAAATGCATGGCAACCGAGCCAATGTGCTACTGACCGAGGGCAAGAAGGTGACTGATATCTTCCGAAGTAGTTTAGCCAATGACTATTCTCTGGATATTCCTTCTCTGAACCGTTCAATTATAGTCGACCGGGCTGTTTTTGATGAAGCAGCAGGAGAAATTCGGCAACTGTATCCTACTTTCGGCAAAATTCCTCTAGCATTTTTGCAGCAGCAAGATTATGCAAGCAAATCAGCCGATGAGCAATGGAACTTATTGCAGAAAGTACTACAACAATTAGAAAATCCTGAAAAGTACTATATGATTGACTGGGAAGGTCAGCTTCATCTAAGTTTGCTTTCTCTAGGAAATCAGATCGCCCAGTTTCCTGATTCTATTCCTACCCTAAACGATTTTTTCCTTCGTAAAATCAAAGGTATCCGGCTCGGTAACTTGAAAGGAAAGCTACTCCAAAAGCTAGAAAAGCAGAAAAAACAGAGTGAGCAGTATATTCGGAAAAACCAGCGAGCTTTAGAGAAACTAGAAACCGGGCTTCAGCACCAGCAAATTGCGGATATTCTGATGGCTAACCTTCACCAGATTCCTGAAGGGGCGACGGAAGCTGAGTTGTTTGATTTTTATCATAACCAAACAGTTCATATCAAACTAAACCGACAGCTTTCGCCCCAAAAGAATGCTGAGCGCTATTACCGGAAGGCCAAGAACCAAAAAATAGAATCCAATCAGCTCCGCAAAAATATTGAGCAGAAAGAAGCTCAACTCATTGATAAAGAAGTTCATCTAGAGCATTTGGAATCATTCCGCGATCTATCTGAAATTCAGCAGTACGCTGAGGCACATAACCTGCTTGATACTTCGGAAGATAAAGAAAAGCATTTTCCTTTTCGGGTGTTTGACCTGGACGGTTACACGGTTTGGGTAGGAAAAAGTGCTAAAAATAATGACGAACTCATTCGGAACTACGCCCATAAAGATGATTTGTGGTTACACGCCAAAGACGTAAGTGGCTCGCACACTATTATCAAACAACAAGGAAATCAACCGCCCCCGCCCTATATTATTGAGCAAGCCGCTCAAATTGCCGCTTACTACTCCAAACGCAAGAGTGATTCCCTCTGCCCAGTTATTGTGACTCCCCGTAAGTATGTCCGTAAATCTAAAAACCTACCCCCCGGTGCCGTCATCGTAGAACGGGAAGAAGTGGTGATGGTAGAGCCGAAGTTGCCGAAGTGATTCGTGGTCTCAAGAATGTCCAGAATTAGGGTAGAAATCACTAGCTATTTTTCTATATTCATCGGCTACTACTGGCGCAGCGAGAAGAAGTTAATCGGGAGTAAACGACTGTAAATATTTTCAAACGTTTAATCCATTTAAAATGGATAGCACGCATATTCTAAGCAAAATGATAATTAATATTTCTTTCATCAAGTATTTAAGTACCTATCAATCAAAAACTCTGTAGATATAGTGAAAATATACGTATGTCGTATATCCAGATGTTGCTACGACATACTCGCTACGCTCACATGTCGTAGCAACGGGAGCGCGGCTTCGCCGCCTGTTCCACGCCCTAGCTCGCTTCGCTCGTACGGTCGCACAACAGGCGGCTAGAACTCATATCTTGTCCAGATACTTCGTATCTTCCCAAAATCCGAGCTCTAGCCGCGCTCCCGTTAGGCTTCATTTAAAACAAACTGAAAAAAAATGGAAGGCTTCATTGAATTAAATATAGATAATATTGAGTCGAAACACATTTGCTGTGCTATTTCTGACAAAAAATGTGCTGACAGCTATCAAGCGAAAAAAGATTGGCTGAAACAGGAATTTAACAATGGTTACGTTTTTAGACGACTTGACGAAAGAGCAAAAGTGTTCATTGAATACGGACCAGCTGAATTTGCTTGGGTTCCAATTACTGCACCTAATTATTTGAATGTTAACTGCTTTTGGGTATCAGGTAAATACAAGAAAAATGGATATGGAAAAGCACTTTTAAAATCCGCAATTGATGACGCAAAAGAACAAGGGAAAAGCGGGCTTGTAACCGTTGTTGGAACGAAAAAATTTCACTTTATGAGCGACACAAAATGGCTTTTAAGACAGGGATTTGAAGAAATCGAAAAAATTTCAAGCGGATTTAGTTTATTGGCAATGAAATTTGACGAAAATACGGGTAATCCAAAATTCAATGAATCTGTAAAGAGTGGTGAATGTCCTGATAAAGAAGGAATTGTTGTCTATTATTCCAACAGATGTCCATTTGCTGAATTTCACGCCAAAGAATCATTGATAGAGACTGCAGAGAACAGAAATCTAACACTGAAGGTAATCAAAATCAACACTATGGAAGAAGCCCAAAATGCACCAAGCCCTGCGACCATTTTTAGCCTGTTTTTAGATGGAAAATTTATGACGACTGACTTAAGTGTGTGTATGGATAGTCGATTTGACAAAGTGATTGATAAATTAAAAAAATGAAAACGAAAGCCTAACCAGGTATATGAAATCATGACTGTCTATTGGCTAGCTACACTCTACATACTTCTCGTTGGGCATTATTAATAATAACACGCTAAATATTCTACAAAAAATAGATGGTTCTTTGATAATTAGTGTGGTTTAGATGGTAGCCATCAATATTCTTAGTCTCATGTGCTCAAAGTTGGGAAGTCCGAAGGCAATACGTTTGAAGTAGCGTAAGTAGTTGTTAAGTCCCTCAGTGACCGCATTACTAATTAGGATAGCAGCAAAAGCAGCAATAGATTTTTTCCAGTTTTGTAGCGTTTTGATAAATCGGTTCAGGTACTCGTTATCGATGCTTTGAGCATGTTCTATCCATAGATCAAGTTGGTCACTAAGGTAGTGTTCATCGCCGGCCGTACCAAATAAAGCATTGAAGGTATTGCGTAGCGCATAGACTTCCCTCAGCTCCCAGGATTTTGCCAATGCCTGAACCAAAGCTACCCGATCCTGCTCACTACAGTGCTCAGGCCGTTTGAACAGCTTCCATCGCAAGTCTTTGTAACAAGCTTCATTCTTGTATTGCTTGCGTAAGGCCCTTCGTAGCTGGTCTAGCACTTCATTCAAGGCCTTCACGACGTGAAAACGGTCAATTACTACTTTAGCATGAGGGAAGCAATGCTTGGCTACCTGAGTATAGGGCTGCCACAGATCACATGACACCGCCTCAATCTGTTGGCAAAACGCTGACCCGAGTGACTCAAAATGAGCGATCAGTGTCTCTTTTTACGGTTGGGCAGTACGTCTAACTGGATGCCCCTTTCCAAATCGGTAAGCACACAAACATAGTCTTGCTTGCCTTTACGATACGCTAATTCATCTATACCTATCTTTCGCACATCTCGGTAGCGTTGCGCCAGATTTACTTCAAGGGCAGCTTGCTGATAGTAGAGTCGCTCTACAGTTTTGTGGTTCATATCTACCAGGGCACCTACCTCAGTGAAAGGCTGTTTAGCACACATGTCAAATACCCATTTTGCTTGTCGTTTCGTGTAGCTCTTACCCGGCTGCACCCAATCGGGTGACTCCGTAAAGTACCGTCGGCACGTATGGCAGACCAACTGCGGTATACGCATATGCAGCCATACCGCCGGGCGGCCCCGCTGTTTGTCCGATATATCTAAATCGCATACTTGCCGATGATCGTACTGATTGACTACTGCGGTCACTGAACCGCATTGCGGGCAGCGCTCCCCTTCGCTTTGATAGCTGCAATGGATGATGAGTTTTCCAGATTGCTTTTCTACTGAATCTATCCGTAGGAAAGCCAGTCCTAGTAACTCTTCGTAAAATTTCTCTTCTTGCATTTCACTTTAACTACACAACCACACTTTTTGTCAAAGAACCAACATTTTTAAATATTTAGTTGACCTAAAATGATTAAAGCTATAATTCGTAAAAGACCATCCTATACAGCATTTTTACATATAAATTAGTCAAATCACCGTAGGTACATGACAAATAAACGCACCGGTGCGTTTATACAATTATTACCCTCCATTCTGATGATCGCAAAAAAGTCAATTCCCATACGGCAACTTACCAAGGTTTGCGACCCTTCATCTGAATTTAGAATGCTTAGCCTTTCTGAACTTCTGAAAAAAGAAGAGCTTAAACAGCAAATACACCGACATGATTTCTACTTTATGTTGATTGTAATAAAAGGCACAGGAAAACACACGATTGATTTCACTATTTTTAAAATAGAACCGAGTATGGTCTTTTTTATGAGACCAGGCCAAATACATGAACTTGATTTAGACGCAGGAACCACAGGATTTATACTTGAATTTTCAGGGGATTTTGTGCCCAAAGTTTCAGAAAACTCACGATACATGTTCAATAGTATTAGCCAGCATAATGCACTTACATTCAACATCAAATCATTACAACCTGTACTTCAATCAGCTGAAAAGATTTATTCTGAATCTCAAATTGATTTCATTGAAAAAAATGAGGTCATTCGGCTCCATCTACACCTCATCTTTATCGAGTTATATCGACAAGTTGCTATACAACAATTAGTTCAAGAACAAGACTCGGATGCCTTTACAAAAGAGAAACTTTACACCTTTCTAGAACTTCTGGAAAAAAATATTCATCGAAAAAAACGTGTAAGTGAGTACGCTGAAATGATGAATCTAACCCCTTATCAACTGAATAATATTACCAAGTCGGTACTAAACAAGTCGGTTTCCATCCTTATTAAGGATCAAGTGCTGCTAGAAGCAAAGCGACTCCTGCTGACCACATCAAATCAAGTAAATCAGATCGCCATCGAATTAGGCTTTGAAGATGTTTCTTACTTCATCCGGTTCTTCAAAAAGCATTTAGGCTCTTCTCCAGCAGTATTTCGACAGAACTTTAAATAAGTCCTATCACACTTCGATTTTGTCCTAACAGCATTATGCTGCTAACCCTGAATTTTGCCAAAAGACTTTAAATCTATGGGCAGAATAGAGACAGAGCACTGGATTATTATCGGACTAGCCCTATCAACATTAAATGCTTCACTTGGGATGAGCATTTCTAATGTGGCACTTCCCACTTTATCAGACTTCTTTGGGGTACCCATACAGACAGTGCAATGGGTGGTGCTTGCCTATTTACTTGCGCTCACCTCAGTTGTGGTTAGTGTTGGCCGGTTAGGAGATGTATTTGGAAAAAGAAAAGTGCTACTTTTTGGGCTTACACTATTCACTTTTTCATCCTTGATCTGTAGTATCAGCACCAATTTCGGGATATTTATTGCCGCGAGAGGACTTCAAGGTATAGGGGGCGCCGCTCTCGTCTCGTTACCAATGGCTTTGGTACCAAATATTGTTGCCAAAAGGCGAATGGGACTAGTTATGGGGCTATTAGGTACGATGTCTGCCATAGGTACCATGCTAGGCCCTTCTCTTGGAGGCGTGCTAATTGCCCGGTTCGGGTGGTCATCCATTTTCGTTCCGCTACTCTTGATCGGATCAGTTAACTATCTAATTGTCCACCAATTCTTCCCTAGATCGGGGCAGTCATTAAAATTTCGCATTTCAGTTTTTGATCCAAAAGGCACACTTTTTCTGGTCGTATCACTAATCTGCTATACCCTTTCCTTCACCCTTGGAGAGACAAGTTTTTCTACTCAAAACTTATTGTTACTGGCAGGCTCGATAATAGCTGTTCTGTTTTTCATCAATTCACAGAAACAAACCAAAAACCCACTCGTTAGCTTTGTCCTATTCCAGAATAAAAATTTATCCATTAGCCTTTTCATAAATTTTCTCATTGCTACAGTCATGATGTCAACCTTGATTGTAGGTCCATTTTACCTTTCAAATGCACTCAACTTTCAAGAAGACTCAGTAGGATTGATTTTATCAGTTGGGCCATTGGTTTCCGTACTTTCTGGATTACCTGCTGGGAGGCTCGTTGACAGGTATGGCTCAAAGAAATTATTGCAATTGGCGCTTTTCACAATGTCAATTGCCACATTCACTTTAGCAGTACTACCGTTAGTATTGGGTTTGGCAGGTTATCTCTGTGCTATTCTATTGCTAACGCCTGGCTACCAACTTTTTCTTGCAGCCAATAATGCCCAGGTCATGCTGGAATCAAAGGATTCTAGCGCGGGAGTAATTGCGGGTATGTTAAGTCTTTCTCGAAATATCGGGTTAATAAGTGGAGCTTCTGTGATGGGGGCGGTATTTGCGGCGGTAGCTGGTCAGGATGTATCGATAGCATCACCACAATCTATCATGGCAGGAATGAAAGTCACTTACCTAATAGCTAGTCTTCTGGTCATTATTTGTGCGCTTTTAGTCTTCTTAAATTCTCATAACCACACTTCAGCTAAATCGCATGTTAGAGCCCAATAAGACCAGTATTCTAACAAGAAATGTCTTGATAATATTCCTTTTGCTATACTGTCTGTATCCTGCTAAAGGGCAGAAAGTCAACCAATTCAATTCCTGGTGGTACTATTCAGGTACCTATCGGCTCAAGGAGTGGTGGACGATTAACTTACTCTATTCCTGGTCGCGTCATGATTTTGTAAAACACTGGCAAATAAGCAAACTAGGATTAAGCACCAATCATAGTTTGACAAACAATTTCGGTGTGGGAGGAAGCTACGAATGGGCTATAATCTTCCCTTATGGTAAGTTGCCCGTTCCCGAAAAAAGAGAAGAACACCGCTTTCTTGAGCGTATTTTTTTCAAGGATAAAATTCAAAAAATATCAGTAGGTTCTACTATTGAATTTGAGCAGTTTTTCCGAAATTCAAATTTCCTTCAACGCGCTAGAATAAAGCTTGGTTTTAAATTCCCCCTACTATTTGATTTGCATAGGAACCAAAGACTGGGAATGTCCTTTTCTGAGCAAGTTTTTATTCTAGTAGACAATGGTAGCGCTCCTAAGCTTGGTCAAAATAGATACTACGGAGGTTTTGACATTGGTATCACTAAGAACTTTACATTATCTCTGGGATACTTGAATCAATACATTATTATCCAACCTGAGACTATTGAAAATGACCATACGCTAATGGTTGGCGTATTTCATCGTGCTGACTTTAGAAGAAAATAAATGGAAAATGGAATGTAGGCCATAGTAAGACCTTCTAACCAAAAATATACACACCCATATGCTAGCAAAAGAACATTATGAAAAACATCTGGCTGATTTATACTCGTGGATGATTGGGGATTTGGAATCAAAATCAATGGACTTCAAGAAGTTCCTACAATCTAACGGAATTGAGCCTGGTAAAACAAGAACTGCGCTTGACTTAGGAGCCGGAAATGGGATTCAAAGCATTGCTTTGAAAGATTTAGGCTTTGAGGTAACTGCAGTGGATTTCAATGAAAAATTACTAAATGAATTAAAGGCGAACTCAAACTCAGATGGAATAAAAACGCAGTTGGCTGACATAACCAGCGTTTCAGAATTTGATAAGCTAAAACCTGAATTGATAATATGTTGTGGGGACACAATCACGCACATAGACAGCAAAAGGCAAATCGAAAAGTTTATTTCGGATGCAACCAAAATTTTAGAAATTAATGGGCATTTGATTTTAACATTCCGTGATTACAGTTGCGAATTGGACGATCAAGAAAGATTCATTCTCGTAAAAAGTACGAATGAGAAAATTTTGACATGCATCTTAGAATACCAACCTGAAAAAATCAAAGTATCCGACTTATTGCACGAGAAAATAAATGGTCAATGGACTCAAAAAGTAAGTACCTATGAAAAAGTTCGAATTACCCTATTAGAAATTGTCCAAATGCTTGAGAAAAACGGAATGAAAATCGGACTCAACGAACCTGTAAATCGAATGCAAACACTAATAGCAGAAAAAATTGTTCAAATCAAAATTTAGAACACATCATGTGAGGGGGCTCAGTGACTAGATTCGGCGGAGTGAAATGACCCACAGAAGGATAACAAATACTATCATCTATAAACCTGCGCGGCGCGGCTAACTTAGCTATTTGCAAAGGCTGGTTCAGTTAGATATTTTAGTAGATATTTAAAAAGTACAGCTTACGAATGATAGTTGGACAAACCCTAAAATGAAACAACTACGGAATTGTATAAGCAACCAGGTAACGATAGAAAGCAAAGCTCTAGACACTATTCTGTCGGCGTTTGAACCGCAAGAGCTTTCAAAGGGACAATTCTTCCTCCGGTCGGGCAATATCTGTCGGCAGATGGCATTCATTGAGTCGGGCTACCTGAGAATGTACAATGTGGCGGATGGCAAAGAAATTACCTTCTGGATTGGCAGTAGTGGTAAGTTTATCACCTCCCTTTCCAGTTTTGTCTTCCAGACCAGTAATTTCTGGAATATTCAGGCAGTTACCGACTGTCAACTGTACGTCATCAGTCGCGATAAGCACTTTGAGCTTGGTAAGACTCAACCCAAGTGGCTAGAGTTTGATAATCTGCTTCTCGCCCACTCATTTGCACTATTAGAACAAAGTATGTTCGCTCAATTACACACTACTGCCCAACAGCGGTACGAGAAACTAATGCAAGATGATCCGACTTTGTTCAATCAGGTTCCACTGCAATACATTGCCTCTATGCTGGGCATTACCCCCGAAACGCTAAGTCGATTACGGAATAATTCAACCCAACCTATTTCTTGATATTTATCAAGAGACTTTCGGTTCATTTCCAGGAATTTTGTTAAAACCAAATTCTACGAGATGAACCAATTACAAAAATCATTACGAGCTAACGCCCTATTTTCGGGTATATCAGGCATTACCTTAATCACCCTCAGCCGCTCAATTGCCGAATTATTTGGTACCGAAAACAATACTGTATTCTGGATTACTGGTATTGCTCTCATAGTTTTTTCTGCCACCATTGTTTACGAAATCGCAAAGCAGCGACCGTTAGCGATACTGTGGATTATCGTTCAGGATTTTCTCTGGGTAATCGGCAGTATTGTTCTGCTAGTTTTTAACCCTTTCAGTATTTCATCAACCGGAATGCTGATTATCGGGCTAGTTGCTCTGATTGTGCTTTACATGGCGATTAACCAAGCTTCCGCTTTAGGGAAAGTAGATGCTCACCCTACTCAACCCGGCAAACAGTGGCAGTTTGAGCGAATTGTTAACGCTGATAAAACCTCCGTATGGCAATTGATTTCGGATATTGGTAACTACGATATGTTTGCGCCCAACATTGATAATGTTACCATCGTATCAGGCGAGGGCGAGGGAATGGTGCGGGCTTGTTCTCATGGTAAAGATAGCTGGACGGAAACCTGCTCACTGTGGAATGAGGGAAAAAGCTACGCCTACACGGTTCATACCGATAAACCGGATTATCCGTATCCATTCAAGTTGCTAAAAGGTTTTTGGGCAGTGGAAGAAATTAACGAATCTACCACCAAAATCATTATGCGCTTTGATTTTCAGTATCGCCATCGGTTTCAAAACGTACTTCTGCACCCGCTTTTCCGGGCAAAGTTCTCAAAAGTTGCCGAAGAGCTTCTGGATAACTGGCAGCGGGAGCTTGAGAAACAACGATTACCTGTACCGATAGACTTTAATGGTCAGCGGTAAGAAGTCGGCAGTTTAGTTCGCTGCCTGCCGGCTATTCATCAAAATAAACTTAAACGTACCTAATACTTAACAATCAAATTTAGGGCGGAAAACTCTTGGGTTCTGCCCGATGTATTCTGGTTGAACTCTAGCGTTAGGGTTGGCTTATCGCTTGGCTCAAAGGCAATGGCTTCAGTATTTTCAAAAAAGTGGGTAAAACTATTATTGGCCTTCAACTCTGGAACACCGAATATGGCATGGGTCAGTTGCTTAGTACCAACCCGATGATTCGTAGGCTCATCAACTGGCTCCTTCCCGCCTCGATAGGGTAAGCGAAATGTCATGGGTAAAGCGGGGTTTTCTTCATGAGTGATGATGTCAATCGCCATCCCCTCCGGAAAGTAGGCGGGTTGGTATTTAGTATTGTGGGCGAAAAGGATATCGGTATCTTCAGTATTTACTAAGCATAACCCAAAGCGGGAATAGCCACTCGTAGCAAATTGAGAACGCTCCCAAAGCTTGGTGATTGACGTCTGCTTACTACGGACTTCTTCTTCATTATTCACCCACAAAATCTCTAGAAAAAAATTCTGGAAGTAAAATTTCCGGTTCACCGTTCCCTGACCAGGATGTACTCGGCTACTTCCCTCAGTTAGTCCAAAATCTGCCAATGCATCTGCCTCCTCGCCAACATTGTCTGAGAATATAAAAATATGATCGATCTGCATGGTTACTCAATTTTCCTAAGCAATAAATTCGATCCATTCCACTTTTGTTTTCTAGGTCTATTTCTGATTATCAAACTTTTCCTTTGTACTGCTGCTACCAAGTAAGAATTCTAAAATTCAAAATTGCTGATAGTGAGGTGGTTAGCATTAATTCATAAGGCTAATTTTCCCATCTAACAAAAGAACAGATTTACTACACCTTCTACGCTTCCGCATCTAAAACGAAAGCGTCTACTCAGAAAATAAAGTCGAAAAAACGAGCTAACTGAGGTAGGGTGACTGATACAATCCCGGTAATAGTATCGTAAATACTCAATTAAATTCCTCATGAAAAAACTCATAATCGCCCTAGCGACGATAGTAATCTTGCCCTATTTCGGCATTGCCCAAGATAAAGTTACGCTTAGCGGATATGTCAAAGATGCCAGTAGCGGCGAAGAACTAATCGGAGCTACGGTTTACGTAGACCAGCTTCAGAACGGCGTAGTCACCAACATCTACGGATTCTACTCGCTCACCCTTCCTTCGGGAGAATATGATGTTACCTACAGTTACGTAGGCTACGAAACTACTGCTCAGCAAGTAAACCTTACTGAAGACCTAGAACTAAACATTCGCCTGGGAGATGCTACTACCCAAATGGAGGAAATTGTAATCAGTGCTGATAGTGCTGATCGCGACCGCAATGTGCAGCGGGTGGAGATGAGCCGTAATAACGTCGATGTTAATCTGGTTAAAAAAACGCCAGCCCTCTTTGGTGAGCCAGATATTCTTAAAGCTGTACAGATGATGCCAGGAGTAATTTCAGCGGGTGAAGGTACTTCTAGCTACTTCGTGCGGGGTGGTGGAGCTGATCAGAACTTGATTCTGATTGACGAAGCACCCATCTACGATCCGTCTCACCTATTCGGACTATTTTCAGTATTTAATGCCGATGTTATCAAAGACTCAGAGCTTTACAAGGGTGGGATTCCGGCTCCATACGGTGGTCGTCTCTCTTCTATTTTAGATGTACGTACCCGCGACGGAAACAACCAGCGATTTACTGGCTCGGCTACGATCGGCTCACTGGCCAGCAAAGTAGTGCTAGAAGGGCCTCTTCAGAAAGACAAAGCCTCGTTTCTGCTATCGGCTCGCCGCTCGTACCTTGATCTGTTTTTAAGAATGTCGGAAGACACGGAAGATAACCAGGTTTCTTTTTACGATATAAATGCCAAAGTTAACTGGAAACCCAACAATCGTAATCGCTTCTTCCTGGCTACCTATTTGGGTCGCGATGCAATGGGCTTCGACGAGCAGTTTGGATTTAACTGGGGAAATGCTACCGCTACTTTTCGGTGGAACCATCTGTTTAACGACCGATGGTTTTCCAACACCACCTTCATCGCCAGTCAGTTTGACTACCAACTTGAGAGCCAGCAAGTAGCCTCAGAATTTGACTGGACTGCCAATCTTCAGGAGTTTGCAGTGAAGGAAGATATCACCTTCTTTGCCAGTCCGCGCAACACGGTAAATCTAGGTTTACACGCTTCTTACCGCAGTTTTTCCCCCGGCGACCTCCGACCCGGTAGCGAAACCTCTATTTTTGCTCCCACGGAGTTTGATCAGACTTACGCTTTTGATTATGCCCTGTACGCTGGCAACGAGCAACAGATCACCGAACGTTTGTCGCTACTTTATGGTCTGCGAGCATCGCTATTTCAGAATGTTGGGGAAGCCACGATCTACGACTACGCCCGCAATGAACAAGGACAGCCCGATAATCTGAATATTGCCCGACTGGATTCAACCCAGTACGGTTCTTTAGAACCCATTAGAACATTCTTTAATCTGGAGCCACGCTTTAGTGCTCGCTATTTGCTCAACGAGGAAAGCTCAATAAAGGCTTCGTATCATCGAATGGTACAGTACATTCATCTGCTGTCTAACTCTACTATCCCGGTGCCATTCAACACCTGGACACCTAGTTCGCCTTACCTGGAACCACAAAAGTCGGATCAAGTAGCGGTGGGGTACTTTCATAATCTTCGGGACAATATGTACGAATTCTCGCTGGAAGGCTACTACAAAAAAATGTACGATGTCACTGAATTTGCCGATAACGCAGTTCTTCTGCTTAACGACGATGCTCCAGTTGAATACCGTCAGGGGGATGGCACAGCTTACGGCATTGAAGCCCATGTACAGAAAACTCAAGGTGCCCTCACCGGATTTGCCAGCTACACCTGGTCAAAAGCTCGCTTAGAAATACCCGATGTAAATAATAATCAACCGTTCTTTGCGAATCACGATCGTCGTCACGTAGCCAACCTAGTTATGAACTATACGTTTAACGACCGCTGGTCGGTAGGAACGAACTTCACCTATTCTACGGGGCGACCATTTACCTTGCCCGTGGGACGATACAACTATGATGGCTACAATGTTGACCTGTTCTCCGGTCGGAACGCTTACCGACTTCCTAACTACCATCGCCTAGATTTTTCGGCTAATTACGCACCAAGAAAGAACGCTACGCGCCGTCTGAAACAGTTCTGGAGCATATCAATCTATAACGTATACAATCGCCAAAACCCATATACCATATTTACTCAGGCAGTAGCTAATGAAGAAGGTGTAGTGATTGACCCCAATCGTAAAGAAGCCATTTTGGTCTATCTATTTCCTGTTTTCCCTTCTTTCTCCTGGAAAGTCACCTTTTAAGTATGAAATGAGAGACGAGAAATATGAAAAGCTAAGAGCCACCGTGGCTCGGCTGGGCACGTGGTGCTGGGAGTCAATATGTATATCCCTACGCCAAACCCCCTGCCCCAAGCTCCCCACTATTTACAATCAACAACTACTTAAACTATCCATTATCAATTATCCATTGTCAACTAACATAATCATGTATAAACAAATTATTAATAGCACCCTTTTTGTACTCACTGTCCTCTTCGGATTTGGCTGCGAAGAACCCATTGAATTAGATGTAGACCAGGCTCCGCCCCGCTACATTATTGATGGACTCATTACCGATGAGCTAACCGACCACTACGTGAAAATTTCCACCTCCACTGACTTTTACAATGTGGATACTACGCCTAAAGTATCGGGTACATCGGTAATAGTAAAGGATGATTTAGAGCAGGAATATATTTTTCAGGAAAGTGAGACTGAACCCGGGTTATATACTGCCCGCTTTCAAGGGGAAATTGGAAGAACGTATACGATGCAAACTACTATGCCCGACGGGGCGGTTTTTACTGCCTCTGATCAAATGAGTGCGGTAATGTCGGTAGATAGTCTGACTTGGGAAATCGACCAAGAAGAACAAACTGATCCAGATGAAGAAGGACTGTTTTACGATGTCCGAATCTACGCCCGCGAACCAGCAGAAACCACCGACTATTATCTATTCAAGTTTTACCGCAACGATTCATTGCAAAACTTCAACGATAACACTGGTTTATTTTACGCTGACGATAAGCTGCTGGAAGGTTATATTTATGGGCTAGAAGCCCCCACTTACTTCCGAAAAGGCGATACCGCTACCTTTGTTATGCACCGAATTAGCCGACAAGCCTATTTATTTTACGGTGATTTGGATAACGCCCTCAATGGCGACGGCGGTATGTTCAGCCCCTCCCCAGTAAATCCCCGAACCAATATTACAAGTGAAACCGCACCGGGCTTGGGGTTCTTCCAAACATCAGCCGTTACCCGAGAGTCTATTGTGGTAGGAGAATAATTACCCTTTATTGAACTGGATTAAAAAAACCAAAAACTCGATCATCTAAACCTCTATCATTTGACTGACTGATTCTTGTTTCGCTTTGTTTTCTAGTGCAATAGCTTCTTTCTTGATTTTCCCGTAAGTAAACGGGGCTAGCATCAACCCGGTGAAGGTTTTAGGATAATTGGGCATTCCGTGAACACCAATATCGTCGCTAGGTATTTTGCCTTTGGGCAGATAGAAAGTGCCAAATAGTATATCCCAGAAAATAACATCACCACCGTAATTAGAATTACCTTCTTCTATATTCTTAGAGTGATGATAGCGATGGTTTTTAGGGGATGAGAAGATATAGTCAAACGGCCCCAGGATCAAGTCCATGTTAGTGTGCTGAAACCGCCCAATGGTACGGCCTAACAGCATGGTGACAAATACAACTTCTACCGGAGCCTGTACATAAGCCAGAGGAATGCCCCAAAGAAAACTAGAAACCAACCCTTCTAACGGATGCGAGCGAGCGGCATTGAACCAGTACATTCGGGTAGAAGAATGGTGAACCGCGTGCCAACGCCACATAAACTCCGACTCATGCATCCACCGGTGATACCAATATCGGAAGAAATCTTTGACCGACAATAGAAGAAAAACCTGCAATACCGGATGGATACTGGTGGGCCAAAAGCCTTGTCCGATCTCAGGAGAAATCTCCTGAACAATCAGGGTAATGGTTACTAATTTGATGGGTTTGTTAATGTAATCTCCCCAAAACTTGCTGCCAAAGAAAAGCATAACATCCGTAGATGTTTCGTCATCGCTTAGCCATTTTCTACTAAAAGGGATCAAATGTTCCAACGGGGCAAAGATGATTCCCAACACTGCAAACAGCCCGATAGTACCTAAGAAGCTGCCAAAGGTAAAACCATTCTCAACCAGCTTAAAACCCACGATCAAGGTCAATACCATGAACAATGGATAAATCGCTACTTGCAGTATTTTCTTAAATAAGGTGCCTTCAATCTTATAACTTAGCGGCTCAATCTTTTTGAAAAGCCAGCGAAAAGGGGATAAAACATATTTCTGTGAGAGATTCTCAATAAACAGAAAGGGAGTTTCCAGCGTATTGAGAATTTTTTGCCAGAAGGGTGGAATATCAGGCTTCGTTTCCATAGGTTGTTAGGTAGTTGTTTACAAGAAACCACCTGTATACTGGCGAGCAGTTGCAACAGACCTAGGCAGTTTGTTGAAGAGATTAAGTATTTTCAAATAATTTATAAAAAATATGCCAATCTCCAAACTATTGTAGATACACATCTCTGCACCTAGTCAGGATATTAAAGACAAATGAAGGTACTGTTGATAAATTGCCAGTACCTTTGCTACTATTTGTCAACCTGTTGGATTACGCGATTGCTACTGACTTTAGCCTTACTTCTTGGCAATAGAACCTGCTGCCTCGCTATCCACAAACCAATGCAGTTCCCCGTGCGTGGGCCGTATCAATTGGGCTGGATATTCATCAGGTTCATAAGAGCCTTCCAGCACATGCTTTAGTGCATTCGCTTTTCCCTTACCGTAAGCAATGAAGGCTACGCAGTGCGCCTGATTCACCAGTTGGGGAGTAAGTGTGATACGGTAATTGTCCAACTTAGGCACAAAAACTTCTCTCACCCAAGTCATTTCTTTCTGGGAAATAGATACGCCCGGAAATACTGATAAAGTATGACCATCTCCGCCTAAACCTAACCACACCAGATCGAAGCGAGGTGAACGTCCTTGGAAGAAACGTTGCAGTAATTCCTCGTACTGTAACGCGGCTACGTCAGCCCGTAAACCACCCTGAATTGGGAATATCTGACCTTCTGGAATGGGAACATGACGCAATAGAGCGTCCATCGCCATACCAGCGTTGCTATCAACGTGTTCCATCGATACAGCTCGTTCATCGCCCCAAAAAGCGTACACATTCTTCCACGGAACCTTTGAGGCTAACGGTTCTTTTGCTAATAGCTCGTACATGGCTTTAGAAGAGCTCCCACCCGAGAGGCAAACGGTGAACCTTCCGTATTTTTCTACAGCTTCCTGAGCCTTATTGGCGAATAGTTCGGCTGCACAGTAGCTAAGGTCATCAATTTCGTTGTAAGTATGCAGGTTAATAACTCCTGCTTTAGACTCATTGTGCTTGTCTTCAATAACCGTTTCCAGAACATTACGCGCGGGTGGATTAAACCATCTATGCCCCTTTTGATCAAGTAGCTTATCAGCCGCCACCGGCCCCCAACTTCCAGCATCGTAGCTCGGGTAATCAGTGATGGGCTCATTTTCCCAAACTTCTAGAATTGGCATCACGGCTTCCCAGGCTGCTTCTACTTGGTCGGCTCGCATGAAGAGAGCGGCATTACCTGCAATAGCATCGAGCAGCAGAGTTTCGTAGGCTTCAGGAGTCGGGGCATCGTAAGCTTCGTCGTAGTCAAAGATCATCTCTACCGGGTTTACAATCTGACTCACGCCCGGTCGCTTGGCCTGAAAGCGGATTTTCATCCCCATTTCTGGTTGAATGTTAATGACAATCCGGTTAGGGTCCTGATTGATCTTACCATTGCTAACAAACGCGCGGTGGGGAGCGGATTTTAGTTGGATCGTAATCGCCGTGGTTTTATCTGCCATACGTTTTCCCGTGCGAACGTAGATGGGCACGTCTTGCCAACGCCAGTTATCAATATAGAACTTAGCAGCCGCGTAGGTTTCGGTATTAGAATCTTCTGCAACCCCTTCCGCATCACGATAGCCAATTACTTCTTCACCCTTGATCCAACCAGGTCCATACTGCCCTCTTACGACGTTATCTCTCACTTCTTCGTGCGTGTATTTCCGCATAGCCCGAATCACTTCGGCCTTTTTGTTTCGGATTTCATCAGCATCCAGTGAGATCGGTGGCTCCATGGCAATCATGGCGACCAATTGTAGTACGTGGTTCTGAATCATATCGCGTAAAGCTCCCGAACCTTCGTAGTAACCTCCGCGAGTTCCTACGCCCACTGTTTCCGATACAGTGATCTGAATGTGATCAATATAATTACGGTTCCAGATGGGTTCAAATAACGCGTTAGTAAAGCGGAAAGTCAGAATATTCTGAACTGTTTCCTTACCCAAATAGTGATCAATCCGGTAGATTTGTTGCTCGGCAAATATCTTGGTCAACAGTCGATTGAGTGAATGGGCGGTCTTTAAATCGTGCCCGAAAGGTTTTTCCACTACAATTCGGGTACGATTAATATCATTACAAGCTCCAGCTCGACCTAGGTTGATAGCAATTGGTTCAAATAATGAGGGAGATACAGAAAGATAAAACAGACGATTGGGTTCTTTAGCTCCCCACTCTTGTTCCTTCTTTTCTACTAGCCCAACAACCTCTTTGTAAGACTCCAGGTCTTTCACATTAGAAACGTGATAGGTTATATGCTGAGAAAACTCTTCCCAACTACCGTTTTCAGCTTTCCGGCGAGAAAAATCATTAACTCCTTCCTCCAATATCTCCCGGAATTCCTCATCCGAGAACTCCGTTCTTCCCAGCCCAATAATATAAAATTGCTCCGGCAGGTACCGATCAATATACAAGTTGTACAGCGCAGGAATAAGCTTACGCTTGTTCAGATCGCCACTACCGCCAAAAATGACAATGGTAGTCGGCTTTATATTTTGATAGTCAACTGAGTTCATATCTCTTCGATTATGGAGACCGGAATCCAGAGACGGGAAACCGGAAATAGTTTTTTAATGAAAAATTGATTTAACGGAAAACTTTTTCACTTTCTGCATGGCTTCATAGAAGATTCGGACTCCGGTTTCCGGTCCCGACGGGGAACCGATCCAGTCGCCGTTCACGATTGATTCCACTCGGTGTGGAAAGTACCAGGTTCGTCGATGCGCTCGTAGGTGTGGGCACCGAAGTAGTCACGCTGGGCTTGGGTCAGATTAGACGGCAGGCGTGCGCTACGATAAGAATCAAAATAGGCTAAAGCTGCATTTAAGCCAGGCATCGGTATACCTTGCTCTAAACCTAGCTTGGCAATTTCTACCGCGTCTAAGTGTAATTGCAGCAGAAGTTTTGATAAGTGATCATCCAACATCAGATTGGCCAAGTCAGGCTGATGGTGATACGACGCCATAATATCTTCCAGTAGCTTAGCCCGAATAATGCAGCCACCTCGCCAGATTTTGGCTACATCCGACAGATTTAGACCGTAGTCAAACTCAGCCGAGGACTCTTTCAGTAAAGCCATTCCCTGAGCATACGATACAATCGTAGCAAAATAGAGTGCGTTACGAAGCTCACCCCTTAAAAACTTTTTATCTTCTTCAACCGGAGGGTTTTCGTGTACTAAAATTTGGGCAGCCTGCTGGCGTTCATCTTTCAAAGCCGATAAGTAACGGGACGTAACCGCTGCATCAATCACCGAAATGGGGATGCCCAAATCCATCGCTACTTGTGAAGTCCACTTACCCGTTCCTTTTTGCTTAGCTTTGTCCAAGATTTTATCTACCAAGAAACCTTCGCCCGCTTTAGTATCTGGTTCCTTAAAAATATCAGCAGTAATCTCGACTAGGAAGGATTGTAGTTCGCCATCGTTCCACTCAGAAAAAGTGTGGTGAATTTCTTCGTTAGACAGCCCCATACCTCGCTTCATCATATCGTAGATTTCGGCGATCAGTTGCATTAGACCATACTCAATACCATTATGTACCATCTTCACGAAGTTTCCCGCTGAGGTAGTACCTAAATAGGTTACACAGGGTTCACCGTTTACTTTAGCGGCAGCGGCTTCAAAAATAGGGCGGACAATTTCGTAAGCTTCTTTACTTCCCCCAGGCATCAGACTCGGACCGTGACGGGCTCCTTCTTCCCCACCCGACACGCCAATGCCGAGATAGTTAACTTTTTTATCTTGTAAAGCTTCCATTCGACGGTTGGTATCGGTGAAGTGAGAATTCCCGCCGTCGATCAGCACATCGCCATCATCTAGTAGTGGAAGTAGCTCTTCAATCACTGAGTCAACGATTGACCCCGCCGGCACCAGCATCATGATTTTCCGAGGTGTTTTCAGGGCTTTCACGAATTCTTCTGGTTCAGTAGCCCCTTTCACATTAGCATTTCCTTCTTTTTCCAGTGCAGTAGCTTTGGAATCGTCTTTATCCAGACCAATGACCGAAAAACCGCTGTCGGCTACGTTGAGCAAAAAATTACGGCCCATTACGCCTAGCCCGACCATGCCAAAATCATATTGTTGTGTTTCCATAGTTTGTTTAATGATTGATGATTGATACTGAATGAGTAATGACTGGTATTAATCATTACTCATTCATCATTATTCATTGTTTTCTAATGCAATTACTTTATTCAATCGGCGGGTGTGCCGTTCTTCGCCCGAGAACTTTGCACTTAAAAAGGCTTTCGTCATTTCTTTGATAAGCTCCTCACCGAAGACCCGCGCCCCAAAACAGACAATATTCATATCATCGTGCTCTACCCCTTGACGAGCCGAGTAGGTATCGCAGATAAGAGCAGCACGCACTCCTTTCACTTTGTTGGCGGCAATAGAAGCCCCTACACCGCTACCACAGATGGCAATACCTCGTTCTACCTCACCATTGGCTACTGCTCGGGCTACTTTTTCAGCAAAGTCCGGATAGTCATCCAAAGCATCGTATTCCTCCGCTCCGTAGTCAACTACTGAAATACCATCCAAGGTGTGGAGAAAATCTTTGAGTTTTTCTTTAGCGTGAAATCCACCATGGTCAGCTGCAATACCTAGTTTCATAGTTTATTTGGTGTTAGGATGTTTAGGTGTTCGAGTGTTCAGGTATTCGAGTATTCAAGGCTGCTCAATCACGAATACTTGAACACACAAACACCTAAAAACAATTGACTATACATTCGCTATTTCTGTATGAGTTGCTTGGCGTGTTTTACTACGTTCTCGGTAGTGAAGCCAAACTCTTGCATGAGTTTTTTGCCGGGGGCAGACTCGCCGTAGGTGTCAATACCGATGGCAACGCCTTGATCAGTAATGTATTTGTGCCAGCCCAGTGTTACTCCGGCTTCAATCGAGATGCGTTTACGAATTTCTTTAGGTAAAACGCTCTCTTTGTAGGATTCATCTTGCTTCTCAAACAACTCCCAGCTCGGCATACTTACCACTCGAGCGTGGATACCTTCACTAGCTAATTGCTTCTGAGCTTCTAATGCTAACTGTACTTCTGAGCCAGTAGCAATCAAAATTAACTGAGGAATATCGTTGGCATCTTTCAGTACATAAGCTCCTTTCTCCAGACTTTGCGGCCCAGCGCAGTGCTCGTAGTTGATCACCGGAATACCCTGACGAGTTAAGACGATAGCTACCGGACCATCTTTACGCTCCAAAGCTACCCGCCAGGCATGAGCCGTCTCGTTGGCATCAGCGGGACGAATGGTAACCATGTTGGGAATTATTCGCATCGCCATTAGATGTTCTACCGGTTGGTGGGTCGTTCCATCTTCACCCAAACCAATGCTATCGTGAGTGTAGACGAAAATTGCGGGTTGCTTCATGATTCCGGCTAGGCGCAGTGTAGGGCGCATATAATCCGTAAAAATGAAGAAGGTCGAGCCGTAGGCAGTCAACCCTTCCGTAAGCGAAAGTCCGTTGACAATGGCACCCATCGCGTGCTCCCGGATTCCGAAGTGAACATTTTGCCCGCCGTAATTACCCGGTTCAAAACTACCAGAAGCCTCTATTTCCGTTTTGGTAGACTCAACCAAGTCAGCCGCACCACCAATCAAAAGAGGGAAGTGCTTGGCAATGGCGTTCATTACCTTCTTACCTGCATTTCGGGTAGCGATACTACCTTCCTCAGGCTTGAATACGGGTAGATCATTTTGCCAGCCCGCTGGATACTGTTTTTTGGTAAAGTTTAGATACTCCTCAGCTAAATCGCTGTACTCCGACTTGTAGGACTCAAACAATTCGTTCCACTCACTTTCGGCTGCTTTCCGCTTACCAACGGCTTCTTTGTAGAAGTCATACACCTCATCAGGTACATAAAAGTGCTTATCAGCATCCCAACCTAAATTTTTCTTAGTAGCAGCTACTTCGTCTTCGCCTAATGGGGCTCCGTGTGCCCCTGAAGTATTAATCTTATTAGGGCTTCCGTAGGCGATGAGTGTTTTTACCCGAATCAGCGATGGCTGATCTTCTACCGCTTCGGCAGTACGAATGGCTTGCTCTAGCGCATCTAGATCGTTTACATCTTCTACTGTTTGGGTATGCCAGCCGAACGAACGGAAGCGAGCCTCCACATCTTCGGTAAAAGTAATACCCGTATTACCATCAATCGTAATATTATTATCGTCGTAGAGATAGATTAGATTACCTAATTTCAGGTGACCCGCCAACGATCCTGCTTCAGAAGAGATACCTTCCATCAGGTCACCATCACTACAGATAGCGTAAATCTTGTAGTCGAAAATATTTTTCTCTGCCTTATTGTAACGAGCTGCTAGAAACTTTTGCCCAATAGCAAAACCAACTCCATTAGCTACTCCCTGCCCCAGTGGTCCAGTAGTTACCTCCACTCCCGGAGCTAGGTGGTACTCGGGGTGTCCCGCCGTTTTACTTTCCCACTGCCGAAAATTCTTCAGGTCATCCATTGAAAGATCGTAGCCTGCCAGGTGTAAAATACTATACTGAAGAATACAAGCGTGCCCAGCGGAAAGGATAAAACGGTCGCGGTTAGCCCAGTGAGGGTTATTCGGATTATATTTCATAACCCGCGACCAAAGTACGTGGGCGATAGGTGCCAGACTCATAGCCGTACCGGGATGACCGGAGTTAGCCTTTTGAACCGCATCCATGGAAAGAGTACGAATGGAATTAATACATAAAGTTTCTAGCTCGTGTTGGTTCATGTAGAAAAAAATTTTTCGTGGTAATCAGATTAAAATTAGTTTATGAAATTGCTAAAGAAGGTAAGACAACTGACTTCTTGTATCATTTTAGATAATTTAATCGGCCAAACACCCTGATGAATAGCATAAAACGTCCAAAATCAGCGTTTGCGGTAAATTTAGAAATATTTTTAGCATCTTAAGTAACGGTCAAAGAATAAGTTTTCGGTGCTGTGGGAGGCAGTTTTGGCAGTAGACGAGGCAAAAAACGTAGGCATAGCCTAAGCTATGACGAGGCTTTTTAACGAAGTATGCTGTCAAAAATGACCGCACAAAACGATATATTATTTTTTGACTGTTACTTGAACACATCCTCAACGCAGATTTTTTTGGGCTGCCTTTCTGATAAAAAGAATAATTTAGTATGAAAGAAAAAATTGAACAGCGTCTCAAGCTACGTAACGGGCAGATTGGAAAGGTGTTTCCAACAATTTTATATTCAGAATTATTATCCCTTGATCTAAGTGCTAAAAATAATTTACTGACTCAGGAAGTAGTGTCAGATACAGCACAATTTGACCAGACTATCAATGCAATGCTTGCGGGAAAATTCGGAATTGGTGGCTTTTTGGAACACCGTTCAGTTTATCAGCGTAGCTCTATGTACACTGGAGAGGAATTCCGTTCTATACACTTGGGGGTAGATGTATGGGCACCTGCCTACACTGCAGTACACATACCCTGGCCTGGAAAAATTCATAGTTTTCGTGATAATGAAGGTTTTGGGGACTACGGCCCTACGATTATTCTAGAACATCAGATTGAAGAGCTGTCCTTCTTTACCCTCTACGGTCACTTGAGTAGAGAGTCGCTAGAAAATATTTACGTAGGGCATACCGTTAACAAGGAACAGAAAATCGGTGAACTTGGTCCGTATCCTGAAAATGGTGACTGGCCGCCTCATCTGCACTTTCAGGTTATGACTGATCTACTAGGCAATAAAGGGGATTTTCCGGGAGTAATAGCTCCTTCGGAAACAGATTTTTACCAAACTATTTGTATTGATCCTATGCTTCTGCTTACATTTAGGTAGCTAAAGCAGTTGTCTTTTCAATTTTTCAACGTTGTTAAGCAACCAATATGGACAAGCACTACTACACTTTAGGACTTTCTCCTGGGGCAACTGTTGGCGAAATAAAAAAAGCCTTTCGTACTCTAGCTCTCCAGTACCACCCGGATATCAATCCTAATCAGGAGGCCAAACGTAACTTCCAGCAAATTGCTGATGCTTATGAGTATCTATTGACTCATCATAAATCAGGCTTAGCTCAGGCTTATGCCCAAGCTAGCGTTCAGTATCAGGCACATTTTGAGCAAATCTACCAAAACCAACCACCTCCCCCCTCTGAATCAATTGTTGAGCCATCTCCTTCTAAGGCATCTCCAACCGCAGTTCATCGAGTAGTCTTCACGCTGCTAAACCTGCTTTCGGTTACAGTAAGTTTATTTTTTATCGGTCTACCCGTACTGGCGGCTTACCTTATGATGGAAAAAGGCCTAAATGGCTGGGAAGGAGCTATTATGGCACCTCTTTCGCTAGCCGGAATGCTTGTCATTTACCGCACCATTCGTTATCGCAGCCATGCTTTTGAGTGATTAGTGCTGAAACCCTCCCTGTCAAACAATGGTTAGGTTTTTATGATCATTGCGGTATCAGGAAATATTGGGGCGGGAAAAACCACGTTGGTTAACCGACTGGCGAAGCACTTTAATGCCCGAGCGGAATTAGAAGCGGTTCGCGATAATCCGTATCTGAATGATTTTTACCAGGATATGGCTCGCTGGGCATTTCCCCTACAAATTTATTTTCTAAGCCACCGATTTGAACAAGGGCTAAGAATAACTTCCCACACTGGCACAGTGATACAAGATCGGACGATCTATGAAGATGCCCATATTTTTGCTCACAATTTATTTCATTCTGGTTTTCTCAGTCAGCGGGATTATCAAAACTACTCCCATTTGTACGAGACCATGATTAGCTTAGTGCCCCCGCCTGACTTGATAATCTATTTAAAAGGTAGTATCACTACTTTGCAACAGCGCATTCGCCAACGGCATAGCAGCCAGGATCAACAACGCAAACACGAAAATACTATTCCTGATGGCTACCTGGAAAACCTGAATCAGTGTTACGATAAGTGGATCCAGAGTTTTTCGCTTAGCCCAATTTTTACAATTGATATTGATTTAGTAGATTTAGCCGAGAAGGGTTCGTTTCAAAAACTCTTAGAAGATATTGTGCCATATTTTCCCTCACTTTCATGAAACACCTTTACGTAAAACACACTGTTGACGAAACCGACATTTATCGAAAGTTAGTAGCTCTACCCTCACCTCGAGGCGAGTTTACTTATGAAAGTACCGATATTATTGCTGACGGCGATCACTGGCAGATCAACCAGCGTACAGTTTCTTACCGCGAACTACTCAGCATGTACGAAGATGGTTATCACACCATTGAAAAAGAGGAGTTTGATCGGGCGGAGGCGTTATTGAAACATAACACTGAGCCAGAATAACCATTCCCTCTTACTTTGGCTCATTTAGTGAATGTTTTACCGAGTAGTGGCTCTGCTCATAGGAGCTATCCATGTAGCGTTGGGCAAACTTCTTGAGCTCTTCAGCCCGTTGCCGTAGTTTTTCTGCTTGTCTGTCAGCCAACTCCATGTCGCGGATAACACCTCGTTTGGGGTCGGGGTCAGGAGAGGTTGTGGGGTTCGCCATGACCGTAATTTTTATATTCATAAGATAAACAATTCTTACGAAAAATGCTTTCTCTTAGCTCTTGAATTTTCGATAAGACTCTCTATTTTTGATCCCTCTTTTTCTTATCCTAAATATAAATATCCCAGAATGGCTACTCACATTAACCACATTGCCCAAACCCTCAATATCAGTACTCGTCAAGTAAGTCAAACCCTTCAACTACTTGACGAAGGAGCTACTGTACCTTTCATTGCCCGCTATCGCAAAGAGGTCACTGGAAGCTTAGATGAAGTGCAGATTACCCAAATCCGCGATCAGGCGCACCAACTACGCGAACTGGATAAACGTAAAGAAAGTGTACTCAAATCGATTGAGGAGCAAGGGAAATTATCAGACGATCTGCAAAAACAGATTGAAGAGGCTGATACGATGGCCAAAGTAGAAGACCTATATCTTCCCTACAAACCCAAGCGACGCACCAAAGCCACTATTGCTCGAGAACGCGACTTGGAACCTCTCGCCCAACAAATTTTTGAACAAACCAGTGCTGATCCTACTCAACTCGCCGAGCCATTTCTTGATCCAGAAAAAGAAGTCAACACCACCGAAGAAGCCCTACAAGGTGCTCGGGACATTATTGCTGAATGGATTAGTGAAGATCAGCAAGCCCGAGAAACCCTGCGAAAACTATTCCGCAAGGAAGGGGTGATTAAAACCAAATTGCTCAAGGGTAAGGAAGCTGACGGTCATAAATTTCGAGATTATTTTGAATGGGAGGAACTCGTAGCCAAAGTTCCGTCCCATCGATTACTGGCTATGCGACGGGGAGAAAAAGAAGGGTTTCTCTCGCTCACAATTGCCCCGCCCGAGGAATCTGCTCTGAGCCAACTAGAACGACAGTTTGTAAAAAACAACAATACCAGCAGCCAGCAAGTACAGTTAGCCCTGACTGACTCCTATAAACGTTTGCTACGCCCCTCACTAGAAACCGAACTACGTTTAGAAACCAAGAAAAAAGCTGATACGGAAGCCATTGAAGTCTTCTCCGAAAACTTGCGCCAGCTTTTGTTAGCACCTCCTTTGGGCGAAAAGAATATTCTAGCGTTAGACCCCGGTTTCCGAACGGGCTGCAAAGTAGTTTGTCTAGACCGTCAGGGAAAGCTGTTGGAGCATACCACTGTTTATCCTAATCCGCCTCAGAAAAAAATGCAAGAGTCTGCCGCTACCCTCACGCACCTCTGCGAAAAATACCAGGTAGAAGCAATTGCCATCGGTAATGGAACCGCTAGCCGAGAAACCGAACAATTTGTTAGCTCGCAGGTAAAAGCATCAGCTCCAGTGATTGTCGTAAACGAAAGTGGAGCATCCATTTATTCAGCATCGGAAGTGGCTCGAGAAGAATTTCCCGACAAAGATATCACGGTTCGGGGCGCGGTATCTATCGGTCGCCGCTTGCTCGATCCACTAGCTGAATTGGTGAAGATTGATCCAAAGTCCATTGGGGTCGGACAATACCAGCACGATGTAGATCAAAGCTCCCTAAAGCAAGGATTAGAAGATACAGTAGTGAGTTGCGTGAATAAAGTTGGGGTAGATGTGAATACCGCCAGTCAGCAATTACTAAGTTACGTATCCGGCATTGGCCCAGTACTAGCTAAAAACATGGTCAGCTACCGCGACGAGCACGGAGCTTTCCCTAACCGGGATGCCATTAAAAAAGTAAGCCGGCTAGGTGATAAAGTTTTTGAGCAAGCGGCCGGCTTCCTACGGATTCGCGAAGCGAAGAACCCACTCGACAATAGCGCGGTTCACCCCGAACGCTACGGTTTAGTACGACAAATGGCGCGGGACTTGAATAGCCAGTTGGAAGATTTGCTACAAAAGACTGAGCTACGTAAGCAAATTAATATTCAGCAATACACCTCCGAAGAAGTAGGTTTACCCACACTAAAGGACATTCTGGAAGAACTAGATAAACCCGGACGCGACCCTCGCGAATCGTTTGAACTATTCCAGTTTCAGGAGGGGGTAAATACAATGGAAGATTTGCAAGTTGGGATGAAGCTACCCGGAATTATAACGAATGTAACCAACTTCGGGGCGTTTGTCGATGTAGGAGTTCATCAGGATGGTTTGGTGCATATCAGCAATCTAGCCGATCATTTTGTAAAAGATCCCACTCAGGTAGTGAAAGTACAGCAGAAAGTTCAGGTAACGGTGCTGGAAGTAGACATTCCCCGCAAGCGGATTGGCCTTTCCATGAAACAATACCCGTTTGCCATGCCTCCCACTAAATCCAAACCAAAACCCCGTCGGGAAACACGAAAATCAGACGAAAGCAGTATGGCGGATCAGCTTCAACAGTTGAAAAATAAGTTTAGGTAGTGAAGTTACAAGTTTGAAGGTTTAAGAAGTTGCAGGTTACAGATTCTGATAAAAGCAGAACTTGTAACCTGATAAACCTATAACTTGAATATCTAGTAAACCAACCGTGAATTTCCTCGCTTATTCAGTCGGATAGCCGTGAAGATTTCGTAAGTCGTTAGCGGGTTGCTGATGGCATTAATCGCTGTTGTATTCATATCGTAGCTGAACCCAACGTGGAAGTTAGGAAGCTGCAATTCGGCGGTGGCTACATAAGCATCCTGAAAACGATACCATCCACCCAACCGCAGCATGGTTCGCTCATTGTGCATGCTGTTCAAGCGATAAGTCAAGAAGCTCCCGACATTAATCTGATTGGCTTCTCCTTGGAATAGGGCTACCGCACTTCCTGAAACAAATAACTGTTCAGTTACGCCCAGCACCACACTTCCGTGCGTTTTCAGTAAGACAGGTAACGGATCATTTCCCTCAACAATAAAGGAGGTTTCCGGAGAATTTAAGTGATACGCTGCTACCCCCAACGAAGCTCCTTCAAAGGATGACAAACGTTTACCATAGTGGCTTTCTTTTTCATAATATACATCCTTTCTTCGGGGAGCGTACTGCCACAGTACTCCACCACTCACATCAAAATACGCTTTGTCATTAATAGCTAATCCGCTTCCTGTTCCGTCAAACTGCCCGGTAGTTGGATTGTAGGTACTGCCCCACTGATAACCTTCGGGGGAGATACTTCGCTGACCGAAGCCAGTCTGTAAGCCGAATACTAGATGTTGGGTACGCTTAACGTCCAAGGGAATATCATACCCGAAGGTCAGGTTACCCCCTACGTGACGAAAGCTTTTGTTTGGTCCAGCCTGGTCTTGATGAACGGAAACTCCTATTCCACCCACATGCCCTCGGGGCTGTATTCCCTTGTCAACCCGAATGGGTAGCACTCCTGTAACCTGCTGTGATAAGTAGCTTCCCTCGAGTTGATTCCACTGAGAGCGGTAAGTTACACTAACTATGGCATTCTCTTCGGTTCCGGCAAACGCGGGGTTCAGATAGAGACGTGCGTTATAAAACTGTGAGAAAGAAGCATCTTGAGCTTTGGCATTTCCTACCCAGAAAAACTGTAGTAAAAGACTGACTAATGCTAATTTATATAACTTATTCATGGCGTATTACTTAAGTAGGGTGATGGTTCCTTGTTTCTTAAATGGCGTGCCGTTATCAAACTGTCCGCGTAGAATGTAGGTGTAAATTCCAGCCGAATGATTACCGCCGTCCCAGCCGCGCTGAGTGGCTTCTTCCCGACTTTTAGTCTCGTATACCATGTCGCCCCAGCGATTCATAATCTGGAAAATAAACCCAGTTTCAGCCAGACAATTTCCGTATACCTTAACCACCTGATCATCGGGGTGCGCAGCCTGTGGACTAAGCACATTCGGTACATTAATCAATGATTCTGCCGAAGCAATTGATACCGTTTCTTCTACTTCGTAGCGGCATCCGCCAATCTGGGTGACCAAACGAAGTACGTATTCACCAGAATTTACGATAGTAGAAATGCGCTCTTGCTCGCCAATGAGCTCATCATTCAGCCACCACTCGTACTGTAACTCCTCACCAAAGTCTAGGGCATTGGCAGAAATTGACCACTCGTCGCAGTTGATTGCTTCCGTGGCAAGATCAAAGGCTCCAGCATTGGGTAGTGATTCACCTTCAATAGTAATCTTCTGATTACTAGTGTACTGGCAGTTCCCTGAAGACACTTCCAGCGTAATTTCCGATTCGCCAACAGCTAAATCATAATTGAATTTTGCTTCCTGACCTACTTCTTCTCCATTGACCAACCAACGATAAGTAAATCCACTTTTCTCAGTATCTGCTTCCAAAGCAACAGGATGCGCATCACAGCTAGTAGACTCGTTCAGAATGTAGCTAAAGGCAGCCAATGCACTTATGTTGGCTTCTGGTACATCTACTTGTTGCTGGCTAGAATACTGGCAGCTCCCGTCGTTGATAATAAGTTGTACGCTGTACGACCCGCTACCTAATTGGGTAGAGAAGTTAGCCTCTTCTCCGACTAGTTCACCGTCTACTTTCCACTGATACGTAAGCGATGAACTTACCGAATCAGAGTGAAAAGTGAGCGTTTGTCCCTCGCAGGTGGCATCAACATCTCCACTGTATTTGAAGCGACCTAAATTACCGGTATCAAAAGTCTCTATTGGAATAATAGAAGAAACTGTGTCAGTACATGCATCAATTTTCGTCACCAAAGAGATATTCAAGTTACTACCAATAATCGCTGTAAACTGGATACTACTTTCATCTCCTACTAATCTGCCATCGCTGTACCATTCGTACTCAAAATCGCTAGATAGCGAGTCCGCCTGCAACTTTAAAGTAACGGTGTTGCAGCTCTGATTAATAGTCTCGTAAATGATCGCATTAAATGCTTGATTCTCAGCATTAATCACTACCTCACCTCCGACGTTTCCGTCGCCACAAGTATTTTTCACCCATGCTAATTGATAAGTTCCTGAGGCAGTAATCGGAATTTCGTAGGTTTCTAAGGCTGTTTCCACGGTGTCTATCACTTCTCCATTCAGTGTATAGGCAAATGTATATGGAGCCGAACCATTTAATTTAACTGCAAGAGCAGGTTCGTCAGATGATTCACAGATTGAACCACTTTTCTTGAACAATTGAGCCGTAACCGGAGTGAGGACGTCTACTACGCTATCTTCCAGAATAAACCCTTCACATCCTTCCACTCCTTGTACACTTTTTAAGGTATACTTTCCGACTAAACCCATCGGAATAGTAAATAACTCCGTAGTGATGTTGGACTCAGAGTATTCCACTCCTTCTATTTCCCAAGTAAGTTGCCAAGGAGCCTCACCCGTTAGAGCTACTTTTAGAGAAGCATCTTCGGAAACCATACAGACTGTATCTGGGTCTAAGAATTCGGCTGAGGATATATCTACTAGTGCAACCGCATCTGTTTTTACACCCTCTCTTTCCGTAATAATAGTACCTACTTTACAGGCATCTTCTACTGATATTAGCTGATAACTTCCTGACTCCGGAATATCCCAGTAGTAAGTATCTTCATCTTGGAACTGGCTTCTTTTAACTCTTAGAGTATCTTTTTTCGTAACTCCCTCTTGTTCAATGGTATAAATAATATTCCACGGCGATTTTCCTCTTATTACTAGAGGGACTAGTCGACCGTTTCCAGCATTACACTGCTGGGAATTAATTAGATCCTTTACATAAGATGCCCGAAAATAGGCTTCTGCGTCAGACGCAACAGTAAGGGTGTCGCTGTCAGTGATAACCGAGGTACAATTATTATCATCAGTTACCCAAGTTAGCCAGGCTTGGTCGTTTATATTAATAGGAATAGTTGCAGATGCAGTGGTAATGTCTGTCCAGACTAATTCCTGACCATCAGTATAACCTACCTTCCAGGGACCTTCTCCGGTCAAAGAAATAGCAGTCTCTGAGTTTAAGCAACTCACCTCGGCGGGATTATCAAAAGTTACAGTGGGTTGGGTGGCACTGCTACAAGTTCCACAGCCGTGCAGTGCAGCTACCCAATCGAGGTCGTAGCCGTTTCCACTTGTGGCTGGATTACTTACATCGGTAAACTTAACATACTTGATACTATCGAGCGGTGCTATAATATCTAATGCTCCGCTTTGCTGAAGATTGGCGGTAACCAGAAAGTAATTTGTACCATCAATAGATACTTCTACCTGCACGTTTTCTAACCATCTTGTAGTATTACTATCTCGCTCCTGAACCCACAAGTCATCTCCCACACCCAATGGAACCGGGCTTTTAAAACCTACGACCATCTCACCGCTTAATCCTAAAGAGAAAGAACTCGCATCACCTTGTGCATCTCCGGTTACTACAGAAATCTCATTCTCATTGACTACGGTGGTTCCTGCTTTGGTTGCACCGGGAGTAAAAGAAACTACAAAACCCGCGTAGCATGCATCCGAAGGTATCTGGGCTTCAACTCGGTTGAATGCTGCAATCAATAAAACTAGTAGCAGCATCAGTATTGGTGTTATTTTGTCTTTCATTATAACTATATTATAAAAAATGACATTTATATTACTTGAGTATTATTTATGTCAAATTTAATCAAAATATTATTAAATATAAAAATTATAAGAAAAAATAATATCATACCAATAATTATCCCACTCTAAAAAGCTTTGCATAGGATCATATCTACCTGAAAATCAGAATTTTAGCGGGATATAAAAAAAGAGAGGCATTGAGAGGAAAAGGTTATTATTGGTAGCGTAGATAATCCCTACCATTTACACGGTAGTATGTAATAATCTTCACTTTTCAAGAAAAATGGTACACGAATCCCCTTAGAAATAAAGCTGATACGACCTAAATGAGTTGATCTACCAGTAAAAAAATAGCAAAGCTACTCAGTAATCTAATCACTATTCACAATCTCAAACGGGTGAGAGAGGGAGTTTCCTTGCTCATCTACAACGTGTAAAGTATGCTCGCCTGCCTCCAGCAGTAATGACATCTGATGCTCGCCTTTAGTTTCCCCTAGATATGTATCATCTACGTGCCAATAGAGTGTTTGTCGGGCACTACGGTGAGCTGCCTCAAACACCGTACGTCCTCGCTTTCCTCTAAGTTCTTTAGGAATGTATATCTTGGCGTAAGCTTTAGGGTAAATAATATCCATAGGCGCGTTGTCATTGCTCGAGGGACGACAATCAGCTCGATAAGGTGGTAGCGGGCGATAACTTGGATGCTTACGCTTATAATACCACTCTTGTACCGGGGGTAATGTAAACCACTGCTGAGATTGAATTTGATAAATAGATTCACAATCTCCTTGTACCCGAAACGTACTACTAGTATCTAGATGCACCCATTGGTGGTAAGGGGAAACCGTTGACTGAAGTCCGGTTGCGGGCACCCAACTGCTTACTGTATCGGTAGCATTACGCGGGGCGCGGTAGCCACTGGAGACACTCACTAGTACTTGCGCCATATCGCTGCGAGGTCTATCGAACCAATCAGTTTTAGGCATTAGTTGCACTAGATCAAACAGTAAAGGTGCCGCTGCCGTGGCCCCCGTTAATCCCGGGCGACCTTCCCCATCAGCATTACCCACCCAAACGCCAATAACGTAGCGGGGTGTGAGTCCCACTGCCCAAGCATCACGATGACCGTAACTGGTCCCAGTCTTCCAGGCTAAAGATTGGGATGACGAAAAGTATTGCCAGCCCGTTTCATTTACCGGACGGGCTACTTCCTGCATTGCCCGGAAAGCAAACCATAATGATGAAGCACTTAAATGACCAAAGCTTGAAGGTGAACTATCTGACCTATCGTGTTCCTTAACTTCGTAGGTGAGCGGATGAAAGTCAGCCAAGTTGTAGCGATTAGGTTCGGGATAGCGAAAATAATGATTAAGCGAGCGGCTCATGCTAGCGTACACACCCACCAAGTCCCACAAGGTAACTTCTGCCCCTCCTAGGATTAGACTTAACCCGTAGTGACTGGGCGGCTGAGTGAGCGTAGACATACCCAACTGCTTTAGTTTATAATGAAACTTTTCTACTCCATAGTCTTGGAGCATCCGTACAGCTGGAACATTGAGTGAGCGAGATACTACCTGATCAGCCGAAACAGCACCTTCAAATTGCTTACTAAAGTTCTGCGGTGCGAAACCATTAATATAGGTAGGAATATCCGGTACTAGCGAATGAGGCAGAATACTTCCTTCATGTAGCATAGCGGCATAGAGGATGGGCTTGAGTACACTTCCTGTGCTACGAGGTGCAGTAATCACGTCTACTGAAGTACCATGCTCAATTCCAGTATTACTGTTACCCACGTAAGCCAATGTTTGCCCGGTTTCTACATCAGCCACTAACACTGCTGCATTGTAAATATGGTTACTCTTTAGACGTTCCGTGTGTTTTTCTACCAAAGAAATCGCCTGAGATTGCAGAGAGCCGTCTAGAGTAGAGGTAACTCTTTGTCCTTTTTTCCCCTCTTGCAAAACCCGGGAAAGTAAATGTGGGGCAAGACGCGGTAACGGTCGAGGTTTTACTGGTAAAGACTCTGTAAGGGAAAGCCGATAGGTAATTGAATCAATAACCTGATTATGGTATAGTTTAGCCAGTAGACGATTGCGTTTCTGAATCAGTTGATCATCATTTTTGCCCGGATACAGCAAAGCCGGGCTGTTAGGCAGTACCGCCAACAAAGCCGATTCAGCCCAGGAAAGCTGATTGGGTTGCACTCCGAAATACCGCCAAGCAGCCGCATCTAATCCTACCACATTACCCCCAAATGGTGCATGGGCGGCGTACAGTGCTAGAATTTCGTCTTTGCTATAGACTAATTCCAGCCGGATAGCCAGTAATATTTCCCGAAGCTTCTCGGTAAAGGTTCGATTCTTCTTTC
Source organism: uncultured Flammeovirgaceae bacterium (assembly GCA_937883755.1). Classification (GTDB taxonomy): domain Bacteria; phylum Bacteroidota; class Bacteroidia; order Cytophagales; family Cyclobacteriaceae; genus Tunicatimonas. The sequence goes on along the minus strand of CAKZYA010000005.1, from coordinate 75,729 downwards.
GCGACAAACGCACCACCTGCATAGTGAGGGTACTCCCCCCACTCACCACTTTTCCCGCTTGTATATTCTGATAAGCTGCCCGCAGTAAAGAAACTGGGTTAAAGCCGGGATGTTGATAAAAATACTGATCTTCAAAGTGCAAAATTGCCTGCTGGAACTTCTTGCCTATCGTATCCGAGGGTGGAAAACGCCACTGACCATCGTCAGCAATACTGGCTCCTATTAAATTTCCTCGTTGGTCCTCTAATACCGTAGCGTAAGGAGTGGTAAATCGCGGAAAAGGCAAAGAAAAGTAATAGATCAGGAGAATGGCCAACCCAATCCCAGGGATTAACCAATGCCTCTGTCGTAGCTTATATGTTCTTTTCTTTAGCATACTATATTGTCAGGGAACCATTACCTCCCAGTAACGGGTACGCCGGGAAGTACCGTCTGGGCCTTCTACGGTTAGTGTTACCACGTAATATACTCCGGCTTTCTCGTAACGATGCACCGGGGAGGTTTCGTACGATTGCTGTCCATCCCCGAAATCCCAAGTCCACTTTTCTATCTCCCCTATTGATTGATCTTCGAAGTATACCTTTCGCTTAGCCGGATCAATTACTTCAAACGACCATTCGGCTTTTATTTCCGGTAAAAACCGCTTTTCTAATGGCATTAGTCGAAACGCGCACAGATAAGAGGCATCTTTCACCATCAATGTATTATGAGAAAGGTTATTGTGTCCTTCTCGCTTACCACTGTCAAAGTCTAGAATTGACCAGGATAATCCGATGTAATCATCTGCCCGAAGTTGACTCTCCTGCGCTTGTTCCACTCCGCTGTGCGGGGCATGATCGTAGAGGGTAATGTAAAATTCCAGCGTAAGGTACCCACTTTCCCCCGGTTGAAAATCGTACTGGTACGCCCGATTGGCTTGAGGAAATTCCGCAATCCAGGGTTGACTACCCCAGATCAATGTCCAGGCATTATTTACCGGAGGAGTGTAGATATGATAATTCTGGGCATGAACACCACTAAACCGTAGGTGATTGTGAATATGAGCCGGAGCGTCCCCCATTCTTCCGGCATCCTTCAGCATATCGTTAAAAATAAATGGTCCACCCGAAAGGTCACCATCGACCACTACCTCAAAAATATCATTTAAATAGCCTTTCGGATTGAATCGCCCGAAGTCCCAATAGTCGTCATAAGCTTCGTATAAAAAATATAGTCGGTTCAATCCTTCTACCCATCCTACCCTAACCTTCACATCTAGGTCGGTCGTATCTACCGGATAAGATGTATTATCTTCGGTGTCTTTCAGTAAATCGGTACCATAAATATTTTCTTTCGGATAAATATCCCAATCGTCAGTCTGTCCATCAATGCGAGGTATCTGATTTTGGGGAAACTGAAACACTTCAAATTCTATATCTGACCTCACCGTATTGGGTTCAATCGACTGAGCGGCGACTGGCTCGTGAAGCCAACTGGAGCTTAGCAGAATAAGTAAGTATACAATGTATTTCAGATGAGAATGCATAGTGAAAAGATTACGAAGAAAAGATAATTTCAGTCGAAAATCATTACCTTCAAATAGATTATCTGAATTTTTATAGTTACACGACCTCATGTTTCAACGAAGAGACTTTTTGCGTAAAAGCTTTAGCTTAGGAATGGGACTTACGGTCGCTCCTCAGCTTCTAGAAGCTCGTTCTTCTACGCTTACGCTCAAGGAAATTCCCATTGTAGACACCCACGTACATTTCTGGGAATTAGATCGCCTAGAATACCCTTGGCTAGAAAATAAGGAATCCTCCCTCAGCCAAGATTTTTTATTAGGTGATTACCAGCGCAGTACCCAAGGCTATCAGGTTGAAAAGATTGTGTTTGTAGAAAGCGGCAGAGTGCCCTGGCAATACCTAGAAGAGGTCAAGTGGGTGCATCAACTAGCTAAACAGAATGATCTGATTGGTAGCATGGTGGCCTACTTCCCAGTTGACCAAGGAGAATCAGCCCAAGCTGAATTGGAAGAATTAACAGCTTATCCTTTGATACAAGGGATTCGCAGTATGGGAAATACCGAGGAACAAGTGGCTTCGACTCAGTACCGCGAAGGGCTACGACTGCTTTCTGAGCTTGACTTAAGCTTGGATATACATATGGGCACGGCTGATTCTGATGATTATCTTACCCTGATTGATCAGTACCCAAATCTACGCTTCGTCCTGAACCACCTGGGATTACCGGATGTAAAGAACGGTGAACTAAATGCGTGGAAAAGCGGAATGCAGCGATTAGCCAAACGCCCCAATGTAGTATGCAAACTTTCCGGATTACTCACTCGCTGCCACTCAGAGCAGATTGACAGCAGCTTCTTACGACCTTATATACTTACCCCGCTAGAATACTTTGGGGCAAAACGATTGATGTTTGGGAGCGATTGGCCCGTACTCACCCGAGCGGATACTTTTCACACCTGGGCGCAGCTTTTGGAAGAAACTATCGGTACGCTGACCCGCTCCGAATTGACCCAGATTTTTTCAGGAACTGCTCGGGAAGTTTATCGAGTGAAATAATTCTGTCGCACTAATTACGTATTACAAGTAATTTAAAGCATTAGCAGGTTTTTCATTATCAATTAGTATTCCTCCACTCTTACTACTGGCACCTCATCTCCGTGCCAGGGGAATGCATAGCTGGGATTATTAGCAAAGCGATCTAGTCCAATTTCAATCTGACCTACTGCGCCGGGTGATAGTTCTACGGTTACGTATTTATGGTCAATGGTATTGAACTGGTAAGGGTAATGAATTACCTGGCGGACGCGGGTGATTTGATGCTCACCAAACATACCTCCCTGTATAATTACCCGTCGGGTTTCCGTCGGGTGGAGGTTCACCAACTGTAGAGACACGCCCTTCGGATTCACCTTCCGAACGAGGGCAGCTACATCTTCCGGGATACCCGGCCGCTGATTTTCTGAATCAAAGTAGCGAAGGCTGGCGTGCAGCAGCCCACCGTGATAAATGTGATTGGGTGCTCCCAGCATTGTTTGTACTAACCCTTCCAACACCACCGGATTACGTTCTAACCAATGGTGTACATCCTGATCGTCGGGAGTAGAATTATCCTCCTGGATAATTTCTAACCGTCGTTGCATCTCCTGATAGGTTGCTCGGAGAATATCCATCGGGTACGTGGGGTTCACTCCTTCCAGATACCCTAGCCAAGCGGCCGTATTTTCTGAATCCCCCTTACTCTTGCGATAGGCAAGCTTGTTCCATTGGGTAGCATCGATTAGATTTTTTACTCTTGCCCAGTCTTCCTGGCTGCGTGAATAGTACCACAAGTGGGTAGGATACTTAGGTCGCATCGGTCGGTAATCATACCAACCCCGGTCATCGTAGCGATAGGGAACTAGTGTTTTACCATCCTCAACTTTAGCCTGATCAGACACTGCTTGAATCACCGAATACGGTAACTCTAAGTAGGAAGAATCGCCTGTAAGCAGGTAAGCGTTACTAGCTCCAATAGTGGTAGCTTCCATTTGGTTGGGCAATCCGTGAGGCCAACGCCAGCCGTAGTATCCTCCCCACCATTTTCCGCCAGTATTCTCGCCAATCTTGCCATTGTGTCCTACGTTATCGGGAATCACTCCGCCATTATCTTCTACTCGTTGCATCCAGGCCTCTACGTACTCGATAACCCAGTTTTTGTAGCGTTCATCTTGAGTATACATATAGGCATTCGCCATCATACTGGTTGATGCCAAATTTAAGGGCACGTCGTTTTTCATCATACGCTCGTTAATCGCCTGAAGAATATAGGGAAACTTCTGATCATCATTCCAGGCACTGGAGCTGTCTACATTCGGAATGTCATCGTAAGGTAGTGGATAATGCGCCAAGATAGGACGATGCGTCACCCAATCTTCCGCCGTATTTACAAAGCGCGGCCCCAAACTTCCGGTAAGGGGCGACCGAATAATCTTATGCTCATCATCATAATTAGACTTTTCGGTACCATCGTCCATGTACATCTCAGCGAATTTGACAGCTCTATCCCGCATCTTTTCATCCGTTGGGTCAGCCAATCCGAAAAAGTAGAAATAGGTATAAGACTCTCCGTGGTGCATCCAATCGTATCCGGCATCAAACTCGTTATGAACCTGCCCGTATTTGGTAAATTGCTTGGTAATGGCATCCCAGAATACCCTCGACAGGCTGTCAATAGGCTTAGGCCCACCTAATGCGTAGTACAGCGGAAAGTTATAAAAAGCCTCGTACCCATCGTCTGAGCCGTCCATACCCGGCCACTCTTCCCGCCACTTGAGCGCACCATCTTCGTGGGTATATTTCTTGATGAAAGTTAAGGCCGCCGGATAGAGGGCGTGCATCAGTTGCTGCTGCATCAGTGCCCAATCAGGAGGGGGGGCAGCGTCGTTTAGCCGAATGACTTTAGCATCTTGTTCTGCATGTACATTTTGCGCTAGTCCGTGAAGGCTAGGTAAGCATGAAAGAACTATTACCAGTGGCCAGTGATAAAAAAATCGGGGTAAGCTAGTTAGGATGGGGCGATGCATTAGTAAGAAAAGGTTTATTAACAAAAGCAGTCAATAGACCTAATTTAACCAATTATTCTTGCTTTTCCCGAATCAGAAGTGCGTAGCACCAGCTACAAGCACTCACCCACTACTCATGAATAGACAAAATTGGGATGGATGAACTGGTCACTAACTGCTTGCTGACGCTTTTATGAAACAAGCTTTCCAAAGCCGCATGGTGGCGAGGGATTACTACTAGTAAATCAGCTGGAGATTCGCTCAGGTATTGTTCAATGCCCCGTACGGGAACCTTATCTTCTACAAAATGATAACTGTGGGGAGCATCCTTCAAAAGCTGATCAAGCTGCAGAGCTTCCTGAGCCTGCTCTAAGGAGATTCCCTCCGGATGCGAACGCACATGAATAAGATGCACCTTAGCCTGCCATAGCTGTAATAACTTCTTGAACAAATCTAACGAAGGCATTTTCTCGGTAGCCAACAGGTCGGTAGCAAATGCTACATGCTGGGGGTAAAACTCTTCGGAAGTATAAGGTACCGCCAATACTGGGCAATGTACGTGGCGCATTACCTGCAACGTAGTGCTACCTAGCCAATTAGCTGAAGCATTCACTCCCCGGCCACCCATTATCACCAAATCCACTGGCTCTTCCTCAATTGCTTCTCCGATACCCTCGTAGGGCATAGACAATTTAGTAATCAAGCGGTGCGGCACCGACTGAATGTCAGGAATATTTTCTATAACTTTTTGTAATCGCTGATTGGTTTCTTCTTCAGCCCGCTCAATCATCGGGGATGTAACAAAGAAGCTAGCGTCCCCACCTGTAGGCACTTGAAACACGTGCAGTATTAAAAGTTCAGGAGGAGATAAATCAACTTCGGGCGGAGCAGCTCGTACTAGCTTGGCTAATGCAGTAGCGTAGCGTAGTGCCTGGGTGGCATCTGCCGAAAAATCTATTGGGACTAATATTTTCATGGCTATTTTGACTTATTAATGAACCATAAAATGGCTTTTGATTCCTAAAAAAACCATGATATACGTCAGCCCGAGATATGACTTTCTGTTAGGAAATAGCACCTTTTTAATAATGCTAACGGCTTGCAAGTTTATATCTTGGTAAGATATTCCAACAAATAATAAACGAGAAAAGCCGGCCAAAAAATTGCCTTCAGTAAACCTAGCAAGACTAACCAAAAGCCGTGAGCGTAAGAAATGAAGTATACCGCTGCACCAATAAAGCCTAAACCATAAAACGGCCTAGTTGAGACATGCTGCTGGATTTTTTCCTTCATATCAAAAGTAGTAGTGTAATAAATGAGAATAAGCTGATTCGCTATATTGGCAGCAAAGAAATGTTTTTTCTAAGTGGAAGACAATGATCTAAATCATCGCTACGGGCTGACGAAAAGGAGGGTATATTTCAAAAAAAATAGGCGAAGCAGATTATACTACTTCACCTATGAATATCAAAGTATTAAGTGTTTACTTTTCAGTCCAATCTACCCCAGTATCCTTCCAGCTTTTGTCAGCGGCTGAATCCAGCACAGCTTCGCATACCTTTTGGGTTTCGTGAGCATCTTTAAAGGTTGGATGACATTCATCGCTACCTTCTAGGCTCTTCAAAAAATCAGCTACTTGGTGAACAAATGAGTGCTCATATCCCAATCCCAATCCAGGAACCCACCACTTATCCAGATACGGCTGGTCGCCATCGGTAACGTGAATTGATCGCCAGCCCCGCACAATAGATTCATCGCGATGGTCGAAATACTCCAGACGGTTCAGGTCGTGCAAATCCCAGCGGATGGAAGCGTGTTCACCGTTGATCTCGAAGGTATACAGTGCTTTATGCCCCCGGGCGTAACGGGTAGATTCAAACAGACCTAATGAGCCGTTAGAGAAATGGCAGTGGAAGATACAGGCATCGTCAATACCCACCTTTTGCTTCTCGCCACTTCCCGCGTGTACCCGTTCTTTCACAAAGGTTTCGGTCATGGCGGATACATCTTTAATGCCACCGTTTAACCACATAGCCGTATCAATACAGTGGGCGAGTAGATCACCCGTAACGCCCGAGCCTGCTGCTTCAACGTCTAATCGCCAAGTGCCCTCCCCGCCCTGTGGTACTTCAGGGCTAATTGTCCAGTCCTGCAAGAAGTTAGCTCGGTAATGAAAGATTTTTCCAAGCTTGCCGGAGTCAATTACCTGTTTCGCCAAGGTAACGGCCGGAAGGCGACGGTAGTTATACCAAACGGTATTGGCTACTCCGGCCTTCTCTACTGCATCAACCATTTTTTGAGACTCTTCCAACGTACGCGCCAAAGGTTTTTCACAAAGGATCATCTTGCCGGCCTCTGCCGCCGCAATAGCAATCTCGGCGTGGGTGTCATTGGGAGTACAGATGTCTACTGCATCAATATCGTCGCGGGCGATTAGGGCTTTCCAGTCGGTTTCGTAGGACTCGTAGCCCCACTGCTCAGCAAAAGCTTTCACTTTATCTTCGCTACGAGAGCAAACCGATTTAAGTACTGGGTGATACTGTAGGTCAGGAAAGAAATCACTAACTCGTTTATATCCATTGGAGTGGGTTCGCCCCATAAAGCCCCGTCCAATTAATCCGATTCTAAGTTCTTTTTTATTCATCTTAATTAGAAGATTGAAAAATTGAAAATTACAAATTCTACATTATTAATTGCGCCCGGCGCCCAGTTCACTGTACATTGCTAATCCCAGCCATGCTCGTTTCGCACTTTTACCATGAGAGCGAGGATGTCATTCCAGGTTTGCTGCTTTTCCATTACGTCATTATCGAACATACAACCGTCCCAGCAAATGTGTTGGAAGGCCTTGGTAGGATTGCCGTTTTCATCACGTAGCCAGTAACCAGCGTCGTGGGCTACGTCTAGTTTTCCGTTAGGGTCAGTCGCCAGACAGTGGCGTCCGGTTTTATCGTGCGACCCGGTTCCGTGAACTGTTCCATCGTTTTGCGCTACGTGAAAATCGATCGTCCAAGGGCGTAAAACCTCAGTTACCTTTTTCAAGCCAGCCTCTAGCGTTGCTCGATCACTCCAATCGAAATCCTCGGGAAGAATACGATCTTCGGGTCGATTGTAGCCCAACAAATACAGCAACGTATGTGACATATCTGCTTGGAAACCAATATTGGGTCGATCTACTGACTCTAGTGTATAAGCCATCGTTTTCCAACTATGCATACCGCCCCAGCAGATTTCGCCTTCAGCTGCTAGCTTTTCGTTATAATCCGCTGCCACATCACAGGCTTCCTGAAAGGTTTTAACGATAAGTTTGTTACTTCCCTCAATATCCTGTGACCATTGTTCAGGACTAGAGGCCGAATCGATGCGGATGACTCCGTAAGAACGAACGCCGTGTTCGCGCAATACTTTTCCGAAGTGGCAGGCTTTGCGTACCATCTCCACGAATGTCTTTCGGTCTTCGTCACTGCCCAATGTGGGACCGCCCCAGATAGGAGCTACCAAGCTACCTACGTTTAGACCATGCCCAGCGATTTTATCAGCTAGCTTTTTGATTTCATCGTCGGAACTATTGATATCAATGTGCGGATCTAAAAGGCCAAGGTCTACTCCGTCGAACTTTACCCCGTCTACTTCCGCAGCAGCGGTCATTTCCAGCATAGTATCCAAAGGAATTACAGGTTGAGAATCAGGGCCTTTGCCGACGATGCCAGGCCAGGTTGCATTGTGTAATTTAGGATAGGTATGGTCACTCATAATGTCAGGTTGTTTTGTTGGTGAAAAAAATTTATTTCAAAAAGATAGTAATACTATCATAAATTTCAAATCTCAGAGTTATCTGTCTAAAGTGTACGATTCTAAGAAAGCCAATAGATTACATAATATCAATCGGTAAATCAGGATTCTTAGGGCCGAAGTGCTTAAGCATAACGATTGGATCAGTTGCTGACTGATTTACGATCTTCACCCCTTCTTTAGCTGCTGCTTCACTAACAAAATACTCATCTTGGGTTAGTTGTCCGTAGCGAATCATAGTTGGGGTTTCAATATTCCACTCACCCATGGTGCCGTGCCCCTGCATCATAATCATACCGTAAGCGGCATTATCTTTAATCGTGACGGTCTGACCAGGCATAACCGTGAGTTCTTTCGCGCTGAAATCATGAGAACGGTAACAAATCCATTTTTCTTCGTAGCCCTCCGAAGTCTCCGGGTTTATGACTACTGGAGCCATGAAACGAGTTTCCAGCAAATTAGGATTCGTATTCAGCTCCCAGTCGATGACTTCCATCAACTGGTTATAATCACCCATTCGGTCTTGGGGCGTGCCGTTCCATAGCAGTTCTTCCGGGATAATAGCTTCGTTTACTAGTGACTGATACATGGCAAATACATCCGATGCCTTTTGAGGCTCGTAAGTACACATGCTCCCAGGAGCATGCAACATTCCGGGAGGCACATCCCAACCGGTACCTGGCTCTAGGCGGAAAGCTGAGGAGTAATTAGTAATTTTATTATCGCCCTTAGTGAAGTTTTTCAAACATTCCAGAATCTGCTCTTTGGTAGTACCAGGTGTAATGCCGAAGAAGGTATACGGGAAATCTCCTCCGTGATTGTTTACCTGAGGGGGGAAGTAGTAGGCTTCAGGCTTACCCTTTTGACCGATCTTAGCCGCGTGCTCATCGTTATGGTGAATGTGATGTGGCAGTGGCCCCATATTATCAAAAAACTTAGAGTACATTGGCCAGCTTCGGTACTCATTCCAAATACGATCACCAATTAAGCTTCCCTTCAGTTCTTCTACGGCGTCGCGCAGCAGAAACTGCTTTTCCTGACTACCATCGGTAAACACCACCGCACTAAGCCCTTCATTTTCGCCAGTAAGCGGCCCATTTTTAGCAGGGGTGGTGGACGAGAACCAACGTTCATCAATACCGCCACGTTCACCACCGAGTACGTAATAGTCGTCGGGGTGCAGTTTGATTCGACGACCGGGAACACAAAAAGAACGAGGCACCCAGGTCGGAGTTAGTCGCAAGACACCTTTTCCCTGATCTAGGGCGTCTTGCATGACATTTATGTCGGTAAGCATTTTCATAGGTTATGATTTATATTAAGTGTTGTCCAAAAAATGATTTATACCCGATGGCTCGGTCAGCACTTCTATCTCTAGCGAATATTTTCGGCTTTCGCCTGGTTCTAGTTGAATTAAGGTATTATCAGATCGGGCGTTAGATTGGCCAATGGGGGGATTGGTTCCAGGTTCTAGCCCAGTAACGTACTCTCCTTTTCCCCAATGTTGCCAGTTAGTGAGCCAAGGCAATTGCTTTTTCGGAAACCGCAAGGCAACTGCTAAGTCCAACTTTGGATTATGAATACCGCAAGTACATATTCCGCTTTCATCCGTCTGAATATCAATAAAGGCTACATCTTCTCCCGTCCCGCTATGTTCATTAAGCGGAGCGGGGCATCTACGGAAATCGTTATCGTCATTGAAAATACGTCCGGGTTCTCCACTCGGGGTTTGCCACTTACCTTGCCACACTAATTTCGCTCCTTCATCTACCAGTGGCCACCCAAGGTTGCAGTGGTACAATAGCATATGCGGAGCAGGTGTATTTCCCCAGTTGGTTACTTCATCCTCAATACGAATGAGTGACATGCCTAGAGAACCAGATATCGTTCGCTTTAGCTCCAGGGAAGGCCCAAATACCTGAGCTTCTCTTATCCGCCCGGTAATGCTCATATTCAGGTTACCAGCTCGGATATCCGGCTGAATAACCGACTCTATCTCGGCAGGGGTGTTGCTGATTTCACCGTGCAGCCCTCGCTCCCCGTATTCATCCGATTCCGGACCGCCAATGTGGGTCAGACCGCAGGTAGTGAGCAGTCCGCCCCCAAACGTTTTTAACCAACGCATTCCTTGGTTAGCCGAGGTCTGAGGATAGGTAATTCCACCGTGGCTCAGCCAGACCAGGCTATGTTGTTGGAAGAAAGCATCCACAATATCCATTGCCCGATCAAGCACTACTTTATAACGTAATCCAGATCCGGTATTTACCCAGGCAATGCGGATTCCCCTTCCTGCGCCATTATCTAGCACAGCGGTTTCAATTCCTCCCAACTGGAAAGAGTTGGCTACCTTATCGGTCCAGTCTGATGATATGGAAGATGTGTTCTCTACCAACGTTAGGCTGAATGCTTGTTTACCATCTCCTTGATAAATTTCAGCCCTTTTTCAGCCATATCCCAGGGTTGGGCAAATTCCCGCCACACGTTGATGGCATTAGCAAAATCAGGGTCGTTGCGGGTGAAGCCTTCAATGGTGTACCAACCTTGGTAATTGATTTCAGCTAAGGTAGCGAAGGTCTCGTCCCAATGCACATGCCCCGCGCCCGGGGTACCTCGGTCGTTCTCGCTAATGTGAAAGTGACGCAGATGCGGCGCGATGGTCTTCATGGCTTCACCCACTTTTTTCTCTTCAATATTAGCATGGTGGGTGTCGTACATCGCCTTCACTTGCGGATGATCGGCTTTGCTGACCAAGTGTAACAGTTGATCCATAGTGTTACAGAGATAACACTCAAAGCGATTCAGAGCTTCCAGAGTCATGGTTACCCTAGCTTGAGCAGCATGGTCGCCAGCAGCGTTTAGAATTTCAGCACTTCGGCTGTATTCATCTTCAGTAGGTGCGTGCCCAGCAAAAGTAGCAAAGGCGGAATGGTAGGGCCCACACAGAACCTTAGCATTCATGTCGTGGCAACGATCAATCGCCCATTTGATGCGATCTAGACCATTGTTTCTAACGCTAGCTGATTCATCAATAAGATTTTCTTCCGCCGACAGTGTAAAAACATTAGTCACCTCCAGACCAATACTCTGGCAATGATCTCCTAACCTTTTGTAAACTGACTCCTCTTCTGCGCCCACAAAAAATTCTACCCCATCGTAGCCAATCTCTTTAAGCCTATCAATAATTGGCAGAAGGTCTTCCGAAACCACGGCTGACCAAGCCAGCACATTAAATCCGATTTTATTCATTGGCGTAGGTTGTATTTAAAGTTGTTTCAGGCGAATGTTACGGTACTCTACTTGCATAGGCGGGCCTACGTGTACTTGCACTCCTAGCTGCCCCTGCATACTTCGGTTGATTGTATCATCATCAGTAACATCACTCATGAGTACTCCATTCACGTAGTGCTGAAGGCGGTTACCATTCACGATCAAGTGCATCTCATTCCAATCGCCTTGCTTGATGTTAGTTTTTAATGAATCTGATTCACCTAATGACGCAGTGACGTCTCGGTGGGTCCAGGCATTTCGCTCTACATTAGCCCGCAAAGAGCCCGATTCATCCGGATTATCCTGGCTGGAAATGGTAGCTTGCTCGCCTCGGTAGGCCAAGGTAGTGCGCTTTTTTTCTTCGTAGTTCTGACCCGTGTAACGGTTTTTCCCATCAATATCAGCTTGATAACCGCGTAAAGCGTAGGGAATCGTATCAATCCGTTCGCTGCGATAGTTGATACCACTGTTGCCGTTCTCGGTAATCCGGAACTCAGTTTTCAATTCAAAGTTAGCAGGTGTACCTCCCTGCCAAATGATGAAAGAATTACTTTCCAAGAGTGTTTCTGGAGTAATTTCGCCAACCAGACTGCCATTCTCCACTCGCCAGTAGGTAGAGTCCCCTTCCCAACCGCCTAAAGTTTCGCCGTCAAAGATTGGCTGAAATCCTTCTTCCGGCTCAGGCGGTGGGGAATCTTCTTCATCGATGTTCTGAGAAACGGTTTGACAACTAGCTGATACAGAAACAATTAAAAATAGTGATACAATAAAAAGTCGGTTAGGCATAGGTAGTTATTCAATTTATCGAGTCAATTATTTGAATTATTTTCCGGCAGCACTGCCTTCCTGATAAATTTCATGATCGGGATCGCCTCCTGCCATTAGGTAAGCAATCAAGTCTTTTAACTCGCTTTTATTAAGTGGTCTAATCAAGTTAGGAGGCATGACAGATACAGCAGATAACTTAGTTTCCTCCACTTCAGCCTTAGGCACTTCCCGAATATAGTCCGGCGCAAACGGGTTCTGTGATAAATAATAGTTTTCTTCATCCTGGTCAGTGAGCCGACCCACCAGCGATTTTCCGTTTTTCAGATACAATACCGTAGAAGCGTATTGATCAGAAACTGCTTTGTTCGGCTCGATGATGGCTTCAATCATATCTTTAGTAGAGAACCGGGTACCTAAGCGAGTTAAATCCGGGCCAATTATGCCGCCCTCACCTCGCATACTGTGACAAGTCTGACAGCGCGTAGCAACGTACATATTGGCCCCCACTTCAAAATTAGCATTTTTTAGACCCAGCGTATCTAAGGTAGCCACGGCTTCATCTATTTTCCAGTTCCGACGAGGGCCTTTGGGACGCGGTACATTCGCCAAATCCCGACCGTTATTAGATAGTAATGAGTCGCCAGATAAGTTGTTATAGTACTCAAATTTATCTTCGGGCACATTAGTAAGCGCTTCTTTTCGGGCTTTATCAATAAAACCGATATAGCTATTACCCGCCTCAAAATCGAAGGCCTGATAGAACCACTTAAAATAACGCTCTCGCAATTCAGGTGTCCAACCCGACTTTTGTTCACTGAGCACAGTCGCGTAGTAGGTTTGCTGAGCGGGTGGAATATCTTTCAGCATCCGGGCAATGTCTAACCCATACTGAGGATTTCGTAAAATCAGATCAGAGCTTTCGGTTGCTGATTCCGCTTGAGCAGATGCTCTACTTTCGTCTTCCTCGAGTAGCGCCAGGGTTGTCTCAATTACTTCAGGTACATCCAGACTTACTAGTAACTTACTTAGTTGCCCATTGATAATTTCATTATCAGCGGGGTAGTGACTATTCAGATAGCTAGCTACTTGTCCGTGCAAGTCTCCCGTAGGCTCACCCATTCGAGCAATTGTAAGTTCAAACGCCCGCAACAGATCAACTTGCTGCTGATTGTTCAGCTCTTCGTATTTTACCCCAATCAATTTATCCAGCACTTGGTCTCTTAAAGAAGAGTCGTCGGATGACGATTCGCTGTGACGAGCCAAAGCAACAACCCCTTGTATCAAGATTATTGGATCACTTTCATTCAACACCTTATCTTGCCACTCAGCTACAGGCTGCTGTTCCACGGCAATACGGGCGGCATAGCGCACCAATCGATCAGGATGATTCAGATGAGTCCAGGCGGCTTCTACTCCACCTGTTGCTCCTTCTTTATGGTATTCTTCCAGATCTTTTCTTAACTGATTAGCTTCCGTTACCTCCGCCATTACTTCACTATTCTCGGTATCACCATCGTAGTACACTCGGTACAGGTCAGAATCTAGACGACGCCCGCCAGTCATGAAGTACATCGCTCCGTCGGGACCAATCACCCCATCCGTGAGAGGAAGTGGCATACCTGATACAAATTCTTCGCGCTCGCCCTGGTAGGTGCTACCTTCTGGTGTTAAGTGTACGGCGTAAATAATCCCGAAGCTCCAATCGAAGGCAAATATTGATTTGCGGTATTTTTCAGGAAAGGAAGCAGTTCCTCCGTAAATCACTCCCGTAGGAGAACCCTGACCAATATTTAAAACGGGGGGAAGATTATCGGGGTAAGCTGGTGACCATTTACCGTTACCAGTTCGCCAACCGAACTCGCTACCACTGGTTACGTGGCAAATACGAGTAGGCCGATACCAGGGCATTCCTAAGTCCCACTCCATGTCCGAATCATAGACAAACATATCCCCAGCTTCGTTGAAAGCCAGGTCGTAGGGGTTGCGGAATCCGGCACTGACTAGCTCCCATCGCTCACCTGCCGGATCAATTTTGGCAATCCATCCTCCGGGTGCGCCCCGATCATTCGCATGACCGCGCGGATCTTTAATCTGAGGAAACAGATTATCATCTTCCCAAACTTTTGGCAACCGATAGTGATCCATTTCAGGCAAGTCAGTGTGGTTACCCGCAATAACGTGGAGTGACTCTCCGTCGGGCGACATTACAATACTGTGCGGACCATGTTCGCCCCACCCCTCTAATGATTTTAGTAACGTTACTTTATCAAATTGGTCGTCACCATCGGTATCCTGTAAACGATAAAGACCGCTACTTTTATCAAAATCAGCATCTTCGTCATCTTCTTTCAACCGGTTGTTCACCATTACATACAGGCTATTAAAAGCATAGAGCAAACCTTGGGCGTAACCCATTTGCACCAGCGAGTCGGCTACCGGATCATCAGACTTAATACGAACCTTTTCAATCTCCGGGGTAAGATCTTCCGCTCCAATTTCAGGCACATTCAGCCGATATAGCGTACCATACTGATCCGATACGATCAATCGGTCTTTATTGTCAAAAGCCATTGACACCCAAGAACCCATTTCATTTTCGGAGGGGCTAAACAAATGCTCGGCTTTGAAGCCAGATTGAAGCTTGAGTTTATCAATTTTAGGGTTCTCAACGATGACTGCCGCAGTAGAATCGGCCGTAGTGACCACTGGCAGTGACGAAAAGAATAATACGTAGCTAAGAAATAGAGCTTGAAAGAGTAGATAGGTTATGTTCATAGGTAATAAAATCTGCTAGTCCGAAATAATAAAGAAAACTACTGCCAAAACCGAGATTTAATGATCAGTTTTACAGCACTTTATGATTTAACCGAAATTAATAAATTATTATAATTAGCAGTAAAATCCCTTACAAATTGCTTAATCCTCGCTTCTTTTCCAAGCAAGAAAAAAATTTCAAAAAATAAAGTGAAAATCTTGAAGGTGTTTGAGTAATAGCTTCCCACTATAGTAATGTAGCAAACTACTAGTGCAATAATGCTTTACGAAAACTACCAAGTCAGTGACTTTGTAACTGACGATTTTTTTAGAAAATGGGTACTCTCTCCTGATGAGAAAAACCAAGCTTATTGGCAAGACTGGATTAGGCAGCACCCTGATAAACAAGCTGTCATCAAACAAGCCCGGCTACTGGTGTTAATGACTAATATCGAGCCTGTTAGCACTAATGAAGAAAATCAACAGGAAATCTGGGAAAATATCAGTCATGCCTTAGACGAGAAGGTTACATCTACTGCTCCCAATCGTAAAATACACTCTCGTTCTTCTACCTCCTGGCTTAAAATAGCCGCCACAGTAACGGGTATACTGCTAGTTAGTTTCTATGCCTCCTACCATTCCTTTTTCAGCGGGAAAGAGTATCGTACTGGTTACGGTGAAGTTCTTACAGTCGAGCTACCCGATGGATCAACCGCCTTACTTAATGCCAACTCTACGCTGCAAATCACGCCTCGCTGGCAAACCCAGCGGGAAGTTTGGCTAGAGGGAGAAGCTTTCTTTACGGTAGAAAAATCATTAGTACCCAATACTGAAAAAGAGGAAACCGTTTACCGAAAATTCACAGTACACGCGGGCAAGGTGGCGGTAGAAGTACTAGGCACTCGGTTCAATGTTCAGAACCGAGAGAACAATACCCAGATCGTTCTTGAGGAAGGAATCGTGAGACTGAAAGAGAACTCCCAAGCTACCCAAGAACAAATTCAATTGGCCGAGGGGGAAGTAGCTACCTACCTTCCTGATAACAGAACCTTCCGGCGAGAACTAGCCGATACCGAATCACTACTATCGTGGAAAGAAAATATTCACGTCTTCAAAGCAGCCTATCTGCACGAAGTAGCTGATGTCATAGAAAATATCTACGGTTACCAAGTACGTGTTTCAAGCGAGATAGCAGATAGAAGGTTTAGTGCTAAAATTCCCTACGGACAAATTAATCTACTACTTGATTTACTGAGTGAATCCCTAGACTTAAAGGTTACAAACGCAAATAAGGAAATACGGATTGAGCCTCGCTGACAATCAATACTAAATACTAATACTCAATACTTTTTTACGTCAACCTAAAATCAGATGACTATGTACAATGTTTTCTATTTGAGAAGAGCACTGATTCTTCTCACCTGCTTCGGTTTAAGTACCGTAGCTTTTTCCCAGGAGTTGGCCAGTAGCCAAAGGTACTCACGAACCTACCAGTCAGTCAAGACTGAGCATCAACCACAAAAGATAACCCTGAAAGATGCTCTAGAGAAATTACAAGAAGACCTAAAAATCCAGTTTGCTTACGATGAAGATTTGGTAGAGTCTCAAGTAATTTCCTCACAGGTGATAAAGGGGCTAAATCAGGAAAAGCAAAATATCCCGGACTTACTACGAGAGGTGCTTAGCCCGCTTCGCCTAGAAGCCCGAAAAATGGGTGATTATTACATTATCAAAAAAGAAGCTCCCCCGGCTAATAACTCAACCCTTCAACCAATTAAGCCAGTTTTAGATCATAGCCAACCTAGCCTTTCGTTATCAAGAGCAGAAGGCAATGTGCCGAATCACTTTTCAGAGAAAACCCCGCTTAAATCAGTCATTACCGTCAGTGGCACTGTTACCGATGCGGCGAACGGCTCAGCACTGCCAGGAGTTAATGTGCTGGTGAAAGGCAGTGCCATAGGAACCGTAACCGATATTGAGGGTAAATACAATATTGAGGTTCCCGACAATGATGGTATTCTTATTTTCTCCTCCATTGGATACCTAACCCAAGAGATTCCAGTAAACGGCAGAAGTGTGGTTGATTTCGCCATGAGCGAAGATGTACAAAGTCTGGAGGAAATTGTGGTAGTTGGTTATGGTAGCCAACTGAAGAAAGAAGTGACCGGAGCCGTGCAATCTGTAGATGCTGCCGAACTTCGGGATTTGCCAGTGGCGCAGGTAACCCAAAAACTACAAGGTCGCCTGGCCGGAGTGCAGATAAATCAGACCACCGGTAAACCGGGGCAAGGTATGTCGGTTCGCATTCGAGGACAGCTATCGGTCTCGGGAGGAAGTGACCCACTGTTCGTCGTAGATGGTTTTCCTATTACCGGCGACATTAATAACATTAACCCCGACGAAATAGAGGATATTACGGTACTAAAAGACGCTGCTTCAACCTCACTTTATGGCTCCCGAGCAGCGAACGGCGTAGTATTGGTTACTACAAAAAAAGGCAGCAAAGGCCAAACCAATGTGAGTGTTACCGCCTTCGGAGGTATTCAGGAAGTACCCGAACGCGGGAGGCTGGATATGATGAACGCCGTGGAGTTTGCTCAGTTTAAGAAAGAGTACTACGAAGATGCCGGACAGGAAGTACCCGAAATCTTCCAGAACCCTTCCGATTTTGCCGGGCAGAACAATGATTGGTACGATGCCTTACTCCGCCGTGCTCCCATTCAAAGCTATAACGTAACCATCACTTCAAATAAAGAGAAGGTTAATACAGCGGTAGTAGCCGGAGTATTTAACCAGCAGGGCGTAGTGCTGAACTCAGATTTCAAGCGGTACTCACTACGAATGAATACCAGCTACGATCTTTCGGATAAGATTAGAATGGGACTGAACGTAGCCCCAACCTATATTGAAGACAATATTCCCCGTACGGATGGTACTCGAGGCACTGGTATCCTATTTAATGCGTTGCACACGTGGCCTATCATGCCAATCTACGATGAGAACGGCGAGCTCACCACGTTTAACCGCTTCCCGGCCGAAACCGGAAATATTTTCGCTTACGCTAACTGGGTACGATCTGTAGAAGAGATTGAGGATGGAACCGATGAGCTAAATATTTTATCCAATGCTTTCATAGAATTTGAGCCAATAGAGGGATTGGTACTAAAATCTACCTTCAACGCTGAATTCTATAATTCTAAGTACTTCTACTTTAGCCCTTCTACTGCCACGGGTCGCATTAACGTTCCGTTGCCCACTGATGCTCGATCGATACAAGAAGATATTAACGACTTTTCTTGGCTGAACGAAAACTTGATTACCTACTCTAAGACTTTTGGCGATCATGATTTTGAGTTACTGGGTGGGTTTACTCAACAGAAGTTTCGTCGGAATGGAACCGAGATTCAAGCTAACACCTATTCGGATGACCGATTATCTACTATCCAAGGAGCTATTAATATCGACCGAACGAATACTGAAACCGATGTACAAGAGTGGAGTTTGCTATCGTACCTCTCGCGACTCACTTATAATTACAAAGGTAAATACTTGTTAACAGCAGCTATTAGAAGCGACGGTTCGTCTCGCTTTGGTTCAGACAACCAATGGGGAGTGTTCCCTTCAGTATCTGCCGGCTGGGTAATTTCCGACGAAAATTTTATGCGAAGTATTCCGGCTGTTTCTCTCGGTAAAATTCGCGCAAGCTACGGTGTTACAGGTAATAACAATATTGGTAACTATACCCAATACGCGCTGATTAGTAACGTTTTTAGAAATCGCACGGCTAATGCCGTTTTTGGCGATAACGTAGCTCCGGGAGTGGCCGTCAACTCTTTAGCGAATAGTAACCTGGGTTGGGAGACTACTAATCAGTTTGATATTGGGCTAGACTTAGGATTGTTCGACGACCGGATTCAGTTTGTGTACGACTACTACACTAAAAGAACTACCAACCTGCTCTATGCGGTGCAGGTGCCGGAAGAATCTGGATTTAGAAACTTTAATGATAACATTGGAGAAATCCGCTTCTGGGGACATGAGTTCTCATTAATTACCCAGAATACTACCGGTAGGCTACTGTGGACTACTAATGCCAATATTTCCTTTAACCGAAACATTGTAGAATCTCTGGCTGATGGTATCGATCGGGTGTACGGCACTTATCACATTACCCAAGTTGGGCAGCCCTTCGGGCAGTTCTACGGACATATTGCTGACGGCGTTTATATGAACGAAGAAGATCTAAACAGTTCTCCGCAGGTACCCGGTCGCTCTACGGTAGGTAGTATTAAACTAGTAGATGTGAATGGCGACGGAGTGATTACCCGCGGAGGCGATAATGATGACCGCGCGATTATGGGAAACCCCTTTCCCGATTTCACCTACGGTATCACTAATACTCTACGCTACAGAAATTTTGATTTCACCATTGTGGGTACTGGCTCTCACGGAAATCAACTACTAGTACGCCACCTGTTTAGTACCACAAATCTGGATGGGGTATTTAATCTGTTGAGTGATGTACAGTACCGTTTTCGCTCCCCCGAAAATCCGGGTAGAGGCTTCTACGGTACCACGGTTGGTGGCGGAAACGTGACGGGTATTGAGCGTGACTGGATGAATAGTCGTTTTGTAGCTGATGCTTCCTTTTTCACCATCCGAAACATCACTTTGGGTCATACTTTCGGCGGGATAGAGAAGTTGTTCCGTTCGGCCCGCCTGTACGCATCAGTACAAAACGCTTTTGTCTTTACTGACTACTGGGGCGGACAAAACCCCGAAACCAGTATGCAAAACAATGGCCAGGGCGATGGTGGAAATCTTAGCCAAGGAATTGACCTTTCTGGTTATCCCGTGCCTCGCACCTATACTATCGGTGTTAACCTTAACTTCTAAGTCAACCCACTAATCCAATCAACTTATAAATTGAAGACGATGAAAAAAATATTCACACTTTTTATAACCCTGGGATTTTTCCTACTGGGTTGCCAAGACGATTTCTTAACGATTGTCCCTGAAACCTCGCTTAGTTCAGCCACCTTCTTTCAAACTGAAGCAGATTTTCAACAAGCCGTGAACGGGGCGTACGTACCGCTGCGGAACATCGTAGACGACCGAGCATGGTTACTGAGTGAAATGCACTCAGATAATACCTACTACGCTCGTAATATTCTGTTCGGAGCTACCGAACAACAAGAAGACCTGGCTGACTTTTCTGTTCCCAGCGACGGCGGGGTAACGACCAATACTCACGTAACCAACCAGTACCGCGAGGATTATCAGATTATTGCACGTGCCAACCAAGTATTAGCCGAGATTGACGAGATAGAATTTGATGCCGATTCTAAAGCGAACCTAAAAGGTCAGGCATTCTTCCTGCGGGGGTACGCCTACTTTGAGTTGGTACGGTACTTCGGTAGCGTTCCGCTTCATCTCACTCCGGTTACTGAGCGTTCCGAAGCGGCTTTGCCTCTGTCTAGTGAAGAAGAAATCTACACCCAGATTATTCAGGATTTGATCGAATCCATTCAGTTACTTCCTCCCAAATCGCAACAGGAATTAGGACGAGCTACGTCGGGAGCAGCGCAAACCCTACTCGCCAACGTCTACATTGAGCAGCAGGCTTGGGCGGAAGCCGAAAGCCTACTACGAGAAGTGGTAAACAGCGGTGAATACTCACTCATGCCTGACTACGCCGATGCATTTACTACTAGCAACGGAAATAAAAACAACGCCGAATCGGTATTTGAAGTACAATTTAAAGAAGGTCCCGACGGGCTGAATGGAAATTATCTGTATGCTTTTATGCCTCGCCCGATGGCCCCAGAAGAATTGGTGACTATCACCGGTACAGCAAATCCTCAACCGCTGAACGGAGAGGGGAACAATATACCTACTCCCGATATTATTGAGGCGTACGAAGAAGGCGATTTACGTAAGAATACTTCAATTGACTCTATTCAGATTGCGGGAAGCTTCTGGCGCGATGGCGTGTATCCCTACATTAAGAAACATGCCAAACCCCACGCACTACACAACAACCACGGCATGAACTGGCCTATCTATCGCTATTCGGAAGTATTATTGTTCTTGGCTGAAGCTTTAGACGAACAGGGAAAGTCGGGCGAAGCAGTTATGTTCTTAAACGAAGTGCGCAGTCGGGCTGGTTTGAGCGAAGCCACCGGCGATTTAGGCGAAGCTATTTTCCGGGAAAGAAGAGTAGAATTAGCTTTTGAAAATAAGCGTTGGTTTGACCTCGTACGAACCGGGCGAGCCATCGACGTGATTACCGCTCACGGCCAACGGGTAATTAATAATCCTCAAGATTATTACTATCCATTTGAGGAAGAAGGAGCCGAGCCGCGTAGCAATGCATTCACTAACATCAGTCTAAAATATGCCTTACCCGCTGCTGAAGCTGACTTATCTCCTCACTTCTAGAATTTTTTATCGTTAAATTTCAAGCCTCTCTGGGATATATCCGATATATTTCAGGGAGGTTTTTTTAGTTCAGTTCTTCAAACCGCCCTTCTTTTGCAAGCACAGTATTTTTTTATGATAAATATCTTCCATTTCTTCTGTAGTACTCCCCACCTTTTCAATGAAGTGATTTAAACTTTTGGTATTAGATTCATAGGAATAGCTTCATACTCAGTAAGTTTAAGTGATACAAAGTATAGCATAAATTGTATCAAAAGCTGAGCAAATTATTCGTTTTAATGAATTGAAAATCAAAGCTTTAGCATAAATATTCTCTAAAAAGTTTAAATCACTTTAATAGTAAATAATTTCAAATCTTCTTTTTCAGCAGAAATTTTCGTCTATTTTCTCAAATACTTCCGGATTTCAGCATAGTACAGGATGCATTATCAGAAAAAGTTAACAATTATAAGCTAGCAAAAGTAAAGCGATGAATTCTATACTTGTTAAGTTAGAAATTGCCCCTTTATCACTGCGATACTCAATTGACCAACAACCGTTTAACCCAGGCAAGCTGATTTGCGAAATTAGTGCCAACAGTATTCTCGGTTGTACTTCAGTCATCTAACGGAGTACTGTTATGGATGTGATATCTACTACTAATACTAACTACGAGCTACTTTGGTCTGATTTCCGAAAAGGTGATAAAAAAGCGTTAGAAACAATCTACCAATCTTTATTTCCTATTCTGTACAACTACGGCTATCGCCTCTGTCAAAGAGACGATCTCGTGAAAGACTGCATACAAACCATCTTCATAGAAATTTGGCAAAAAAGGGATAGAATGCCCGTAATACACTCTACCAAGCAGTACTTCCTGAAGATCATGCGAAGAAAGATTTTTGCTGCACCAAATTTTTACCCTACCGAAGTTATCTACAATTTTCACCCCCTACTACCCACCGATCCTATTCGAGAGTTTTATAACCCTCTTGATGAAAGCGCATTTTCAAAGTCGCTGGTCAAAACGATGAAAAAGGCTGTTCAAAGCTTGTCAAATCGAAAGAAAGAAGCCATTATTTTGAAGTTTTACGAAAACCTATCCTACTCAGAAATAAGCAATGTGATGGATTTACAGGATGCCAAATACGCTAGGCAGCTAATCTACCGCGCACTAGAAGATTTACGAAAAGCTCTCCCATCCGAACAGCGAAAGAAAATCCCTACTCGACTAGTGTATTCATTTCTTTCCCTAGCCTTGGTTTGAAGAAGTTGGAAATTAGAAGAGGGCAGACCAAAGATAGAAGTTGGATTTGATTTCTAACCTCTCATCTTCTGACTTCGGCTAGAACATCGTCATTCAATCAAGCCAATAAATCCAATATTGCTTCTCCATGACCATCAGGGGTGGTGTAAAACGGGCGACCTTCAATTGTATATTGTGTTTCGGGGGGGATGCCCAGCATATGGTAAATGGTTTGATGAACCTGATCGATCACTACCGTTTTTTCAGTAGATGCACAGGGACGTTCATCGGCGGTCTTGCCATACACTAATCCTTTCTTAATTCCACCGCCCCACATCAAAATTGAGCAACCATCAGTGAAATGCCGATGCATCCCGTAGTATTTCATATCATTGATCTGATCAGGTTGCTGCACCTGATCTTTTACTTTCTCACCAGGTCGGCCTTCCAGAATAGCATCCCGACTAAATTCACTGGCAAGTATCACTAATGTTCGGTCTAAATGACCGCTCTCATCCAAGTCACGGATAAGCTGGGCAATAGGTCGATCAATCATTTCTTTCATTTTTACCAATCGCGTGTGCCCGTTTTCGTGAGTGTCCCAACCTATGAAAGGCTCGTACTCAGTTGAAACACTAATAAACCGAGCACCTTCCCGAGCGAGTCGCCGGGCTAACAAGCAGCCCTGGCCAAATCGCCCTGTATTGTAAATATCAAACACTTCTTTAGACTCCTGACTGAGATCAAACGCCTTGGCTTCCGGGGAATTCAGCAGCCGATAAGCTTGCTCCATCGATCGCATCAATGATTCTTTCTGATACCCGCTACCCTGTTCACCCAACGGGCTACGCTCTACCAACTCTTGGTACAATTTATTGCGAGCCTCAAATCGCTTGACGGACATTCCCTGCGGTGGTTTCACACTATCTAGTCCACTGGAGGGGTCAGGTATCAAAAATGGTCCGAATTCGGCTCCCATAAATCCAGCAGAATGAAACGCTTTCAACTCCTCACCTTCCCCTACGGTAAACCGTTGCCCCATACTAATGAATGGCGGAATTACCGGATTGACCGGGCCTAACTCCTTCGCAATCCAAGCACCGATGTGGGGCGGTTGCACTGACTGCGGTGGTTCGTAGCAGGTATGCCAATGGTACTGATGTCGGGTATGGAGGATATGCCCAAGATCAGCCGCCCGATAGGAGCGAATGATCGCTCCTTTATCCATCACACTTCCAATAGACTCCAGCCCTTCTGAGAAAAACAAATCATCCACTGCTGTAGGCACCTTCGGAAAGGTGCTTAGTACTCGCTTGCTATCCAGCCCTGTTTCGTAGGGAGCATAGGCTTTGGGATCAAAGGTTTCAGTATGCGCCATCCCCCCGGCCATCCATAGTAGAATAACCGTATCTATGGAAGAGGGCATTCTGTCCTCCGAACTGCACGAACTAAGGAAGCTACTGGTCGGCAAACCTACCGATATAGAAGCCAGCGTGGCAGCACCCATTTTCTTTAGAAAGTCTCTCCGGGCAAATTCGTGGTTAATATCCATAGTTTATTAATTGAAAAGGGATAATAAGCGGGGGGCAGGGTGCTTGACGCAGGGTGTACATTCTCCAAACTCCCCGCTCCACGCGCCGCGCCCTTTAGTTAATAAATTGGAATTCGGGGAGTAGCACAACTGCCCAAAGTAAATCCTGCACTTCTTCTACTCCGGGGTTAGACCCTATCACCTCAGTCATTAATCCTTGCTCCTGAGTCGTAGGCATTCGTCCGAAAGATTTTAGATAGAGTTGGCTGACTAGTTTTTCACTATCATCGCCATAATTAGCTAGCATGTTTTCTGCTCCTTCTTGCATGATATTATTAAAAAACTCACCATTCGTCAATTCTAGTGCCTGTAGCAAAGTAGCTTGATCATCCCGTGAGGTAGCCACATTTTCCCGCGTAGGACGACCGAGAGCTTTCTGGAAAGGATCTAATGCAACCATAGAAGCTCGGGCAAACTTTTGTTCGCCTTCTCTATCAAAGTCAAAACCGATGAGCTTTCCCCAGTATTTAGCGTTGTACTTTTTCGCAGATTCCCAGGTTATATCATCAAAATCAAGAGCCGTCCATTCCCCTTGAGGCTGAGCATTGGTTGTTTTCCAGTCACCATCAGAAAATACAAAATTCTGCGTGCCATCTTGGTAAGTCAGTCGCAAGGCGAACAAAAGTCCGGCAGGGTTAGCTACTTTACCTTCATTCTCTCCTTCCACTGCTAAGATATTCTCCCCAGCATGTAACTGTTCGTGGAGGTTTACCTGCTCTACTTTTCGCCAATCGCTACCTTCGGCCGCTAGTTGATTATTTACATACAACTTGAAAGAGTGATCAGCGGTAATTAGTGCTTCGGCCGCTTTAAGTTTTTTATTAGATGGCAGGTTGAATTCGTAGCGAAAGTAACGCTTGCCAGGTTTAGGCAAAACATCCCGTTCTACCTCAACCTCCCTAGTCCAAATCCAGGATGCCTCCAGCTTATTCGGTTCAGGGTCGTAAGCTGCCGAATAGTAGATCGGGGTAACCACCTGGCTCAGGGCATCAGCAAACTGTTCGGCACTTAGTCGGCGGCGAGCTGGGCCAGTAAACACATATTTTTCTGACATCAGCGAGGCGATTTCATCGTACCTAACCGAAGGAAGTTGATAAGCCTTTGATGTCATAATTCTCTCGAGCAGATGTTTCAGATCGTAGCCACTATTGATAAAATCGGCCGCCAGCCAATCTAGTAATTCGGCACTCCAGGGCGGGTTATCCATTTCGTCTAACGGAACAATGATTCCCCGTCCCATCAGCCGATCCCAGAGACGATTGGTGATGGTGCGATACAAGCGTCCGTTCTCGGGTTGTACCATCACTTCCGAGAGGGTTTTTAGCTTTTCCTTAACTGTTTTGGCTTCTATTTCACCTAGTTCAGGATACAGGAATGCCACCTCGGACATTTTTCCGGTAGGCTTATCGCAGCGATATATTTCCAGCGTAGAGTCAGCAAATATATTGGCAAATCCGTATGCCTGACTCAAAGTAACATTACTAACAAAGCTATTGTGACAGGAAGCACATTTCAAGTTTATCCCCATCAGTGACTGAGAGATATTCTGAGCCGCCTGCATTTCAGTACGTTGGCTGGCATTGACCACTCCTCGCCACTGAATGCCCTTAATGAAACCTTCGGACTCTTCGGATGGGTTAGTCAACTCTTTCACCATCTCATCGTAGGGTTTATTCGCAAGCAAAGATTGGTAAAGCCAATTGGTGATTTGCTTGCGTCCACCCGTGATAAATCCGGTTCCCGAATAATCGTTTCTCAATAAATCGTTCCAGAAACTCAGCCAGTGTTGGGTATAGTTTTTATTGTCGCTTAGTAATTCTTTTACCAATTGGCTTCGTTTATCGGGCGATGAGTCTTTTTCAAAAACTGCCACCTCTTTCGGACTAGGCAACAGACCAATAGCATCCAGATACGCCCGGCGAATAAAGGTTCTATCGTCCACTATCTCGGCAACTTCTATATCGTTTTCCTCGAAATACACCGTGGTTAGGCGATCTACCGGATGTGCTACATGATTGGTACCATCCGGAAGTTCTGGCTGAGTCAAGGCTAGTTCAGCTTCCGGAAAAACCTTCAGCGATTCATCGGCCCAGTAAGCTCCTTGATCAATCCACAGACTGATTAACGCGATTTCTTCTTTAGATAGGGCTTTTCCCTTGCCGGGCATAGACTCTTCATCATCCCGAGGCAATTTCACCCGACGAATAATTTCGCTATGCTGGGCATCACCTTTCACCAGAACCTTGCCAGACTCGCCTCCCCGCATCACTCCTTCCTCGGTCTCCAGTACCAATTCTCCTTTCTGTTTGAGTTCGCTGTGGCACTGGTAACAGTTATGGGCAAAAATAGCCCGAACTTCCAGATTAAGCCGAATTAGTTGACTCTCACTCAATTTATTTTCATCCGATACTGAGGTGAATTCGGTCAGCAGTTCCGCCGCCTGTCCTTCTTCATATCCTTCATTATTCCAGGGAAACGTGCTGCTCAGAAAATCTTCTCCGTGAGTAAGGCTCGCTCCCATATGTCCAGCTACGGTGAGAACTACAACCGTCAAAAATAAGAAGCTCCGATAATAGATAAACTGCTGATAACCGTTCTGCTGAAGCCGGTACAATTGCCAGGCAGTAAGTACACTGAGACCCGCCGTAGCGACACCCAGAATCAGGTGACTTTCTACTAACTGACCCTGATAATCATCCACCTGATACAGTATAAACCCCAAAATAGCCGAAGCTACTGCACTGGCTGTCCCCAAGTAGATTATCCACTGAATACCCTCCCGCAGTCCGAGTCGTTTTCCGTTGAGAGTCAGTAGCTCCAGAAACAGGCCAACTACTAACAAACTTACCGGGAAGTGTACCAGCAGTGGGTGTAATCGTCCGAAAAATTCAAGAATCCAGGAGAGTGCATTTGTTTCCATTGTAGGTTGTCGTTCTCTTAGAGCTACTAGCATCTAATTTACAATTACTAGCCATATTTCCCATTAGTAGCCTGGTATATTGGTGATTAAGCCGTATTATCCTAGAAATCTTTATCTATATTGGATTCTCTCAACTATTGGAAAGTAACGCTCCGTGAACGACCCGACCAATCAGTAATCGTAGCTGACTGCATATTTTCATGAATCAGCAAAGGAGAAGATGACTGAGAGAGATAGCCTTGCCCCATATATCTTTCAAACCTACTTTTTGAGCCATCTTTGTACTGAATTTCTATCCATACTTCATTTGACTGCAATGTTAAAGAAGGCAAGTCAGGTGGTTCTGAGTGGAAGATCTTCAGGCCATCGTCGTTGACTGTTGCGATAGTGAAGAAATGGGTTAGAGTAGGTAAGCTTCCTAGTGCCCGAGCATCTCCGCCTACAAAAAAACCGCTTGTTCCAGAAGGCACTGCTTTGAACTCTCCTTGCCCGTTTCCTCGTAGGTAAATTCCCTGATGAGCATCGTACCAACCGGAGATAACTTCAGTCTGGTAGTCATTGCCAATACCAAGTATGTCTAGATTGCCATCAGCATTGTAATCCCTAATTTCCAGGCCAAATAGTGGGGCTACTTGTGCCTCTAGTGGAAGCGGGTTAATCGCAAACTGACCATTACCTTTATTTTCAATATAGGCTGACTGTAGAAAGGTAGCCTCCAGCATCTGCATATTGGTAGTATCAAAAGCATCTAGTATCTGATGAATATCCGCCGTAGCGAACTGATTATAGGTGGGAAACATCCGGTTAATTACCGAAAGCTGATCGATGAGGGTTCCACGAGATGCAATCGGTGTTTCCTGATTATTAATATAACGAGTAGTGATAGCATCTACACTGGAGTTATTGTCAAAGTCTTTGGCATACATACGAAGAGGCTGATCCGGCTGAACCTTAAAAGCAGTATTCCTTCCCAGATTACCCGCTATGTAGTCAATGTCTCCGTCGTTATCTACATCTCCTCCCGCTAAGCTGTTCCACCAGCCCCAGTAGGGTTCTAGCCCAGTATTTCCCTCGGGTTTACTGAGTTTACCTTCTGTATTTTCAAATATAGTAATAGGCATCCACTCTCCTGCTACCATTAGGTCTACGTCCTGATCATTATCGTAATCCGTCCACAAGGCGGAACAGACCATACCTACTTTGCTCAGTCCCGTGGCTAGTTCTTCGGTTTTATCGTAGAATTTCCCATCTTGGTTTATAAGTAGATAACTTCTGGGTATCGTAGGGAACTTTCCAGGAACCACTCTACTCCCGACAAAAAGATCCAGATCATTGTCCTTATCAAAATCGGCAGCCACTACGCAAGAACCACTGGTGTTAATAGCTGGTAAAGCCTCTTCGTTTAGGGTAAAATTACCCTGACCATCGTTGGTATACAGACGATCTTGGTAGTGCCCCTTGTTAAAGAATTTTACCGAACTTCCTCCGCTCACTACGTACAAATCAAGATCGCCATCCTGGTCAGCATCAAAGAGCAGCGAACCCATATCTTCGTGTAACTCAGTGTCAGTCAACTCCTCACTAGTGAACGTTTGGTTTTCGGTTTGAAAAAATAGTGTACCGTTATGGTATCTTGCGCCTCCTACGAAGAAATCCGTTCTACCATCGGAGTTCATATCTCCTACCGCCAAGCCTGGGCCGTAATTATCAAACTGGTGCAGTAGTAATGGTTCGTATCTAAAGTCTTCCGATACGTTTTCCTTATGTTGATAGCCGTTGATTAGCTCAGCAGAAACTTCTTCAAACAGATGATTACTGGGTGGAAAGATTGTTTGATCTTTTGCTGGCAAAAAATCATTATCACCGTAGCTAAATTGATAAGTAGTATCTACTGCTAGGCTCGTATGCCGCTGTTGCTTGCCATCAGGCCAGATGATCTCCAAGGTATCCAACTGGGTAGCCTCTCCCAGGCCCAAGTGAATAATTGATTCTGAAGTTGACATATATCCCCGAACGGGATAATTCTCGTAGTAGAGTTTCTTGCCATCCTTCAGAGTAGCAGTAACTTTGGCACCTAGCGCATTGCGGTTCGGAGTATTGCCTACCAATTTTACTCGTAAGTAATGATAATCGTTCTCGGATTGACCTTTGTTCTCGTATAGAAAAGCGGGAGCGTTGATATTATTAACTACCAAATCTAAATCTCCATCCTGGTCAAAATCGGCGTAAGCACTGCCGTTCGACATAGAAGGGTGATCCATTCCCCAGTCTTGGGTTTTGTCCACGAATCGTAGGCTATCCCGGTTTTGCAACATGAAATTGGACAAGCAAACACTATCTAACTGAAGAAGTCTTGCGACAACTTCGGGGATAGATAATTTTCCCGACCCGCGGACATAGGCATTCGTTTGTTCAGTGTATTCCTGAAAATCATGGTCAGTAACATCTCTTCTAAATCCGTTCGTGATATAAACATCCTTTAGCCCATCATTATCAAAGTCAACGATCAGAGGAGACCAACTCCAGTCGGTTTCGTGTAGTCCGGCTAAGCGGCCTAGTTCGCTAAAGCGGTAATTACCATCGGGGGCTACTCCTCGGTTGATTTGCAGAGTATTACGAATAAATTGGGGGGAGAAATCTTGTTTAAGCGTATACCGAAAGTGATCGTAATTCATGCTGGCAGTCATGGTTTTCTGCCTAATCGCACTAGGCGGCAACATATCCAAAACCAAAATATCCGGTAGTGCATCGTTGTTAATATCGGCTACATCCACTCCCATACCGTTGCGGGAAATATGCTGTACGTACTCATCCAAGCGGCTCTCAAAAGGCCCTTGTGGATTGTTGATATACAGTAAGTCGCTAGCGATGAAATCGTTGGCTACGTATACATCAGGCCATCCATCCTGATTGATATCCGAGATAGCTAGTCCCAAACCATAGCCTTCAATCAGTATTCCAACTGAATCAGAAACATCTCGGTAGTAAGGATGGGGTGAATCGGCGGTTGCTACATTTTCGTACAGCCTATCGGTACTGGGACCTCGCCCGTTCTTGTAGGTGTATAATTTGCTGACGGCAGTATAGGCTTCGTTGGCGTGCTCCATCACGTATACATCTAGGTCGCCATCGCGGTCATAATCAAAAAAAGCGGCTTGGGTAGAATATCCATCATCAGCCAAACCGTACTGTTCAGCGGACTCAGTAAACGTCAGGTCTTGGTTATTGATGAATAGTAGGTTTTTCCGTTCATCAGCTTCTACAAATCCTCCCACACTAAGGTAAATATCCATCCACCCGTCCTGATTTACATCAGCAATAGATACTCCGGTCGCCCAACAGTCTGTTTCAATACCCGCGTTGCGACTCATGTCATCGAAACGGAGATCTCCCTGATTGATGTACAGCCGAGACGAAACCATATTTCCGGCAAAGAAAATATCGGGTAAGCCATCGTTATTGAAATCGGCTACACCCACCCCGGCTCCGGTATAGATGTAGGGAAAATTGAAGTAGTGAATAGAATCTGATTCAAAAATAGTGTTAGAAAACGTGACCCCCGAGTGCTCAGCGGATATTAGTTCAAAAACATTTTCTTTTTTCTGACAGGAAAAGAACAGAAGTGTGATAATCAGAAAATAGAATAGGTTATTCATTAATATTTTCATGATTGATTTCTTAACAATTCTTCTCACTTAATCCTGTAAAGCAAATACCTGAAGAGAATCGTCGTTATTTCCTACCAAAACTAGCGTACCACCGTCTGCTTGGTTCAGTTTCATCATACTCTTTACATCTCCTGGAGCGAGCAGACCACTTTCTGCTAGTGAGAGTGGGGTAAAGTTTCCTTCACCATTTCCTAATAAAACTAACCCTAAACTAGCATCGTTTCGCGCGGTTTCCACCTCACTACCGTACATATTTCCGGCCAACACTATATCCAGATTTCCATCCTGATTTACATCTTCAATTACTAAAGCATTTACGGATGATAACTGAGCAAATTGGGGTAACTGATGTAACGTGAAATTGCCTTGACCTAGATTTTCGATATAGGTACTGGCAAAAGTATACGCCTGATAATGTTGCGCCTCAGAAAGGGCTTGTTCATCGTAAATTTCAGTCAAAGTAGATGCCGCAAAGCCCGCGTAGGTAGGAAATTTCTCTTTCAGAAAAGGCATTTGCTGGGAAGAACATTGTTTACCTCGTACCGGAAATAATTCTCCTTGGTCAAAATACCCCAGCACAATATCCAAAGTTTGATTACTGTCAAAGTCATGAGCGTAAACCTGAAATGGTTCTGATTCCGTAGCCTGATACTTGTAATTCAACCCGAGGTTGCCGACTACGTAATCTGTATCCCCGTCATTGTCCATATCAGCCTGGGTGAGACTGTACCACCAGCCGTGAGTTCGCTCGAAGTCAGTAACTGAGGCCTTAGAAAATTTACCGTCCTGATTTTCAAGTAGCGTAATAGGCATCCACTCCCCTACTAGTATCAGATCAAGATCCTCATCACTATCATAATCTGTCCACTGAGCGTCAGTGACCATTCCTATTTCGTCAAGTTGAGGTGCTAACTCGGAGGTAACGTCGGTAAAGACCCCACCTTCGTTACGTAACAGAGCGGAACTAACCGGCAGTGGATATTGACCTGGTTGAATCCTTCCACCTATGAATAAATCCAGATCACCATCGCGGTCAAAATCTCCAGCACGGGCTACGGAGCCACTGACCGTTAGTGAAGGCAGTGCTTTTGGTTGGTGAGTAAACTGCCCCTTCCCATTATTGGTATACAAACGATCCTGGTACAACGGCGAACCTTCTTCCGCTTCATTTCCTCCACTTACTACATAAAGATCCTGATCGCCGTCGCTGTCACTGTCAAAAAACAATCCACCAATGTCTTCGTACTGCTGATCTTGCTTCCAAGCTGCAGTGGAAGCGGGAGTAAAATCGCCAGAGTTTTCCTGTACATAGAGTTGGCCAGCTTGGCCTTGGGCACCACCCACATAAAAATCATCCAGCCCATCGTTATTTATATCTCCCGCCACCAAACAAGGACCTAACTGAGAGTAGCGGTGAGGCAGTAAAATCTCCCGAGCGAAATCATCAAATTGATTTTCGATATGCTCATAATTAATTCCTGTTTCTTGAGTCATTTCGGCAAAAAGTGTTTCATTAGATGAAACCTCTTGGGGCGCCACCTGAGCATCTTGCTGACTAATTTCTATCCGTTGATTAGCCAGAACGTCCTGAAGTAAAGAGTAACTTCCATTAGGCCAATATACTTCTATTTTATCAACACTCTTCGCACTATCTAATCCGAAATGAAGGATAGGTTCTACTGAGGATTGAAAGCCTCGGCTAGGCTGAAGATATTGATATTGCTCTGATTCTTCAGTGGTAACTTTAACCTTTGATCCAATCCCAGCTAGATTGTCATTAGTACCTTTTAGAGTAATTTGAATAAAGTTGGTACCAGTGGATGATGAATTCTCGTAGATAGAAGCCAGATCGTCAATGTTGTTTAATACTATATCGATATCACCATCCTGATCTAAATCGCCGTAGGCGGCACCGGTAGTGAAACCCATTATGTCAATTCCCCAAGTGTCGGTTTGGTTAGAGAACGTTAAATCCCGGCTATTCCGAAAGCTATAGTTCTTCAGTTTCTGAACTGGGAAGTTCTCAATAATATTCATCACGCTAGCCTGCCTGGGGTCAATACCCTTTTTCTGCAAATCCAGTAGAATGTCCTTGTACTGAATATCTCGGCGTATTCCATTACTAACAAATAGGTCTTTCCAACCATCATTATCCATATCCAAGAACAAAGGCCCCCAGCTCCAGTCGGTTTCAGCTACTCCAGCTAGTTCTGCCACTTCGCTAAAATGACCACCTCCAGCATTCAGTTGTAGTGTATTCTGCATGTACTGGTAATGGTATCCTTCCTCTACTATACGAGCAAAGCGATCAACGTCCATACTGGCCATGTTGGCTTTCTTACGATAGTTATCCGAAGCCTGCATATCGCACACCATGACGTCGGGCAAACCATCATTATTGAAATCAGCAACATCGGTACCCATGCTGGAGAAAGAAGTGTGACCAATACTTTCAGCTAATTCATCAGTAAAGGTTCCGTCTCCGTTGTTAAGATACAGAAAGTCAGGCTCAAAAAAGTCATTCGCTACGTAGATATCGGGATAGTTATCACCGTTTAGGTCAGCAATAGCTGCACTCAAGCCAAAACCAAAATGGTTGATGCCGGCCTCCTGACTAACATCGGTAAAAGTTTCGTTCCCCTCATTGCGATACAGTTTATCTGATTCTTCCGGCACGGGTTGATTCTTCAATGCAAACAATGAATCTTGACTGGCAAAGAAATGGTTAGAATGATTGACTAGGTACATGTCTAGATCACCATCCCGATCATAATCGAAGAAATAAGACTGCACCGAATAGCCATTGTCATTTAAGCCGTAGGCTTTCCCCTTTTCAGTAAACTTACCATTTTGCTGGTTGATATATAGTAAATTATTTCGGTAGGTACCCATGCCGGAGCGACAAACGTAAATATCTAACCAGCCATCGTTATTGATATCCACAAAGCTGACTCCCGTCGTCCAAAGATTGCTTTTCAGGATACCCGCTTTGATCGTAACATCCTTAAACTTTAGCTCTCCTTGATTAAAATACAGTCGGTCGCCTTTCTGATTCCCTGTGAAGTAGAGATCGGGTAATCCGTCCTGATTTAGATCGCCAATGGCTACTCCGCCGCCGTTATAGAAGTAGGGATAACGGATAATATTTTGCTGCTCGTTTTCTTGGAGTTGGTTAATAAAATCTACTCCCGAATGCTCAACCGGAACTAGTCTAAATGCATATTCTTGTTCTACTAACAATGGGGACTCTTGCTGGCAAGAAACTAACCAACTAAGAAAGAACGAAAGCGCATATATTTTTATATTGATAGGCATGAAATGGCCTGATTTTTTGATCTCAAGAGGTTCATAAACGAATAAAGCCTAGTTCGAAAACTAAGCTTTATTTCTAGGTTTCAGCATGTACAATTCATAATTATTGAGGATACTGGGTTAGATTAGGCATCAGATCCAACTCAGCATTGGGAACTGGCCAGTAGTTGTGGCGCCCCTCTACGTAGCCCAGTGGCCCTAGCACCTCCTCCGCAATGCCCCACCGTTGCAGATCGAAGAAACGATGACCTTCAAACAACAGCTCCCTTCGCCTTTCGGCGCGAATAAGCTCCCGTAATTCGCCCTGAGCAGTAGTCGTGAATGGAGGAGCTTGAGCCCTTTCTCGAATCATATTTACTGCATTCAAAGCTTCGGCTGTGTTACCTAGCTCATTTTGAGCTTCAGCGTAGTTAAGTAGCACCTCCGCATAGCGTAGAATGGTATAGTTGACATCGAAACTATTAGGTTGAGTCATATCCTTACCTTCTGGGAGCCATTTACGCGTGTTAGCTCCGTTGAAGTAGCTAGAATTCATATTACCAGAAGGAAACTGTTCCTGCACCCCGTCCCCATTCACATCAATAAAGTCAGGTGGGTCAGCATCTACCAACAGTACACTGGCTTTGCGCCGGATATCACCCTCTTCAAATTGTTGGTAGGAACCCGGACTGGGGGAAAACCAGTTAGCCCAACCAATTACCGGACTCCAATGAATAGAATACAAATTTTCAGTATTACCACTCCAGAAATTAGGTGCCTCAGAAACTGCTTGAAACTCAAATAGGGATTCTACGCTATTCTCTAAATTACCATTGAACATATTTATAAATTCACCTGAACCCACTAGTTCATAGGTACCTTGATCTATAACACTTTTAGCTGCAGTAGATGCTTCTTGCCACTTAGATTGATACAAGTAGATTCGGCTTAGTAGTCCGGTAGCAGCTCCTTTAGTAGCCCTACCTACCGGGTCGCTAGCTTCTACGGGTAATATGGTAGCAGCATCGGTCAGATCTTGTTCTATTTGGGCATAAATTATTGACTGATCGGTACGAGCCAGTTCGCTATACTCATCGCGAGTAAGTACCTCCGTAGTAAAAGGCACGTCTCCGAACGTGATTACTAAGTTGAAATAGTATAAAGCCCGCAGGTACTTAGCTTCTCCAGTCATCCGTGTTTTCAGGCTCTCATCCATCTCTATATCCGGTAGTTTTTCTAGCAGTATATTTGCCCGGAATATACCCTTATAGCCGTCGTACCACCGAGCGGAGGAGAACGGATTACTAGGCTCCCAGCGATAATCACTAGCTGCCCGGAAGAAAGTTCCATAATCCCCACTATCCCCGGTAAGCTCATTGATATCATCGCTGGTAGCATCTCCCACTACCATCACTGCCTCTCGATATAGTCCTTTTTGACCGACAATATCGTATATTGCCGTAAGAGCTTGCTCAGCATCGGAGGCATTCTGAAAGAAGTTTTCGTCTACTACTCCATTCTGAAACTCTTTGGTTACAAAGTCTTCCCCACAGGAATTAAAGAGAAGGGTGGTTGAACCTAACAAACAAATTATTAGAATTGATTTCTTATGCATGGTGATAAATCTTTAATAATTAAAACCCTACGTTAAGCCCTATTGACCAAGTACGAACTTGAGGATATAAGTCTTGGTAGATACCGGCTACTGCGCTATTGTTTTCATCAAACCCAACCTCCGGGTCAATACCGGTGAACTTGGTCAGCACAAAAATATTTTGCCCCGAGACGTAGAAGCGAGCAGAAGATAAGCCTATGGATTCCAGTATGTTTTGCGGCATATTGTACCCGAGTTGTAAGGTTCTTAGTCGTAGGTAAGAACCATCTTCAATCAGGTGGTCGCCCAGGATGATATTTTGATTAGGATCTTGCAAATGAGGGCGAGGAATGGTGTTGCTGGTACCAGGACCACTCCAGGCATTGAGTACGGTACTACTCTTGTTGTAGGCGCGGCCAGAAGCCTCCAGTTGAGAACGGGCAATGTTGAATATATCATTGCCTTGAACTCCGAAAAACTGAAAGTTGAGGTCAAAATTCCCGTAGCCAATATTACCACCAAAACCGTAGGTAAATTTCGGAACGGGGTTACCTACCACCTCTTTATCGTCGTTATCAACCCTGCCATCGTCGTTTAAATCGCTCCACCGGAAATCTCCCGGCCCAGTTCCAGTATTCTGGTAAGGTGAGTCAGCGTTTCCGTCAATAGCATTTGCCGCGTCAACCTCTTCCTGAGATTGAAACAACCCTTCCGTCCGACGAGCCAAAAATATTCCTAATGGTTGATCGGGGCGAATAACTACGGTAGCTCCAGAACCAGAATAGGTAAATGCTACAATTTCGTCCAAACCGCCTAAATCAACTACCCTACTATTGATGGTAGACAAATTAGCATTAAAGTCGTAGCGAAATTTGCCAACAGCTTGTCTAAAGCCCGCACCGAATTCAAACCCTTTATTTACAACTTCTCCTACATTATCCACCGTCTCTTGTAAACCAGATACACCTGCCAAGGGTAATTCTAGCAGCATATCGGTGCGCGAACGATTATAGTATTCGGCACTGAAAGTTAGTCTTCCATCTAGCAGTCCAGCATCAATTCCGAAGTTATATTCGGTTACTGTTTCCCACTTCACATCCGGATTCGCTAAATCTAGCAAGGCAGCGCCTAGAGAAGATCTTCCGTTTTGATTACCAAAGCCATAGCCAAAGTCAGTACTAAGCGCAGCCAAATATCGGAAGTTGCCAATGGCATCGGAACCTACCTGCCCCCAGCCACCCCGCACTTTTAGATCGGAGATCAGGCCTTTGCTAAAGAAAGGTTCTTGGGAAATCCGCCACCCAGCCGTGAAAGACGGAAAAACCCCAAACTTATTATTAGGGCCAAACTTAGAAGAACCATCTCTTCTTATTGCTGCAGTTAGCAAGTATCTGTTGTCGAAATCATACGTTAGCCTTCCGAATAGTGAAGCCAGAGACTCTTCCTCGCTATTACTAGTTGTGATCAGCTCGGTAGCGCCGTTTACAATTTCAGTAAACACATCAGTCTCGTAGCGAGCCGAACTCCTTAGGGCTTGAGACTCAATCTCTAGAGCGGAGGTACCCGCTGTAATGGTAAAGTTATTTTTCCCGATGCTATTGGCGTAGGTCAGGGTATTTTCCCAAGACCAGAAAAGAGAGTTAAAACGAACTTGATTAATGGTAGAAAGTCCGCCTGAATTCAATAACCCTTCTTCCCAGATAGGTGAGTAAAAATAGTTGTTGGTATTTTGTATATCGGCAGAAAATGCAGTTCGGAAAGTTAGCCCCTTAATAGGAGCTATCTCCAAATAAACATTACCCAATATCCGATCGGTAGAATTATCGCGCGTGGGCAGCAGTGTCTCAGAAACTACATTGCGCCGACGTTCTAATCGGGTATCAGTTGGGCCACCGTACCCACTAGTAGTAGTCTCATCAAATAACGGTTGGGTAGGTAAGGCTTGGTACAGATTGGTAAATGTGCCGTGAATAAACGTTCGGTTACCTGCTCCATTGTCAAAACGAGAGCCTCGGCTGTACATCAAGCTATTACCTATTTTGATTGCCTTGGTAATTTGGTTATCAGTATTAGCCCGAATGGAAAAACGCTTTTGGAATGTTTCCAGCATAATACCTTGGTTATCAAAATAGTTTAGAGAGACATAATACTGGTTAGATTCCGTACCACCCGAAACAGCCAATTGATGATCAGTGATAAAGCCATTGCTAATAACTTCGTCTAGATAATTCACCCCTTCTCCCAAAGAAGCAGGGTTAGGAAAAGGTGGTTCTTCGCCGGCTGCCGCAAAAGCCGTATTCATATTTTCAGCAAATTCCTGGGCATTAAGTGGGCGAGGGAGCTGGCTTACTGGCTCCTGAATACCAGCATAAGCATTGTATGATACTCTAGGCTTGCCCGCCTTACCGCGCTTGGTAGTGATTAACACCACACCGTTGGCCGCTCGGGCTCCGTAAATAGCGGTAGAAGCCGCATCCTTCAGAATATCAATGGTTTCTATATCATTAGGATTAATAGTAGCCAAGGGATTAGAATTTTCATTATCTCCCGCTCCCACTACTACCCCATCTATCACATACAGTGGGTTGCTATTGTTAATAGAACCAGTTCCTCGGATACGAACAAATACTCCTCCACCCGGCTGACCACCATTGGTAGTAACGTATACTCCTGGTACCCGTCCTTGTAAAGCAGCATCAAAGGTAGGGGCCTGTACTTTCGCAATGTCTTCTGACCCAATCGATACGATTGAACCACTGACATTACTCTTCTTTTGAGTACCATAGCCAATCACTACCACCTCGCCTAGGCTCTGAATATCCTCGGAGAGTTCTACGTTGATCGTGCTTTGACCGTTAATAGGAATTTCTTGAGAGAGATAACCGATGGACGAGAATACTAACGTATCATTAGCATCGGGGACGTTTAGGCTATAATTTCCACTAGCGTCAGTGATTGTTCCGACGCTACCTCCTTTTACCAAAATATTTACCCCGGGCAGCCCACCTTCATCCGATGCTGAACTGACTTTGCCGGAAACTTGGATAGGCGGAGCAATTTCCACCGTTTCTTCAGCGACTCTCGGCTTAGCCGATTTGACGTGAATATTGTCATTTATCTGCTTAAAATGAACCCGTGCAGTTTTCCCGATAGTTAGCAGCACTTCGTCCAGATTTTCATCACTAGCCTGAACTGTAATGCCACCCCGCTGGGTCAGGTCATTCTCTTCGTAAGTAAACGTAAACGATGTTTTCGTTTCAATCTCTTGTAGTACTTCTGCTAACAAAGCGTTTTCAATATGTAAGGTAACAGGGACCTCCTTCACGCTGCGGTACTGGGCTACTCCGTCGGTTGCTAGCAGGGTAGATAGCGTCATCATATGGATGATGAGCCCATAGCATGCATATTTACCAGTCATGATGAGTAGGCTTAGTAGGTAATTTTTCATAAATTGCGAAGTTTTGATTGTTGTATCAGTTAAAACACCGCCCTCTTGTGCAGAGCAACCGATGCGTCACCATCTTGCTTTGCCTGAGGGCATTTTGTATGTATTATGACTTTTTATCGCATACGCCTCTAAGGGTTAGTGAAACATCAAGGTGATTTTTTTCTGCTGAATTTCGTAAGTAAAATCTTTCACATAGCTTATACCCGAAAGCACATTCACCAGATTTTGATTTTTGTACGTCCCCGTGTACGTCCAAGCTTGATTCTTAGCCTTCTCAACCTTTCCTTCTAAGGCAATTTCTACTCCGTACCAGTCTTCCAGTTTCTGAATAACCTCCTCTATATCTGCTTCTTTGAAATGCAGAATCCCATCCTTCCAAGCTAGGGTTTCTAGGGTATCATAGTGATCAGTACGAAAGGTGGATCGCCCTCTATCATATTGTAATCTTTCTC
Organism: uncultured Flammeovirgaceae bacterium; assembly: GCA_937883755.1. GTDB lineage: Bacteria > Bacteroidota > Bacteroidia > Cytophagales > Cyclobacteriaceae > Tunicatimonas. The sequence continues at coordinate 35,972 of CAKZYA010000005.1, read as the reverse complement.
CGGGCTCGAGCTTGGTCAAAACCGCCGTATTATCTACAATTTCTACTTTTCCAGTTGCCAACGACACTTCCGTAGTTGCTTTATCAGGCCGATAGTTGATATTAAACGACGTTCCCAGAGCAGTAGTGGAGATATTTCCCGAATGCACCGTAAAAGGCCGCAATGAATCTTTACCCACCTCAAAAAATGCTTCCCCCGTAAGCGTTACTTCCCGAGCATTCTCCTGAAAGCCAGCGATATATGTAATTGAGCTCTTAGCGTTAAGTATCACGCGCGAGCTATCAGGCAATATTTTGGTGACTTTCACCCCTACTGGTGTCTCTACCGTAATCATCTTGGGTGGTTGAACAACGGTGCCCGGCTGATAGAATTTCACGTAGAGCCAGGAAAAAAAGAAAGGAATAATCAGAATAGCGGCAACTTTTAAAGCATATGCCCAGGAATCAGAAATTCTTGAGCGTCCCCGCTGGTGGCTAACTGTTACCCTACATTTTTTTCCTACCCTTTGATGGATAGAGCCTAGTATTTCTTGAGCATTTTGTTCTAAATGGTAGGATCGCTTCTCGTTCTCAGTTTCTTTCCAGATGGCATACAGTTCTTCTTCTTTACTAGGCGATAGGTTTTGTTCGCGGAACCAGTTTAGCACCTGTTCCACCTCTTCTGAGGTACATTCTCCTCTAAAAAATCTCTCTAGTAATTGGCTGTTCATAAGAAAAGGGCCTTTGTTAGTAGTACAATTAACTTAATAGTAGGGCCACTTCACTAAGAAAAAGTATCTGAAAAAATTTCGGATTTATCTATGAGACACGCGGATAATTTTAAATCCAGCTACATTTAGCTACTAAATTAATACTTAGAAAAGAAGATAGACGAGAGAGAGGATAACTGTAGGAATAATCTCGTGTAACTGCATTTGCTCCTTCAGGAAGCGCAGTGCTTTGTGGATATGATTTTTTACATTGCTAGTGCTGGTATTCAGTTGCTCCGCTATTTCGTGGTGACTTAAACCGTCAATCCGGCTTAACATAAATACCTTTTGTCGGGTGGGGGGCAGTTGTTGATAAGCTCCTTCCAGAAACGCCATCAACTCGTTGTACTGCACCGTATTTTCGGTAAAGCTTTCGGCTGGAGCACCAGATGAACTGATGTATTCCTGGTACGCAACCCAGTAAACTCGGCGGCGAGCTTTATTGTAAACTAAATTCTTAGCGATGGTGAACAGATAGCTATCTAAATTTTGATAGGGCTTAATAAGCTCTCTTCTTTCCCAAACTTTCAGAAAGACCTCCTGTACTACTTCTTTAGCATCTTCAGGGTTGTGAGTAAGTTTCATGGCAAATGCACAGAGCTTTGGCTTAAAGCGATAAAATATGGTATCAAAAGCGCTTATATCGCCTTTCTTTAGTTTTTCAACTAATTCTGCATTGGTTAGGTAAGCCTTAGCTTGCATTCACTTTGAGGGAGACTATTATACTAGCATAATGTATAAAATTAATAGCAAAATTTACTATTGTTAACCGAATTTGTTTATTCTAATAAATCTTGAATAAGATCGGCTCTTTAGCTGCTTATCTTTGAAAGATAGCAAAAGATAATCAAAGAATGTAGCAGGGCTTAGGGAGCTGCTACCTCGGCTTGTTCGGGAGTATCGCCAACGAGTTCGTGTTCTATCTCTTCCAGAGTTTTGCCTTTGGTTTCGGGCAAGATCAAATAGAGAACAATGAACCCGACGGCGCAAATGAGTCCGTAGAGCCAAAAGTTATTGGCCCAACCCAGATTTTCTTTGATAGTTGGAAAACTAAAGGTTAGGGTAAAATTACCGACCCAGTGAGCAAAGGCTGCAATAGACATAGCTGCGCCCCGAATACGATTAGGAAAGATTTCGGATAGCACCACCCATAGTAGCGGGGCCAGGGTGATGGAGTAAAATAATACATTTGCCAGCACCAACAGTACAATCACTTCCCCCTGATAATCAGCGTAGAAGCAGTAACCGATCAGGGCGTAGACTACTGCCATCGAGGATGTTCCGAATAATAGCAGCGTTTTCCGACCTATCTTATCCACGGTTAACATCGTAACGATTACCGCCAATACCATCACCGTACCGATCACCACAATATTGAGCATCATTTGTTGAAGATTGTAGCCTGCCGCCTGGAAAATATCAGCGGCGTAGTAAATAATCACATTCAGTCCGCTCCATTGCTGCAAGAATGATAGAAATACTCCCAAGCCAACCAGCTTTAGAATCCGGCTGTTGAGTAACTCTTTGAAATTCACGTGGGATACATCTTCCTTAGAAAGGGTTAGTTTTACTTCGCTAATCTGTTTGTGGGCGTAGGCATCACCTCCAATCTTTTGTAGTACTTGTTTACCTTCGGCAGCCCTTCCATTTTTTACCAGCCAGCGTACACTTTCTGGTACTAGAAACATTAATGCAAAAAAGGCAAAGGCCGGAATAGCCTCTACTCCGAACATCCACCGCCAGCCAGCTTGTCCACTCCAACTTTGAGCAATTATTTCGGCAGTAGCATCTACCGGCAGTTCAGTGTCTAGCAAGGAAATACGCCAGTTCACAATCTGAGCCATCAGCACCCCAATCATTACCAATAGTTGGTTAATGGTTACGAACATACCCCGCTTCTCTGGTGGGGAAACCTCGGCGATGTACATAGGCGAAAGATTCAAGGCGATACCCATTGCCACTCCACCGATAATTCGGTAAATGTTGAACCAGGTGAAATCCGAAGCCAGTGCTGTGCCTAAAGCTGATAGGGTAAATAGTGCTCCGGCGAAGATCAGTAAACGCTTGCGACCGTAGCGATCGCTGAGAGCTACGCAAGCTAAGGCTCCCACCATACAACCTACCAGCGCCGAACTTGTCCCCCAGCCTTGCAATGCCGGAGTATCCAGTTGAAAGAATGGTTCGTAGTAAGGCTTAGCCCCCCCTACCACGACCCAGTCATACCCAAAAAGAAAACCGCCCAACGCGGCTGTAAGACTGATTAACCAAAGATAAGTCTGATTGTAGGTTATTGATTTATTCATTAGTTATGGACAAGATTACAGATATAGAACGACTTTATTAGGCATAAAATGAGCTCGTATTCACAAATAACGTTTGCAGATTATCAAGTTTTCGAGAATAAGAACTGGTACTATAAAGAGGTTGTGAGCTTGATATTTCAACCTGAAGATTTTGTTATAGAGAAACGTAAATATTCTACAAGAAATAAAATTGTTTGGGGCGACGCCTACGAGAATGAAGCCGGATACTTTGAATTTAAGGGTTTTCGACAATCCGTAAAAGTTTGTAAACAGAGATTAGAAATTTACGGCAATTCCTCAAAAAAAGCTAAAGAAGACTTTGCTTCTGCAAAAAGGTTAGCGAAGCAAGAATACCATTATGAATTTTCTTTTCGTGGCATAACATATAATGAATATCTCTTAGAAATAAGGGATATAATCACCTCAAAACAAAAGGATTACAACTATCTATATACGAGTTTAAGAAAAAGTCTAATTACTGATGAACTACCCTTGTAAGGGTAGTGGGCTTCAATTGAATACATTGGATTCTAATTAGCCAATAATACAACCATGCAAAGGTAGAATAAAAAGAGGAAGTCGATTAATCTTGAATCCATTACCACCTTCTTAAGGCTACATACGAATTGGCTCTCGTTCTAAAAATGAAGAAGTATAGCTTTCTTTATTGATGTTGGTATGGCTAAAATCAATTGGTAGTGCTCCATGTGTCTCTTGAGCAGTTTTTTGAAAGTCGGGTTGTAGGAAAATTAGGAATAGTGGATCTTCTGCAATAGCATACCAATTTGTATGTTTGGAACTTTGTATATTGAGTATCTATTGAGCGAGCACCACACGATCATACGAGCCATTGCCCACGGGGATCGGCAAGCCTTTAAAGAATTATACGAATTGTTTAGTGATCAAGTATACAATACCGCACTAAGTTATACGCAGGATGTACAGGAGGCCGAAGAAATCACCCAAGATGTATTTACCCAGATATTCCGAAATGCGGTAAAATTTAAAGGTGAGTCAGCCGTAGGTACCTGGATCTATCGTATCACGATAAATACTTCGCTTAACTATCTTCGGAGAAGAAAGCGATTTGGTTTTATGCGGATAAATGATCATAACATTGACAAGCCGGACTTTGAACACCCTGGTGTTTTGTTAGAAAGGAAGGAGGATGCCAAGGCTTTGTTCAAAGTGATTGATACCTTACCCAATCATCAGAAAACAGCTTTCATTTTGAGTTTTATAGAGGATTTGCCCCGGCAAGAAGTGGCCGATATCATGCAGGTTTCGTTAAAAGCTGTGGAATCACTACTACAGCGTGCCAAGAAAAACTTGAGGAATAAACTAGAAAAAATATATCCTGAGCGAAGGAAAAACGATTATTGACTGTCTAATGTAAAAATGCAGTAATGAAAAACGATCAAGAAAAGTGGATAAACGACGTGTTGGGTAGCATGCAGGGTAGTACCCGGGCTCAGCCTAATCCAGAATTATTTTCAAAAATTGAAAACCAACTTTCACTTTCTGAGGAACGCATTATTCCAATGTACCGTCTGAGAATTGCTGCGGCAGCCGCTGTTGTTTTGCTCATCCTGAATGGGTTTACGGTACAGTACTACTTAAAACAGAGTAACTCACCTGCTGAGGAAGTGATTGTGGGACAGTCATTACTTTCTAACTATACGCTATACGAAGAATGAAGCAGTTAAGGTTCTACCAATATGCTATTGGGCTTCTGGTTCTGTTAAACATTTCAATAATATTGTTTTTCTTTTTGGGAAAACCCCATCCAAGCCCTGACCGTAGGCCAAGGGGCGAAAACTTCCAATTGCAAATCGCTGAGATACTTCAGTTAGATACACAACAGCAAACCGACTTGGCCCAGTTAGCCCAACAACACGGCCAGCAAATGCGGGCTATTGACCGAGAGCAGCGAACATTGCTCCGCCCTTATTTTTATAACTTAATAGGTAGCACTGACACAGTTGATACTGTCGCGATCTTGCAGGAAGTTTCCCAACTCGAGCGGGATAAAATAAAAGTTACTCATCAACATTTTCAGGATATAAAAGCCCTGCTTACTGAAGAGCAATTACCCAATTTTGAGAAGTTTATCAATCGAGCCTTAGATATCTTACTGCTTGATACCAAAGGTCGCCCACGACCGAGAGGGGGTGGACTTGATCATGATACCCCCCTTTAAGGTAACAGGAGCCGCTAGCCAAATAGGGCGAGAGGTACTTCAGATAATACCATGGCACTTCGTACTGACTCGCCACCCCAAGCGATGCTTCAATGTCTACCGTACAATCGTCGGGATTGAGGTTGATAGCAAAAGTACTAACATCGGTACAATCATCGCTGGCTATATTGTCATCTGTGATGTCATCATCTTTGCAAGCTCAGCCTACAGTAGCTAGAACTAATAAGAGTAAGGGAAAAATTAGATTTGTTTGGTGTTTAATTATGTGCTTCTTCATAATTACATTTAATGTGAGGTTCTTTGTGAGCCATTATCAGGTTATGGGTTTAGGCTGAAATAAGTAGTAACTGGCTATTCCAGAATAGCATAAGCATACGTTTTGGGTGCGTTGAGTTGGTTTATTATTTAGACGGCAAAAAATCAGCCCCCCCGGTTTCAAGAAAATCTTTATAACGCTCATTAACTCAGAGAGTCTAGCGTCTATTATGCAGTATTAACAGTTCTAGCTGTCGCCTTTCTTAAAGCGCCGCAACTGGTAGGTGAAGGTGAGCATAAAGTATCGCTGTAGTACCTCGATTTGCGTTTCTTCTAAATATTGGGCGGTTACTGTTTGGTCAAAACTCTGATTCTGGCCCAACAAATCAAAAACTGATAGTTCTAGCTCTCCGCGATCATCTTTAAGAAATTTCTTGGCGATACCCATATTCCAGAGCGTGTAATTGGAATCGAACTGACTATTAGCGCCAGTATATTGTTGGAAATACGTTTCATTTCTAAACACAAATCCCTTTCCAAAGATCAGGTTGAGCTTAGCACCCACCGTTTGCGTATAATACCGGCTATCTGCGCTTGACTGAAGCGAATTAAATACCCGGCTGCCATTGATCTGATAATACACATTGTAGTCTATTTTCTCACTGATGTTACTGGCTAATCCTACTCGGATATTGGCTGAGTACGTGTTAGCGATATTCTGAGCCTCGTTAATGATGCCGGGTAGCCTTTGGTAGCCTAACCCAACCGAAGCATTTAGATTACTTTTGAGTGGTGAAATTAAAGCACCGTAGGTGGTATTATTCTGCACATTCCAGTACCCATCGAGGTTAACTGGGGTACTTAGCTGGGCACCTTCCTGAAAGATAATTCCTCCCGCCGAAACAGAATCTTCACCAATAACGGTGGTGCTGGTAGTAATGTAATTCAGGCTGGTTTCTACATTGGTAAAGTTGGCTAAGGAAGTATTCCGATCTACATTGTTTTTATGAAAGCGCATTCTCAACGAGTGCGAGTAGGTTTGATCCAGTTCGGGATTGCCTACCGAGAGAAATAGCGGATTGCTATTATCTAACACTCCTTGCAGTTGGCTGACGGAGGGCTCAATAGTGGATGTAGAGTACCGAATAAACATATCGGCATTATCTGATAGCTCAAAGCGGCTCGTAATCGACGGTAGTAGACTATTAAAACTTCGGGTTGACTGATCATCAGTAGGCAAGAACTGACGATTGTTTAGGGTAGCTCGCTGGTAGCCAAGCTCGGCATTAAAATGGTTACCATATTGACGAAACGAATAACGTACAGATGGGGAGTGCGTAGTGTACCCACTCTGAAAATCATTAGACAGGGCTTCGCTAAACGACTTAACTTCATCACCTTCCTGCAAGGTGTAGGTATCCCGGTCTGATTGTCGGGAGGTGTGGCTTATCTCATACCGCATAGCTAGTTGAGCGGCAGCACCAATAGGCTCGGTGTACACCACCGAGGACCCTAACGTATACTGATTCTCATCGGTGAGATACTCGATAAGAGAGTCTAGCGCTAAATCTTCAAGGTAGCTTTCTCGGTCAGTCGGGCTTACCCGAGAGTTTACTTCCATAGAAATAGTTCGCCCAATCTTCTCAAACTTATGCTGATAGATCAGATCATTGCTAATGCTAAACGCTTGGTTTAAACTGCGATAATTATTATTGGTCTGGCTCAGCAGTTCTCCGGCATTGTTGGTCGCTTCACCGATAGTATTTTCATCACTTTGGTTGTCCTGATAACTAATGGCCGATCTTAGTAAGATATTGTTGTTATCATTAATCTGGTAGCCAATTCGCATGTTTAAGCGATGATTCAGATTCTGGGTAGTAGAGGTTTGGCTTTCGTTATAGTTTTGCTCACCATCAGCTAGGTACGATTCCCGGCTGAGTAGTTGATTGGTTCCATTGTTGGTCTGATTGAAGAAATAGCTTCCTTCAAAGGTGGTTTTATCCCCCCAGTTATCCGTAAAGTTTACTCCCAGTGAGTTAGTTCTGGTAATTCCATCCTGAACTCCCGTAATAAAATTGTTATTTCCGCCTCGTCTGAAGCCTCCTCGGCCTCCGCTTAATTGAGCTAAGTCTTCGCTACCAAAGTTTTGCTGGTTAATATTATTGGTCATGCCCAAGATGGTTACTCGCTGCTCATTATTGAATGAGTTAATTGTAGCTCCCGCTTCGTACAGATTTTCGGTGCCGTAGCCCGCGTAGGCTTTGCCGAACTGCCCGTTTCGCCGATCTTCTTTGGTGACTACATTCATGGTTTTCGTGGTATTGCCATCATCAAACCCGGTAAGTTGGGCTTGGTCGCTTTCTTCGTCGTACACCTGAATTTTATCGACAATATCAGCAGGAATAGTATTCAAGGATAGCAAAGGGTCCTGCCCGAAGAATCGCTTTCCATCTAGTAGTACTTGCTCTATGCTTTCGCCATTGGCGCTTACCCCGTCGCCATCTACCACAATTCCGGGCATTTTGCTAACTAAGTCGGTAGCACTAGCGTCGGGGTTGGTTTTATAGGCATCGGCATTGTACTGGGTTGTGTCGCCGATTTGCTCCATTGGCACCACTTCCCCTTCTATGGAAATTTCATCCAGTACTTTCACATCTTGCTCTAAGGAAAGGGTACCCAGGTCAACCTCCGGGAGGGTAATCCGAAGCATCCTTTGGTGCGTTTTGTACCCTACACTGGAGACTTGCAGCCGATAAAAGGCTTTTTCAAGATTATCAACCGTAAAGCTTCCATCATTTCCGGTAACGGCGTACCGGGTTCGGGTAGAGTCTTTAATGTTGATCATCATTACGGTGGCACCAACTACCCCGGTTTTATCCGAAGCATCGCTAACCTGGCCACTTGCGCTCCGTACTTCATCCTGGGCATTCGCCGAAAAGGTAAGCAACATGAGCAATACGAGGGCGAAGGGCACTGCCGATAGCTTCATGCTAATCAGGTTGATTGCCTTCGGAGCGTGAACCTCGTCTGTCTCTTCTTCTGGATGTTAATTCGGTATAAATAGCATACTGCTCCTCATTGAGTGCATCGGCAACTAGTTCGTCTTTCTCTTCACGCAAGGCCTCCATCTTTTCCCTTCGTACTTCTCGATCATTACTTTGGCGTAACTCTTCCGAAGTCTCTTGCAGGGTGGTTCCGAATTCTTCGTAGATTCCATCGAGCAGTGCTTTTTGATCGTCGGTTAAATCAGTTACTTGTTCGTACAGGGCCTGTTTTTCTCGGCTGATCATTTCTTCCGGGCCACCACCAGGAGGGCGTCTACCACCGGGAGATTGAGCGAAGAGCGACGTGAAAGAAGCGATAAGCATAAAGGCGCTAAGCAAAGTGTGTTGTAATGTGTACATTGTTTTCGTAATTGGTTTTCGTCCTTTAGATGCTGAAACCAATAAAATCCTTCGCTCAGATCGGGCTTTTTTGAAGTTATTTTCTAAATCATCTTCTGAGGCAGGGTAGTAAACTGATAATGAAGCAGTTATCGTTCGGGTAAGTGCAGATAGCAATCATCATACCTTCTGATCTGTTCTAATTCAGATCTGGGCTAAGGTGGTTCTTCAGAGGCTGCGGTTGCAACATTTCTGCATACCATAAATACTCGATGTAAGCCTGATAGATTTCTTTTTGTAGAAAGGCCGCAATACTTCTTGATTTGATTAAGCTACTCTTTAATCTTACCGCGGTAATTGGATTACTGCTTTTAATTTCCAGCAGATTAGATGCTAATGCGTCTATGTTTAAACTGTCCAATTGATTTTGTAGGTTGTTATAGCGGGTAGTTAGTGTTTTTACTTTCTTTTTCATTAGCGCTAATCCGGTCTGCTGTTCATGCTTTGCTTCGGTGAGGTTACCCTCGGTTTTTATCATTTCCAGCCTTCGTTTGGTCATGTTACCTTTATTGGGGTTAGAAATAGGTATGGTCACTCCCATCCCTATACTCCACGGACTTCTATCTTGCTCGATTCGGAATTGTTGGTACTGTGCTTGCAGAAAACCTATATTAATGTCTGCTTTTTCTAATGCCCATTCTGACTGGGTAAGCTCCACTTGTTTTTGCCGATAGGCCACTTCGCCAAATTCAGCAGCACTATGGTAGTTCTCGATCACTTGCTCGATTTCGTCGATAGAAATCAACTCACTTAAAGACCATGAAATCGTTTGGTTTTGCGCAGGTGGATAAAGTACTTCGATTTTGCTGCGCTGAGTCTCTTCCTCGAAATATAATTCTTCTAATGCTACGATCTTTTCTACCTGATCAATTTTCAGTTGAGTGTAGTCATCAGCATCAAAGAAATCAGAAAAACGTTGAGCTTCCAGAATTTTTATCAATGTTCTCTCCAGCTCTTGTTCTTCTTCCTTTAGCTTTTTTTGTTCTTTAATATAGGCCCAATCAATGATAGCTTCGTAATGGGTTTTTAAGAGCTTTTTCAGTTCACGTTGACGGTCGAGCTGCAACACTTCCTGGTAGGTTTGAAAGTATTCTTTATTACGTTTTACTTCCCACGGGTTCGCTGGTTGCAATCGCAAAGCGTAATCCTGGCGCTCGGTATCTATTTGATTACTCTCGGTCCGAAACTCCAATTCGCGAAGCAGAGAAAGTCGGTAGGGGTTTGACTCCAGATAAATATCTTGCTGGTCAAATACCTGAATAGCGGGTGCCTCCAAGGTTGCTCTTAAGAAATCATCCATTGACACCTGGGCACTGAGCACAGAAGGCAGAAGTAAGAAATAAGCTATAAGTGAGCGCATAAATTTATCTGATCAATACTTTTTCGCCATTGAAAAAAGCGTTTTCAACCGGAATCTCTATAAAAACTTGTTGGCCAAATGCTTTTGTGGCGGTAGACTTTTGTAAAATGTCAGGCAGTTCACTTACTGACCCATAGCCAATGACTGTGCCTTCTACTGAATTCCTGCGTTGGTCATAAGACGACACGCTGACAATCCTTCCAACACCCAACTCCACGGCTTTCTTTCCGATAAGGTAAGCGACTACCGTGGTAGGGTGCAATGGATTTATCTCGAGCAAGGGCGTATAGGAATCTACTTGCTCACCGGGCTTCACGTACACGTTTTTTACAACCCCTGAAGCTATGGCGTATTTGTTTAACTTGCTCTTTTCTGTTTCCAGTAACTTCAATTCGCTCTCCAGCAGAGAAATTTGATTTTCAACCAAATGTTGTTCCGTACTGCTCTCTTGCATTACATCTTCAATTTTGATATTCATCGCTTCCAAGTGCCTTTGTTTTTGTTGTCTTAGCGATCTGACTTTAACCGACATAGGAGAATCTCTACTGGTTTTCTTGCTAGAAGTAAATTCTTGGGTAAGTGCCTCATTCATCTTCATCTCACTTTCCAATTCCATTATCTCGGCATCTAGTTCTTCCACTTCAATCCCTTTCTGAGCCTTGATATAAGAAATTTCTGCATTGGCGAGTTTCGCTTTTTCATCACGTTCTGATTTATAGATGGCAATACGATTGGTGAGCTTGGCGATGTCTACTTCCAGTACATCACTGGTGAGCTCAACTAAAAGTTGACCTTCTTTCACTTGCATTCCGGGGACAATGTTTATCGACTTCACCAGTGCGGATTTTTCCGTTCTTACTTTGTATTCTGAAGTCTGAGCTACCCCTACGGAAGCTTCACCGCTTCCTTTAAAAAAACGACCGCTGATATACAGCATAGCAACCAACATCAGCGCGATTAATATGTAAAACCAATTTGCCTTTTTCATCAATAGTTTGCTATGATTTCATTAGTCGATAATTTGATCTGTGACACCCCTTCAATCGCCTTGATAGCATTTATCAATTTATCCTTTGTCACGTTTTTTTTTAATGTTACGGCATACTGATACCGTGTTGCATTTTCTTTGGTCACCTGAATGGTAAGGATGTGAGCGTCATTACAATGGTTTTGAATGATGTTGGTAACCCCTTCCGCTTGGTTAGCGTCCTGCACTGTAAAGAATAAATGACTGTGATGCGTATAACTTCGGAAAGGGGAAGAGTGTAGCAACCATGCCGCCAAACAAAACAGGATAGATCCCACAAATGAAATGGTGAAGCCAAAAACACCAATAGCTAACCCTGTACTTAAAGCTGCAAATAAAAACAATACATCTCTGGGGTCATTAATGCGGGTGCGGAAACGAATGATGGCCATTGCTCCGAAAACCCCTAATCCGCGTGCCAGACTATCCCCAATCGCCATCATAACCAACGTAGTTACCAATGCTCCCAAGATCAATGACTGGAAGAAGTTTTTCGGATAATATTTACCGGTAAACGTGAGTTTATGGGTGATCGCGATCAAAGAAGACAGCACAAACGCCCACAGAAAAGAATAGGTAATGTTAATCAGCTGTGGGTATTCGTAGACCGGTTGATCGGGAAATAACTCGAACATTTTGGTTTAGCGGGTTAGTTATTAGATTGACCTGGTGTCGGGGTTGGCATAGCACCCCAAGTTGTGCCTCCGTCTGCTGTTCGCCCCCAGGAAACATCTTCGCTTTGAGCATCAAAAGTGTAGGTATCAATGGTTCTGCCATCGATATAGAACAAACCTACATCCTCGCCATCTGCACTCAAGCCAAAATCTAAGTGCAAAGGGCCCTGACTGCTAGATCCATCGACCCACAGCACTAGGTAACCTCCGGCCGGAATAGTAGTCGCATCGGCATCATCACTGGATATTTGATCACCAAAGGGGTTATCCTTGTTGTCAGAGAGATACATCCCGGCCATGTTTACCGCAGTAGTACCGAGATTATAAATTTCTATCCAATCGTCAAACTCATCTTCACCACTATCGGTATCCGGACAACAGGAAGTGTTGCTGGCCATAAATTCATTGATAACCAATTGTGGCAAAGGATCGGTATTTAATAAATACCTTTCCAGGTTGTTAGGGGCTGTGGCTGGTTTGAATGATGAGGTGCCGCTAGTACCGATAGCTTCAACGTAATACTCAACTAATCCCTCACTAGCAATTCCTGGAATCGTACCAGTATACGATGTTCCACTTTGATAAGTCATATCAACTTCCGAAAAGGAACCGCCATCAAAACGATGGTATAGTTTCACCAATGCAACTCCTGTTGTTGAAATCAGCTCAGCAGTTACCACCACATCTTCATTAAGTGCGGGAACTAGCGGCTCACGTGATATTGAATTAATAGCGGGCGCACTGTCATCCCCATTGGATTCACCTTGCGTGGTGACACCGGTAATTTCCCAAGAATCAGAACCATCGGGAAACCTAGCGTAGGATTGACCATTGTCGAGGTTTGGAAACTCAACTTCGTCAATAAGTACGCCCTCAACATTCTCCAACGAAACTATTTCTCCGTCTGCCGAGAGTTTAAAATTGGTATTTAGGTCTGTTCCTACATCATTACAGAGTAGCACTATGAATCCCTTGGCGGGAATAGTGATCCCATCCGGAAGACTGTATTGATTACCATCATCTGAGATGATATAGCCGCCAATATCTTTACTGGTTTCCGATGCATTGTATAGCTCGATCCAGTCTTCACCGGAGGCAAAAATCTCATTGAGGAATATACCTTCTACTGACGGCTCGATTTCATCGTCATCACCACATGCTGTGCTGAGTAACGAAGAGATAAGAATGAAGAAATATGAAAAATCATTGAATGTTAAGCGCAACAACATGATATGAACGTTGATTAATTTTAGTACAATACAGAGTTACATGAACAGATCTATCTGCCTGCTATTGATTCAAATAGGCTTCCACTGCTGCAGTTCGTTGCGTCGCGTGCGTTTTAAGCGTATTGACGGCTGATTGGAATTCAGCACCACTATTCAAAAATGTATAGCCGTCGGTTTCAGTAGTAGCATACGGCTCAATGAGAGCGGCATAGGTTGTGTAGGTGGCCTGTATTGTACCGGCATCAAACACTCCGTTTATTACCTCCTCCACGTAAGTATCGTATTGCGCTTTGTATACTGCATCGGCATACAAATACCCAATTAATGGCCACTGGGCAGAAGATAGTCCTGAGAAATCCAATGGTAATGACCCCTCTCTATTACCGCTTTGAAGTGCTTCATTGTTATCCCAGGGAATCCAGGTGAGCAAGTTGTCATCCGGATTATTATATAAGTAATAGTTGTGGGTCATTCTTCCGTAGGTATCCCAGTTTTGAATTACCGTGTTTACTGCCAGGTACTTTAGGAATACATCCGTATCCAATACTGCTTCCAGGCCCTCCCTCCAGGTAGTCGCATCCGTGGTTCTGGTGTCAGCATGTAAAGCGGTGAACAAGTTTTGGATATCAGACCAGTCGGCAACCTCTTCATTAGTTTGTTTTACAAAAACAGATTCACTGAATGTGCCCGAAGCAAAGCTAGCTCCATCACCATCCGGTTTATACAGGTTCCCATGGTTATCTGAAAATTGGGTATCGATGACCGTATCGTCTACTTCCTCCACGAGGGTATATAATCCAAAGTAAATGGGACCATCACCGTGATCTACGTAAACGGTATAAAAAGCCGTATGCGAGCCGACCAGCCCAGCACTTCTAAAAACATCACCGGCCACTTTTTCGCGAAGAAAGGACCTATCATTATAGTTGTTTTTAAGACTCAACTGCTTAAATCCAAAAAAGCGCTGATTGTCAATTTGTGGATAGTCGTCTTCAAACTCATCAAAATCTAATTTGAAAGACAGCTTCATATTTCCCGACCGCCAGGTGGAGGCCAAACTTGAGTTTCCTTTAAACCGAACCCCCACCCGATACCACTCTTTACCTTCGTAAAAAACTTCTGCTGGAACAAAAACAGGGTTCTCATCGGCGAATGAGTTGCCACCACCACCTCGGGGGGTAGATGAACTGTATAAGCTCGTTAAATTGGCTAGCATTGTAGTCCAACGATCTGATGAAATAACAATGTCTATTCGCTTCACTTCATCATTCGGAAATACCTCTTCAAAATTTGGGTCGGCATCGTCACTATGCGTTTCAGTGGCCCAGTCTGTTACTTCAAAATCAGCATCGTCAACTTCTGTCGTAGTATCGTCATCTATTGTTGTGGTTGGTACGGTATCATCTTCTGAACACCCTGTCAATAGAAGCACTACCAATAATGCAGAAATCCATGAAGTTGAAAACTTGATCGTCATTCCCATGATATTTTTTTATTTCTTCTAATTTTTCTGTTTAGACGCAAGTTTTCTGTTAATCCTTCGGGCAAAAAGATAAAAATTCGTCTTTTCAGTGTATTGGGACAATCGAACGGTTAATGATACCTACAAAAAGCTGTAGATCGCCGTGTCTTATGCCCGGTGACATAGTCTTCAGGGAGTAGTTGCCCAGATAGAGGCAATTATTCTTATGAATTAAGCAAAAGGTATAGAATACCTTATTTTTTGTAAAAAATATATATGCTTTTATTATAACTATTTATGTTTTAAACATATTTAAGTATAAATGAAATTTGATAATATACTAAAAATAAGAATAGTTTTTTACCAACCTTTCAAGACTGTAGTTCACTAAGAAGTACTTATTTGCCAAGTAAAGATTTGCCCAGGTTTTAGAAAATGATAATATTTTCCGTACTAAACAGGCACATCGTTGTCGTAGGGTGTTATTAAATCGCTCGATAAGTACAGTTTGCCGTTTTCCCTCCACCTGATGCTGGCCTTTCGCAAAAATGGTAACATAGGCATACCAGATGAACTTACTGAGAAGTCTCTCGCCTAAGTGAAATTCAGGAAGAAACTGCAATCTTCAGCGAAAAAAGAATTTTGTGAATGGATTTAAATAGATTGTAATCTACCCGTATACATAAAGTGCTTTTTCTAATCAATACTCCCCAATCGGCACTGCTTTCCAACTTTCGCGGGGAGCTTGATGAAAATCCTGAATAGCGTTTAGTAGTTTTTCTTCAACCTCGGGATGTTGGCCTTTTAGGTTGTAGAGTTCGCGGTGGTCTTGAGCAAGGTTGAATAATTCGGTTGGTTGAAGGCTGTCAGTGAGCAATTTCCATTTTCCGTCTAGGGCCACTGAGGTAGCATAAGGAGTGGGCTTTGGGCCCTGGTTTTGGAAGTGACGGTACAGATCCATTTGCCACAGCAGTGGGCCTCGCTCTACCACCGACTGCTCATTCATTAGTACTGGTAGCATATTTACCCCATCCAAATCGTTTGGTATTTCATCTACTTCGGCTACGTTGGCAATCGTGGGTAGCAGGTCGGCCATATGCATCGGCTGGAAACGGTGTTGATTAGCAGGAATGTGCCCCGGCCATACAGCAAACATAGGTACCCGGATACCCCCTTCGTGTAAGTCAGTCTTCCCACCCTTGAATGGCTCCGGACTGCCCTCATAAGCGGGCCCGTTATCGGAAGTAAATACAATGAAAGTATTTTCCATCAGCCCAGTTTCTTTCAGATGACTTATCAAGCGACCAATCTGTGCATCCAGATGAGAAACCATAGAACGGAAATATAACTGATCACCTTCCGCACCTAGCGCCTGATACTTTGATAAGTGCGGCTCGGGAGCCGGTTCGTAGGGAGTGTGGGGCACATCAAACCAGAGGTTTAGGAAGAAGGGTTGATCCACTGCTTGCCAACCGTCGATCAGACCAATAGCATCGTCTACTTTGATTTCCGTCCAGTGCTTATTAATAGTTGGAGCTTGCTCATCGTTACGTAGCAGGTATTTCCCGCCTTCGCGGTAGAGTTTACGTTCTTGAATCAGTCGGGGACGGATAGGTGCTCCTTCAGTATTGGTCAGGTAATGATCGAAGCCGTGCTGCAAGGGCCCAGGAATTGCTTCTCGCCCTTGCTGTCTTCTCTCAATATCCGACAGACGCAGGCCGCCTAAATGCCACTTACCGATATGGGCGGTGGCGTAACCGGCTTCTCCTAACATTTCCGGTAGGGTTTGAGTACTAGTAGGCAAATGATCGACGCTGTCACGGAAGTGCTGGCGTACGTCGAAGCGAAGCGGAAACTTACCAGTGAGCAGACAGGCGCGGGACGGCGAGCATACTGCCGAGCCGGAGTAAAACTGGGTGAATCGCGCTCCCATCGCTGCCAGTGAATCCAGATGGGGCGTTTCGATAGACTGACTACCGTAGCTACTCAGATCACCGTAACCCAAATCATCGGCTAGTAAAACAATAATGTTAGGTTGTGACAATTCAAGTGTACTTTCAGAAGTTTCGTTGGCTTCTTGGCTAGTGCAGCCGATTGAGAATATAGCTAATATCAGTATACAACATATTAAAGGCAGTTGAGATAACGTCGAAGAAATCCCCCTAGCCCGTTCCACGGCGGCCACCTTTTTCAAAGGGGGAAAAATCAAGTCCTTGTTATTGATTGGTATCTGCGACAAATGTTTGGAGAAAGTGTATTTTGAAATTTTCAATTTTCTATGGTTGATCAAAGGGTGACGGGAAATTTTGGTTGGAAGTACGATGGTTCATCATAATAGAATCCATCTGGACGGCAATAGCCGGATGTTCGGAAGCTACATTGTTTTCTTCACCTGGGTCGGTTTGTAAATTGTACAGTTCTACCTGATAGGTATCGTTGTCATCAGGCTTTTTGACAGCTTTCCACTGATCCATTCTGAGTGCCTGCCAGAAGTAGGGAATGGGAAATTCCCAGTACAAATAATCGTGTCTCGGTTGATCTTCCCCCCTCAGTTCGGGAAGTAGGGATATACCGTTATTCGGCGGAGCTTCTACCCTGGCCATTTCGCAGAAGGCTGGCATAAAGTCCCACAGGGCCGAAGGGTGATCGGACTCGCGACCGGGACTGATAGTGCCCGTCCAACGAGCGACCAGCGGCATACGAATACCGCCCTCGTAAAGGTCACGCTTATGGCCTCGCCAGGGGCCGTTGGAGTTAAACATCTGTATGGGTTCGTAGGTATCAGGACCATTATCGCTAGTGAAAATGATTAGGGTATTCTCACCTAACCCTAGGCTATCTACCAAATTCACAATAGTACCCACCGATTGGTCTAGCTCATCAATCATAGCAGCGTAGGCTTTTTGCTCTCTGTTCCACGGTTTATCATCAAATTTCCCCAAGGACGGTGCTTCGTTCTTTTCGTTTTCCAGTGCTTCGCCGTTAGAGTGCGGAATGATCACCGGCAAATACAGAAAAAAGGAAGTGTCTTGGTGCTGAGAAATGAATAAGGTAGCTTCCTGAGTGAACAGGTCCTGCACATAGTCCACTTTCTTGGTACTTCGGCTTCCTAATCCTTCGTGCCAGAGCGTATCCGACAGATAGGTCACTTCATTATCCAGATAGATCGTATCGTTGTTTTTTAATACAAATTCCGGGAAGGCGTTATGCGCCAGGATCTGATCCAGGTAGCCGTAGTAAAAGTCAAAACCCTGCTTCAGAGGATTACCCGAATTCACTGCATTGCCCAGCCCCCACTTTCCGATCATACCCGTGGCGTAACCGGCCTCTTTGAGCTTTTCCGCTACGGTAATGGCCGAGTCGGGTAACGGCAACTGCCCACCCCGATTCGGCACTTGTTGATTCCCCCGGATGAGCGCATGTCCCATATCCCGTCCGGTCATCAGCCCGCAGCGCGACGGGGCACACACCGGACTAGCCGTGTAAAAACTGGTAAAGCGGATGCCCTGACTGGCCAACGCATCAATATTGGGAGTAGAAAAGTGGGTTTGCCCGTAACAGGATAAATCGTTATAACCCAGATCGTCAGCAAAAATGAAGATGATGTTAGATCTAGTGCCTGTATTAACTGAGTTCTCTTCTGTTGCTGGCTTACAGGAATATATGGCTATTATCAAACAGGAAATCCATGTTGTAGAAACTCTTCTGGCTGACATAACTTTAGATTAGGTTTCGTCAGCTAAATATAACAGAAAACTCCTACCCAGAGCAGTTCTATTCATGGAAGCAGAAATACAATTGTCCCAAACGGGCAGAATAACCTTATTTCATCTCCAGACTAATTAAGGGGAAGAAAATTAGATCAATAATTTCCTCCCCAATATTGATTAATTATAGCCAGGATTTTGCGTGAGGGCGGTATTCAGATCGATGGCACTCTGCGGAACTGGATACAAAAGATGGGTTTCACTCACATTGGTTTTCCCTGCTGCCTGATTCACTTCAATCAAACGTCCGGTACGTACCAGATCGAACCAGCCATGCGCCTCAAAACAAAGCTCCAGTTCTCTTTCCCGGTACACCGCATCGCGAAATTCATCCTGGCTCAGGCCAGCCAGATCAGGGAGAGCCTCTACATCCTCGGTGCCATCGGGCCAGGTGCGGGCGCGCTTACGCACCGCATTAATCGCCTCGTAAGCGGCGGGTGTAGACCCAGCCACTTCGTTTTCAGCTTCAGCAAAAATCAGGAGCACCTCAGCGTAGCGCAGGATGGGAAAATTGTTCTCACCGGAAAAACATCCACCTCTATCCAGTTGCGACCAGGCAATATACTTTTTCACATGCGGACGATCGTACTCCACGGAGTCTCCGGCATCACTGACAAAGGTCGTCATCACCGATATTTCCTTGCGGTAGGTATCCGGAAACTCATCGTACCACTCCCGACTCACCGTACCCTGATTAAATCCGCAAGGAACCGAACCTGCTGGACTCAGGATAGACTCGAACCAAGCTCCTACCCTAAACTTCTGGTACTGAGCGGACAGAATATGTTCGGCATTATTTTTTGTATCAGGATCGTACACGTCTCGGTAGTCAGCCATCAGTTCGTATACTCCCAGGTTCATTACCTCTTGCGCCTTGTCGCGGGCTTGCTGAAATTCGCCCCGGGTAAGATGCACAATGGCCAGCATGGTTTTAGCCGCCCCTTGCGTAGCTCTCCCTACTTCCGACGATGGGTAATCTAGCGGTAAGTTGTTTTCGGCAAACGCCAAATCTTCAAAAATAAGGTCGTAAATTATTTCTTTATTTAATCTCGGATTATTAGCCGCTTCAGATCGGGTAATCTGCACTTCGGTTCTTAGCGGCACATCGCCGAACAGACGAATCAGGTTGAAGTAATGCCAGGCTCGGATAGCACGAGCTTCGGCCAATATCCCGTTTTTCTCAGTTTCGTCCATATTAATATCGGGTACGTTCTCCAGAATGATATTGACCCGAAGAATAGCCTGATACGCCTCATTCCAGTAGCCTAACTCCCCAAAATTCGGATCGTAGGTAAACTCATCTAACTGGATATTACTGTTATTCGCGCCACCATCCAGTGCGTTGGTAGCGTAGTCATTGAGTTTCCAGAGAGCCACATTATACGAATTGCGATTTACCAAGGTATTGTAGAGTGAATAGGCGGCAATACGTGCTTCCGTAGCATTTGTGTAGAAGTTTTCTGGCGACACAAAATCCAGCGGCACTTCTTCCAGTACATCTTCGCAGCTACTTACCGAGAACAAGGCTAGTATAAGTGATAGGGTAACTATATTACTTTTCATGTTACTCAAGATTTAAAAGGTTAAGTTGACACCAAAAATGTAGCGCTTCTGCATGGGGTACGACCACTGGTCAAATCCCTGAAGCAACTGAGCCTGCCCTCCGGCATTCACTTCAGGATCAATGCCCTGATAGTCGGTGAAGGTTAGCAGGTTTTGCCCGGTGAAATAAAAACGGGCTTGGCTGATCCACGACCAACCTAGGTCAGCTGTAGGCAGATTGTAGGCGAAGGTTAGCGTTCGTAGTCGCAGAAACGAACCATCTTCTATGTACTTATCGCTAAGTAATGGCCCGGGTGAGCCTCCCGAGGTGGCTCGAGGTACCAGGTTGCTGGTACCGGGACCGATCCAGCGATCCAGAGCGGCAGTAGATACGTTGGCATCACCATCTAGTAACTCCAGTCCCTGTCGGGTAATATTGAGAATATCCGCCTGAGCCACTCCCTGAAAGAACAGACTTAGCTCAAAGTTTTTATAAGCGAAATCGTTGGTGAACCCATACAAGATTCGGGGCAATCCGCTTCCGGTAATCATCCGGTCGTCGCCATTAATCACTCCGTCTTCGTTAATATCTCGGTAGCGTTCATCACCGGGTAAGGCATTGGGCATAGTACCCGCAGCATCTATTTCATCCTGGCTTTGCCAGATACCGTCAAATACGTAAGTATAAAAAGAGCCTAATGGTGCTCCTTCTTCTACCAACACAATATTATTTACATTACCGGGGGTGTTAGGAAAAAGCGTGGCGAACAACTGGGTATCATCCTGAGCTAGTTCAATCACCCGATTATCGTTTACCGATACGTTGGCGCTAGTAGACCAGCGAAAATCGCCTACCAGGTTATTTGAATTGAGCGACAACTCAAACCCCTTGTTTTCAATCTGACCAATATTCTCCCAGATAAACCTAAAGCCCGTATTGGCAGGTACCGGTACCTGGAACAACAGATCGTCGGTGAGCTTATGGTAATAATCAGCGGTAAAATTCAGCCGATTATTAAACAAGCCAATATCTAACCCTACATCGAACTGAGTGGTCTGCTCCCAACCCAACTCCGGGTTAGGCAACTCGTTCGCCGGATTATAGCTAGTAACCGCTTCCTGACCAATAATTACCCTACCCGCTCGGAGACGATTTAACGAACGGTATGGTGGAATTTCCTGGTTGCCCGTAATACCGTAACTGGTACGGAGTTTCAGATTGCTTAGAAGCTCTTGGTTCTGGAAGAAGGGTTCATCGCTGACTCTCCAGGCCAACGCCCCTGACGGGAAGAAACCATACTTTCGTCCTTCTCCAAACTTAGAAGAGCCATCAGCTCGGGCAGTAAAGGTGAAAAGATAGCGATCTTTTAAAGTATAGTTAATTCGGCCTAGATAAGAATTAAGCGTAAACTGAAAAGCGCGGGAGCTAATATTCTGATCTTCGGCTCCGGCCGAGATGTCGTAGTAGGAAGTAGCATCCGTAGGGAATTGGGTTCTTCTCAGGTTATAAGCTTCCAGATTTTGACGCTGAAAAGTATGTCCCACAACCACATTAATGCTGTGCTTTTCATTCCAACTGTTTTGATAATTTAGTGTATTTTCGTTCAGCCAGGAAATATTTTCTACCGTACCTTGAATAGCCGATCCACCCAAATCAAGGCCAGCTAGGGTACTCTGAGGGGTGTAGCCATTTTCTTTGTTGTAGATCAGATCACCTCCAATAAGCACTTTAGCCGTTAGGCCTTCTAGTATTTTCACCTCCCCGTAAATATTGCCTAGAGCCCGGGTAGTGAGCAATTCATTAGTAACTTCGTTAGCAACGGCCAGCGGGTTGTCAAGACGCGAGCCAGAACCTATAATAAGAGCTGGATCAGTATTAAGAAAGTAGTTTCCTTCGCTATCATAAATCGGAACATTGGGTAGCGCTAGCAAAGTGTTAGCTAAAATATCCCGGATGTCATTATCGGAGCGACTGAGGGTAAGACTATTACCAAAAGAAACTCGTTCACTTACTTTCTTATCCAAATTGAACCGGAAAGAGTACCGCTCGAATTGTGATCCTCGTACTACTCCTTCTTCGTTGTAATATTCACCGGATACCAGGTAGTTAGTATTCCCGTCACCCCCCGAAAAACTTAAGGAGTGATTCTGCACAACTCCGGTACGGAACACTTCATTCTGCCAATCGGTATCTACCGCTGAAGGCACTTCGTAAAGCGGTGGTAGAGGTTCGGGAATATTATTGACTGCCTCGTTAGCGAACTCGGCAAACTGCGATCCATTTAGTAGATCATACTGATTTCTCACTTCCTGCACTCCCACGTAGCTGTTAAGATTGACCACATTTCGGCCTGACTTCCCCCTTTTGGTGGTAATGAGCACTACTCCGTTAGCACCCCGAGCACCGTAAATAGCCGTAGCCGAGGCGTCTTTAAGCACTTCAATAGATTCTATATCGTTAGGGTTAATAGAAGCCAAGGCATTGGGTGTTACCCGCGTGGCTCTACCTTGAACATTAGAAAGTGTATTATCACTATACACCGGAAATCCATCAATGACATACAGTGGCTCGTTTCCCGCATTCACCGAATTCGATCCCCGTATCCGGATAGAGACCCCTCCCCCAGGTGCCGCGGAGGCCTGAGTCACCTGTACTCCCGGCACTCGTCCCTGGATAGCCTGCTCGGGTGAGGCAACCGGTACTGCTTGTATTTCTTCGGAAGAAATGGAAGCTACCGAACCGGTGAGATCCCTTCTCTTTACCGAACCATAGCCCACTACCACTACCTCTTCCAGGGACTGAATATCTGGGGTCAAGGCTAAGTTGACTGTGCTACGGCCGCTGATTACCTCTTCTAAAGTCTCGTAGCCAATGGAAGAAAATACCAGCGTCGTCACCTCATCAGCTACAGTTAGTCGATAATTACCATTTATGTCAGTAACTGTACCAGTAGTCGTTCCTTTCGCCAAAATGTTCACCCCAGGAAGCGGTTCATCAGTTGATAAATCGGTGACCCTCCCACTAATAGTTTGAACCATTTCTACTTTATGAGGCCGAGGGTTTGCCCTTAATCTTTTTACTCTTGCCGGAGGTGAATTAGCTGATAGAATGGTACGGCTACGCTCCACTTTCTTTACCGATTTCTGACGTTTCTTTGCACGCTTCACTACGTACACATTGTCGTCAATCTTTTTAAAGGTAAGCCCAATTGGGTTTAGTAAACTTTTAAGCGAACTGTCCAGCGAAGAATCATCTATCAGCTTACTTACCTTCTGCTGGCCAATTTCATCACTATTGAAAATAATACTCACCTGATACTTCTTTTCGTAGGCGATCAGCAGCGATTCCAGCGTAGCGGTTTGCTCATCCTGATACTGAAGATTCGTGGGCGAATAATCAGTCGGAAGGCTGGCTAACTCCTGCCCGTAGCAGGGTAAAATCACGAACCATAGGTAGGTAAAAATGACCCATCCGTTGTTTGTTAGATTGTTAAACATATGCATAGGTTTTATTGAGAGTTCTGGTATTTCACTTTTTCCGTTCGATCACGGTCTGTTCCGGCTACTCTTGCTTCTCAAATACTAAGGTTTGACTGTCCGATCGTATATTTATATTCAGCGATTCCTGAAGAGCCTCCGTTAGCAAAGTGAGTTGGTGAAGGGGTAGCGTACCCGTGATCGAGAGCGATTTAATAGTATCGTTCTCAAACTCAGAAGAGTAACCGAAACGGTGGTAAATCACCTCGGCAATTTCCTCCAGGGTAGTGTTGCGGCACAGCAGTTTGTTCTCCTTCCAGGCCGAATACACATCAGGATTAGTCACGCTCGTTTTGATTACTTTGCCCTGCTCGGTCAGTTCAGCTACTTCACCTGGTTCCATAACCAGTTTTTCAGTATCGGCCTCCAGCCATACTTTACCGCTATTGAGCACCACCTGAGTCTTATCGTCCCAATTCTGAACGTTGAACGAAGTGCCTACTACCACCACGTCTAACTCCTGAGTATGCACAATAAACTTGACCAGTTCACTTTCTTCTCCTTCCTGGGTACCATTATCTAGCACTACCTCCTCTATCTCAAAAAAAGCTTCCCCCTGCAACCATACTTCTCGTATTTCGCGATTAGTAGCAACTTCAAGCGTAGAGTTAGCATTAAGCGTAATCAGTGAGCCATCGCCTAGTTCTATAGTCTGGGTTTCGCCGTAGGTAGTCTGATACAAATCCGGTTGGGCTGATTGAAACAGGAATAGCCAGGTAGCAGCTAGTAACAACGCGCTTACTGCTGCCACAATTGAATACCATCGGCGATAAAGAGGAACTACTTTTGAGTTAGTAGCTGAGTCTACCGCAATCTCCGAATGTATTTTGCTGAAGATTTGATCGTAGTCCGGTTCGCGATCCGTAACCTGATTCAGGTTGTTCGCCTCTTCCGCCATGATTTTCTCCAGGTGGCGTTGCCCCGCGGGGGTTTGCAGGTAACTAAGCACCTGATCGGCTTCGGTAGGACTACACTGGTTGTTGAGGTATTTGAGTATCAGCTCATGCATACTTATCGGCATTTACCGTAAGTACACCACTAACCGCCGATTCGATTATGTCAGAAGAAAAAAAATTTGATGCGTTAGATGAAAAGAAGAAGAAGCAGTACTAAAGTTCGCTCTAAGAATAAACGAATGATCTTTTTAGCCTGAGATAATTGAGAGCGCACCGTATGCTCAGAAATTTGCAGAGTAGCAGCAATTTCCTGGTTGGAGTACCCTTCAATGAGACTTAGCTGGGCAATCTTCTTTTTCCGAGCGGGTAGGGCACTAAGGCTGGTATCCAGATAAGTCCGTAGGTCATTTAGATCAATATCTGATTCGGTCTGGTGAGAGAATTTTTCTTGGTTCTGATTGGCTAACAGCGCCGCTTTAATGCGGTTTTGCTCCGTGCGAATGACGTTAAGCACATGATTTTTCATGCATACAAATAAAAAGCTTCGTAACGATTGTCGCTCGTCAATGGCTTGGCGGTTTTGCCATAGTTTTACAAAAACTTCCTGCAAGGCATCTTCCGCCAGCTTTTGATCTTTAAGGTACCGTAAAGCCGTAGCGTAGAATGGACGCTTGTATAGATCATACACCTGCTCAAAAGCAGCAGCATCACCGCTTTTTAGTGCTTCTAGTAAGGCAGTATGATTATCTCCGCTCGGCATTCTACGGCTCAAAAGTCCAAGTGAATATTTCTATAATTTGAAAAAACGATCTGGGAAATACAAAATTTTCTTTACGAACACCAGATATTCTATTCTTATTATTGATTAGTCAACCTTTACTTTCCTAATTGTTCTTAAATAGGAGAGGTTTTGTTTAACGAATTGTTCATCGACACCAATCAACATCTTTACTATCACTCGAGAAATCAGCTTTTAGGACAGAAATTTTTAGTAGTTTCCCCCACTAAGCAGCTTATTGAAAGCAAGAATGAAAACAGCCTACTTACGTAATATCCGATCAATACTGTTTTTGATCCTAGTTCCGTTCCTAGGGCTTAGTCAAAGCAGCCCCGAAACATCGAGCAATACTCAATCGGCTACCGAGAAACTACTGGAGCTGGTAGTACGAAATAATCTACCCAATTTTTTTGCGAAGGTAACCCAGGGTGGCTCGCTGAAAGTGGCTTATATAGGAGGAAGTATTACCGCTCAAGAGGGCTGGCGGGTATACTCACTTAACTGGTTTCAGGAACGCTTTCCCCAAGCGAAATTCTCGGAAATCAACGCAGCCATTGGCGGTACCGGATCCGATTTTGGAGTATTCCGGCTGCAAGAGCAGGTGCTAAGGCATAACCCTGATCTGGTTTTCATTGAATTTGCGGTTAACGACAGTAGAAAGCCGGTTGAAAAGACTTTCCGATCGGTAGAAGGCATGGTTCGGCAGATATGGGAGCATAATTCCGAAACCGATATCTGTTTAGTATACACGATCAAAAACACCTTTCTGGAAGCTGAAATGGCAGGTCAATTACCACGCCCAAAAATAGCGATGGAAAAGATTGCCGAACACTACGGTATTCCCTCCATCAACTTCGGAACAAAGGTTTCTCAGATGGTTAAAAACCAAGAGTTACTATTTAAGGGCAAACCCAGTGAGATAGACGGTAAACAAGTTTTTAGCCGAGACGGGGTACACCCTTACCCTGAAACAGGCCACCGTATCTACCACGCGGCTCTTCAGCGAAGTTTTGAGACTATGCTCCAGGAAGAAAAAAGCGTGACTAACCGAAACCATTTACCGCCTCCTTTGACTCCTAATTACTTTTCCAACGCACATATGCTCGATCTATTAGAAGTAGCACTAAGCGAAAACTGGAAGACCGTAAAGGTTGAAGACGATCCTTCACTCACCAAGTTCAGCCCCTACATTAATCAGTTTGGAAAAGCGGATCAGACGGGTGAATACATTTCAGTTCGGTTTAAGGGCGATGCTATTGGAGTGTACGATGTTAAAGGTCCTGGTACGGGAAGAATTACCGTAGAAATAGACGGAGTAGTGGAAGATACAATCTCCCGATTTGATGCTTACTGTACCTACTGGCGAATGAGCTATTTCCTAATAGATGGCCTGAAGGATACCGAGCATGAAGTGGTATTTACGGTGCTAGCCGAGCCCTTCGATAAAGCTGCCATACTAGCCGAGCGAAAAAAGGTGATGGAAGATCCGGCAGATTACCAGGAGAACAACTGGTACGTAGGAAAGATCCTAGTCAATGGAACTATCATTGACTAGCTAAAAACAGTTACCCACTTTCTCCAGCTTTAATCTGTTCTAGCAAAGCCTGCATTTCGCTCAGCACTTCGGGGTGCTGATTAGCTACGTTTTGCAGTTCGCCCTGGTCTGCTGATAAATCGTACAGTTGGGGTTCGGGCATGTTGCCTAGCTCAGTATCCGTATTTTCATTGTAGAAAGGGCGATCATTGGGTTCAATGTATTTCCACTTCCCTTTGATCAAAGAAAGCGCACCGGAAGCCGCATGTTCTATAAGAAATTCTCGGTTTTCTTTGCTATCTCCTAACAGCACATCTAAATTATTCTGGCTATCAGTAGCCGAACCGGATGGAACTGCTTGCTTAGTAAGCGCTGCCAAAGAGGCTAAAAAATCAATCTGGCTGGTTAATGCATCAGATACGCCTGGTTCAGTCCTGTTTGGCCAACGGAGTAATAAAGGTACGCGGGTTCCGGCTTCAAATGCGCTGTATTTTCCGCCTCTAAACGGCCCCGCTGGTTTATGGCCGCCCAGTTTTTCTACTGCCTCATCGTGGTAGCCATCATCCACCACTGGACCGTTATCACTAGTAAAAATAACTAATGTATTTTCTGTTAATTGTAAGCTGTCTAATGTATTTAGAATTTCTCCTACACTCCAATCTAATTGTAGCATTGCATCACCCCGGGGGCCCATGCCACTCTTCCCAACAAAACGCGCGTGAGGCACACGGGGCACGTGAATATCGTGGGTAGAAAAATAAAGAAAGAACGGCTCGTTCTGATAACGTTCAATAAAATTGACCGCCCGCGCCGTAATGGTATCGGCCATATCTTCATCTACCCAGCGAGCGGCTCCCCCCCCCGTCATGTACCCAATCCGGCTGATGCCATTCACAATCGTCATATCGTGACCGTGACTGGGGTGCATTTTTAGTAATTCGGGATTGTCTCGCCCGGTAGGCTCGTCGCCAATTGGCTCACGAAAACTCACTTGAATTGGATCTTGCGGATCAAGACCCACTACCCGACGATTCGCTACATATACGGTAGGCACCCGGTCGCCCGTAGCCGGGATTAGAAAGGATTCGTCAAAGCCAATATCTAGTGGCGAGGGGCTAATTTCTCCGTTCCAATCGGGGCCGCCTTCGGGACCTAACCCTAGATGCCATTTGCCTACTACAGATGTGGTGTAACCCGCTTGCTTCAGTAAGTCAGGTAAGGTAACCTGGTCAGGATTAATGATCAGGGCGGCATCACCCCGGGCAATTCCGGTACCATCTTTCCGCCAAGGGTACTGCCCGGTGAGTAATCCGTAGCGCGAGGGTGTACAGGTAGCGGAGGTAGTGTGGGCATCCGTAAACTGTATGCCTTCCTCTGCCAACCGATCAATATTAGGCGTAGTGATTTCGGTAGCTCCGTAGCTGCTCACATCACCGTAGCCTACATCGTCGGTGTAAATCAGTATGATATTAGGAGAGATTTCTTCCGGGATAGTCTCTTTTTCGGAAGCAGAAGATGACTGCTCGGATGAACAAGCAGTCATCAGGAGCAGTGTAGAAATTAGTTGAAGTGCCTTGATGCTCATGAAAGAAAGTAAGTCAGGTGATTATTGTGCTTTTTGATTGTGACTAGACGTACTTTGCCCGAAAGGTTGTTGCTTGGTAGAGCAGTGTATCCCTCCGCCTCGGTAGTTCTGATATATACAGTCGATAAAAATAAGCTTTCGGTGGGGAAAAACCTCAGTGAACACCTTCTTGATTTGATTTTCTTTCGCTACCGATGAGCCATGTTTAGTGTAGGTTGGCAACAGCACGTAGCCGTTAGTAATCAGAAAGTTATTGTAGCTAGCGGCGGCTACCCACTCAATCGAGTCGCTTGCGTTGGAGGCCGATGGCGTACCTTCAAATTGCGTTATGTCAGCTACTGATCTTTTTTCAGAAATAATGTCGGGAAGCGGGATTCGTATAATACGGAAAGGTTTTCCATCCTGATCAGTTTCTTGCGATAGCACTTCGTAAGCCTGACGAAGAATTTCGTAATTAATTTGATTAATGGGATGAATACCTTTCTCCTCCTCGCTTACCCACGCTAACAAAATAGTATTCGGATCAACGAAGCGAGCAAATTCATCTACGTGTCCACCAGTACCGTAGCCATAGTAGTTGTCCACAATAGGCCGTGTACCATTGGGGTCTTGAGCCAACCCTTTATTCAACCATATAATTTTCTTAGCCCCTACGGACTTTCTGTAAACTTCTTCTATCGCAGCCTTCGTCAGCAATGGGTTACGATCCAATGTTACGGATTCTACTAAAATAATGGTGCCCTTTCCGTTAGATTCAATAGCCCCGCCTTCGTTCACTACCGGGGCAGCTATGACCTCCAGCCCTTCTAACTCCGCAATTTTCCTATCTACCAAGTCGATCTTCGAATCATGCCCCGCTCGCACCTTCCAATCAAAATCAACACCTAGCAGCTCACCACGTTGATTTTTTACAAACGTGGGCCCATGATCTCTAATCCAGTACCGATTACCTGGTACCGTGAGGAATATTATATTGTTCAGGTCAATATTCTGGGCGGTAATAAGTGACTGGGCAACCGCTGTGGCACTGTCCGACGTAGTTACAATCTTAATTTGCACTTCATCTTTGACCGCCCAGATTAGCTCAAAAACAGCTTGGTGATAGCCTTGCAACTCTGGGCGTTCTTCCCAACCCAACCATATGCTTTGCTGAGGTTCCCACTCGCCGGGAAGCACAACCGTACCCTGCCCTCGTAAGATAGCCGGATTAGCGAAGGTTAACACTGGGATAAGTAAAGCCCAAAGACTACGTATTGCTGTATCGCCCATTATTTCCAGTTATATGAGATGACGAGTGGCTATGATACGAAAAATATCTATCACGTTTACCCTGAGGATTTTAGAAGTTGCCGATGACGAACTGGAAAATTCATAAAGTTCCAGGGGCTGATTTTTTATATTCACGATAATTAGTAATATTAACTACTTTCAACTACAACAATTTTATAAAGACACTTCAATAGTGGTCGTAAAAAATAGTGGTCGTAAAAGATTTTCCTCAAAATCCACTAAATAGTACTACTAGCTGGAGAAATTTTCTTCAGGGCGACAATCTGCTTTTAAAGAAATCTATAGCCACTACTACGAATCTCTGTATCAATAACCAGTACGGTAAGCATATGGCTCCAGATGAAAGCAGGGCAATTAGGGATAAGAGCATGTTTAAATTTTATCCTTCGAGCCGCAAATCGCTATCAAAAACAAAACTTAAATATGCTCTAAGTGAAATATAAGCGAAAATGGATATGGGGAATTTTACTGGCTGTTGTAGTAGCAATAACCGCCGTAGATATTGTTCGCATATCGCGTTACAAAGTTTACCCTAGAAGACCAGAGTCAACCATCCAATTAAATGAATCGCAGGTTTATTATGACCTAGCAAATGGCAAAAGTATTGCCAACTGGGGTCAGCTCGATGGTGCTTTAGAGTATATAGAAAGTGAATACGACTGCTCTGACTTTAGACTGGTAAACCTAATACGTATCCTTTATGAGTTCAACGATAGTATTCCCACCACCTATTCGCAGAAGATAGAAAACGTACTAACGAACTTTCGCTACTGGATGGACGAGTCGGGTGGAAACTCCATGTGTTACTGGAGCGAGAATCACCAAATTCTCTTCGCCTCTGCTGAATATTTAATGGGGCAACAGTACTCTGATAGGATTTTCCCGAACAGCGGCTTGTCTGGTGAACAACATAAATCAAAAGCCCGCCATCGGATACTGGATTGGCTGCAAATGCGCTGGCACTATGGGTTCACTGAGTTTTATTCTAATGTGTATTATAAGGAAGATATTGGTGCCCTGATAAACCTTATTGACTACGCCGATGACGAAGAGATTGTAAAGAAAAGCCAGATCATATTGGATCTACTATTCTACGATGTTGCCTCCCAAAGTCGCAGCACCTTATTTGTTTCAGTAAGTGGACGAGCATACGAACACCACCGGAAGAATGGCTCAATGAGTAGAACCGCAGAATACTATTGGGGCAATGGTCAGGCGATTAGCCCAGGTATGACGTATGGTTTGGTGGCTACTAAAAATTACCAACTACCTCCGGTACTAAAAGAGATTGCTTTAGATAGTTCCGATGTGATTATTAAGCAAAGTAACGGTCTAAACCTCAGTGAACTTGACTCAGAAGGTTATTACGGAACCGATACCCGTAGTATGATGATGCAGTGGGGCATGGAGGCCTTTACCAATCCCGAGGTGGTTCGCAACACATTATCGTACATGCGCGCTAACTGTATGTTCTCTAACGACTTTATTGCTGATTTCAAGACATTAGACTTTAGTCTGTTGAACTGGCTACACCTTGAACCGCTGATAGTAAATTTGATTAATCCGCAGTATAATGGCATTGCTATTCAACAAGGGAATACCTACACCTACCGAACAAAAGATTATTCTATGTATACCATGCAAAGCCATCAAGTGGGTGGCTACGCTGATCAGCAGCATGTATTTGGGATGAATGTTGGCGATTATTTTGCTATTTTCCATACCCACCCAGCCGTAGAGGAAGATATGGAAGTATCGTCACCTAACTACTGGGTAGGATACGGACACTTTCCCCACTCGGTGCAGGATGAAAATGTAAACCTCTCCATATATAGCCTACCGTCGAGTAAAGGGATAATAGAGATGGATTTATTAGATTACACCCACGCTTACTTTCCCCAGGCCAAGTTTGACACGGTAGTGATTGACCAGAACTACGCATTTGCTAAGAAGGGAGAAACCTATTGTGCGTTTATCGGTGCAGCTGACTTTAAGTACAAGGGCGATACAAAAGATGATCTTATCCAACTTGGGAAACAAACGTTTTGGATAACCGAGGCTAGTTCAAAAACCGAAGATAAAAGCTTTGAGCACTTCGTCCGCCGAATCAAGGGCAACGAGGTAATGTTTGAGAAAGATCAACTTGACCTACTTTATCAATCTAACAGTAGACATTATGAGCTAAGATTCGAAGGAGAATTTAAGGTTGACAGCCAAGTAATCAACACTGATTACCCACGATACGACTCTCCGTATATTCAAGCAGATAGGAAAGCTAACACTTTTACCTTTGAAAAAGATAGCTTTAGACTTTTTCTGGACTTTGAGAATCTCATCAGAGAATTCTAAGCTGCGGGGATACCATTGAATACCGATAACTACTTTAAGAAATTAACTTTTCTCATTCATCCCGCTTCTTAATATTTTGATGCACGGTATTAGATGATAAGTATATGTGCGAAGCCATACAGTGCCTGTTTAGCTACTCATCGCTACCAATAAATCAGACTGGGTGATAATATGCACCTGGTTGATCTGATCGCGCACCAGCAGAGCTTTGTTATCCTTGTCAATTAAAGAGGATAGCACATCCAGCGTGTCCCGAGGAGACACAAACTGAAAAGGTTTATCCATCACCTTAGAAACGGGTTCGCTGCGAAGCTCCGGTTCTTCAATGAGTTTGTGCAATAATTTAGAGTCCGTGAGGCTACCTACAAACTCATCATTTTCGGTAACCGGAATTTGGGAGATTGCCTGTTGGTTTAAAATTTTAATAGCCTCACCTACCGAAGTATCCGAAGGGATAGTCGTCAGTTCGCTAGAGCCGTTGCGATTTCGAAGAATATCTTGGGCTGTGGCAAACTCTCGCTTCTCTAGGTAACCGTGGTCTTTCATCCAGCTATCGTTGTAAATTTTACCCAGATAGCGGGTACCATGATCAGGTAGTAGTACGACCATTAGGTCATCTTTTTTCAGATTTTTACGTGCCCAGCGTAACGCACCGTGCATGGCGGCTCCGCAAGACCAGCCAATGAAAAGCCCTTCCTCCCGAGACAAGCGTCGCGCCATAATCGCAGCGTCTTTGTCAGTCACTTTAATGAATTCATCAATTACATCAAACTCTACATTTTCTGGAAGAATATCTTCGCCAATGCCTTCCGTTAGATACGGAAACACTTCTTTCTCATCAAACTCCCCCGTTTCTTTGTACTTTTTAAACACCGAACCGTAGGTGTCAATTCCCAGCGTAAACATATCAGCATTCTGCTCCTTCAGGTACTTAGATACCCCGCTGATGGTTCCTCCAGTACCTACCCCCGCCGCAAAGTGGGTAATTTTTCCTTCGGTCTGCTTCCACACCTCCGGCCCGGTAGTCTCGTAATGAGCCGCTTTGTTGGAAAGGTTATCGTATTGGTTGGGGTAAAATGAATTGGGAATCGTTTCATTAAATTTTTTGGCTACGGAATAATACGAGCGAGGATCTTCAGGAGGCACATTGGTTGGGCACACAACTACTTCAGCTCCTACCGCTCGCAGAATATCAATTTTCTCCTGCGACTGCTTATCGGCTAGCGTAAAAATACATTTATACCCTTTAGCTATGGCAGCCAGAGCCAACCCCATTCCGGTATTTCCAGAGGTACCTTCAATGATAGTTCCGCCCGGTCGCAGTCTCCCATCTTTTTCAGCATCTTCCACCATCTTTACGGCAATTCGGTCTTTCACGGAGTTGCCCGGGTTAAAGTACTCTACTTTCGCCAGAATCGTCCCTTCAATCCCCTCGTTTAGCTTATTCAGCTTAATAAGGGGAGTATTCCCGATTGTTTCTATGATAGAATTGTAGTACATGGGTTCTGTTACTTTGTAATTGGAAACTTATAGTAAAACTACCAATATCTGCGATCAAAATGTAAAAAAATCCCGTAATGAAGACGATTTTTGCCAAATTCTTGAATAGGATGCGAAAACCTTTACTACCTTCGTTTCGTGAAGATGAACACAATGATTGCTGTTAGTGTCTAACTGCCTTATTTCACATACTGTTGTTTTACTGAAAAGGTTTGATCAGCCTTCTTCTAAACAACCTAAAAACCTGTATTTAAACTTATGGATAATCGAAAATTTCTTCCTTTCATTGTTATCGGTGTTGCTTTATTTTTTGCCATTATTTACTTGTCGTCCAGCTTATTTCTTACGATTGATGCCGGGGAACGGGGTGTATTGTTTAAACCCTTTGGCGGCGGATTACAGAAAGACAAAGTGTTTGAACCAGGCTTTGTGATAAAAGCTCCCTGGAATGAGATGCACGTATATAATGTGCGCGAGCAGAACGTAGAGGAAACCATGGATGTATTAGATAAAAACGGGTTGAATATTGCGGTAGATGTCTCAGTGCGCTTTCATCCTATGTACAACAAAGTAGGTTTTCTGCACGAAAACTTCGGCAAAGACTTCATTATGCAATTGATCGTTCCCGAGGTACGATCTACGGTTCGGCGAGTAATGGGTCGCTACACCGCTGAGGAAATCTACTCTACTAAGCGTGCGGAAGTGGAAGAAGCCATCATTCTAGAAACCGAAGAAATTCTCCAGAGCGAGGCAAATAATATTCAGATGCGAGCCTTACTCATCCGATCGATTAACTTACCCGACCAAATCCGGACGGCTATAGAGTCGAAGTTGAAGCAGGAACAGGAAGCTTTAGCGTACCAATTCCGGCTGGAGAGGGAAAAGAGCGAAGCCGAACGGAAGCGTATTGCCGCTGAAGGTGAAGCCCAAGCTAACAAAATCATCAACAGCAGCCTCACTGATGAGTTACTCAAAATGCGCGGTATTGAGGCTACTACTCAGCTTTCTGAGTCAAGTAACAGTAAAGTAGTAGTAATTGGGGGGGGAGAAGGTGGTTTACCGCTAATTCTTGGCAACAATTAAGCGACTTTTTTATTTATTATTTTAATTATTTTTACGAAAACCAATTCATCTCTTTCCTAACAAAACTATCTTATGGCTGACAACATCGCTGAACTCAAAATAAATGGTAGCACCTACGAATTACCCGTGGTAGAAGGCTCGGAAGAGGAAAAGGCAGTCGATATCAGTAAGCTCCGCGGACAAAGCGGTTATATCACCATTGATCCTGGTTTTAAAAATACTGGGTCAACCACTAGCTCTATCACTTTTTTGGATGGCGAACAGGGTATTCTTCGCTACCGAGGGTACTCTATTGAAGAACTAACTTCCAAATCTTCGTTTCTAGAAGTAGCTTACCTACTTATCAATGGTGAGCTTCCTTCAGCTGATGAATTTTCCTCATTCAAGGAAGAAATTACGCATCATACCATGGTGCACGAAGACTACAAAAAGATTCTAGATGGATTTCCTTCTAGTGCCCACCCCATGGGAGTTCTTTCGTCTTTGGTTTGCTCTCTTACTGCTTTCTATCCGGAGTCACTTGACCCCAATCGATCAAAAGAAGAAGTGAAGCTGAGTATTATCCGCATTATTGCTAAACTACCTACTTTTGCCGCTTGGGCGTACAAACACAAAATCGGTCACCCAGTCACCTATCCTGACAATCGTCTGGATTATTGCAGTAACTTCCTAAAAATGATGTTTGCCCTACCGGCTGAGCCTTATGAAGCTGACCCGGTAGTAAGCGATGCTCTGGATAAATTACTAATCCTACACGCTGATCACGAGCAGAATTGCTCTACTTCTACTGTGCGGATTGTAGGTTCTTCTCAAGCTAGCCTTTATGCTTCTATTTCAGCTGGAATTAATGCACTGTGGGGACCTTTGCACGGCGGAGCCAATCAGGCGGTAATAGAGATGTTGGAGAATATTAAGGCTGATGGCGGCGATGTAAAGAAGTATCTGGATAAAGCTAAAGATAAAGAAGATCCATTCCGGCTAATGGGTTTTGGGCACCGGGTATACAAAAACTTTGATCCTCGCGCCCGTATCATCAAGAAAAACGCTGATGAAGTATTATCTGGTTTGGGAGTGAATGACCCAGTACTAGATATTGCCAAAGGCTTGGAAGAAGCTGCGCTAAACGATGAATACTTCCAAGAGCGCAAACTGTACCCGAACGTAGACTTTTATTCAGGAATCATCTACCGCGCTATGGGCATTCCAACTGATATGTTTACTGTGATGTTTGCCCTTGGTCGCCTACCCGGCTGGATTGCCCAGTGGAAAGAAATGCGGGAAAATAAGGAGCCCATTGGCCGTCCCCGCCAAATCTACACTGGTTATAATGAGCGTACGATTGAGCGATAGCATATAAGTGTTCAAGTGTTCAAGTGTTCAAGTGTTCAAGTGTTCAAGTGTTCAAGTGTT
>CAKZYA010000004.1 GCA_937883755.1 uncultured Flammeovirgaceae bacterium | reverse complement strand
TTCGGTACCAGGCGTAGCCATCGTAACCGTGAAACCCTCGGCTTTCCCAAGGTGCTGGTACCCGGATAGACTCCCAATTCCGATCATCAAAGTCAGGATTAGCCCATCCTGGTTTGTCACCAATAGAAAACTTCCAATTACCGGAGAGATCCAGTACCATACGCCAGTCACCGGCAAAAGAAAGCTGACTTAAAAAAATACCCAAAATAAGGGTTGATACCTTGATTAAGTTGATTTGAAGCATAGCAAATTCCTATAAATGAACTTCTGTACTTATAGAGACGAAAGACAGATTATTTATTTAACTCGCTTTCTGGTTTTAATGGCAATAGTCTGGTGTTGATAATCAATAATAAACCCGTATCGTTTCATCACATCAGAGCCAATAATCCCCGCCACTTTCACGTTGACCCGATTTCTGAGCGAGGATACTACTCCCGATAAATCGTAGGTTTTAAACAATGCTTTGATAGGCATACTACCTATTACCATATTAACGTTTTTTGCTTTGTGAATAGTTTGCTGTTGTCCACTCAAGCCTAATGCACTTTGTTTAGATGAACTCACCAGTAGTGGGTGAAAATCAAATCGGCTTGCTTCATCCTTGTGTAAAATGGTCATGTCCGAGCCAGTATCTACTAAAAAGTAGGCTGTTTTTCCGTTTAGCTCTACTTTAATGATGGGTTTGTACTGCCAGTCTACTACGGTAACATATTCGTAGGTCACATTAGTGAATCCACTGGATAGTAAGCCAATAAGCGATAAGAGTAATACGAGGGGTTTCATAATTTTGGGTTGGGTGCTATTAGTATAAATTACGGAAACCCTCACTGCATATTTGCCACCGTCCGGTCAAAGCTTGTAAAAAGATGTCACGACTGTAATGACTAATGAACAGTGACTGATGATTAATCATCAAGGTATTAACTTATACCCTACTCCGTGGACGGTAAGGATATGACGGGGATCGTTAGGGTTGGTCTCAATTTTCTGGCGGAGTTTTACGATAAAATTATCTACAGTGCGAGTGGTGGGTTGGTCTTCTTCGTAACCCCAAATATTCTCCAGTAAATCATAGCGACTAACGGTTTGGCGAGCATGCTCCCATAGGTAACGAATAATCTCAAACTCCTTGTGGGACATCTTTATAGGTTCTTCGTCGGTAAACGCCTCGTAAGCGTCAGTCAGTACTTTTAGACGACCAACCTCAATGATGTTATTCTTAGATGATGTCTTCTGACTAGGTGATGGATTATTACGGCGAAGAACTGCTTTAATCCGGGCTAATAGCTCGCGTAGACTGAAGGGCTTGGTGATATAATCATCAGCTCCCAGCTCTAATCCCCGCACTTTATCAAGCTCTTCACCTTTAGCGGTTAGAAGGATAATTGGGGTGGAATCACCTTTTTTGCGAACCGTTTTACAAACCTCAAAACCGGACATAGAGGGGAGCATCACGTCGAGTACCACCAAGTCAAACGATTCATTAAGAATTCTATCAAGACCTTCCTGACCATCACTACTAACCGCAACTTCATAACCTTCAAACTCTAAGTTATCGCTCAAACCCATTTGCATGCTGGGTTCATCTTCTACCACTAATATCCTCTTCATTCGCTGGCAATTAGTTTACTGACTTTGTACAAAATTGGAAAATTGAGCCGGAAGGTACTCCCTTTTTTCGGATGACTGGTAAGCTCAATGGTTCCCTTGTGGGCATCCATAATATATTTTACCAAGCTCAGTCCTAGCCCCGTACCTTTTCTCTTGGCTGATATATCCGAGGTAACCCGAAAGAATTTTTCAAAAATTGCTTTCTGGTTGGCTTCTGATATGCCAATACCTTTGTCGTGAATCTCTACGAAATAGTACCCTTGCTCTATTCCCGTCTGAACCGTAATTTCTTTATGATCTTCGCTATACTTGATCGCATTATCCAGTAGGTTGATTAATGCCTCCGTTATTGTTTCCCGATCTCCATTCACATTGAGTGCGGCTTCGGTAGGGTGGAAATGGTAGCTAAAACCCTCATTCTTCAGGTGAAAATCATAGGACTCTAGTACACTAGCAACTACTACATTTAGGTCAATGGGTTCAAAGTGAAAGTGGTGTTTTCCTGCCTCCATTTTAGAGAAGTTTAAAATTTTATTCACCATACTCGTAAGCCGCTGCGCCTCGTGGTTTACAATGCGGTAGTATTCCTGCTTTTTTTCTTCATTTTTCACCCGGTTCATCATCAGGGTTTCCGAAAACATGCTGATAAGTGCTAAAGGCGTACGGATTTCGTGGGAAACGTTAGAGACAAAATCTGATTTTATTCGAGCCAGTTCAATCTCTTTCTTAATAGTACGAAATACAAACCAAGCCCCAAGGAGCAAAACGGCATTCAGACCGATGATGAGAAATAGATTGGTTTGAAAGCGTTGCTCTGCCAAACTAGGATGCTTTTGCTCTTCTAAACGAATGTTAAGGAAATAGTCGGGAAAGAGCCACAATGGCTTACGAGGGCCAGGCGTGATACCTTTCTCTAAACTTTTAGCCGTAGTATACAAAGGCATATCCGCTGATTCTTGATATACTGAAATCACAAATTCTTCCTGGGCAATAGCATGAATTCGTGGGGCGAGGAAATCACTAACAAATACATCAGCTACTAATACAAAGCCGCAAACAGTACTTGAGTTTTCTGAATCAGTAGGTAGGAAGACTAGAAGCTCGAGGGAAGATGTATCGGAAGAAAATGGCTGTATTTTCAAGTAACCGTTTTCACGATAGCGAAACAATCTCTGGATAGTAGATTCTTGACTAGCCAGATTGTTGAGAATAAGTTCGGCATTCACCGAAAATAGAGACTCACCTTCATCATTATAAAGGCGGATTTTATTACTAGGAAAAGAATCAATGATAAATGCTTCTTGGATAGCGTAGTTTTCACTAAAAAACTGGTTGAACTCCTCGCTATTTTCCCAGACACTATCCTGAAGTAATTCACTCCACTCCTGAGTCCACGACCGGGTAATGTCTTCCGAGTACTGGTTCACCGAAAATAGGATAGCTTCTAGCTGTTCATTGTAGATTTCCTCAATCAGTAATTCGTTCTCCCGCACGGTTTCCAGCTCCCGTACTGAATAATAAATAGCCGGAAGCAGAAAAACAACCAGAAGTACCAGACCAACTTTGGTGAGCGAGCGAGGCATATTAGCAACTGTTTCTAGGGAAAGTTACGAAAAAAATGATAAGAGGATTCGTCTCTAACAATGAGTTGATACGCTTTCTTTTTCCCTTGACCGAACAGTAATAATAATCCTTTACATCACTCTACCATACCTTATGTAAAACTATAAAGGGGTGCAAAAAATAAAAACCTCGGTTTTATTGGCTTTAAACGAGGTTTTGAAAGTGAGCCTCCTGTCGGATTCGAACCAACGACCCGCGCATTACAAGTGCGCTGCTCTGGCCAACTGAGCTAAGGAGGCTTAAAAGTCTGCAAATATAGCAGAGGCTTGGCTGATTCCCAAACGGAACTCTGTCTATTTTACTTTAAATTTCGCACGATATCTAACTGCAATTTCAACTGCTCTACTTCTGCAGTGGCTTTTTCTATCTTCTGCTCTACATCAGCAATAAGCTTATTAGCTTGTTTGGAAGAGGAAGTGAAAAAAGAAATGTTGTTTTTCCAAAGGGCGATATCATCTTCCAAGCGGCTGATCTGACGACGAATACTTCCTTCTTTTTGGTTAATCCGTCGCTGTCCACCCGGACTACCTTTCAGTGTACCTAGCTCTATCTCTACCAACACTTCTTTTTTCTGGTTTTCATCCAGGTCTTCAGCATTCTCTACAAATTGATTTACCGCCTGTTGGTAGCGATCACCAATGGTCTTCATGGCCGAACGAGGTACAAAGCCAGTTTCACTATATTGTTGAATCAGTTCGGTGAGAGCATCCAGATCGTTGGATCTTTCTTTGGCTAAGTTTTCTATTTTCTCACAGATTTCTTCCCGAACCTTCAGATTTTTCTGATACTCAACTTCGGCTTCCTGACTGTTATTACGTCTCCGTTCAAAAAATGCATCACATGCGGCTTTAAATCGCTGATAGACTGACTCACGTGCCCTTTCAGGAACTGGCCCAACCTCTTTCCATTCCCGCTGCAAACGCTTTAGCTCGTTAGAAGTACTCTTCCAATCTTCGCTATCTTTCAGGCTCTCTGCTTTCTCTGCCAACGCTTCTTTCTTCTTGAGATTTTCCTCCCGTTGGGCATCCAGCCGTTGGAAAAACTCGCCTTTATGAGCAAAAAACTCTTTAAAACTAGACCAAAATTGTCGGTTAACCTCCTTGGCCTGGCTGCGGGGCATACTTCCCGCGGCTTCCCAACGCTTTTGCAACTGTTGAATATCTTTCGTCTTTTTATTCCACTCCTTAATACTTTCGCTGTTAAAACCCGTGAATTCCTTCACCTCTTCTACCAACTTCAGCTTTTCCTCCAGGTTCTTGTTGAGCTGTTCTTTAAACGCTTCTACATCTTCTCGGCGACGATCGTGGATCTTGTCCGAAGCAGCCTTAAACCGCTGCCAAAGCACTTCCTGCTCATCGCGGGGTACTGGACCGATATGCTTGTATTCCTCATGTAGTTCATCCAGCTCTTTCGTAGCCTTTTTAATGTCAGTCTCCTCTACTAGCTGTTCGGCTCGTTCGGCCACTGTTACCTTACTGGCTAGGTTTTTCTTACGATCTAATTCTTTAAGCTCAAAATAAATGCTTCGATTATCGTAAAACCGATCCAGCAGAGCATGATAATTTGCCCACAGTGTGCGGTTTTGTGCCGAAGGCACTTCACCAATACTCCGCCATTCTTGCTGAAGCTCTTTGAGCTTAGAAATGCTTACTTGGGTTTCTTCACTATCGACAAAATCGCGTAGCTTACTCAGAATTTCTTCTTTAGCTTTCAGATTTTCCTGACGAGTCTTCTCTCGCTCTGCTCGGTGCTGAGATCGTCGCTCTCTAATCTTATCGTAGGCAGCGTAGAATAAAGTATAAAACTCATCGGGTCGATACTCGAACCCTTCAGCTTCCCCGCCGCCTTTTACATATTTATCAAGTGCTTGTTGCCGTTCGGCTGCTTCCAGTTCATCGAAATGCACTTTTAGTTCCCTCACCTGATCAGTAATTGCCCCTACTTCATCCCCTTTGGCTAGTCCTTCAATCTCACGAGCTAGTTCTTCTCGACTAAACTGACTATAATCTGGCAACTCTTGCTCTTCATTATCATCATTACCTTCTTTAGTATCATCCTCTTCTTCCGGCTTAGCCGATGTTTGTTCAGGCTGAGTTTCCTCGTTCGCTACTTCAGTCTCCCCAGTTTTAGAGACCGTTTCGGTTTCTTGTTTATCAGCAGATATTAGCTCTGGGTCAGGAGTAGTTTCTACTTTCTCATCCGATGAATCTTTCTCACCTGCCGTCACACTCTCAACTGATTCTAGGGTTAGTGTCTCCGGCTCGCTAGCGTCACTCTCCTCAACCTGACTACCAGCAGGTACGTCTTCCTCTAGCTCAGCCGATATTTGCTTAGGCTGACTTTCTTCAGCAGTTTCTTGAGTTTCAGTAACTACTTCTTTCTCCTCCTCTATCTCTGTTGAATCTTCTTCTTGATTTGTAATAATCTCAGCTTGTTCCTCCGATGGCTCTGATTCTACTGTTGATACACTTTCATCTGACTCCGGAGTAGACGCTAGTGATTCTACCTCTTCTATCTTATTAGCATCGCTATCTTCTGCCTCACTGCCATCACTTTTAGCTTCCTCTGAGAAATAAGGTACCTTCTCCTCTTGAGTTTCATCTTCCATTGAAGCAGACTCAATGTTGGTTGGTACTGCGGTCTCGGTAGGGTTATTATCTTCTTCCGGTTGATTTTTCTTATCCGTAGCGGTATCGGTTACTGATTCATCATTCAAAGAAACAGTAGTTTCGGTTTGAGTACCTTCCTTAATACTTTTATCGTTTTGATTTTCAGAAGCTTCTGCCATAATACTTTGTTCAATTTCCTGGCCACTCTTTACGTATTAGAATAAACAGGAAGAATAAATGTTTTAATTGAGCCGAGGGTCAATCGGATAGTTAGAAAACATCCGGTACTTCCCACCCATACTACGCAATATTTCCTGCCACAGTTGAGTAGCTGGGGTATCAAATATCTGATTAGAAGTAGGCCGCTGGTAAATAATCCAGGTATCTTCCGCAAGTTCATTTTCTAATTGACCCGGCTCCCAGCCAGAATAACCAGCAAAAAACTTTATATCTGCTGAAGATATTTGACGAGTATTAATTAAAGATAGCAACTCATCAAAATCACCGCCCCAGAAGATATTGTCACCAACGGTCTCTGAACCACTGAAAGGAGGGCTCACCCGATGTAAGAAGTGCAGTGTATTATGCTGAACTGGCCCCCCTAAACATAAAATTTGGTCATAGTTTTGCACTTCATCTAACGTATCAGAAAGTCGTAATTCTGATTCTTTATTCAACACAAAACCAAACGAGCCATCGCTATTGTGTTCGCATAACAATATAACCGAACGTTCAAAGTTAGGGTCAGCTAGAAAAGGCTCCGATAAAAGAAGATCTCCTTTCGAGGGTTTAACAATATCTCCTTGCATGACAATACTTCGGGTTTACTTCATTACAACCTGATATACATCAAGCTCTCTATTGAATAAACGAATTTAGTAAAAGTTTTGTACAGCACTACTAAATATTAAAAAGAGTAGAAATAGCCCACACTTTTGCCCTATACTTCACCCTTTTTCATTTATGACTATAAACTAGCGCTCGTTTGAGGGGGAAGTTTCCATAATATAGACTTAGAACTTACTTCAGCCATTTGGATTCACCGATAGTTAGGAACATTATTTGATTTTGGGAAAAGGAATGTAAAAGTGGTGATGGGTAAAATACAGTGTGAAAGTTACAAATAGAGCTACGGTCTCTGAATATTAACAGTAATCTGTAATTAAACCATTCAGCTAGCGCGCTTTTTAGTAGTCAAACCTCTCGCCATTAACTAGCATCTAACTGTCAGGATAAAACGGGTATATTGATATGAAACACAAAACTTACGCAATTCTATTAGCCATCTTATTGGGAGGGCTCGGCATGCATAGGTTTTACATTGGGCAAAAGCGCAAAGGTTGGTGGTACTTGGCCTTCTTCTGGACGCTGATTCCAACCATTATTAGCTGGTTTGATGCTGCCCGATTTAGCTCAATGGATTACGCTGAATTTAACCGCCGCTACAACCTTGGGCATGAGCTGACCAAAAAATTCTCGGATGATGAAGTGCTCCTTGCTGCCAGTTTTGAGCGAGAGCGAGAACAAAAGCTTCTTCAGGAGATTGAACAACTTTCAACTAAAGAAGATGTGCAAGAATATTTGCAACAAGCTAAAGAACGAGGTGACTACCTTCCTCGGTTAGTGTATGCCCGCGCTAACGCTATTTTACAGGATCGACCTTGGATAATGAGTAATTCCCTTGACTTTGATCAAAAAATTGTCTAACCAGTAGTATTAAATGCAATTGGTACTAAAACAATCATTATGGCCTTT
The DNA here is from genome assembly GCA_937883755.1 of uncultured Flammeovirgaceae bacterium. Lineage (GTDB taxonomy): Bacteria > Bacteroidota > Bacteroidia > Cytophagales > Cyclobacteriaceae > Tunicatimonas. Next base: position 206,549 of record CAKZYA010000004.1, on the reverse strand, counting down.
ATCCAATTTTAATTACTACCTTTTTATTAGCAGTAGATTGGTAGAGCTTGAGCATATAATTTACAGTAAATCTAGGAATGTGTGGCAAACTTACGATGTACCTTTGCTTTTAAATCTGACTTGAAAACCTTCTTAACCTCTTCCTAGATTGGCGTTTGTAAATTAGCATGAAAATTCACTGATTATGCCAACGGTAAGTGTAAGTATTGATCATTCAGTAGAAAAGAAGTTCGAGAAGCTTCTCATTGACTTTGGCTATGAGTATAGCAAAGAGATTGATGACCACGAAGTCTCTTTTGTACTTACCTCTGAACAGGAATTAGACTTGGTAGAAATCAGTCTTTTAAATGAATGTGCTCGACGGTTCCAGCAACTGGAAGATCAGGATAAAGAACGCTTCCGGGAATCGCCTAGCGCGTCTGGCTCTCTTCTACTGAAACTCGGCCTTTCTAATAGAAATGATAACTAAAAAGCCCCTGATAAACCGGGGCTTTTTTTATTATTCGTTGCTCATTCCTAGAGTCTCTACCTGAGGTTCCCACCCTGATTCATACTCCCGGCTCCACATCTTCATTGCCTCTTCATCATTTTTGATACGTCCATTACTAGGGTCAATTGCCAGCATTCGTCCCATTTCTTGAGAGATGTTTGCCAAATGGCACATTAGCACACTCTTGTGCCCCTCTTCAATAGGAGAGTTTGGTGTAGCTCCGTCCACCACGGCATCCCGAAAGTTTGCGATATGTATATTCGTCATACTATCACCACCGCGGGTATCCATTGAAGCTGCTTTCGTGCTAGATTTTCCTTCTTTCACCAAGTTATTTTTCATATCGTACACTTCGTACCCATCACGATCGAGAATCACCGAACCCTCAGTACCGCAAATCATTGAACCTCGTCCCCGCCCTTTAACCGGGTTAGGATTACAGCTTCTTCCTTCCCAAGTGATGGTTTTCTCATCATCAAAATCATAGTTCACGATTTGGGTATCGTAAAACTCCCAGTCATCATTGTAGTGATAACGCCCGCCCTGTGAACCCACACGGGTTGGAAAATCAACACCGAGTGCCCAGCGGCATATATCTATTTCGTGTGTACCGTTATTGAGGGCTTCCCCAGTTCCCCAGTTCCAGAACCAGTGCCAGTTGTAATGAATAAGATTATCCATGTAGGGTTTTCGAGGAGCCGGCCCTTGCCACAATTCGTAATTCAAGTGCTCCGGTACAGACACTTCTTTGCCCTTGCCAATAGAACCCCGACTGGCAGCGTACCAAGCCTTTGCATAGTAAGGCCGTCCAATAATACCGTCCTTTATCTGTTGAATGATCTCAATAGACTCAGGAGCTGAACGCTGCTGATTTCCCATTTGCACGACTTTCCCATAACGTTTCTGAGCTTCTACCAGCATTTCGCCCTCCTTTGGGTTGTGACCACAGGGTTTTTCTACGTACACGTGCTTACCTGCCTGCAAAGCCATTAGGGCTGCCGGGGTGTGCCAATGGTCGGGAGCCGCAATAACTAAGGCATCAACTTTATCATCTTCTAATGCTTCACGGAAATCAATAAGTGCCTTTGGCTGCTTTTTTTGTAGTTTTGACTCCTTAATATCCTGGGAGGTTTTATCCAACACCTGTTGGTCTACATCACAAATATGCGAAAGGTGCATACCGTCTATCTTTAAAACCTCGTTAAGCAAGGCCGCGCCACGACTACGCACCCCCATTACTGCTACGTTAAGTTGATTACTGGGGGCATTTTTACCGAAAACTGGCACAGCACTGCTCAGGAAAGTAATCCCTAACCCGGCAGCTCCGGAGGTTTTCATAAAGTTTCTACGATCTAAGTGTTTTGCTTTGGTCATTGCTTATGAATTATGTAATCGGTTAAATTATAGGCGTAAGATACAAAATTTAAGAATTAATGTATTATCGTTCACAATGTTATCGTGTTTGGGTATTCAAGGTTTAAAATAAGTGTTAATGTATTTAGGTGTTCCTGTATTCAGGTTAATACTGTAACTTTGAACACTTTAACTGAACCTTCAGTACTAAATGATCATATTCACACTCCCTATTATTGCCGCTCTTACGGGGTGGATTACTAACTTTATTGCTATCAAAATGCTATTCCATCCTCGGGAAAAGGTGAAGATACTATTTATAGAAATCCAGGGGATTTTTCCCAAGCGGCAGAAGAAGTTGGCTGAGAAACTAGGAAAAATAGTGTCAGACGAGCTATTCTCCATGGAGGATGTACGGAAGGCGATTACCAATCCGGAGAATTTGGGTGATGTTCACGAAGTAATTGATGAGAAGCTGGATGATTTTTTAGAGAACCGGATGATGGAAAGTATGCCGATGCTCTACGTATTTATGAGCGATGATATGCGGGTAAAAATCAAAGCTACGCTTCAGCAAGAGTTGGAATTAATGCTACCTGAACTCATCGGTCAGTTTGCTAATAAAATAGAGAAAGAGGTAGATGTAGAACGTACCGTTTACGAAAAAGTGGTCAATTTTTCTACCGATAAACTAGAAGAAATTCTATACTCTATTATGAAGAAAGAATTCAAGTTTATCGAGATCTTGGGAGGTGTCCTCGGTTTTATTATCGGACTGATTCAGATTGCATTGCTTCAATTGCAATAAGGTGTCTGGGTTAAGAAGTTACAGGTTTAGCAAGTTTAAAAGGTATAGATTTCGTCACGAGTTCGCCCCTATAAATATTCAAACTTACTGAAAAGTGAACCCAAAACACTCAATTATAACACCTTCCTTACTTCCAAATGATTCACATTCACTAAGTATAAATCGGCTCTCTCGTACTGGCTTGATAAGTAACCTTTTGCGATGGAGAGGGCTTCAGTCTTTTCAGGTTCATCCAGATGGGTGTAGAAGTTGATAGCAGTTACTCTTTTCCCGTCTTGCACCACTCTATCAAGTATCACCGATCGATGCCTGACCATTAGTAACGGGCGCTGTATAAGTAGTTTTTGATGTGGTTTATACCAATTGGCTGGTTCGCTCTTGGCTAAAAAAGTGTGAGCCTGCTCTCGTAGCTTTTGTCGTTCGTTAGAAGTGAGTCCGCGTTCAAAAGCAATTTTCTCTAATTGGTTTTCCAGTTGATCTGCTGAAGGGAGTTGAATGAGTAACTGTTGCATCAAAACTACCTGACTTACCCCGGCTGAAAAAAAGCCCCGGGAGAGCGGACGAACACTCAAACGGTTCCGCCACCGTGCCGAAGAGTATTCAGACAGTTCCGTATTTCGTTTCTCGATCTCTAGTTTCGGCGGGGAACCGTTCTGTTCTCCGTTCCCGGCGGGGAACCGTTCTGTTCTCCGTTCTCCCACTTCAAACACTTGCCCCATTTCATCCCACCCAGCTAAAGCATCAGCACCATTGACCTCTAATTCTGGTAAAATATTACGTAAAAGGTTAGCAATCCCGTTTACTGGATAATTCTTTCCTTTGGCTTTGGGACGGGCAAAAGCATATAATCCCTCTTCTGCCCGAGTAAACGCCACGTACAGTAAGTTCAGATGATCCATATGAATCCGAATCTTTTCTTCGTAGTACTCCTGGCTAAAAACGGTCTGAGTAAGTTGGGAAGAATACTTCACAGGAACCAGACCAACGTTAGCTAATTCCGGATTCTGCGGCGACGCCCAAAGAATATTCGTTTTAAGCGGCTGATGATCCAGCTGCCAGTCGCAAAATGGCACAATCACCACTTTAAACTGTAAACCTTTCGCCTTGTGAATGGTCATTACGCGCATAGCATCCATTTCCTCAGAAATCTGAGCTGAGTTATTGCTCCCCGACTCATCCCACCAGACCAAGAAAGACCGTAAGTCGCCCCGCTCGGTGAGTGAGTACTGCAATACTGTATCCTGAAAGGCTTGTAAATATGCTTTCTCATTGTATTGTCCCAGATCAAAAACCAGTACCAGGTTTTCTACCAGTTCATATACCGGAAGCTTGTTGAGATACCCGTAATACTTGGCAAAGTCAGTAGGCAATTGCTGAAAAAAGCTACTTAGTTCTTCATCGTCTTCACTGCCAAAAATCGTATGCAGTTCATCCGAACTATTTTCATGACAGGTTAACTGACGATATTTATGGAGAATACTACTGCGGACAATTTCATCCTGATCGTTATCCAAAAAGCGCATCAACTCTACTAGCAGACCTACGCTCAGCGAAGAGGTAAGTACCAACGACTCGGAGGAAATGACCTCGTAATTATAGTCCGGTTTAGTTCTCCCTGCATGTTTGTACCGCATGAAGGTATCGACCACCGACTGACCATCTCGTTTGTTGCGCACTAAGAAAGCAATATTCTTAGCAGCGTAGCCTTCGGATTGCAGGTTTTCTACCATCTCAGGTAACTGAGTCTGAATGTAGTCTCGCCAGCCGATAGGTTGCCCTTCCTCATCCATGCAGTGGTCGTCATCTAATAACTCAACTCGAACATGACCGTGCCAACCCGCCTGATGATCATAGGTAGCCGGAAGTTTCTGGGTAACATCCTGGTAAGCTTGCTGCAGCATCTCGGCCTGCTGTAATAGTTGCTGTCGCAGCTCCTGATCCACTAGATCATCTAACCCGGCAGTAATATACTGAAACAACGTCTCGGGAACAGCCTGAAACAAAGCGTTATTGAATTCTAGTATATTCCTACGACTACGAAAGTTATGATCGAGTTGTCGGACCTCGGTGCGCCATTCTTGCATATCCTGCTGAATAGTATTGAGTAAGAGTTGCCAGTCGCCACCTCGCCAACGGTAGATCGATTGTTTTACATCGCCCACTACTAAGTTTTGATTTCCGGCATCCAGGCTATTTTCTACTAACGGACGAAAGTTCATCCACTGTAAACCCGAGGTATCCTGAAACTCATCAATCAGAAAATGCTGATAGTAGCTTCCGATTTTTTCGTAAATAAATGGCGTGTCATCTTTGCCGATAATTTCCTGAAGAAATACCGGAGCATCCGAAATTAGCATTAAGTCATTCTCGCGCTTGTACTGATCAATTTCTGATTCTAAGTGATTCAGAATGCCATAAGCATACATAAACCGTTGCATCTGCACGGCTGACTGATACAAAGCACCGTATTCATCGTAAGCCTCTAAGGCCTCCTCCATTTGTGACACTAATTGACTAGCCACCGATAATAACCGTTCGCGATCAGGATTTTTTTTGCTCACCCAGCTTTCCAGGTTATTGCTAGCTTGAAGAACTCGGGACGTAGGCAGAAAACTACTACCCTCGGTAATTTTGGTAAAATAACCAGCTACTCCGCTACTTCCGTAGGCAAAATCGCTGACATCAGCTTGGTGTTGGTTCATAAGGTCTAAAGCAGCCTGACCAATAGATGCCATATGCTTCTCAAAAGCCTGTTGCATTTCCCGGAGTTGCTTTAGCAGCTCCGAAACCGACTGGGTAGGTAAACCGACGGTTTGATCGTGCTTCTCTCGGTAGTTCTCTTTAAACAGTTCTTTAGCCAGTTCTTTTATTTCGCGACGGAAATCCCAGCTTTTGCCTGACTCCACCTTCTCTTCAGCGAAGCGAGTAAGCCACCGCCGAACCTCTTTGTGTTGGGTTTCACCAATATCCAGTAATAGTTGGTCAATTACCTCGTCCAGCACCCGATTTATATCCAACTCTACTTTAAACCCCGCTTGTAATCCCATTTCTCGAGCGAATCCCCTCACCACTTTTTGGAAGAAGGAGTCAATTGTCATTACCGAAAAATGAGAGTAGCCGTGCAATAGGTTTTGTAGTGTGGTTTCGGCTTTAAGGGAAAGTTCTAGTTCGGATAGATCAAGCTCTATTGCTAGAGTTTCTCGCAATGGACTGCTATCTGCTTTGGCTACTTGGTGCAAGTACTGTAATACTCGCCCTTTCATTTCTTGGGTCGCCTTATTAGTGAATGTTACGGCCAATATGTTACGGTAGGCCTGAGGATGCCGAAGAGAAAGTTTTAAGTACTCCCGAGCCAGGGTGTAGGTTTTACCCGAACCAGCCGAAGAGCGATAAATGACAAAGGGTTTTTCCACGCCAAAAGATACGGTGATGCCCGCCGTAATCCAACGTCAGAATTTATTTACGACAGACTTTTCGTAGATTAGCTTATCGTTGATTTTCACTACAAAATGCCCAGTTACCGTTTTTTATTTACCGGATTCGGTCAGCCCCTAATTTTTTTGATGTTGATTAGTAGTTGTGACTCTTCATTAGAAGAACGAAGCCACGCGACTATGCTACATTTGCTTGAAGAGACTCAAGATTTGGTTGATAATTCTGACAATATGTATGCTAACGATAGCCGAGTTCAATACTACGATAGTTTGCTTCTCACTGAACCTGATAACTACGCTTATCAGTATTATCGAGCACTGGATCTACTCCGGCGGGGTGACTCAGAACTAGCCGCTCAGGAGCTAAAGAAGCTAGCAGTACTAAAAGAAGCAGGAAAACTAGCCGGTCAGCTTACCGCACCCGAACTGGATAAACTCGATTCATACTTAGCATTAAGTCATCTGCGGTTGGGGGAGCAGGAGAATTGTATACTCAACCACACCGCTGCTTCCTGCCTCTTCCCTATTCAAGCTGCTGGGTTTCATCAATTACCCAAAGGCTCTCGCCAGGCCATTAAAGTGTACGAAGAGATACTTCGACGACAGCCCGATAACCTGAGTGCCCGCTGGCTACTAAATGTGGCTTATATGACGCTAGGTGAATACCCTGATGAAGTTCCACAAGAATGGTTAATTCCCGACTCGGCTTTTCAGTCGGAATATCCAATGAAGGAATTTCATGATATTGCCCATCGAGTTGGCTTCGACTTTCAGGGACGTTCGGGAGGATTGGTGGTTGATGATTTTACGAATGACGGTTACTTGGATATTCTGATTTCGGAATGGGGACAAGATGCCCCTATCCGTTTTTTCGTGAGTAATACTGATGGCACCTTTCGTGAACAAACGGAAGCGGCTAATCTGACTGATCTTTTCGGGGGATTAAACCTCTTACAAGCTGATTATAATAACGACGGTTGGCTAGATGTGCTGATTTTACGAGGAGCCTGGCTCAAAGAATACGGTCAACACCCTAATTCACTGCTAAAAAATAACGGTGATGGCACCTTTACTGATGTAACTATTGCGGCAAACCTATTATCGTTTCATCCAACGCAAACGGCGACCTGGAATGATTTTAATCGTGACGGTTGGCTGGATATATTTATTGGCAATGAAACCTCCGGTACACAATCTTTTCATCCTTGCGAACTGTACCTTAGCAATCGAGATGGCACTTTTCGCGAGGTAGCTTCGGAAGCAGGGGTAGCTATTAGCAAAGAGGGATTTCGGATTCCTTCTAACGTAGTGAAAGGGGTCACCTCGGGAGATTTTAATAACGATGGTTGGCCCGATTTGTATGTTTCTACCACTGGAGGGAGCGAACAACATTCCAATTATCTGTTTCAGAATAACGGCTTAAATGAAACTGGCATGCTTTCTTTTTCGGATGTTACTCAGAGAGCTCAGCTTAGTGGCCTCAATCCTACGTTTTCTACCTGGTTTTGGGACTACGATCAGGATGGCTGGTTGGATATTTTCGCGGCAGGTTACTGGCAAGGTAACGGCGGGGTCATTACCACCGATATTGCGGCCGAATACCTGGAACTACCCCATGATGCTCAAACTGGATTGCTTTATCGGAATAACCAAAACGGCACATTTAGTAATGTTTCAGAAGAAACCAATCTGGATCGAATCCTCTACGCAATGGGAGCCAACTACGGCGATCTGGACAACGATGGCTGGTTGGATATGTACTTAGGCACCGGCGACCCTATGCTTACGTCCGTTATTCCCAACCGAGTGTTTCGAAATGCACAAGGAAAGCATTTTCAGGACGTAACTACCGCTACTGGTATGGGGCATTTGCAGAAAGGGCATGCAGTTACTTTCTCTGATATTGATAATGATGGTGACCAAGACTTACTGATGTCGATGGGGGGAGCTTACGAGGGTGATATATTTCAGAACGCTTTCTTCGAGAATCCTTATCAGGATAAACATAACTGGATCACGTTTCATTTAGTAGGTACGCAGTCTAATCGCTCAGCCATCGGAACAAGAGTCGTTTTGACAGTAGAAGAAAATGGACGCGAACGAAATCTCTACCGGGAAGTCAATTCAGGAGGTAGTTTTGGCGCCTCTACCTTGCGGGTGGAAGTTGGACTAGGATATGCTGATACTATTAAAGAGATTGTTGTTCACTGGCCTAATTCTGAACATCAAACTTTTACCGATCTTTTGGTGAATACATTTTATCAGATTATTGAGGGAGAAGAAAACCCTGAGCAGCTTACGCTAAATAAACTAAAATTCGAGCAATTGCATTCTACCCATAACCACACTACATCAATACCGTGAACAAGTGGATTCTTATCGGCGTAGCTGTTACAATAATTATCTTGATAGTGGGAGCTATTCAGTACTATCGTACCCCTGATATTACGCAGTGGCGCACTGACCTACCTAATATCGGAACCAACTCTTCGGCGCGTCTTACTGACCTGACCGGAGATGGAGTACTGGATATTGTACTGGGTACGGGATATCAGGAGCTTCACCCTACTGACACAGCAGTGGTTGCCTTGGATGGTAAAGACGGTAAACTTCTGTGGCACATAGCCGCCCGCGATCAGATGGTTGGTTCAGCTATGCTGCTGGATGTTACTCAAGATGGGGTAGACGATATTTTTATTGGAGGCCGCCGAGCCGAACTCATAGCAATCAATGGCCGAAACGGAGAACTACTGTGGGAATTTTATCAAGCAGGCGACTCGATCGACCCAGGAAAAGCGGTTGGTCTCTACAATTTTTACAACCCCCAGCGTATTCCCGACCAAGATCAGGATGGCATTGACGATTTATTAGTAGCCAATGGTGGCGATTATTTAGCCGAACCGGATGATCCTGATCGTCCTCCCGGCCATTTAATGGTAGTCAGTAGCCGAACTGGAAAACTACTGGCAACCGCCGAAGTTCCCGACGGAAAAGAAACCTATTTATCAGCAGTGGTAGCTGATTTAGACAACAACGGCACTCTAGACGTAATCTTTGGAACGGGCGGAGAAACAATCGGGGGTGGGTTATACCGAACTTCCCTCGCCGAGATTATGAATGAGGATTTGAGTCAATCGGTTCTTTTAGCAGCTGGTTCCGATAAAGGATTCATTGCCCCACCCGTTTTGGTAGATATCACCCTAGATGGAAACCTGGATATTGTCGCCAACTCGGTTGACGGACGTATGTTAGCATTTGATGGCAAAACTAATGCAGTGCTTTGGGAGAGAAATATCCCCAATGCCGAGGCGTACACCACTCCCGCAGTGGGCTATTTTACCGAAGATGATATCCCTGATTTTTTCGCTAATTACGGCAAAGGTCAATGGCCTAAATTGCGAGATCCTATTCAGTTTATGGTAGATGGTAGTAATGGCAATATTCTCTTTGAAGATACCCTAGGACGCTTCCAGTACGCTTCTCCGGTGGTAGCCGATATTAATAGAGATGGTTACGATGACGTAGTGATGAGCACCAATTACGTAGAAGAAAAATTTGAGTCTAAAGTTCCCTTCAATCGCTTAGTAATTTTTGATTTCCACCAGCAAAAAGTGTTTCGTTTACATGACCCTCAAGAAGGTATTAACTTTTCTTCTACACCTTGGGTAGGTGATGTTGACGACGATGGTTGGATTGATATTATCTATTGTATTGCCCAAGTCAAGGATAATGATAGTGATCACCCGGCTCAACTGAACATCCACCGCTTAGAGAAACAACTATACGCTCCTGATCAAATTTCCTGGGGAGCTTACATGGGTAGCCAATACGATGGTATTTTCCTCTCGAGAAAACCAACTATTACTCCTCTCTAAGTAAACAAAAAACCGCTCCAGAAACTTCTGAAGCGGTTTTCATCATAATATTGTCGAGAAATAGCTAAGGCAAAAGCACCGAATTTATGATGTGTACCACCCCATCCGTTGCTTGTACATTAAGCGTACTGCCCGCTGTCAGATCTACTGATTGACCGCTTCCGGTAGCTACGGTAAATACAGCATTGTTCACATTTATAGTTTCGCCGGATAACATTTCTACATCACCATTAGGCAAATCACTAGAAAGTACTCGGCCACCTAAAACGTGGTAAAGAAGTATTGGCCGTAAAAGCTCTCCAGCAGTTGCTTCCACGTCAACCCCAGCGGCGGTAAATGCGGCATTCGTGGGGGCGAACACAGTATACGGCCCGTCTTCGACTAGTACTGTATCTAATCCCGTTTTCTGTAAGGCAGCTACCAAAGTAGACAACTCCGGAGTAGCTACGGCTAACGCTACAATATTATCTTGAGGCGGAGTTAGAATTCCACCTATCTCGTGAACGAATCCGTTACTACCGGCAAGGTCGGCCGTTACTACCGCTACCCCACTGACAGTCACCCCCATATCAGTATTTAGTACAACCGAGGCTCCGTTAAGCGTTTGAGCAAAACCATCCGTGATAGCAGTTGAAGGTACTGAACTCCCTAAGACATGGTAAGTTAAAATATCAGTGCTCACCGCTGCCGGATCAGTAACGCCTGCGGCAGTAAAAGCAGCGTTGTTAGGAGCAAATACGGTGCGTGCCCCGGTACTCAACGGTGTAATTAAATCTTTAGCTACCAAAGCCGCAGCCAGCGTACTAAAATTAGGGTCAGTAAGAATAACTCCGGCAACTGAGCTCAGACTGGGAGGAACCAGCACTTCACTGATGACGTGCACTAGTCCGTTAGTAGCTGCTACATCGGCAGCAGCTACAATATCAGTATCATCTGGTAAATCTAATACCTCTCCGCTTAAAGTATTTTGCGCTACAAGAATATCACCCGAGCCAACTACTCCAGGAATAACGTGATACTCTAAAATTGTGCGAAGCAAAGGATCAGGAACAGCATCCAGCGAAGCAAAGCCTTGGCTTGCCAGAAACGCACTCAATGCAGCATTGGTAGGAGCCATAACGGTAAAAGCACCACTACCACCGTCAATTGCATCTACCAAATCTGAGAAGCGGCTTACAGCGGCTACTAAGCTAGTAAAGTCATCTCCACCAGCAATATCTAATATCGTCTGAGTAGGAAAGGTGGGCGGAGTCAACACTCCGTCTAATTCGTGCAAAAAGCCGTTTCGAGCGGCTCGGTCAGCCACAGCCACATTAGCTGTATTATTAGCTCCCGTAAGTGTAGTACCATTCACACTAATTTCCCCACCTTGTACGGTAGTTTGAGTAGTTCCACCCAAATCAGCGGCACTAAGGCTACCTTCTACTACGTGGTATTCTATTAGGCTTCGAAGCAAATCATCAGGAATATCACCCAATGCTCCATAAGTGTCATACTGTCCCAAAAAGCTTTCGAATGCTGTGTTAGTTGGAGCAAAGATTGTATATTCATATGAATCACCGCTTCCGTTAAACTCATCGGAAATACGCAATCCATTAGTACCGATTGCATCATAGAACAGTGAAAACTTTCCTTCACTTTCCATTGAGTTCATCACTGTAATCAGGCCAGAACCATTTTTATCGCGCACCTCTACATCTTCTTGACATGCGGTAAAAATTACCATTAAAAAGACTAGGGCGCCACCTATTCTCGAATATGATCGTATCATTCGTTTAGTATAAAAATTTAACATGGGTGAGTAGATTGATCAGCCCGACTACAGAAACCGGGCTGATAAAAAATCGATTAGTATCCAGGATTCTGATCGGCCTGATTAATGTTCGGATTCGTCTCCAGCTCTTGCAGCGGGATAGGCCATAGACGGAAACGTTCTTCATATGGCTTATTGTCTGCCAAAGCAGCATCATCGTCTAATCCCCAACGTCGTAAATCATTGTAGCGGTGCTGCTCACCCGCTAGCTCAACCTCACGCTCGTGCATGATGATCGTCATCACTTGATCGCGAGTATCCGCCGGATATGCAGCGGTAGGATATAGTTCTAGCACATTATCCAAAGTACGAGACATATATAGCTCAATATTCGGATTGGACTTTTGAGCGATCGCTCGCTGGCGTACTTGATTAACTAATCCTAGTACTTCAGCAATTGATTTGTTGTTATTCAACTTTGCTTCCGCTGCCATCAGCAATACATCGGCGTAACGCATCAAACGAAAGTTAATCCCTGAGTCCTGCCGACCATCGCTTCGAATGTCATAATTATGGTATTTACGCCAAGCAATGAGTCCACCAAATTGGTCTCGGGTATAGGTACCTAGGTAGTAAGCCACCCCGTCGTCATAGAAGGTTTGCTCATAGCGCGGATCCCCCAGCTCAAAGCGATCAGCAAAAGATTGTTTGGGCCGAACGTTATTGAAGCTAGCAAAAGCGTATTCTACTCCTCGGAAAGTATGTTCACCGCCTCCCGGATTATCTTGGTTCCAATTACCACCTAAAGCAGCTTGAAACTGAACCTCAAATAGTGATTCCATACTATTCTCGGCGGCTGGTTCTTGCTCTTCGCCAATGCCATTCCAACGAAAGTTATCTACTAAACCATAGCTACCATGTTGACCATTAATAACCTCCATAAATTCTGCCTCAGCTTCAGCCCACTGTTCACGATACAAATATACTTTCCCTAAATATCCAGTAGCAGCTCCACTAGTGGCACGACCTACATCATCAGCTCCGTAATCATCTCGGGTAGGTAAATTAGCTTTGGCAAACTGAAGATCTTCAATCACTAGGGCGTAAACATCGGCGGCTGGCGAACGAGGTTCTTCAATAGAGGCTACTGGTGGATCAGTAATCAATGGCACATCGCCCCACTTATTTACTAAGTCAAAGTAGAAGGTAGCTCGCAGGAAGCGAGCTTCGGCTACAATCCGGGTGCGGAGTGCTTCATCCATTTCAATTTCGGGTACTTGCTGAATAACCCGATTTGCCCGGCCTATTCCGGTATAGTAATCGCCCCACATGCCAGATATCACCCCATTGTTCGCATCCCAGGTATAGTTCAGCATCTGAGCCAAAGTAGCCTGAAGATTGTTGGTACCGATACTTTCATCAGAAGGCATATCGTTTCCGAAGAAATAAAACCGCTGGCATAGATTTCGAGACTGCCAGGAAGCATAAACTGCGTTTAATCCTAGTAGAGCATCACTTTCATTCTGAAAGAATGTATCAGGAGTGGGGTTATTTGGATTATCTATTTCCAGCAACTCTTCATCGCGTTGGCAAGCAAATACAATCAGCAGATTTGCCATAAGCAGCACTACTGAGAACTTAATATATATACGACTATTTTTCATCTTTTTTATATTTTCTAGTTTTTACTAAAAGGTAATTTGCGCTCCTAGCATATAGGTGCGAGCCTGAGGAAACTGCCCATTATCAATACCCCGGCCTCGGCTTGCTTGGTCAGGATTCTGATTTTGCGATCCAATCTCAGGATCGTAGCCTTCGTATCCGGTAATAGTAAAAAGATTTTGCGCGGTGGCATAAATACGGACATTCGAGAGGAAACCGTTTCCAAAATTCTCAAGTGCCTCAAACGGTACTGTATAGCCTAATGTCAAGTTTCTCATCCGTAAGAAAGAGCCATCGCCAATAAATCGGTCTGACTCTCGCGCATTGTTAGCCGGATCGCCTCCAATAGCGCGGGGAATCTCATCACTAGTACCTGGCCCCGTCCAGCGATTTAATGTTCGCTTTTCAAAATTAAACGGGCGAAGCATTCCTTCAGCAAAGTAACGATAGCCGTAGTATAACTCTATGCCTTGTACTCCTTGGATGAACGCATTCAGATCGAACCCTTTATAAGAAGCATTTATACTCAAACCGTAAGTAAGATCAGGAATTGGGTCGCCAATGTACACGCGATCATCTGAATTGATAACCCCGTCGGTTGCATCGGGTACACCATCACCGTCAGTATCAACGGTCAGTTGATCTACGAACCGAATATCTCCCGGCTCGGCATTAGCCTGGTCAGCGTGAGCCTCAACCTCTTCTTGCGTTTGGAAGATGCCATCGGTACGGAAACCAAAGAATGAACCAATGGGCAACCCTTCATCAATTCGAGTTACTCGGGTTACGTTTACGTTACCACTGGTAATGGGCTGTCCGCCCCCTAAAGAAAGAAACTCATTATCTAGCGTAGCCAAGTTTCCAGTAATACTATACTGAAGATCACCTACCGATTTGCGGTACGTCAACGCTAACTCTAGCCCTTGATTTCGTACCGAACCTACATTAAGCGTAGGCGAGTTGTTTCCACCACGCACTCCCGTACTAGGAGTGGGCGGTACCGGAATTAGAATATCATCGGTTTCTTTTATAAAGTAATCGGCGTTAATCAAGACCTGATTATTAAACAAACCTATATCCAGACCAATATTGGTTTGAGTAGATGTTTCCCATACTAACGAACTAGCTGCTAAATCTCGCTGGGCTACTCCGGTTACCACTTGTCCACCGATAAGATAGTTCAGTGTATTTCTTAACTCAGGCTGGAAACCGTAGTTACCAATTTCCTGAAAACCGGTTTGTCCCCAACTAGCTCGGAATTTCAAATCGCTTACTACGTCAACAGCATCCATAAAGCTTTCCTCACTAATCCTCCATCCTATTGATGCGGAAGGAAAGACTCCAAACTTGTTACCCGGTGAAAAGCGGGAAGAACCATCGCGACGAATGTTAGCGGTCAATAGGTAGCGATCAGCAAAACTATAAGTTAAACGACCCAGATAAGATACTAACGCAAATTCCTGTAGATTACCACTAACGGCGGGTACCTCATTTACTCCGTTCAGTACGTCTATTGAGTTTACTGTATTTCGCCCTTCAGCTTGGGCTACTCTTTGAGAGTACGATTGCCGGGTGTAACCAACTAGTACCCCTAATTGGTGATCACCAAAAGTTTTACTGTAGTTTAATGTGTTTTCAACCAACGGAGAGACAGAAAATGCATTTCGCTCATTGATTGTAGCGAATAGTTCGCTCCGCCGATCCCCGAACTGGAAAGGTGAGCGATACTGGTACCGGTTTCCGTAAATAAAGTCACCACCCAGATTTAGCCGATAGGTTAATCCATCAATAATTTCATACTCTCCGTAGATATTTCCAATCACTCTAAAGCGAGTTGTACGATCCGTAAAAAGATCGGCTTCCCCCACCGGATTATTAGCATCCTGTTCATCAATGATGCGGTTTCCAGAATACCCTCCTACGTTGTTTTCATCAAATATCGGGCGGTTACGCGGAAAGTGAATGATGGAAAAGAAGCTCGCGGTAAGGTCGTTGGCGACAGTACGGCTAAAGGCCATTGATTGACCAAATTTAAAGCGCCCTTTGTTGAAGTCAGTATTTACCCGCAAGCTCAACCGTTCAAAATCAGTGTTCCGTAAGATACCTTCCTGATTCATGTAGTTGCCAGATACGCTGAACTGAGCACCTTCGTTTCCCCCGGAAACACTAAGGTTTACATTATTAATCGGAGCTACATCAAACATCTCTTCCTGCCAGTCGGTCAGGTTAACTAACTCTTCCGGCCTTTGTAGTGCAACTACCCGGGGCAATCCTGCATTATCCGTCAGCTCATCCGAAATCTCTTTATATTCATTAATATCAGTAAGTTCTAGCAGTCGCCAAGCTTCCTGAATACCTGTATAAGCATCCAATTGGATTTTTGCTTCTCCAGCTTTACCTCGTTTGGTAGTAATCAGTACTACTCCATTAGCAGCGCGTGCCCCGTAAATGGCCGCTGCCGAGGCATCCTTCAAGATTTCAATGGATTCTATGTTACTCGGGTTGATACTGTTGAGGGCATTAAACTTTGCTTCACCAGTGGCACCATTATCATTAATTACCGGAACCCCATCAATCACATACAAGGGTTCAGAGTTACCAATAGAGCCAATACCCCTAATCTGCACTTGCATAGCTGCACCGGGCTGCCCTGACTGTTGTACGACATTTACCCCAGCAACTCGGCCTTGCAAGCCTTGTTCTACTGAGTTAATAGCCATATTTTGAAAATCTCCCGCATCTACTGAAGAAACCGCCCCAGTCAAATCGCGACGCTCTTGGGTTCCATATCCAACCACCACTACTTCACTCAGAGATTTTATATCAGGCAGCATAAACATATCAATAGTAGACTGATTACCAACGGTTACTTCTTCATTGGTATACCCTACTGCCGAGAAGACCAGTACGGCATTTTCATCCGGTACATTAATACGATAGTTACCCTCGATATCGGTAACAGTACCTTGAGTAGTACCTTTAACTAAGATGTTCACTCCGGGGAGAGCTCCTTCTTCTTCTGACGAAACGGTACCTGAAACAGTGCGCTGCTGGGCAAAAGCTACTACGCTCAGCAAGATCATAATCCCGACTATTGCCGAGGATCGTAATGCGGTAGAAAATAGCATAAATTAAAAAGGGTTTGTTAAAAAAACTAGACTGAATAATTGATGAGTAAGTCTTAGGTGTGATTAAAAAATTGGGTTGTGGTCTAGCGACTATTGTTTAAATTTATTTTGTTTAATTTAAACACGATTTTATTATATTGGGTGCGCTATTTAGTGAGATTTTTAATAATACGGTCAATATTACAAATAATATTTGTGAATCTGTATCATATGCCCAATTTCAGAGAAAATTTGAAAGCAGTAACAGAGTTTGCTAGAAAAATTTTTATTTATGAATTTTTCTAAGGCTTTTGTTTAAATTTTTTCAGAATACTATCAACTTTTTGCACTTTCTACTCAAATAGTACTTTAACAATTCTAATACTTCACATCCTAGATAGCGATGCCCTAGCTAGTTGCTATAAAAGTCTAGGTAGACTGAAGGATTGGCTGGTAGCAGTAGTTATTAAGTGCTGAGTTAAACACTAATGTTTCAGTATATAAAACCGTTTTATCAAATATTGCAGAAGAAAGAGGCAAGTATTAGTATAGATTACTTTCAATGTGCCCAGAATAAATAAGTGAAAATTATCGCCGGAAAAAATAGATACCAGCGCCTGCTCCTATGAAGAGACCAATAAAAACCACAAAATTGATACTGCCCCCAAAGTAAGTATTAACAATGTAGAGGCTAACAAGAAAGCCGATGGTAGCCCCACATAAAGCCCGCACTAAGTAAGGCATTTGGATATGTTTTAGCATAGCTAATAAGTTTTGGGATAATTTATGAAAATCGCAGCGATTACAACGTCATCAACCTGACTAAAGCTGTTATTGGTGAGAAGTATCTTATTTATTCTCAAACATAAGCCTGTAGCAACTCTAGCATCTTACGATCTAATTTGTGTCCCTGATAGTCTTCGTACTCCACATCTGCCCGGTCGCTATCTAGTACTCCAAAGGAGCCGCGTAGATTCCATAAAGCCCAGCCCCAGCCAGCCTCTTTCCATAGCTGAAGTAAATCTTCCATCCAAGCCAAAGCTACCTCGTGCGGAGTTTGATTGTATGCTCCCCATTCGCCAACATGTACTTCTACTCCTTGAGCAATTACCTCTTGCCAAGGTTCAATTAATCGCTGTCGAAGCTTCGCCTTATCAACTGTTTCTTCATCGGTAGTAAGCGGCCAGTTAGGTTCCGGCCAGGTATCACTACCAGGAATCCAAGATGCTTCATGGTGGCTCACCCGCATAGGATCGTAGCCCCGGGTGCTTTGTACTACATTTTTATCAGCAAATCCAACAATTGGATGACGGCCTACCGCTAAGCCATCTACCACAATCAAGCGGTCGGGGTCAGCATCGCGGATAGCTTCAATCACCGATAGCATTACCGGGTTATGCTGCTCTTCGGAAATATTAGGTGGCTCATTGAGCAGATCAAAGCTCAGATCGTAGTTAGGAATTCCTTTATAACGTTTGGCAAACGTGCGCCAATGAAAGCGGGTGGCATCCTGGGCTTCCTTATCTTCAAAGAGTTGGTAGGGTTCTAACTCACCCCGGTTAATACAGTAGCCGGGTGACCGATGAAAGTTTAGGTTTACGTGTACCCCGTACTTCTGTCCATAGCCAATGGCTTGGTCAATATGTTTTAGAGTAGCTTCGTCAATTTTGCTCCAATCGTTCACATCTCCCCACGTCCAGTACGACATCGGCAGCCGGGCAAAGTTAAAACCCCAGTCAGCCATCATCTTAAAATCATTTTCCTGAAAAGGCTCATTAGTCTGACCACTAAACTTTTCCAGTAAATTGAAGCCTTTCCACATTGGGATGTTATCGGCAGTGATTTCTGGTATTTTACGAGAGGTTTTACAGGAGGGTAAACTTGTCGCAGCCAGAATAGCACTAGCCGCACCAGCCTTCAAGAATGATCGGCGACGCATGAAAGTATAGGTTAAGAGTTTTCAATAATTTTGCTAATGTCCGCTAAGTACATTTGTCGTTGCCCATTTTGATGGGTAGAATCAAATACTACTTGTGTTCCCTGCTGGTTGCTGCGGGGGTGCAGATCGCAACGCCACTCCCCTTTAAACATGGGAGGTTCGTAAAATTGACCCAGTACAACTTTTCGGTCGGTAGGCACATGATAGAGATACAAGGTTTGAAGTCGCTTTTGGTCGTTAGAGGGATAAGTATCATTGAGAATCCACTCGCCGTTGGTGTTAGGAATATAAGTATTGTGACCATTCACCAGCATCTTCCCATCCCCTACAATTTCCACTTCATCCGTTTTATCCTTGAACAAATAAAAAGCAGCTTTCTTCCCCTTTGGCTTGGTCCAAGCACAAATATGCTCAGGGTCACGCCAGATAAAATGAGAGGTGTAACCCGAAGGATCGAGAATATACGGATCGCTACCGTCTACGTTAATGGTGAACATTCGCGTCATGAAACCACCACTAGCAGCACCTGGGGCATTAGCGGGAGCATTGCGCCAACGGTGCAGGAAAATCATTCGTCTACTATCCGGACTTACCAGCAGATGATTAAAGTAATGCCACTTATCTTCTAACGATTTTCCTTGGTAAGGAATAGCCGCTGCCTGGGCTAAGGAAAAAATCAACTTACTCTCACCCGATTGCAGATCCATACGATACAACCCGATTTCGTCTGGGGTCTTTTGGTCAGCGTAGGGATCAGGAATACCCGGATAACCGTAACCCGGTCGCATATTCTGAATACGGTTGAATTCCGTGCCTACTGCAAACTTACCATCGGGCGAAAGGGCGTAGATTGGTTTAGGCAAAACTCTTTCTTTACCACTTTTCCGGCTTAGTATTCGGCTCACGTACTGTCCGTCTTGCTGGTCATTCCAAATGAGTTGATCTTCTGAATCCGGAATCCACTGAAGCATGCAACCCTGTTGCCATCCCCAAGCATTACTCTCCCCCACCTCTATCCATTGATCACCACTTTCTAGGTCAACCACCCCAATTTTAATAATATCATTCTCCGTAGGTGACCGGCGGGGCACATCTACCTCCATTCCCAATACGTAACGACCCGATAGGTCAAACTGCCACTTGTCGTAGTAGCCAAACCAGTGAGACTTTGGCCCCTGGGTAATTGCTCGAATAGGAACGTCTTCTAAGCAGAAGCCAAATAGGTTAGTAGGGTTAGACAATAACGCAATTGCACTGGCTCCTAAACTTTGGGTTAAAAATTCGCGTCGTAACATAATATTAGGTTGAGGTATTGCTAAAAATACTATTATCTTAGATAATTATCCTATCATTTTAATACTTACTCGGACTAGAAAGTAGAGTCTTACGCTCAAGAATCAAAAAATATATGTAAAGCTCCGACGTTTCATCAGTGCTACTACCCAAACCGATATCTATGCAGTTTTTGTCTTTCTTCTTAAGTCTAGGTCTATTATTAATCGTGATAATTGGAAATGGACTCGATTCACCCGAACTTCATTTGAGAGAAGCCACGGACTTTCCGGTGGGAGTAGCCATCAACCCTAAACGCTTAGTGCAAGCTGAGTACGCTCAGGTAGTTGGGCAAGAGTTTAGCAGCATCACCGCCGAAAACGTGATGAAACCTCAGTACATTTGGGCAGCTGAGCGAGAATATGGCTTCAGCTTGGGCGACTCAATAGTTACTTTCGCTAATGCTCACAATCAACAAGTTCATGGTCATACGCTGGCTTGGCATTTGATGCAACCTGAGTGGCTAGAAAACTCTATTGCATCTTACGACTCTGCCACTTTAGAGAATTTACTTCGCGATTATATTCAGGCAGTGGTAAAACACTACCAAGGAAAAGTTGTAAGCTGGGACGTGGTAAATGAAGCTATATCCTCCGATGGAAAAGGATGGCGAAACTCAGTTTATCACCAGAAACTAGGTGATAATTACGTAGCCCGCTTTCATCAGTACGCCCGGGAAGCTGATCCGGACGTTTTGTTATTTTACAATGATTATGACGTAGTAGCCAAACCTGAGAAGTTAGCAACAATCTTAGCAATGGTAGATAATTTTCAGTCTCGCAATATTCCTATCGACGGTATCGGTATGCAGATGCATATCGGTCTAGACTTTTCACTAGATAAATTTCAGTACGCGCTGGATGAAATTGTAAAGAGAGGTTTGAAAGTGCATCTATCGGAAGTCGATATTCGTACTAACCCTGACGGTGAACTAAGTTCACTTACCGCAGAAGCTGCCCAGAAACAGCGGGAACTGATGACAGAAATTGTCCGTAGATATAATCA
This sequence comes from uncultured Flammeovirgaceae bacterium, assembly GCA_937883755.1. GTDB lineage: Bacteria > Bacteroidota > Bacteroidia > Cytophagales > Cyclobacteriaceae > Tunicatimonas. The sequence continues at coordinate 185,791 of CAKZYA010000004.1, read as the reverse complement.
ACTGCCTCAAGAAAATAAGTTTGCTGTTACCTTCTGGGGGCTTCGCGACAACGAGAGCTGGTTGACCAAGCATACAGGTCATCCGCAATGGCCGCTGTTGTTCAGTGAGAATCTTGACAAAAAACCGATGTATCAGGGATTCTTGGAGGGCCTGGATGTAAACCAAACCAAACTCGAATAACCGCTATCATGAATAAACGCCACGTCATCATTGCTGCTCTGGTTATCATCGTTTTAGGATTACTAATTATTCTTTACGGCTACTCCATATATTCTCCCCGTTAAGCATTTATCATTAACTAGAGCTTAGGAATTCTTTGAAATTTAGCTAGTTTTGCTTTCAACTAGGGTGGCTTGCCAAGTTTTTTAGGTAAGCTGAAAAGGGAAATCGGTGCAAATCCGGTGCAGTCCTCGCTGCTGTAACTCCTAACTTATTTAGTACGATAACCCTACAATGTCACTGTCTGCCTTTAGCGGACGGGAAGGCTGTTATCGTCAGGAGAAGCCAGAAGACCTGCCCTAATTATAATCTGTATGCTTTCGAGGATTAAGGCAAAAAGATAAGCCTATGTTTTTACTCCGTTTGGTGCTATCTCGCCTTCATTGGCTTTCTGTATCTACTCTATCCCAGTTGGGTTGGATGAGCTATATACTCCTGTTGATTTACCTGACTTCTTGTCAGCATTCAACATCACCAGACAGTATTCTAGCCGATCCTGACTCAGTACAGGATTTATCCTACGCCCAGGGATTCGCAATTAATTACCACCAAAACACTAGGGTTCTTGAGCTTTTCTCAACCTACGATACCCTTCGCTACCTGCTGCAATCTAACGAGGAAGAACCTCCTTCTGGCGTTATATACGATCAAGTCATCCGAACTCCGGTGCAGAGAATAGTTACGCAGTCTACCACTCATCTAGCCTTTCTAAAAATGCTGAATAGTGCCGACGCCGTGGTAGGGCTGGATAACGCTTCCTACGTTTGCGATTCTACGTTTATTCAACAAGTAGATTCTGGTCAAATTCAAGAAGTAGGCAGTGGAAATAGCCTTAATACCGAGAAAGCACTAGCTCTCCTACCCGATCTCATCTTGGTTTCCCATATGCCAGGTAATGGACTATCGGCTTATCAGAAATTTATTGAGCTAGGTATTCCAGTGCTTTCGGTTGCCGAGTGGACGGAAGGTACTCCACTGGGTAAAGTCGAGTGGCTGAAGCTGTTTGCTGCTTTGCTAGACAAGGAAGCATTAGCTCAAACGAAATTTGCCCGAACTGAGGAGGCTTACACTAGCCTAGCCCAAATCACTCAAGCAATTGCTGAAAAACCTGAAGTTATTGTTGGGTCACCCTTTCAAGACAGTTGGTACGTACCGGGGGCTAACAGTTACCGGAACGCTTTACTACAAGATGCCGGAGCGACGTGGGCGTACAGCCAGGATTCTACTGCTGTCAGCTTCCCCGTAGCGTTTGAGCGCATGTACGATTTGGGTCTCAAAGCTGATATTTGGCTTGATCCGGGGCAGACATTAAGTGCCAAAGAAATCCAAGGAATTGATCCTCGCTTTGCTGACTTTTCTGCTTTCCAGTCGGGAAAAATTTATAATAGTAACCGTCGCCTCAATGCGTTGGGTAGCGGTAATGATTATTACGAAAGTGGTGTAGTATATCCCCAGAGAATACTGGCAGATTTGATTAAAATTTTGCATCCAGAATTAGTACCTCACCACCAATTATACTACTACCAACAACTGCCCTGATGCCCACTGTTATTCAATCAACCCCAGCGGCAGTTACTAAAAAGCTCACCCCAGCTATCTGGTTAGTGATTCTGATTGTAGGAACTATCATCGCATCATTGGTGGATATTGCGCTGGGTTCAGTTCTTATTCCCTTTAAGGAGGTTACCCAGGTTCTAGTGGGTGGAAAAGCCAGTAATGATGTTTGGAATAATATTTTGGTAAACGTTAGAATTCCTAAAACCCTAACTGCTTTACTTGCTGGCATGGCTTTATCGGTCAGTGGCTTGCAGCTTCAGACGTTATTCCGTAATCCACTGGCTGGACCATCCGTATTAGGCATCTCTTCGGGAGCCAGTTTAGGAGTAGCTGCTATTATGCTGGCTTCGGGTCAATCGATTGCCTTATCTTCGCTATGGGCCACGGAAGTTGGTCAGCAGTGGCTGCTCGTCATTGCTTCCAGTGTTGGGGCAGCTACGGTGCTCTTAGTCATTTTAGCGGTTTCGGTGCGGGTTAGTGATAATATTGTGCTACTGATTATCGGTATCATGATTGGGAATATTACTTTAGCCGTGGTTAGTATCTGGCAGTACTTCAGTCAACCCGAACAGATACGCGACTTTCTATTGTGGACACTAGGCAGTTTAGGAAATGTTACTAACGGACAACTACGATTATTCCTGCTATTATCGCTACTTACTATTATCGCCTCTTTTCTACTTTCTAAGAACTTAAATGGGTTACTGCTAGGAGAACAAAGTGCCCGTAGCTTAGGCATCTTGATTTTACCTACTCGCATTGGTATTATCGCTACTACTAGCATTTTAGTGGGTTTAGTCACGGGTTTTTGTGGTCCTATTGGGTTTATTGGTATTGCTGTGCCCCATCTGGTTCGCTCTCTGCTTAATACTTCTGATCACCGCTGGCTTATTCCGGCCTGTGCCCTGGCGGGAGCTCTGATTCTAATCGGCTGCGATATTATTTCCCAATGGCCAGGACGCACATGGGTACTTCCCATTAATGCTATTACTGCTTTAATTGGCTCACCCGTCGTAGTTTGGGTGATTCTTCATCGTCGTAATCTGAGCACTCATTTTCGCTAGTAATATGAAGCCCGAAAATCCGATCATATCGCTCCAGAAAGTATTACTGAGTTACGGAAAAGGCAAGGCTAAAAATTTATTAGCCCAGAACCTCAACCTTACTGCTACCGAATCACAATTGATTGCCCTGGTCGGCACGAATGGTATCGGGAAGTCTACCCTACTCCGTACTATAGCTGGATTACAAAAGCTTCAAACTGGCAGTATTGAACTTTTTGGTCAATCAATTAAATCACTGAATGCAAAAGCATTAGCCCGCTATGTGAGCGTTGTTTTAACTGGACAAGAAGAAATCAGCTACGTGAAAGCATCGGAGTTAGTGGCAATGGGAAGATTACCTCATACGGGTTGGTTAGGTAATTTTTCACCTACTGACTACGAGAAAGTTCAAGCTGCTACCGAGCAGGCTCGAGTAACCCACTTGCTGGAAAAACCAATTTATCAACTTAGCGATGGGGAACGACAAAAGGTGATGATTGCTAAAGCATTAGCCCAAGACACTCCTATCATGATTCTGGACGAGCCTACCACTCACTTAGACATTGCCAACCGGGTGAGTATCGTTCAACTACTGCGAACTTTGGTTAGAGATCATAACAAGTGCATTATTTTTTCTACTCACGATATTGAGTTGGCTCTGCAAGTTGCCAATCGTATATGGCTAATGCACGACCAAACGGTAAGCGATAATGTACCCGAAGATCTGGTTTTAAGCGGGACACTTTCCAACGCAATGGGTAGCGAATTGGCCGGGTTCCATCCAGAGAGTGGCACCTTTCGTATCAAGCAACCTGCCAAGCGCTTTATTTCATTAGAAGGTTCAGGAACCACAGCCCAATGGACTCAACGGGCACTGGAGCGAGTTGGCTACCAAGTGCAGCCTGACCATTCTATTGTGATAGAAATATTCTCGGATAGTGAGTGGATAATTTACCAAGAAGGTCAGATAATTTGTATTGCTCACTCTATTGAGCACCTCCTTGACGAATTAGCCCGGATAGATTCCCCCTTTTTTCTTCCCTCTTCAGAATATGTAGGAAATAAAAAATAATGCTTCTATCTTTGATTCGCATTGGGTTCCAGGTTGATCATTACCTGATTAATCTGGATTAAAAGGGAATTCGGTGTAAAACCGGAGCTGTCCCCGCAACTGTAAACTCTTAGTAGGGTTGCTGTCCAACGAAACCACTGTCCGTCTCAGACCATGCGTCCCAAACGGATGGGAAGGTCACAGTAACTTGAGTAAGCCAGGAGACCTGCCCCTTGTGATTTTTCATTCGGGCTTTCGGTGGAAAAGCCAGGAATGTGCTGGGAATCTTCTATTACTGTCAATTTCTGATGAGTGTATCACCATATGGATTGGTGTACTCAATGAGACAGGTTTGCTCCTATTGCATTTCTTATTCTGCCAATTGCCTTTAGTACGAAAGGTTTGATAAACACGCTCGGCAGGCTACATCATTCATTCAATAGTTCATCCAGTAAAGTAGTATTTCTACTTACCCTAGAGCTATGCCTTGCTTTATCGAGTCGTTCATTTAGTCAGCTCGCTAAACAAGACTCCATACGAGTTTTAGCATCGGTAGAGGTGACCGATACTCGGTTGGAATATTTCGGCAGCGGCGACAAAATCTCTACCATTCTTCCTCAGGCAATTGGCTATACCAAGCCCAATAATCTAGCTCAACTACTGATGAGGTATTCAGCGGTAAACGTTCGCTCCTACGGAATCAGCGGACTTTCAACCGCTTCGCTTCGTGGAAGCGGCAGTAATCATACTCCGATTTTCTGGGAAGGTATTAATTTACAAAGCAGCATGAACGGCAGTCTGGATTTAACGCTAATGCCTACTTTTTTTCTCGATAAAGTTTCTCTACAGCACGGCAATGCTGGGGCACTCTATGGAGCCGGAACGTTGGGTGGCGCGATTCATTTAGGTTCAGATACTCGGCTACAACCAGGAACAAGTGGCAAGCTTTTCCAACAGTTCGGTAGCTTTGGCGATCGGCAACTCGGCATTCAGTTGCAGTACGGTGACCAAGCTGGTTTACTACGGATTCGGGCTTTTGACCGAAAGGCTGACAACGACTTTCCGTACTACAACATTTATCGGAACCGAGAGGAACGCCGACAACACGCCGGACTTTCCCAGCGGGGCATACTAACTGAGTTTTACCGAAAATTATCTTCGCATCAGCGAATAAGTGTAAAATACTGGCTTCAGGACAATGAGGTGGAAATACCAGGTGTAGCGGCAGCCGGAGGTGCTACTCAGGCTCTACAGAGTGATTTATTTCACCGCATGGTTTTGGATTGGGAATTAGTTCAACCTAAGTATAAAGTTGAGGCAAGAACAGCGATTTTAGGGCACCAGCTTGTGTATGATGATAATATCCGAGAAGAATCCACTAGTGAGGCTACATCTTGGATTACCGAATTACAAGGCACTTTTTATCTCCGGGAAGGACAGTGGTTTCTGGGTGGAATCAATCATACCTACGAGCAAGCTGAGGTATTCAATTATGGTGCAAACTCACCCCGGCGCAATCGCACAGCACTTTTTCTATCGTACAACACCCAACTTTATGAGCGGTTAGACGCATCAGTAAGCCTGCGGGAAACCTTGATTGGCAGCGATTGGTCGCCCATTTTGCCATCACTTTCTTTGGCTTATTCAATTGATCCTAACTGGCGATTACGTGCTAAAGTGGGGCGAAGCTACAATCTACCTACTTTTAATGACCTCTTCTGGCTAGGAGCAAGTCAGGGTAACACTAACTTGCTACCGGAGGAAGGGTGGGGCACTGAGATTGGGTTGGATGTCATTAACTCTTCTCAATCTTCCTGGAAGTTACAAGGAAGTTTTACTGCCTTTAGCAACTGGATGGATGACTGGATTCAGTGGATTCCGACAGAAAATTCTCAATGGTCGCCCCGCAATGTGCAACAAGTGTGGGCTCGGGGCTTAGAGGCAACGATAGAAGCTCAGCACACCTTCACCCAAGACCTGTCAATTCAGTTTTGGGGACTTTACAGCTATACCCGCTCTACTAAAGAAAAAATTAGTGGCAGAGGCAACCCAGCCGACTTGCACAAACAACTAATCTATACTCCCTATCATCAAGGGAAAGCATCTGCTCAGTTTAGGTTTCAAAATTGGGAACTTGGGCTCGCCAGTAACTTCATTGGTGAGCAGTTTACCGATGAGAGTAATCGCCAGGCACTATCCGCTTACATGATCACCGACTTATCCTTAGGCTATGATTGGCAAATCCACAAAAGCCATCAGCTTTCAGCTTACGGAGCCCTGAATAATATTTTTGACCATGCGTATGAAGTTCGGCAGGGTTACCCAATGCCCGGACGCAATTATCAACTTAGTCTTATTTATCAGTTTAACTAACTACAACTATGAACTTTAACTTTTGGCATTCTTTCAACTTTTGGGCACTTTTTCTATTTACCAATATCATTTTTATTTCCTGTGGAGACGATGAAGACCCTACTCCATCTCCTCCAGCTCAGGATGGTTACTTTATTGTGAACGAAGGTGGGTTCGGAAATGCCAACACATCCCTCTCATACTACGACCGCCAAAAAGACTCAGTGCTGAATAAGGTCTTCAGCAACACAAATAATCGCCCGTTAGGCGATCAGACTCAATCGATGGCGGTATTTGACGACCGAGGATTCATAGTAGTACAGAATTCTGCCAAGATTGAGGTGATTGACCGAGAAACCTTTGAGTCGCTGGCTACTATTGGTGTGGACGAGGGTATCATTTCACCCCGCTATTTCCTCGGAATCAGTCCTACGAAAGGATACGTGACTGATTGGGGAGCTGATGGCGTAAGTGGTACGGTGAAAGTGCTTGATTTAGAAAACTATGAGGTTATTAGCAGTATTCCGGTGGGAGCTGGGCCAAACGAGCTTATTTTAGCTAATAATCAGGTTTACGTAGCTAATGGCGGCGGTTTTGGCAGCGATAGCACAGTGGTAGTTATTGATCCTCAAACTGATACAATTATAGAAGAGATTGTAGTTGGCGATAACCCCAGCAGCTTAACGGTAGATACCAATGGCAATATTTGGGTAGTAGGCGTCGGAAAGCTTGTGTATGACCCAGTAGATTTTTCAGTAGTTGAAACCGAGAGCACACCCGGATTTATTGCCCGTCTGGAAAATGATGAAGTAGCATTTACTCTACCCGCTGCCCAAATCAATACAGGACCTGCGAGTATCCGAGTTGATCCAGCCGGACAGCAACTTTACTTCCGGTACCAAGGAGATATACACCAAATGGGTATTACCGATATTGCGCTACCAACTAACCCTTTGATAGACGAAAGCTTTTACGGATTGGCCGTTGATCCTATAAGTGGAGAGATTTTGACTGGGAAGGCTCCAAATTTCAGTAGCGTCGGTAGTTTTACCCGCTATTCGCCATCAGGAGATTTAATTAGAAGTTATACTGTGGGCATTGCCCCCAATGGGTTTGCTTTCTAAAAGCGGTCGGTTGCTCGGGATGGTTACGTAATAAGTGTGGCTTGGAGTTAGATGTAATATATTTTCGGTCTGCCGATAAGTTTGAGCGCATTCAATGTGTTTAATTTTAGCCATTCATCCCACATTACACTTATATGATGTCGTCCGTTTCTTTTTCTTCTCAAGTAGATTACTTGACTGAAATTGCTACGTTACCAACCTTATGTCCAAGTTCTACATACTTATGGGCATCAACAATTTTTTCCAGTGGAAATGATTTATCGACAACAGGTTTTAAATAGCCTTTTTCGGCAATTTCTTTCAAAAATATGAGGTCTTCTTTTTTCCAGTAGAAATTGGATGAAGCAACGATGATTTTTCTGTTTTTGAATAGAAAGGTAAAAATAGCCGCAAGGATATGGGTCAATCCAAATTCGGTTAGCATGTATTTCCCTTTTGGCTTTAACAGATTCATACATTTTTTCATGAATGTTTTACCGATTGTGTCAAAGATCAGATCGTACTTTTCATCGCTTTGGGTAAAATCTTGTTTAGTGTAGTCAATCACAACATCTGCTCCAATTGACTTTACAAATTCTACATTTTTGGTACTGCAAACTCCTGTAATGATCGCCCCAAAGTATTTGGCTAGCTGAACTGCTGCAGTACCTACCGAACCAGATGCCCCATTTATTAACACCTTATCTCCATTTTTTATTTTCCCTTTTTTCATCAGGTAGACCATGGCAGAGAGCGAACCGTTGACTATGCAGGCTGATTCTTCAAAAGTTAGATTTTCCGGTTTAAGATAGAGCAGACCATTCTCAGGCATACATTTATATTCAGCGTAGGCGCCAAAACCCAGTCCGGTGTACCCGAATACATGATCGCCCACTTCATAGCCTTTAACTGCTGACCCAACTGTCTCGATTACGCCGGAGAATTCAATACCCAATACAGAATTTCTTGGTTTTTTGAAACCGAACATCAACCCAACAGGAAATTTTAAAAGAGGTGGGTGGTTAAAACCCCTCATTTTGGGATCTTCTGCTGTAACCGAAGTAGCATAAATTCTTACAAGTACCTCATTGATTTTAGGTATTGGTTTTTCAACTTCTGCTACTTGCAATACTTCGGGCTCCCCGTATCGTTTGAATACAATCGCTTTCATTTGTGATCATTGACTCAAAAATCTCACACAAAGTAAATACACTTTGTAAAGCGGAAATTTGATGTACGTCAAATAATCACCTTGTTACGATTTTTGATCTGATTCTAGATAAGGTCTCCAGCGAAACATTCAAATAGGATGCAATGATAGTCACGGGCAATAACTGGACAATCCTTGGTTCTTTCTCGAGCAAATTCAAATAACGTTGGGAAGCATCCGTAGTTTGAAACTCTTTAAGCCTTTGCTCAAACCAGACGGCATAATATTCTATAAACATTTTGTCCAACATCATTACTTCCGCATATTTCTTTTTGACCTTATAAAACTGACTATAGTCAATGATGGTCACCTCAAGTTCGGTCAAAGCTTCTATATATAAGTTGGCTGGTGTTCGCATAATATAGCTATCCAACGAGATGGCTACATCATCATGAAAGTATATCTCGGTGGTTATTTCTTTGTCATTATGCTTTTAATACTTTCTGGCAACACCTTCCTTGACTAACAGATGCGCTGTGCATATTTGTCCGGGTCTGAGCAGGCAAGACCCTTTTGAGAATTTTTTATCAATAAACCCATCTTCCAGTTCAGTAAGTATTTCAGGGGTTAAGCCATTAGAAAAATCTTTAATTCTCCTGATGTATGGGTTCATTTATTTTTTAATGGTTTTGTCAAATGCCGCACTGTATGAACACATTAACACCGCGGGGCAGACACCACAATAATACAGTACTTTATTCCGATGAGCTTTTCTCTTTGCTCTGAAATAGGTCATCTTCCCAGTACCCGGTAAGCACGCTATCAGCATTAACCGAGGCATATACCATCTTGCCTTCGCCTTCCCGGCGCCCTTTTATAAATGTACCCTCAAAGTAATCGCCGTTAATCCAGGTATAGGTTCCTTTCCCATCGGGATATCCCTTTTTAAACTCACCTTCGTAAGTATCTTTTCCAATGGCTTTCCCCCAGCCGTGGGCTTTTTCTTTATGGCATTCACCCTCGTAGCTACCTGCAATATCATCTAACATAACTCGACAATCTGCTGTATAACTTATCACCTGCGATGTTCGGCTAACAAGACCTACCAAAGTAGCTAATGTGACACTAAAGACCAGTAGTAAAAGTTTCATGAGTGGCAATTTATGTAAAAAATAGGTTGGGCAGATAGCAATATTACGAAAAATTCAGGAGACTAGTGTGAAGTCTAGATGAAGTTCTAGCAAAGAGCTGATTTATTACGGATAGCGAAATTTGAAATACAATATTGAACTAGCGATTAGCAACGTGAATCCGTTGGTAAGTATAATTGGCCAGTTGTAAAGTATGATTCCGTAGATCAGCCATAATATTAGCCCGACAACTAACAACATAAACGTACCCATCGATAGATCGCCTGCCGAACGGGACTGCCAAGTTTTCACTGCCTGGGGTAAAAAAGCCAATGTGGTGCAGGTACCAGCGATAATTCCTAGAATATCTAACCACTTCATACGTCTGATAAAAAATATTGGGCTACCTCTTGCCAATTATTGAGCCGGGTAAATCGCGTTTCGTAAGCATTATGTGGAGATGAGAACAAAAGGGGCTCGCCCGAAAAATTGACTAGATTTTTAGCATGATCATCAACTAAAAAATCAGCCTGAACGATACTTTTATCACCACAAAATACGTAGTGGCTCCAGTGAATAAACGGAAAATATCGCTCCAACCAACGATACTTCGGACCAAGTGAATCAGGAAACTCCATCGCTGCCGTTACGATGAAAATCTCATAATGCTCGTGCATCTCCCGCATCACTTCCTGACTGTTGGGCATTACCACTAAATCTTCAAAAAAATCTTTAGCAAAAAGGTAGCGGCGAATTGATGAGCGGTGATCAGGGTGCACTATGTCCTGCAAATAGTGCCCAGGCAATTTGCTTTGATCAATTGGGATTCCATATTCTTCTTCGTAGAGCCGAATCAGTTTTTCGTAGGGATCGGCCATTACCTCATCCATATCAATAGCAACGCGTTTTTTCATGCGGCTAAAGACCATAAAAGAAAGCAGAATTCAAAAAAAATTTGCACCCTCTGAATCAAGTACGCTTAATCCCCCATCTCTGATTTATATTCCTGAATATTACCCAGTACCTACTGGCAATAGTTTACTAGATTTTTACTAATCTTCTCATTCATGATTTCAGAGTTCGCAGATATTTCCTGAATTAAACTACCCAGAGGTTCTATTTTGAATGTGGTAAAAGTTGATTCTACCTGGCGCAAGGTACTAGCAAGCTTTTGGTAATCAGTATCTTTTGTACATCTTCTACTTCTTGAATCAGTTTTCTAAGTATGCTCTCAACTTCCTGACACAGATCCATTCTTTTAGCTTTACTACTACCCGTAAGAACATCAAAAATCTCGAGGTTCACCGTAAGCCCCTCAGTTAAAGCAAGTCTCACGTCAGGATTATCTTCCGTTTTCTTTTGGTTTCCAATGGGTGCGCAACCGGGCATATAGTTCTTTGGGATCAAAGGGTTTAGTTAAAAAATCATTCATTCCTAATGATACCACTTTCTCTCGGGTAGCCAGGGTAGCCGAAGCGGTCAGTGCTATAATTGGAATCGGTTGTTTTCCATGATGTCTTTCCCAGTCCCGAATATTCTCAGTTGCTTTATAACCATCCATAACGGGCATCTGTAAATCCATGAGAATTACATCATAGCTATGCTGCTGTACTTTCTCCAGAGCTTCCTCCCCATTTTCAGCGGTATCTAGTAAGGTCACCTTCCATTTTTTGATAAAACGAGCCGCTACATACTGATTTACTGGATTATCTTCAACCAAGAGTACTCGTAGTCCTTCTAGACTAGCAAAATAAATCTCATCGGGTGCCGTACTCGCACTGTCTTTAGTAGATTTCTTATTGCTCTTTTCCAGATTTAATTCAAACGAAAAAGTAGACCCTTTTCCCACTTCACTTGTTACCTCAATCTGGCTTCCCTGCATCTCGAGTAACTTTTTAGTGATAGCTAGCCCTAAACCAGTTCCACCAAACTTTCGAGTAGTGCTAGAACTAGCTTGGCTAAACTCATCAAAAATAGCTTCTATTTGCTCTTGAGATATACCGATGCCGGTATCTTGTACTTTAAAACCTACTCTAACACTTTGCGGGTATTCCTCGAGTAATTCAACATCAATACAAACCTGACCTTGATGCGTAAATTTTATAGCGTTACTCACCAAGTTATTGATGATTTGCCCCAGCCGTACCGAATCCCCAATAATCATTTCGGGTAAATCATCGTCCCACCTCAGCTTGAGCCTTACTTGTTTTTCTTGTGCTTTAATTCCCTGAGCAGCCTTAATTCCCTGAAGAACCTCTTTTAAGTTAAAGCTTACCTTTTCTAGTACGATTTTCCCTGCTTCTATTTTACTAAAATCCAGTATATCATTGATCAAGGATAGAAGCAGGTCAGCGGAAAATTTCAAGATTTGCAATGATTTTAATTGATCTTCACGTGGGTTTTCTTCCAGTAAGAAATGGCTCATACCTATTACCGCATTCATCGGGGTGCGAATCTCGTGCGACATAGTAGACAGAAAATCTGTTTTAGCCTGCGTGGCTTCCTCAGCCTGCTCTCGAGCGGCAACCAACTGACGCTCATGATAAGAGCGTTCTAGAGTGGTGCCTACCCAGCGTGCCACCAGCCGCATAAAATCCACCTCATTTTCCGTAAAGGGGGAAAGTCGCTCTTCTGGTGAGAAAAAACTGATAGTTCCGTACTTTTCACCCCCTACCCACAAAGGCGAGCCAACATACGTTTCTAGTTGGAAGCGTTGATAGGCTGGGTGACTTTGGTATTCTGATCTTCCCATACTTGTCCTCGCAAATATGTCATCGTTAGCATATGAAATACTACAGTACATTTCTTGCAAGGCAAACTGATTACCCGCTTCAACTTTTAAGTCAGCTTCATCTTCCAAATTTATAGCGTACTCCACCATACAATTATCACCACTGACGTGACTAATTATTCCCATTGAAAGGTCAAAGTAATTAGCTACTGAGATTAATAGCTCCTGCAGTTGCTCTTCTAAACTAAGCTGATAATTTGCACTAATTTGGGTGAGAATTTTTAACCCCTGCTGATAATTCTGAAAAGCAAGCTCCGATTTTTTTCGTTTGGTAATATCCTCGGTAATAATAATCAGTCCACCTACTTGATTTATTGATAAATACCAGGGTTTTACTTCCCAACTTAGCCACTTTTCTGAACCATCTTCTAGAATAATTCGCTCTGCATCATTTTGATTAATATTCCCTTGTAGGCTATCTTGAAGAATATCCTTCCACTCTAGTGTGATCTTAGGGTAATTGTCATAGAATGACTTTCCGATAACATTTTTACCATTTAGCATATAATCTACCCAGTGCTGGCTAGCAGCAACATAGTGCATATTAGTATCAAAGACGGCAATAGCAGCAGGAGCCTGTTTTATAAAAGAAGCTAATTGCTGCTCAAACCCTTTAGTTTGACTGATATCTAATGAGAATACTAGACCTTGGGTTATTTTTCCTTCCTCATAAAGTGGAATAAACTGTGAATAGTACGTCCTATCTTTATAGACCACTTCGTGTTCTAGGCACTTTCCAACCAGCACTTGCTCATAAATAGGCTCCAAAAAAGCTACTTCTTCAGGAGTCGCTATTTCATATAAGGTTTTTCCGATCACTCCTTCTACAGCAGTATCCTCTATATCTGTAAATTTTTCGTAAGTGAAATAGCGGTATTCTTGGTCAAAAACTACAATGGATACTCCAGGAATATTTTCAGCCATCCAGTGAAACCAGTTTTTCCGTTGAGCCAACTCACTTTGAATTGTCTTTTCCGCCAATACTCTTTTGAAAAAGCCTACAACTACCTCAGGTTTTCCCTGCTGATCCCACTCAATAACACTACCTTGGCAGATTACTGGTTCTGGTAAATGAAGAGTTGCTTTTATCTCAAGCTCAAAGCGACTATTATTATTGGGACGTAGTTGATTGATTGCCCGGCTGAGTACAGCAAAATCATCTGTAGATAAAATATCTCTCCAATGTAATTGCTGCCCTTGATCAAGGTTAGATGGGCATCCTAGAAATTCACATAATTGGGGACTTGCCTTAAAGGTATCGGTAGAAATCACCCATTGCCAATAGCCATTTTCTACCCCCTCGGCTAGCTGCTGAAAGGCTGAATTCTGCTCGACAAGTTGCTGTTCCAGACTAGCTATTTTATTCGCTAACTGCTCTAACTCTTCATCATTCCGAGCTCGGATTTTAGCCATAATTAGTACGAGTTCAAAATGCTTAATTTATCAATTCAACTCTTAACTTTCCCAATCATTCTTACTGGTTTTTGATTCATGTACCTTCTAAATTAAGACTGAAGGTTGTCGATCTACTTTAAAGATTGCCACCTTTCTATATTACCTAATCTCTACCAAAAGTTAGCGTATGCGTAGTTCAGTCCTCAGAATTCCATTTTTCACTATGTGATTTTTTTGCCCTGATGTTAAGAATTAGTATAAATTCTAATTCTGAGACGATATCTGTATACAGAAATTCACAAACTAATTTTTCAGCTTTGTCGTTCGGATTTAGGAATTGCACTATTTTATCAACTCAATTATATGCGCCCTCATCTACTACTGTTTCTGGTTTCTTTATTTCTCACATCAGCCTGTGCCCAGTCTTTGGATACGCAATCTACCAATGCATTAATTAACGAAACTAGTCCGTATCTGCTTCAGCATGCCTACAATCCAGTTGACTGGTACCCCTGGGGAGAGGAAGCCTTAGAAAAAGCTGCTCAGGAAGAAAAGCTAGTAATTGTGAGTATTGGCTACGCCGCCTGCCACTGGTGCCACGTGATGGAACACGAAAGTTTTGAAGATTCTACTGTGGCTGACTTTATGAACCAACATTTTGTCTCCATTAAAGTAGACCGGGAAGAGCGACCAGATGTTGACCAAGTATACATGAATGCTTCTCAGCTACTGACCGGGCGAGGAGGCTGGCCTCTGAATGCCGTAGCCCTACCCGACGGACGCCCCTTCTTTACCGGAACCTATTTACCCAAAGATCAATGGATGCAGGTGCTACAAAAGCTGGCGGAAACCTATCGGGATGACCCTGAACGAATAAAAACGATTGCGTCTCAAGTTACTGAAGGCATTCAGGCTATTGATCAGTTAGAAGTTGTTAGTTCTCAAGCTAGCTATTCAGCGGAAGCGTTAGATCAACTCTTTGATACCTGGAAACCTCAGATAGATTTTAAGTGGGGGGGTAACCAGGGTGCTCCTAAGTTTCCTATGCCCGTTAATCTGAGTTTTTTAATGCAGTACTACTATTACTCTAGTAATGAGTCAGCCCGAGAAGCAGTACTGACCACGCTTGACAAAATGGCACTGGGAGGTATTTATGATCACTTAGGCGGTGGATTTGCCCGCTACTCTACCGATAGCCAGTGGAAAGTGCCACACTTTGAGAAAATGTTGTATGATAATGCCCAGCTAGTTAGCTTGTACAGTCAGGCTCATCAGCTCACTGGTGACTCACTATACCGTAGTATAGTCTACGAAACCTTAGCATTTGTTGAGCGGGAGATGACCTCTTCTGAAGGTGCATTTTATTCTTCATTAGATGCCGATAGTGAGGGAGAAGAAGGCAAGTTTTATGTATGGGATCAAGCTGAAATTGAACAAGTACTTGGGGAGGACGCTCCTCAGTTTGTGGAATACTTTAATATCTCGAGCAAAGGTAATTGGGAGGAAGGAAAAAATATTTTGTACCCCAGGCAGCGACTTACCAGCGCTACCGATCAATCAACTGTTGAATTAAGTCAAACAATACAGCAGGCCAAAGAAAGGCTATTAGACTACCGAGAACAACGAACAAGACCAGGCCTGGATGATAAAGTGCTCACTGCCTGGAATGCCCAGATGCTCAATGGCTACGTCAATGCTTATCGGGCGTTTGGTGAATATCATTTCTTACAAATAGCTCTAACTAACGCTGACTTTTTAAAAGAAAAAATCATGCAAGATGGTTTTTCCCTCACCCGTAGTTACAAAGACGGGGTAGCCAGTATTGAGGGCTTTTTAGACGACTATGCTTTTACTATTGCTGCTTTCATTAACTTATATCAGGCTACTTTTGACGAGACCTGGCTGTATACTGCCCAGTCATTAACCGATTACGTACTAGAACATTTCTCAGACGAAGATAGCCCCTTATTATTTTATACCTCTAGTCGGCATGCTTCTCTCATCGCCCGACAAAAAGAAATTAGCGACAATGTTATTCCTAGTTCAAACTCGGTAATGGCACAAAACTTCTGGACTTTGGGGTTACTCTTAGCAAATGATCAATACACCACGCAAGCTAAAACTATGCTAGCTACCATGTACTCAACTATACAGGAGTATCCTAACTTTCACGCAAACTGGGCTAGTTTGCTCGGACAAGTTATTCATGAGCCTTATGAGGTAGCTATTCTCGGTGAGTCACCGCAAATTATCCGGCAAGCCTTAGATCAGCAGTATCTACCCAATGTATTGTTTTTAGGCGGTGAGTCTGAAGGAAGCTTAGCATTGCTAGAAAATAAACTGGTAGAAGGTCAGACTACCATTTACGTATGTCAAAATAAGATCTGCAAAATGCCCGTCACTCAGGTAGACCGTGCCCTGGCACAAATTCGCTAGTCTATTAAACTTTTCAAGGTCTCCGCCAAGCATTTTTATCTATCTGACAAGTAATTATTCATTCAAGTACATACCATTTCGGCCATTACTTCCATTTATACTTTTAGAATAATTACTTACTCTTAATAAGTAATTAAAGTCATTTTGTCTACACTATTAAATATTTTATAAAAATATAGCTTAATCATCTGTTATTTTTACGATTTTTTTACATAAAAAATAAGTTTTTCTTATTTTTTATCACTATATTTGTTTTAACTGCACTGACCTACGTCCTAAGCAATTTTCTAAGTCTTCTGATTCCTACCGATCTTATATTAAAAGATTGGTACAATTTTTTACTAACTGTTTACTTTATGTACAAAATTGTCAACAGCTTAGCTACCGCAGAGTATAACCGAGACTTTGGTGTAGTTGTCATTAATTTTCATGGTTATGGTGAGTCTGCCTTGTATCACCAAACTATGGATATTGCCATGAACATTGCCGCAGTATATAATACTAATAAGTGGCTTCTGGCAAAAGACTTTTTCCAGGACATCAACCCCCATGAGTTTTTCTTCTTTATCAAGAAATGGTCTGATACTTGCAACAAGCTATACAGTTATACCGCACCTGGAAACACTTGCCAAATAGCAGTACTAACCACGTTATTTTCTAAACGTAAATTAGTACTTCATCGTGAGTGGCTAGAAGAGCCCTCCATTAGCAACATTAACCTAAAAATCTTTACCCAACCAGAAGATGCCTATTCTTTCTTAAGTGAAGAGCAAAATATCAGTTTAGCAGAAACTTAACTTAAAGGATAGGATCATCTGGCACTGGCGAAGGATTTTGTAATCTGATCGCATATGAAAACCACACACACAACCTCTGATCTAAAACAACGAGTTTTTCGGTTAGGGTATCAAAAAATTGAGGAGGAAGATCTGCTAAAGAAAATCCGCGAAAAAGTGAAGCGCTTAAGACCTAAAAATAAAGATAAGTGCTATATGCCTCAAGTACCTGCGTCTTGACGCTGATCCTCTGTTGTATATCGCTCTATTAGATTAGCGTACCAGTAGCCTGACTGCTTAATCGTTCTTTTTTGAGTCTGAAAGTTTACGTGTACCAACCCAAAGGTAGGGCGATATCCTTCGGCCCACTCAAAATTATCAGTTAATGTCCATACAAAGTACCCTTTTAAAGGAACCCCCTGTTGCTTAGCCCGCATACAGGCTTGGATATGACTGTTCAGGTACTGCTGTCGTTCTTCATCAGCTACTCTACCATCTTGTACCACATCAGTGAATGCCGCACCATTTTCGGTAACAATTAGTGTATCGATCGAGTAGCGCTGATGAAAAAGCTTTAGAATACGGTAAATTGAATCAGAGTTTATCTCCCAACCCATAAGTGTAGTAGGTACTCCCCTTTGTTGGGGAGAAACTTGCCGAGCAAAGATGTAAGGCATGGACCATGAGTATCGGATTACTTCCCGAGTGTAGCATTGCAAGCCAATAAAATCAAAATCAAACTTTAAACTCTTTTCATCGCCCGACTTCATAAATTTTTCCAATCGGGATAAAACCGGAAGTTGATCGATTGGATAACCTTTTCCCAGCGTTGGTTCAATAAACAAGCGATTCAATAATGCATCTACCCGCTGGGCAGCCCGAACATCACGCAGGCGAGACGTATGAGGTTCCACTAAAGAACAAGAAAAGGTAGTACCAATTTGAGCCGTTGATTGCAGGCTACGAACAACTCGCCCGCCTTCAGCCTGACAGAGTGTAGCGTGATGCACCGCTGATAAAAAAAATTTCATTCCCCGCTTACCAGGAGCATGAATTCCAAAGAAATAGCCAGCCCCAGTAAAAACCATCGGCTCATTGAGTATCATCCAGTAAGTTACCCGGTCTTGATAACGGCTCACCACCCGTTCAATGTACTCAGTAAACCACCCAATTATATCACGGTTTGTCCACCCACCTTGCTTATCCAAAGCAGCTGGTAGATCCCAATGATACAGAGTAACCCAAGGAGTAATACCTTTCTCTAGGCAGCTATCAATGAGTCGGTCATAAAAATCCAATCCAGCCTGGTTTACTTTCCCGACACCGTTAGGTAGCACTCGCGACCAGGCAATAGAAAACCGGAAGTTAGGAATTCCTAACTGTTGAATAATCGATAAATCACCTTGGTAGCGATGGTAAAAATCACAAGCTTGATTAGCGTTTTGATTATTGTAAGTCTTTCCGGGACGGTTTGCAAACTCATCCCAGATAGATACACCTTTCCCATCGGTCAGAATAGCCCCCTCAGTTTGATAAGCAGCCGTTGAAACGCCCCACTTAAAATCAGGATCATGCTCCTCAGCAGTCAGTTCAGTCAATTTTGAAAATTTTAGTCATTTTTAAGCGCACAGACGATACCAGATCATTTTTTGTTTGCGGTTTTAGAAAACGAGAGACGGAGCGAACGCCACGCGGAACGGAAAAACATGGCTACTTTTACTTCATCTAAGTTCCAACTTTTTCTCTTCCAACTCCCACACTTTTTTCTTCTAACACCATATCTATAATCTTCTCAGTCATATCAGGATAGTTTACCTCAATTGGCTTCGCTTTCTCGATCCATTTATGCAGGAGTGGCAATTGCTTCTTCTTAAAATTCTTTAGTACGGGTACGCCAAGTGATTCCAAAGCTGCTGCATTGCAGTGCTGTTCGTACTGATTCTTCATGGGAATAACTAGCAGCTTTTTCTTTAAGAACAGTGCTTCAGCAGGCGTCTCGAAACCGGCTCCACATAGAATACCCTCACAACTTGTCAGGCTCTGAATAAATCGCTCGTTGTTTACCGGGGATATTTGCACGTTACCTTCCCGATAAGATCGCTGACTGTGCTTGGAAAAAACTTGCCATTCAATATCTTTAGCCGTTTTTAACCGTCTGATCAGTTTCTGATCATCGTAGGCGGGTAAATAAACAGTGTAATGTCCCAGATTTTGAACGTCAGTCTGGCGGAGTTGCTGCCGAATAATTGGAGTAAAGATATTTTTGTCAAATTCGGCGAAATGAAAACCGTAAGCTTTATCCGTGGGCGCATAATTTTTGAGGATGGCTTTGCCGACTGGATCTTTTTTCCGGGGTTGAGGGGCATGTTCATTTAAAATAGCACTTTGGTGGCTTAGCGATACGCTAGGCACCTTTTTAAAGTATGCTGCCCAAGCTGAGACTGGCTCAAAATCGTTGATCACTAAATCGTACTTCTGAACTGGAAGGTTTCGTACATCCTTCAAAAACCTTCGAGTATCGGCTTTACGGTACGTTCGCATCAAGTCTACTCCACCTGATTTGCCAAAAATAAACCCAGCCCCTTTGAATTGATACTTAATTGAATACGGCAGGGAAACATCGGCTTGAATACCGCTAATTAGTAAATCAAGATCAACTTTATCTTGAAGAATCGGTACAATATCCCGCGCCCGGCTAATATGACCGTTGCCTGTTCCTTGAATAGCGTAAAGTACCCTCATGGTTTAGTTAAACGAAACTCCTCAACCAGGTTTTTATAAAGTACGCCTACATCCAGGTTTTCTTCTTCCTCTTCGCTGGCTTCATCGTCGTTGAGTAAAGCATCATCTGAGAAACGATAGAGTGACCATTTTTTTTTATTGTACTCTAGAGCTGTAAGGTTCTCAATCCAATCGCCACTGTTGAGGTAAACTACGCTACCCTGATTATCTCTAACCGTCTTTATTTCAGGATTATGAATATGACCACAAATAACGTAGTCGTACTCGTTGTTAATGGCAATTTCAGCAGCAGTATTCTCAAAGTCATCAATGAACTTCACAGCTCCCTTCACTCGGTTCTTGATTTTTTTGCTAAAAGAAACCCGACCCATACCGAATTTCTCTCTAACAAAATTGACGAAGGCATTGAGTAAGATCAGTGTATCGTAACCTATGGCTCCTAGTTTGGCTAGCCATTTTGAATACTTCATGGTAATATCAAATACATCACCATGAAATATCCAGGCTTTCTTATCGTCAAGTTCCAGCACCACCCTATTTACAATTTTCAAAGAACCCATCGTAAAGCCTTCAAACTTTCGCAGCATCTCATCGTGGTTTCCGGTGATATAGTAAATATCTATACCTTTGGCCGCCATACCAAAGATTTGCTTCACAATTCGCATGTGAGAACTGGGCCAGTAACGCTTACTGAATTGCCAGATATCAATAATATCGCCGTTTAAGACGAGTGTTTCTGGCTTAATACTTTTGAGATACTTCAGCAGTTCTTTAGCGCGGCATCCGTAGGTACCCAAATGTACGTCGGAGATAACTGCTACCTCGACTGATCGCTTTTTGGACATATCGTACTAGTTTAAATTGAACTATATAAAGCAGGTTACTAACCATCATCTGGGCAGGGTTAAATCGAGTCATCATGATGAATAAAGTTTAGTGTTAATAGAATAGAGGCTAGCGGAAAGGAGTGAAGAATATTGAGAACTAAACGAAGGAGGCTTAGTCTATTTTGGCAAAAGTTGCAGAGGTATGATAAGTATATCAAATGCAACGGTGATTGGTTATGCAAATAACCTAATCGTCAGCGACGAAGGTGTTATCTCTTCATTAAGATATTGTTACCAAATGGTTAATTATGGGCACGTTAATAATTCTTTTTCTGTATTGTTCAGGATTACATTACATCCAATATTTACGCAACCAAAACACCCGTTTTATTTAGTATAATAGTAGATTAATCTATTAAAAAGAAAAGTATCTGCACCCTCTTCTTAGTTCCGTTTTTAAGTAAGTAGTATCAAGAACAACGCTTTTAAATCTCTGCCTAGTTATGAACCAAAAACTTAAGCGGCAGTATACTTTGGGTATTCTATTAGCGGTAATGCTGCTAGTGGTGAACCAGGTATTTGTGCAATACTGGCTGTTTAAAAAGGATGAAGATGCTCAAACCATCAACCTTTCTGGTAGGCAACGTACGCTTTCGCAACAAATCAGCCTGGAGTTTGAGCGATTTGCTGATGGGCAGACCAACTTAGATTGTCTGCACAATCTATTTCAAAAGTGGGGTGAGGTACATTATGGATTACTTGAAGGCAATCCTGACTTAGGCATTCACAAACTTTCTGATCTCACCGCTTTACACAATCTTGAACAGATAAGTGCTAATGTTCTTTTTGTCGAGGATTTTTTAAAGAATCCCTCAATAACTGAATCAAGTAGATGGCAACTTTACGAGAATCAGATTGAATTCTTAGCTGGAATGGAAATAGTGGTAAAAAGCCTGGAGCGAAACTCTGATGAGAAGCTTCACTTTATTGTAATAATGGAAATTATCTTGGCACTACTTTCCATGATAGTACTCGTTATGGAAGTACGCTACATCTACCGCCCTATCAGCCAGAGCCTTATTAACCACATCAAGAAACTAAAAGAAACGCAATATAAATTTCAAGCAGTGTTTAATAGCACTACTGATTATAATATCATTTTGGATAGAAGCTTCTCTATAGTTGCCTTTAATAATGTAGCTCGCAAGATTGTAAAAGT
Source organism: uncultured Flammeovirgaceae bacterium (assembly GCA_937883755.1). Classification (GTDB taxonomy): domain Bacteria; phylum Bacteroidota; class Bacteroidia; order Cytophagales; family Cyclobacteriaceae; genus Tunicatimonas. The sequence goes on along the minus strand of CAKZYA010000004.1, from coordinate 163,999 downwards.
CATTTTCAATGAAGACTTAGAGGTTGGGCAAAGTGTATTCGATTACTCAATGGATGGGTACCGAGACACTTTCCATCAAGATCTCAATAAGGCTCTTGAAGGAGATATTGTAAAGCAGGAGATTGAAGTGCCAATACCTAACAGTACAAGTATTTGGATGGATGTTACTCACTCTCCAATCTACGATCAACGTAACGAGATTATTGGCGTTAGTTTCAACACCACAAATATTGATAAGCGAAAACGAGCCTCGCTAAAACTGCAAGAACAAAATGAGAAGCTCCGAAAGATTGCTTGGCGCCAGTCGCACGAAGTACGCCGCCCAGTGGCTACGATTGCAGGGTTATGTATCCTTTTAAGAGAGAGAGATGACAATTATCTCCATTACTTAGATTGTCTGGAAACTGCTGTCAATGAGTTAGATAATGTCATCCGCACTATAGTGGACGAAACTGTTTAAGCAGAGTAGACACAACCAAGAAATAATTTTCATTTGCCCTAGGCTTAGAATAACCTGGGTCTAAGCAGGTCGTAACACCTTCAAATTTTGTGGGCGCAACGAGATACTTAGGGTGTTATCAGTAGTCTCAACGTACTCTCCGTCAATATGAATAAGTGAGTCATTGAGTTGCTGTATCTCAAACTGATTAGCTTGTACAATTTCTACATAGGGTGAAAGATGAATCTGTCGGGTAAATGCTAGCAGCGTAAATGTAATAACGTAAGCAGGCGGAAAGGGTCGTACAAATACAATATCAAGAAGACCATCGTTAGTCTGAGCTTGAGGAGCAATAACTGCATTGTTTCCGTACTGCTCACTATTGGCAAAAGCAATCAGAAAGAAAGAGTCCTCCACTTCCTCACCATCTAATTGGTAACGATACGTTCGGGGCTGATAGTTAGTGATTTCTTCCCATACGCAACGAATGTACGTAGCGTAACCCCGCTGGGTTTGATCAGCAAACTTCTTACTAATTAAAGCATCAAACCCAGTACCCGATACATTGAAGAATGGATGACCATTAAGAAAACCTACATCTAATAACGATTCCTGAGATTCATTCAGTTGTTTGATAGCTCGGGTTGGATTAGTAGAAATATTCAAATGACGAGCAAAGCCGTTCCCTGATCCGAGAGGAATAATTCCTAATGCAGCATTACTACCTAGTAGTGCCCGGGCAGTTTCGTTGATGGTTCCATCTCCCCCGACGGCAATCACGTAATCAACTTGGTCGCAATAGGTTTCTCCAATCTCAGTAGCATGACCGGGATACTCGGTAAAGACCACGCCATACTCAAAGCAGCTGGCATTAAGATAATGCTTTAGCAACAACGGAATATCCTTTTGTTTTCCTATTCCTGAAATTGGGTTAACGATGAATACGCACTTCTTTTTTGCCAGCATGATTCTCTTTTCTCCCTAGTATATCGTAAACTAGGCAGGGAATGTTTTGAGAAATAAAAACACTTAGGCGTCTGAAAACCAAAGAAATGAACGTTTATGATATCTTCGTTTACGGAACCCTGCGCCGAGGGGGAATGTATGCTCACTATTTGTCAGATAGTGAGTTGGTAGCAGAGAAGTATCGCCTATCTGGTTACGCCCTATATGACTATCAGCAGTGGTATCCCTATATGATTGCCCAAGCTGGCTCTTCGGTAGTGGGAGATGTCTACCGGGTCAGCGAAGCAGCTTTACCAGCTTTGCACGAGTTAGAAGGAGTAGGAGAACAACTCTATCGCTTTGTTTACTTAGCTGAATATCAGTTCTACACTTATCTAAAATTTGATGAAAATGTGAAGGATTTAGCCTACGTGGAAGGTGGAGACTGGCTGGCTTACTACCTATCCCTCAAGTTATAGCTATTGTTAATCTCTTTACCTCTCAGATGCATTTGTAACGCGCCTACTATCTGTAAGCGTACATTTTACTGTTTTCCATTTGCTCGTTTCCGGTCTTCGTCTATGGTTATGGTTTATATTTCTCTTCTTCCGATTCAACTTCTTCCGTTCTCACTGTTGCTTTTCGTTCTACGAACTGGTTTTCAATATCATTGATTTCTTCCTGACTCACCTGTACTTTCTCGTTCATTTTAGCGATTTCTTCCTCTAACTCGCCCCGAGCTTCAGTTAAGGTAGACATACGATTTACAGCGGCAGTGTGCCCATTTTCTAGCTCAAACTTTTCATGCTCTTCGGTCTTATCAGAACCCATCTTCTTCTGCATCTTGCTAGTCCGCTTATCTAGTTTTTGGTATTCACGCCGATTCTTCTTTAGCGACGTTTCAAGATCACGCAAACGACCTTCATCTTCCTCAATTTTTTCTTGAAGCACACTCACCATATGATACTTCACCATTTTTCGAGTATACTGACGAAGCCGTTCCATCTCATTAGGGTAATCTTCAGAATTTAAGGCTATATCGTAACCTGGCATAAATGCTACTGCTACCTGAGTCTGGTTGCTTACTGTAGAAAGTAATACCTTTAGGTCTCCGGTGTAGATGGTGGTACTTGGTACCTTTATTTCCTTGGCCATTAGCAACCCGTTTTTCCCTTTCTTCAGCTTCACCCCAACTTCCTCTTTAGTATAATCAATAATACTTTCTGCCAATGCCTCTTTATCGGCACTTACCGCCAACACCCAAGCCGGGGTCACTTTTTCGTCAATATTGATCTTTTTTTCAACAGGTTGTAAGAACTGGGCATGGCCGATTTGTACCATTAACACCAATAAATACACCAACATTAATCTAGTAGAATTACGCATAATATTTCATATTTAGTTTTGAATGGTATAATCTAACAATTAATTGTCAAATTATACCATTCTTCGTAATTACTCATCAAAATATTGCTAGAGTATTTTACACTTTTACCAACTTCCAATTCCCTCGTTGGAACAGGATTACGCTCACCACTGCTGCCAATGAAAATGCAATAGCTATAGCGATGTACACTCCCTGAGGCCCCATATTCAGCCAAACCGCCATTCCGTAGGCCAAAGGAATCTGCACCAACCAGTAGCAGCCAACATTGATAAGCAAGGGTGTTCGGGTGTCGCCTGCTCCATTAAATGACTGCGCCAGTACCATCCCATAGGAAAGAAAGACGTAGCCTAGGCAGATAATCCGCAATGACTCTACCCCAGTTTGAATTACTTCGGGTTCATCACTAAAGATACCAACGAACTGATACGCACCGAAATAGAATATCAGCGATAATACTGTCAGAAATAGAAAGTTGTAGTATGCTGTCTTCCAGACAGATTTCTCCGCCCTTAATGGCTGATCTGCCCCTAGGTTTTGCCCAACCAACGTAGCTGCCGCATTGGACAGTCCCCAGGAAGGTAGTATAGAGAAAATAATGATACGAATAGCAATGGTGTAGCCGGCTAATGCCTCACTGCCGAAGAGCGAAATAATCCGTACCAAAAATATCCAACTGGCTGATTCTACTAAAAATTGACTAATACCTTCGGAAGCTAGTTTAAGTAGGTTCAACAACGTTTTGGCGCGTACCACCACATTGTCCCAACCGATTTTGACAATAGTTTTACCATTCAATAAGTGGTACAACTGAAACAATACTCCTACAGTACGCCCGGTAGTAGTCGCGATGGCTGCTCCAGCTACACCAAACTCAGGGATTGGCCCTAAGCCAAAAATGAAGATCGGATCAAGAACAATGTTTAAGCCATTAGCCAGCCACAGTGACTTCATCGCCAGCGAGGCATTTCCAGCCCCCCGGAAGATACCATTGATGAGAAATAGCAGCATGATGCTGGTATTGCTCAAAAACATAATACGAGTGTAGAGAAAGCCATCCTCCACCAACTGAGGTTCACCTCCCATGAGTCGAAGAATATCGCGGGCAAATACTGCCCCAGCTACACCAATAACTAGCGAGATAATAACCGCTAAAGCAATCGCCTGAAATGCAGCATCTCCCGCCTTATGGTGGTTCTTCTCCCCTACTCGACGGGCTACCAATGCAGTAGTTGCCATGCTAAGACCAATGGCTACCGAATAAATAATAGTCAATACGGATTCGGTGAGGCCTACGGTAGCCACCGCCGTGGTACTGACCTTTCCCACAAAGAAAATATCAACTACTGCGAACAGGGATTCCATGACCATTTCCAGAATCATGGGAACGGATAGCAGAAAGATAGCCCGGCGGATACTGCCAGACGTAAAATTAGTTTCCGAGCCACTGAGAGCAATACGGAGATTGTAGTATAAGTATTTAACTCGACGGATATACTGAGCCATGATTGAAATGAGAAAAGATGCCAATAAAAATTTAGAAGAAATGCGGACAGTAAAGTCCTAAAACACACGCTACTTAGAGAATGTAGCGATCCCTAGCCGTGATTGACCGGGATACAGGGCACTATGATGGCTCGTGTCATTTTCATGATGGCGCAAAGATAGAAAGTTAATTGTAAATGACAAAAATAATGTAAACGGAGACCAGAAACCGGAGTCCGAAGACCGGATAGAAAAACAGTAATGCTACAGATTGAAAGTTACAAGCGACCGTCGCAAGATTTCTGCTACCCAAATTTGGAGCTTGTAACTTTCAACCCATTTTCTTCAGTCTACACTCTTTCAGCAATATCGTTGAAAAGAGAGCCAAGTACCGCCATAATCAAGCTGAAAGCGATAGCCCACCAGAAGTTACTAACAGCAAATCCAGCAATTAACGCATCGGTCATGAGAATGATAATTGCATTAATCACCAGTAGAAATAGCCCAAACGTGAGAATAGTAATGGGAATAGTAAGGATGACTAAAATTGGTTTTAGTACTGCATTAAACAGCGCGAGAATAACGGCTACTACCAGGGCTGCCCAAAAACTTGCTACACTGACACCAGGTAATAAGTAGGCAGTAATCATGACGGCGATTGCGGAGAGCAACCATTTTACAATGAGTGACATAGAATTAGGTGTTTAGACATGAAAAGTGTACGGTAACACCAGGAAATGGTTTTAATCTTAGGTGTTCGGGTGTTCGGGTGTTCGGGTGTTCGGGTGTTCGGGTGTTCGGGTGTTCGGAACTACTCAACTTTTGTGAACACAAAAACACTTGAACACTTTATTTAAAATAATTGTCCCCTTCTGATAAACCAGCATCGTCATAGAGGTGAAGTTTAACCTTTAAAATTTTACAATCATGAAAAATTCAATCAACTGGTTCGAAATTCCCGTTCGCGATCTTGACCGAGCTCAGTCATTCTACGAGCAACTCTTTGATGCCCCCCTTACTCCCCAAGAGCCGGATGAAACCGGAAGTACAATGATCTTTTTTCCCGCTGACTTAGAAAACGGAGGTATTGGCGGCTGTATCATTAGCGGACCAGGTTATGAACCTTCTGAAAAAGGGGCTCTAGTGTACCTCAATGGCGGAGATGATTTATCAGTTCCCCTGAGCCGAGTAGAAGAAGCGGGTGGTAAAGTTATCATGCCTAAGACCTCTATTGGGCCACACGGATTTATGGCACAGTTCATTGACACTGAAGGCAATAAGCTAGCACTTCAGTCCATGAACTAATTTATGTTTATATTTTCAGCCTAATACACACCCTGAGTTATGAAAGAATTTATGATGATCTTTATCGGCGGAGCCGACTATGAAGAGATCGGACTCTCACCAGAACAATTGCAGAACCGAATGGCAAAGTGGTTTGCCTGGGATGATAAACTAAAGCAGCAAGGCATATTACGCGGCGGCGAAGCACTTATGCCCAGAGTTAAACGGGTTTCCGGTCCTGACCGTATTGAATCAGATGGGCCGTTTGTGGAAAGTAAAGAACTAATTGGTGGGTACATTACCGTAACCGCCGATAGCTTCGAGGAGGTAGTAAAAATTGCCCAAGACTTCCCTGACTACGATCTAGATGGTTCCGTTGAAATTCGGGAAATCATGAAACTTGACCAGTACGAGTAGTATGCCCCATAGAAAAATAGTAGACCATCTTTTTCGGCATCAGTACGGGAAGATGGTCGCTATTTTATCCCGTATTTTTGGTCTCGCCCATCTGAAACTGGTGGAAGATGCTATTCAAGACACTTTCATCAAGGCCACCTTACAGTGGCGGAACGGCATTCCTGAAAACCCCGAAGCCTGGCTCACTCAGGCAGCAAAAAACCGAGTAGTTGACCTACTTCGGCAGATCAATGCCGAGCAGGAACGTTACCAGAAAGTCTCTCACGGGTCTATTGTCCTGGAGATTAGTGAGTTCTTCTTGGATCATGAAGTTGAAGACAGCCAGCTACGGATGATACTGGTAGTGGGTCATCCGGCACTGTCTCGAGAAGAGCAAATTGCCTTTGCACTGAAGACCATCTCAGGCTTCTCAATGAAGGAGATAGCCGCAGCTCTGTTACTGAAAGAGGAGACCATTAAGAAGCGACTCATTCGAGCCCGCAAGAAAATAAAAGATCAGCAGATTAAGCTAGCGTATCCCCTACCCCATGAGATTGAAGACCGAATGGTAGTGGTGTTGCAGGTAATCTACCTGATATTTAACGAAGGCTTTCATTCTACTAAATCAGGTTCGCTCATCAGTAAAGAACTCTGCGGGGAAGCCTTACGACTGTGCAAACTATTACTAGTCAAAGAACGCTTTCGCAGTGGTAGTTTATACGCCCTGTTTGCCCTCTGCTGCTTTCATTCCTCCCGGATGGAAACCAAGATAAATACCAATAATGAGATTGTAGACCTCCAGTACCAAGATCGTTCCCAGTGGTATAAGCCATTAATTGTACTGGGCAACTACGCCATACAAAAGTCTTTCGAGTATGGTGAACGTTCGGTATATCATTACGAAGCAGCTATTGCCGCCGAACACTTAAAGGCCGACCGTTTTGAGAGCACCGACTGGCGTCGTATTCTGGAACTGTACCAGCATTTATATGAGTTACAACCCAATGATAATATACTGCTTTCAATGGCTTCGGTACATTTACAAGCAGGTCAGCTTGACCAAGCCAAGTTGTTGCTAGACCGTATAATGACCAGCCGTCTAGGGGCACGGATATATCTGCTGTACGGAAGCTACGCTGAATACTATTTCAGAACGGACAAAACTCAACAGGCACTTACCGAAATTAATCAAGCCATCGCATTGTGCTCTAACGATTTGGAAAAAGCATATCTCAAGAAGAAAAGAGAGCAGATGGTTGGTAAGGTCTAGATCTTGTAATGACTACTCCAAAGTAGACAGATAGAACATTTCGCTATAAAAAACCAAAATAAGTGTTATTTTTATACTATAATTTCTAAAAAATGATTGAGAGATAATGAATGTGGGCACAATTGCCTTAGCAAAGATGTTATCTACCAGGAATAATCAATTGCGCCGCCCGTTTCTTTCAACTATTTGGGTGATAACTTGTAAGAATTAGGCTAGGCAGCATAGAATAGAAATGAAGAAGGTAGTTTTATTATCGTGTTTCAATCTTGTTTTGGTATCGCTACAAGCACAAGATGAAACGAAGTCTGTTCAACTAGGGGTAAGAGTTGGTGTGGGATTCGCCAGTCTTGAGGAAAAACGGTTTTCCAGTCAAGTCCAACAGGGGATATTACCTACCTACAGCATGGATATTGAAACTTACAAAAATAAGGTAAGACAAAATTTGAGTATCAATTTCTCGCTTACTCAAGATTACACCAATCAACCCTCACTTTCGTACGTTTTGGTTTTTCCTGAGGTACGCTATACCTATATGAAATCACTAAGCGACAATTGGTATATCGGAGGTATGTTTCATTCTTTTACGCTCTTGAATTTCCCCGAGTCTGAACTCACCAAGTTCGTCAACAACTCAATAAGTTACACTTTAGCCCAGAGTATTGGCCCATCGCTGTTTTATCAAAAAACCGCACTCAATCAAAAAATATCTTTTGAATCAGAATGTCAGCTTGGTTTACTTTCCTACGTAGTCCGCCCGGCATTTGCTCACCCATATCCTGAAAACTACCTTCAACCCGATGTTTTTTCTCCCGATAGAAGTGGAATGATGCGCTCTTTATTCAAGGGTGGAAAACTCTGGACATTGAACAAGATTCAAAATATTCATTTAAATACTTCTACATCATATAATCTTCCCAATTGGAAATTTTCGGCTAACCTTGCGTTTTCTACCCTCCGCTTGGCTGATGTTAAACCATTTAGCTTAAGCCAACTGTATTTTGGTGTCGGTATAAAGTACAAATACAAAAAGACATGAAAGTAATATATGCAATTGCAGCATTATTTTTACTGTCTCTTCAGAGTTGTGAGCAAGAAACAGTATACAACCCGGCTGAGGTTTTTAATGATTTTTGGACCTTTGTCGATGAAAATTATATATTTTTTGAGGACAAGAGTATTAACTGGGACAGTATTTATCGCATATATCAACCCTTAGCAGCTCAAAGTAGTAATGAGCAACAGTTATTTGAAATTTGTTCAAACGCATTACTAGCGTTAAAAGATGGTCATAGCTCTCTAAAATCAGAATTTGCTAGCAGTCCGATCTATGATTTTCGGGATGGTTATGATATTCACTTTTCATTTAATGTAGTTGAGTCAAATTACCTATCATCTCCAGCCGAGAGAGATGGGGCGTTATATTTTAGTAAAATAGGTTCCATTGGCTATGTTTACTTTGAGACAATGAACCGTTATGGCTCCTTCAATAATATTGTTTCCCGAATGGTAGACGAAGGCATTACAGGTTTAATCATTGACCTACGGGATAACGGAGGTGGTGACAGTAATCCTGTACCAAAAATACTATCTAGGTATGTTAGCGAGAGAACCCTTTTAGGGTCTTATATTGAGAAAACTGGCCCGGGTCGCCGTGATATTACGGAGCCCCTTCCAGTTTTTGCCAATCCGGGCAATGAGCAGTTTGACATTCCCATAGTCGTGATTATCAACCGAAATTGTTACAGTGCCACCTCTTATTTTTCAGCAATGTTATCAGCACTACCCAATGTGCGCTTAGTTGGTCAAAAAACGGGTGGAGGTGCCGGTGGAAATTATGGCTATCAGCTTATTAACGGTTGGATCATAAAAGTATCTGTAAGTGATTTTTTAGATTACAATAATGAAACTATCGAGTTAGGTGTTGATCCTGATATCCTGATTGAAAACAATGAAGATGACATCTTAAGTAATCAAGATAAGATGCTAGAGAAAGCCATCGAGCTTCTAGAATAAGTTTTTGCAATGATTACACTCTAGTACGAATTTTATTTACCAACCTGATCTAGGCAAGAAATGGCTGACTCTCTCTCGATCTGATAATAATAACTTAGACAAAAACGATGTTCAGACAGTCGTCTAATAACTTGCTACCTCGCGCAGTAATAATTAGTTCTCGGGAAAATTCTACTCTTTTGAACCAGCGGTCCTGTAACATTTTTTCTAAGAAAATAGCACCAAGTCGCCCGGCCAGATGGGGGCGCCGCTCCGACCAATCAAGGCATTGGCGAGTTAGCGGTCGACGGTCTTTTGTAAAATCATTCTCAAGTATCTCAAATTGCGAGAACCAGTCCCAGCCTTTCTCAGTCACATGATAATTACTATCGTACTCTTTCAAATACCCTTGTTCTACTAGAGCATCGGTGATAGTCACACCAACATACCCAGCCAGATGATCGTAGCATGTTCTGCAATACTTTATACCACTTCTGACTATCTGTTTGTCATACTTCTCAACTGGTTCTTCACTAACTAGATTCGCTAAAGACTCAATCACGTAGGCAACGTGAGCATTAGCAAATGAATAATAACGGTGTCTTCCTTGAGCATCGACCTTTACGATATCACCATTGAGTAATTTAGATAAGTGATTACTTGTAGCACTTGGCGATAAGTCTGAAGCTAAGGCTAACTCACTTGCGGTGTAAGCTCTTCCATCTAGTAAATTCCATAATATTTTCGCTCTGCTTGGTTCGCATAGCAGTGAGGTAATCGATACGAATGCACTTTCTTCCATTGTTCATTTTCAAATGAAATGTAAAAGTAATAAATCCTCTTACTTTGCTGCTCACTAAAATTATAAAAGATGAAAGACATAGAAATTGTACTAGAGAACAAACCTGGTCAGTTGGCACTTATGAGTGAGACATTGGGTAAAAACAAAATCAGCCTTGAGGGCGGTGGTGTTTTTCAGAATGGCAACACTTCTATCGCACATTTTTTAGTTGAAGAAGCCGACCGAGCTAAAACAGAACTAGAAAAAGTAGGGCTAAAGGTTATTAAAATTAGCGACGTCATCATTCAGAAACTCCGACAAGATGTACCCGGGCAGCTAGGAATGTTTTGCCAAGAGCTAACGAATGCCCACGTTAATATTTTAACCCAGTACAGCGATCATTCCAATCAATTGATTATTGTTGTGGATGACTACGAGAAAGCTAAGGAAGTATCTGAAAAATGGATGAAGACTTGGTGGAGCTAATCGGAAAAATGTAATCTATGAAAAAACAACACAATTATAAAACGACTATAAAGTGGACGGGAAATATTGGAAAAGGTACTTCAAATTACCGAGAGTTTGAAAGAAGCCATACTCTTTCTGTAGAAAATAAGCCTGATATTTTAGTCTCATCTGACCCTGCTTTTCGCGGCGACAGGACAAAACACAATCCAGAAGAATTATTGGTTGCGTCACTATCTTCTTGCCATATGCTTTGGTACTTACATTTGTGTTCTGAAAATGGGGTAATCGTTACAGATTATGTTGATCATGCCGAGGGAATCATGCTTGAGCAATCGGACGGTAAAGGACATTTCTCTGAAGTAACCTTGAACCCGATTGTAACAGTCACCAAAAACTCAATGATAGAAATGGCAAATAAACTGCACGAACAAGCAAACACCTTTTGTTTTATTGCTAACTCCGTGAATTTTAATGTACTTCACAACGCTCAATGTTTACTCGATGAAGCAGATGCTGACGTATAGTTAGTTTAGCTTTACCACAGTTTCTCGCCCTCCTACATGACCTTCGCCGAACACATCATTCGTTTCAATATGCAACTACAGTTAGATGCTACATTGCCTGAAAATATTCGGGTGATGAACCCTTTTCAGGCGAGTGAGGAGGTGCGAAAGCTATCGGCTGCTTTTTATCAAAAATACTACGCTGACCAGCGCACTCGTCACCTTAGCCTGGGTATTAATCCGGGACGATTGGGCGCAGGGGCTACCGGAATTCCGTTCACTGATCCGAAGCGACTAAAATCGCACTGTAACATGGAAAGCCCATTCACCCTTCACGAACCCTCCTCAGTATTTGTGTACGAGGTAATTAATGCTTACGGCAGTGTAGAGGTATTCTATCAGCAATTTTACATTAGTTCGGTATGTCCGCTCGGCTTTGTGCAGATTGATGAAAAAGGACGAGAAACCAATTATAACTATTACGATAGTTCACAGCTAACCGAAGCTGTTACCCCTTTCATTGTCAAAACCCTACAAACCCAACTTGACTTCGGCATTCATCGCGATAAAGTGTTTTGTATGGGTACTGGTAAGAATTATCGCTTCTTAAAAAAGCTGAATGAAGAGCATCAATTTTTCGGTGAGGTAATTCCACTGGAGCACCCTCGCTATGTGATGCAATATAAAAGTAAGCAGAAGTCATTCTATATTGATAAGTACTTACAGGCTCTAAAGTCTCAATAGCGATAGAACTCCTGAGCTTTTAGTGAATCATACTTCGGATTGGGTACAGGTTCTTGGGCATCTACCTCTTTGCGCCAGGTTTCTAATTGGTTGTAGAGATCATTAGCAACTTCTGGCACTTTACTGATTAGGTTATTGGTTTCGCCAATGTCGTCTTCCAGATTATAGAGCTCTAGGTGCTTATCTTCTAAGAACTCGATCAGCTTATAATTTCCCTGTCGAATGGCTGAATACGGACTTGCTCCACCTGGATGATAGTGCGGATAGTGCCAGTACAAGGCTTCCCGATCAAGTACTTCTGTCTCCTGTTCTAAAAGGGGCAATAAATTTACACCGTCCTGATGATAATCTTTCGCTCCGCCAGTTCCCAATACATTGGCTACGGTAGCAAATACATCCATTGTAATTACTGGCTCGTCAATAGTTGCTATGTTACGTTTAGCTTTAGGCCAGCGGATTATCATAGGTACTCGAACTCCGCCCTCATACGCTGAACCTTTTCCGGCTCTGATTGGATCATTTTGAGTAATGTCAAACAGTTCTAGCCCACCGTTATCACTAGTGAATATAACTAGGGTTTGGTCGCTAATGTCTAGGCTATCCAGTAAATGCATAATTTGACCTACACTTTCGTCAGTACTATGGATCATAGCAGCGTACTCGGCATTGGTATGTTGCAAGCTGTCGGTTACTTTACTTTGGTAGTAAGCAGTCAAACTATCTTTTCCCTGAATGGGAGTATGCACCGCGTAGTGAGGGAAATATAGCAAAAAGGGTTGATCAGCATGGTCAGTGATAAAACGAGTTGCTTCATCGGTTAGGCGATCAGTCAGGTACTTGCCTTCTACTCCACCTTCTAGGTAAGGTAATGTATCGTTTCCACGGATATAGGGATAAAAGTAGCTAGGCGGCTGCCCCCGGTAGTAGCCCGCCACGTTACGGTCAAAACCTTGGTACTGTGGATAGTAGGCCACCGAATCACCCAGGTGCCATTTCCCTACGCTAGCCGTCACGTAACCCGCCGCCTGAGCAATTTCAGCGATGGTAATTTCCTCATTCGGTAAGTATTTTGTCCAGTCGGGAGGGGAAAGCTTTCCGTACTCATTCTGATGTCCCGCTATCCAGTCGGTGATGTTTAGGCGAGCCGGGTACTTACCCGTCATGATAGCGGCTCGGGTGGGCGAACACACCGTACAAGCGGAATACGCATTGGTAAATTTAACCCCTTCTTCAGCTAGTTGATCAATATTTGGAGTTTCGTACAAATCACTTCCGTAGCAGCCCAAATCCGTCCAGCCTAGGTCATCAATTAGAAAGATGACTACATTGTAAGAAAGCTGCTGGGGTTCTTCAGGTACCTCATTGGGTGGAAGACAAGATGTAAAACTGATGATACTAGCCAGCAGGAGTAGGTGGATGCTTCGCATAGCCCAAATAAGCGAAAAGCTACTAGCTATCCAATAATTACATCTTAGCAATTATTTGTCTACTGAAAAAACCTAAACAAACCCCGGGGTTGCAGTTCTCTGTCAGTTAGAGTAGAAGGATCGAGTTCTACCCGCAGCCTAAATTCAAATACCAAACCATTCGTTCTAAAGGAAGGTGAGTTATCTAAAAAGTAGTTGGCTCCGTTGGTTCGCCACTCCGAATCGGTACTTACTTCATAACCAATACTTATTCCAATATGATTAATTGTTCCCGGAAAAGAGTATCGCCGTTCTATACCTACACCTATTCCTCCCATAAGGAGCAAGTCGGATGAATAGCGTTTTACGAGTTCATCTGGCGAATTTAAATTATTCAGGCTCCCCTGAAAGGAAGAAATATCAGTAATAGAGGATACCCTCAACCTTGCTAGAGCCGTGCTAATTTGTAAATAGGGAAAAATCAACCACTTTTCGTTAGGAATCACGTCGTATTGACCAGTTGCCGTGAGTTTCCAGAGGTCTATACGAGCGTCACTCCCCGCATCGTTACCATCGTCAAACGTAGAAAAATACGACAACTGGAATGACTGATACGAGTTTTGGTCAATATGACGGTTCGTAACGCCAAAAGTAAATCCTAATAGCCCCGATCCTAACTCCGGAATACCTGCTTGCCCCAATGCCCGATTGAGATTGTCCAGATCAAGGTTCTGCCCCCCGATGCTAAAAAATACTCCTGTTCTCCATATGCTATCGGCAACAGAGAACTGAGCCATTGATACATTGACACTTACTAGTAAAATTCCCGCTGTAAAAAGTGCTTTCATACATTTCTCAGTTGTTTACTAATATGACAGTAAAAAGAAGCCCTACCCTAAATCTAAACTAATTTATTTTTCAATTTTCTTTAGACAGCTTATTTCTCAGCCATTTCCAGTTCAATCGCACCCTCTGGCTTCACCTTTGACTTAGAAGTTAGGTTTAGTAAGGTGCTATCAAAAGAACTGATCCAAGTATCAATTGTTCTGCCTCAGTTACCCGAGATCCTATCTAGAATACTGATTGTCTTTTCTGGGTTTACGGTGGGAAAGTAGCCATTCAAATACGGCTGGATTGTTGTAGGTCTTCGTCCAGGAATCGTGTCCGGCTTCAGGATAGGTTGTCAGCTTCACATTGCCTTTGGCTTGCTGAAGAGCTTCTACCATCGCCACGGTTCGGGACAAGGGAATTACCTGATCTTTGGCTCCGTGAAATGCCCAAACGGGTACGTCTTTCAGCCACTGAGCGTAACTCGGGGTGCCTCCCCCACAGATCGGTACAATGGCAGCGAACATTTCTGGGTACTGAATACCCATTCGCCAGGTGCCAAAACCACCACGGCTTAATCCGGTCAAATACACTCGGCTTAAGTCTACTCGATGGCTGGCAATCACTTCGTCTAGCAACTGCTTAAGAGCCGCATCATTCCACAGTTTATTTTCGGGGTTCTGGGGGGAAATAACTATGAACGGAAACTGCTTACCTCGCTCAATTAGCTTGGGTGGCCCGTGCTTTTTTACCATCTCAATATTGTCACCAGTTTCTCCCCCACCGTGCAGAAACAATAGAAGCGGAAACTCCTCATCGCTAGCCGATTCATAATCTTGAGGAAGATATTTTAAGTACTGCAAGCCAGCTTCTTCAGACTGATGTACGGTTTGCTGGGCAAAGACCCAGTTGAATAAAATTAAGCTAATTGAGAGTAAGATGGTAAGTATACGGATCATGAGAAATAGGCTAGATCAATATTTTTTCTCTAGAAAAATAAGCAAAGGAATTGGTATATTGAAGAGGGCAGTAGAAACTTTTAATTTCCTTACCCCATGTGCTATCAATCGCAAATTCTTATCATTCTGTTGTTAGCCTTAAATATTAGCTACGAGGCAATTGCACAAGACAACCTTACTGTTTCTGGAGAAATTGATGGCTTAGAACCAAGCACAGTCTCGCTATACTTAGTTCAGGGAAATATTCATCAGTTGGTAGATTCATCCTTCCCTCGAGAAGGTAAATTTTCTTTCTCCAGAAAAGTAAATGAGCCTCAGATGTTTTTTATCAAATTAGGTTCTGCTACTGATAGCATTCTATTTGTTTGGGATAATGATATTCAGATTAGTGGTAATACTGATAGCATTGGTACGGCTACCATTAGCGGCTCTGAGGATACTGATCACTGGATTTCGTATCGTGAAAAGCACATTGATTTTCAAAGAAGTAAGCTTAAAGAGTTGGCTATTACCAAGCTAGAAGCAACGAAACAAGGCAATGATCTGAAATTAGAAGAAGCGCTAGATCGTGAGCAATTTGTTTATAGATACACTAAGTCCAGATCGCTTCAGTACATTAAAGAGAACCCTACTTCTTACGTAAGTCTTTATTTGCTCGAGCAATATGCCGAAGAAATTGATGCATTTAAAACCAGAGACTTACTTGGGGTACTTTCACCAAACTGGAAAGGCCACTCAACATACCAGAGATTATCAGACTGGGTAAAAAGCCGGCTTGAAGAAGGTATCTTCGCTCCAGAATTATCAACGGTTACAATTACTCATGACTCTATCTCGCTCAATCAATTTAAAGGACAATACGTAGTGCTTGACTTTTGGGGAACTTGGTGTAAACCTTGTATCGCGGCTATTCCCGAGTTAAAAGCTTTGAATAATGAATTTTCCTCTAAAGGTGTACAACTTATCAGTATTGCTTCCGAATACGAGAAAGATGCATCATTAGCTCGTAGAAATGTGAAAAGACTAACTACTAAGAAAAAAATGGATTGGCTACATATTATAGATCATTTCGGGAAAACTATAAGATATTGGCCACTATCGCGAAAATTTGATGTAGGCTCCTATCCCACGGTAATTCTCATTGACCCTCAAGGAAAAATTCAATTTTTTGGGGTTGGAAAAGAAAAACTTATTGAGTTACACCAGTTGCTGAGGAAAAAACTTGGTTAGTCAATGAACCTCTTTCTTAAACTCAGCATCTTTGTCTTTAGAGAGAAAATCAGCTTCAGCCGTAATGCCTTTTTTTCCAGCTTTGAGTAGTGCATCATCCGCAACTTTTTCAATGGGAGTGTAGCAGGAAGCTGGTTCGTTTTTGTAGGGCTTGTTATTAGCTTTATTATAAACAGATATTAGTGACCAGCGGGAATGATCGCTGAGATTGGCGTTAGAACGGTGCAGCAAGTTGCAGTGAAAGAAGAGTGCATCACCGGGCTGCAGTTCTACGTACACCAGTTCGTGATGCTTCATCGCTTCCTCTACTTTTTCCATTTGGGCACCTACTTGCTCTCCGGTGATATTGTGTTCTACCCGACCCATCCGGTGCGTGCCTTTTAGCACTTGCATACAACCGTTCTTGCGAGTAGCCTCGGTTAAAGCCAGCATTATGCTCACCATATCCGGATACAAAAAGCCGTTGTTGTACCAGTAACCGTAGTCCTGATGCCACTCCCAAGCCCCGCCCTTCTTGGGTTCTTTCTGCATGAGCTTAGAGTGATAGTGCCCTACCGTACCATTCAGAATCATTTCAGCCGTCTCTACCATACGAGCCGAACGACTGTAGAGTCCGTAAATATCATCTTGAGGTGTGTACCATAACGCCAGCTTGGTTCGCAAACCCGAACTATCGTTAAAATCAAATGACTTGTCGTTGATTACCTTATCTTCAGTAGAAGTCTGGTAGATAAGATCAGCTTCTTCGGGGGAGAAAAAGCCTTTAATGATGACGTAACCGTCGCGTTCAAAGTCAGCCAGATGCTGACGGGTAAATGGTGAAAAAGTTGTCATGATGTTGTCTCAATTTGTTTTTCAATAATGATTCCGCTGTCTTTCTCCTTTAAGATAACTTTCTTCCGACCGTCGGGCAAGTGTTCTTCTTTAATCAACCAGTGGGCTTCATCATATTCCTGGGCGCCCAGCGGTTTACTCCCTCCGGTATTGCCGCGCCACTCGGGTAGTTCTACTGGCTCCCACTGTTTGCTTTTAGCCGACTTATAACTGGCATCCATAATGGCGTTGACGACGTAGCCATCGTAGAAACTCTCCATTGGAGACTGCTGATTATCCATCGCGTTAAACATATCCGTAAACATGTGGGTGTAGCCCAACGCATGAATTTCATCACCTACTGGAAAGAGCCAGCCCGTTTCCTGTTCAGCTTTTTCAGCTACGTAGCCTTGCATCCCGACTGAGGTAAACATTTCGTAGCCTGTTCGCAAGAAATGATCGATCCGAATAGTGCCTTCGGTACCGGAGACTTCATCCCGCAAGTCCATTCCGCCTCGGAAAGCCCAGCTCACTTCAAATTGGGTGACCGCCCCGGTTTCGTAGCGCACTAGACCTACGGCATGGTCTTCGGCTTCAATGGGTTTTACTAGCGTATCTGCCCAGCACATTACTTCTACGGGTTTTACCTCTTTCCCTACGAAATTGCGCCCGATTTCAATGCAGTGACAACCCATATCAATGATTGCTCCTCCGCCCGAGTATTCCGGGTTCCAGAACCAATCACTGTGCGGACCAGGATGGGCTTCCCGCGAGCGAGTCCAGAGCACCTGCCCTACTGCTCCTCGCTCGACAGCTTGTTGGGCTTTTAGTGTCTTTGGCGTATACACTAAATCTTCCAGATAGCCGTGAAATACTCCCGCCTTTTCTACCGCCTGAAGAATTTCCAGTGCCTCCGCCCCGTTCATCGCTAAGGGTTTAGTACATAAAATATTCTTCCCCGCTTCAACCGCGGCTAGAATTGCTTTTTTATGGAGATGATTGGGAAGAGCAACGATAACCGTATCACTTTGCTCATCCTGCACAGCCTGATGAATATCGGTGTAGGTAGTGGAAATGTTCCACTTTTTAGCAAACTGCTTCACCCGATCTTCCGACCGGGAATACACTGACTGAATTATTTCTCTCCCTCGGTGTTGGTAAAGGCTGGCAACATAAAAGTCGCCAATTAATCCGGTGCCAAGTAAAGTAATCCGATGAATGTTGTTGGACATGGTTTAAAGTTGAAAGTTAGAGAGTAATGGTAACTTGAGCAATCCGTAACTGCATAATCAATAAACGTAAAGATGCGCGCCCTTTGCTAGTGAATCCGGGAATCACTCTGCCACATATCGGCGTTGGAGCCTAAGGCTTCTTTTAGGGGGCGAGTCACTTCGTTTAATTCCTCCACAAGTTGGTCGGATAACGATACTTGCATGGCGGCTACGTTATCTCTTACTTGCTGCGGATTTCTGGCTCCCACAATAATACTACCCATGCCTGGTTGAGCTATAAGCCAGGCCATACTGAGACTTGCCATCGGAATATCTTCCCGTTCAGCTATTTGCTTGATCTGGGCGATTGCCTCAAAAGTAAGCGTCTCCTGTCCGCCTTCACTATGGCGGGCTTGGGAACGCTCCGAGGAAAAATGACGGGAACGCGCCCGATCATCGGGTACTTCTTGAGGATTGCTAAATTTTCCCGCGAGCAATCCTTGCATGATAGATGAATAGCTCAGCACCGGAATCTGATGCTTCTCGCAGAGAGGAAGAATATCAAATTCAATGGCTCGCCATAGTAGATTATAGGGCAATTGATTACTAGAGATTTCTTTAGTCACTTCTAGTGCTTCGGTCAGGTCTTGCTTACCGAAATTAGATACGCCGAAGGCTCGAATTTTTCCTTCTTGTTTCAGATCAACCAATGCCCGCATCGTTTCTTCTACCGGAATATCGGGATTCGGCCAATGCAGTTGGAGTAAATCCAGATGATCGGATTGAAGGGCTTGAATTCGGGCTTCGCAAGCTCGCTTCACATCTTCGTAACCAAAGTCATCAGGAACAATCTTAGTAGCGATCACGATCTTATCGTATACATCACCCAATGCTTGATGGATCATTTGCTCGGAAGCACCGTTGCCGTAGGCTTGGGCGGTATCAAAAAAAGTAATGCCTTGTTCGTAAGCTTCCTGTAGGGCAGCTAATGAATCTTTTTCTTCCTGATGTCCCCAGTTAAAGCCTCCCACAATCGCCCAGGCTCCAAAGGTCATGCGGGTAATGGTAAGATCGCTGTGAGGTAAAGTGATAGTTTGCATAGTATAGTTTTAGTACTTCGCCCAAGATACTAAACATCAATTGTTCAGCAAACAGGCTATTCGCTAAGTAGTGAGTATATCTTCAGCAAAAACTCTCCCCGGGACGGAATGGAATCTGCTAAATATTCCCGAGCCTCAGCTTGTTGCCTTTCATTGCTCAGTCGGTGAATCCAGCGTTGGGCTAAAGCACCTTCCAATTCTTTTTCGGGTTCCAATGCATGAAATGGGTAAGCAGCGGCGTACTGTCCTCCCCACAGACTACGATAGGTTGTGGTATCCACCATCGCCAGCGTATCTAGAGTGTAAAGATCATGCAGATACCCTCTGACTCCCAGAAACTGGGTCGCTTCAAATAAGGCAGAATCAGCTTCAATATCTGAGATGTA
The DNA here is from genome assembly GCA_937883755.1 of uncultured Flammeovirgaceae bacterium. GTDB lineage: Bacteria > Bacteroidota > Bacteroidia > Cytophagales > Cyclobacteriaceae > Tunicatimonas. Next base: position 144,375 of record CAKZYA010000004.1, on the reverse strand, counting down.
GGTAGTCTTAGACTTATGGTGATGTAGCAGTTTTTGTAGTTCATTTATATCTACTTCTCTTACCATTTGCTGACCGATAAGTGCCAGATGTGCGGTTAGTCCAGCCGCTTGTCCTAGTGATGTCCACACTGGCTCCAGGCGAATACCGCTAAACCCTACGTGGCTACTGGATACCGCTACTGAGACTAGTAAATTAGAAAATTGGCGAGGAACGATTACTCCGAAAGGAATTTGAAACGGAGGGGGAATAAAGTTGTAGTCACCCTCCGCTACGGAGGAATACAGCGAAGGTGGTTGTACCCCGTGGCAGTTCAGGGCGTAGTCACCGATAGCAATAGCATCCTTTTTATAAGGAACAATCAAAGTGCCTTGCTGGGGAGATACGTCATTTTGCGTAAAGACGTATTCTCCCATAACTCGGCGAGCTTCGCGGATGTATAGCCGGGGAGGAAAATTTTCATTATCTACGAATTCATCTTTAGCCAATCCCCACTGACGAGCTTCTTGTCGGTATTTTTCGGGAACCGCGGTATCGTTTTGCAGGAAATATAGCAAACCCAAAATATGTTCTTGATGGTGTTTAACAATCTTAGCTCTCACTTCTGGACTTCCTTCTGGATAGGCGTAGTTTTCTCCCAACAGGGCAATTCGCACTGGGGCATTCTTAATATCGTTGACGTCTGCTTTGCGGTTAGGAATCATCTGTGCCCGCAGTATAGCATCCCGACCAAATCTGGCAAAAACCTGACTAACCTTTTCTTGCTCTAGCACTTCAGCAATCGGAAGATAATCTTCTCGCTGATAATTGTCAGGCTGATCGATCAGGCGACGGTTATTCGGATCGTCAGTCATAATTACTCGAAAGTTATAACCTTGCACCCGGTGATCACCCTCACCAGTACTACCATTTAATATTCTTCTGTTTTGGTAAAAAATATGCCCAGCCAGAGGTTCTCCGTACTCCTGACGGGATTCACGCCCTACGCGATACTCTACCCCCGCGAAAGCAGCTAGATCTCCCTCATAGGTTGCATCTAGAAATATTTGCCCTACTAACTCAACACTTGCACTATCGGTTAGACTAAAGCATTTGATACGTTCAATGTGCCGGAGTTGCAGATAGGGCTTCCCTAAAGAAACACGCTCGAGTCTATGGTTAAGATATACCTGAATATTGGAGTGTTCCGCTAGCATTTCCTGAAAGATTTTAAGCGTGACATGTGGTTCGGCATGAATACCCGCGTGACAATCTTCTACCTGTTGGGAATTAGCTCCGTACTTATCGATATAATATTTCTCTACCCGCTTGCAATAGTCCAGAAATGTGCCACTCAACGACTCAAATGAGATGAAGTCAGTATTAGAAAGCCCACTAGTCATGAGTCCACCGATCTGATTATATTCTTCCACTAAGGCTACCGCATGTCCGTACTCAGCAGCATTGATAGCCGCCGCAATTCCTGAGAAAGTAGCTCCGTAAATTACTAGGTCATAGTCTGGTGTAACACTTTGGTTTGAATGAGAAATAAAACTTGTGGTTAACCAGAGACTGATTCCGAGGCAAAGGAAAAATTTTAACCGCTTCGCTATATTCATAAAGGCACAACTTATTTTTTACTCGGATAAAATGGATGCTCCATCGTTTCACCAGGTTCTCGGAATACCCAAGGACGGAAAGCTTCCAGGGTTTCTTCCCATTCAGCTAAGGATTTGGTAGGATACGCATCTGACCAACCGCCTTGACGAAACTCTTCGCTTACTCCCTGATCGTCAATTTTCTCTCTCCACTGGTTGAGTTCTGCGAGTAATGAATCTTTTACCGACTGATGAGCAGCATCATCCGCCAGATTGTTTAGCTCGTAAGGGTCATCTTGCAAATCGTAGAGTTCGTACTCGGGTTTAGAATCAGCCATAAATCGATCTTGCTCGGGCGGCAGTTCTCCTTTCAGGTGCATCACGTTAAGCAATGCCAATACCGGATAACTACGTTCTTTATAATTATTGTACTGGCAATAGGCTCGCTCGGGCATTAGGTTATGGATAAGCTTGTACCGTTCCGAACGAATCGCCCGCATGGCATCGTGGGTGCTGTCCATCTTATCGCGGGCAGCAAAGATAAACTCACGTTCTTCAATTTCGCTCTCAAGAAGATTCTTACCGTGCAAAGAGTGAGCGGATTTTGCCCCGGCTACATCTAAAATAGTTTTAGTAATATCAATGGTCATTACCATCGCATCCGATACTTTTCCGGCTTCAATTTGCCTTGGCCAACGGGTAATGATAGGTACTTGAATACCTCCGTCGTAGAGAAACTGTTTGCCCCGAGGCATACAACGTCCGTTGTCTCCAATGAGAAAGATTAGGGTATTCTCAGCTAACCCTTCCGCCTCTAGTCGGTCGAGCACCTCTCCCACCTGTCGGTCTACGTTCTGCATAGCTTCCAATCCATTTGCCCAATCCCGCTTAGCTAAATCAGTCTGTGGATAGTACGGTGGCAGTTGAACATCTTCAATAGAAATTGGATTAATAGAGTCGCGCTGCCAGCGACGGTGCGTTCCTGGAAAGGTAAGCTGGGCAAAAAACGGTTGTCCCTCTTCCCGCTCGCTCCAGTCTTCTCCCTGATACAAATCACCTTCGTATGTGAAATTCAGATCGGTTTTACGATTTGCCATGAAACAGGTGAAGTAGCCCGCTTCTTGTAGCAGATGGGTCATGGGACGAATACCATGCGGCAGCGGCTGACGGGTAAATCCTGAGCCATTAGTGCGATGCTGATTCGCCCCAATGTAATTCTGATGGAAACCTGTCATCATCGCCGAGCGAGAGGGAGAACAAACCGGAGCAGTAGCAAAAGCATTCGTATAACGGATACCTCCGTTCGCTAGTCTATCCACGTTAGGTGTACTGATGCCTGGCTCATCATAGCAGGAAAGCTGGTAGCCCCAGTCCTCTAGCATAATCCAGACAATGTTCGGTTTTTCGGTTAAAGTAGAACCTTCACTTGCCTGCTCAGATGGATTTGAACAAGACTGGATAATAAGCGTAAACAGAAAAAACAAGAAGGCTGAGTGTCGAATGTGGGTTGCCATTTAGTACATGATTATGTGGATGAGCAACTTACTTATTTTTCCTCAAACCCAGTATTCAATTAGCGGTTTTACCCATAGAGTGCATATTTATTTTTCTTCTTTTTTCGGATAATCGTACCACTGCAACTGACCAGAACGAACGTTTGCCCATTCAGCCACTTCAAACTGAATACAGGCAATCCCCGTTGTTACAATATTCTCGATTGCCTCTTGGCATAAGTAATTCTGCAAGTCAGTCAATCCTGGATTATGCCCTACCAGCATAAGCGATCGATTTTGATTCTCTACGCTTCTAATTTGCTCGAGCAAAGTTTTTACATCAACGTGGTACAATTCTTCTTTCCACCGGATTTGAGATTCAGCGTAGTCTATTTCGGCAGCAATTGCCTCAATAGTGAGTTTAGCTCGCTTGGCCGGACTGCTAATAATTAAATCGGGGCGGATGTTTTTAGTCGCTAAGCGTTTTCCCATTTCGGGAGCATCCCGTTTTCCACGCTTATTGAGAGGACGGTCGTAGTCGACCAGTGAGGTATCCTTCCAACTGGACTTAGCATGACGAACAAGGTAGAGCGTTTTACTCATATCATCTGAATTGTTGGGGAGGGGGTAAGCGCCGTCAGGCAATCATTTATCTATAAAATTATTTGACAAGATCACGGTTTCGGTAGCAAGATATAATAACGATGGCAATAAATGTGATGGCTGTTCCAATATCAATCACTTCCATCGAGATAGTTCCTCCCAATTGGTAGTTTATCAAATAGGTGATGAATGAATTTGGTAAATTTTGTTGTCCCAACGCTCGCTTAACTTCCCAATGCCAATCGGTGAGAAAGCAGTACCCAAAGCCGTACCAGAAGCCTAAAACGAGCCAACTGAAAACAGTAAGTGATACTACTATTAAATGAGCCCGACGCGTACTATTCCATATCCAGCCTGTTAGGTTAAAACCAATCACCACCATATGTAACCACCAAAAGAATATATTTAGCCAAGTGTAGTACATAGCCGATTTTCTGAATTTAGTGGCTTAGCAAGATTTACTATCTTCGTAAATTTACTAACACTAATTTGGTATTGGTAAATAAATTCTGCCCCCGAATCCTTATGAACGAGTTAACTCTGACTACCCCTGCCCTACTGTTTCCCGCTATTTCACTATTGTTGCTGGCGTATACTAATCGCTTTTTAGCCATTGCTGCCCTCATTCGGCAGTTACACTCTCAGTACAGTGAAAGTCACGACGGGCGGGTACGTGGTCAGATTGAGAACTTACGAAAGCGGGTAATTCTCACCCGGAATATGCAAAGTCTGGGAATTATGAGCTTGTTTTTATGCGTATTATGTATGTTCTTACTTTTCGCCGAAGAATATGAAATTGGGAAATGGGTATTTGGAATAAGCCTGTTGCTACTACTTGCTTCACTGGGTTTATCAGTTCGCGAAATACAAATTTCTACCAATGCCTTGAGTCTGCAACTTAGTGATATGGAAAGAAACAAACAATGAACAATGGATAGTGAGAAGCATTTGGCGACGGATAGGGAGCGATTTGTAATTTCCAACTTTTTGTAACAAGTTAAAATTTAACAATAGAGCAATTGAAGCGCGCGACGATCGCTATTCAACAACCAGCAATTCCAAAATATAACCCTCTGTGGACTATGTTCCCAACATCATCGGGAATCCACGGGCGACTATAAACTGATATGAGCAGCGTCCCTCAAATAGAACTTCCTGAAAAATACTATCTGGACAATTTCGAGGCCTTGCTACGCTTTGTGCAGGAGAAGTCCGGTAATTTAATGAGTCGGCGGGAGAAGAATTTTGCACGAAAGTTCCTCGCTCTACCTGAAGATGCCCGTTGTCTGTTCGTTCGTCTCACTAACCGTAAGGGAAGTTTTTTCAGAATCTCCAAGTTGGCTTATGCTGAGATTAATGACCTGTTGGAGACTACTGATTTGCTTTGTCAGCAAAAGTTCTTTAGTCGGCTTTCTCCTAAGCATAGTAACGAATTCACCGAGGTGTTAAGTATCTTCCCTAAAGCTGAATTGCTTACCCTTTTACCAAAAGAAGAGTTACCCAAGGGCTATCGCTCACTGAAAAAACCCGAGCTAATTACATGTGCTGTAGCTCATCTCAACACTAGAAAGATCATTAATGTCTTACGCCAGCTAGAAGATATTGTGCGGGTTGGTTACGAAGATCAAGTGGCTATGCTGCGGTTCTTATACTTCGGTGACATTCACAGCGATATGAGCCAATTCGTAGTACGCGATTTAGGTATTATTAAGAGTGAATTGTTCAACGAAGACAAACTGAAGGCAGCCTATAGAACCCGCCAAGAAGCTGAAGACACCTTCCGTATGCTCCGTATTTATCAGGAATTTCGAGTACTTCGTGATGAAGCCATGGCTCCCGCTGATGAGATTTATCGCTGGTTTCAGAATTGCAGCCTTACCCGTCAGGAGTTTTGCTCACTGGCATTACCTACCTTTGATCGCCTCTCATTGAAAATCGGCAAAATGCTCGAGCAGCAGAGTCATCCAAAATTTGCGCTCAGCATGTACGAGCAAACCGAAAAACCGCCCGCACGGGAGCGCCGGGTGCGTTTGCTTCACAAGCTAGGGAGTAAAGAAGAAGCTCTCCAGCTTTGTCAAAATATCATAAGTGAGCCGCAAAATGCGGAAGAGAAATTTTTTGCCGAAGACTTTTATAACCGTATTGCCAATAAGAAACGGCGTAAGCAGGCAACTGATGTGCTGCACGATAGCCCTAGCATTACGTTACCCATTGAAGCGCAGCCCTGTGTGGAGTTGGGAGTGCTAGAGTATTATCAAAACCAGGGACACGAGGGCTGCTTCGTGGAAAACTACTTGTGGCGCGGATTTTTTGGACTACTATTCTGGGATATAATTTTCGATGAAGATTACGAGGCTATTCACCATCCGTTTCAGGCTCGTCCCACTGACTTTTATACTCCTGATTTTCTAAAGAAACGAAAACAGAAGCTCATTCGGCGATTAGGTGTTTTGGAAAAGCCTTCTCACTTCAAGAAGATTATTAATCATCACTATGAAACTAAATTGGGTATGAGCAACCCGATGATTGGCTGGCATGAATCCTTACTTCCGTTAGTAGAACAATGTTATCAGCAACTGGAAGCCAAACAAATCGGTGCAATACTCATGGAAATGGCGAAGGATCTTAAAGAAAACAGTCGGGGTTTTCCCGATTTATTTATTTGGAAAGAGCGGGAGTATCAGTTTATTGAGGTGAAGTCACCTAATGATCAACTCTCTGCTCAGCAATTATATTGGCTAAAGTTTTTCCGAAAACAAAAAATAGCAGCTCAGGTATTACGGGTAAAATGGGAGGAAAGCAGGGGGACAATGAACATTTAACAGTGTGCAATGTACTGGAGGTGAGAAGCCGGAAGATCGAAGTGACAGCTAATCACTGTGGACTATTAGCTATTTCGGCTGCTATTAACTAATGAAGATCCCAGCTACGGTACTCACTACCCCGAGCAGTATGCACACGGATGGCTACTTCATCGCCATAAGTGCGGTTAATTTCCGAAAGCAGGGCAGTCAGTTCTGATTCATCTCCCCGATAGTTTAGAAGAAATGTGAAGGGTGAGCTTTTCTCTGCTACCATCGGGGGGCTAACTTTTCCAGTAGCATCTACTTCAAAGAAACCATAGTTCCCCTCATCAAATTTATCTTGAGTAGCCCCTAGCTTGGTGAGTTGGTTTACAAACGTGTTAGCAAGGTTTTCATTAGGTTTCCCTGGAAACTGAACAGTGCCCCATAGAGCATCTTTAGGAATCCGCTGTAATTGTACTGTCTCCAGATGCATACCTGCTTCTCCGTTGAGAACTAACTGGTACGACTCAGGGGTTACTGTCAGAACTCCCGTATTGGTAATAGCTTCGCCAATGTGAAGAGTAAAATCATAATCACCAACGTTCAAAGAACCAACATCTACGAAAGCTGAGGCAGGCCCCATGGCTTTCATACAAGCAGAAGGCTCCTCAACTTCTTGCAGCCGAATGGCTAACCCGTTGATTTCTTGCTGTACACTGTAATTAATTCGGTGATTGATACAGCTAAAGTCCCGCGTGGTGAAAAATTTAAACATGAGTGACCGTTGAGTCCCATCCAAATATTCCCGCATTTCCACATCTACATCAGTACCAAGAGTATTGAGGGCTTCATCAGCAGATTCTTCACAAGCAAATAGTCCTGCCAAACAGAAAATTAGGGCTCGCAGGGTTAGTTTCATACTAAAGTCAAATTGGGGCGCTGGCTAAAAAGTTCTGAGTCTAAATTGTTTCTTGACTAACGATAGAAATGACCAGTAATTACATAAACCAGCCAATTTTTCTGCCTGCAAACTAATAGATTTACTGAAAATAAATAATTATTTCTGGGTAAAGTTACGTATTTTTTTGTCAAGATGATAAACCCCCTTTTTACGAGTTGTATCAACACTACTTTTTGGTAACTCCGAAATAACCTTTGTACTTTGTAAGCTCTCTATTTTTATTAACTTTTTAATTAGCCTATCCTAAAATTATGGAATACACTTGGCGTTGGTACGGCCCAAATGACCCAGTCTCTTTAGATGATATTCGACAAGCCGGAGCGAGTGGTATTGTCACTGCTCTACACGAAGTTGCTGCAGGTGAAGTATGGACGAAAGACGCAATTACCCAACGAAAAAAGCTGATTGAAGAGATGCCTAACCGTAACTCTTTGCGCTGGTCGGTGGTAGAGAGTGTACCCGTGACCGATGCAATCAAGGTTGGGGCTAAAAATCGGGATCAGGATATTACAGTGTTTCAGGAGTGTATTCGGAATTTAGGAGCTAATGACATCCGTACGGTTTGCTACAATTTTATGCCGGTACTTGATTGGACCCGGACTGACCTGGATTATCAGCAGCCCGACGGCTCTACGGCTCTCCGCTTTGATCAAACGGCATTCGCAGCTTTTGAACTTTACATCTTGCAACGCCCTGGGGCTGAGCAAGAATATTCTGAAAGTGAGAAACAGCAAGCTAAAGAATATGCTGATCAGCTCGATAATACTGCTGTCCAGCAATTACAACAAAATATTATTGCGGGTCTGCCTGGTTCTGATAAGGATTACAGCCTGGAAGAATTTCAGGAGGTGCTCAATCAGTACCAGTCAGTGGATGAAGCACAACTCCGAAAGAATTTACAGTACTTTTTAGAGAAAGTAATTCCGGTAGCGGAAGCAGCTAATGTAAAACTAGCGATTCATCCCGATGACCCACCTCGCCCCTTGCTAGGATTGCCTCGGGTAGTAAGCACCGAAGCTGATGCCCGCCAATTACTCAGCATGGTAGATTCGCCTCATAACGGACTTACTTTTTGTACCGGGTCATATGGAGCTCGCCCTGACAATGACTTAGTAGGAATGGTAGAGCGATTAGGAGACCGGATTCATTTTCTCCACCTCCGTAGCGTACAGCGAGAAAGTGATAAGGTGAACGGTAGCTTCTACGAGGCTAACCATCTGGAAGGCAGTGGTGACCTACTTAACGTAGTAAAAGCAGTAGTACAATTAGAAAAACAGCTCCGCAACAGTGGACTAGTGGGAAACATTCCTATGCGCCCTGACCATGGGCATAAAATGTTGGATGATCTTCACAAAAAGACTAATCCGGGCTACTCAGCTATTGGTCGATTGCGAGGATTAGCCGAACTTCGTGGAGCGGAGATGGCTTTGTTGGGCAGTAGCCAATTATCTTAAAGTGTCTATTTATATAGACTATGATAGAAAACTGATTTACAGTTTTTTATGTGAAAGGTCACAAGCTTTATTTTATCTATATTAAACTGCTATATAGATTGTAAAGCAAACCAAGCCCCTTTGATAAAAGGAACTTTAGGAACTGAGTTTATAATAGCAAAGTCTTCTCCTAGATGAGTGTCTTCATCTAAAAACCGTAGTACCCGAGACGGGGGATTTTTCTTGAACAGGCAAGCAAATGCCTCACCTGCCGGATAGAAACTTCTTCCCATTACATTCAGCAGTACGCTATCAAACAAGTGAAACCTAGCTGGGCTAAACCTGGTTGTGGATACAGCCCCTGTACTAGTTAACTGCTGTATGATTTGCTGACTATCTTGCTGAATGCGTTGAAAGGTGTAACCTGTTGAGGCTTTAGTAGCCCCACCCGCAGTCCCGATCCGAATGATCTTTTTGCCCAATTGGCGAGGGTACACCATATCCGTCATCGGTATTACCCCAAACTCTTCGTGGATTACCTGATAATCAGATTCACTAAGTCCGAGATACTCCAGCATATACCGTCTAAGCTCCTGTTCATACTTAACTGGTTCTAGTAACTGATCAGAGAAGATAGTGTACTCTACCAACGCTGTTTGCTCATCAGTAGGCAATACATACATGAACCGACAATCGCCTCCCTGATCAATCCGAAAATCCATCAAGGTAGCTTCTTGAGGATCAAAAAAAGGTTGCTCGGTTCGTATCTCCCATCCTTTAAAGTGCTGGAGCAGATACTGATGGCCATTGGCTTGCTCAACCTCATCTTCATCGCGTAGACTGCTGAATACCCATTTACCCTCATAAGTATTTTGGTCTGTAATCACCTGCACTACGTCTTCTTTCTCCTGTAGCTCCTGAATATCCTCATTCAGTATCGTGACATTGGTAAAAGATGCTAAGGTTTGATATATGTGTTGGTAAAAGTCAATACCCCGAATCATTTTGTAGCGGTAGGGCTGCAAGTTGAGCAGTTGGGAAAAGTCGGGAGCGTGGAAGTACATTTGTTGCCACTGCTGACAAACCAAGGATTCAAACGAGCCGGGTTCGGTTTCCCAAAAGCACCAGGTACGATCATTTTGCTCTTTTCGCTCACGGTCAATTAGCAGAATGCTGCGATCTTTCCAATCGCTTTGTAACAAATGGTAGAGTAGGCTTAATCCGGCGCAGCCACCTCCGGCTAAAATCACATCGTACGTAGGTTTCGTTTTCATCTAGAAAAGTAAGAATGAAATAAAAGCCTCTGATAGTCCGAAGACAACCAATATCCAAAAGTATACTATCCCGATCAAAAAAAGTTTAACAATAGTTTTAAACCACCCCTGCTGATATACCTGCCGAAAGGAGAAAAATGCATACGCAGCAAGAAGGAGATTTATCACAAAATTAATCCAACTAATAGTCGTATCCCCAATACTAAAAGCCAAATAAAGTGCAATCAGCAAACTCAACAAGAACAGAAAAAAGGCATGCAGGTGCAACGCATGAACCAGATGCTGAACGTAAAGCTCAGGTTTTCGACGGATATACAGCAGCTTAAGTAGCAGTGCGAACAGCGGAATCAGGAGAAACATCATGATTGGCATATTCTGCAGAATAAACCCAGCAAAAACATCCAGATCGTTTTGAGCTACCCGCCGCACCTGATGGAATACCCGCATGACAAATTCACCGGAATCTGCCTCAAAACTATCCATCTTCCGTAGTGAATCGAGAGCCGCTTCGTCGTTTAAGCTCTCATCTTCCAGAATATCAGCAATACGCTGAAAGCCAGAGACTGCTCTGGCTGAATCAACTTCAGCAATTTCGGACAAATCTGAATTATCGATAGATGTACCTTCTAAGGAGCTACGTACTGCCCAGGTAGCTAAAAAGAAAAAGATAATACTTACAATTAGATACAGCCGTAGCGGGTGCACGTAGCCTACCCGCTTACCTTCATTGAAACGATTCGTTAGAAATCCTGGCTTAATCAAAAAAGGAACAGCACTCTTAGCAAACTTGGTATCAAAGGAAAAGTAGTTTGCAAAGAACTCGTGTACGAAGGTGCCAAAGGAAACATTATTATCATTATTCTCCTGCCCGCACCGAGGGCAATAGTGATAGACCGTATTGAGCGTGAGACCGCAGTTGAGACACTGCTGGGTTTTCCGGCGGATTTTCACAGGTAGATGGTGTTATAGTGTTATCGTGCTACTGTGTTCTAGTTATCCGAAGCTACTGAACATTAAGTTTGCAACCTGAAACTTATGACAAAAACACTATAACACCTCGTACTATAACACTAAAAGTTATTGCGTACAGTATTTCTTTAAGAAAAACTCTGCTTTAGTATCACCGAGGGTTTTGGCTTGTTGCCAATCTTCGCAGGCTTTGGGGTCGCCCTGCTGATAATAAATCATAGCCCGCCCCCGAAAGTAATCAGGGTTTTGGTTGTTATGGCTAATAGCTCGCTCAAAGTCTTTTAGAGCCGCCTCAGGATTTTCTTCCAGCACGTGCAGATTCGCCCGATTGTAGTAGGCTTCGGCATCCTGAGGGTGCAAAGAAATTACTTTGGTATAATCTTCAATAGCCCCTTTGTAATCTTCTAATTCTTCTCGCAAATACGCCCGGTTGTAGTATACGCCTTCCAAATCAGGGTTGAGTTTCAGGGCATTATTAAAATCAGCCAAAGCTCCATTGTAGTCGCCCATAAAGGAGCGAGCCGTAGCCCGGTCTACGTATAGCTGGGCATCTTGTTTATCGGTATTAATAGCGTTAGTAAAGTCTACCGAAGCCTGCTCATAATTTTCCCGCTTCATATACGCCAGCCCTCTACGGTAGTAGGCTTCTTTTTCTTGTACGCCCATGTCAATCGCTTCGTCATAGTAACCAATAGCGACCGGGTAGTTTTCCAAGTTGTAGTTAGCATCCGCTAGATAGTAGAGAATTGCTACATCCACTTTTTCCGCCTGGGCTTTTTCCACTACCCGTAAATCCTCCCGAGCTTCTTCGTATTTTTCTAGTTTAAAGTGGGCAATGCCTCGGTTTTCGTAAGCCAGCGTATAAGTTGAGTCTAGAGCAATAGACTGGGAATAGTCCGCTAATGAGGCTTCATACTGCTCTAATTTATACTTCGTTTTTCCCCGGTTGTTAAAGGTGGTAGCATCTTCCCAACCCTGCTGAACTGCCTGGTTATAATCAGCTAAAGCAGCTTGATAATCCTTCAGCCTAAAGCGGGCATTTCCTCGCACCGCATAAGCCTGAGGATAATTACTCTGCTTATTGATCGCTGCTGATAAATCACTTAAGGCTCCCTTCCAGTCTCGGGTTTCGTAACGGGCAAATCCACGCTTAAAATAAGTTTCTGAATCACTGATTCCCAGTTTAATAGCCTCATCTAAGTTAAGTAATACTTCACTATAATTTTGACGAGCAAACTGAGCATATCCCCGTACCTGAAAAGCCTCTGGATTATTTATTTCTTGGTTAATTGCCTGATTAAGGTCTGCCACTACATTTTGGTAAGCATCTGGTTGTTCTTCCAGCGATAAGCTATCGGCAGTTCGGTAGCGGGAAACCCCTCGGGCAAAATATACTGAAGCATCTGTTTGTTTCAGTTCTACCGCCTGATCCAGTTCTTCCAGAGCTTCCTGATAGTTAGCAGTCTGGTAGTAGGCAACGCCCATCATCCGAAAAATATCCGACTCTTGACTGTCTAGCTCCCGAGCTTTAGTAAAATCTTGAATTACGCCCGGATAGTCACCTAACAGAAATTTAGCCGTACCCCGATTATGATAAGCTTTAGTGTAATCTGATTTCTTAACAATGGCTTGATCGTAGTCAGTAATAGCTTCGGTGTATTTCTTTAGTAAGAATTTTGCTTTACCCCGATTATTGTAGATCAACGGAGCCTTTTCTGCATCTTCTTGACCACCCTTTGCCAATGCTCTATCGTAAGCACGGATAGCCGTTTCGTAGTCATCCGTTAGAAACTGGGCATTGCCCCAGTTATACAGCGTTAGTAAATCGTCTGCTCCTTTTTCAACCGCTTTGTCTAGATCATTAGCCGCTGCCTGATAATCCTTTTGATCATAGTAGGCATTTCCCCGATGGCTATACACCAGGGCTTCGTCCGCACCCTTCTCAATGGCTTTGGTCAGATCGCTGATCGTGCGCTTGGGTTGATCCAGATAGGCGGCTGCATGACCGCTCAGAGTGTACGCTAACCGAGAGTCTTCACCCAGTTGAAATGCTCGATCAATATTTTTCTGAGTAGCTGCGTAATCTTGCTGATCATAGTAAATCTCCGCCCGGTACCGATACGCTTCCGGCTCATTTAATCCCATCGTAATTGCCTCGTTCAAGGCCGAAAGGGCTTTTTCGTAGGCTTTAGTCTCGTACAATGAATATCCTAGCAATTTATAGAGTACCATACTGCTAATACCCGCTGTACTCGCCTGATTTAAGTCTTCTACTGCATCAGCGTAACTGTTCTGTAAGAAATAAGCCTGCCCCCGGTACAGATAGGCTTCAGAAAGCTGAGCATCGTTAGCAAGCGCCTGATTAAAGTCAGATAGAGCACTCACTACATTTTCTTGCTGTAGCTTAGCCTGCCCTCGCTTCAAAAACAGCTTAGCACTCTTGGCTCCTAAAGCCACGGTCTGATCTAAATCCTGAATTGCTGGAGCAATCTCCTCTTGCGCTAATCGCAAATTGGCTCGGTGCCAGTAAACCAATGTGTCTTGACTTCCTTTGGCAATGGCTTGGTTAAGGTCATCAATGGCGGTTTTATTTTTGATAAAGTACTTGGCATTCCCTAACTGTTCGTAAACTCTCAGATCAGTTACGCCTTCCTGCACGGCTAAATCCAGAGCTTCTACCGCTCCAGTATAGTTCTTCGCTTGATACTCCCCTTCACCTAGGTGCCGATAGGTGATTTTGTCGCCTCGCCCCAACTTAACTGCCTCTTTTAGATTGGGTAGGGCTTTGGTAATGTTTCCTGCCTTTGCTTGGGCGTTTCCTAAGGTGTAGTACACTTCGTCGGTTTTCTCACTTTTTGAAAGTGCTTTTTCCAGATTCTCTACTGCAGCCGGGAATTGGTCAAGATAATACTGAGCTCCGCCCAATAGAGCGTAATTTTTACCATCTGTCCAGCCTAACTCTTGAGCTCGCTGAATATCCGCCAAAGCTGGTTGGTATAACTTCTGGTCATAGAAAATTGCGCCTCGCATATGGTACAACTCGGCTTCTTCTGATCCTACTTCAATAGCTTTGGTCAGGAATGGCATACCGTCCTGGGGTTGATTTAGATAGATGTAGGCTTTTCCCAGCAAGTGGGCAATCTCGCTTTCTGCCTTGGCAGGCAGTAATGCTTCTACTGCTTTTTGGTATTTTTTCTGAGCGAAGTAGGATGATCCGAGAGCCATCCAATCTTCTACCTTACGGTTTTCTGGTTCTATTTTCTCTAGAATAGCTGTGGCTTTGGCCGATCGGTTGAGCTGATGGTAAGCTAAGCCTAAATAATGGTATAACTCATCAGTTAGCCATTGTGCTTCTTGGGCACTAACGATCTTTTCTAGGTCGCGTACCGACTCACTATACTTTTCGGCAGAGAATGCAGTTATTCCTCGGTAGTAATTAAGCTCTGAGCCACTTAGCCCTTCTTTTTCGGCTTGCTTGAACGCTTGCAGGGCTGCTTCGTACTGTCCCAGCTCTCGGTAAGCCATGGCTATCTGGAACGTAATATCTTGAGATGATTCGCCTAGACTGGCCGCCTTCTTATAGGATTTGATTGCAGACTCCCACTGCTTTAGTTGGTACTGAGCCTCTCCCAGATTACTCCAGCCTTTGACGTAGCTTTCTTTCACCGTTACCGCCTGGGTAAAGTCTTCAACTGCCCCGGGGTAGTCGTTTTGGTAAAGCTTAGCCTTACCCCGATTATTGAACACTAGTTCATCGGCTTGCCCCAGACTTATGGCTTGATTATAATCTTGGATGGCTTCGGCGTAACTTTCGTTTCGGAAATAGGCGTTTCCACGAGTGTAGTAGGCATCCGCCTGCTTAGTGCCTTCTTTAATGGCCTTATTCAAATCCAGAATCGCCTGCCGATAGTCTTGATTCTGATACTGCAATAATCCCCGATAGTAGAATACATCGGCACTATACGCCCGAAACGATACCGCCTGGTTCAGATCTTCTAAGGCAGCATCATGCTTACCGAGCTGATAATTGGCAATACCCCGCCCCTCGTAACCTTCCGGTTTTTTCGGATACTGAACAATGTACTGGGTGTAAGCCACTTTAGCGCCAGCCCAATCCTGCTCCGCTACTTTTTGCTGGGCTTCCGCTAAATAATCGGGAGATGGTACATCCTGGGCAATCGTGAGATGGGTGAAGCCAACTCCACAGAGGATAAAGAAAACTACTATTATGTGTCTTTTCATGATAAATCGCTCGGCACAATAATGGATAGATAACGAGCAAATTTACCTTTTCAGGTGCCGGGTTTGGCTGTAATATGACTGCTTTTATCAGAAGTGTAAGGTATTGGGATAAATTGCGGAGGGATATATACTGAAAAAGCCAACCCTGTGATCAGGATTGGCTAGTAGATAATTTTGGAAAATTGCCTAATTAGGCTTCGGTTACAATATGAACGTAAGAACGATCCTGACGACCTTTCTTAAACAGAACCTTACCATCAGTCAGGGCAAACAGTGTATGATCTTTGCCCATACCCACATTGTCGCCTGGATGGTGCTTAGTGCCTCGCTGGCGCACGATGATATTTCCGGCGATTACATTTTCACCGCCAAATCTTTTTACGCCGAGTCGTTTACTTTCCGAATCGCGTCCGTTTTTGGAACTACCGGCTCCTTTCTTATGTGCCATGATATTTTTTGTTTAGTAGATTAACTCTCTATTTAAGCATTCAGTTCTTTAGCCTGAGGAATCCAATCGTCCTGTACCATCTCTACGGTAACACCGTCCACCTCTTCGGCTAATTTCTCAATTTCCTCAGCAGAGAGATCAATTATTTGCTGATAGGTATGGATTCCGTGCTCATTCAGTGCTTTCTCAAAAGCAGGCCCTACTCCGTTGATTTTCTTCAGATCATCCTGAGCAGGAGTTTCTGCCGGAGCAGCTTCAGCTTTGGGTTCTTCTTTCTTAGGTTTCTTGGCAGCTTTCTGGCCGGCTAACAAAATGTCATCAATCATGATTTTGGAATAACCCTGACGATGGCCTTGCTTTTTCTTGTAACCTTTACGGCGTTTTTTCTTGAATACAATGACCTTATCGCCCCGACCGTGCTCTAAGATCGTTCCCGCTACTCGGGCACCACTCACCGTAGGGGTGCCAACTTCTACTCCGTTATCATCCTCGATAAGGAGTACGCGGTCAAATTCAACGGAAGCGCCGGTTTCGCCAGCTACACTAGGAGCGTAGACGAACCGATCTTTTTCTACTTTAAATTGCTTTCCGGCTATGTCAACAATTGCGTACATGGTACTTTAATAATGAAAAATGGAAAATTTAAAATTGATAGTGGACAACAAGATTTTAATAGTTTGAAAGCCCATTTCTATCATTCGCTGTAAAACGAGGCGCAAATATAGCGTTTTCCTACGTTTCTGCCAACCCTACGCTCAACCCATTTTTTCTTAAAATAGTTGCTCCATTTATCAACAAATTCCAATACCCCAAAAGTATTTACCTAAAATAAGTAAATTAGATGAGCTAAGTTACTATTCCAATCTCATAAAATTACGCTAGAAGTTTTACTCTCAACACATTACTTCAACCCATTATTAATCAGTATTTTATAATTCTTTTTCTCAACGAGAAGTTGAATATAAAACCAAAAATACTGTCGGGAAAAACGCAAAAATCTTTTTCTTTTTCGCCTAAATCAACATATTTGTGAAGAGTGCCCGATTCAGAGTTAGCTTTTTTACATCTTAAGCTTGTCTCGTTTCATTCAAGCACTCTTTTTGAAAAATTGTGAATTTTTTCGCGGTTTTTCAATAACAAATACACCAAATCCTGACTTACTTATTTAAAGTATAAATCTTAACCCCAAAGCTGTTATGAGCGAGAAAACTGTTGATGTGAACGAACCAATTTTACAGGAAAATCCTAATCGATTTGTGCTATTCCCTATTCAACACGATGATATCTGGCAATGGTACAAGAAATCAGAAGCTAGTTTCTGGACGGCCGAAGAGATTGACCTAAGCCAGGACTTAAAAGATTGGAACAATCTGAACGACGGTGAGCGGCATTTTATTTCCCATGTATTGGCCTTCTTTGCAGCTAGCGACGGTATTGTAAACGAGAATCTGGCTGAGAACTTCGTGAACGAGGTGCAGTACACCGAAGCCAAATTCTTCTATGGCTTTCAGATTGCGATGGAGAACATTCACTCTGAGACCTACTCCTTATTAATAGATACCTACGTGAAGGATGGTCAAGAGAAGAATAAGCTGTTCAATGCCATTGACACCATGGACTGCGTAAAGAAGAAAGCTGATTGGGCCTTGCGCTGGATTGACGAGGGCAGCTTTGCCGAGAGACTGATTGCTTTTGCCGCCGTAGAGGGAATTTTCTTCTCTGGTTCATTCTGTTCTATCTTTTGGTTGAAGAAGCGTGGCCTAATGCCCGGTCTAACATTCTCCAACGAACTCATCTCTCGTGATGAAGGTATGCACTGCGACTTTGCCTGTCACCTCTATAATAATCACCTCAATACCAAGCTCCCAGAAGAGACGGTACGGGAGATTATTACCAACGCGGTAGAGATTGAGAAGGAGTTTGTAACCGATGCGTTACCAGTAAGCTTAATCGGTATGAATGCCGAACTGATGTGTCAGTACATTGAGTTTGTCGCTGACCGACTTTTGCTGGAGCTTAATTGTTCTAAAGTATATGATGTCCAAAATCCGTTCGACTTCATGGAGATGATCTCGCTACAAGGCAAGACTAACTTCTTTGAAAAGCGGGTGGGTGAATACCAGAAAGCCGGGGTAAAGAACAGTGCCCAGGAACAAGATCGTCCAAAATTCTCTCTCAACGAAGACTTCTAAATAATCTCATCTACTAAATTAATCCATAGGCTATGCTAGTAATCAAACGTGATGGCAGGCGGGAATCAGTAAAATTTGACAAGATTACCGCCCGTATCGAGAAACTCTGCTACAATTTGGACACCAACTACGTGAGTGACGTAGAGGTGGCGAAAAAAGTAATTACCGGAATCTACGACGGGGTAACCACCGTGGAACTGGATAATTTGGCGGCTGAAACTGCGGCTACCCTCACCGTAAAACATCCAGATTATGCGGTTCTGGCTGCTCGGATTGCGATTTCTAACTTGCACAAGGTTACTAGCAAGTCGTTCTCCAACACCATGAAGCGGCTCTACTCCTACGTAGACCCTAAAACTGGAGAACACGCCCCGCTAATTTCTAAGGAGACGTATTCCG
Organism: uncultured Flammeovirgaceae bacterium; assembly: GCA_937883755.1. GTDB lineage: Bacteria > Bacteroidota > Bacteroidia > Cytophagales > Cyclobacteriaceae > Tunicatimonas. Next base: position 126,000 of record CAKZYA010000004.1, on the reverse strand, counting down.
TAATTAAGAAGCATGCCGCCCAACTTGATTCTACTATCATTTATAGCCGGGATTACAGCTATGATTTTTTCGGCTTTAAAACCCTGGAACGGTCGTACCTGATTAAGCTAGACGGAAAAGTAGTAGAGCGTCCGCAGCATATGCTGATGCGGGTAGCTGTCGGAATTCACGGTGAAGATATTGAGGCGGCGATTGAGACCTACAATCTACTTTCCGAGAAGTGGTTCACTCATGCCACTCCTACCCTCTTCAATGCGGGGACTCCTAAACCTCAGCTTTCCAGTTGTTTCCTACTAACTATCCAAGACGATTCTATTGATGGCATTTACGATACACTGAAGCAGTGTGCTCAGATTTCGCAATCAGCCGGAGGAATTGGTTTAAGCATCCACCACGTTCGGGCGACGGGTTCGTACATTCGCGGAACCAATGGTACTTCTAACGGTATTGTGCCGATGCTGCGGAACTTTGATATGACGGCTCGTTATGTCGATCAGGGTGGTGGAAAACGAAAAGGCAGCTTTGCTATTTATCTGGAGCCTTGGCACGCCGACGTGTTCGACTTCTTACAGTTGAAGCGGAACCACGGTAAAGAAGAGCTTCGTGCTCGTGACTTGTTCTACGCGCTGTGGATTCCCGATCTTTTTATGAAGCGAGTAGAAGATAACGAGGAATGGTCACTGTTCTGCCCTAACGAATGCCCCGGACTGTACGATAAGTACGGTGAAGAATTTGAGAAGATGTACGAAAAGTACGAACGCGAAGGCAAAGCCCGTAAGACAGTTCGGGCGCAGGATTTATGGTTTGAAATTCTGGAAGCCCAAGTGGAAACCGGCACTCCGTATATGCTCTTTAAAGATGCGGCGAACAAAAAATCCAACCAGAAGAATCTGGGAACCATTCGCTCATCTAACCTCTGCACCGAGATTATTGAATACACTTCTAAAGATGAAGTAGCGGTTTGTAACCTCGCCTCTATCGCGTTGCCGAAGTTTATCAGTCAGGATGAAAACGGTAATAACTTCTTCGATCATCAGAAGCTGTACGAAATCACTAAAGTAGTAACCCGCAACCTGAATAAGGTGATTGATGTGAACTACTATCCGGTGAAAGAGGCCAAGAACTCCAACATGCGGCACCGCCCCATCGGTATTGGTATTCAAGGACTGGCGGATGCCTTTATCATGCTGAAAATGCCGTTTGAGTCGGATGAAGCCCAAGGACTGAACCGCGACATCTTCGAGACGATCTACTACGCCTCTATGGAAACTTCTATGGAGCTGGCGAAAGTAGAGGGCGCTTACGAAACCTTTAAAGGCTCACCGGTATCGAAGGGAATCTTCCAGTTTGATATGTGGGGAGTAACTCCCGAAAGCAACCGCTGGGATTGGAGTAAGCTCAAGAAAGAAGTGAAAAAGAACGGAGTACGTAACTCCCTGCTACTGGCACCAATGCCAACGGCTTCCACTTCGCAAATTCTGGGTAATAATGAGTGCTTCGAGCCGTACACCTCTAACATTTACACCCGTCGCGTACTGTCTGGCGAGTTTGTGGTAGTGAACAAGCACCTGCTACGTGACCTGGTAGATCTTGATCTTTGGAACGAAGGCATGAAGAACCGACTGATTGCCGAAAACGGCTCTATCCAAAATATCAATGAGATTCCTCAGAACTTGAAAGATCTGTACAAGACTACCTGGGAGATTTCGCAGAAGACTATTTTGGATATGGCCGCCGACCGTGGTGCGTACATTTGCCAAAGCCAGAGCCTGAATATCCATATGCAGGATCCTAACTTTGGTAAGCTAACGTCTATGCACTTCTACGCGTGGAAGAAAGGGCTGAAAACCGGAATGTACTACTTACGTACGAAAGCGGCGACTGACGCTATCAAGTTTACAGTTGACAAAGCGGCACTTACCCAAGACCAACCGAAAGCAGCGGAAGTTCCCGTAGGAGCCCCCGCCCCCGGAGGTGGACAATTGCAAGGTAACGCCGGTAGTGGCCCCCAAGCCCAAAAGCAATCTGACATGCAATGTTCCCTGGATGACCCCGACAGCTGCGAAGCCTGTGGAAGCTAAGTCATCTTAAGAAACATAAGAAAGCGCCACTTATTAACTTAGGTGGCGTTTTTAATTTACTACACCGCAAAGGATAAGAAAATGGTAGACAATATCAGAAGGAAAAAGGCCAGTTCAGGACGAACATCATATCGTGATCCCATTGTTATTCACCAAAGTACTAAGACTAGAATAAAGGTTTTATCTCACTTTATTCAAAGATCAAGTAAAGAAGATGAACTAAGCCTGAAAATCATTAAAGAAAAAAGGGGCGACGGTCGTTTATCTCTACATCAGGAAGAATGTTCCATCAATCTAAATCATATTGCAACGATAAAGCTTTATCAGTTTTTAAAGGAAAACTTAGAGATTGCTAAGCAAGGTTCTGATGGGGAATATTTAGTAATAAAGACTTCTGATGGCGAGAACAACTTAAAAGAATTTGATAAAGAAACAGTTGCAAATACTCTATTAAAGGTTCTAAATGAGAAAGATATTGTAGAGTATTTATCTTCAAGAGAGGTTTCAAGCGAAATACGAAACTCTCTTCGTGTAGCTATGAAAACAAACGAGATGAGAGAAGCTATACAGGAGTTAAGGTTTTACTTAGAAGCTGGTGAATCGAGAGAACAGGTGTATCAAAAATGGTGTGAAGAATATTCTTGGGTATTTGGGAATAATTACTTAACAATTGATCAAATAAGAAATATTAGCCCTAGTGATAGCATTGATTTACTGCTTCCTTCCGTACTATCTGGATTTAGAGATATTGTAGAGCTTAAGCGTCCAGATATGAAAGTTTTACTTTATGATGAAAGTCATAAGAACTACTATTTTTCAAGTGACGTATCAAAAGCCATTGGACAATGTATAAGATATATCAAAGTTTTTAGTGAGGCTGCAAAAAACGGTCTTATGGATAACAGAGAAATTGTAGCCTGTGAACCTAAGGCAATTATTGTCATAGGCAGATCGAGTAACTGGGAAGATGATAAATTACAAGCTCTACAGGAATTGAGTTCTGAACTACACAATATTTCAATAATCACTTACGATGAGTTGCTAGCTCGAGGTGAAAGGCAGCTTGAGATTCTCTGTGAAGGTGAGCCCATCTACGAAGTTGATGACGAAGATGATTTTCCATTTTAATAGAAATAGATACACGTCATTACGAGCGAGAGGAACGAGCGAAGTAATCTCCTTCTTTTTTGTCGGGAGACTGCCACCCCCGGATCAAGTCCGGGGTCGCAGTGACGATAAAACGGGTATTTGAATATTCAGCAGTGTGGAATTTGATAGCTATTCACTTGATACCGCGTTTTGCTAACAGTTCGGCCAACGGGCAGGTGACATTAGGAAGCAAAGTAACGGGCTTATCCCAGTCGTGGGTAATCCAATCCTCCTGAGCGGTAGCCGTCATGACCTTTTTGCTAGCTGTGAATATCCAAACAACCCGCTCAGTACCAAAATCTAGCAATGCCTGCGTTTTTTGGTAAAGGTAATCCTGAGGGCTATTGAATTGGCTAAAGTCAACCTTAGTATCTACCTCGATAGCTACCTGTGGGGGAATATCAAGATATTGATTAGTGAGCTTATCGGGAGTAAGTACACCGATAGGATAAATACCGATATCAGTTGCCAAATTATTGTTTTTACCCAAATGTAATCCGGCTTTGTTACTTAAAATATCGTACTCTTCCTCGGGCAGATTTTTCATCAAGAACCTTACTAACACATTGGTTATGACGAACGATTGTAAGCCACTACTACCCATAATATCTTCTAACTTTTTATTGCCAGCCATCACTTCCCGAAAGCCTTGATAAGGTACCGGCTGTCCATCCAATACCTCATAAACTAACGATTCGGGTATTTTTACTTGTGCTTCTTCAACAGTTATTTCGCGAACTTCCATAGCAAAGCTTTTCTTTAAGATATGAAATAACGATGTAATGACGAAATTGTAAAGTCATTAGTATTTTTAATCGCCATTGAAGTAGATACCAAGCCAACTTAGAGTAACCTTCTGATCCAGTCAATTACTATCACACCAAAACCCGCAAGCTGTTGGAATTCGGAGTAGAAAAAGTACTCTGGATTACTACTGCTACCCAAAAAGTCATGATCGCCACCGCCCAATTCGACTGGATTACTACCGACTGGGAGAATGATATTCCAGTCATTGATGACATGAAGCTGAATATTCAGCAGTTGCTGAAACAGCGGGGTATCAGTCAGTTCTTCTGAGACGTCATTACGAGCGTTCTACGATGGACGAGGGACGAGCGAAGTAATCTCCTGCTTTAGGGTTTTAGGGAGAAGACTGCTTCGTCATACTTCCTCGCAGTGACGTTAAAATGACGCTTAAGTACTATCGAGAAAATAGTGGTAAAAAAACCGCAGTTTTTTCTTAACCCAGCATTTGCTCCTTAATCATCGCTCGGAAGTCTTCGTAGGGCATGTTTTGGCGGGCTTGCCAGAACTGTTTTGCATCTTCTCCCGCCAGGAAGCGTAATTGCCCATTTTCATCGGTAGCCGCTTGGTAAACTACTTCGGCAATATCTTCGGGTGAGGAATATCCGGCAGTACGCCCAGCTTCTTCCGTAAAATTTTGCAACAACCGCTGAACGGTAGGCTCATATTCGGGCACCTGAGATACATCAAACATATCCAGCGACCTCCCGGCAAAATCCGTATTCACTCCACCGGGTTCTACTATTTTTAGGTCTATGCCCAGTGGATTAAGCTCATACTGCAAGGCTTCGGTAAATCCTTCTACTCCCCACTTAGTAGCGTGATAAAGACTGAACAAGGGTAAGGTAATTAGCCCACCAATAGAAGTGACATTAATGAAGCGACCCGCTTTATTCTCGCGGAAATGCGGTAGCACTGCCCGAGTAACGTCAATCACCCCAAATAAATTAACCTCAAATTGGCGACGAATTTGTTCTTCGCTCCCAGCTTCTAGTGGGCCAGCGGCACCGTAACCCGCATTGTTGAGTACTACGTCAACCTGACCAAAGTGGTTAATTGTTTCTTGTACGGCGTTTGTAATTGTCTCTTTATCTGCAACATCTAGTTTTACAAGCAGCAAGCGATCGTCGGGTTTTAAATCTTGCTCTTTTTCGGGAGTGCGCATGGTAGCGGCTACCCCCCACCCTTTTTGGTGAAAAACTTGAGCGGTTGCTTTACCAATACCCGAACTAGCTCCGGTGATAAGAATCGTTTTCATGATTTTAATGTGGTTAGGTAAAAATAATTTTAGTTACACTACTCGTCTCTTACGGATATAAATGAATAAGTATTCATTTATTCAATAAAAATTTTTTCTAGGCTTTAATAGCGTCCCAGCTCAGCGAAAAAGACTCCTCCGCTTTGTTCTCGGTAACTTCCAGATCATGATTGACCAAGTAGTGAGCGTAGTCCTTTAAGAATCCGGTTAATAATGAGATTAGTAGTTCATTACTCAATGGTTTAATAATCATCTCCTCCTTACCTCGTTCTAACAGTTTTTCTAGGTACTGCCCCAACTGCTGACTTAATTTCTTATTATCCTCTGAGATAAAAGGCGATACCTTAAAATGTTCGAGAAAAATGGTTTTTGCGGGTTCATTCACCTGATATTTTAGCGAGTTTTTCCACATTTTGTACAATTGTACTTTCACTGGCAAGTGATCGATTCCGTCTACAATGGCAAGGGCTCCCTTCTGTTTCAGTTGGTAATACACTGAATTTAGCAGCTCTTCCTTGCTACGAAAGTAGGTATACAAAGTACCATCGGCTACTCCTGCCTCACGAGCAATATCGGTCATCTTCAAACCAGCTATTCCGCCCGAACCGGTAAGTTTGATGACCGCAGCAAAAATCGCCTCTATTTTTTGTTCATCCTTTGGTCTCATGGTTCAGTATAAATGAATACATATTCAGTAAAACTCATCCCCTAACGTTTTCTTTCGCAAGATTTACTCCGTTAGATAGCTAACTTATAATATTAGGCATTTTTGATAAAACAGCTTTGTAACATCATCTTCATACTGCTATATCTCTACTAGCTAAAATGGTGGATTTTTCCTCATTTAGGCTAATTTTTCAGAAGGTCATAATAATGATAGAGAATTTTCTAACTCAGGAACGACAATTTTCGTATATTATAACGACAAAAGTTTTTATAATATGCAAGCTGCTCAAGTATTAGAAACTTCTGAAAAACAATCTATTGACTGGATAAAACTAGCGCGGGAGGGCGTAAGTAAGCAGTTTATGCAGGAAGTGCAGGCTCGAATGCAATTGTCACAGAAAGAACTAGCTGATTTGCTACACCTCACCCCACGTACCATCCAACGGATGAAAGGCAGTGATCTGCTGCCTGCGGCGGCTTCCGGTCAGCTGTTAGAATTAGCCCGCTTGTACCGCAGAGCGGTAGAAGTGCTAGGCGATGATGCCCTCGCTAACCAATGGCTAAGAACACCCGTCACTGCACTGGGTAGTGTTCAACCAATTAGCCTACTGGATACTCCCGTTGGCATTCAGTGGGTGATGACTATTTTGGGACGCATTGAGCACGGAGTATACTCCTAATGCTGGTTTATCGACTCGTCCGTCGCCCCTACGCCAGTCAGCTCGATGGTTATGGGGCAGCTTTGTTTGGTGGAAGGTGGAATTCAGTCGGCTTACCAGTTATTTATACTGCCCAGCACCGTTCATTAGCAGTTCTAGAGTATCGAGTTAATAATCCTAACCCTGTTTCTGACCTAATGATGGTATCGTTAGAGGTACCAAATGTATCCGTTGGAATAAGTATAGTGACTAATCTGCCACCAACTCCAATGGTTCTTTCACTTTCGTTTTCAGCAGTGCCAGATCCAGCACCTCGCTCACAGTATTTACAAAGTGTACTTTTAAGCCTTTTACGTAGCGTTCGTCAATCTCCTCAATATCTTTACGATTCTTTTCACAGAGAATAATTTCCTTGATTCCAGCGCGACGTGCCGCTAGAATTTTCTCTTTGATTCCTCCCACGGGCATCACCTTACCTCGCAACGTGATTTCTCCAGTCATCGCCACTTTAGCTTTTACTTTGCGCTGGGTGTAAACCGAAGCTATCGCGGTAAGCATCGTAATCCCTGCCGATGGCCCATCTTTGGGGACCGCACCAGCCGGAACGTGTACATGTAAATCGTAGTTCTCAAAAACTTTATAGTGAATACCTAGCCGATCGGCTTTGGACTTTAGATACGAAAGTGCTGTCATGGCCGACTCCTTCATCACATCGCCCAATTGTCCTGATAGCGTTAATTTTCCTTTTCCCCGGCTCAGGCTACTTTCAATAAACAGAATTTCTCCTCCTACCTGGGTCCAGGCCAATCCGGTTACTACGCCCGGAGTTTCGTTGTCTTGATAATTTTCTTTGTCAAACGTAGGGGCTCCCAGAACCCGTCGCACTTCCGCTTCGGTAATTTTCTTAGAATATTCTTCTTCCATGGCTACCGATTTAGCCACACTTCGGATAACTGTAGCCAGTTTACGTTCCAAGTTCCGCACCCCCGATTCGCGAGTATAATCTTCCACTATCCGGACAATCGCTTTTTTATCAAAGGAAATGTCTTTTCCCGTCAGACCGTGTTCTTTGCGTTGCTTTGGTATCAGGTGACGCTTAGCGATCTCTACTTTTTCCTCTTGCGTATAACCAGAAATATCAATGATTTCCATCCGGTCGCGCAGAGCAGGATGAATGGTATCTAGTGAGTTTGCCGTGGCGATGAACAGCACGTTTGAAAGGTTGTAATCAACTTCCAGGTAATTATCCAGAAAAGTACTATTCTGCTCAGGATCAAGCACTTCTAGCAGAGCCGAAGATGGATCACCCCGAAAATCAGAACGCACTTTGTCAATTTCATCCAGGATGAAGACCGGGTTAGCCGACTTAGCCTTTTTGATATTCTGAATAATCTTACCGGGCATTGCCCCAATGTAGGTCTTACGATGACCACGAATCTCTGCTTCATCGCTCACTCCTCCTAACGACATCCGGGCGTACTTCCGGTTGAGAGATGAAGCGATAGATTTTCCTAAAGAAGTTTTACCAACACCAGGAGGGCCGTATAAGCAAAGAATAGGCCCCTTCATATCATTTTTCAGCTTGAGCACTGCCAAGTACTCAATAATCCGGTCTTTTACCTTATCAAGCCCGTAATGATCACGGTCGAGAATACGCTGAGCGTGTTTCAAGTCAAAATTATCCTTAGTATAATCTTGCCAAGGTAAGTCAAGCAGTAGCTCTACATAATTGTAGGTTAGCGGATACTCGGCAGCAGCCGGATTCATTCTGGAAAGTTTCTCGAGCTCCTTGTTAAAATGCTCAGATACCGTTTCGGGCCACTTTTTCTTCTCGCCTCGCATCCGCATTTTCTCCACTTCCTGGTCTAGCCCCCCGTCACCCAACTCGTCTTGTAGCACTTTCATTTGCTGCCGCAAGAAGTAATCGCGCTGCTGCTGGTCAATATCTGAATGTACTTTGCTGTGGATTTCGTGCCGGATTTCCAGTAGTTGAATATCCTTGAGCATATACTCCAGCAGTAGCTTAGCCCGCTGCATACCATTATTAATCTCCAGCAGTTTCTGCTTATCCTTCACTTCTACATTGATATTGGAAGAAAGGAAGTGGGTTAGAAAACTGGGGCTATCAATATTGTCCAGCGCTTGCTGGGCTTCCTGAGGAATTTCGGGGTTTAGTCGAAGAATTTTGGCAGCAGCTTCTTTCAACGATTGCACCAGGGCAACTAGTTCTTTTCTCTTGGGCGAGGGAAACTTCTCTTCCAGATACTTTACCTGAGCTATCATGTACGGCTCATCCTGTACGAAAGAACTTACCTTAAAGCGCTTCTTTCCCTGAATAATAATGGTAGTGTTACCATCGGGCAACACCAGTACTTTAATAATTTTCGCTACGGTGCCTACTTCGTATACTTCAGTGGTATCGGGGTCTTCAGCCTGATTATCTTTTTGAGCAATCACCCCAATAAGGCGACTGCCTTTGTTATAAGCCTGCTTCACTAACTTAATCGACTTCTTCCGTCCAACCGTGATCGGAATTACCACTCCCGGAAATAGTACAGTATTGCGAATTGGTAAAACGGATAGCTCCTCGGGAAACTCAATTACCTCGTCATCCTCTTCCTCTTCCGCAGTTACTAGCTGAATAAGATCATCGGTTTCTTCATCAAAATCTTGAGCAAAAAATGGATCAAACGCTGAATTTATATTCATACACTCGGTTTTCCTGTCAAGCTGACAGTATTATATTACTTTCTCAAAAATCACTTTGGTACACTACTATGTCAATCCCTATGCCAGCCTGATGATAATAGTAGACGAAAAGTAAAAACTGACTATTTCTACTTTAGTTTTAGGCTAAACTTACGCTAAACCTTACACTCTCCCGCATTTTGCACGTTAGTTGCTGATTTATAGTGGATTATCACACCAATGCGACGATTACTACTGCTTTTCAGCGCGGTATTTACCTGCACGGTAAGCCTTGCCCAAATTAAACCGGCTCAAAGCCCGTTTACTCTGCAAGATACTGCCAAAAATGCAGTCCCAGCTAAAATACAGGATTTATTTTCTTTCCCGAACTTACATAAAGTTCCGTATTACCAGAATTCTCGAAAACTTCAGGCAATTAATAAGGCAGCCACTCAGCAAGATACCGCTAAGTGGTATCCTGAGCTGTACCAATACGTCCGAAATTTTGGGGTCAAGAATTTCTTTAAAGATAATCCGTTAGTATGGCAATTGGCCAAACTGGAAGAAGCCCAGGGCGATACGCTAGCCACCATCAACCTTTATAAACTGGTACTGAAACATTACACCGATGGGATGACCGCCAAGATGGCGCGCAAAAACCTGGAACAATATCAGCAAGAGAAAAAAGAAGACTATGTTCCTCTGGAATACTACTATGAGCTGGTAGAATACCGAAAGGAGATTGACACCTTACGCCCGCCCCGAGGGGTATACCTGAATATGGGAGAGGGCATTAACTCTTCATCGGGCGACTATGGTCCTTCACTTAGTGCTAGTAACGATGTAATGCTATTTACCTCTAAGCGGAATAAGCTAGAGCGGGGCTTTAAAACCTACGATAATGAAGACCTGATGCTTAGCCGTAATGAAAATGGCTACTGGATGGATGCTGTTCCGCTGGAGAATATTAATTCCCCGTACAACGAAGGTTCGGCTTGCCTGAGTCCGGACGGGAACACGCTGTTCTTCTCTCGCTGTCTAGCTCCCGATGGCTTCGGGAGCTGTGATTTATACGTAGCTTATCGTGATAGCGAAGGAGTTTGGGGTAACCCCACGAACCTGGGAGCTTCTATCAATAGCCAGTACTGGGATTCTCACCCATCCCTTTCACCTGGAGGTGACACGCTCTACTTTTCTTCTGATCGTTTGGGGGGATTCGGGTTGTCAGACATCTACTACACGTTTAAAGACAGTGAAGATAAGTGGGTAGCCCCCCGGAATATTGGTCCGACGATCAACACCCGCGGTAGTGAGGTAAGTCCATTTTTCCATCCGAAATACCAAATCTTATACTTTAGCTCGAACGGGCATCTTCTTAACTTTGGGGAGTACGATATTTACAAATCGTACCGGAAAAGTAGGCTATGGGACGAACCGAAGAATATTGGCCCGCTAGTAAACGGCAAAGGCAGTGAGTTTTACTTTACTATTGATGCTACCTCTCAGAATCTCTACTACGCCCGATCGGTAGAAAACAATATGGGGAATCTTGACCTTTACTCATTTCCTCTACCGATGGAAGCCCAGCCTACGGCTACTGTTAATCTGAAAGGTACACTGATGGATGCTGAAACTGGTGATCCATTTTCTGAAGGGATTGTCTCGGTGATTGACCTGGATAACGGTGTAGAAGTAGCTCCTAAGTTTTTAAAGAAAGACGGTAGCTTCTCCTTCGACCTGATTAATAATAACAACTACCTACTAATTATTCAGGGCGAACACTTTTTCCGGCTGGAAGAAATATTTTTCTTGTCAGGTGACCAGGAATTTAATTTAGAGACCCGTTCCATCTCCAGCCGACTGAAATTTGAGAACCTAGTCTTTGACAACGGTAAAGCCGAACTCAAAACTGAGATGTACGGTGACTTAAACAAGGTTGCTAATTTTCTGCTGGATAATCCTTACGTCAAACTCCGTATTGAAGGCCACACTGACTCCGATGGCAACGCCGATGCCAATCTTAAACTCTCGCAAGATCGAGCCGACGCTATTAAAGAATACCTCGTTCACTTTGGCAGTATTGAAGAAACCCGTATCGAGGCCATCGGCTATGGTAGCTCCCGCCCCATTGTAGAAGAACTCACCGACGAGGACAAAAAGCTCAACCGCCGGGTAGAGTTTAACATTGTGAAGGAGTAGTAGTATAGATATCAAGGTTGATTTAATGTTTAACTCGATCATTCAATGTTTTTTCCAAGCGTTATACTGGTCGATATATAAAATAGTACAGAAAAAATAACGGAGACTGATCTCTTTTACACAGCTGTTGTGCGATATTATAATAACCTTATTAAATACTAGAAATACTTCTCGAAGAGGAATAAGCAGTTTTAAATTACCGTTTCTATTGAATTAATTGATTAGAGACATGATCACGGCATCCTTAATTATTAATATAGTAGTGCTTATACCTGTGTGTATTGCTCTTATTGCTGATTTTGAAAAAGTCCAAAAATCAGCAGGAAGTTTTACACCTGCCAGAGGCATATTACTTGCTATGTATATTACTATCTTACTCGCTTCAGTAATCTTACTTTTCTTTCATCAACCAGTATTAACTTTTGCGCTGCTCTTTATGCAAATAGTATATAAATTTTTGAGCCCTATAACCGTGAAAACTATTAAAAACCCGATTGTGATAAGCAACTTATTGATAGCTATCTTTCATCTAATGACTGTATACACAATGCTGAAATCAGGCACACTAACTTTCACTAATATATAATTGTAGAATAAAAATACTATGAAATAGCATATCGTGTTTTAACCCACTACTGCTTTTTACAGGTCGTCATAACCATTTAGAAAATGAGAAGTGCAATAAATTATTTATTAATCCTAGTGCTTATCTCTTGTGGAGAAGATGAGAATAGTGAGCCAATAACTGACACGGCCTCGCATGTTGAGTACTTCGGATTTACTTTGATTGACACCTATTGGGATGACCCCACCGATACTGAAGCTAAGTCTAATTACGCTGATGAAGTCAGTGGTTTTAGTAATCTAGCAGATTTATTAGTCGTCAATCCATCCGATGACATTACTGAACGAGTAGCGTCTTTTAGCAACCTTGAACTACGCGCGGTTATACATTTGAATGAGCTATTCTTTGAATACGTTGACGCTAACGGCCCTTCAGGAGCAAACTATGATTTACGACCTAACTACGAAAGTCGGTGGGATGAATTCACTGCTATCAATCAATCCGTTTTAAACAGTAGTCAGATTGGAACATTCTACGTAGGTGAGGAACCCACCTGGAATGGAATTACCTTCGAGGAGTTGAATGCTGTGACTAATCTTATAAAAGAAGATTTTCCAACCATTCCGGTAATGATTATTGAGGCATATCCAGCATTGAATGACCTTCAGATACCAACGAGTGTAGATTGGGTTGGCTTTGACCACTACTTCATTAAGAATCCAAATACTAGTACTGTTTTCCAGCAGGAATGGCAAATACTAAAGTCTAAACGTTCTAGCGCTTCGCAGAAAATCATGGTAATTATGGATAGCCATTACATTGATTGGGCACATAGAGATTTTGGAAATATTGAAATGGAAGAGATGGCCGCTGTTGCCAACAATTACTATGAATTGGCTAAAAGTGATGAGGATGTAGTTGGTATTTTAGGATACTTCTGGCCCAATGGTTTTGATATTCCTGAATCTACTGGTGCCAGAGGTATGTCTCAAAACACAAAAGCTGAGTACAAACGAATTGGTAAAGAGATTACTGGAAAAGAATAAGTAGCCGCAACAATTTATTGCTCAAGGATAAGGAAGAGTCATTCACTTGCAACCTTGCCAATTCTAGGTACAATGTCATTACATATCGAGGCTACTAAGGCATTTTATAAATACAACAAACCCGCCCTACTCTACTTCCTCAAGGCTAACACAAAGCCAAAAAGAAGCTTAGTCACTAGAAAAGCTCCTTGAAAATATCGTTGAAGATGGCAAACGTCATAAGCGATAGTAGCAAGACCATGCCCACTTTCTGCGCTCCTTCCAGGAATTTATCCGATGGCTTACGACCCGAGATGATCTCGTAACTCAGAAAAGCTACGTGTCCACCATCTAAGGCTGGGATTGGTAAAAAGTTCATAAAAGCAAGCACCATGGATAGTAGTCCGGTGATACGCCAGAAGTGTTCCCAATCCCAGGTTCCGCCAAAAAATTTGGCAATAGCTATCGGTCCACTTAATGACTTAGAAGCAGAAACTTCCCCCTTAAAGATTTTGCCGATCGCCAGGGCATTTACCCAAATGACATTAAACGCATCAAACGTTCCTTGAGGAATAGATTCAGCTAATGTGTACTCGGTGCGACCTTGCTCTAGCTGAGGTAAAGGACGAAAGCCAATTGTTCCGTCTTCGGTTACCTCCGTTTGCAAAGTGATGGGTTCACTCATTGGGTTTTCCGTACTGCTCTCATCTGGGCGAAGTACTTTAAGAGCTACTGTCTCCCCTTTCTTTTCTGAAAGTATGGTTTGAATTTCATCAAAAAAGGCAACGGGTTCATCGGCTACAGCCAGTACCTGATCGCCTTCTCGCAAACCAGCTTTCTCAGCATTGCTACCTTCGACTACCTCGCCTACTTCAAAGGGCATTCTTATTTGAATAAAATTCCGGGCGGCATCTTTGTCAGAAAACTTATCTAAAAAGCCTACGGGTATTGGTACGTCTATAGTTTGACCACCCCGCTCAACGGTGTAATAAGCATCATCGGCTAAAAGCACTTTAGCGCTCACCAGGTCGGTGAATTTTACGTATTCCTCTCCGTTTACTTTCAAGATTTTATCCCCAGTTTTCAGACCAATTTCCTCACCTAAGCTATAGGCAACAATGCCGTTTTTCAATACTTCCTCCCGGGGAATGTAGGTATCGCCAAACTGGTAGGTCAGTAGAATAAAGATGATAATTCCGGTGACAACATTGACGATAATACCCCCCATCATCACAATCAGACGTTGCCAAGCGGGTTTTGCCCGAAATTCCCAAGGTTCTGGTTCTTCGCCCAGGTTTTTGGTATCCAGCGATTCGTCAATCATTCCGGTAATTTTCACAAAGCCACCTAATGGAACTGCTCCCAGATTATACTCAGTCTCACCGTAGCGAAACCCAAAGATTTTGGGGGGGAATCCGATGTAGTACTGCTCTACCCGCATTCCAAACATCTTGGCCGTCAGCAAGTGCCCTAGTTCGTGTAATCCCACCAAAATTGATAAACCCAGTAGCAACTGGGCTACCATAATTACTATTTCCATTACCTATTTTATTAATTCTAATGCTTTAATTCGTGTTTCTTCGTCAGTCTTAACGTAGTCTTCGTAAGTAGGGTATTTTATAAACGGTATTTTCTCTAAACAAGCCTCCACTACATCAGACATATTCAAGAAACCAAGTTTGTCTTGCAAAAATTCGGAAACCGCAATTTCATTCGCCGCATTTAACACACAAGGTGAATTTCCGCCCCGCTGCATAGCTTCGTATGACAACGCTAAATTGCGAAATGTATCAGTATCCGGTTGCTCAAAAGTAAGCTGAGGATAGTCCAGAAAATTAAATCGGGGGAAGTCCGAGGGCAGACGTTCAGGATACCCTAGCGCAAACTGAATGGGTACCCGCATATCGGGTAATCCCATTTGGGCTTTCATCGAGCTATCCTGAAACTGTACTAGTGAGTGAATAATGGATTGGGGATGAACAATTACCTCAATTTGCTCGGGTTTAAGCCCAAACAACCACTTGGCTTCCATTACCTCCAACCCCTTGTTCATTAGCGAAGCTGAATCGATGGTAACTTTTGCACCCATATCCCAGTTGGGATGCTTCAGTGCCTGAGCTTTGGTTACTTGAGCCAGTTCCTCTCGAGTTTTTCCCCGGAATGGCCCACCCGAAGCGGTCAAAATAATTTTCTCAATCGGGTTGTGAAACTCTCCTACTAAACACTGAAAAATGGCCGAATGCTCTGAATCTACCGGATACAGATTTACTCCATTTTCTTGAGCCAGTTTGGTAATCAGTTCACCCGCTACCACCAACGTTTCCTTATTCGCTAGGGCAATATGCTTATTCGCCTTTATCGCTTCAATAGTCGGTAGCAACCCAGCGTAGCCTACCGTAGCAGTGAGCACCAGATCAATAGCTTCCATGGTGACTACTGAGGCCAGGGATTTCGCTCCGGCGTATACTTTAATATCTTGAGGATCAAGAGCTTGATGTACTTTCTCGTACTGCTCTTCATCTACGATTACTACCGTATTGGGTTTAAATTTCAGACTCTGTTGAATAAGCAAATCCGCATTACGATGAGCCGTCAGCACTTCTACCTCAAAACGTTCAGAATGCTGCTCAATAACTTCTAGGGCTTGCGTACCAATAGAGCCGGTAGAGCCAAGAATGGCGATGTGTCTTTTTTCAGGGCGTTGTTCCATAAATTTCGTCGCGGCTAGCTAACGAAGGCTTGTAATCCGTCGGCTAATATACGATCATTTGACAAACGGGGCACTTTGTTTTGCCCGCCTAACTTACCTTGACTCTTCATATACTGCCGAAACCCATCTTTTTGCAACGACCTGATTTCTAACGGACGAAGAATACTCCCCGTAATCAGGTCATCATAATAAGGGTTTAGTCGCTGTAATTGTTGGTCAATAATCTGGGAAAATGCGGAGATATCAGCCGGAGGCTGGGTAAACTCTACGTACCATTCGTGTAGTGGTAGCCCCTCAGAAGGGTTCACCTGGGGAGCTACCGTAAACTCCACTACTTCCGCTTCGGGGAACTGAGCGAGAGCGTGGTTCATAGCTTTTTCTACTTCTTCGCCAATCACGTGCTCGCCAAAGGCGGAAATAAAGTGCTTGATCCGACCGGATACGATCAAGCGATGCGGATACTTGGAAACGAATTTTACGGTATCGCCAATAGAGTAGCCCCACAGGCCAGCGTTGCTGTTGATGATCAACGCGTAGTTTTTACCCACTTCTACATCATGAATGGATAGTCGGGTTGGATTTTCATCAAAAAACTCATCAGTAGGAATAAACTCAAAGAATATCCCACTGTTCAGCAGCATAAGCAATCCCTCTGCCGATTGGGAATCCTGATAAGCGATAAAGCCTTCAGAAGCGGGATAGGTCTCAATACTATCGATGGGCTTGCCAATGGACTCCAGCATTTTCTGGCGGTAGGGTGTATAATTCACTCCGCCGTGCACGAAGACTGAAAAGTTGGGGAAAATATCTTTAATCGGTTTACCAGTTCTCTCAATCAGCCAGTCGAAGTACATTTGTACCCAAGGCGGAATACCCGAAATCAGCGTCATATTCTGATTAATGGTTTCGTCCACAATGCGTCCCAATTTGGTTTCCCAATCTTCAATACAGTTGGTTTCATAGGAAGGCATTTGGTTCGTTCGCAAATACTGAGGCACATGGTGATTTACTAAACCGGATAAACGTCCCAACGGAATCCCGCCCTTTTCTTCCAACGTCGGACTACCCGATAAGAAGATCAATTTCCCATCCAGAAAAGCCGAATTACCTGTATCGTGTACGTAACTTAGCAGGGCATTGCGAGCCGAATTAATATGATTTGGAATAGATTCTTTGGTGATAGGAATGTACTTCGCCCCAGAGGTAGTACCCGATGTTTTAGCGAAATATGCCGGTTTGCCCGGCCACAGCACATCTGATTTTCCGCCGATAATCCGGTTCACGTAGGGCTTCAAATCCTCATAATCTCGAATAGGTACCGCTTGCCTAAATTCTTCGTAAGAGTTTACGTCTTGTAGATGGTGGTCTTTTCCGAAAAGCGTACTCTTTACTCCTGCTAATAGGTCTTTTAATACCTCATCCTGCGATTTTTCTGGTTCCTGACTCCACTGCTTCTGCTGCCGAGCAACCCAGCTTGCTAGTGGTTTACTTAAAACAGATCGTATACCCATTCTTAAAAGTTTAGCGACAAAATTAAGAATTACCCTGATACGAACGCTTTTTTGTTAAGTTATTCACTGTTTTTCTTCACCTGAATCGTCTCTACCCAATGCTTAGCTTTTTTACCAGCAAAGTGTTCTAGCTGATGACGGCAGCTAAAGCCGCAAGCGATAATTTGAGTGCCTTTATTAGCATTCTTAACGGCAGGAAATAATACTGATGAGCCGATTTTCTCGGAAAGCTCGTAGTGCTCCTTTTCGTAGCCGAAGGAACCCGCCATACCACAGCAGCCGGAATCTACCTCGCTCACCTGCAAATCGGGTACAGTTTCTAGCAGATTTTTCATGGCTTGAGTGCCGTATAGGGCTTTTTGATGGCAGTGACCGTGGATAAGCAACTCGGAGGAGGAAGCAGCAAACTCAACCTTAATTTTTCCGGCTGCTTGTTCTCGGTACAGAAACTGATCGATCATCTGCACTCCATTTTGCAATCGTTTAGCTAAAACTTCATCTTCGATCAAGTCGGGCAGGTCATCATTTAGCGCAGAGGCACAACTTGGTTCGCAAACTACTACCGGAATGTCGTTGGCTAGATAGGTATCCAGATTCTTGGCAGTTTTACCTCCTTGCTGTTTGGCTTCGTGCAAAAAACCGTGAGATATTTTGGGACGTTGACAGCAACCTGCTTCGGCCAGCAGTACTTCGTAGCCACAAGCAGACAGAAGCTGATAAGCGGCAATGCCCACCTGCGGTTCGTGATAATTGAGGTAGGTATCCGCAAATAGAGCCACTTTGGACGCATCGGTCTTAGGAGGCTCAGCGTTTTTAGCAAACCATTGAGAAAAGGTTTCGGAAGCCAGCTCCGGCAGTACTCTTCGGCGATCAAATCCCGCAACTTTCTCCAGTCCCGCGCGGAATACCGAACTCCGCTGCACCTTATTTACCAAACCTGCCGTCTTTCCGCTAAAACGTTTAGCTACATCCGATGAGTTACGAATCATTTTGTCCCGAAGGGAAACTCCGTGCTTGTCGTAGTACTGCTGGCTGACCTCACTTTTCAGCTTAGCCATATCCACGTTGCTGGGACATTCTGATTTGCAGGCTTTGCAGGAAAGGCATAGATCAAGTACTTCCCGTAACCGATGGCTGGTGATCCCGCCGCCATTTAATTGTCCTGACATTGCCAAGCGAAGTGCATTGGCTCGTCCTCGGGTAGAGTGCTCTTCGTCGCGAGTAGCCTTGAAGCTGGGACACATGGTTCCACCCAAAATTTTGCGACACTCCCCTACTCCAGTACACATATGCACCGCGTTCTCAAAACTTTGATCTTCGCGGTATTGGTATTCGGTTGGAAAAGACTTATCGTGATAATTGGCTCCGTAACGCAAATTTTCGGTAATGGGCTGAGCGTCCACAATCTTCCCCGGATTCATTCGATTCTCAGGGTCAAACAACTGTTTTATCTCCCGGAAGGCTTGGTAGAGTTGTGGTCCGAAAAACTTTTCGTTGTAGGCCGAGCGGACTAAACCATCACCGTGTTCACCGCTCCAAGAGCCGCCATAGTGCTGCACTAGCGAAAAAGTTTCGTCAGCAATTCTTTGAAAACGCTCAATATCCCCCTTCAACCGTAAATCCAAGATGGGCCGCACATGGATAACCCCAACGCTGGCGTGGGCGTACATCGCTACATCGGTCTGGTGTTTTTTGCAAATTTTCAGTACTCGATCAATATACTCCGGCAACACCGGGGTGGGAATCCCGGCATCTTCGATAAACGGAAGTGGCTTTTTATTGCCTTTGATACCCAGCATCAACCCTAGACCTTTCTTGCGGATCAGCCAAACATCATCGTAATCTTTGCCTTCGGGAAACAGCGGATAGGCGTAGCCAATGCCGAGTTGTTTCAGTTCTTCAATCATACACTGCGGTCGCTCCAGCACTTCCTGGGCATCCTCGCTGTAAAACTCTACAATCAAAATAGCCGCTGGATGGCCCTCGATGAAATGACAGCTTCGTTGAGTGGTGAGGTTGCTCCGACTTAGCTCCACCACAGTACTATCCAGTATTTCTACCGCCGCCGGATTGTACTGTAGCATTGGTTCTACCGCCTGAATAGCTTCCAGCACCTTGGCAAAGTGTACCACACACACTGATTTGAAAGTGGGAAGCGGCTCTAGATTGAGTTTAAGTTCTAAAGTGGTGGCCAGTGTTCCTTCACTTCCGCAAACTAGCTTACT
This sequence comes from uncultured Flammeovirgaceae bacterium, assembly GCA_937883755.1. Lineage (GTDB taxonomy): Bacteria > Bacteroidota > Bacteroidia > Cytophagales > Cyclobacteriaceae > Tunicatimonas. The sequence continues at coordinate 106,460 of CAKZYA010000004.1, read as the reverse complement.
CAGGTTCCAGTGATCGGTATTGGTAAATTCGTCCAGATTATATCCTCCTACCCGTCGCATCACTTTGGGAAAACGCTGCTCCACTTCCCCCTCATTGTTCTCAACTATTTTTTGAAATCGTTGATAAACCTCTCCTTCACGATCTTCTTGGGTTATTTTCTTTTGATATTCTTCAGGATTTAGCTCCTTTAAGCAAAGCTCCGTTCCATCGGCTAAAAGTACCTGGGCTTCTAACACGTGATCGACCGTTTTTCCGTAGAGAATACTTTTTGTGCCAGATGAATTATTACCCACCATACCACCTACATTAGCTCGGCTGGAGGTAGCCGGATCGGGGGCAAAGTGCAATCGATAAGATTTTAGATGTTCGTTCAGCACATCTCGTACTAACCCCGGTTGCACTCTCACCCACTGCTCTTCTTCATTCACTTCCAAAACCTGGTTCATATACTTAGAAAAATCCAGCACCAGCGAATTTCCAGTGGTTTGTCCCGCCAGGCTAGTGCCACCACCCCGAGGTAGAATTGTAATGCGGTGCCTTTGAGCTTCTCGCAGTGCTACCTTTACGTCCTCAGCATTTTTGGGCAGTACCACTACTTGCGGGAGAATCTGGTATACACTGGCATCAGTAGCGTAAAGCCCCATGCTGTACTCATCGGTAAGTACATCACCCTGGATTTCAGTCTGAAGCGTAGTGATTAGGTCGTTGTTTGTAGCAGTTTCGGTCATTGGATAATTTCTTTCAAGGCTCCCAGTAGCATATTGACGTGATTGGGCGTAGAGCTATTGCCCATCAGCCCGATACGCCAAATCTTACCAGCAAAATCTCCTAAACCACCACCTACTTCAATATTATAGTCATCGAGCAACCGTTTGCGGGTTAATGTATCGTCTACTCCTTCAGGTAGCTTCACTGCATTAAGCATTGGTAGTCGGTAAGATTCATCCACCAGAAAAGTGAAGCCTAGCTCTTCCAAGCCGTCCCGTAGTAGCAGATGGTTTCGGCGGTGACGCGCAAAGCGTTGTTCTAAACCTTCTTCTAATACTAATCGATAAGCTTCCCGCAGGGCGAACATAGCGGAGACTGGGGCTGTATGGTGGTAGGCCCGCTTGGCTCCCTGCCAGTAATTCTTCACCATCGTCAAGTCTAAGAACCAGCTTTGCACTTTAGTCTTCCGATTATCTAAAGCAGCTATGGCCCGATCACTAAAAGAAACTGGTGATAAACCAGGAGGCGCACTTAAGCACTTCTGAGAACCCGAGTAAATGGCATCAATACCCCAGTCATCTACTTTCAGTTGAGTACCGCAGTAGGAGGTAACGGCATCCACTACGAACAATGCTCCAGCGGCATGAGTCATTTGGCTAATTTCCTCTAATGGTTGAAGTACCCCAGTAGAGGTTTCAGCATGTACGATGGCTACCAACTTGGGCTGACAGGTTTTTAGTGCTTCTTTTACTTGCTGCGGGTCAATGGGCTGCCCCCAGGGAGCATCTACCCGAATTAGTTTAGCCCCGCAACGCTCTACAATATCGGCCATACGATTACCAAACACGCCGTGTACACAGATCAGAGCCTCGTCGCCCGGTTCCAATAAATTCACTAGACAGGTTTCCATGCCGGCACTGCCCGGAGCAGAAACTGTAAAGGTGAGATTATTCTGAGTTTGAAAAGTAGCCTGGGTCATAGTTTTGATCTCATCCATTACAGTCAGGAATTCAGGATCAAGGTGACCGATCAGAGGAGTAGACATTGCTTTAAGTACACGAGGGTGGGCATCGCTGGGCCCCGGCCCCATCAGTATTCGTTGACTGGTATTTAGTTCAGGATAGTCATGCATGGAGATTGAAAATTGACAGTTAAAAAGAGGTGGTGGATAATTATTAGGATAGCTACTAAGTTAGAAAAGTTTGAATACAGTTCATCATAGAAATTGTACAGCTAACCAACCGAGCAGTCCCACTAAAGCCACGTAGTACATAGTAGGAAAAACCGTTTTCCGCAGTACGTTCCCTTCCTGCCCCAGAAGCCCGACCGTAGCCGAAGCCGCTACTACGTTGTGAATAGCAATCATGTTACCGGCAGCAGCTCCAACAGCCTGCAATGCCACAATCAAGGTCGAGGGCAGTGCTAGACTAGTAGCCACACCAAACTGAAACAAACTGAACATCAAATTACTGACGGTATTACTCCCAGCAATAAAGGCTCCCAGTGCCCCGATTGAGGGAGCAAATAGCGGCCACACTTCTCCCACATTTTGCGCTACCCATTCCGCCATCGCAATGGGCATACTCATCATCTCCGACTCATTAATTCCACTATTAATGTACACCCGCACCATTGGTATAGTAAAAATCAGTACAAACCCGGCACCGAGAATAAGTTGACCTGATTCGGTTACGGCTGCCCGAAAAGCACGTCCCCGCATTTGGTGCAAGAAATAAGTAATTACTACTACTACAATTAAAATGGTGCCTGGCAGATATAGCGGAGTGCTACTGGCACTGATACTACTCCCCAGAATTTCATTCCACGGAATTTTTACTGATGTTAACCATCCCTTGACCGGAAGCTGAGGCAAACGTGACAGTACCAACAGAGCCGCGACCAGTAAATAGGGTAACCAAGCTTTGGCTAAACTCATTTTTCCCTCTTTTAGATCTTCCACCCGGATTTTCAACTTGCCCATCCAGTGCTTTGGCCATTCGGCTTCATGAGGAAAATCCCAAATCTCTTTGGGAGCCAGAAAGCCCCGTCGGGCAGCAAAAGTTACTATGGCTAAACCGATGAGAGCACCTAATAGTGAAGGAAACTCAGGGCCTAGTAAAACACCAGTCAAAAGATAAGGTACGGTAAATGCCAAACCGCCAAACAAAGCAAAAGGAAAGATTGCGAAACCCTCTTTCCAAGATTTATTCTCGCCAAAAAAGCGAGTCATCATGGTACACATAAACAGTGGCATCACGGTACCCACTAATGCGTGTAACACTGCCGCTCGCACCGTAACCAACTGAATATACTCCGAAAATGTGATACCCAGATCAGCTAACTGCGCCTCTACTTGCGACCCTGCTAAACCGCCAGTTACTCCCACCAGAATGGGAGTTCCTACGGCTCCAAATGTTACCGGAGTGCTTTGTACCATCATGCCTAGCATCACTGCTCCCAGCGCCGGAAAACCGAGTGCCAGTAACAAAGGGGCTGTAATAGCTGCTGGAGTACCAAAGCCTGCCGCCCCTTCAATGAAAGCTCCAAACAGCCAGACAATAATCACCACTTGCACCCGACGGTCAGGACTAATGTTTAAAAAACCATTCCGAATCACTGTGATTGCTCCTGAATACTTTAGAGTGTTGAGCAGCAGAATGGCTCCGAAAATGATGTAGAGAATATCAAAGGTTATGAATAACCCCTGAATGGCGGATGCTGCTATATCGAGTACCGACATCTTCCACCCGAAAAAGGCAATAATCGCAGTTAGGATCAGTACCAACGGCATCGTTTTCTGGGCGGGCCATCGCCACATGACAAGAAGTACAGCTGCTACCAGAATAGGTAACAATGCTAAAAAAGCCTGGACGGTTTGAGACATAGTTAGATTGGTTGTATCTTGTATTTACAGTAGGGCAGTAATATAGGCAGCTTACAATAAAAAAACCTACTGTATCCCCTAATACTATACTTTTGCAAAACTTCGGTTAAAAACTGATTTATATCAGTACATCAGTAGGTAAACTTTTGTAATTACGCGGCAGATAATACCATATATCCACACTAAGTTAAACCCTACCTATTATGGCTGATTCTAGATTCGCTGCTCTGCGCTTCCTGCAAAGAAAATGGCCACTCATTCAAAAAGTATCCTTCTTTTTAGCAGTAGTACTGATTGCTCTCTTTTTGACTCAAGTGTTGCGGTCAGATGAAATGTCTACCCCTGCCGTAAATGCTTTATTCTTGCTGCTATTCGCTGCCGGATTGTGGATTAGTGAGGCTATTCCCCCCTTTGCTGTCAGTATTCTGGTAATTGGTTACTCTATGTATTTTCTGGATAGCATCGACCTGATGATAGTTTCTAAGGATTGGGAGAGATACGTTAGTACCTGGTCAAGCCCGATTATCTGGATTTTGATTGGTGGATTTTTCCTAGCTATGGGAGCACAAGTTACCGCCTTCGACCGAAAATTCTCTCACTTTGTTTTACGTTACTTTGGTAACCGCCCCTACAATATTTTACTCGGATGTATGCTAGTCACTGGAGTTCTTAGCATGTTTATGTCTAATACTGCTACCACGGCCATGATGGTGGCTATTCTAGCCCCCATTATTCAACAAGTAGACCGTAAAGACCCGCTGGTCAAAGCAGTTTTTTTAGGAGTAGCTGCCGCCGCTACTGTTGGTGGTATGGGCACCGTAATTGGCAGTCCACCTAATGCTATTGCTCTCGGAATTATTCAGAACCAGGGAATACCCTTCGGTTTCTCGCAGTGGATGCTAGCGGGGGTTCCCATTGCCTTTGTTTCAATTTTTGGGATTTGGCTCGTCTTAAAAAATCATTACAAAACGCAGTACGAACGTTTGGAGCTACAAGCTAACTCAGTTACTCCCGTTATTTCTCAACGGGTTCAGCAGCGCTACCGATTTATCGTTGTAGCTACATTTGCCGTAACAGTTGGTTTATGGCTAACCTCTACTCTGCATAGTATTCCGGTAGCGGTGGTTTCATTCTTACCGATTGTATCTTTCACTGTGACAGGTGTAGTCAGAGCCGAGGATCTTCGTTTACTTCCCTGGGACACCCTTATTTTGGTTGCCGGGGGCTTGACTTTAGGTATGGTCATTAGCGATACTGGTTTAGCCACTCACATCGTCAGTGGTATTCCTGTATTCAATAATGTGGTAGTGATGCTACTAATTATGGGGTGGCTGACTACTTTTCTGTCAAACATCATGAGTAATACCGCCGCTGCTAGTATCCTGATTCCGGTAGGCTCCTCTTTTCTTCCTGACCACAGTTTGCTTATATCAGTAGTTATTGGGCTTTCCGCCTCTACTGCACTCTTTCTCCCAATCTCAACACCACCTAACGCCATTGCGTTTTCAACCGGCTATTTAAAACAATCTGATTTTCGTTTGTTAGGTCTGTTAGTAGGACTAGGTGGTCCGGTACTCATCTCCCTGATTGTGATATTTTTTTATTTATAAAAACAATTCTTCTTATTTCTGATTAAGCTACTGAACCTATTTTTTGCAATTACGTTGCATTTACTAACTTGCAACTCCGTTGCGTAACTATGAAAAACAAACAAGCCGATCTTTTGGGGATTCTCAGTGCAGGATTATGCATTATTCACTGCTTGCTAGTTCCATTATTTATCTTGTATGGATTAGTATCCGAGCCTACAATTGACCGTTGGGAGTACTTGGACTGGGGATTTATTTTACTAAGTGGCCTTGCCGTCTACCTGGCTACTCGTCATGAAGATGATCGTCGTAAAGGTGATCATAATGAAAATGATTATCACGAACGTGATCGTCGATTATCTCAGCGGATGTGGATCACTTGGGTAATTTTCACCATTGCATTATTGCTGCATGACTTTTGGATACCAGCTCTCTATATTTCCGTTCTCAGTTCAGCAGTATTGGCATGGCTCCATTTGCAGCACTTCCGAAAAAAGCATATTGCTGTTGTTGCTAAGTAAGATTTTTTGCTATCCTGTTTATCGTCTGGAAAGTCCCGAAGATTATTCAGACTGTTTATACACCTTTCCTGCTTTTATTACTAGTACTACATCTTCCATCACCTCAATATTTTCCAGAGGGTTTCCTTCAACTGCAATAATATCGGCCAGCTTACCCTTCTCAATAGAACCTAGCTAGTCAGCCATTCCTAAAATCTGAGCGGGAATCATTCCGGCTTCTACCATAGAAATGAGTTCTTTAGCATTTTTCCCATGGGTGAATACTCCTACATCCGTGCCAAAGGTAATTTTTATTCCTCGCTGGTACGCGTTGGAAAATGTATCCTGAATCATGGGGTCGCCAAGGCTTTCGGAATAATAGTGGATGGATAAAATCTGCGAATCTGAGCTGACTATTACTGATTTTCCGGCAGTTACAGTAGGCACGTAATAAGTCTCTCTTTCAATCATCAGGTTCATAGTTTCTTCGGTCATCATAGTGCTATGCTCAATAGTAGTAATCCCAGCTATTACTGCCCGCTTCATTCCCTCGGAACCATGAGCATGGGCAGTAGAGTAGTATACATTCTGTAATCATAGGTTAGATATAGTTAAAGGCTTCATCACTCGATACCTCTCACTTAAAAAATGAATAAATATTTTTATGATTTTTAAAATTATTCTAATATTTTTGTGGCTTATTTTCACTAAACCATGCTATGAGAATATACTTTCTTTCTTTTCTATTAATACTATTACACAGTAGCGCCAGCTACGCCACAGAAGGCCCAGAGATAAAGTTCGGCAAGATTAGTAAAGGCGAGCTTAGTATGACCCATTCAGCTCTCGATAGTAGTGCCAGCGCAACGGTACTGGCTGATTTTGGTCGCACTAAAATAAATTATACCTCGCACGGAGGATTCCAATTAGTTTTCACTCGTCATCGGCGGATCAAAATTTTCAATTCTAACGGGTATGATTGGGCTGATGTCGCAGTTCCACTTTATAAGAACGGTAGTAACCGGGAAATGATCTCGCAAATCAAGGGATACACTTACAATCTGGTGGGAGGAAAAACAGAAAAAACTAAACTAAAGAGCGAAGGTAAATTTTTAGAAGAATACGATGAGAACAATCAGATCTATAAATTCACCCTGCCTAATGTAAAGGAAGGTTCAGTGATTGAGTACAGCTACCAGATTACCTCCGATTTTATTTTTAACCTTCAGGACTGGACATTTCAAAGCTCTATTCCAACAATATGGAGTGAATATGAGGTAGAAATTCCTGAGTATTTCTTATATAAGCCATTATCGCAAGGGTATTACCCATTTGTTATCAATGAACAAACAAAGTCGAGTGGCACCTACCACATTGATACCCGCTCCCAAACCCCAAATGACATTTCTCAAGGCCGATCGCAGGCTCGCCGAGAGCAAGTCAGTTACGCAGCTACCAAGTATCATTGGGCAGCCCAGAATATCCCATCTTTGGTAGAAGAACCCTACGTAACCACAATGAACGATTATATGCTTAAAGTAGAAATGGAACTGGCGGGTACCCGGTTTCCAGGCGAGGTTTATAAGAACTTTACTACCACTTGGGAAGAAATTGACGAAGAGTTATTGGAAAGTACATATTTCGGTGACGTCATAAAGAAGAAGGGTGCAGTGAAGAGTCAGGTGGATGCGCTCATTGCCGGCAAAAATACCCTGGCAGAAAAGACTGCCGCTATTTATCAATACGTTCAGCAGCACATTCGGTGGAATCGATCCGCTCGAGTGTCAACCAGTCAAACTCTACGAAAAACGCTAGATGAGAAGTCAGGTACTTCAGCAGACATTAATTTATTATTGATAACAATGCTTCGAGAAGCTGGTATACCAACCGACCCAGTGGTATTAAGCACTCGATCCCACGGTTTACTTCGAAAGAGCTTCCCTCGTCTTAACCAATTTAACTACGTGATTGCGTTAGCCTCAGTTGACAATAACCAGATTTTGCTAGATGCCACCGATAATGCCTGCCCGATTGGAGTACTTCCTACCCGCTGCCTCAATCAGGAGGGAAGGATCATTAGTGAAGAACCTGGTGAAAAATGGGTAAGCCTGATGCCATCTCAAAAAGCTGAAGGTGCAACTATGGCAACCTTAACACTAGAAAATGGCGAACTTAGTGGTTCGGTAAGTAGATCCCACACTGGCTACGATGCCATTCGTGTCCGTCGGCGCGTAAGCCGCGAAAATGGGGTAGATGGCTATCTCACCAAACTCAAAGAGAATAACCACTCCTGGAATATTCAAGACTACCAAATGGAGTCATTAGAAATGATTGGTAAACCCGTGAAAGAAAAATACCAGGTAGCTTTTCAGGAGTCAGTGCAAGAAGCGGGTAACTTACTATATCTTACCCCTATTCTAGTTAACCACATGGAAGAAAATCCATTCAAATCAGAGCAACGCGCTTTTCCGGTTGATTACCCTTGCCCCGAAAAAGAATTTTATATGCTTAATTTAACGATTCCTGAAGGATATCAAGTAGATGAAATGCCCGAGGATATGATTATCGCCCTACCTGAACGAGCCGGACAGTATAGATTCACCACGAAACAAGTAGGCAACACCATTCAGGTTGTTTCACGATATAATATAGACCGAATGAGATTTTACGCCCAGGAATATCCTCAACTGCGACAATTTTATAACCTGATTGTAGCCAAACAGCAGGAGCAGATTGTTTTAAATAAGGTTAACTAAACCCATTATGCACTTACTTTCACTAGGTTATTTACAAACTTCTCTCTTGAGATGGTTTCTGCCTCTATTAGCATTACTTATTAGTGCTTCAGTATATGCCACTGATGATTATCGGGTTTCTAGTATTCCAGCTGAGCTTACTCAGGATGCTAATGCGATTATCAGAAACCAAAAAGAGCAGTTTATTATTCACTCGGTTGATAAGGCTACTTATCAGTTGGATCAAGCTATAACTATTCTTAACAAAAACGGCGATGGGCAAGGCCTTTTTGCTGTGTTTTATGACCCTCAGCGAAAAGTCAAAAATGTTCAATGCATCATTTATGATGCATTCGGAAAAGAAATAAAAAAAGTTAAAAGCAAAGAAATAAACGATGTTAGTGCGTTTTCATCTTTCTCCATTTATGAAGACAACCGGGTCAAATATTTTGATTACAATGCAGCGCAGTACCCTTACACCATCGCTTATTCTTATGAGATAGAACACGATGGCTTGCTTGATTATCGCGACTGGATACCAATTGATAACTTTCATGTATCTGTAGAGAAGGCTACATTTTCCGTAGTGGCTCCAGCAAGTCTCCCAATTAGATATCATTTACAACACAGCTCTGAACCTAAAACTTGGTCTGAAGAGGGGCAACAATTTTATCAGTGGGAACTTGAAAATCATCCAGCAATTGGTCAAGAAAAACTACGCCCCAACCTGTTTTCAATAGTGCCTCAGGTACAAATAGCCCCCGTAGAATTTAGCTACGAAGGCTACACTGGCAATCAAGATAGCTGGCAAAAAATTGGCGAATGGATTAATACTTTAAACGAAGGCCGGGATCAACTGCCTGTTACCACTCAACAAGAAATTAAGAGCTTGATTTCTGGTGTGACCGACACTACCGAAATTATCCGAAATTTGTACGAGTATATGCAGAGCAAAACTCGTTACGTCAGTATTCAGTTAGGTATCGGAGGATTTCAGCCCTTTCCAGCAGAAACGGTGAACCGACTAGGCTACGGTGATTGTAAAGCGCTCTCCAACTATATGAAGTCTATTCTAGCCATAGCCGGTATCGATTCTCGCTACACATTAGTAAATGCCGGGTCTTCCGCTCGGAAAGTTATTGCTGACTTCCCTAGCTTGCAATTTAACCACGCCATTCTAGGAGTACCTCTTGCTCAGGATACTATCTGGTTGGAGTGTACCAGTCAGACAAGACCTTCTGGATTCCTTGGTGACTTCACTGATGATCGGTACGTGCTAATGGTAGATGAGGCCGGAGGGAAACTTGTAAAAACACCCGCTTACTCGGCTAGTGATAATCAGCAAATCAGAAATATTACCTTAAGCCTAGATGATACGGGGAATGGAAAGCTATGGGCAAAAACTCACTATTCTGGACAATTATACGATGATATTGCCAACATTACCCGGCTCAACGAAGGCGAACAAAAGCAAGCCGTTTACCAGCAAGTAGATATTCCGAACTTTCGGATTACCCAGTTTGAGTATAATTTGGATAAAAAGCGATTACCAGTAGCTACCGAAACTATGGCCATTGAAGTAGATCGATACGCTAGCGTAAGTGGTAAGCGCTGGTTTTTTAGCCCCAATGTAATGACGCATCTGGAAAGGTTACCTGCTAATACTGAAGAACGAACGCATCCAATTGTTATCCGTCAGGCTTACACAGAAATTGATACTATTGTCATTCAAGTGCCCGAGAGCCTGTACCCAGAATTTACTCCCGAGGCCACGGAAATATCGTCGATGTTTGGCAGCTACCGTAGCGAGTACCGGATAGACCAGGGAAGTATCGTTTACATTCGCAGATTTATTAGAAACCGAGGCACCTTTGCATCAGAGTCCTATAAAGAACTGCTGAATTTTTATCAGAAAGTAGCAAAAACTGACCGTCAGCAGATTGTCTTGCGTAAAGCCACCTAAAACTTTGGGCAACCGCTTCTTAGGAAACTAAGACTGGATCTTCGTCGGGTTTTTGTACTGGCCCATCAATGGGCAAAATAATTCCTGGAGGTAGATCTAACTCAGGCTCGTCCCACTCAAGAGGTAGACCACCATCATTATTTGATCGATTTGATTGTTCGTTGCGAACAATTTTCAGCAGTACTAACGTAAGGGCTAATAGAAATAGAAAGAAGAGAATGATGTAATCAAGAGTCATAACACAATCAAGTTATCCTGTTTTTTGTTAACGCTAAATCAATTTGCTTATTGGCTGATCCCGATTAAAGCAGCCTACTTTTGAAGTATCAAAAACTGAACCTGTTTTTGTTAATCAGATATTTTTCTTTAGGAAGAGCTACTTGGAAATAGCTAGTTTGCCAGCGGAGAATCTATTTAACTACCGTTTCCGTAATTAGCCATTCAAATAGTACATGATGATTTCTTTAGTCCCAATAATTTTGAACGGTCTGAATATTAGTACTCGGGTTTGTTAAATCAAAATGAATCCACATTTTTGTAACTTTTTATCAAGCACCATAACCGGATGTACCTATGGAAATTCAAGGAAAACTTATTGAACTCTCAGATACCACACAAGTGACAGATACCTTCCGAAAACGCGAATTTGTAGTAGAATACGCCGATAACCCCCAGTACCCTGAGTACCTAAAGTTTGAGTGTATTCAAGATCGTTGTGATTTGCTCAATAGCTTTCAGGTAGGTCAGGAACTAACTATTAGCTTCAACCTGAAAGGACGAAAATGGGTAGATCGGCAAGGCGTCACAAAATACTTTAACTCACTGCAAGCCTGGCGTATACAACCAGCGGCTACTGAAGCGACCGCTCCGCCCCCAGCAGCCGAAACACCAGCTCCTTCCTCTAGCAACAACGAGAACTTACTCTCGGCCTCAGACGAAGAAGATGATTTACCGTTTTAGTTTTCAGCCAGCAATAGTTTAGTCTGATGAGTACAATGACTGCTTCCGACTGGAAAACGCTGAAGCAACTTTGCCAGATACCTGCTCCTTCTGGGAATGAAGTCTCCCTGAAAGAGTATATTCTGGCCTATATTCGCCAACACCAACAGGAGTGGCGACATCAGCCTAAAGTTATACAAGACGCTGCTTTTCAGGACTGTCTATTACTAGTTTTCGGAAAGCCCCGAACTGCTGCATTTGCCCATATGGATTCAGTGGGGTTTACCGTGCGCTACCAGGATCAGCTTGTGCCTATCGGCAGCCCCCGAGCTGAAGCCGGGACTAAACTAGTAGGGGAAGATCACTTAGGCCCTATTCTTTGTGAATTACAGATTGAACAAGCCGATAAAGATTCTCCCAAACAAGCTAAATACCAGTTTGCGCGCGGTATTGACCGAGGTACTGAACTAGTGTACGAATGTGATTTTCGTGAGTTGGACGAGTACATCCAAAGCTGCTACCTAGATAACCGCTTAGGTGTACTGAATCTACTCAAACTGGCTAAGACCTTAGAAGACGGCATTTTGGTATTTAGCTGTTGGGAAGAACACGGAGGTGGCTCAGTGCCTTATTTAGCCAAATTTATTTTTGAAGAGTACGGCGTTTCCCAGTGCCTAATCTCGGATGTAACCTGGGTGACGGAAGGAATACAGCATGGTGATGGAGTCGTTATCTCTCTTCGCGATCGGAATATTCCGCGCCGTACCTTTGTAAGTCATATTGTAGCCTTAGCCGAAGAGTCGGGCATTAGTTATCAGTTAGAAGTAGAGGGTAGTGGTTCTAGTGACGGTCGAGAGCTACAACTTGCCCCCTACCCTTTTAATTGGTGCTTTATTGGTGCACCCGTTGCCGATGCCCACACTCCTCACGAGAAAGTTCATCGACAAGATGCCCAAGATATGTTTGCTCTGCACCAGTATCTGATGAAACACCTATAAACTGCCACCTCTGATCTATGCAAATTAAAGATCTCGATTTTGAGCCATACCTATCCCGTGCAACGATTCAGCAGCAACTCGCCAAGTTAGCCGAAGATATCAACCGCGATTACGCTGGAAAAGACCCGATCTTTATTGCAGTGCTCAATGGTGCTTTCATTTTTATGGCTGACTTAGCCCGTCACATCAGTATCCCTTCTGAGATCACCTTTGTAAAGGTGAAGTCGTATGAGCAATTGCAATCTCGTGGAGAACACCGAGAGTTTATTGGGTTGGAAGTTTCTATCCAGGGACGGCACGTTGTAGTAGTAGAGGATATCGTAGATTCAGGAAATACTATTCAGTTCTTGCTCCAGCAACTTCGCCAACAAAATCCTGAAAGTATAGCTATTGCCACTCTACTATTTAAACCCGAAGCTCTTAAGCATACACTTGACCTAAACTATGTAGGTTTTCAAATCCCCAATGATTTTGTGGTAGGCTATGGACTCGATTACGATGGCTTTGGTAGAAACCTATCAGATATTTACAAGTTAAAGAGCGAAGAGTAAGCAGGAAGTTCGGAATTGGAAGATGGAAGAAATCGGTTAAAAATCAACAAGTTAAAAAGTTTAAGGCCACCGTGCAGTCGCTTCAGCGATTCGATTCCCACACGGTCTCGCCAGACTGGGGTGTGGTTGAAATTAAATAAAAACTAAAAGCTGCACTCCGACGGTGAATCGCACAGAGGCTTGTAACTTCTAACCATTAAACAGTCGGATAATTGAGTTGTCAAAATACTGTGAACTACAGTCTGTTAACCGTAGACTAGGAACAACCTATCATCTAATAGTACTTATCCTGACATAAAATTTCCAAATCCGAACCTAGTATCGTAAACTTGTCTTTTATATTCGTACTAAGACTCATATTTCTATGCTAAATATTGTGCTATTCGGCCCTCCGGGTGCCGGAAAAGGAACGCAAAGTCAAAAGTTAATCGAGGACTATGGCCTCACCCATATTTCTACCGGAGATTTATTCCGGAAACACTTAGGCGAAGGAACGGAACTGGGCAAAAAGGCTCAGGCATTTATGGATGAGGGCCGGTTGGTACCTGATCAATTGGTTATTGATATGGTAGACGATAAGCTACAAGAAGAAAATAACGCTAATGGAATTATCTTTGATGGCTTTCCCCGCACTATTCCTCAGGCTGAAGCCCTCGATGAACTTTTAAATAAAAAGAGTACTCCTATCAAGGGAATGATTGCTCTTTCTGTACCTGACGATGAACTTATTAGCCGGCTACTAGAACGAGGAAAGACTTCGGGACGAGCTGATGACCAGAACCGAGAGAAAATTGCTACTCGCTTGCAAGTCTATCAAACCGAGACATTACCTGTGGCTAATTACTACGAAGCTCAGGGTCGTTATGAAAGCGTAGATGGTGTAGGTGGTATTGATACTATTTACGAAAGAATTAAACAAGCCATTGAGCAGTTAGAAAGGTAAAGGGTTGAAGGTATAAGGCTAAAGGTCAGCAGCAGCTACCGCGAAGGTTACAAGTTTAAGGTCATTGTGCATGGTTGAGAACGCGTAAAAACCTGCAACCAAGTGACTACTAATAGCTATTTAACCGGGTGCCGGAAGCTCAGCTATTTCTAAAACCTAATACTCACTCCCTACTTCCTAAAAAACACTCTTCAGTCGGACAATTGAACCATCTAACAATTCATCCAATACCCCGTGTCTTCCCCTAACTTCATTGACTACGTAAAATTTCATGCTCGCTCGGGGCAAGGAGGCGCTGGGTCAGCTCACTTTCGGCGCGAAAAGTTTGTTCCCAAGGGTGGCCCTGACGGTGGAGATGGCGGGCGAGGCGGTCACATCATCCTACGAGGCAATACCCAGCTCTGGACACTACTTCACCTGAAGTACCGCAAGCATGTAATGGCTAAGAAAGGCGAAGGTGGTGGGCCATCCCGCAAATCTGGGGCTCAGGGTGAAGATATAGTACTGGACGTTCCACTAGGAACTATTGTCCGTCTTGATGAATCCGAGGAAGTAGTAGCTGAAATTACTGAAAATGGTCAGGAAGTCATCATTCTGGAAGGCGGTCGCGGAGGCCTAGGAAATGATCATTTTAAATCTTCTACTAATCAGTCTCCTCATTATGCCCAACCGGGTGAGCCTGCCAAAGAGGCTTGGTTCATCTTAGAGTTAAAAGTTTTAGCTGATGTCGGTCTGATTGGTTTTCCGAATGCTGGAAAATCCACCTTACTATCGGTTATCTCAGCGGCAAAACCCGAAATTGCCGATTACCCGTTCACTACGCTCACACCTAATTTAGGAGTAGTAGAATACCGAGACTTTCAGTCGTTCATAGTGGCGGATATCCCTGGAATTATCGAGGGGGCAGCTGAAGGTCGCGGACTAGGTACTCGTTTTCTTCGCCATATCGAGCGAAACTCTATACTGCTATTTGTAATTCCGGCGGACGCTGATGATATCAACCAAGAATACCAAACGCTACTGAACGAATTAGAAGCCTATAATCCGGAGATGATGGACAAAAAGCGCTTATTGGCAATCTCTAAAGCCGACCTGCTAGATCAAGAGCTACGGGAAGCTATTCAAGCAGAAATAGACGTACCAATTCCTTTCCTATTCATTTCTTCGGCTCAGAACTACCAAATCACCGAACTAAAAGATTTAATCTGGCAAACGTTGCACGCCTAGTTCTGCCAATCTGACATAAAAATGAGCTTGGCAAAAAAGTTGCCACTTGGTGGATGTTCTTGAACCAAAAGTTTTAAACAATGGTAGATAAGAAGAACCAAAACCCGCAAGACCCTATGACTGAAGATAAAACTGCCAACGAAGAAGTTGAGCGTGACATCGCTGAGGAAAATGAAGTAAAAAACTCAGCCAATCCATTTGAAGAGTTAGAAGAAGAAAAAGAAGAGAAGGAACAAGAGACAGAAGAAGTCAATGTGAGTGTTGCCCTGACCGAAGCCAAAGATAAATACCTGCGTCTGTACGCTGAATTTGAGAATTACCGTCGGCGTACTTCTAAAGAACGGCTGGAGTTGGTGAAAACTGCTAGCGGAGACATTATGTCAGCACTACTGCCAGTAATTGACGACTTTGAGCGTTCGCTAGATATCTTTAAAGAAAACGAAGCAGTAGCTCCAATGTACGAAGGCATACAACTGGTACATCAGAAGATGATAAAGATCTTGGAACAGAAGGGATTAACCCGGATGGATGTAGCGCAGGGCAGTGATTTCGATAGCGAATACCACGAAGCAGTTGTTCAAACCCCCGCGCCCAGTGAGGAATTGAAAGGTAAGGTAGTTGATGTGATTGAAAGTGGCTACTTTCTGGGAGAAAAAGTACTGCGTTACGCCAAGGTTGTGATTGGATCTTAATATTATGGCAAGAAGAGATTACTACGAAATTCTGGGTGTATCCCGCGATGCAACCCCTGAAGAAATTAAGAAAGCGTACCGCAAAACTGCAATAAAATTTCACCCGGATAAAAACCCGGATAACCCCGAAGCAGAGGATCAATTTAAAGAAGCGGCTGAGGCTTATGAAGTGCTGGGCGATCCCGAAAAACGTCAACGTTACGACCAATTCGGTCACGATGGTATGCGTGGTGGGACGGGCGGCTTTGGTGGCGGTGGTATGTCCATGGATGATATCTTCTCCCAATTCGGCGATATTTTCGGTGGTAGCGGTAGCCCCTTCGAGAGCTTCTTCGGTGGCGGAGGGCGTTCTTCTCGTCAGCGACGAGGTTCTAACCTACGCATCAAGCTGAAGCTTACGCTAGATGAAATTGCCCACGGAGTTGAGAAGAAAATCAAAGTAAAGCGGTACACTACCTGTGATACCTGTGGTGGCAATGGTGCCGAAAATGGTACTGCTCTAAGAACCTGCCCTACCTGCAATGGTAGTGGTCAGACCCGAAAAGTAGTCAATACTATGCTCGGTCAGATGGTATCTACTAATACCTGTCCTAATTGTGGAGGTGAAGGTAAGATTGTAGACGAGCGTTGTGGCACTTGTCGAGGGGAGGGCCGCAACCTAGAAGAGGAGGTAATCACTGTAAAAATTCCCGAAGGTGTTGGGGAAGGTATGCAACTTTCTATGTCAGGAAAAGGAAATGTTCCTAAACGAGGTGGCGTACCCGGCGATCTACTCATCGTTATTGAAGAAAAAGAGGATGAAGAACTAAAACGGGATGGAACTAACATCGTTTACGACCTCCATATAAGCTTTGTAGACGCCGCGCTGGGCACTTCCGTGGAAGTACCCACCATTGATGGTAAGGTGAAGATCAAAATTGATCAAGGTACACAAAGTGGCAAAATTTTGCGTTTGCGCGGCAAAGGTATTCAGGATATTAACGGTTACGGAAAAGGCGATCAACTTATTCATGTTAACGTTTGGACTCCCAGAAGTCTATCATCTGAAGAGAAAAAGATATTGGAAAACCTTCGAAACTCGCCCAATTTCCAGCCTCAGCCAGGTAAAGGTGACAAAAGTTTCTTTGAACGAATGAAGGAGTTCTTTTAATTAACAATTATTTTTTTCTTTAAACGCTATTTTTGCTTTAATCTTTACAATTTTCCCCGAAATCAGGAATATTTATAACTTTTCTTAGTTGACTATCGTACTAAGTCAACATGAGATTATATGCTTTTTTGGTAATTTTTGCACTTCTTGCGCTAGTTGATCACGGAAGCTGGGCACAGAATAAGCAACATTATCACGTAACTCAGGTAGATGGGAAAGAGAAAGTGAGACTAAGTGTTAATGCAACTACTGTAGACTGTCGTATTCACGCTACATCTAAAGATCATGCCGTAAGTGTTTACGGCTACCCTCAATCGCCTCAGTTTCACCCAGTCTCTCAAGCTACATTAGGTGATAACACCCAAAATGTTATGCTTGATTTCCAAAGCAGTAATTCTACTGATTTAAGCTCCAGTATTTCTGACCGCATGTTTAGCAGCTTTTCAGAGGAGAGTGGGCTGGTGAAAGAGCCTTGGTATATTTATTTAGCTAAGAAAACTGCTTACGATTTATCATTACACTACGGAATGGGAAGCTCCGCCGTAGACCTCTCGGGCTTAGCAATAGAGAACTTAAAGGTAAATACCGGAAGTGCATCGCTACAAATTGGGTATGCTACACATCAGCCTAATGAGGTAGTAATGGATACTTTTTACACTAGCGTAGATTTGGGTACCCTGAAACTAAATCGCTTAAATTTGACGCGAGCCCGAAACGTAATAGCTGATGTGGGTTTTGGCAAATTAATGATGCATTTTTCCGATAATTTATCAGAACATAGTAAGGTACAAGCCAGCATTGGTGCAGGCAGTCTTTCAGTATCTTTCGCGGAGATAGAGACCCCTATCATTATTCGACTGAGTGATTCACCTCTCTGTCGGGTCAAAATGCCTAGCTCATTTAGGAAAATTGAGAAAAATACCTTTGTTAACAAATTCTACCAAGAAAACGCCAGCAATATTCTATCATTCGATATTGACGTGTCAGTAGGAAATGTAGAATTTTTAGTAGCTGACTAAAGAAGATATAAGGGCTTGGTACTACCATGGCGTGGCTAGGCGCGTGGCGCAAGGAGTAAAATACAGGCAGTATTAACCCCAATCGACCGGCACCACGCTCTCAGTCCTTATTAAGCCAAATTCCTTAACTTCAGAATTAAATCCGTCTTCGTAGCGAACAGTTTTTCCTCCAAACCAACGGGGTAGCTATGCGGGTTAATAAATCGTTTTACACCAGAAGGCAATTCGGTCAGACTATCTAGCGTTGTTTTTCGGATAGATTCTATTTCTGGAGATTCATACACTGCTTCGCCCTTTTGAAATACTGAAATTAATAGCTCTTCATAGTTGGCCTCATTCGAGTGAATGACTTTTCGCCGGGTAATATCCAAAGGGTCAATAATTTTGTGTTTTTCTCCCAGTGGCTGCAATGTATCGTAAAGCATATCCGCAACTAGTTGTCTCTTGCCATTTTTCTGGTTAAAAAACCGCCTCACTTGCTGAATACCCGGGTTATTTACCTTAATTGCCTGCTCTGATAGTTTGATCTTGTATTTCCAATTATCACCTTCTTTTAGCGCTGCTAATTTATACACTGCTCCTAAAGCGGGCTGATCGTAAGCGGTGACCAATTTAGTCCCAATACCCCATACATCTATTTTAGCATCCTGCGTTCGCAAGCTGCTAATGATGTTTTCATCCAAATCATTGCTAGCAACAATTTTAGCATCAACAAACCCGGCTTCATCTAACAGTTTTCTAGCTTCAATACTAAAGTACGCCAGGTCACCCGAATCTATTCGTACTCCCAGTAGTTGCTTACTTTTACTTCTTAGTATTTTTCCAACTTCAATCGCTTTTTTCACACCCTCCAGCGTATCGTAGGTATCTACTAAAAGTATGCAGTTGTTGGGCATAGCTTCGGCATAAGCTTTAAATGCACTCAACTCATCATCAAAAGCCATAATCCAACTATGAGCATGAGTACCACTCACGGGTATTCCGAAGAGTTTTCCCGCCAAAACATTAGAGGTAGAGGTACATCCACCAATATAAGCTGCCCGGCTGGCCGCTAATGCTCCGTCAATCCCTTGAGCCCGACGTAAGCCAAATTCTAACACTGGCTCACCCTTAGCTGCTACGTGAATGCGAGCTGCTTTAGTAGCAATAAGCGTTTGGTAATTGATAATATTGAGTAAAGGAGACTCTATTAACTGACACTGTAAGATTGGTCCCTTTACCCGAATAAGTGGTTCATGGGGAAACACTACTTTACCCTCAGGTATAGCATCTACATCGCAAGTGAACTTTAGTTGTTGGAGGTAATCCAAAAACTCAGGCTCGAACATCAGCTCACCATCTGGCCCCTCCAGTGTTGACAGGTAACTCAAGTCGGTGTCGGTGAACTGAAAGCTTTTCAGCAAGTCTATCACGTAGGATAACCCGCAGTTTACGGCAAACCCACCATTGAACGGGCTTTTTCGAAAAAATAGGTTAAATACCCCAGTCTTCTCGGCAATTCCAGTTTTCCAATAACCGTAGGCCATTGTAATCTGATAGAAATCAGTCAGTAGCGCTAGCGAGCTAGTGTAAAGGTTGTTGGTCAGGTTCATCTCAATTAATGATGAATAATAATAGAATGTCTATACAAGCACTATTCATCAGTCATTACTCATTAGTCCGCGCTGCGTAGGCATCATTCATTATTTTACTACTTGAATTTTCACCATGTTGGTTCGGTCTTCCCAGTGCAGCGGCATACTTGCCGTACTGATATAGGTATCGCCGTGGTGCAGCATACCCTTATTTCGCAAAATCTTCTCCAGATCATCAAAGGTCTCATCGGTAGAACGGGTTCCATCGTAGTAAAACCCCCGAAGTCCCCAATAGAGATTAATGATATTTAAGAGGCGTCGATTAGCAGTAAAAATGTAAATATTGGCTTTAGGGCGATGACCCGCAATTCTGAACCCAGTGTAGCCCGACTTGGTCATCCCAATGATTGCGGCAGCTTGTACTTCTTTACTCAAACGGCAAGCAGTGCGAACTAAATTATCATTGTAGAAGGTAGGTGAATCGGGAGAAATATGTGACAGTTTGTCGTATACCTCATCGCTTTGCTTTTCTACTGCCAGAATGGTTCGTACCATACTTTTTACAGTTTGTATCGGATACTTACCCGAAGCAGTCTCCGCCGAAAGCATGATAGCATCCGCTCCATCTAACACCGCATTGGCTACATCATTCGTCTCTGCCCGAGTAGGTCGTGGGTTTTCAATCATGCTTTCCATCATTTGGGTAGCAATAATTACGGGTTTGGCCGCTGCATTGCATTTCTCTACCATCATCTTCTGCTCCATCGGCACATCTTCCATCGCAATTTCTACTCCCAAGTCACCCCGAGCTACCATCAATCCATCGGTTGCTTTAATAATCTCATCAATGTTTCGTAAGGCTTCGGGTTTCTCAATTTTAGCAACTACTTTGGTTTCTTTACCTTTAGATGCAATGATATCCTTCAAATCATAGATATCGCTAGCCTTACGAACAAACGACAGTGCAATCCAGTCTACATCCTGTTCTAACCCAAAGTGTAGGTCTTTTTCATCCTTCTCAGTAAGTGAAGGAGCAGAAATCTTAGTATCAGGCAAGTTCATACCCTTTCTAGACTTTAACCCTCCTCCATATATCACAGTGGTTTTCACCTCATCTCCTGAGATATCCGTAACTCTCAATTCAATTTTACCATCGTCAACTAGAATAGTATCTCCAATTTCTACATCGGTAGGAAGTGAGGTATAGGTAGTACTCACCTTATTGGCAGTGCCCGTCATGGTCCTCGAGGTGATAGTTAAGGCTTGCCCAGGGGTAATTTCTACCTCACCGTTTTCTACTTCGCCAATCCGAATTTTCGGCCCTTGCAAGTCTTGTAAGATGCAGACATTCGTCCCTAGTTCCTCATTTACTTCCCGAATATATTTTATCACTTGCTCATGCCCCGCATGATTGCCGTGGGAAAAGTTGAGTCGAAAGACTCCAACTCCGGCTTTTACCAACTCAATAAGCATTTCTTTAGTATTGGTTGCCGGACCCAGTGTGGCTACAATCTTCGTTTTGTTAGAAGGTAAATGATCCATATTTAGAATAATAGGTTATCTTTATTTGGGAGTAAATCTACCGAAATTTGTGAAAAGCTATTGATATCAGGAATACTTTTCAAGCTTTGATGTAATTGATCTAGACATATGTGAGCACCAGGATCATGTAGCAAGAGCAAAAAATCCCACTGGTTCAATTCAGGCAGCAAAAATGTGTTTTCCTCTCTTTCTATCCAAGCGAGATTCTTCAACAATCGCCAGATTTGCCTTCCCTTCTGAAAACAGAAGTGCGAGAATAACGCTTCTGAATCAAGGTCAGTATTCAGTGTAATATCAGGTTGTTTCTTGAAATGGCAATAGCAACTTTGGTTTAATGCCCAAGCCAACTTATACTCTTTGGATTCGGAACCAAGTCCAAATAAAGTAAAGTCATACTGAAAGTCGGTATCTAAGTGGGTATACAAAATTGCGTCTTAGGCTCAGTAAATTGCGAAACTAGGGTTAAATTTTTCAAGTTCTCACTCAGTGACAAAAAAAAGATTGAAAAACTTTAGTTTGACATTATTACATTAAATCTCTTTCTTTGCGCCGTTAACTATAAATGCAACCAATATGTCTGAAATCGCACAAAAAGTTAAAGGAATCATTATTGATAAGTTAGGAGTGGAGGAGTCTGAAGTTACTCCAGATGCTAGTTTCACTAACGATCTAGGCGCTGATTCTTTAGACACTGTCGAGCTAATCATGGAGTTCGAAAAAGAATTTAATATTTCTATTCCAGATGATCAAGCAGAGAATATCTCAACGGTAGGTCAAGCTATTTCCTACCTCGAAGAGAACGTAAATTAGTAGATCATTTTTCCCTTTAGTATGAAGTCTCGGAGAGTTGTTGTAACGGGATTGGGCGCACTTACTCCCATTGGTAATTCAGTAGCCGACTATTGGCAAGGATTATCGCAGGGAGTAAGTGGATCAGCTGCTATTACCCACTTTGATACCGAAAAATTCAAAACCAAATTTGCCTGCGAACTTAAAAACTTTGTTGCCACTGATCATTTTGACCGTAAAGAGGCTCGCAAGCTAGATCCTTGTGCCCAATACGCTATGGTAGCGGCTGATGAAGCTGTGCAGGATGCTGGTTTAACCCAAGATACATTCAACCCTGATCGGGTAGGAGTTATTTGGGGTTCAGGTATAGGTGGGCTAATTACCTTCCAGCAAGAAGTGATGCAATTCGCCCAAGGTGATGGCACCCCTCGCTTCAACCCATTCTTCATTCCTAAGATGATTGTAGATATTACCCCGGGGCATATCTCGATCAAATACGGTTTCCGGGGACCCAACTTTTCTACAGTCTCAGCCTGCGCCTCGGCTACTCATGCACTAATAGATGCTTACACTTACATTAAATTAGGAAAAGCAGACGTTATTATTTCCGGAGGTTCGGAAGCGGCAGTTTGCGAAGCGGGTGTAGGTGGATTTGGAGCCATGAAAGCTCTTTCGGAGCGAAATGATTCACCAGAAACAGCTTCTCGCCCCTTTGACAAAGATCGGGAAGGATTCGTGTTAGGGGAAGGTGCTGGGGCGCTAATTCTAGAAGAATTAGAACATGCTCAGGCTCGAGGCGCAAAAATTTACGCCGAAATTCTGGGCAACGGTATGTCGGCTGATGCTTATCATATTACAGCTCCTCACCCTGAAGGAGTGGGGGTAAAACTAGTAATGCAGAATGCCCTGGAAGATGCAGGTGTCCCTCCCGAATCAGTCGACTACATCAACGTTCACGGAACATCTACTCCTCTCGGTGACATTAGCGAAGTAAATGCCATCATCGACGTCTTTGGCGAACATGCGTTCAATTTGAGTGTCAGCTCCACTAAGTCCATGACCGGACACTTATTAGGAGCCGCTGGAGGTATCGAAGCCATTGCGTGTATCCTAGCTATTAATCACAACCTGATTCCCCCTACTATCAACCATTTTACCGACGACGAAAAAATAGACAGTCGGTTAAACCTAACCTTCAACCAAGCACAGGAGCGACAAATAGTTACAGCTATAAGCAATACTTTTGGGTTTGGTGGGCACAATACCTCAATGATCTTTCGCAAATTTGAAGATTAAATGTAGTCGGTTTATTGGTTGGTCGTCTCACTTCTTTATTTCGTATTCTACTTCTGGCTGTTCCGCCACTAGCCAGTCTTTTTATTCCTGATACTAAAGACCGAAAGGTTTCTCGTCGGGTGCATCAAATGGTGGGGCGTCCCCCGGCGAATCTGGGTTTATATCGTTTGGCGTTTAAGCATGTCTCGGTGGCTAAGCGTAATCGTTATGGTCTCAAAGAGTCTAACGAGCGTTTAGAGTATTTGGGCGATGCAGTGCTATCAACCGTAGTAGCCGAATATTTATTTAAGAAGTTTCCTTTTCGAGACGAAGGCTTTCTCACCGAAATCCGGGCTAGAATTGTAAATCGAGAATCACTCAATAGTGTCGCTCGTAAGATAGGGGTTGACCAGTTGGTAGAATACGATAGTTCACATCGGGGAGGGTATCGTGCTCACAAATCAATTAATGGTAACACATTGGAGGCTTTAGTCGGAGCTGTTTATCTTGACCACGGTTTTTCCTTCTGTCGTCGGTTCGTGCTGCATCGAATTCTGATACCTCACTTTGATCTGACGGATATTGTGAAGAACAATACCAACTTCAAAAGTATGATTATTGAGTGGGCACAGAAAAATAATCATCAGATACGCTTTGAGATTGTGGATACCCGAGGAACTAGCCACCAGCGGGAGTTTATTGCTCAATTGTTCCTAAACGAAAAACCTATCTGCCAAGGAAGTGGTTATAGTAAAAAGAAAGCCGAGCAACGTGCTTCTGAAAAGGCTATTCAGGAACTAGAACCTGAATTTGAGTAGGTTTTCTCATTTGTTATCACTCTATTTTCCGCATTTATGAAGCTTACCGTAGCCGGAGTAACCTTAAATCAAACTCCAATTGATTGGGATGGTAATCTAGCTCGTATTCTACATGCCATTGAGACGGCTCGGGAGCAATCAGTAGATATTGTATGCTTACCAGAGTTATGCGTCACCGGATACGGCTGTGAAGATTTGTTTCTGAGTGACTGGATTTATGAAAAAGCCTTAGAAATTCTACCCAAGATTGTAGCGGCTTGTCAGGATATTACGGTAGCAGTAAGTTTACCTATTATTTACCAAAACCATCGTTACGATACCGCCTGTCTAATTCATAATCAGAAAATTTTAGGATTTACTGCTAAACAGTTTCTAGCAAACGACGGTGTACACTACGAGCCACGCTGGTTTACGCCCTGGCCTGCTTACCAACAGGGAGAAATTGAGATTGAGGGACATATCTACGATTTTGGTGACCTGGTGTACGATGTAAACGGCATTCGGGTGGCTTTTGAGATTTGTGAAGATGCCTGGCGGGAGGGTTTACGACCTGGCTGGATTCATAAAACCCGACAGGTAGATTTAATTCTGAATCCAAGTGCCAGCCACTTCGCATTCGGCAAAACCCGAATACGGGAGTATTTGGTAGTGGGTGGTTCTGCTGACTTTGACTGTGCTTACGTATTTACCAATTTACTAGGTAATGAAGCCGGGCGGATGGTCTACGATGGTGAAATTTTGATCGCCCAATGTGGCAAGCTACTGAAGAAAAATGACCGCCTATCATTCCAGGATATAAATTTTCTTTCTTGTGAGATCGATTTCTCAAACGAGAGCAATTCTGAATTGGCCTCAGTCACTGACGACTACGATAAAGAAGTAGAATTCGTGAAAGCAGAGAGTCTAGCGCTGTTTGATTATCTAAGAAAAAGTCACTCGAGAGGGTTTGTACTCTCGCTAAGTGGTGGAGCGGATTCTTCCAGTTGTGCCGTACTAGTTTCGGAAATGATCCGCCGTGGTGTTCGCGAGTTGGGGCTGTCCACATTTCTACAGAAGCTGGGTATGACTAAGCTGTTTAACGAATTAGAAGGGCTAGACGAGCAAATTACGTTTCGTCACCTAGCCAACCATCTACTCATTACAGCTTATCAGGGTACGGTAAATTCTTCGGAGAATACCCTGAAGGCCGCTCAAACGCTGGCTGACTCCATTGGAGCCACCTTCCACGAGTGGAAAATTGATGATGAAGTTGGTGGATACACTCAAAAAATAGAAGAAGCCCTTCGGCAAAATCTGACGTGGGAACAGGATGATATTACGCTGCAAAATGTACAGGCACGAGCGAGAAACCCTGCTATTTGGATGCTGGCTAATATCCATAATGCTTTGCTATTGACCACTTCTAATCGCAGCGAAGGCGACGTAGGCTACACTACTATGGATGGCGATACCAGCGGTAGTATTGCCCCAATTGCCGGGGTTGATAAACACTTTCTTATCCAGTGGCTTCACTGGGCGGAAGACCATCTGGATTACCCCGGATTGCATCCCGTGAACTGCCTAAGCCCTTCAGCTGAACTGCGCCCACTAGAACAAATCCAGACCGATGAAGCCGACCTGATGCCCTACCCTATCTTGGTAGAAATCGAGCGCTTAGCTATCCGCGACCGTCATAACCCTACCAAGGTTTATCAAATTATGAAGAAAGCAGAAGTAGTAGAAAGTGAGTTGCTAAAAACCTATATCACCAAGTTCTTTCGGTTATGGTCGCGCAACCAGTGGAAGCGAGAACGCATCGCCCCTTCTTTTCATATGGATGACTTTAACGTTGACCCTCGTTCCTGGTGCCGCTTTCCTATTTTGTCAGGAGGTTTTCAGGAAGAGCTGGCTAAGTTAAAAAACTTATAGACAAATTTACATTAGTTATTCACTCCGCAAGGCTTTAGAAGGATTGGTTCGAGCAGCTCTTAGAGCTTGGATGGTAACGAAGGCCAATGCAAAAACTAAGGCAGCAATTCCAGTCAGTGGGAAAATCCACCAGTGTACATCAGTACGAATAGTATATCGTTCGAGATACTCATTCAGTGCCCACCAGGCCAATGGGGCAGCGATGACAAAAGCGATAATTACTAGACGAGAAAAATCTTTGGACATGAGTGCAATAATGCTAGGAACAGAAGCACCTAACACTTTACGGATACCAATTTCTTTGGTACGCTGCTCGGCGGTGTAGGAAGCTAAACCAAATAAACCTAACCCGGTAATGAGCAATGCCAGAATGGTAAATAGATTGGCTAAACTTTTGGTCAGGTTAATCGTCTCGTACTTATCCTGGAATTCTACATCCGCAAATTCGTACTCAAAAGGATAAGCTGGATTATGCTTATTAAATATATCTTCTACCTGAGCTAATTGACCCGACAGATTATCGCTTTCAGCTAAGCGTAGCGTGTAACCACTTCCCCAATCATCCATAATCATAAACATTGGGCTTACAGGTTGGTAGGGTGAACCCATCAGCACATCATCCACAATACCAATCAATGTGCGATTCTCGCCCCACAGATCAAGCTCAGTACCAATAGGTTCATCCAATTGCATAATATCCATTGCTGCTTTATTGACCAGAATAGCAGCCGTATCACTGGCAAAATCTTCGGAAAAATCCCGGCCTTCCAGCACTTTAATCCCCATGGTTTTGGTGTAGTCGTAACCCGCTACAATCGTAGTAAAGATCACCCGCTGCTCTTCAGGTTTACCAGGCCAACCTAAGAAGTTATTAGAGTAGATATTAGTAATTGGACTATTAGAGCGGGTCATGGCGGTGACCTGTCCTGATTGCAACAGCTCGTTTTTTAGTACTTTGTAGTTTTCTTTCAGCTCCTCATTCCCGTTTACAAAAATTAGGTTCTCCTGCTGATAACCCAGTTCCCGATCTTGTACTAACTGGATTTGCTGATAAATGACAATCGCCCCGATAATTAGCAACATAGCAAATCCAAACTGTAGCGTAACCAGTACTTTTCGGGGAGTGCTAGCTCCTTTTCCGGCTTTTAGTGTTCCCTTCAGCACCCGGGCGGGTTGAAAAGATGATAAGTATAAAGCAGGATAGCTTCCGGCAATAAGCCCGGTTGCCAGCACAACTGTTAGACTACCTAACCAAAATTGCCAGGAAGAAAAATTGATAGAAAGCTGTTTATTGACTAGATCGTTATAGTAAGGCAGAGCTAGTTCGGTGAAAAGAACTGCAATCAAGAAAGCTAGTACCGAGATAAAAATAGCCTCACCCATGAATTGCAGAATGAGCTCCCGACGACTTGAACCTACACTCTTACGAACTCCTACCTCTTGAGCCCGCCCTTCCGAACGAGCAGTAGCCAGGTTCATGAAGTTAATGCAGGCAATTACTAAAATGAAAATCGCGATGATGGTAAATAACTGGACGTATTCGATCATTCCCCCTTCTTCTACCCCATCCTCAAAGCTGGAATGTAATCGCCAGCGTTCTAGAGGATATAAGAATATTTCCCGTTTGAAGTCCATCTTTCCATTCTCGTGCACAATGTCCCGAATGCTACTATTTACTTCATCTTCGTGAGTTGCTTCAGTCAGTTCGGCAAATACCTGAAATGAGTGATTATCCCAATTATCTTGATTGTTTTTAATGAAATCAGTTTGCTCATTTAGCTTCCACGGCAGTAAAGCGTCAAACTCAAAGGAAGAGTTAGCCGGAATATCTTCCAAAACGGCAGTTACTTGTAGTTCGTGTTTATCGTCTACCCGAACCACCTTCCCAATCGGGTCTTCCCGATCAAACAAAGCCCGAGCAGTAGATTCGGTAATTACAATAGATGAAGGATCGTCTAGTAAACTCTCCCGGTCGCCACCTTGCACCATTGGGAATTCAAACATGGCGAGAAACTCTTCACTAGCAAAGTACGCCTTCTTGATAATCGGATTTTCACTCACGGTTAGCAGGTGATTGCTGCCCCAATCAGCCACTGCAACCCGTTGAATGTGACTATCAGCCGTTTTCAAGGCTTCGTAAGTAGGCAGGGGTAGTGCTTTTTGAGTTCCCATTTCCTCTTCCCAGCGGGCTTGCAACCAAACCTGATACAAGCGATCAGATTTCGGGTGAAATGTATCAAACGACATTTCGTCCTGCACCCAGAGCAGAATCAGTATACTGCAAGTCAGACCAATGGATAGACCAAAAATGTTAATGAAAGAATAGACTCGGTTTTTAAAGAGGTTGCGGATGGCAATCCGAATGTAGTTCTTGAGCATAATGGCTGATGATTGATGATAAATGATTAATGACTAATGGTTGAGGATTTCGTTCTTCATTAATCATTATTCACTATCCATTATATTGAGAATAGTATGCCAAAACCAAGACAGGCTGTTATTACCGATACAAGCGGTTTTCGCAGTAAGCTATTGTCCGATACTGAACGCTTTTGCTCAGTAGCGTACACTAGCTTCCACATGAATGTTTTTGGATGATACTTATTGCTACAAAACCGTGACCCCCAACAGCAATGGAATGCTAAGCATGGCTAATAGAGTTTGAATAGTGATAATTGCGGCGACTAATATTTTATCGCCCCCTAGTTCTGCCGCTAAGGTATACGAAGAAACTGAACAGGGCAAACAAGCGTATAGCACTACAATTGCTAAGGGTAGCCCTTCAAGTGAGAAATATGAGCCTAAAGCGTAAGCGAGTAAAGGAAGCCCCACTAATTTCAACAGGCTACTCAATGTTAGTGCTCCCCAGTATTTTCCTAAAGCTCGTACTTGTAACCCTGCTCCCACTGATAATAAACCCATAGGTAAAGCTGCCCGACCAATTACGTCAGTTAGTGAAGTAAACGCCGAAGGAAGTCCTAAACCACTGAAGTTGATCGTTAACCCTACCGCACAAGCAACAATCAGCGGATTAGTTAAGATACTCCGCAGAACCCGGGCGGGGCTAGGTGAATTGCTGGGTACCCACTGAGCAAATCCCAGCACACTAATCACATTAACCAGAGGAATGACACTCGCCAAAGCAATTGCCGTTAGAGCTAGTCCGTCTGTCCCAAATAAAGCCGAAGCTCCAGCTAAACCAATGTAGGTATTCGGTCGAATGCTGCCTTGCAACACTGAAGTGTGACTGGCATTGTCCCAACTTATCAATGGTTTTACAGACCAAATCAGGACTGAAATCGTCAAAATAGCAGCAAACAGCACTCCCATCATCGGTAGCAGCTCGGGGCGGTCAAGGTTGGCAACAGCAAGCTTGTTAATTAGCAGTGCTGGAAATAGCACAAAGTAAGTCAGTCGGTCGGAGTACGGCCAGAAAGCATCCCCCGGAAACTCCATTCGCTTGAGAATAAAGCCAATTACCACCACCGCAAAAACCGGAAATAACGCCCCGATTACTACTATCATGACTTAGCGCATTATGGTGTTATGGTATTGGGCGTAAAGTTCTGAATTTACACTGAACTTGAGACACTAAAATCTAAAACGCTAACACATAAACACCATAACACTAGTTACTTTCACAATAATTAAACTGAGGGTAATCGGAGCAACTTTCGCCTTCTGAAGCTTGTATAGTGTGCAACTGCCGTCTTTCCTGGTTTAGAACATCATGGTAGAGAAAGTCAGTGATTTCGGCTACATTGGTGGATAGTGGTCTTCCGGCCCATTCGTGGCGCCCCTGACACACTGTGTACAGATAATAGGGCTTACCTAACTCCCGGAGTTTCGCAGAGATGACCTCGGCTCCGTATAACGGCATGTAGCCCGGTTCCCCTACACTACAGTAATGGTGAGGAGCTTCTCCGTAGGGCACTAAATTATCGCAAGTACCGTGGAAAAATTGAGTAGGTATCGCCGATTCTTCTGTAACCCAATCCAGTGAAACCAAAGCTCCTGCCATGCTAATCACCCCGGCATAACTAAAGTCTTCCGGCAATAATTCTTGACCATCAGCCACCCAAGTGTCACGCCAGTACGCCGCGTGAAGTACCGCTTCGGCTCCAGCACTGCTACCAGCTAGCACAATCTGATTGGCATTAACCCCAAACTCTTCACTACGCTCCGCTAAGAATCGGGTAGCCCGGGCAATATCATTTGCAGCTACCCGAAATGTATTAATCTTATTAGGGGTAGGTTGATCACAACTAAAGGATTGTCCTTTCATAGTAAGCGTGTAACTCATCGTAGCTACCGCATAGCCTTTTTTGGCAAGCCGCTGACAAAACTGGTTAGTTCGGTCGCCATTTCGTTGCCCTCCAGAGAATCCTCCGCCGTGTACGTACAACAAAAGCGGTCGTAACTTTTCCCGATCGTTTTGGGGAAGATACAAGTCTAACTCAAGCGATTCGTCTGGTTTTTCAGCATAGGTAAATGTTTCTATTTGCACCGAAAAAAGGCTATCCAAGTAGCGTGCTTGGGCAAAGCCTTTGCTAGCTTCTAGTAGACTAACTACTAGTAGAAGTAGAAAGAGTTGATAACTGGGTAGATACACGGATCTTTGGTTTGGTTATCCACTAAATTAGGACATTATTTTAAACCTACCGATACCCCCTCGCTAGTCATTAGTCTCATAACTAGAAAACATTAAAGTAAGAAAGCCAACAACACCTATCTTACAACTCAAATAATGGGCTCATTGTCAGAATCAATGGATTTAATATTCTAAAAATACAATTTTAAATATTTAAATTTAAACTTGTGTAATGAATCGGTAAATTTCGCCAAATAACATGCTGTCTACTTTACACGTTTACTAAGCAAACCTTTACTAACCACCGTTACATGCGTTATTTGATCTTTGCCCCAACTATACTACTTTTCTTGGCTTGCCAACCCTTCGATACTTCTAAAATTATTGAGCCTACCGATTATCAGATTCAATCAGTTAGTTTTAATCTATCAAAAGAAGTGATACCAACGAATATGGCGGCTCAAAAAGTAGAAGGTAGTACTGGCTTTACACTAGTTGGTGCCAAACTGCAACAAGGCAATCAAAACTTCATTGCCCTCTGGATATTCAACACCCAAGACTCTTCTGATATCCGAAGTATGAACCACAATGCCCAGGAGTTTTCTGATTTTCCACACCTTACTGCTATTTCGGCGAAAGATGAGGCTAGTAATCTCATTGCCTTTTTAGAACGACACTAAAGCTTGCTGAAGCAAGCTTCTACAAACCAGATCTAACTTAAATAATAATCAATCTACGAAAAAAATCGTAGATAGTTTTGCAACTACGATAACTATCGTATATACTTGTAGTACGATAAATTTCGTAAGTCATGAAGAATACCCCAAAACCCACTGAAGCTGAACTGGAAATACTCCAGGTAGTTTGGCGATTAGGCCCTACCACTGTTCGCTCAGTTCACAATGAACTTGCCCAGCAACGCGATATTGGTTATACCACTACCCTCAAAAACATGCAGAATATGGTTCAGAAAGGTTTATTGGTTCGCGATGAATCGGCTAAAAGCCACATCTATGCTACCAATGTCCCTCAGGAGAAAACCCAGAAATTACTGGTTGACCGTCTACTAGAAACTGCCTTTGGTGGTTCAGCAGCTCGTATGGTTTTACAGGCACTAGGTCATCGTAAAACATCCCAGGAAGAACTAGATCAAATTAAAGCACTCATTGAAAAATTGGAAGGAGGAAAATCATGAATTGGTTACCCGAACCTTGGATACAAACCATTGGCTGGACATTAGTACATAGCCTGTGGGTTATCACTCTGCTCGCTCTAGGATTACGTTTGGTACTTAGCCTAATTCCCAGTAAGTTCGCTCAGCTTCGCTATTTGGCGGCTGTTAGTACTCTTTTTTGCTCAATAATAGCACTAGGGGTAATTGGTTTTTATGTACATCAGCCCACTACCACGCATACTTCCCAAGTTTCTGAACATCCGGTTACAATAGTACTATATACTCCAGATGTAGCCGACTCTATTGCTTCAATCTCGATAATTCAACAAATAAACCGTCGGCTACAAGTTTGGCTCACCCCTCACTTGTCAGGTATTCTGATAATCTGGTTCAGTGGAGTGCTATTCTTTTTAATTCGGGGAGCTGGTAACCTTCTTTATCTACGTCGCTTGACTCATCACGATACTCAACCTATCAGTGCACAATGGCAAGAAA
Organism: uncultured Flammeovirgaceae bacterium; assembly: GCA_937883755.1. Classification (GTDB taxonomy): domain Bacteria; phylum Bacteroidota; class Bacteroidia; order Cytophagales; family Cyclobacteriaceae; genus Tunicatimonas. The sequence goes on along the minus strand of CAKZYA010000004.1, from coordinate 74,395 downwards.
AAGTCAGTCAGTTGAGCAGCACTCTAAAAATTAGTCGTAGCTTATCTGTCCGAGTATCTCCTCGCATTCGTGCTCCGTTTGTAGTAGGATTTCTTAAGCCAGTGATCCTGCTACCGATTAGTGCTTTCTCCCAACTGAGTCCTGAGCAACTAGAGGCCATATTAGCTCATGAGCTGGCGCATATTCGCCGCTGGGATGATATAGTTAACTGGATGCAAGCTACCGTAGAAACTATTCTATTCTATCACCCGGCTCTCTGGTGGATTTCACAACTCATTCGGGATGAGCGAGAAAAATGCTGCGATGACCTGGCCGTAGCTACCTGTGGCAATGCCGTGGTTTATGCCAAAGCTCTCACTCAGTTAGAAACGCTTCCTGACAGTACTTCATCTTTCGCTCTGGCATTATCCCGTTCGGGAAATGGCTTACTAGCTCGGGTAGAACGATTATTACAACCAGGTAGCCAAACGAGTAAATCCTCGCCAATGCCGGCTACCATCATGATTCTACTAATTGCAGTACTACTGAGTAGTTTCTGGCTTGATCCAATTGCTACCCAATCGTCAACAATGTCCTCTCCAGTCTATTCTGGGGCAATTTTGGGTCTAAACCCTGGCTCAGAGTCAGAAACAACCTCGCCGTCGTTAGATTCACCGTGGAAGCCCACTTTACCCGACTGGTTAAAAGAAGAAAGTATTGTTTTAGATACAATTCCAGCAGAAAGTGATACAGTAATTACAAAAAATAGTAAAAAGGCGAAACGCAATGCTTATCGCTACTACTTTTCGCCAGGTAATGATCGCTATGAAGTAGATTCATTGCAGCATATTTTTCAGTTTGATTCATTATCAAATATTTATGCATTCTCCTCACCAGGCATGCAAATCCTGAGTTTTGACTCTCTCCCAAAAACACTCGTTTTACCGTTTGACTCCATACAACAGGGAGGTGTTTTTGCATTTCCTGACATAGATCTGGATGTTTTAGAAGATATCGACGTTAATGTAGATTTAGACGTTCTCGAGGATATTGGTATAATCATCGATTCTACCCATGGTTGGGGGCATAATTTCAATCTTCATTTTTCTGATACCTTACCTATGCCAGCCATAGGAGCAATACCCGCCATGCCTGCTCCCCCAGTGATCATACTTAATGACTCCCTGCAAGAGTACAGTATGCAGGTTTATAGGAAGGCGATGCGCCAATACGAGCAAGCTCTCTCCCACTTAGATTCTAGTGCCTTTAGAGATGAGATATTAGAACAACAATTGCGCTCTTTGGAAGCTCAGCAGCGAAACTACGAACGGCAAATGAGAATGCAAGAAAGACAAGCCGAACAACTACAACGCTGGCAGGAGAGAATGGAGGCCTGGGAAGAGCGACAACAGGAGCTACAGCAACGTTACGAAGAACGAGTAAGAGAAATGTCAAAACGCCAGGAGGAACAGCTCCTGCGGCAAGAGAAAGAATGGAAAAAGATGATGAAAGAACTCAAAAGTAAAGAAAGGTCTGACCGCAATTAGACTTTATAGTTTCCCGTTTTGGTGTAGGCTAACTTCGCGGTTAGCCTATTTTTTTCAGATTACCGACTGTTTTTCAGAAAAAAAAACGATATGTAAATTTCTATACTTTTTTCCCCTATCAGCTTTTCATTTCTGCTAATTTTCCCGTAATTTCTGTATTAAAATAAATTATTAACCCACTTTGGCATTCAGGGAAAGTACTCTCCTGGCTGTCGGTTCGTTCTAATCCAAAGGGGAAATTATGGAAGATAAGAACCACCAGTTCGAGCAATTGTCGCTAGAAAAAAAGTGTCGCTACATTCTTAACCGCTGTACCTTCATTGCTTCCCGCTTCGAGAGACAGGGTAAACGAGAGTTTAGGATCAACCTTTACCATCGGGGTAATTTTTATTACGAGATATGGTATAACAGTGAGTACCACTACATCGGCGAGGTGCGAATTACCCAAGATCGAACGATTGTTGATGCATATGCTCCATCAGTACAGATTCATTCTCTCGACTACTGAGAGAGTTAGCATGTTATGCGCTCTACTTTTATTTCACCTCTTCTAAAACACTAAAAAATTCGGCTAGCATCATAGCTGTTGCCCCCCAAATAATATGACCTTGAATAAGGTAAGCGGGTACTTCTAGTGTCATATTTCGTACCTTTATCTTTTTTCTGGATTGATTTGCCTGATCTAAAAAATCACTGGCTGAAACATCGAGAGTACCCGCTACTTCATATGAGTCGGGAGTATAAACAGGCTTTTCTTTAACAAATGCCACCACTGGAGTCACTACAATCTGGCTCACCGGAATATACAAATCTGATAACCGGCCCAAAATCTGACTGGGGGTTACTCCCACTCCAATTTCTTCCTGAGTTTCTCGTAGAGCAGTATCTTCTATATTCTGATCATCAGGCTCAATTTTCCCGCCGGGAAAAGCAATCTGACCGCTGTGTGCTCCGTTGTAAGTTGGCCGTTGAATTAGAGGGAAACATAACTGCTGTTGTTTATCCGGATAAAGTAGGAGCAGTACTCCTGCCCGCTGTGCCGATGATGGTATTTTCATCCGAGCCTGCCGGTGGGTTTCCGTAGCCATAAGGCTTTGCGCCGACCAACCTGGCAAAGGCTGCCGGAGCCGATTTCGCACTCGGGTAACTAATTCATCTGAATAAAGAATCGCCATTCTTTTACTCAGTAGCTTGCAGGGTTTCTACAATTATATTGTGGTTAGTGTAGATGCAGATATCCGCTGCAATGCTCAGGCTTTCTTTTACCATCTCTTCTGCTGAAAGATTACTGGAATGTTTTTTCAAAGCCAAAGCAGCAGCCTGGGCGTACATACTGCCCGAACCAATGGTGGCAATATTATGATCAGGCTCTAGCACATCTCCGGTTCCTGAAATAACTAATACTTCCGCAGCATCGGCTACGATCATCATCGCCTCCAGACGACGCAGGTAGCGATCAGTACGCCAGTCTTTGGCCAGTTCAATCGCTGCTCGCTTCATATTACCACCGTAAGAATTAAGCTTTTCGTCAAAGCGCTCAATCAAGGTAAAAGCATCGGCCGTAGAGCCAGCGAATCCGGTAAGGATTTTACCATTCTGTAGTTTTCGGATTTTTCGGACATTACTTTTGGCTACCGTGTTACCCATGGTTGCCTGTCCGTCGGCACCGATAGCAATTTGATTTCCGTGCTTAATAGCAACTACAGTCGTAGATTTTATCTTTTGCATAACTTAATTGACTTAAAAATGAAAAAAGGCTAAACAATAGCCTAGCCTTTTGGACGAATAAAGCTGCGAAATGTTTTAGATTGTAGAGTGATTTCGGGGCTTATCGATGATTTTCTGACGATCATGGAATTATTACCTCTTCTTTTCCCCCAAAGTAAATAAGTTGGATTTCAGCTTCACTTCCGTTTAGGTGCAATTTCCTGCCGGACTGAGAGAGATAGGAGTTACCGTAGTAAAACTCTTGCCTTCGCTGAGAACTATCGGTAAAGGTAATCCTGGCACCTAAAACATCTTTTGAAATAGGCATAACGTTTTCGGCGTCAGGCCAAACTGTAGTACACGCTTGTAGTGAGTCTGCATTGTTAGCAAAGAGATATATGCTTCTATCCTGTTGCTGCAATATGGCTACCCCCCGCGAGTCGCCATCCACTAGCAAGCCTCCCTCAGTCGGTGAAATAGCCAAAAACTCACCTTTTCCGTTACCCTTCAGTATCGTTCCAACTGATGCATCATACCTTCCAGTAATGGTTTCCGTTCCAAAATCATTTCCGGTAAGCAGCACATCTAAGAAACCATCTTGATCAAAATCCTGCACTAGAATTCCGTACACTGGCGCTCGCTGGGCTTGAAGTGGTAAATCTGATAAAGCAAACTGTCCGTTTCCCTTATTTTCCAGATAAGCCGAGGCAAAACGAAATGCCTTAGCCGTATAAGCTCGGCTTTTATCAGCCGAAGTTAAAACATCCGCGACAGTTGCTTGAGCGTAGCTAGCGTAATCTGTAAACTTCTTTTTTAAATCAGGAACCTGGCGGATCAAATCGTCTCGGGTTGAAACAGGGATTTCTTGATGATTAACATATGCCGTGATGATCGGGTCAATAAAGCCATTTTGATCTAGGTCAGCAGCATAGACAGTCATCGGCTCGTCGGGTGATACTTGATAGGCAGTGTTCAAGCCCAAATTACCAAGTATATAATCTACATCGCCATCCTGATCGAAATCGCCGCCATTGATGCTATTCCACCAACCGGCCGTAAATCGTAGCCCTGCCTGGGAAGAAGCGTTTTTCAGTTTTCCACCATCGTTTTCAAAGAATTGAATTGGCATGAACTCGCCTATAACAATAAGGTCAGGGTCAGAATCATTATCAAAATCAGTCCAGAGAGCGTCTTTTACTATACCCATTCGGCGTAAATCTGGGGCTAGTTCTGAGGTTTTATCGGAAAATGAGCCATCTTCATTTATCAGTAAATAGCTGTCGGGCGGTAGTGGATACTTTAATGGAATAGCTCCACCACCCACAAACAAATCCAGATCGCCATCAGCATCAATATCGGTAGCCCGCACGCAGGTTGAACTAACCCGAAGTGTCGGTAATACATTTTGGGTAAGAGTAAAATTTCCCCTTCCATCATTCTCATAAAGTCGATCTTGATAATATTCTGAGTTTTCGTAATGTTCATTACTACCACTGGCGAGGTAAAGATCAAGATCCTTGTCATTATCATAGTCAAAAAGTAGCGCGCCCAAGTCTTCTTCGTACTTTTCTTCGTTCGTTAGTTTCCTCTCCCGAAAAGTACCACCAGGTTGCTGAAGGAAAATTGATCCCGAATGGGAGTAAGCTCCACCGACAAAAAAATCCTCTCGTTCATCACCGTTCACGTCACCAACTGCGATGCCTGGTCCCTGCTGGGATAATTTGTGAGGTAGTAAATACTGACGGCTAAAATCATCGTACTCCGGGTCAATGTGCTGATGATCCAAATTGAGCTGTTCCGTTATCTCAGTAAACCAAGGTTTTAAGGCAGGAGAAGCAGGTTTCTCTAACAATTGGGCTTCTTGGTAGTCCATCGTAATTCTTTGATTAGCGTCTACCGAATTTTTCCTCATCATTTTTCCATCAGGCCACTGTACTAGAAGGCTATCTACGATACTGGTTTCACCCAACCCAAAGTGAAGCACATTATCTACCGATGATTGATAACCTCGAGTGACTGATTGGGTAATGACTTGTTGCTGACCCAAAAAATAGACGACCACCTTTGCTCCAATCCCCTGAGTATTCTGATGACTGCCTACCAGTTGAACCTGCAAATAGTTATTTGTGCCAATTGCGTTCGTTTGATTTTCGTAAATGAAAGCAGGTTCATTGATATTATTTACTACTAGATCTAAGTCGCCATCTCGATCTAAGTCGCTGTAAGCAGCACCATTGGATAACGAAGGTTGCTCTACCCCCCAGATTGCCGAGACATTCTCGAACTGAAGTCCCTTTTGGTTTTTAAATAGAAAGTTAGCTAGGCGGATTGAGGGCATTTGCCGAGCCTTATCACGCAGAATTGCGTCGAGGCTATCCGGAGAAATCGAGGTACCGATTCCGGCTGTATAATTAATAAAGTCCAGATCAGTAATGTCGCGCAGGTAACCATTGGTGATAAACACATCTTTTTGACCGTCATTATCAAAATCAGCAATCAGTGGTGCCCAGCTCCAGTCGGTTGCATTAATACCGAGCAGTTGACCAATTTCCGCAAATTTTGGATGCTGATTATTAATGCCCCCCAGATTCAACTGAACTGTATTTCGCATATACTGAGGCATGTAGCCTTGCTGAAGCGTGTACTCGAACAAGTTGTAGTTCATTGGCCCAGCCATCTTTTTCCGATGGTAGTTATCCTGAGGCAGCATATCCACGGTGATAAAATCAGCTAGACCATCGTTATTGAAATCGGCTACATCGTGACCCATACTAAAGTGGCTTATATGCCCAAAATGTTCTTTTGCAGCTTCAATGAACGTACCATCTTGATTATTGATATACAGATAATCGCTAGCGATAAAATCATTGGTAACAAAGATATCGAGCCAACCATCTTCATTTACATCGCTGACACTCACTCCTAGCCCTAAGCCATCGTAAAGAATTCCTGCCTCAACAGTTACATCAGTGAATACCTGATTACCATTATTCCGATAAAGCCGATCATTAGCTAACCCGGTTCCATCACTGATTAACGGACGAACCTGATTAGGATTACGAATGTCGTTGGTATGATTGAGTAAATACATATCTAAATCACCGTCCCGATCGTAGTCGAAAAAAACTGACTGGGTGGAGTAGCTAGTATCAGCAATTCCGTAGGCTTCAGCAGATTCGGTAAAGGTTGGCTCACCCGTTTCAGGATTGACTCCATTATTGATTAGTAGCTGGTTTTTACGCTTTTCAGCCGAATAATTCCCGGAACGACAAACGTAGATATCGAGCAATCCATCTGTGTTAATGTCAACCAATGTCACTCCAGTTGACCATCCCGCTGACTGAATACCCGATGATTGACTAATGTCAGTAAAGTGCAATTCGCCATTATTGAGATAAAGGCAATCATGCACCATATTTCCAGTGAAGAACAGGTCTGGTAAAGAGTCATTGTTGAGATCACCAGTGGCTACCCCTCCTCCATTATAGACATAGAAAAAGTTAACCATATTAAAGGTATCATTTTCTTCTACGGTATTGGCGAAATCTACTCTAGTCTGCTCCGGTGTCAGCAGCTCAAATACTGACTTCTTGATCTGATTCATCTCAGTTTCCTCTGATTGACAACTAGTAGCTGAAATGAAGATAACTGCGTTTAGGCCAATGACAAGGAAGAAGGAACCAGTCTGATTTTGTAATGCAGATAATAGATTAATGAGGTATAGCATGGTAACTGCCTAAAAACAGCAAAACCTGCCAGAAAAGCAGGTTTTACCATCAAAATATTTAAATAGATTGTTAGTACACTGAACTTTGGGTTACATTCGGGTTACCCAGCGTTTCATTGAGTGGAATCGGCAATACATAATCTTTTGGGCTTAACACTCTATCTACGTCGTACATGTCTATAAACTCTTGAATGTAGTCTCCTAGGTAGTCCTGTTCACCGCCGAAAGTACTTTTACGCTTCAGCTCAGGATAAGTCTCCTGTTCAAAGGCAAACTCCAGCACTCGTTCGTTGACGATAGCATCCCGTAGCTGAGCCTGACTTAAACCAGATAATGGTGTTAATCCCGCTCTTTCCCGTACCGCGTTGATGCCAAAGTAGGCATCGCCCGTGCCACTTTCGTTAGCTGCTTCAGAGTGCCCAAGCAGTACATCGGCGTAGCGTAGGTACACAATATTTCTCTCAGTAAAGTCAGAGCTAGTAATACCTACTTCTACCCACTTAGCAACCCAACCATTAGAGAAAACTAATTCATCCGGATTACTAGGATCAGCATCAGCTGAAACCATTCCTCCAAAGCGGCTAAGATTATACGGTGCCTCCGCACTCCAACGAACCACCGGATGGTTTCCATCAGCATCCGCTGCCAGTCGGGTACTAGGGTACTCGCTAATAAATGTCCCTGGAATTCGCTTATCGTTCTCATCGTACTTCATACGGAAGGCTTGGGTACCGTTAAGCCAGTGCCAACCTACCCCACCAATTTCGTTAGGCATATCACCGGGTACAAAGTGAGCATGGTGGTTATTATTTTCTTGCGCATTAGCCGCAGCAGAAACCTGAGCCTCAAAGATTCGCTCACCCGAATTCTCGTGCTCAACGGCAAAGTTATCGGCAAAGTCTTCAAAAAGATCAAAGTTTCCGCTATTCACGATAGTTTCGGCGGTAGTACGGGCTTCGTTCCACTTTTCGTCTAGTAGATACGCCTTCATTAGTAAAGCTTGAGCCGCCCACTTGGTAGCCCGCCCTACATCATCGCCAGTATACTCATCCGGTAAAATATTAGCTACAGCGTTCAAATCACCCTCCATCAGATCAAGAGCAACGCGCTTTCCATTTTCATTAGAAGGTAAATCTTGGTCACTTATGGTCTGCTGAGTAGTAACCGGAACATCATCAAAATAACGAACTAAGTTGTAGTAGTAAAATGCCCGCAGGAACATAGCTTCGGCTTTTACCCGGTCGATTAGAGCAGTATTCGGTGCTCCCTCTTCCTTTAGCTCATCAGCACGTTCAATAATAGCGTTCGCCCGGTTGATATTCTCATAAGAAATTCGCCAGTAGGCTTCAATATAAATATCGCCCGGATCTACGTTTCCGTTCTGAAAATCCAATGGCCCTTTTTCCCAGCCTACTTGGTAACCTACCCGGCACTCAAACACATAGCGATTGTAGAAGTGATTGAACCAGTCCTGGCCATAGCCAATGCCATCATATACGGCATTTACTCCCAGTTCCAACTGTTCGGCAGTAGAAAAGAAATTATTTTGGGTAATAAAATCCGGATTTTCTTCCAGATCTTCGCAGGCCAACGGAAATAGCATGGCTACCATTAGCCCTAATCTCAAGAATTTCGTCATTACAATTTTCATATCTGGTTGTGTTGATTAAAGTCCTAAATTTACCCCGACCGTGAATGTACGAGCCCGAGGGTAGGCGTCGTAGTCATCACCCCGATTCAGATTGTTTTGTCCTTGGTTGTTCACTTCGGGATCAAATCCGCTATAATTTGTAAAAAGTAGCGGATTCTGAGCACTCACGTAAACCCGGGCTTTACGAATGAACTTAGAAACCGGTACGGTGTACCCTAATGATATATTCTGCACCCGAATAAAGCTACCATCTTCAATGAAATAATCGGAATCTCGGTAAGAGTTAGCAAAATCTCGGTTAGCATCAATAACCGGACGTGAAGCATTTGGGTTTTGTGGAGTCCATGAGTCAGTGAGTATACTAGCAATTTGGTTGATTTTCTGTACACCATCCCCAATCTCTGATTGCTGTAAATTTCTCACATCCGCTCCTTGTACTCCGCGAAGGAATAAGCTGAAATCAAAGTTTTTGAAATTAAGAGTACTGGTAAGTCCCCAGGTGAAATCGGGATTAGGGTCACCCATAATAATAAAATCATCAGGAGTGATGTCACCATCGCCGTTTACATCTCGGTACTGAGGATAACCAGGCTTATCACCAGAGCGAGAAGGGCTGTTATCAATTTCTTCCTGACTTTGGAAGATTCCGATATAATCGTAACCTCGCCACACTCCTATTGGGTTGCCCGCTTCTACCCAACTTCCTTCAACTCCCAGGTGTCCACTAGTTGAATTAGCAAAGAATGGCGTGCTAGTGCCTAAGTCAGTAATTTCGTTTCGTAGAAATGAGATATTACCGGAAATATCCCAGCGTAAACCTGGACGATCAATTGCCACATAATTGAGCGCTAGTTCAAACCCTTTGTTTTCTAACGAACCTGAATTCTTTAGAATTGACTCAAACCCTAAACTCGCAGGTATTGTCACAAATAATAGTAAGTCTTCGGTATTATTGGCGAAGTAGTCAGCAGTAAGGTTTAATCGGTTCTCCAGGAATGAAATATCTAATCCTATGTTAAACATCTGAGTAGATTCCCAACGAAGATCAGGGTTACCAAGTCGTTCATCGGCGAGCCCTAATACTAGATCGCCCCCAAACACATAGTTGTACTCAGTTAGGTTTGCCTGAGAATTATACACTGGTATTTCAGAGTTACCCGTAATTCCCCAGCTACCTCTTACTTTCATGTCGCTAATAGCGTTAGATAAAGGAGAATTCTTAAAGAAATTTTCTTCGACCACTCGCCAACCCAAAGCTACTGAAGGGAAGTTGGCCCACCTATTTTCTGCACCGAAACGAGAAGAACCATCGCGACGGAACGAAAATGTAAGTAGATACCGTTCCATTAAATTGTAATTAACCCGACCCAAGAAGGATTTAAGTAACCACTCTCGTCGCCCAGAAAAGGGAATTTGAATATCAGTACCTCCGCCAAGCGTGGCTTGATCAACACTAGCGGCTGACAGCCCACGATTGGTAGATTCAGTCCGTTCGTTGACCTCTTTCTGAAATGTATAACCTGCTATTACATCTATGCGATGGTTCTCATTAAATTGCTTATTGTAGGAGAGGATATTTTCGTTAAGAATATTTATGACGTTCCGATTGCCTTTCGTGAGTTCACCGGATCGATCGCGCCCAAGTCGGGAATTATCAACAGGAAAGAAGGTAGTTCGACTAGCATTAAGAACATCAGCACCAATACTGGTCTTAAAACTTAAACCTTCAATGATATCAAAAGTAAACCCAGTGTTACCCAACACTCGGTTGAAGACATCGCTATCGGTCACAAATTCTAGTTCTTGTAAAGGATTCGTAGCGAAGCGGCCATCGTAAGACGCTAGCGCGAAAGTACCGTCGTCATTTCTTACCGGGACGGTAGGGTCAAGTCCCAATGCCGTAATAAGAAGTCCACCCGGGCCACCTCGGTCGGTAGGTGCATTGTTAGAGTTAGTGCGGTTAAACGACCAACTGGAATTAATTTTCAGGCGATCATTTAGCGCGTTATTATCTAAGTTTAGACGAAGACCATAACGGGTGAAATCAGTATTTTTAATGACCCCCTCGTTATTGAAGTAATTCCCAACAATTGCGTAGCGCATTTTCTCACTACCCCCCGAAAAGCTCAACTGATGATTACTAATACGCCCATTACGAGTAACTTCGTCAAACCAGTTGGTTCCAGCACCAATAGCATCAATTTCGGCCTGAGTATAAATAGGTGCCCCTCCTTGACTGGTTTCTAAGGTATTAAGGTAAGTGGCAAAGCCTCGCCCGTCGAGCACATCAATTTTATTAGCAATTGTTTGGACTGATACTGATCCATCGTACTCGATTTTGCTTTCGCCCGCTTTACCTCGTTTGGTAGTAATTAGCACTACGCCATTTGCCCCTCTGGAACCATAAATAGAAGTAGCGGAGGCATCCTTCAAAATTTCAATAGACTCAATATCATTGGGGTTGATAGTCGACATAATATTAGTAGGCTGGCGATTACCGCCTACTCCATAAGCACCATTATCAGGGTAGATTGGAAAACCATCTACTACGTACAAAGGCTCACTACCACTGTTTATGGAATTAGAACCCCGAATCCGTACCGAAACTCCACCGCCAGGTGCTGAAGAGGCTTGAGTAACCTGTACACCAGGGGCTCGAGCCTGAATAGCCTGATCTACCGAGGCTACCGGAAATTCTTTGACCGATTCACCTTTAATAGAGGCAACCGATCCGGTAAGGTCGCTTTTCTTCACGGTTCCGTAACCCACCACCACCACTTCGGACAGCGATTGTAAGTCAGGAGCCAAGTTAATATCAACTGTACTTCTACCGTTAATGTCGATTTCAGTAGTCTGGTAACCAACTGAAGAAAATACTAACGTAGTGGCATTATCTGGCACGTTCAGGCTATATTTTCCTTCAATATCGGTGACAGTACCAATAGTAGTGCCTTTCGCGAGTACATTCACTCCCGGAAGCCCAGAATTACTTTCTTCATCGATAACAGTACCGCTAACGGTACTTTGGGCAAATGATAAGGTAACACAGGAACCAATTAGCATTAGCAGAAGCCCGAGCCATTTGCCGTCTGGTTTTAATTTGATAGGTAAAGGTTGTTGCATTCTCATAAAAAGTAAAATTTGTGAATAATAGGTAATAGTATAGATTGTATGATATAGTAAAAACACTCACGAGATTTCCAGGAGATATTGAGTTGTATACCCTATTTGCTAACAAAAATCCATAAAATTAAAACGCTTAGGAAAGGTAGTCGCATTTGGTACCTAAACAAATGATTCATCTTATGAAAGGATGGACTATCTTATCGCAAGATAAAAAAATCATATCAACTACCGGTTAAATGAAACTATTTTTATCATTTTATTAAAATGATAGTCATTTTAGAGACAAACTTCATTTACGAGTGATAATACCTATCATTAAAGTTTGTCTCTCTTACGGTATTCAAGTGGCGACATTCGCATTACTTTCTTAAAAATGCGAGAGAAGTAGTAAGGATCCTGGTAACCCACCTGGTGTGCAACTTCCTTGATATAGAATTGGGATATATCCAGCAACTGGCAGGCATACTGTATCTTCAACTGGATGAAGTGATCAATAGGCGAAAACCCAGTTTTTTGAGTAAACAGTTTGGAGTAGTGAGCTACGGATAAACCCGACTGCCGAGCCAGTTCTTGTAGTGATAATGCCTCTCCTATATGCGACCGCATGTAGGAGATACTTTTAGAAATAACATCTGTATCCTGTATCTGCTGATAGTGCATAAACTGACCTGGGTACAGGAAAGCAGCTAGGAGTCGGTGTAAGCCTAGGTTGGCGTACTCCAAATGCGAGTTCACATAACCCATAGATAAGGTATGAATCAAATCTTTGAATAGGCTGACTCGAAAATCTTCCTGTGTGGTATAGTGAACCGACAAAGTTTCTTTTTTTCCAAAGTGATCCGCCAAAAGATCCGCTTTGGTTCCATTAAAGTGTACCCAGTAGATAGTCCAGGTATCTTTCTCATAGGTGTGGTAGTGATGAGGAGTATTTTTTGGAATTATTATAAAATCATTCTTAGTGAGGGTAAATGATTCTTCTCTGATATTTACTTCCCCACTTCCATTAGTTACATAAATGAGAACATATTCAGTAGAACCGCTGATTCTTTTGCGAAAATGAAAACGGGCATGTGGGTAAAAGCCAATATCAGTAATATATAAGTCGCTCATCAATGGATCATTACGTACTTTATGGCTCACCGAAGATGGCAACACAATACTTTGTTCTCCCAAGAAACCATCTTTCTTACTGTTTGGGGTCATGATAATATAGTCTAGTTATTCCGAAGATAACGCATTTTATATTGTATCTCAATCGCCGTTCTTTACTTTCCTATGTTGGTAAAAGAAGAGTTCAACTTTCAGTATATTCTTTCGGTCTCGCTGGTCTCAGCATTGGGTGGATTATTATTCGGCTACGACTGGGTAGTGATCGGCGGAGCTAAACCTTTCTATGAGCGATACTTCGAGATTACGCAACAGGCATCCTTGCAAGGCTGGGCAGTTAGCTGTGCGCTGGTAGGTTGTATACTAGGGGCTATTAGCTCCGGGCGGCTTACCGACCTATTAGGGCGGAAAACACCCCTTATCATATCGGCTCTCTTATTTACTGTGTCAGCCATCGGCACGGGTATGGCTAATACCTTACCCTGGTTTTTCGTCTATCGGATCATGGGGGGAGTAGGTATTGGCTTAGCATCGACCATATCTCCTATTTATATCGCTGAGATGGCTCCAGCTCAGTATCGGGGTCGTTTGGTCTCCCTTAATCAGTTTACCATCGTAATCGGTATTCTAGCAGCACAAATCATCAACTTCCTAATTGCTGAACCTGTTGTGGACGGTAGTACCAACGCTCAAATCGCTGCTTCCTGGAATGGGCAGCAAGGTTGGCGGTGGATGTTCTGGGCTGAAACCTTTCCTGCTCTTACCTTCTTCATTCTTACCTTCTTTATTCCTGAAAGCCCCCGATGGCTAGGGCAACGGGATCGTTGGCCCGAAGTACAACAGCTTCTGTTACGAATCGGTGGAAAAGAATACGCGGATGCCGGACAGCAGGCTATCCAACAGTCAATACTTCAGCACAAGCAACAGTCACGTTCATTCCTATTGGAAAAAAAGAACCGTTTTATTCTGCTAGTTGGTATTGTGCTGGCCGTTTTTCAGCAGTGGTGCGGGATCAATGTAGTCTTTAATTATGCCGATGAAGTTTTCTCGGCGGCCGGCTACTCCCTCAATGATGCGTTATTCAATATTGTAATTACTGGAGTGGTAAATCTAGTATTTACGCTGGTGGCGATCCGTACCATCGATCAGTGGGGACGCCGCAGGCTACTGTTGTTCGGCTCCCTGGGGCTAGCAGTTACGTATACCTTACTAAGTATCTGTTATCTATATGATGTGCAGGGAGTATTTGCTCTTTCGCTGGTACTCATCGGCATTGCAGTGTACGCTATGTCTCTGGCTCCAGTCGTCTGGGTGGTACTTTCAGAGATATTTCCCAATCGTATTCGGGGAATGGCTATGGCAATCGCTACCACTTCCCTTTGGGTAGCTTCCTTCGTGCTCACTTATACCTTTCCCTTACTTAACCGCGGCTTAGGCACTTCGGGCACTTTCTTCCTGTACAGTGGTATATGCTTGGCTGGCTTCCTGTTTGTACTTCGCACTTTGCCTGAAACCAAGAATAAATCACTCGAAGAGATTGAAAAAGAACTGGGCGTATGAGTGATCTATTAATTTTTGATTGAACAGCATAAGCAAATACAACCTATGACTAACGATGTAAAAGCCTGGAATGAATCCATCACCCTGCCTACCTACGGAATAGAAGCACCAGAGAAATACCCCATGTTTCTGGAGAAAAGAGTGTACCAAGGCAGCAGTGGGGTGGTTTATCCCTTTCCGGTCATTGAAAAGATATACGATGAGAAAACCGACCAATCTTGGCAGGCGGTCTTCTTAGAAAACGATTTTCTCAAGGTTATGATCATGCCCCAGTTGGGAGGGCGGATACAGATGGCCTACGACAAAATAAAGCAGCGTCACTTCGTTTACTACAATCAGGTGATCAAACCAGCTCTGGTAGGACTTATCGGTCCCTGGATCTCAGGCGGCATTGAGTTCAACTGGCCCCAACACCACCGACCTACTACCTACGCCCCAGTAGACTCTAGCATCGAGGAACATCCGGACGGTAGCAAAACGGTATGGATCAATGAAATCGATCGTATGTTTGGCACCAAAGGAAAAGCTGGCTTCCGGCTCTACCCCGACAAAGCGTACCTAGAAATTAATGCGGAACTGTACAATCGTACTCCTTTTCCCCAGACTTTCTTATGGTGGGCCAACCCAGCCGTGCCAGTAAACGATGATTATCAGTCGGTTTTTCCGCCCGATGTACATGCTGTTTACGACCACGGGAAACGGGATGTATCGCGCTTCCCTATTGCCGACGGTACCTATTATAAAGTAGATTACTCCGCTGGGGTAGATATTTCAAGGTACAAGAATATTCCAGTACCCACCTCCTACATGGCCGTAGGAAGCCAATACGATTTCGTAGGCGGCTACGAGTACGATACCCACGGCGGGCTGATGCACATAGCCAACCACCATGTCGCACCCGGTAAGAAGCAGTGGACCTGGGGCAATGGCGACTTCGGTCACGCCTGGGATCGTAACCTGACCGACGAAGACGGTCCCTATATAGAATTGATGTGCGGAGTATACACTGACAACCAGCCGGATTTTTCCTGGATGCAGCCCTACGAAATAAAACAGTTCACTGAATACTTCATGCCCTACCAGGAGCTAGGGTTAGTAAAAAATGCCAACCGAAATGCTATGGTTAATCTGGAGTTGGAAGATGAGAAAGCATCCATTAAACTCTATACCACGGGATTTTTTCCCAAGGTTCGGCTGATGCTGCTGACCCAAGAGCAAAAGGTATGGGAAGATCAGTACGACTTCGCTCCGGGCACGGTCTATCAACAGCAAGTAAGTGTGCCAACTGGGACTTCTCTACCTGATCTGAAAGTGGTAGCTCTGAAAGAAAATCAGCGCGAGCTGATCGCCTGGCAAGCTGAACAGGCAAGCGAAGAAGCAATCATTCCCGATCCAGCGAAACCCGCACTGAACCCGGCTGAGATTGAAAATACCGAATTGCTGTACCTGAATGGGTTGCACCTAGAACAGTACCGGCATGCTACCTACCAGCCTACCGATTACTACCGGGAAGCTTTGCGCAGGGAACCTGGAGATATTCGCAACAACATCGCTATGGGTGTTTGGCTAATGCGAAGAGCACAGTTTGAAGAAGCTGAACAGCATTTTCACAATGCTATTAAGACACTGACGCTCAGAAACCCGAACCCTTATGATGGCGAAGCCTTCTACCACCTGGGTATATGCCTAAAGTTACAGCAACGCGATCAGGAGGCCTACGATATACTCTATAAGGCGGCTTGGAGCGCGGCCTGGCAAAATGCAGCTTACTTCCACATTGCCCAGCTCGATGCGCGTCAGGAGGAGTGGGAACTAGCTCTAGAGCATACGGAAAAATCCTTAACTCGAAACAGTCACCACCATCAGGCTCGTCACTTGAAGACTATTTTACTCCGGCAATTGGGTAGAGAATTAGAAGCCCTAACTTATGCCGAAGAATCCTTACGATTAGATGCGTTCAACTTCGGGGCACTGTACGAAAAATATTTAATCACCCAACAGCAGCCCGTACTGGAAGAATTTATGAGGCTGATGCGCAATCATTCCTTTAACTTCATCAACTTTGCTCTCGACTACGCACACGCTGGCTTTTACGGCGAGGCATTGGATTTGCTCGCTCACCATCAGCCCAATGAGGATCAAGCTAACCCACTCATAATCTATCTGTTGGGGTGGTTTGCGGAGAATGCGGGTGAGAAAGATATTGCTCGGTCTCATTACACCCAAGCCGCCGCACAGAAGCCAGATTTTGGATTTACCAATCGGCTGGAGGAAGTGCTGGCCTTAAAGCAGGCACTCATTTTTAATCCGGAAGACAAGCGAGCACTCTATTTTTTGGGTAATTTCTTCTATGCCTACCAACAATACGACCAGGCCAGCACCTACTGGGAAAAGGCCGCAGCCCTGGAAGATGATAATTCCATTACCTACCGCAACCTGGCTCTGTTCTATTTCAACCAGAGGGCTGATAACGTGAAGGCGGTACAGTTTCTGGAAAAAGCCTTCCGACTGGACGAAAGCTCCGCCCGGCTGCTGATGGAGCTGGATCAATTATACAAACGCCTTAACTGTCCGATAGAAGACCGGCTTAATACGCTGGAAAAATATCCCGAAATGGTAGATTTTCGAGACGATCTTTATCTGTCTCGTATCACTCTGTATAATATGTTGGGGCAGTACGAAAAAGCACTGAATTTGCTTATGACCCGCATCTTTCACCCCTGGGAAGGTGGTGAGGGGAAAGTACCAGCTCAGTACGTCTATAGCCGAATTGCTTTGGCCATTCAGCTTATAGAGAAAGAGGAGTATCACACTGCCATAGACCATTTAGTGCAAGCGCAGGTCTACCCACATAATCTGGGGGAAGGAAAACTATACGGTACGCAGGAAAACGACATCTTCTACTGGCTGGGCTGCGCTTACGATGGTTTAGGCGAAGCAAAAAAAGCCCAGTCAGCATGGGAACAAGCATCAGTAGGGTTATCCGAGCCAGAACCGGCTATTTTTTACAATGACCAACAACCGGATAAGATCTTCTACCAGGGGCTGGCACTGCTGAAATTAGCACGAGAGCAGGAGGCTAACCAACGCTTCCGCAAACTTATATCCTTCGCTGAATCCAGAATGAATACTGAGGTCAAGATAGACTACTTTGCCGTGTCTCTTCCCGACCTACTACTATGGAATGATGACCTGCAATCCCGCAATACCCTCTTCTGCCACTACCTGATCGGGCTGGGATATCTTGGGTTAGGGCAAACGGACAAGGCCAGCGAAGAATTACAGACTGCCAGCGAGATCGATATCTACCATCAGGGGGTACGCTGGCACCAATGCATAGCGAGCGTGGTAAGCCCGGTTGGCTCCCTATAATTCATTTTACAACATCTGGTCACTGACACTATCGGTGAATAATCAATAACTTCATTTATCATGAGATTCGGATTTTTTCTAGGACTATTAGTTATCATTTCCTGGTCATGTCAGACCTCTATACCTAGCAGCACCATCAACCTGGCAGGCGACTGGACGTTCGCGATTGACTCTTTAGATCAGGGCGAAGATGAACAATGGTATACTCGATCTTTTGACGAAACGGTCATGTTGCCCGGTTCTATGGCTACCAACGGAAAGGGAAATGATATTGATTTAAATACAGAATGGGTAGGTGGAGTACGAGATCCTCATTGGTACAAAGATCCAAATTATGCCCCCTATATTGATCTAGATAGCATTCGCTTTCCATTTTGGCTGCAACCGATAAAAAAATATACAGGGGCAGCATGGTACCAGAAAGAAGTAGACATACCTGATGACTGGGAAAATAATGAGATCTTTTTACACTTAGAAAGATGCCACTGGGAATCCAGTATTTGGGTAGACGATCAGAAGGTAGGCACCCAAAATAGCCTTTCTGCGGCACACGTTTATCCTCTAACCCGATACCTAAGTCCGGGAACCCATACCATTTCTATACGCATCGACAATCGCATAAAAATTGATTTGGGAGAAAACTCCCATAGCATTTCTGATCATACTCAGTCAAACTGGAATGGTATCATCGGCAATATCTTTCTTGAAGTCAGGCCTCAGGTTTATTTCTCTGATATTCAACTTTACCCCGATGCTAGCTCACAATCGGTAATTATCCGGGGCAAAATATCTGGCATTGATACGCGGAATGAACCTCTCATAGTCACGGCTCAAGCCAAGGGAAAGAGTTTTGAAGTAAACCTGCCTAAGCAGTCTTTTGAAGTGAAAGGCGATGGGATAATAACCGACTTTGAGTTCACCTATAACCTGGGCGAGGAAGCAAAGTTATGGGATGAGTTTGAACCAAACGTGTATCAAATGGATCTCAAGGCAGAAAATGGTGATTCGATTACCGAAGATTTTGGGTTCAGGGATATTTCTTTTAAAAATCGCCAGTTGGTGATTAATGGGCGACCATCTTATCTGAGAGGTACGCTGGAGTGCGCTATTTTCCCAGAAACCGGCTATCCAGCGACCGATGTTGAAGCATGGAAAGATATTTTTAGGACTATACAGACTTATGGGCTTAACCATATGCGTTTTCATTCCTGGTGTCCTCCTGAAGCTGCTTTTGAAGCAGCGGATGAAATGGGAGTTTATTTACAGGTCGAGGCAGCGTCCTGGGCTAATCAAAGCACTACGATAGGTGATGGAAAACCGGTAGATCAGTTTGTACTGGAAGAAAGCGAGCGAATCATTCAGGCGTACGGCAACCACCCTTCCTTTGTGATGATGGCTTACGGTAATGAACCGGGTGGCGAGAATTATCCCGAGTTTTTAGCGGAGTTTGTTGGTGATTGGAAAGGCAAAGACAGTCGCAGAATCTACACATCCGCAGCAGGTTGGCCAGCGATTACCGAAAACCAATTTCATGTGCTACCTGAACCTCGAATTCAGGGTTGGGGAGAAGAACTTAACAGCATTATCAATGCGCAACCGCCTTCCACTAATTATGATTTTGCCAGCAAAATGCCGGATGATAACATTGCAGTAATCTCTCATGAGATTGGGCAGTGGTGCGTATATCCTGATTTTAAAGAAATTGACCGATATACTGGTGTGCTCAAGGCCAAAAACTTTGAGATCTTCCAAGAGAGCTTGGAAGACAATCATCTGGGTGATTTAGCCGAAGATTTTCTGATCGCTTCGGGTAAGTTACAGGCTCTGTGCTATAAAGCGGATATAGAAGGTGCCTTAAGGACACAAAACCAGGCAGGATTTCAATTACTTGACCTTCACGATTTCCCCGGCCAGGGTACAGCTCTAGTAGGTGTCTTAAACCCCTTCTGGGAAGACAAGGGCTACATTACTGGCGAAGAATTCCGTCAATTCACCAATACTACCGTTCCTTTGGCCAGACTGGATTCGCGGATATTTATAGAAGGAGAACGTATGGAAGCAGCCATTGAAGTTGCCCATTACGGGAAAGAAGAGCTTCAGAATATAACTCCCACTTGGGCACTAAAAGATATTGAAGGAAGTACCGTGGCAGAAGGCCATTTGGAACCGCAGAATATTGCGTTGGGCAATGGCATTAAACTGGGAAGCATTTCTCATACTTTTGCACAAGAAAATGAACCCAGAAAGCTGGTCTTGGAAGTAACGGTAGATAGTTTCACCAACCGTTGGGATCTCTGGGTATATCCGCGAAATTTGGCCAATATGTCTAATAATACTGTCCGACATGTATCCGCCCTGGATGCCAATACGCTAAACTACCTTCAGGAAGGGGGTAATGTTTTGTGGACCTTAGGCAAAGGAAAGGTGAAAGCAGAAATGGGTGGCGAAGTAGGCGTAGGCTTTTCTAGTATTTTCTGGAATACCGCTTGGACTGAAAATCAAAAACCTCACACACTAGGCATTCTATGCGATCCTGAGCATGCTGCTTTACAGCAGTTTCCCACCGAGTTCCATTCTAACTGGCAGTGGTGGGATGCAATGAGCCATAGCGATGTGGTAAACCTCAACGAACTCTCGAATAAAATTCAACCGATTGTCCGGGTAATTGATGACTGGGTGACCAACCGTAGCCTGGGATTACTCTTCGAGGTAAAAGTTGGTAATGGCAAACTACTGATTAGTGGTATTGATCTAAAAAATGGACTAGATCAGCGTTTAGAAGCCCGGCAGCTGCTTAGCAGCTTGATCAGCTATATGGAAAGCAATGCATTTAATCCGACCATATTGTTGAGTGCAGAGGAGGTAACGTCTATCGTAAAATAATATTGAGAGATTCAAAGCCAACAATATAAGTACTCGGCGCTGTTGCAAACTTTATGGTTACCTATCCTAGTATTTCCTCTCCCTTTTTAGCCGTTTTGCAATCCCTTTCATATCAAAAAGCCCGACAAAAAGAGCTTGTCGGGCCTGAAGATCAATATTTGGTTACACTCTAAATCATGATCCGGATAGGATCTTCTAGTAAGGTTTTGAGTGTTTTAAGGAAAGCTGCTCCCATTGCTCCGTCTACAGTACGGTGGTCGCAAGACAGAGTAACCTTCATCACATTACCTGGCACTAATTGACCATCTTTTACTACAGCGGTTTGCTTAATGGCTCCTACGGCTAGGATGCACGAATTAGGTGGATTGATAATCGCCGTAAACTCCTCAATACCGAACATTCCTAAATTAGATACAGCAAAGGTTCCCCCGGTTTGGTCATCAGGAGATAGCTTTTTGTTTTTTGCTTGAACTGCTAGTTCTTTTACTTCAGCAGCAATGTGCGATAGTGATTTATTATCAGCAAAGCGCACCACCGGAACAAGTAGACCTTCATCTACTGCTACGGCTACCCCGATATGGATATGATGATTTTTTTGAATTTTATCACCCATCCAGGCTACGTTCACTTCAGGGTGCTGGCGTATACTAGCTGCTACTGCTTTAATCACAATGTCATTAAAGGATATTTTCACTGGCGAGAACTCATTCATGCTCTTGCGGGCTTCTACGGCCTTATCCATGTTGATTTCCATGGTCAGGTAAAAGTGCGGAGCCGTAAACTTACTTTCGGCTAATCGCTTGGCAATCGTTTTTCGCATTTGCGAAACCCGAACCTCCTCGAAGCTTTCTTCACCCACCACCGATGGTAGTGTAATAGCAGGTGCTGAAGCTGCTTCTTGTTTCTCGGGCTTTTCAGTAGGCTGAGCCTGAGGTTCGTACTTTTCAACGTCTCGCTTTACAATTCGTCCGTTTTCTCCACTCCCAGCAATCTTCGACAAATCATAGCCCATCTCCTGCGCCATCTTTTTGGCCAAAGGCGAAGCTTTTACGCGCCCATTGCTGCTGCTAGTGCTTCCGTTTTCAGCGGAGCTGGAAGTAGCAGTTGCTACATCTTTCCCTTCAGAACCATTTCCGGAAGATGTTGGTGAAGATGGTTTTTTTTCCTCTTTTTCTGCCGATCTCCCATTGCTACTTGGCTTTTGGGCTTTCAATAGTTTTTCGTAATCGGCTCCTTCCTCCCCAATCACGGCAATTACTCCATCAATGGGAACTGAACCCCCTTCATCTACTCCTATATAAAGGAGCGTTCCGTCTTCGTAAGACTCTAGCTCCATGGTAGCTTTATCGGTTTCTACTTCGGCAATGATGTCACCCGACTCAACCTGGTCGCCTACCTTCTTAAGCCAGTTGGCGATCACCCCCTCTTCCATGGTGTCGCTCATTTTGGGCATAGTAACTACAGTAGCGTTAATATCCGAAACATCTACGACCTCTTCTGATTCTTCCGAGGCATCAGGAGAAATTTCTTTTTCATCCGACGATTCATTTGAATCACCGCTAGCAGCACCACTTTCAATGTCTTTCAGTAAACCGTCAATATTTTCTCCCTCCTCACCAATGATGGCAATTACCCCGTCAACCGGAACCGCTTCATTCTCTCCTACCCCAATATGTAAAATTGTTCCATCTTCATAAGACTCTAGCTCCATGGTAGCTTTATCGGTTTCTACTTCGGCAATGATGTCACCCGACTCAACCTGGTCGCCTACCTTCTTAAGCCAGTTGGCGATCACCCCCTCTTCCATGGTGTCGCTCATTTTGGGCATTTTAATAACTTCGGCCATACGTGTGTAAAAAAATTATTTTGTTAATATGCTTTGAATTTGATTGGGTTGAAAGCGAGGCAAATTACTGATGAATATAATTTATAACAAAGTTGACCATAGAAAATGTTAGGACGTTCATTAAATATGCCATAATCTGCTAGAGTTTTACCAAATCTTACACCATTTATCTGATTTTCAAGAGAACAATTCCCTTTAACTATTGTATGAATATTCAGGATATTAGCTGATTTTAATTATTTTTGCAGCGATTTTAACAAAAGGTCATTCAACTAAGCATTCTTATCTTCAATGCCACAGCACATTAAACTAAAGCGCGGATTTACTATTAATCTGGCTGGAAAAGCAGAAAAAACTATAAGCGATGCGCCCCCCTCCGATACCTACGCTTTAAAACCTACCGACTTTCTTGGTATGATACGCCCCAAAATCACAGTCAATGAGGGCGATACCGTGAAAGCAGGTACTCCCATTCTATTTGATCGACAGATGGACTCGGTCATGTATTGCGCACCTGTAAGTGGTGAAGTAGTGGAAGTAAAGCGAGGCGAGAAGCGAAAGCTGTTAGAAATTAAAATACTCGCCGATAAAGAAGTTGATTATGAGGAATATAAGCAGTACTCAGTAACTGATTTGATTGCTCTTAGTCGGGAAGATGCTCAGGAACAAATGCTGAAAGGAGGCGTTTGGCCTCAGCTTGTTCAGCGCCCTTATGGCATTGTAGCTGATCCGGCGGATACTCCTCGCGACATCTTTATCTCCACCTTTGATACTAGTCCTCTGGCTCCCGATTATGATGTTCTTCTTAAAGGGCAGGGGAATTTTTTCTCAGCTGGTATTGAGGTGCTGAAAAAATTCACTGAAGGAAAGGTACATATTGGAATTGATGCCAAAGCTGAAGTTTCTTCAGTGTTTTCTGACATTAAGGGGGCGGTTTCCACTAAATTTTCTGGCCCTCACCCTGCGGGTAATGTAGGGGTACAAATTCACCATATTGCTCCAATTAATAAGGGTGATATAGTGTGGACGATTGATCCATACGGAGTGGCACAAATCGGTAAGCTCTTTTTAAAAGGCATTTACGATACTACTAAAACAATCTGTTTAGCAGGATCAGAAGTTGAAAAATCGCAGTACTACCATACTCACTGCGGAGCTTGTATTGACAAGATTATCGAGGGAAAGATTGAACATCGTAACGTACGTTACATTTCGGGTAATGTGCTAACTGGTGAAAAAATTGAGCCAGATGGTTACCTTGGCTACTATAACCACCTGGTTAGTGTAATTCCTGAAGGAAATGATTACGAATTCTTGGGCTGGATGAAACCAACTACTGAAAAGTTAAGTTTTCATAGAGCATTAGGTTTACTTTCATTTTTAAATTCTTCTAAGAAAGAATACGTGCTAAATTCCAATATGAAAGGGGAAGAACGAGCATTTGTGCAAACCGGAATTTATGAGAAAGTATTACCAATGGATATTCTCCCCGAATATCTATTTAAGGCAATCATGGCAGAGGATTACGATGAAATGGAGACGTTGGGATTGTACGAGATAGTTGAAGAAGACATCGCTCTCTGCGAATTCATTGATGTTTCTAAGCACGACCTTCAGGGAATTATTCGACAAGGAATCAATTTACTTCGAGAGACATAATATGGACGTTTTACGAAAACTGTTAGACAAACAGAAACCTCTCTTTGAAAAGGGAGGCAAGCTAGAGAAATTTTATTACGCATTTGAGGCTGGCGAAACTTTCCTGTTTACTCCTAATACTACCGCAGGAAAACACGGATCGCACATTCATGATGCTATTGACCTAAAACGTATGATGATTACGGTGGTCATTGCTATGGTTCCAGCATTACTGTTTGGAATCTACAACGTTGGCCACACACACTTCTTAGCGGTGGGCGAACAGGCAGATTTTCTACAGAAAGTACTCATTGGTGCTCAAGTGGTTTTACCCATCGTGATCGTATCCTACGCTGCGGGTGGATTGGTTGAAGTAATTTTCGCCACTATTCGCCGTCACCCGATCAATGAAGGTTTCCTGGTAACTGGAATGCTGATTGCCATCGTTATGCCCCCTACTCTTCCGTTGTGGCAGGTTGCTTTATCCGCTATTTTCGCAGTGGTGATTGCTAAAGAAGTATTTGGCGGAACCGGAATGAACGTGTTGAACGTAGCGATGACTGCCCGAGCGTTTTTATACTTTGCCTATCCTGGTGATATGTCGGGTGATGTATGGTACTACTTAGGTGATAAGCAATACGCTGATGGTTTCTCGGGAGCTACCCCATTAGGGTTAGCCGCCGAAGCCGTGTCTACTGAAAGTGTACAGCCCCTTGCCGCGACAATGGCGGAGTTTCAAGATGGGTTATTTACCTTTTGGAATATGGCAGTAGGTCTGATTCCAGGTTCTATTGGCTCTACTTCCTTCATCGCTGTGATGCTTGGTGCGGTTATTCTTATCGTAACTGGGGTAGGAAGTTGGAAAATTATTGTCAGTGCCTTTGCTGGTGCTTATGCTATGGGGCTCATTCTGAACCTAGCTGGCGCTAATGAATATATGAATCTACCCGCCTACTATCATTTTGTGATAGGTGGTTTTGCATTTGGTGCGGTATTCATGGCTACCGACCCCGTTTCGGCAGCCCATACCGAATTAGGAAAGTGGGTATACGGATTTTTGATCGGCGTAATTACCGTCATAATTCGTGTATTGAACCCTGCTTATCCGGAAGGAATTATGTTAGCGGTGCTTTTCATGAATGTATTTGCTCCGCTAATTGATTTTTATGTAGTTGAAGCCAACAAAAAACGAAGATTACAACGTGCAACAGTCTAACGGATATATTATCGCATTTTCCGCCATACTTACTGTTATTCTTGGCGGATTATTAGCATTCTCAGCGATCGGTTTAAAACCGATGCAAGACATGCAAGTAGCTCTGGACACCCAGAAGAAGATTCTCGGTGCAGTTATGGAATTAAAGGAAGGTGATGACGTTCCTGCAATATACGAAGAACGTATTGAATCGCTGGTAGTAAACGCCCAAGGCGAAGAGATCAGCGAAGTAGATGGTGCACCCGTAGTGGCTGAAGATGTGGAAGTCGGAAAACAGTTTAAGCTCTCTCCTGAAGATCGACTATATCCTGTTTACAAACTAAAGACTCAAGGTGGTAACCAAGCTGAAGCCTATATACTTCCGGTGTATGGGAACGGTCTTTGGGATAACATCTGGGGGTACATTGCTTTAGAAAACGATCTAAAAACCGTAAAAGGGGTTTCTTTTGATCACGCTGGTGAAACTCCCGGACTGGGGGCTCGAATTACTAGTGTAGACGTGCAAGAACGCTTCAAAGGAAAAAAGATTTACAATGAAGTAGGTGAATTAGTAGCTGTTCGGATGGTGAAAGGTGAGACCGGTGACCCTAGTATCTATGGAGAGAACGAGGTAGATGGATTATCAGGGGCAACTATTACTGCTGTCGGTGTCAATAGTATGCTGGAAAGTTATCTTGGCTACTATAAACCATACTTAGAGAAAGTGTCAGGTAACGCCATATCTCAGGTCAACTCAGAAAGTAAGGAGCTGACATTTAATAATTAAAATACTATTACTTGTATCTTTAATAGTATTACTTTCGTAGCAATAACTAATATCAAATAATTTGTACTTATGAGTGCCGAAACCGAAGTATTAGATCAACTCATTGAAAAAAGCAAACCGTCGGAAGCGGCGTTTTCCAAACGACGGAAGAAGCTAATCTCTGATCCACTCAATGATGATAATCCGATTACTGTACAAGTACTTGGTATTTGTTCAGCTCTGGCAGTAACTACTCAGATGAGTCCTACCCTAATTATGGCTATTTCAGTAGTGTTCGTGATTGTGTTTGCTAACCTCATTATATCGCTACTAAGAAATCTGATTCCTAACCGGGTGCGGATTATTGTGCAGCTTGCGGTTATTGCCACCCTGGTTACTTTGGTAGATCAGGTGCTCAAAGCTTATTTCTTCGATGCCTGGAAGGAACTTACGGTATTCGTAGGGTTAATTATCACCAACTGTATTGTGATGGGGCGTCTGGAAGCATTTGCTTTAGGAAATAAGCCTTACGACTCTATTCTTGATGGCTTGGGAAGTGGTTTGGGTTACGCTTGGATCATTCTGGCAATCGCCTTTTTCCGCGAATTGCTCGGTTCAGGGGCGGTATTTGGGTTTAAGGTATTTGAAGCTATCGGCATTGAAAGCTTCCCTAACAACGGATTGATGGTGAACCCAGTAGGTGCTTTCATCATTTTAGGACTGATTATTTGGGTACAGCGAACTAAGACGGGCTACGTAGAACAATAAATCTCGACTACAACACGAAATTACAATGGATTTAATCAACATTGCGATAAAGGCTATTTTTATTGAGAATATGGTGCTCGCCTACTTCTTGGGCATGTGTTCTTTCTTGGCCGTTTCCAAAAAAGTATCTACCGCTACCGGATTGGGAGCAGCGGTAATTTTCGTTCTCACTATTACCGTGCCTATCAACTGGTTGCTTCAAGAATATGTACTGAAAGAAGGTGCCTTGACCTGGGCAGGTGCCCAATTTGCCTCGATTGATTTGAGTTTTCTACGCTTTATCATGTTCATTGCGGTAATTGCAGCAATGGTACAGTTGGTAGAAATGGTGATTGAAAAGGTTTCGCCTTCTCTATACGGGACACTAGGGATCTTTTTACCATTAATTGCGGTAAACTGCGCTATTCTAGGTTCTTCGTTATTCATGGTACAGCGCGACCAAACTATTGCCGAAGCAACCGTATTTGGGTTTGGTTCTGGAACCGGATTTTTCTTGGCAATTGTGGCGTTGGCAGCTATCCGAGAAAAAATGAAATACTCTAACGTACCTGACGGACTTAAAGGTTTAGGGATAGCTATGCTAATCACCGGGCTAATGGGAATTGCTTTTTTATCATTCGTCGGAATTGCGATATAAAAACTAATTCTTTCGTAATTTGAGGCTTCGTCAACCCTGGCGAGGCCTTTTTTATTTAAGCCCATTTTTCTATGAAAAACCGAAGTTTACCCACTTATTTTTTCCGCGGATTATTGTTTGTAGTTCCAGTGGCTCTCACCATCTATATTTTGGTAGTCTCTATCCAATGGCTCGATAGCCTTATTCAAATTTCTATTCCTGGGTTAGGTCTACTAACTATTTTAGCTTCCATTACTCTCATTGGCTATCTAGCTTCTACCTTATTAGCTGCGCCTTTATTTCGCTTGTTAGAGGAGTTACTTACTCGTCTCCCTCTGGTTAATATTATTTACTCGTCTCTTAAGGACTTAATTTCAGCTTTTGTTGGCGATAAAAAGAAGTTTGACCGCCCAGTACTGGTTGCCTTAAGTGAAGACTTAACCATTCGTAAACCAGGCTTTATTACTCAAGAAAATCTGACTAAGCTAGGGCTGGTTGATCAGGTAGCAGTTTATCTTCCCCATTCTTATAATTTTTCTGGCAATCTATTCATCGTACCCAGCCAATATGTGACCCCCATTGAAGCTTCTAGTACCGAAATTATGAAGTTTATTGTTTCTGGTGGGGTATCTGGTTTGGAAGAACATTTTGGTGGGACTAGCACATGAAGAAATACGATTGCGTAGTTATTGGCTCGGGGCCCAATGGCCTAGCTGCCGCTATTGAGTTACAGCGTTCTGGCCTCTCCGTATTAATAATAGAAGCCAAAGATAAAATCGGAGGTGGGGCTCGCACTGAAGAACTCACCTTACCAGGGTTTGCTCATGATATAGGCTCAGCTATCCATCCACTAGGATTTGCTTCCCCTTTTTTCCGGCAGCTTCCTTTGGCTAATTTTGGATTAGAGTGGGTCTATTCACCAGAAGCAGTCGCTCACCCTATGGACGATGGTACTACTATTACTCTCAATCGATCAATTGAGATAACAGCAGCCTCATTGGGTAAAGATGCGAAGGCCTACCGGCAATTGATGAAGCCTATTGTCAAGAATTGGGAAGATATTGCTCCTGATTTTCTAGGACCGTTTCGATTTCCTAAGTATCCGCTAAAGATGGCAAGCTTCGGTTTACATGCTCTACAATCAGCCACTTGGCTTGCTAATACCCAATTTAGAACTCCCGCAGTAAAAGGCTTTTTTGCCGGATTAGCAGCGCACTCTATTTTACCCCTTGAGAAAGTCTCAGCAGCTGGAATCGGATTAGTTTTGGGAGCACTAGGCCATGTAGTAGGTTGGCCGTTTCCTAAAGGTGGGGCTCAATCAATCTCTAATGCATTGGCTGCTTACTTCAAATCATTAGGTGGAGAAATAGAAACTGGACGCGAAGTACAATCCGTCTCTGACCTTCCCGATAGCCAAGCTACAGTTTGGGATATCACCCCCTGGCAATTGCTGGAAATTGAAGGACTAACTCTTCCTAGTGCCTATCGTAATCAACTAAAGCGATTTCAGTACGGCCCCGGTATCTTTAAGGTAGATTGGGCACTGAGCGACTCTATCCCGTTCAAAAACCCTAAAGCCAGTCAGGCGGCTACCATTCATTTAGGAGGAACTTTAGAGGAAATAGCGCAGTCGGAACGAGATGCTTGGCAAGGAAAGCATAACCAACGTCCTTATGTTTTACTAGTCCAGCAGAGCCCTTTTGACCCAATTCGCGCTCCGAAAGGAAAACATACTGCTTGGGCATACTGCCACGTGCCCCGCTACTCTACCCAAGATATGACAGAGATTATCGAGAACCAGGTAGAACGGTTTGCCCCCGGTTTTAAGGATACGATTTTGCAGAAACATACCATGAACACCCGCCAAGTGAATCGATTTAACCCTAATTATATCGGAGGTGATATCAACGGCGGTGCCCAATTAATTACTCAGCTATTTACCCGACCTACATTTAGTTTAACCCCTTACCGTACTGCGACAAAAGGAGTGTATTTATGCTCATCTTCTACCCCACCCGGCGGCGGAGTTCATGGTATGTGCGGTTACCACGCAGCCCGTACCGTTATACGAGATATATTTCCCGATGTAAAACAAAGAGGAACCATCGTACGATAAAGTTCCTCAATGCAAAAGCTACTAAAATTTAGTAGAAACTAGTTTCCAGGATTATAGTAGAAGCGTTCATTTACAATGTGATCACCATCCCATTTCTGTACGGCTACCTGCTCAAGTTTTACCCGATTTCCATCTTGAAATGTCACATCCATCCAAGATTCTACAGTAGTTGTCTTGTCTCCTTCATTTGCCGCAATAGATCCTACTCCAGCCCCGTGAAACTCTTTTACGCTTGACAAAAATTTCTCCTCGTATTGGCGATTAGTGTCTTTTCCTTCCCGACGATCACCAGTAGCCTCTACCATCACACAGTCTTGATGATAATATTTTTCAAAAGCATCCATCAATTGGCCGGAGTTAATCATGCCGTACAGGTCTTGTGCTTTTTCTAGATAAGTCATAATCAAAAAATTTATGTTTTGACAATTATTGTATATACATTTTATAACGAGCTCAATTTTTGAATGTTTAGATATTTGCAGAATTTTGTTAAAATCCTCCCCATTCTATTTCCAAGTGGGTAAACACTATTCTACTTACCAAATGGCTCTCCAGGTGTCATCTTGCAAATGAATACAAAGAAATCACAGGCTTCTTAGCTTTTTCCACAAAAGCCTGTATTTTTATAACAGCGGATGACTAGCCTCTTTCCTAGTCGTTTCGCGTTAACGTTCTTGCAACAACCTAAAACCTACCAAATATGCATCACGATGAAGGTCATCCGATCAAAGCTTCTCGCCGGTCTTTTATTAAACAAAGTGCAGTAGTCTCTTCTTTTTTTCTGGTGCCCCGCAATGTGCTGGGTGGCATAGGCTACACCGCCCCTAGCGATCAACTCAATCTGGCGGCCATCGGTGCCGGGGGCAAAGGCGCTAGTGACATTAATCACGCTTCGGTGAAAGGTCGCGAACGGGTAACCGCTCTCTGCGATGTAGACTTCTCGGGGTCAGCCCAAGCTTCAGTTGAGCGATTCCCAAAAGCTAAACTGTACGCCGACTATCGAGAAATGCTAGATAACGAAACCGATATTGATGCGGTAACCATATCTACTCCTGACCATGTACACGGTCCAGCGGCGGCTTACGCAATGGAACGAGGCAAGCACGTATACGTGCAAAAACCTATGACCCATAATATTCGTGAAGCCCGAATGCTCACCGAAATGGCACGAGAGAAAAAAATTGTAAGCCAAATGGGTAACCAGGGTGGTTCTAATCCACTGTTAGGCATGGTACAAAAGTGGGTAGACTCTGGCAAACTGGGTAATATCTCTAAAGTACAAGTGTGGACGAACCGTCCGGTGTGGCCCCAAGGTGGTGCCATGCCCGAACCCGATAAAAGTCAGAAACCTGATGATTTACACTGGGATCTTTGGTTAGGACCTGCCGAGTATCGCCCATTCACTCCGAATCTTCATCCATTCAACTGGCGGGGTTGGTGGGACTACGGTACAGGTGCCCTCGGTGATGTAGGTTGTCACCTGATTGATATTCCTTTCCGAACGTTAGGCTTGAAATACCCTACGGATGCCGAATGCAGTGTAAGTTCGGTATTTAGTCAGATGTGGACCCCTGATTATCATCCCAAAGGTTGTCCCCCATCTTCTTTTATCACCCTGCATTTTGACGCTACCGAAAAGAGTAAATCTCCGATTGAAATGACCTGGAGTGATGGCGGTATTCGTCCTTCCCATCCTGAAATTATTCCCGCTGACAACGATATTGGCGGTGCGAACAGTGCCAATGGAGTGCTGATTATGGGGGAAAAGGGGCTTATTTCCACTAATATTAACGACAGTTCACCGCTAATGCCTAAACTATACCTCAATGATGGCACTACTGATTTTGGCCCCGAGAAAGAAGATAATGAGGAACCGGAGTACGGTCATCAACGCAAATGGGTAGATGCTTGTAAAGCCGGGTTCAACAGTCCCGAACATCAAGCACTCACATCTTCTTTTGATTACGCCGGCCCGATGACCGAAACGGTGCTGATGGGTAACTTGGCAATCCGCAGCTACATGCTTCGTAAGGGAGAAGGTCGAAAAGCCGAGTACTATGGTCGTAAAAAACTGCTTTGGGATGGAGAGAATATGAAAATCACCAATCTAAAAGATGCCAATCAGTTTGTAGGCCGAGACTATCGCGAGGGCTGGGAAGTTTAACCCATATTTTGCTTCTGAATAATTTTGTCTATAAAGGAGGCGAGTAGTATGCATTTACTTCGCCTCCTTTTTTGTTCCTTACACTATTTTTCAGAATAAACCACTTCATTCTCCAGTTCCTTGCCTTCTTCAAAATCCCGAACATTTTGTAGTGTTGTTTTAGCAATACTGGTCATGGCTTCTTGGGTGAAAAAGGCCTGGTGAGAAGTAATCAGCACATTGGGGAAAGTCATGAGGCGAGTAATCATATCATCTTGAATGATAGCTCCCGAGAGGTCTTCAAAAAAGATGTTTTCTTCCTGCTCGTAAACATCCAATCCAAAGTAGCCTATCTTCTGGTGTTTGAGCCCCTGAATCACCGCTTTCGTATCTACCAAACCACCCCGACTGGTATTGATCAACATTACATCATCTTTCATCTGGCTGATTGCCTCTTCGTTAATAATGTAATGAGTGTCTTTAGTTAGCGGGCAGTGTAACGAGATAATATCGGACTGACTAAATAGATCAGACAAGCTGACATAATCTACCTGCTGCCATAGTTCTTCATTTGGATAAGGATCGTAAGCAACTACCCGACACCCAACTCCTAGCATAATTTGGGCAAACACTCGCCCGATTATACCCGTTCCAATCACTCCTACTGTCTTACTCCGCAAATCAAACCCTGTAAGGCGTTCCAGAGAAAAGTTTCCATCTCGTACCCGAGTGTAGGCTAAATGAGTTTTACGGTTTAGAGTGAGTATCATCGCTAGGGCATGTTCGGCTACAGCGTAAGGCGAATATGCTGGAACTCGTACTATTTTTATTCCTAATTCATAAGCCTTGTAAATATCTACGTGATTAAACCCAGCACTCCGTAGAGCTAGTAGTTCTACTCCCTGATCTTTCAGAACTTCCAGCGTTTCGGTATCCGCTTGATCGTTGACGAAAATGCAAACCGCTGGGTGATCTTGGGCTAATACTGCAGTAGAGAGATGCAGCCCAGTATCAAAGTACGATATATCATGACCAAACTCTTCATTTACCTGGTTCATGTAGGCGCGGTCGTAAGACTTGGTACTAAAAAAGGCTATTTTCATAGTTACTTATTGGTAAAGTTGATTAGTAAGGAGAACTAAGCCTACCTAAATACGTTTTTAGAAAGATGAATTTGCTGGCTCACTTCTATCTATCTCACGCAACACCCTCGCTCATTGTTGGTAGTTTCCTAGGTGATTTTGTAAAGGGCAAACAATACGAGAAGTTTGATTCATCAATTGTTGAAGGGATTTTACTCCATCGGGAAGTAGATTACTTCACTGATTTTCATCCAACGTTTCTTCAGAGTAAACATCGGTTAGTAGAGCAACACCGCCACTACGCCGGGGTGATTGTAGATATTTTTTACGATCACTTTCTTGCCAAAAACTGGAAAGACTACAGCAAAATACCGCTGGAAGATTTTACCCAACAGGTCTATCGTACCTTGCATGAACAGCAATCCATTTTACCGCCCAAAGCTCAACGGGTTTTGCATTATATGAGTCAGCATAATTGGCTCGTTCACTACGCTGATTTAGAAGGCATTAACAGGACATTAGGAGGCATGGAAAAGCGTTCACATTATCCTAATCAAATGGGATTGGCTACACAAGATTTAGAGGCATACTACCAAGACTATCAACAGGAGTTCTCAGATTTTTTTGTTGACATACAGAGACATACTCGAGGATGGTTGGCTAAACGATAATTACTCCAACTGCTAGTTACCTGCTTCTATGGCAAAAGTGTAAGTTCCTGAACCGGCTTGTAAGTAGACTCGCTGATCATTGAAACTAACGAGGGAAAAATCTTCATCATTTTTCAATTCACCGTCAATAAAAACCACCGTTTCATTCTCAGTGACTTTTGGATTAGCTACCTCCGCCACAGGTAGAGCAAAAGTAGCTGTTGTATTACCCGGAACGGTTACTTCCAGGTGTAAGCCTTCACCTGTCTTTTCCCAATCTACTGCAATCTCCCCTCTCACCGACTGGTAATTTCCCCGAGCGTAAGTCAAATCACCTACTGGCGAAGGTTTGATTAGAATGTGATCCATTCCAACTGCATTTTCACCCGGCTGAATGCCGAGAATAGATTGGTGAAACCATTCAGACACCGATCCGAACATGGGATGGTTCCAAGAGTTTTGATCTGGCTCTTTCCAAGTTTCCCAAAGTGTAGTTGCTCCCTGGGCTAGCATGTAGCCATAACTAGGAAAATCACGCTGATTATTCATAGTATAAGCAATTTCATTTTGCTCATGCTGATCTAGTACATCCCACAGCATTTTGGTGGAGAAAATTCCGGTGGTGAGATGGCCTTCTTCGGTTTCTAAAATATTATCCAGTAGCACTTGAAGTGCCTGTTCTGTTTGTTCGGGAGCATCCAGCCCTAACCCATAATATAGGCCAAACACTTGATTAGCCTGAGTCACTGCTGAATCAAGTTGGGCGGTGGCAGGGTTAACAAAACGTTGCTTAAACGCTGCTTCAATATCATTCGCCAGTTGGCGATACATTTGAGCTTCTTCTTGTTTGCCAAGAATTTCGGCAAATTCAGCTACTAATTCAGTAAAGTGATAATAAAAAGCCGTACTGGTAAACGGTACAGCTTTGTAACTCAAGCTAACGTGATCGCCAATGCCATCTTCAATATAATGATCAGGGGCTTGAGTACGAAGGAATTCTAAAGCTCGCTTCGCTACTGGATATTGCTCTTCTACTATCTGGCGATCACCGTAGTAACAATACAGTTGTTGCACGACAAACGGGTGCGCTAACTGCCAGCCGATTGGTCCGCTTCCTTCTCCGAAGCCTTCAGTATCAATACCGTTGTAGGGAGCGGTCTCCGGTAAGCCACCATTCGGACGTACATCGTCTTGAAAATCACGGGCAGTTTTACGATAGAAGTTCGCCATATCATAATTATGGATGTAGGCTTCAGCTGCGGTTATAATATCACCCCCGTAACCAAACTTTTCTCGACCCGGACAATCCGATTGAATACTAAACACATTACTGAGCATCGTCCACTCGGTTACTTCCTGAATCTGGTTAAATAGCTCGTTAGAACAAGTGAACGAACCGTGATCAGGCAAATCAGAATTCAATCGCAAACCCACCAATGATTCCCTGGTTAACTCCCCGGAATACCCCGTAATCTCTACGTAGCGAAATGCCTGAAAACCAAACTTCTGCTGAAAGACCTCTCTCCCCCCACCTTTTGATGTGTAGTAATCTTCCTGATAAGCCGTAGGTGGAGCACCTGGACCACCACTCAAATTCCAGATTTCCTTAATGTGCCCAGCTACGGTCGTCAATCCGTTGACTCGTCCGTTCTCGAACAAGATTTCACCGTAGTGCATTTTTACTGTGGTACCTGCCTCACCGTTCAAAGCTAGGCGTATCCATCCGGCAAAATTCTGACCTAAGTCAAACACATATACCCCAGAGTCTGGTTGCGTAACTGATACTGGTTTTATGGTTTGGGTAATTCGGATAGGCGAAGCCATTTGGGCAATTAGCTTGCCACCGGGTGGCTCAACCGGAGAGACCGATTGCCAACTTTCAGCATCAAACTCAGCAGTACTCCAACCCGGTTGTTCCCGACGGGCATCGTAGGTTTCACCCAAATAGATGTTATTTTCTAACAGTGGCCCTTCAACCCAGCTCCAGCTCTCATCACTACGGATAACTGTTTTGCTACCGTCTGGATGCCATACGTGCAATTCGGCAATGAATTTTGGCTGCCCAATGGTGAGAAATTTTCGTAGGTTAAACTGTCGGAACAGCCCGAGCGGTAATGGATTATACCAGCCATTCCCTAGCGCTACTCCAACCGCATTTTGGCCTAGCTTTATTTGACTGGTGACATCATAAGTACTGTATAATACTCGTTTTCCGTAGTTAGTCCAACCCGGGTCGAGTACCTGATCGCCAACTTTTTCACCGTTTAGTTCTGCTTCATAATAACCTAACCCACTAATGTAGAGGCGGGCTTTCTCTACTGGCTGATCAACCTGAAAATCTTTGCGAAAAAGAGGAGCAGGAATAGTATCATACATATCTTCTTCCCGTCCGGGAGCAGGTCGCCCATCGCCAATCCAAAGGGCTTGCCAATCCGTCTCGGTAAGTTTAGCGATTTCAAACCAGGCCGGTTCGGCATATTCAGTCTGGTTACCATGATTATCCCAAATACGCACCGCCCAATAGTAGCGTGTGTGGGGTTTCAGTAATGATCCGGCATAAGCAATATTTATGCTTTGTGTAGAGGTAACTTTCCCACTATCCCAAATATCAGCTTCACCAGAAGCAATATTTTCTTCGATACTACCTACTACTATCTGATACGCAGTTTGTAGTGTATTCCGCTGTATATCAGGTACTACCCAGGAAAATCGAGGAGCAGAAGCATCAATTCCCAAAGGGTTGGTACGATATTCGGTTTGGAGGCGAGAAGGAGAATCTGTGCTTTGAGTGGTTTGACTAAATGCTGAACTAATAAGCAGAAATACGCTCACGAAAAGAGCTAGAGCAGGCTGGATGGGCATTTTTACTGGTAAAATACCAGCTTAGTCAAGAATTTCAAAATCGATATAGTCGCCCTCTTCAATCTGATGCCGTCCGGTGAAGCCAGCATTTACCTCCACTACGTATAGAGCCTCCGAAGATGATGGAATCGATTTTTCAGAGTAAGGCATAACTCCCTGGTAAATTGTGACAATCTCTTTATTTTCACTCACGTAGATAATGTCCAACGGCACTTTAACATTCTTCATCCAGTACGATTGAATGCGGGGTTGCTCATGAATAAAGAGCATTCCCTCTTCTTCGTTCATAGAACTTCGGTACATCATACCTTGGGCACGTTGTTCGTTATCGTCAGCTACCTCAATGGCGATTTGCTGCAAAGTATCTTGCTGATCTTCATTTAGGAACCAAAGGGTTCCTTCCTCAGTGAACTGAGGTTCAGGGGTTGTCGCAACCGGGGGTGTTTCCATTGTGGTCTCCTCTTTATCGTCCAGAACGAAAAAGTAGATTGCGGCCAAAATAATTCCGATCAATAAGGCTAACAATAATATCTTGCGAGCGGATGAGACACTGGTTATTTTATCCTCAGGGTTGGTGGTAGATTTATTCATAAGGTTAAGTGTACTTGGCAAAGGTAGCAGTTAATTGCGAACTAGAAACCTTTAATGTGGTATTGAATTCAAAAAAATCTTGCTTATCATATATTCACTAGTATTTAGCTTTTACCATAAAAACCAGATTAAAAACCTACTAGCCGAGACAATCAGTTTTTCTTTGCTTATTATCAGCAATTAGTCATATTTGCGCCCACAGACCAATTACCTTTTAACAAATTTTCTTATGGAAAACCTAAATATTGAGGCTGCTTTAAAAACTTTAAGCGAATATGCAGTACTTTTTGTTCCGAAACTCCTTTTGGCGATTCTAACACTAATAATTGGTCTTTCGGTAATCAATTGGATTGTTAAAACAGTTCGTAAAACTCTTACCAAACGAGAAGCAGACCCTTCATTAATTCCATTCCTTTCAGGAATTATTAAAGCCTTATTGATTGTGATGCTTATCATCAGCATTGCCAGTATGGTGGGTATTGAGACTACCTCTTTTGTTGCGGTGTTAGGTGCGGCTGGTTTAGCAATCGGCTTGGCTCTTCAGGGTAGTTTATCCAATTTTGCTGGCGGAGTGCTCATACTCATTCTAAAGCCATTCAAAGTAGGTGACGTAATTGAAGCTCAGGGAGCTACGGCTTCAGTGTCTGAGATTCAGGTTTTCCATACGATACTAAAATCATATGATAATAAAACGATTATTATTCCTAACGGCCCACTCTACAACGATAAAATTATCAATTACTCTACCGAGCCGACCCGTACGGTAGAATGGGTATTTGGGGTTGGTTACGATGATGATATTAATAAGGCTCGTCATATTATCCAGGATACCATATTCACCGATGAGCGCGTACTCAATCGAGATAATCCATTCATCAACTTAGCAGAATTAGCTGATAGCTCAGTAAACTTCAAAGTGAGAGCCCAATGTGAGCAGGCTAACTATTGGGCTTTGTTTTTCGAGAAAACAGAAGCAGTAAAAAAAGCATTTGATGCCAATGATATTAGTATTCCGTACCCTCAAATAGATGCCCACCTGCATCAAACCAGTAACTTAGCCTAATCTTATTCAAATCCAATCAATTTAATATCAGGTAGTTACTAGACTACCTTTACCACACAGTATTATGAAAAAAATTGTATTATCTATTGTAATCGTCACGATGTGTCACTTCAGCATTATGGCTCAGATAGAGGCTGATTCAGTAGGAGCGGATACCGTATGGACTACTTCTACTACTTTTGGGCTTAATTTTAACCAAGCCGCCTTTAGTGACAACTGGACTGGAGGTGCTGTAAACTCATTGGCTTTCTCGGGGCTATTTAACTACTTGGCAAACTACAAGCGTGATGCTTGGTCGTGGGATAATACCGTCGATTTACTATTTGGGGTAGTTAATAACCAAGGGCAAGGAGTACGCAAGAGCCAGGATCGAATTTTTCTGGATAGTAAAGTAGGGTATGATATTTCTGAAGATTGGAATGGGTACGGATCCCTAAATTTTCTCACCCAGTTTGCCCCCGGATTCCGTTACGTTGACCTCCCGACGGGTGGAGAAGATGCTTTGCGAATTTCTGATTTTATGGCTCCAGCCTTCCTGACATTTTCGCTGGGATTTGAATATGTACCAACCGAAAATTTCTCGCTACGGTTAAGCCCTTTTTCTCCGCGAGTTACTTTTGTAACTGATACTACGGTGTACCGCAATACCGAGGATAACACAAATTATGGAGTTGAAATTGGTGAGACTGTCCGCTACGAGTGGCTAGCGTTTCAATTGCTGATGAACTGGAATAAGAATATTACTGAGAACATTAGCCTCCAGGCTCGCTATCTGACCTACGCCAATTACGAAAACTTGTCTCTCGATCAGATAGACCACCGATTAGATGTAACTCTGGCAGCTAAACTAACTCAATATATCAATGTCAATTTCTCAGCTATCGCCCTCTATGATTTTGAT
Organism: uncultured Flammeovirgaceae bacterium; assembly: GCA_937883755.1. GTDB lineage: Bacteria > Bacteroidota > Bacteroidia > Cytophagales > Cyclobacteriaceae > Tunicatimonas. Next base: position 35,499 of record CAKZYA010000004.1, on the reverse strand, counting down.
CAGATTGACGAATTACAGTTTAGTCAGCTCATTGGTGTAGGTATATTACTCAACCGTGAGAAAGCAGTAGTTGAGTAACTTGTCATTACAGTATATATTCTGTTTCTTTCCTGAACCGACCTAACCACATGGCTTATGAAATCTTTACTTACCGCTATTTTCTTTCTTCCGCTTGGTCTCATTGCCCAAGATCGCCTTACTGGACAGCCCTTCACTACCCGTTCGGAAGTAATTGCCCAACACGGGATGGCGGCTACTAGTCAGCCATTAGCAACCCAAACGGCACTTTATATTCTTCGACAAGGTGGTAATGCTATTGATGCCGCCATTGCTGCCAACGCCGTATTGGGACTCACTGAACCCACTGGAAACGGAATTGGCGGTGATTTATTTGCGATTGTGTGGGATGCTGGAAGTGAAGAGTTGTTAGGATTAAATGCCAGTGGACGCTCACCCTACGATCTATCGCTAGCGTACTTTGAGGAAAATGGTTATGATGAAATACCGTACCGAGGCCCTCTATCAGTTAGTGTACCTGGTTGCATAAGTGGGTGGTTCGCGCTGCACGAAAAACTGGGAAGCTTGCCCATGTCCACTATTTTACAACCCGCCATTAACTACGCTCGTGAGGGATTTCCACTAACCGAGGTAATTGCGGCCGCCTGGGAAGGGAATGCTCGAAATCTACAACAGTACGAAGGTTTTTCTGATATATATATGCCCAATGGCAAAACCCCTAGAAAAGGAGAAGTTTTCAAAAATCCGGGGCTAGCGAACACTTTGGAAATAATTGCTGAAGAAGGGCAAGACGGCTTTTACAAAGGTAAGGTTGCTAAAACGATGGCAGATTACATCAAGAAGCAGGGCGGATTTCTATCGGCCAGAGATCTCGCGGATCATACTGCTGAATGGGTGGAACCGATTTCTACCAATTACCGAGGTTACGAAGTGTACGAACTTCCCCCCAATGGTCAGGGCACTGCAGTACTACAAATGCTTAATATTTTGGAAGGCTATGATCTAGCCAGTATGGGCTTTGGCAGTGCCGAATACGTTCACCATCTGGTAGAAGCCAAAAAACTAGCTTACGAAGATCGAGCTAAATATTACGCTGACCCTGACTTTGTGAAAATTCCGATAGAGCAATTAATTTCTAAAGAATACGCGGAAAATCGACGTAAGCTAATCAGCTCAGAACGCGCCGCGAATGATTATCCGGCGGGAGAACTTGAGCACGGCAACACCATCTATATGACTGTCGCCGATAGTAGTGGTAATATGATCTCTCTTATTCAGAGTAACTACGCCGGTATGGGCTCGGGTATGACTCCACCCGGATTAGGTTTTATATTTCAGAATAGAGGTGCTTCATTCAGTCTGGAGAAAGGGCATAATAATGTGTTCGAACCCCATAAAAGACCATTCCATACGATCATTCCTGCTTTTGTGACTAAAGACGGTCAGCCTTACCTCAGCTTTGGACTAATGGGAGGAGCGATGCAACCCCAGGGCCATGTACAGATATTAGTGAATATGATTGACTTTGGTATGAATACGCAGGAAGCTGGGGATGCTCCCCGAATTAACCACGCCAGCGACTCCCAACCTACTGGAGGTAAAATGGCCAACGGGGGTATTCTACGGATGGAAACCGGATTTTCTCCCGAAACCATTCGGGGTTTAATGCAAAAACGACATACCATCCAATTTGCCCGAGGCGTATACGGCGGCTACCAAGCGATTATGTACGATGCTGAAAATGATGTATACATTGGCGCATCCGAGTCGCGTAAAGACGGTCAAGCGGCTGGATATTAGCGAGAAGCCGTTTCCTTGGAAGTAACGAGCATCTTGCCTCGCATTACTTTGTAGTGACCGGGAAAGGTGCAGACGTATTCGTAATCCCCAGCGGGTGGAGCTACGAAATAGATGCTTTCGGAGGTTTCGGGCTGAAGGATGCAGGTGTGAAACAATACTTCATCCATCATTGGAACATAAGCGCGATCAGTTCCAGCTAACCCTAAATTCATGGCTTCCTCTCCTACCTGATCGGCAGTGTTTGGTTCAGTTACCACGAGATTATGTAGCATATCATCGTTATTATTAAAGACAATCTGCACTTTATCGCCTTCAGCTACAGTGAAGCTGCTTAGGTCGTATTTCAACCCAGGTTCAGTGCCCACGGTAATTACTACATCCGGCTTTTCCCAATCACTAGGCATTTCGGTTACCCGCTTTTCCGATTCCTCACAGGGAGGCACTTCTGATGTTTCGTTTTGGGCAATAGGAGCGACCATCTCTGTTCCCTCCGCAAAGTTGTTGAGCGTATAGTATCCCACATTATGCAGTAGTGACTGACCACTAGCTGATTTTAAACCTTCCACCTTAATTTCGTGAATATAGCCTTCCCGAAGTCCGTCCATGTGCAGGCGTACCTTAGTGCGATCAGCCGAAACTTCAGCACTATGAACCTGACAGGCTTGCTGATTAATAATCGGACTACCGTACTTACGATGGTAGCTATAAATAAAGTTGGTAATTGGGTAGGTTGAGGTTTGCGAAGCCATCGATTCATCAACGGGTTGAGTAAATTCTAATTCAAACCCGTTAGCTACCGCCCGAATGGCTTTAATCTCAAACGGGGTTTTACCCGTCCAGACCAACCGTTGTAAGCCGTAAGGTTCTTTACCCGTAGATGCCCAACCTCGACTGGTCATACCTACGTACATATTATCATCCGACCCCCAGCGCATCCGCAAGATTCCCGAAGAGAAACCCTCCCGAAATGGAAAGCAAGCCCCTTGGTACTCGCCATTGATCTTTTCTAGAAATACTCGCATCACTTTACTGTGTCCCTGGTCACCCACAAACATTTGTCCGGCAAACGGACCGAATCCGCCTTGAGTGGTATCAGTCAGAATATCCGAAGTAGAAATTCCCATGATCGTGTGGGGAAACCAGACAGTGGGTGGTTTTAGACTAGAAATATTTTTGGCAAACTCATGCATCAGCCCTACCGAATCGGGAATCATTTCCCGCTTCAGACCTAAAGGTGAATTAGGTTCTTGGCTCCAGTTCAGTCCGGCGGGGTTTCCGGCAAAATCCCCTTTTTCCAAATGTGTAATTCGTCCTGACCCAATCCAGTCGCCCTGATTTTCCCCATAGAACACTTCCCCTTCCGCATCAAAGCCAAAGCCTGCTGGAGAACGCAGTCCGGTAGCAATGGGGGTCATATTGCCATCTTCGGTAATTTTTAGTAGCCAACCTCGCCACTTCACCGGGCTTTCTCCGTAACCGATCCAAGCCAGATTCAAGGTAACTAGCATATCGCCATTAGATAAAAACAGTGGTCCGTAAGAATATTCGTGATAATTTCCCGAAAGTGGCCAGGAGAAAACTGACTTATAGCGATCCGCTACACCGTCATTATTCGTATCCGTAAGCTTAGTAACCTCCGCTCGTTGGGTGGTATAAAATGCGCCATTGCGGTACGCCAGCCCTAATGGTTCGTGTAAACCGTGGGCAAAGCGAGAGAAAGTAGGCCGGGCTGAAGCGGGGTTATCCAGTAACCACACCTCGCCCCGCCGAGTAGAAACTCCTAATTTATTATCGTCAGTAAAGGCCAAGCCACCAACTTCTAATACGATGCTATCCGGTATAGGAATGGTTTCAATCCGGTAATAATCTTCCTCTGATTGAGCTAATAGGCTTAGCGGGGTTAGTAGTAGCAATAAAAAGATAAAATTTTTCATAGCGATATGTTTACCAAATAATGGTGTACGATATGTTCACTTCGTCGTTTTGGGCGATCAGTGGTAGTAGCAATTGAGTTTTCCCGTTTTTTTCCCGTTCAATGGGCGTACCCTCAGCCTCATCAATAGTGAGATAGTAGCGATGATCATCTATAGTGTAACTTCCATCTGGTAGATATGCTATTTTGCTACCCTCAGCCAACAAGCAATACCAGCCCGAAATTGGCCGATCTATACTCGCCGTAATCGTTCGATGTAAGCTACGCTCCTCAACACGCTGATCAATTTGATCACGAAGTGTACCGTGAGGAAGCTCATATTCAAATATCGGAGTACCGTCAGGCGCTAGTTGATAGCCAGCGTACCGAAATGATTCTGATTCCAAATCAACCGAATCAGGCCAGACCGCTTGTGATGAAGCTAAATAAGCAAAGGAAGGGCTAGCGGCGAAGGGAACGACACCTCCCAAGGCGGTTAAAGATTGGTCTTCACCTCGGCTGTGCCACATTTGAGTAGCATCCACAAAATTACCTCCCCAACCGGCTAGCAGGGCTGCGCTGGACAAATCGTAAACATAATTTACAGCAGAGGGGAGTCCTACTGCCACAGTATGTGTTTTTTTAACTTCTTCATCTACCCACCAGAAACCTCGCTGTAAAGTTGGTTGAGCATTAATTTCAACTACATGTGGGGGCGGGGGCGATTGTTTTGGCATCGAGCCGGGCGATTGTAGCGCCGTCACTGGAATTTCAGGTCCTTCGTATTCCCAGGCTAAGCCCTGCCGCCAGCCCCAACCTGGCTTATTAAATACTAACTTGAATGGATGCTCTCCTTCCTCTAGATAGGTATTACTATAACCTGGTATGTCTACCCGATTCCCCTCACCGTTATCTACTACCATCTTATCATCAATCCAGAGCCAACTGCCTCCCGCCGACCGTAGAGTCATCAGATAGTCACCAGTAGTAGGTATACTTAGGTTACCAGAAAATACTAAAGCATAATCTTGAGGTTGCTGAACTACTTGATAGCTAATGGAGTCAGCACTTCCACTATTTTGAGGCTCTAGAGTAGACAAGGTATCAAATGACTGAAATTTTCCCTCGTAGTGCTCATACGAAATCTCACTTAACGCAATCCGATTATTTCCGTAGCGCTTGTAGCGGATATTTCGGAAAGCTACCGGGCCATGATCACCTTGAAGCATTAAAGGAGCAGTGGGTTTCTCATCATCAAAAGCGGCAGCTCGGGTTGGGCCACTCACCGCTACGTTTTCATGAATGACAATCCCATTCAACTGAACCTCCCGAAACATAGCATTCCGGACTTTTTTGCCTGATGAGTCAAATCGAGGAGCCTCAAACTTTATGGAAAGATGCTGCCAAAGTCCAGGAGCAAAGCTAGCGTTAGCATGTGGAGTAGCACCTTCAAAACCCTGGTTATTTTTCCACCTCTGATAAATACCTCCGCAATCACTAAAGGTAACATTGTCTTTTCCCCAGCTATCAAATAACTGAACTTCGTATCTTCCTTGGAGGTATACTCCTGAGTTGGAAGATTTAGGCATCATAAACTCTAAGTCTAAATCCAAATCGCCATGCTCGAACGCGGTAAATAAATTTCCTTTAGCGTTTTCTCGAGGTTGATTGACTAAAACACCTGTTCCTGGCTCTGTTTCTATCGCTTTATCTTCTTTACGGTTAGCGTATACACTTCCTACTACTGACCAATTGGTAGGAGGATTTGCAAAAGCACTAATTTCTGAGAGTGATATATTCCGACTGGGTAAATAAGGAAGTGAAGAATTTTCAGAAGAGTCCGATGGTGTACAGGAAATAATATGCCAAGAAAGAAAAAATAATAGGTAGTAGTTTAGGTATCTCATGGATTATTATGGATTTGAACCCATGAAATTATGACTTTCTATGATAAGAAAAAATTACGACGGATTATCCTGAGTTTTGGGTTGGGGCTGCATCACTTCAGTTATCTCTGACTGCATATAGCTGGCTTCATAGCGAGTCATCACTCCTACTCGACGACGTTCTTCTTTGCGAGCAGCCTTCCAGCATAATACAGCTAGTATAATATTGGAGATAAATGGAAAGAAACAGCCTAAAACAAACCACAACCAGAACGAACGTCCGTGACTATAAGCAAAATAGCCAGTAATCGCTGGGATGGCGAAGAGAAAGGCTAAGCCAAACAGAGCAATATCGAGTAACATACGCCTTATTAATCTACATTCATAAGTGCAACAGAGAAGCTTTCTAGATAATTCTCTCTACCTACAAACTTAGTAATATCTTATGGTTTGGTAGGAAATTTCTTTGTACAGAAATAGTATGTAATACGCTGTATTTAAATAGAAACTTGATTCTCACTAAATAGTTGGATTACAATACCGCTAAGCCATTTCTACTTGTAACTCTCTTCTATTCTTGCACTATTACATTGAATTTGCGCATAAGTAGCTAGCAGAATACACGAGTAATAAAATTTCCAATAAATGTTATAATTTTTTTTATTTTAATCTGATATTTGTTGAGAATCAGATAAGATTAGTAATTTTACATCTTATATCATCATGAAAATAATACTAGGAATCGCTAGTTTGGTCTTTTTCTTTTTGACCTCGGCACAGGCTCAGCAATATAGGTATCACACTATATTTATCTATAACTTCAGTCGCTACATAGAGTGGCCGGCTAATAATGCTGATCAAGACTTCACTGTAAGTGTCTTGGGAAAATCAGATGCTTATCGAGATATGCTTGATCTTGCTCAAAAGAAGAAAGTAATAAAAGACCGAAACTTTGTAGTACGCCAATGCTCTAATGTTGGTGAAGCCAAAAACAGTGATATCGTTTTTATCACCAGAGGATTTCGCGCTAAACCAGAGGACATCGCATCATTACAAGGCGATGGGGCACTCGTAATTACTGAACTCGATGACATACAGACCAAAGGGTCACATATCAACTTTATCACCACCACCGACTCTAAGTTAGGATTTGAAATTAACGGAGGAGCTACGGCTGATTCGGGTTTTAAAGTAGCTGGAGCATTATCAGGCTTGGCTACCAAAACTTATTAGTGACCACAAGAAAGGGAATAAGAAGTACGGGTTAGATTTTACTTTGTGGTTTGAGTTAAGGCTTCGGCAGGGACATTACTATACGTATTGTCTTATGCTGGAGTCTTTCTCATGTTTTCAGGGCGAATGGTAAACAGTACAAGGTAGAAAGGTCTTATACCATTCACCATCTTGCCTTTCACCTTTTATATCACGCGGTTTAGATCAAACTGCTCTAGGTAATCGGCTACTCGTTTTACAAATAAGCCCCCTAAGGCACCATCCACCACCCGATGATCGTAAGAGTGGGATAAGTACATTTTATGCCGGATAGCAATAGCATCGCCGGCAGGAGTCTCAATAACGCTTGGCTTCTTCACAATCGCACCTACTGCTAGAATAGCCACCTGAGGCTGCATAATGATAGGAGTGCCTAGAATATTTCCGAAAGAGCCGATATTCGACAAAGTATAAGTACCATTAGAGAGGTCGTCAGCACTGAGTTGATTGGTGCGGGCTTTCTCGGCTAGCTCGTTTACATGCTTGGCAAGACCCAGCAAACTCAATTGATCAGCATTTTTGATCACGGGTACGATCAGGTTTCCGCTTGACAAAGCTACCGCCATACCTACATTGATATTTTTACGCTTAACAATCTTATCTCCGTCAACGGATACATTGACCATCGGATAATCCTTGAGTGCCTGAGCTACTGCTTCTACGAAGATCGGCGTGAACGTTAGCTTCTCACCTTCTCGCTGCTCAAACTCTTTTTTTGTCTTATTGCGCCAAAGTACTACATTGGTCACATCAGCCTCAACAAAAGACGTAACGTGGGCTGAAATCCGCTTAGAATCCAGCATTCGTCCGGCAATCATCTTCCGCATCCGATCCATAGCAATAACTTCATCGCCATCCTGAACATTAACTGGCACAACAGGAGTCTGAATTGCCTGGTTAGAAGAAGCCGAAGTAGAATAGCCTTCGCCCGAGTGTTTTTTCTTTACATAGCCTAAAATATCTTTCTTGGTTACTCGACCTTCTTTGCCACTTCCCTCTATCTGCTCTAGCTCATCCATTAAGATTCCTTCTTGCTGAGCAATGTTTCTGACTAAGGGTGAATAGAAACGAGTAGTTTCGGTTTTAGGCGATGGGGTAGCCGTTTTTACTTCTACAACAGGAGTAGGTTCTTTTTGACCAGCAACTGATTCTTTCTCTTCTTCAGGATCAGTCTTGCTTTCCAACTCCACTTGCTCCCCATTCTCTTGACTGATAACTGCAATCGGAGCACCTACCTGGGCAACATTGCCCTCTTGAACTAATATTTTCTGTAAAACACCGCTGTAAGATGCAGGTACTTCGGTATCTACTTTATCCGTAGCTACTTCTAAAATAGATTCATCTTCTTCAATAGTATCTCCCTCGTTTTTTAACCACTGCAATACAGTGGCCTCCATAATACTTTCACCCATTGCGGGCAATACCATTTCTACCGTTGCCATACTTATAATTGAAAATTGATAACTGACAATTGAAAAAGTGTAGAGTCACTAATTACCAAAATTTTAAAAACGAAACTTATACCTCAAACGCTACTTCTAATAATAGGCAAAGTTACGATATTAGCTAGGGTTCGCAAGCGTTGCCTGTACAGTCTGACGCAACATATTTAGTGCTACCACCGTGCTACGCCGGATATTAACCAAACGATCTTTAGAGAGGCTTATTTTCTTAGCGACTGTTTCGCCCGGCCCAGCTACGGCAATCCATACCGTGCCTACTGGCTTTTCTGGCGTTCCTCCATCGGGACCAGCAATGCCGCTAGTAGATACGCCGAAATCAGTCTTCAAATTTTTTCTTACTCCCTCGGCCATCGCCCGAATGGTCTCTTCACTGACTGCACCGTATTGTGTCAGGGTTTGTTCTGGCACATCTAATAAACTCATTTTCAACTGATTACTGTAGGCCACTATCCCACCTTGAAAGTAACGGGAGCTTCCTGAAATACTTGTAAGCGTATGGGCTAAAAAGCCCCCAGTACAGCTTTCGGCTACTGCCAGCGTTTTTTCGGATTTTGCCAACATTTCACCTACGGCTTCTTCCAGAGTAATGTCGCCGTAGCCAAACACGTATTTCTCAATAAGGGGAGTAACCTGCTTCACCTGTTCTGCTACATCATTCTCTAATTCTAGTCGATTATCACCTACGGCAGTTAAACGCAATTTCACCCGACCAAAACTGGGTAAATAAGCCAACCGAATGTGCAAAGGCAACTGATCTTCCCAAGCCTCAATCTGCTCAGCTAGCCAGGACTCGCCAATGCCCACGGTCTGAATCATTTGATGATAAATTACCGGTAGCGAGAAGATTGACTTCAGCCGGGGAAGCACGCTTTTTTCCATCATGGTCTCCATCTCATAGGGAACTCCTGGCATAGACATATACACTTTTTCGTCTCGCTCAAACCACATACCGGGAGCAGTACCCATAGTGTTGGTAATAACCGTACAGCTTTGAGGAACCAGTGCTTGAGCCTCATTAAGAGCATTCATTGGCAGGTTTCTTTTCGAAAATAAGGCGCGAACATACTCCAGCACCTCATCATCAATCACCAATGATGTACCGAAATATTCCGCCAAGGTTTTCTTAGTGATATCATCCTTGGTAGGCCCCAGACCGCCAGTAATTAAAATAATGTCCGCCCGTTGAGACGCTTCATTTAACGCTTTTATAATCTCTTCCTGCTGATCACCTACCGCCACCTTGCGGATAATTTTTATGCCAATGGCATTCAACTGTCGCCCCATCCACTGGGTGTTCGTATCTAGGGTTTGTCCGTAAAGAATTTCATCGCCAATGGTAATTACCTCAGCCCAAACTGGTTTCATAGTGTTAGTGGAATAATATTTGAACTATAAATTTCGTCGTAAAGTAAAGAACATCCGCCCTTGTTTTGTTCTTTTAGTTTATAGCTACTTTCAAAATTTTACTGTTGTACTAAATACTCTTCTTACATTCTTGATGAAAAGCACATGACAATAAATATAAAAACCACATTATTAACCTTGGGACTACTCGCCACTATGGCTTGCGATACGGTAAATCAGATTTTGAGTGACGTGAATACTGGAGGAGGAGGTTTAACGACCGGGGAAATTACTGCCGGACTAAAAGAAGCACTCAAGGAAGGAGCCCGCTTTGCTGGCAATAATGCTTCAAAGCAAGATGGTTATCTGAACAACCCAATAGCTGATATCCGAATACTCATGCCCTCGGAGCTCAGAAAAGTCGAGCGAAACATTCGGAAAATACCGCTGGTAGGTAATAAGGTGGTAGATGATTTTGTGGAAGCTATGAACCGCGGAGCTGAGCAGGCCGCCAAAGAGGCGGCACCCATTTTTGTGAAAGCTATCACATCTATGACTATTAGTGACGCAGCCAATATTTTGAGGGGTGACAGCACCGCTGCCACTAGGTATTTGAGACGAACCACCACCTCCAATCTAGAACAGGCGTTTCGGCCGGTTATTAAAAGCGCCCTAGACCAGGTAAAAGCCACAAAATACTACGATGGACTAAAAGATGCTATTAGTACTTACAACCGAACCCCACTCGCTAGTGATATCAATGTAAATGTCCGAGAATTACCTGAGTTGGAAGACTACGCCACGGAAAAAGCCTTAGAAGGCCTCTTTACACTGGTTTCTATCGAGGAAAAGAAAATTCGCCGCGACCCCTACTCATACGGCCAATCCATTATTCGGCGAGTATTTGGCAGTCAACAAGGCGGGTAATAAGAGGTTCATGACTATTAATTTTTATTAAGAGCATCCGTTTTTTCTTTTCAGTATTGCTAAGTACCTTTGACTGGCAAATAATTCGGTGTTATTTGCTATGATGAACTCATCTGAGAAATTTCTGTACGAAGCCCTCACCTACGATGATGTGTTGCTCGTACCCAGCTACTCTGAAGTACTACCTCGTGAAACCAGTACTTCTACCTTTCTTACAAAAAAGATTCAACTCAACATCCCGCTAGTTTCTGCTGCGATGGACACAGTAACTGAGAGTGACCTAGCAATTGCTATGGCACTTGCCGGTGGGCTTGGATTTATTCACAAGAATATGTCTATAGAGGCACAAGCCTATCAAGTGCGAAAAGTAAAACGTTCGCAAAGCGGGATGATTCTAGATCCGATTACCCTAAGCGCGGATTCTACCGTGGCTGATGCTCGTAACATTATGCGAGAGAATAAAATTGGGGGCATTCCGGTAGTAGATAATAGCCAGAAGCTGATTGGTATCATTACGAATCGTGATCTGCGCTTTTTGAAGGATTCTAGCCAACCGGTGCAAGAAGTTATGACGAAAAATCGCTTAGTAACTGCTCAAATTGGTGTAGGTCTAGAAGAAGCCGAAGATATTCTTCAGGAGCACAAAATAGAGAAGCTACCCATTGTCGACGAAAGTGGTCGTCTAACTGGACTCATCACTTATAAAGATATTCTCAAAAACAAAGATCGTCCTAACGCTTGTAAGGACGAATTTGGCCGTTTACGAGTAGGAGCTGCGGTAGGCGTTACCCCTGATATTACCGAACGGGTTGAAATGCTGAAGAATGCGGGAGTCGACATCATTAGTGTGGACACCGCTCATGGCCATTCTAAAGGAGTGATTGACGCCTGTATTTCAGTAAAGCAAAAGTTCCCTGAGCTAGATGTAGTGGTGGGAAATATCGCTACAGCGGAAGGGGCAAAAACCTTAGTGAAAGCTGGGGCTGATGCGATTAAAGTTGGAGTCGGTCCGGGTAGTATTTGTACCACCCGCATTATTGCCGGAGTGGGTGTTCCTCAGCTCTCGGCGGTTTACGAGGCGGCAGAAGCAGTCAAAGGTTCGGGTATTCCGGTGATTGCCGACGGGGGTATTCGCTTCTCGGGTGATGTAGTGAAGGCAATTGTGGCCGGAGCTAACTGTGTGATGATTGGCTCCTTACTGGCCGGGACTGATGAAGCTCCGGGTGAAGTCATACTATACGAGGGGCGCAAGTTTAAATCGTATCGGGGTATGGGTTCTATTGAGGCGATGGAAGAAGGCTCAAAGGATCGTTATTTTCAGGATGCCGAGGATGATATTAAAAAGTTAGTCCCGGAAGGTATTGTTGGGCGAGTTCCCTACAAAGGTTTAGTGCAAGAAGTACTTTATCAGATGGAAGGCGGACTACGCTCTGGAATGGGTTACTGTGGTGCGGCAGACATTTCAACACTACAACAAGCCAAATTTGTAAAAATTACTGCGGCCGGAGTACGCGAGAGTCACCCTCACGATGTTACCATTACTCGCGGAGCGCCTAATTACAGTCCCTGATCTTTCTCAAGCTCTTTTTACAAATCCAATCTGATCCTAATGGTATATCAAATCAAGCTAGACGAAAGGTAGGATTTCTAGCAATTAGAAAGAAGAATAAGGCGTTAGTTACAATGATGTTTAGCTTTTTACGAACCAAGGATTTTGATGCATTGGAAATGTTTCAAGCCAAGCAAGCTACGGCTACATTTCCTGCTCACTTTCACGAGACATTTTGCATTTCACTAATTGAGCAAGGTACCTTTATTGAAAACGATGCTATTGCTACCCAGAATTCGTTACTGATTTCCCATCCGTTTGAGGTTCATCAAAATAAAGTTTTACCCGATGGCTGCTATTCACTAAAAACACTTTACGTGAGTCCTGATATGATAGGGGGCAAAAGAGTAAAACCATCAGATTTACAATTATCTAAGATTATTGATGACCAACATCTGGTTCAGCAGTATAGGCAGTTACTAGAGCTATTCTCTAGTTATTCAAGAAACATCAAAAATTTCTCTTTTGAGCAAGATCTGCTTCATTTTCTTACTAATCTATGCACTTTTCGCCAGCCACGTATCGATTTGCTAGAGATGCCCGCTTGGGTTGAGGAAGTAAAAGCGCATATCGCAAATTTTATTGCTCAGAAAATACAGCTTGATACTCTCACGAAGTTAGCGGGTCAAGATAAGTATCAATTTATCCGAAATTTTAAGCGATACGTTGGCCTTACCCCTTTTCAGTTTATTGTACTTCAGCGAGTCTTGCGTGGAAAAGAAATGCTTCAGGAGGGAACACCAATCGTTGATGCCGCCTTGGATACAGGTTTCTACGATCAAAGCAACTTTACGAATTACTTCCGGCGCTATCTTGGTATTACCCCGAGCACTTATCAACGTAGCTGCAATATTTTCCAAGAATAAGGCTACCTGCTCTTTTACTTTTGGGGTTATTATTACACAATTAATCCCAAAAAAATGATGAAATTTCGTTTCTCTTTATTTGCATTGCTGGGCACCCTGCTCCTAGTATCTTTCAGTCGTTGTCAAAAAGAAGATGATATAGCTCCGGTTCGCACTCCCGAAGCACTTAATACCCGCTTACAAGACATTTACGAGCAATCTGATTTTGCCGGATTCTCGGTTAGTGTTGTTAAGCAGGGGGAAGTTTCTTTCCAGAAAAGCTACGGACAAGCCAATGTAGCCCAAGATGTAGATCTGACCAATCAAACGGCTATGAACATTGCTTCTATTAGCAAGGTCTTCATTGGGGTAGCCCTTATGAAGGTCGTTGAACAGGGAAAAATTACCCTAGAGACTGAAATCAACAAGATACTACCATTTACTGTTACCAACCCTCACTCGCCCGAAACCCCTATTCGAGTAAAGCATCTGGTCACCCATACCTCTGGCATTTTAGATGATGAAGGCACGTATTTCAGTAACTATAGCATATTAGCGGGTGAAGACCTTAACTCACCTATGGCGCAACGCATGCAAAGCGAATTAGGGGTAAAAACCCAAGGGCAGGTACTCCCGCTAGCTGATTTTTTGCAAGCTTACTTCACTCCCGATGATGCTCTCTACAAGACGACAAATTTTGGCACTTACGCAGCCGGAAACACCTACGCTTACAGCAATATTGGTTCAGCCCTAGCGGCTTACCTGGTTGAGATAGTCACAGGTGAATCCTTCGATGAATACACCCAAAAAGTCATATTTGAGCCACTCCACATGAACAATACTGCTTGGAAATTAACCCAGATTGACCGTAGTCAAGTTTCCAACCAGTATTGGAACCGAAATAATCCGATTCCATTTTACACAATAGCTACTTATCCAGACGGCTCATTAGCCACCTCAGTAGAAGATCTGACTATTTTTATGCTAGAAATGATGAAAGGGCAGTCAGGCCAATCTGAGCTTTTACTTTCTAAAGAGTCATATCAAACGCTCTTTTCCCAAAAGCTAGACACTCGCCCGCCAGACATGCCCGAACGGGAAGCCAACTACGGGGTGTTTTGGGTATGGTCTACTTCGGGTAGGATTGGTCACACGGGAGGCGACTTAGGGTCATCTGCCTTTCTAGGGTTTGACCCTGATAGTCAAACGGGCTCGATTCTACTTATTAATACTAATACCGATGAAGCTGGCAACAGCGCATCAGAACGATTGACGGAAATCGTAAGAGCTTATAAATCATTCGAGCAAGCAAAATAGACTGTAATATTACGGGTGAATAGATACGACTGTTCACCCATTTTTCTCACTATCTAATTATCCATTTTCTGTACTAACCCATTCGGACCAAGGAAGGCCATCGTCTCTGGTTACAAAATTTATGTTAGTTTTGCAGCTATAAGCTCAACCAACAACTTTTTCAACCCGCAGGGGCTAAGGCTACTATGATGAAGTTACGTATTCATAGAAACGTAATACGATTATCTCTCTTCCTCGGAATTATTAGCTGGATAGGTCTAGTTACGGTAGACTTATTTATTCAGTTTGCCCAAAGCCATAATGTTCCTTCTGGTTTCAAATCCGAGTTTACTCACATTTTTTTAATCTTATTCTTAGTCTCGGTAGCCGTCTATTATCGATTTATTACTGGGCAAGCCGAACGAATAAATTTCATTGATTTATTGTGGAGGGTGTTTGCTACTGGTCTGTTTGCTACTGCTATTTCTTTAGCGATTCAACTGTTTTATGAATTGCTGGGTCAAGGATCGTTAGCCGAAAAATCGCTACTGCGTCTATTCTTTTTTCACATCCGGTTCGGGCTATTCGCAGCCTTCATTATCTCTACTTTTATGGTATGGAAGCAACTTATTTTATACCAAAAGTCTAAAAGACTTATCCTGCTGTGGCAAATCTTTGAGTATTCATTGTTAGCCAGTATCGTTTTTATCTTTTTTCCGGCACAGAACGATTTAGTTACCTTATTGATCGTTCTTATTCCGCTGCTGCTACTGGGGTTAGTACTATCGATTAACCTTAAGTGGATAGCCTATTTAGATTTCCGCCAGAAGTGGAAAAGTATCTCTATCATGCTGGCAATTGCCATTTTTATCATTTTTTACGTTCAGCAATTTATCGAGCAAATCGCTCTGTTAACCGACTTAGAAAGATTAGGGTCGTTCATTTTTAATCCATTTATCATTGCCATCACTGGTTTTGTATTCATATACAGTATTTTTTCACTACTAGTTATTATTTTTAACCTCCCTACCTCTTCAGTATTTGAGCAGAAACTAGAAGAGATTATTAACTTTCAGCGACTGAGTCAGTCTTCTCAGTCGGAATATAACACTTCTCAGATTTACGATATCTTGCTGGAAAGCGCGGCTAAAGCAGTAATTGCTGATGTAAGTTGGATTGAGATTTCGCACAATGGTTCCCCTCGCCTTCTTACTAAAGGTATTAATCAAGAGCGGGTAGATATATTTAAGAAACGCCTTCAAGCAAATACCGACCAGCCTGAGATTATTAACCCTTTACCCCGTCCCCGGCTTCAACGGCAAGACTTTGAACAGCGCCAGCGACGGCATCGTATTCTCAAATTACCCGAATACCGATCGGTGCTTTGGGTGCCTCTGATAGTAAAAAACACCATTGTAGGTAACCTGGTACTGATGAAGGAGGTGAGCGATGGTTTTAATAAGGAAATGATTAGCATCATCACCACTTTTGCCAGTCAGGCTTCTATCTCGATTGAGAACTTTCAGTTAATGAACGAAACGTTAGTTAACGAACGCTATCAGGAGGAGCTAAAAATTGCTAACCGCGTACATCGTAGCTTGTTGCCTAATAAACCGATTTCTAACGATGCTTTTGATATCTCTGCCTTCTCAGAATCGGCTGACCAGGTGGGGGGTGACTACTACGACCAGTACCAGATTGACGATCACAAATTCATTATTATCATTGGAGATGTATCTGGAAAAGGAACTTCAGCGGCGTTCAATATGTCTCAGATGAAGGGAGTTTTTCATAGTTTGGCGCAACTAGATTTACCCCCTGATAAATTTCTAGCTTACGCAAACAGTGCTCTAGGGCGCTGCATGGAAAAAACCTCCTTTATCACTGCTTCGTTTTTTGTGGTAAATACTCAGGATCGGACTCTTAGTTTTGCTCGGGCGGGGCATACCCCAACTTTATACTACAGTGATAAAACCAAGCAAGCTTGTTATTTGGAAACCAAAGGGCTAGGGCTGGGAATTATTCGTAACGATAAATTTGACCAGTATATTGAAGTGAGTGAGAAGCGATACCAGCAGGGTGATATTATTCTGCTCTATACTGATGGAATAACGGAGGCCACGAATGATGAAAACGAAGAATTCGGATATGATCGGCTAAAAAAAGTCATTATTGATCATGCCCAAGAGTCATCAGGAGTGCTACAAAAAAAACTTATTGAAGAACTTTACAAATTTTGTAACCATCGTCCCCTAAATGACGATTATACAGCATTGATAATGAAGTTTACCTAAGTAAAAGAACCTAAATGGAGACAAAGCGTATAATAGTTTAGCTATGGTGGATGTACGAACTGATTTTGAAGGTGATAGCTGTATTATCACAATTAACGGAGAGGTGGATGCAAGTTCATCCATTTACTTAGATGAGGCTTTAGAAAAAGCAATTAACTCAGATGTCGTCAGAATCTTGGTAGACTGTCAACATCTAAACTATATTTCTTCCGCCGGATTGGGAGTTTTCATGTCTTACATTCAAGAATTGGAAACTAAACATAAAAAGATGGTTTTGTATCGCATGAGCGATCGGGTTTACAAGGTCTTTGAGATATTAGGGTTACACCAATTGCTCACCATTGTAGAAACTGAAGAACAAGCAAAGACTGAAGCTGATGAGTTATAACTACAAAGTATCGTGTTGTAAGGATGAGTTGCAGGGAGTACGTGACTTTGTAAGGCAAACCCTACAAAATTATACGATCTCCGACATCGAAATGCACCAACTGGTGCTAGCTGTTGATGAAGTATGCTCTAATTTGATGATCCACTCTCATCAATGCAACTCTAGCCATAGTCTGGAACTTAAAATACAAATTGATGATAATCAGGGTGTTACTTTTGAGATTTACGACTCAGGCAAGAAAGGCTTTAATTTCAAGCAGTATAAAGAACCTTGCATTAAGCAAATTATTAAGGACAGGCGCAAGGGCGGGGTAGGCTTGCTCCTGGTACGCCGAATTATGGATCAGATTGATCATGATTTCCACCCAAAATCCCGACAGAACATCTACCGCCTCTACAAGAAATTATCCGTCCAACCTACCTTCCGCACCTAGCCAAACTCACTCTCTTACCTTCCTGCTTTTATTGTTTCAATACCGCTATTGAACTACTTAGCTGGTTTGGTTCAACTGGCTGATCAATAATCTGACAACTTAGTAAAGCATCCATTACCTGATTCAGCATAGCCTCAGGGACTTCAAAATCTGTTTGCCACTGGGTTCTGGTAAACCAATGATTTGCATCTTCAAGGGTAAGTCCGTAGCGTTGGGTTATTAAATCTGAGGCATCTTGCTGACACATAAAGTTTGCTGCTGACTGTTGGACAACCTGAAACAGCTCTTGAGCTTTATCTAAATGATCAATTAAAACCTTATTGCGCACAATTATTACGAAGCAGGGCCAGGGGGTATCAAACTCTCCTACTCGCCTAAACTCACCTCGCTCTACTATTGGTTGGGTCATAAATTTTTCCCACATGAAGGCATCAGCTTCACCAACAGGTAAAGCCTGACGGGCACCATCCATTCCGCCTACTACTTTCAGTTGAAGTTGCTCGGTTGCCCAGCCTCGATGCTTCGCCATGACCATCGCCATCAGGTGTGAGCCCGAACCCATCCGGCTAATAGCAAATGTTTTACCTTCTAGTTCCTCTACTGATTGGTAAAATGAGTTTGCAGCTACGTGAATGCCCCAGGTGAGTGGGCTGCTGACAAATATCTGAGCAATTTTGCCAGCCTGATGCTTGATAATATCAGCCACTACTCCCTCCGTGAGAGCGATAGCAATATCTAAGTGCCCATCCCGAAGATCGCTCATCATAGCTCCGGTACCTCCTGGATAATCTTGCCATTGCACCGACAAATCTTTAGCCTGAAAATCACCATTCTCCATTGCTAGATGCCAGGGTAACATAAAATGCTCAGGCACACTGCCTATCTTAAATTGGATCATAATTTATTTACCATTTTTCACTGTTCGGGCGTATCCACCGAGTGCCGAACGCCCCTTTCTTTAACAAACTTACGCCTTTTGTGAATGAAAGTACTATTTTCGCTTTTACTTATCCTAGAACCACCTATGGTACGACTAGTCTTATTTTTCTTGTTATTGTTGTGCCATACAACATTCGCCTTTCCTCAGGGTGAAAACCTGAAGATTGCTGTCGCCTCTAACCTACTGGCTCCACTTGAGCAAGTTAAAGCATTGTACGAAGAAGAGTTCCAAAGTACGATAACCTTAATTGTAGCATCTTCAGGCAAACTAACCGCTCAAATCGTAAATGGTGCTCCTTACGACTTGTTTATATCAGCGGATATGAAGTATCCCGAGAAAGTATACGCAGCTGATTTAGCCCAGCAAAAACCTGAAATACTCGTGTTAGGGACTTTGTATTTCTGGGCTAGCTGTTCTGAAATTGAATCGATTGAACAGCAATTACACAGGTCTAAAACCATAGCCATCGCTCAACCCGACCTAGCTCCCTACGGAGCTGAAACCCGCCGATGGCTTCAGAAGCAAAAACTTTGGGAAACAGTAAAAGATAAGCTAGTGTACGGTGAAAATGTCAGTCAGGTAAACCAATATGTTGCTACCAAAACAGTGGAAGCAGCATTTACTTCCAATTCTGCTCAATGTATTGCGGCTATTAGTCTGAAAGGTAGTTGGCATGAAGTTCCTAATACTACGCCTCTACCCCACGGCATGGTGCTGCTGCGTAACGCCGAAGCATCCGAGTTTACCATAAATCAGTTTCTGGAGTTCATCATATCCCCAGTGGCACAAAAGGCTTTTCAGGACTTTGGTTACAAGCTACCTTGACAAACATGGACTGGTCACCATTTTGGTTAAGTTTCAAGCTGGCATCCATTACCACTGTATTACTCTTTCTAATTAGCGTGCCGGTAATCTATGGTGTCTACTTTTACAGTAGGAGTATTCGCCCTGCACTAAAAGCCATTATTAGCCTGCCACTCGTACTGCCTCCCACCGTGTTGGGCTATTATCTATTATTACTACTGCGCCCTGAAGGTTGGCTAGGGCAGCTTAGCAAGCAATGGTTTGATACTCGCCTAGTGTTTAGCTTTTCTGGGTTAGTAATTGGTTCAATTATCTTCAGTCTTCCGTTTATGATCAACCCTATACTGTCTGCTCTAGAGAATCTACCTGACTCTTATCGGGAAGCCGCCTACACGCTAGGAAAATCTCGGTGGAATACGCTCATTTACGTACTGCTGCCAAATATTAAAGCATCGTTATGGGTGGGGGGCGTGATGACATTTGCTCATACTATTGGCGAATTTGGAGTGATATTAATGATCGGAGGCAGTATCCCTGATGAAACCCGTGTCGCTTCTATTGCCATCTATAACGAAGTAGAAATGCTCAACTATACCAATGCTAATGTATACGCAGCTATTTTGCTACTTTTTTCCTTCGCCGTACTTATTTTGGTTTATTTGTACCAACATCGGCGACCTCAAGGTATTATTTAATGGAAGTAGATCTGCAAAAGCAATTGAGAGGTGGAAAAGAAGCTATGCTGCTTGATGTGTCTCTGAAAGTGCAGGAAGGTGAAATTATAGCGATCATGGGTCCTTCCGGAGCTGGAAAAACCAGCATTTTGAAAATGATCGCTGGCTTGCTTGCGCCCGATTCGGGACTGATAAAAGTGAATAATCAGACTTGGTACCAAAATCAGCCCCTTATCAATGTAAGAACACAGAAACGCTCTATTGGCTACGTTTTTCAGGATTATGCCTTGTTTCCGAATATGAGCGTTCGAGAGAATTTGAAGTACGCTTTACCCTCCCGTGAGTCTCAAGCTAACATCGATGAGATATTAGAACTTATTGATATACAAAACCTAGCTGAGCAAAAACCAACAGCACTTTCAGGGGGTCAGCAACAACGCGTGGCACTTGCCCGAGCACTCATTCGCCGCCCCAAGGTGTTATTACTTGATGAACCTTTTGCTGCTCTGGATGATGTTATGCGAAGTAAGTTACAGAGTGATGTACTAGCACTCCACCGACGTTATAAAACTACTACCTTTTTGGTCAGTCATACCCCAGCCGAAGTAGCTCGCTTAGCTAGCCAGGTTTTTATTCTACAGGATGGTAAAGTAGTGCAACAAGGCTCTCCGGCTTCGGTACTAACACAAACCGACCCCGAAACGCTTCTAATTGGTGAAATACTCGCAATACAGAATAATCAGATAACTCTAGTAGTTAAAAACTCTTTGAGCACAATTGATATTTCTGGAGCTACCGCTCACTATCAGGTGGGTGATTCTATCCTGATTTCTGCTAACCAATACCAAATTCATAAGAAAAGTTGAAATACCCAGTTAGAGTACTCACCTGTTAATCTATAAGGTTTTCACCATACCCCCCCATCTTTAATGAGGTGAGGCCTGATGAATATTGTTACTTAAGAATTACTGAGCGGCTTTATTAGGCAGTACATTGGCAATCAGCTTTACTCGTTCCTGGGCATTGACTGCATTAGAAACAACCGTCACCACCTTGTTCTGACGTCCTTTCTTGCCAGTACTGTTAAATGAAACTTCAATCTTATTAGTAGCGCCTGGAACAATGGGCTCACGAGGCCAGGCAGTAGCAGTACACCCGCAAGTAGTCAGTACATTAGATAAGATCAACGGCTCAGTGCCGGTATTTTCAAACTCAAAGACATGGCTCACCTTATCTCCCTGAACAATATCGCCAAAATCTTTGCTATCCTCAGCGAAGGTAATCTGAGGCCCATCTACCTCCTCATCGGCAGTAGTTTCTTGGGCAAATGCTGCTTGAATAAGAAAAAAACTGAATAATAGAGCGAGAGTACGTTTCATGGTCCTTTGCTTTTTGATTTGGTATATATTCGTAACAACGATCCATTCTGAAAAAATTTCCTAAAGCTACGCTTTTCTTCCGCAATGTAGTGTTTAGCAACATTTTCTAAAAAACTCAGCCTTCTTTCCAACGCTTTTTCTAAGAACAGGGTCAATCTAGCAGTAAACATAATACGACAGTAATGAAGCTAGTACACACCTCAATCCTACTTTTAGCAACCTCCTTTCTTCTACTATCAGGCTGTCTGGATCGGGAAGAATCTTCTTTTGAACGGCAGGTTCGGGAGGAGAACGAAACACTTGAAAACTATTTGGCTGAGAACAACATTCAGACTGAGCGACTCAACAGTGGTATTCACTTTGAGGTGTTACGAGAAAATACCAGTGGTACCATTGTGAAAGATGAGTCTATCGTAGCTATTCGGTATAAGTTACAAACTCTGAAGGGTAAAGCTATTGACAGTTTGCCGGACTCCGTGGCTTCACTTCGGTTCTACCATGCCCAGGATTTTCCCAACGCCTTATTTCCCCGAGGAATCAATATTGGTGTAGGCCATATGCGGGAGGGGGAGCAATACCGATTTTATATTCCTTCGTATCAGGCGTTTGATGCTTATTCTTTTGGTCAGTTTCTTCCCCGAAATTCCACGCTAATAGCAGATGTGACACTAGAGAAAATAGAGGATAAAAAAGCTATCGAGCAAGAAGAGATGAATGCCATCACTGAGTATATTGGAATTAAGCAGCTTACTAGTGCCAGAGAGCTGCCTTCTGGAATTCTTTTTGAATTGTTAGAAGAAGGAGATGGCGAAAAACCTGAAACTGGAGCCCTCGTGAAGGTTAATTTCAAAGGCTATTATTTGGATGGTGAAGTATTTGATGAGTCAGAGAAAGATAAACCTTTTGAGTTTTTTGTGGGCAAAAACCGGGTAATTCCAGGTTTTGAGTTAGGGGTAGAAGCCATGAAAGAAGGCGATAAAGCCCGCGTTTTTGTACCTTCTCATTTGGGTTTTGGGGAAGGAGTTCAGGTGATTCCACCCGCAATTCGTAAAGATTTTCTAAAAGAATACAACATTCGAGACTTACGCCCTTACGAACCTATGGTTTTTGAGTTAGAGTTAGTAGATATTCAGTGATTTTTTTGCTGCGCTGAGAACTCCGATTCCTCACTGGGGTTCTCAGTGTCTTATAAAACTATTGTACGATAACTCTTCGAGTTAGCTGTTGCCCATTCACAGTTGCTTGAATTAGGAAAATGCCTGTACCATGTGGCTTTAATGAAATATTCTGTTGATAATATTCATCAAATGAGGTTTCGTACACTATTTTGCCCAGTATATCCCGGACGATTATATTTCCTGAGTTTGCTTGTGGAATTGTTACAGTAACATCGGCTGAAGTTGGATTAGGAAATACCTGAAATTGATTTTCTCGAGATAAAATAGCTTTAGATAGTCCATTTTGCTCGCCAGACTGCTTCGTATCGTTTTTAACTGTAATATTTTGTCGGGTACTGCTGCATGCTGCCCTGATTTGAGCAGATGAGTTACAACCATAGGCATTATTCCTTAGCCCTAGTAACCCTTGCAAACCTGCTGGAATACAACAGTCGGCGAGTTGAGAGTTATCATGTACCCAGTTTTCCTGAACATTCGCCAAATTATCGAGCCCGTCTAGCGAAAGCAAAGAAGCATTATTTTCAATCCAGAGATATTCAATGTCAGTGAGTCCCTGTAATCCGTTTAGGTGCTGCAAGAAATAATTATTTCGTATCCATAGTTCGTTTAATGCAGTAAGATTTTCTAATCCGGTTAAGTCATTCAAGTTACTATTGTCTCGTACTTTCAATGTCCAGGTTATAGTATGTAGATTGTTTAGTCCGACCAGATTAATAAGACGGCTATTATTTCTGATTTCTACATAGTCAACCTGAGTTAACCATTGTAATCCCCACAGCGATGTTAAGCTAGCATTGCGTTCAATATGCAGATTGTTTACCGAACTAAGACGGTATAAATACCAGATACTTTGTAGGTACTTATTGTCATACACTTCCAGCTCATTGCCGATAGTTTTCAGGTTATGCAAACCATAGACGCCTCTCAACAGCGGGTTACGCCGTATTTGTACGTTGTTACTCACATAGCTGAGTTGATCTAGTCTAGAAAGGTTAGTAATGTTAGAACCACCAGTCTGCCCCGCAGGAATGCCAATGATAAGACTACCGTAGATTGTCTCACATTGGCAATTGTCCACATCATTTTGGGTAGAAAGCACAATATCGCCAAAACATAGTACCGGGAGTTTAGGAAAAACCCACTGAGCATGAACAGAAACTGAAGTCAGGAATGTAAAGGTAAGGATAGTAAAGAGCTTTTTCATAAGTGGTATTTTACCCCTTAATCAATCTGAAGCAGACTAGGTAAACTAACATCTTGATTTTTTTATAAAAGGCGGTTAGTTATTGTTCAAAAAACTCTTCCCGAAAGTTCATGAGAAATAACTCCTGGCGAGCGCGGGTCACAGCGGTGTACAGCCAGCGAAGGTATTCGGTATTGAGTCGCTCATCAGGTAAGTAGCCTTGATCTACGAACACCGCATCCCACTGTCCCCCCTGCGATTTATGGCAAGTAAGCGCGTAAGCATATTTTACTTGAAGGGCATTGAGGTATTCGTCATTTTGTAAGGCTTCCTGTTGCTGTTTTCGGGTTTCTTGATCTTTATATTCCTCCAGTACTTCTTGATAAAGATTGTGGTATTGGTCTTCTTCCAAAGCTACGCTAGGTGAATGAAGCACGTCGAGCATAATCTTCGCCTCAAACGGAGGCTGGTCAGGATAATCAAGCAGTTGCAACTCTAAGTCAGCGAAGCGTAGACCATACTTTTCCTCGATACCAAATACTTTAATGATTTCCACGAAATCGCCGTTAGCCAAAAAAGAAATGTCAGCGTTTTCTTCGGTAAAGAAATAGTTGTTCTTTACGATCATCAGGTAGTCGCCTACTTCCAGTTCGTTTTCGTAGAAGAATATCTGGTGACGCACAAAGCGATTGTATTGTACTGCGGCTTTGTTTGATCGACAGATAACGGCGGTATTTTCCCGACCAAACTTATCGTAAGCATACCGTAGACCATCTTCTAACCGCCTGCCCTGCATCTGATACACATCGGAGTAACCTTTAGTACGCATCTGTATTTTAAAAGCCTCTCGCTCAAGCTGATGACGCAGTTCAGTGGCATTGTACAAAATACCTGAGTCTTTCTCCTGTCGCATCACTTCAGTGAGTTCGGTTTCATATAGATTCAGGCGATAGAAATGCTCCAGATGCTCAGCATCTAAGCCCTGACTGAGCGTTTGTCCTACTGGAGGCAGTTGAGCCGAATCGCCAATCAGCATGAGGCGATTAGTAGGCTGCTCAAACACATAGTCAATTAAATCAGACAGTAGCCCATTTCGACTTGCCCCCACGTCGTTAGACAACATTGAGGCTTCATCAACTACGTAGAGCGTATTTTTATGGTAATTCTTCCGGCGAGAAAACTGCAACTTTCCTGTAATCGGATCAGCCACGCGCTGATAAATAATCTTATGAATAGTAAACGCACTACGTTCGGAGTAGCCAGCCATCACTTTCGCTGCCCGCCCGGTGGGAGCCAGTAGCATCAATTTTAGATCAAACTCTGGTAAAGCTTTTACTAAGGCACTAACTACCGAGGTTTTACCCGTTCCAGCGTAGCCTTTTAGCAATATTGCCGTTTTCCGATCGGCTTTCTGAGCTAAAAAAAGATCAAATAAAGAAAATAGTTTTTGCTGTCCTTCGGTGGGCTGATGAGGAAAGTATGAGGCAATCACTTCCGAAGGTTTGGGCATGTAAAAAGGTGTTAGGGTATTATAGTGCGTAATGTTATAGTTATTTGAGTTTGGTGTTCAGGTGTTTAAAATTGCTAACTACTAAACTATAACGGCCTGCGCGATTAGCCAACCAACATATTGGCGTTTACCTTTCAAATTACCAATTTTCTTGCTTGGTGCTTTTAGCTTCCAAATACTTTTTAGTAGGGATGGCTACTGCGCTTTGTTGAGTACCGTTTCTACTTCTTTCAAATGTAATTCTTGTTTAATCTTATCTATCAATATTTTTTCTTGATAGCGATAGATAAAATGTAACCATATATGAATTAGGATTACAATAACTATTATAAACAGATATATCTCAAGTAGCTCATTCTGCGAGATTGATACGCCAATAAACATTAACCCTAGAAAGAGTATGAGATAATGCTCAATTCTAGGGTTAGTTTTTATCGAAACATTTGTGTTGCCTTTGCTTTCATATAGTTGCAAAATTACATTAATAGCCTTGCCCCATCCTCCATTGATTAATAGAATTCCCCACGATGAATGTGCTTTTATAACAAACTGTTTGTCAGTCACCTTATTAATTTGGTAAGGGCGATCTTCTGACAACTGGGTATCCTGATTTAAGTGCCTGTATATCTCAGAGTAAGTCAGTTGGCTAGTAAAGAATCGATGAACAGTTAAGTATCTGAGCAGATTTTTCAATAGCTTCTAATTCAAGTTCCTATGATCCCCAACACTCGAGCACTAACGCACTGTAACACCAAAACACTAAATTCTCCTCGTAAATACATTCTCATTCCCGACCATATCGCGTACTCGGAGTTTTACTTCGCCCTGGAGGGGCTTAGAATCGTCTAGCCGATCCGACCAGATCAAATCTCGTTTATAATCATAGTGCATCAGCAGCCATTCGCCGTCTACGTAGGCTTCGTATTCGCGAATGCCCGAGGTTATATCTTCAATTTTGAAGCGTAATCGGTCGGAGCTGATACTGAGTGGGGTAATTACTGGAGCGATAGTATCTACTTCCAGGATAAAATCACCGAAGTTGCGGGTACGGAATGAAATAGTACTTCCTTTCCACTCACCGCCTTCATAGCCTAAATCCCCTTTAGCATCTACCCGGTATACTGACGTTTTTGTTCGGGGGCCTTCAGGGAATTGACGAGGTTTGAGTAGTATTTGCATATTTTGCCGCAATGGCACATTATCCTGATGAATACGAAACAACTCTTTTCTCGCTTCCTGCTCATAATTCATCGCTAAAAATAAGGTATCGAACAGAGCTGATTTAGGAAAAGTGACATTCATTTGAGGTTGATAAAAGCTGAATGCGCTTCGGGATGGCACTTTTACTTTTAGCGGTAAAGCATGTATATCACCACACATGTCAACAGAGTCCGGAATACCCCGATTGAGGTTCCACAGGTAAACAGCAACATCGTTCACCACGTAGGCCGGAGGCTCTTCATGAACCCTTCGTTCAGAGAAAAAAGTAGCCAGCTTGCGCTGATAAATTCCCTCAGGGTTTTTGTCTACCGGAGCAAATAGCTGTAATACACTGCCCCGCACATGGTAGTTTTGAGAGGAATAAGGCTTATTGAAGTAACGGGTCTTGAGCACTTTATCTGTTTTCGGCTGACCTTGTAGGGAAAAATCTACCTGGCTTTGGTTACCATTGATGTCTGCCAGCGTAATGCTAGCCTGATGTACCTGGTCGTCATCAATCGTGATCTTACCCTTTTGGGAGTTCGTTTTATAAAACGGCAGTGTATTGCCATCGTCTACGTACAATTTAAAGAATGTGCGATTTTGCCGATGACGCTCCTCGTAGTTGGTATGCACGTGGATATTTTTCGCTTGGGAGAACGAGAACTTCTCCATATTACAATGAAACTGCGATTGCCCATCTAACGTCAGCTTTGTTTCTTTTACACCATATACGTTTCGCACACCAGTAGCTTTATCAAAGGCGGCAACCTCTACCCCTACTGTACCTTTTACCGCGATGGGTTCATCTACTACGTATTTACCATTCTGCGATTTCAAACTAAACTCAAAGCGGCCAAACTGACCATTAATCCGCGCATCTTCACCCAAGGTAGTTAGCGCAATGCGACGAACGTAAGGTGATACATTGTCTACAATTTCTTTAAATCCAAACTTTAGCGGATCCATCGGTTGCTGGTTGGCATCACGAATCTCGAAGTGCAGATGTGGTCCACCTGATGAACCAGAATTTCCCGCCTTGCCAATCACTTCGCCTCGCTTTACCGTTAACTCATTTTTCTGAGGGAACAGCTCAATAGTGAAGGATTTCTTCTGGTACTGAGCCTTCTTAACGTATTCTTGAATTTGATCATTGAACTTGTGGAGGTGGGCGTAAACACTGCTTGTTCCGTTAGGGTGCTGAATATAGAGTGCATTGCCGTAGCCTCCGTAGGAAATTTTAATCCGGTTAATGTACCCGTCGGCCGTAGCGTGAATTGGTGCGCCAACTACCCCGCCAACTTTAATGTCTATCCCAGCGTGAAGATGAGAACTACGCAACTCACAAAAGTTACCCGACAGATAATTTCGCTCGCCTGGCTTGACTGGAAACAGATAGTAACTATCATTTTCAAATCCTACCGAAGCAAACAGTACCGGAATACAAATCAGTATAACAACCCTACTTAATTTCACAAGTCAACATTTTTTGATCTTCAATAAAGGTCTCTAGCACATTACCCGGCTGAATTGGCCCCACACCTTTGGGCGTACCCGTAAATAAAATATCTCCTTTTTTCAAGGTGATGAACTGAGAAACATAAGCGATTATCGAATTAACGGGAAATAACATTAAACTGGTATTTCCCTGCTGCTTTGTTTCTCCATCCACTTTCAGGCTAAAATTCAGGTTCTGTAAATCAGGATACTTTTCCTTAGAAATAAACTCTGATACCGGAGCCGAACCATTGAACCCTTTGGCCAGTAACCAGGGCAAACCTTTCTCTTTTGCTTTCTGCTGCAAATCCCTTGCCGTGAAGTCAATACCAATTCCGATGCTGTCGTAATATTTACTGGCGAACTTCTCCTGAATGTACTTTCCTTCCTGACTAATCTTGATCAAGATCTCTACTTCGTAGTGAATGTTTTGGGTGTATTCTGGATAATACAGTGGATCGTTATTTCTTAGCAGCGCGGTATCCGGCTTCATAAATACCACGGGTTCATCAGGTCTTTCGTTCTCAAGTTCTTGGATATGATCAGCGTAATTACGTCCAATAGCGATAATTTTCATGGTTTTGAGACTTGGTTAGTTATAATTGATTCGGAAGATACTTAATTGACAAACTTCGTTTTGCTTCCTCCTTTTTCATCGGTAAAAATTAGTACACTTCGGGCAGAAAAACCATAAAAACAATTGAAACAACTTTATACTGTTTCTTACAAGCGTAAGTAAACCCAATAAAAATTTACTATTTGCTCGTATAACTGACGTATCGTTTGAATTTACCCCAGTGCTTCACTAATATGCGTCTGATATTGCGAGAGATGTTTCTAAACTAACCCAACACGATGAGTAAGCATACTTACGAATATGGCGTAATCGGAAATTGCGCTTTCTTGGCTCACATTGGCAAAGATACTAATGTAGCCTGGCTTTGCTGGCCCCGCTTTGATAGTAGCTTTGTCTTTGGTGGTATTTTGGATAAAGAAAAAGGTGGTGAGTTCAGTATTAAGCCTGAATCCGACTCTTTTTCTACTCATCAGTACTACCAGGAAAATACCAATGTACTTTGCACTGAGATTACCACTGATGAAGGAAAATATCGGGTAACTGATTTCGCTCCCCGCTTCTTCCAGTATGATCGCTACTTTAAGCCATTAATGCTCATCCGAAAGATTGAGCCCCTGTCGGGTACTCCACTGGTGAAAGTTACCTGTAACCCCACGGGAGAATATGGCAATATTAATCTCTCCTGTAATCAGGCGAGCAACCATATTAAATTTCTCGGATTACAGAATGAAATACGCCTTACTACGGATATTTCCCTGACCCACATTTTAGAAAACAACTATTTTGTACTGAACGACACTAAATATATAGTTCTGACCTACGGAGCACCTCTGGAAGCCCCCGTACGCAGTACTTCAGAAGCCTTCCTACAAAATACCACTAACTACTGGCGCGATTGGGTAAAAAGTACTAGCATTAAGAGTTTTGGTCAACGTGAAGTACTACGATCAGCATTAGTGCTGAAAATTCATCAATACGAAGACACCGGAGGCATAATTGCCGCAGCAACCACTAGCTTACCCGAATCACCCGGCAGTGGCCGCAATTGGGATTATCGCTACTGCTGGTTACGGGATACGTACTACACACTTAATGCGTTCAACAATATTGGACACTTTGAAGAGTTAGAGCGGTACTTCCACTATATCGCCAACATTTCCGCCACCCAAGGTGAGCGTTACCAACCGCTGTATGCCATTGGGGGACGCGATCAGTTAGTAGAGCGAATTATTGATTTAGAAGGCTATCAGGGCAATGGCCCAGTTCGGGTTGGCAACCAAGCCTACGAGCATATTCAGAATGATGTGTACGGGCAGGTGCTACTTTCTTTACTGCCGCTTTACGTAGATTATCGGTTTAACCAAGACGAGCGGGCTGGTTCGGATAAGCTGGCCGTTGATGTGCTTAACCGGATTGAGAAGTTCATTCAGGAACCTGATGCTGGCCTTTGGGAGTTCCGGGACTTTAAGCAACTGCATTGTTATACCTACTTGTTCCACTGGGCAGGAAGTTCAGCTGCCGTAAAAATTGCAGATTTCCTGAAAGATGGCCGTCTCCGCAAGAAGGCGGTTCAGTTGCGCGACTTAGCTGCTAATAAAATTGAAGCCTGCTACGATGCTCAGCGAGGTGTGTACACCCAGGCTATTGGCACTAATAACCTGGATGCCAGCACCTTACAGCTTATTATGATGAACTACCTTGACCCTAGTTCTGATCGGGCTAAGCAACATCTAGTCAATTTGGAGAAAGAGCTTCGCTCTGAAGGTGGTTTATTTTATCGTTACAAGCACGCCGATGATTTTGGCACCCCCGAAACAACCTTCTTGATTTGCGCTTTCTGGTACGTAGAGGCGCTTGCCTGCGTAGGTCGCCTCGATGAGGCGATTGAGACGTTTGAAAGCATTATGAAGTTTGGTAATCACGTAGGGCTATTTAGCGAGGATGTTGATGCTGAAACTGGTAGTCAGTGGGGTAATTTCCCCCAGGCTTATAGCCACGTAGGGTTAGTCAATGCAGCTTTCCGAATTGCTACCCAGCTGGATCATCCAACATTTCTTTAACGGAGTCCCGAAATAGAATAAGATAAAGTAGAAGATATGCCGTGTAAAACAACCTTTAAAGCTTCTGAGTACTCTATCAAAACCAAAGAAAGTTTTCCGGTCTCCCGTCTTCGGCTTCCGGACTCCGTGCTTACCCTTCTTTAATCATCACTTTCAGTAAGGCTCGTACATCTTCGAAGGAATTAACATTGAAGCGAGCCGCCGAGGTTTTACTACCCACTTTAATGGTATAAGCATCTTTAGGCATAGCTCTAAAGGTATCTTCGTCAGTAGCATCATCGCCAATAGCAAACACAAAATCATGTGAAGTTTGGTTGAGCCACTGCTGGGCGGTTCGCCCTTTGTTTACTTCTCGGTCTTTAATCTCTACCACATGGTCACCCTCCAATACTTGTAGGTTGCTGTTAGAAGAAATATACTTTAAATGGCTAGCTAACTCGCGAGTACGTAGTTCGCCCAACCCGGTTTCCACCTTGCGGTAATGCCAAACCAAAGAAAAGTCTTTCTCTTCAATAAATGAACCGGGGGTACGCTGTACATACATCTCCAAGACTGGCATAATTTCCTTTTTCCAGTCGCCTTTCATCGTTACAACGGTTCGCCAATCTTTATCCTTTTCTCGTAACCACACTCCGTGTTCAGCAATTAAGGTGATATTAAACTCTCCCATCCAGCCCCCAAGGGTATCTTTATCTCGACCACTGATAACCACTACTTTATTTTTTTCTTCCTTCACCAGTCTGGTCATTATGTCTTTTAGCTCATCATCAGGTTTAGCATCCCGAGGGTCGCTATGAAAGCCAGTAAGCGTTCCGTCGTAATCAAGAAAGATTAATCGTTCGCTGGCTTTACTAAATTCTTTCAACATTTTTTCTTGCGACAGTTCGTCTAAATGACGGGTTTGCATACTACGTTGCATCTCCTTAATAGTGGTTAAGCTCTCCATAAATAAATTTACCCAGTGTGAAATATTATACAGTTTCAGTGAATTTTGCATGGTAGTCATGTGCTGGACTTGCTCCTGCTCCGGCATCATCAACGCTTGGTCAATAGCTTCTACTAGTTGATTAGTATCATTGGGGTTAATTAGAATCGCATCAGAAAGCTCCTTGGAGGCACCACACATTTCACTCAGAATTAGCACTCCTTTCTTATTGATCTTACTAGCGATAAACTCTTTACAAACCAGGTTCATTCCGTCGCGCATAGGGGTAACCAGAGCTACATCTGCCATACGATAGAAAGCCGAAAGCTCATCTAGCGGAAAGGATCGGTAGAAAAAATGTACAGGAGTCCAATTGATTTTACCGTACTTCCCGTTAATGCGGCCTACCAATCGGTCTACTTCCTCTTTTAGTTCTTTATATTTTCCCACGGAATCGCGCGAAGGCACCACTACCATAATCAGTGAAACCTTGCCCCGGTACTTGGGGTAACGGTCAAAGAACATCTCAAATGCCTCCAGCCGCTGAGGAATCCCTTTGGAATAATCTAGGCGATCAATTGACAGAATGAGTTTTTGGTCACCTAATGATATGCGATAGTGTACTTCTTTTTCCAGTGCCCCAGGTGAAGCGGCAGCCTGAGCGTATTTATCGTAATCAATTCCCATCGGAAAAGAATCTACCATTACCTGGCGATTATTAACGACAACTTGCCCTTGAGAGCTACTCAATCCAGCTAGGCGGCTCACCGAGCTAAGGAAGTGGCGCATATCATCGTAGGTGTGGAAACCTACCAAATCTGACCCTAGTACGCCATTCAGCAGCTCCCTACGCCAGGGTAGCAAGCGAAAAATCTCATACGAAGGAAAGGGAATGTGTAAAAAGAATCCAATACTCAAGTCAGGTTGAGCTTTACGGAGCATCCCAGGCACTAGCATTAACTGATAATCGTGTATCCAGAGAGTATCACCTGGCTCGGCCTTTTTCAGAATTTCATCCGCAAATTTACGGTTCACCCGCTTGTAAGCTTCCCAAAGTCGAGGCTCATAGACGGCATACTGCGTAAAATAGTGAAAGTTAGGCCACAGTGTTTCGTTACTAAACCCTTCGTAAAAGTCTTTTATGTCTTCTTCCGTCAGAAAGATAGGATACATACTTTCCTTTCCGATAGAATCTATAATTTCTGTTTTTTCCTCCTTTTTACTGGTAACCAAGCCGGGCCAACCAATCCAAAGGTTATTGCCTTCTTTGTAAATTGATCCTAATCCTGTAGCTAACCCGCCAGCACTGGTTTGATACTCTAGTTGTTTTTTTTCGTTACGGGAAATTTTAATAGGGAGGCGGTTGGATACAATGATGGTTTTAGCCATAAAAAAGCTGATTGCGCAAGTCTAAATGATGATAGTTTAGTCAAAAAAGCTTGTATAAAGTTACTACAAAAAGTAGGGAAAACCCGAAGAAATCCAACCAAAAACCAAATAAAACCGACTAAAACCTTGATTTGAGGCTACGTAATCTTATCTCTGTCAGCTTTCGTTTAGTATCAAGCGGAAAGTCCCCTTTCATCATCCAATCGTAAAATGCAGGTTCAGAGGCGAGTACATCTTCAACCAGCTTATTTTTATGCTTACCGAAGTTGATAATTTCTACCCCATCATCATTTAAACTAAAGCGTCCAGCCAAGTCAACCAGCTTAGTAGTGGATACTTTATGTAGTGATTCTACGTCATTACGAATTACTCCGACTGGATTACCCTGAAGATCAACTACTGTTTGTTCTTCATATCGCTGCACCTGAGCCTTTAACACTTCTAGTGTAGCTTTGGTATCAGCTTCGGCACTGTGAGCATCTTCTAAATTTTTCTGACAGTAAAATTTGTAGGCTGCTGAAAGGGTTCTTTTTTCCATTAAATGAAAAATTTTCTGGGCATCCACTAGTTTTCTGCGGCTCACATCAAATTCAATATTTTCCCGCAAAAAAGATTCAACCAGCACTGGGACATCAAACTTGATAATATTAAAGCCTGCTAAATCACAACCTTCCAGAAATTTATGTAGGTTTCGGGCTACCGTCTTAAATGTGGGGGCATCTTTCACGTCCTCATCGTAAATCCCGTGGATTAGACTGGTTTCTGCCGGAATTGGCATTAAGGGATTAATCCTCTGAGTACGTACTTCGGTCTGCTGATTGGGCAATACCTTGATGAACGAGTATTCAATAATCCGGTCTTGAGTCACGTTCACCCCCGTGGTTTCCAGGTCAAAAAATACTAAAGGGTTCTTTAGTTTGAGATCAATCATGATTTAGTGGCTCAATTGTTCTATTCTATTGCTCGATTGTTAAATAGCTAAATTGCTGATTGTTGTTTGGAAAAGGGAAAAACGGCACTTCATTTTCCTTTATCTCCACCAATTTCTAAATTCCGGCCTCCATTATCCGTTTCCCGTAATCTTTTCTCCCAATACTACTAAATCTAGTCCACCAAAAGTACCTGAGCTCATCATGAGTAAGTTTTTATTTTCCCATTGCTGATCGGTTAAGTACTTCTGTAAGTCTTGGCTCCGAGTAAAAATCAGAATATCTTCTTGGTTAAAGGCCTTTTTAAGCTGCTCATCCGTAAGTGGAGTTAATTTTTTGTGTTGAGATACCTCAGGATTATGATATACGATGCCGACATCCGCATCTTGCAAAGTATCCTGATACTGACCAATAAACTCTGGGTTAAGACTGCTATAAGTATGTAGTTCTACGCAAGCAATCAACTGACGGTCAGGAAATTGTTCCTTCACTGCTTTGGTAGTAGCTAGTAGTTTAGAAGGAGCATGAGCAAAGTCTTTGTACAATCGGAAGTGATTATTTTCAGCAACCAGTTCTAACCGCATATTTGCTCCCTGAAACGAGCCTATGACACTATAAAATTGCTCCTCAGTGACACCAATCCGCTTGCACACCTCCATAGCTCCACTGATGTTCTGCATGTTATGTGCTCCAAATAACTTAATGGGTATTTCACCGCTAGCAGTTTTCAGATAGCTTTTTCCATCTTGCACCTCGTATGGGTGGGTTTTATACTCTATTCGGGCTACATCAGCTCGTTCTTTACGTCCAATAACCGTGGCCATATCATCTTCTTCACAGAAAATCAGCACCCCAGCCTTGGGTGAGGCATCAGCGAACAAATCAAACTGCTGAACATATTCGTCCTCAGTTTTAAACACATTATAATGATCCCAAGCAATCCCGCTAATCAGACCAATATGATGGTGATATTTTAATATTTTTGGGTTGCGGTCGATGGGCGACGATAGATATTCGTCGCCTTCAATAATGATAACCGGAGCATCACTAAGTTGCACTCGTCCCGGAAGAGCATCAATCTTGGCACCAATTACATAATCAAAGTTGCGCTTTAGATGGCTGAGTACGTGTACAATAATAGCCGTAATGGTAGTTTTCCCATGGCTCCCAGCAATTACTACTCGTTGTTTATTCCGGCTATTTTCATAAATAAAATCAGGATACGACAGAATAGGTATTCCCAATTCTTGGGCTTTTTTTAGTTCAGGATTATCCGGTCGGGCGTGCATGCCAAGGATTACAGCGTCTAAGTCTTGAGTAATTTTCTCAGGAAACCAACCGATTTTTTCAGGAAGCAAGCCAGCTTTAGCCAAGGCACTGCGAGCTGGATCGTAAATTTCATCGTCAGATCCAGTAACTTGTACTCCTTTTTGGGCAATGTGCAAGGCTAGATCATGCATTACACTACCACCAATGGCGATAAAATGCACACAGTTTAAAGAATTGGACATATACTGAACATAGGTTTTATCAGAATTTTGGCAAAGTTAGGACAAAATGCCTCACGGGCAAATGATTGGGAAGTTGGAAGAATGAAGTTGGAAGTTCAGGGTTCAAGGTTTGAAGCTACTTATTCTACATGAATACACGAACACCTGAATACTCAAACACTCTAAACTTATACCCTCAACCAATCTACACTACCGACACTTGGTGATGGGTTAAAGTAGTTTTCTGCATATCTTAGCTAAAAACTGATGGTCATCC
>CAKZYA010000003.1 GCA_937883755.1 uncultured Flammeovirgaceae bacterium | reverse complement strand
CCTATCACCTTATTAAGCGCATGACCTGTACTTCTTGGCCTGTACGTTAACCATCTTGTCAAAGAACTTTCTTTCTTAACACTCTTCCAGTGTTAAGATTGGAAGTAGAACTTATCTACTTTCTATTTTCATCTTACCTGAACGGCGGGCAAAGATCGGAATTTGATTTTTACCAGACAAACAATCATGCAAAATTATTTGAAAAATTGTTTATTGCCCTTGAGTAAGTTTGAAAGGGATGGCAAATATAACAGGTGTATCTGGAGTACACAATAGCTTTGTCGAAAAAAACTAAAATTCTTACATAACGATTAAGCCTGATCTACTTCCTCCTTTAATCTGTTGAGAGAAGCTTTGGCATCACCGAATAACATGCGGGTTCTTTCGCCAAAGAAAAGCTGATTTTGAATGCCGGCGTAACCAGTACTCATACTTCTTTTTAAAACTACTACACTCTTGGCCTGCTCAACATCCAGAATAGGCATTCCGTAGATTGGGCTTGCTGGATCTTCTTTCGCCGCTGGGTTTACAACATCGTTAGCTCCAATAACAAGTACAACATCTGTACTAACCATTTCTTTATTGGCGTCTTCTAGCTCTAGTAATTTGGGATAAGGAACGTCAGCCTCAGCTAACAACACGTTCATATGACCTGGCATACGTCCAGCTACCGGATGAATAGCATAACTGAAATTTACGCCTTCTTCTTCCAATATACTTTCTAACTCATGTACCACATGCTGTGCTTGGGCAACAGCTAAGCCGTACCCGGGAACTACCATCACTTTATTAGCATACTTTAACTCGATAGCCAGATCAGAAGGCGTAGCCTCTTTCACAATTTCCTCTCGCCCTTCGCCAGTAACTCCACCCTTACTGCTAAATCCGCCGATGATAACGTTTAATAAAGAACGATTCATAGCTTGACACATGAGTACAGTAAGAATCGTACCTGAAGCTCCTACCAGAATCCCACCTACTAACATCACCTGATTATTGTAAATCAGCCCGGCTAGAGCAGCCCCAATTCCGGTGAAGGAATTGAGTAGCGAAATTACCACAGGCATATCTCCCCCACCAATGGGTGTAACGAAGGTAATTCCGTAGATTAAGGATAGTGCCAGAAATACAAGTACCAATGTGAAATCTAAGCCAGGTAATGTGAGGATATAGCCTCCAAAAGCAAGAATAGCGATCAGCAGAACAATATTAACCACTTTAGGGGCAGGCAACACCAAAGAGTCCCGCAAAAATCCTTCTAGTTTACCGTAAGCCACCAGACTCCCAGTGAAAGAAATACTACCAATGAAAAGTGCAAACAGCGTAGTAAATGCTGCACCATTTAATAGAGGAGTATTAGCAGGGTAGTTATAAAACTCGACCAGGGAGATCATCATGGCACAGGCACCACCTAATCCATTAAATAGCGATACCATTTCGGGCATGGCTGTCATTTTCACCCGACGAGCAGCTGTGTAACCAATTCCAGCACCTACCAGCATGCCCCCGGCTACCCAACCGTAGTTATTACTTCCTCCATCTAGCGGATAGAGTAAACTGATAATAATAGCCAGTCCCATTCCAGCGGCTGCCACCAAATTCCCATTGCGGGCAGTGTCCGGACTACTAAGGCGCTTTAGCCCAACAATAAAGAGAACAATACTGACTAAATAGGCAAAATCGTAGAGAGAGGTTTCCAAAGTGATAGTAGTTAGGCTTTTCTTTTCTTCTTTTTGAACATATCCAGCATCCGGTCAGTCACGGCGTAGCCACCGACTACATTGATCATTGCTAGGGCAATACCGAGAAAGCCCAGGGTCAGCACTAAATAATCATCAGCACTAGCCTGACGAATAAGTAAAATAGCCCCGATCACCACTACCCCACTAACAGCATTAGCCCCTGACATTAAAGGAGTATGCAAAACCGTAGGCACTTTAGAGATTACCTCCATACCTAAAAAGATAGCGAAGACCAAGATGTAAACCATTAGCAGGTTTTCGCTGATAAAGCTGATGATTCCTTCCATATAATTTAGGCTTATTGGGGTATTTGATAATGCGGTTGTCCTTGATGCACGATACAGGCACCATCAATGAGTGGATTTTCAAAATCTAGATGAAGCTTACCATCTTTCGTAAGTATCTTCAAGAAATTGAAGATATTTTTAGCGTACAGTTGACTGGCGTGCATAGGCATCTTTGCTTCCAGAGAAGAATCACCAATGATGGTGATACCTTGGTGATGAATAGTTTCATTATTTTTAGTCAGAGCACAGTTTCCTCCTCCAGCGGCTGCCAGATCCACTATAACACTACCAGGTTTCATAGCTTCTACTGTTTCCTGAGTAATTAGGATAGGAGATTTTTTACCTCTTAATAAAGCTGTGCTTATTATAACGTCCGCTTTCTCTGACTTTGCTCTAGTTAGTGCCTGCTGACGTTGCTTGTACTCTTCAGATTGCTCTACGGCGTAACCTCCGGCATCTTTATCATCAGTAGCTCCTTCTACTTCTACGAATTTAGCTCCTAAACTTTGCACCTCTTCTTTCACGGCCAATCGGGTATCAAAGGCTTCTACCACTGCTCCCAGTCGTTTAGCAGTAGCAATGGCTTGCAATCCAGCAACACCAGCTCCTAAAATCAGTACTTTGGCCGGGGGAATGCTCCCAGCCGCTGTGGTTAACATAGGAAAGTAACGGGGCAAATGAGTGGCGGCTTCTAGCACGGCTCGGTAGCCTGCCATAGAGGCCATAGAAGAGAGTACATCTTTATCCTGAGCCAGCGTAGTACGCGGTAGCATATCCATGCTGAAAACCGTTATCGAATATTGACTCAATTGGTCAACAATCTCAGGCTGATTGTAGGGTTGAAATGATGAGATGACCACACTACCGGATGGCAAATTCTGAAACACTGTTTCAGCAGGCGGTTTGATGCGAACCAGCACATTAGCTTTCTGCACCACTTCCTTAGCTGAGGCAATTGTTGCCCCCGCCTCTGAGTATAGGGAATCGGCAAAAAAAGCGCGATTACCTGCTCCAGCTTCAATAAAAACCTGATAAGAATCGGTGAGTTTCTGAATTACGTCGGGCGTGAGAGCTACCCGATCGTCATCGTCCTTTAGAATACCAAGGATCATATAGCTTAATTAGTTGTAGTAGTTTGGTAAAGTAAGCAAAATCTTCACTTCAAGAATATCTTTCTGACTAACATCGCTTATTTACCCATCTCAGGCTCATATTGATCCATATAATCGACGGTAAGGCGGCTCAAGGCTCGTACCCCTAACGTTAGTCCGCTATCGTCAATAAAGAAGTCAGGTGTATGGTGGGGCGCAGCTTCTTCAGGATTCATGCCAGCGGGCATTCCACCTAAAAAGAAGAAAAAGCCAGGTACCTCCTGAGCAAAAAATGAAAAATCTTCAGCACCAGTGACCGGATAACGTAAAAACACATTGTCTTCACCCGCCACTTCTTGTAAAGTGCCCACCATTTGAGCAGTAAGCTTAGGATCATTGTAGGTTACTGGGTAACCTTTATTGATGATCACCTCAACTTCAGCCCCAGCACTTTCACCAATATTGGTAGCAATTTCGCGAATACGCCGGTGAATTTTATCTTGCATTTCAGGATCAAGGGAGCGAATCGTTCCGATCATGGAAACCTCTTCAGGAATGATATTACTGCGTACTCCACCGTCAATTTTACCAATAGTGACTACCGCCGGTGCTTTGATAATTTCCAGATTACGACTGACGATGGTTTGTAAACCTAGTACAATCTGAGAGGCTGTCACAATTGGGTCAACTCCTGCCCAAGGATACGCACCGTGGGTTTGGGCGCCTTTAATTTTAATTTCAAGCCGATCAACGCCTGCCATTGTTCCTTCCGGTCGGTAGCCAATAGTATTAACTTCCGTTTTAGAGTTGATATGTAAACCGAAAATCACATCTACGTTAGGTGAAGTAAGTACTCCCTCTCTCACCATAAGTTCAGCACCGCCTTCTTCTCCATTTGGAGCTCCCTCTTCGGCTGGTTGAAAAATGAATTTCACGGTTCCTTTCAAATCAGCCCGCATATCGCTCAACACCTGAACTGCTCCCATTAAAATAGCTACGTGGGTATCGTGACCACAGGCATGCATCACTCCTACTTCTTCGCCATTGTACTCGCCAATTTCTTTAGAGGCATAAGGAATATCTACCCGTTCGGTAACTGGCAGCGCATCCATATCAGCTCGTAAAGCCACCACAGGTCCGGGCTGTCCTCCCTTTAAAACACCAACTACTCCAGTGTGAGCTACTTTGGTGGTTATTTCTATATCTAGCGACTTCAGGTGTTCGGCTACTTTTTCTGCCGTGCGGAATTCGCGGTTAGAGAGTTCAGGATATTGGTGAATATCACGTCGCCAGGCAACTACTTGTTCTTCCAAAGCCTGAGCTTGCTCATCAATTTGTGACTTTAAATCTTGAGCGAATGAAGGGGAAAATAATGCAACACTAGTGACCAATAGTAATAAGTATCTTATCATAACTAGATTAGGTAATTTAGATTTTGGGGAATTTACTAAAAATTTGAATGTGGTCAATAGATGGCTCATCATCAGAAATACGTGAAAATCAGGAGTGATAAGGTTAGAATGGAAAGGGGAAACGTAGTATCAGGAATAAATACCTCATGGAATTTTTCAACCTTACGCAGCCATTAGCCAAAATCTACCCTCACCCAACCGCAATGACAATCAGTTAAGAGTCGCCCTGCAATTAAGCCCTTCAACCGAATACCAGGTACAGTAAAATCATCCAATTGCCCTCCTTTTAATCAGTGGCTTGGTTCCGATTCTTTAATATTAGTGTATGTTTTAATAGTTCGTTTTAATATTTTCGAATTTCAGACTGGAGAAACAATAAATTATGTTGCAGCTAATAAAACCCAATAATGTTAGAATAGTATAATTTATAGATTATTGCAGCAAATGAACTCTACTAGTAACTTTGTTATTATGTAAGTTCTAAAGTAATACTATATTAGCTTATCGTTAGGCTAGTGACTACCTTTAAAAACTAACTAATCGCTATGTATATGGTTACTACTGTACTTGTTTTTTGCATATTAATACTTTTTGTTCTGTCCGTTTATCTTTTTTCTAAAGCCGAGCAAGAGACTTACCAAAGTAAACAGAAAAATCTTCATCCTGCACTAGATCGCGAAGCAGTATTGATTACTACGATTCAGCAAGGAAAAGTGCAAGAGACTTGGTGCTACATTAACGATACTAACGTTAACTTTAAACAGGCGAATGTAACGGATGAAAGTATACCAGCTACACTAGAAGGGTTATTTAGTAAATAGCGCATCAGTGTAAAGCTGCTTTTAAAGGTAGTTCTTTAACAATTTTCCCCTCAGCATCAATAAGCTCATCCAATCGATTGAGTACTTCTTCTTCATCAAAATAGCGCAGAGCCATATGAATGAATATGTGGCTGTGCTTAGCTTCGGAAGCCCAGAGCAGCTTATAAAAGCGTTGCAATTCAGCGCCTCCTATTGCTTCACTTACCATCTTAAACCGCTCACACCCCCGACATTCAATCAGCGAAGCCAATAGCAATCGGTCGCGAAAGCGGGTTTGAGGAGTGCCACCGTGCCCTAAAGCCATCAATTGCTTAATGTAAAGATCCGGTGCCATCTCAGCAGCTAAGGAAACCCCTCTTTTTTGCATGAGGTGGTAGACTTGCTGAAAGTGTTCCAGTTCTTCAATACCCGTCTCAATCAGTTCAGGAATAATTTCGTGCCGTTCAGGGTACTTGGCTACGAAGCTCATTGCCATAGCCGAGGCTTTACGTTCACAATCAGCGTGGTCTTGCAGGAAGCTATCAAAATCATTTATTACCGTTTCTAGCCAGGCCTGACTCGAGGCCACTGATAATTCAACTTTATGTTGCACCATATTCTATTTTGAATTTGTATTGAAATTTACCAACTAGAACTAGTTTTGCTAGACTAGCAACAACTCATCTGTATATGTCCCAACCAAGTATTGAGCAGATTAGCCAAATATACTTCAAAAGATTTATATCCCGTCCTCCTCAGTTACCCTCTCTACCCCACCCTGATACTAAAATTATCTGGGTAATTCCGTGCTATAATGAATCTCATGTCGTCGGTACTTTAGCTTCCTTAGCTCGCAACGCTCCGCCCAGGTTTCCAGTAGAGATACTAATAGTGATCAATAGTAGCTCAAAAGATGATAAAACCACAATTCAGCAGAATAAAAAAAGTGAGTTACAAATTAAACAGTGGATCGAGCAGGAACAACCTCACTTTCTTGCCTGTAAAATTATCCATGTAGATGACCTACCTCCTAAACATGCGGGAGTAGGATTAGCTCGTAAAATTGGCATGGATGAGGCTCTATATCGCTTTGCTACTATTGGCTACGACGGGCTAATTATGAACCTCGATGCTGACTGTACTGTATCCGCAGATTATTTGCAAACCATTGAAGATCAATATCTCACCAAAACCCCCTCAGTAGTTACCACTTATTTTGAACACGATTTAGATCAAATTAGGCAGCCTGAACTACGGCAAGGAATCATATACTACGAACTATTTTTGCGGTACTATATTAATGGCTTACGTTACGCTGGATTTCCTCATGCATTCCATACGGTGGGTTCTTGTATGGGCTGTCGGGCTTCTACTTACGCTTTGAGTGGAGGCATGAACCGTCGCAAAGCCGGAGAAGATTTTTACTTTTTGCATAAAGCAGGTGCATTAGGTAATGTTCTTGAAATTACTGATACAACTGTTTATCCATCAGCTCGAACTTCCGACCGGGTACCCTTCGGAACGGGTAAAGCACAGATGGATTGGCTTGATAACTCAAGCCCGCACCGTAATCTTTATCATCCTCAGTCATTTGAGGACTTAAAAACGTTCTTTACTCAAATTCCTCACTGGTATCAGAATCATAATACCTGGCCTCAGATACAGGCTAAATTATTACCGG
This sequence comes from uncultured Flammeovirgaceae bacterium, assembly GCA_937883755.1. Classification (GTDB taxonomy): domain Bacteria; phylum Bacteroidota; class Bacteroidia; order Cytophagales; family Cyclobacteriaceae; genus Tunicatimonas. Next base: position 198,305 of record CAKZYA010000003.1, on the reverse strand, counting down.
AGTCTATCCAATATTTTATTCAAAGCTATGATTTCGAGCAAGTTTGGGCTCATTTACAAGCCAATACTCGCTCCTGGCCAGTATTTCGACAGCAATTTTTTGCCTGGTGGAATGGTTTTCGGGTACTTAAGTACATTCACGCTACCCGAGATCATTTTTATCCGTTAATTTCATCAGAAGAGGCCAGTTTTAGGTTATTGAAAAAACTTTGTATCTTGAAAACAAGCCGATCACTAACTGCCGAAGCCTTACTTAAACAGTACCGAGCGCTGGATCGGCAAAAACGTTGAAATAGCAATAATTTTTTACGAGATTTGTTTGAATTATTTCAATAGAATAGCGTAATGTCTACTTATCCTCATAATGTAACTGTCAGTAGAAAGTCGTCTTGGCCCTGGGCAGCCCGTCAGGTGCGGGTTGAGGATGAACTATACCTTAAAATTGCTCGCCCCTTTGGCTTTCGTTGGCACCGGCAAATAGCTAAAGATCTGAAGGGGCAGATTATATTTTCGCTGAAAAAACAGTCAACCATTTCTTCCAATTACTTATTTGAGGAAGCTAATCGGCCAGTAACAAATATTCGCCTTGTGCAGGCTGGGTACTGGATATGTGAATCAACTGATGAGAAAGTAGAGGTTTATCGATTAGGGGGCTCTAAGAGCATCATATCTCAGAATGGCTGCCAGATTGCCATCATGTCGGTACAATCTAGTCTGATGCTAATTAAAGAATATCCTATTCACCTGAGAGTGAATGAAAAGCAGTATCTACACTTATCCATTGCGATGAGTTTACTGCTCAATGATTACGGTTTGCACCTAAATACTGATATTCTTCCTCAACCTAAAGTTTCTACCCTCCAGACCGGATAAAGCAAGCTATTTACTTACTTTTGCTGAATGTCCGGGCAAAAAGTTATCAAAGTAATAGGTGGCATCGTACTCGCAAGCCTGGTGGTATTTATTACCTTCTTTAAGCGAGTAGATCATCTTCCTCTTTCCCAACAACCCTATTATGCACTAGCTCTTAAGCAGCTTGATAACAACCAAACTGCTCTTGCCAAAGACGGCGTATTTAAAGTGGGGTGGGGAAAACGTAACATCACGCCCAGTCAACCCACTCACCTGATGGGGTATGGTTGGAAAGGAAACTATCAGCAAGTACACGACTCACTGTGGGTACGATCACTGGTCTTCCAATTAGATACACTTACAATTGGATTAGTTACTTACGACTTAATGCTAGCTCCACCGCTAGTAGTGCGGCAAGTTCAAACTGCATTAACTGGCTCAGATATTGATCATCTTTACTTCAGTGCCACTCATACTCACAAGGGCTACGGAGGTTGGGAACAAGGGTTAGGCCGAGAGATTATTTCTGGTTGGCATGATGATGATTTAGTACAATCACTAGTCAACAAAACCATAGCCTCGCTTCAGGATGCCTACCAGCAAGCTTTGCCCAGCACAATTGCTTACGCCCAGTTCAACCTAGACTCGCTGGTGAATAACCGGTTGATAAAAAATGGAGAAGTAGAACCTTTTTTACGAGCAATTTATTTTCGTCGACAAGATAGTAGTCAGGCAATTCTCAGCAGTTTTTCGGCGCACGCAACCTTTGTTACTTCTAAATCTAAAGATCTTTCTGCCGACTATCCGGGCGAGCTAGTACGACAATTAGAGGCTAGCCAATCGGTTGATTTTGCCCTGTTTGCTGCCGGGGCAGTAGGCAGTCACAGCCCGCACAAACCAGGAGTATTTTCTTACCAAAAACTTCAGACTTATGCGAATCGTTTAGCTACGCCCCTACTTCAAGCAATTGATGGTGTAGCGTATGATTCGGCAGACCAACATAGTTTTTCTGAAATTGAGTTACCACTTGGCGAAGCTCAGTTGCGGATTACCTCTAACTGGCGAGTACGCCCATCTTGGTTTCAACAGATATTAGGAAGACAAAAACCTACTGTGAGCTTTCTACAATTGGGTGAAATCACATTAGTTGGTACTCCGGGTGATTTTTCCGGCTTACTTTATCCGCGTATTGAATCAGAAGAAAACTCAGTTATTGTTACCAGCTTCAATGGCGAGTACATTGGTTATCTAATTCCTTCAGAATATTATCATCTCAACCACCGGGAAACCCGCAGTATCAACTGGTATGGTCCTTACACTGGGGATTATACCACGGAAATCATCAATAAGTACCTATCAACTATGAAATAGAACGAACGTAGATATGACTAGCGACCTTACTAGAAATATTGATTAGCCGATCATTTACCTGTAGAATCATAGAATCATCAAAATCTAAAATACTACTCACCTGAAGCTGGGTTTGCAAATGAAGTCCCTGCTGAGATAAAAAGTTGAGAAAACTAGGTTCGTCTTGAGTAACCCGCACTACAACCGCTTTTTCTCCTGCTGACAATGTAGCTAGTAGCCGATGCTCTCCGCCATCCATCACCCCATCTTTATCCGGAATAGGATCACCGTGGGGATCTACCTTAGGGTTTCCCAGAAAATCATCTAGGCAGTTTACCAGTTTTTCCGATTCAATATGCTCTAGCTGCTCAGCAATTTCGTGAACTTCATCCCAAGCAAAACCTAAAGTATCTACCAAAAATACTTCCCATAACCGATGTTTTCGGATGATACTCAGAGCAATATTCCTGCCCTTATCGTTAAGCTCTACTCCCTGATACTTAGTATAGTCTACCCATTGTTGCTCCTCTAGCTTACGAATCATATCAGTCACTGTAGAAGATTTCACACCCAGATGATCGGCAATTTGCGTAGTAGATACTCGCCCAGCCTGTCCTCTCGAGAGATGAAAGATGGCTTTCAAATAGTTTTCTACTGTGTGAGTAGTGACCGTAGGCATAAATCAAAGGTAATAAAAAATAGAATGAGAGAACGATGGAATGAGTGAATTACTGAATGAATGAGCAGATGCTTAGGTATATACTCATTCACTAATTTTATCATTCAACCCTTATACTCAGACCGCTGAGCCCGCTCCCAGGTAACTGATTGGCGACCTTGTACATATCGGATAATTCCTCGGAATACGGCGTAATTCATGATGAAAAAGTAGTAAGGAATAAAAAAGGCTTTGATCTTGACTGATCTATTCGCAAGAGCATAGCCTACCAAAGCAGCCAGGTAAAAGAGTATTTGCCCATAGAACGTTAGCTGATAAAATTCGCTCCGACCGAAAAGAAAAATATTCAAAATAAACACAAGTACCAGGGCGAACGGAGTGACTGTCCAACGCAGTACCCGGTGGGAAATATACTGGAAGCTGAGCATACCGTAACGAAAAATATTTAGTAGGGCTTTAAGCCGAACAATGGCCTGGATACCTCCGGCCGCAATTCTAATTTTCCGCTTAAGTTCTTCCTTCACCGAAGCTGAAGGCCCCTCTAACGCGTAAGCATCGGGCTCATAAGCAATACGGTAGCCTTTTTGAGCAATTCTGAGTGTTAGATAAAAGTCCTCAATTACGGTGTCCTGCAGAATATCTTCGTAAAGCTCAGTTCGGATAGAAAACAGCTCTCCGGCTGCGCCTACTACTGAATATAGTTCGGCATCCCAGGTTTTCAAGGCTGACTCGTACTTCCAGTAGAAGCCTTCACCCGCTCCGCTAGCCGAATCTTTTTCCGCCACATGAATTCTCTTCTCCCCTGCCACTCCACCAATCTGAGGGTTTCGGTAATGCCGAACGATATTACTAATAGCTTTGGGATTCAAGTAGGTATTAGCATCCGTGAAAATGACAATAGGCGTGTTTACCTCCTTCATCGTTCGGTGTACTGCGGCAATCTTTCCTCTGCGCTCCGGTTGGTGCAGCAGTTTTACTTCAGAGTACTGACGAACAATAGCGGGAGTAGCATCGGTTGAACCATCAGTAACGATTACCACTTGCAGTTTATCCGAAGGATAGTCTAGCTGAAGGGTATTCTGAATCTTTTCTTCAATGAAGTCAGCCTCATTGTAAGCGGCAATTACAATAGTCGTCTCGGGGCAGAATTCCTGATAATCAATTACCTCACGTTGGTTCTCTCTCGATCTTTTCAGATCAACCAGAAGGCGAAGAATTATTCCATAGCCTACGTAAGTGTAAATAACCAGGAGCAAGCACAACCACCAAAGTATTTCAATAAGCTGCAATGTGGTAGTAGTTTTATCGTCTATCGTTGAGGAGGCATAGCAGGACGTACCTCTACTTTGCTCGGTAAAGTACGAGGATGCATATGCATCAAATCCACCACCATCTGTCCTAGATCTTCAATCTGAATTTTCCAGTGATCGGCATCATTTGGCTGGTGATTATTGAAGTAGGTAGCCACTGAGCCCGGCATAATAGTAGACACCTTAATACCGTACTGACGTAAGTCCAGCATCACGGCTTGGGTGAATCCAGTGAGCCCAAATTTAGTAGCATTGTAGCCTGCTCCCTGGGCAAAGAAGTTCGTACCTGCTAAACTAGAAATCGTAATGATATAACCTTTTGAGGCTTTTAAGGCTTCCAGACTAGCTTTAATACTATAAAATACTCCGGTTAGGTTGGTATCAATCATTTCGTGCCATTGCTCAGAGGTTAAATCCTCAATAGAGGCAAAATACCCTAAACCAGCGTTAGCTACCAATAAGTCTAACTGTCCCCATTCATTTACTAACTTATTTACTGCCTGCTGCTGGGATTCTAGGTTTCGAACATCGGCTTCTAGCCCTATAGCCTGTCCTTTATTGGCCTGATTAAGATTTTTGGCGGCTTCATCAGCACTGGACTGAGAGCGACTGGTAATAGCCACTTTCATTCCTTCTTTCATTAGAGATTCAGCTACTCCGTAACCAATGCCTTTACTTCCTCCGGTAATTAAAGCGACCTTATTTTCTAAGTTTTGCATAAAAATTCGTTTTCGGTTTCAATCTACATACTCTACTGATTTTTTGGTAAAGAGTTTAGCTGAATTTTACTGTTTAGTAATTTTATCATCAACCCTGATCGCTACTGAACGTTATCATTGGCAGCAACCTTTGCACTGCTGGCTAATTACCCTGCTATGCCTCAATTTATCACTTATACATTTGCCATCATTATTTTAAGCACGGCTGGCTCAGTAACCCAACCCTCCACTGAAATTGATAGCCTACGTAAAGTGCTAGATAACTTTGCAGAAAAAGATACGGCTTACGTAATGACACTGCTACGGCTAACCAGCGAAGTTCGATCCCAAGATACTAAACTAGCGACTACCTACGCCGAAGAAGCAGTGGCTGCTGCCCGTTTATTAAGCGCACCAAAAGTAACTGGTAAAGCAATCAATATTTTGGGAATTTGCTACGGAATGCAAGACAGGTACCCTGAGGCTATTCGTGCCTTTCAGGAGGCAGTAAACATAGGTAAAAGCATTGACTTTAAGCTACTTGTTGCAGAAGGCAATAACAATATGGCTTTAGTGTACAAACGCATAGGCGACTACGCTACTGCCATGCGCTATCAGGTAAAAGCGGGGGAGCTATACGATTCGCTGGATTACCAAGTGGGCATTGCTCGTAACAGTAACAACCTGGGCGGGCTGTTTAATCGGTTAGAAGAGGTTGAGCAGGCCGAATTATTTTACCAAAAGGCTATAGAAAGCTACCATAAGCTAAATCACGAACGAGGTAAAGCCTCGGCTCAGTTGAATTTAGGGCTACTATATAACAAGCTAAAAAAGTTTGATACCGCCCGCCCTCTACTAGATAGTGCCCTAGCTTACGCCACTCAACATAATATACTAACTGATAAGACGCTCGCCCTGCTAGGCTTAGGTGATATTTATCTTCATACCGCCCTGAGTGAAGGAGAGGGCATATACCCCAAAACTTCGGAAAGTGACCAGGCTGAATACTACTTTTTAATGGCTCTTCGCGAAGCAGAACGATTAGGGGTAGATGAGTCGCGAGCAGCAGCCCTATTCAGCCTTTCTTCTCTGGAAGCCAATCGAGGGAGCTCCGCTAAGAGTATTCAATACGCTACGCAAGCTAAGCTCCTGGCTGACTCGCTGGCTACCCCAGCTATACAATCACAAGCAGAAGAGGCTTTGTCGTTCGCTTACCAGAAAGCTGGAAGATGGGAAGAGGCTCTCGAGCACCATAAAAATTACAAATCTTGGCAAGATAGCATCTTCAACGAACAGACTGCCGCCCTGTATAAATCGCAGCAGGTGCAGATGGAAGTTGCTCAAAAAGACCGGGAGCTAGCCTCGCAAGCCGCTGAGCTGATTTCGCTCAACGACCGAGTAGCGTTGGAAAATCGCTGGAAGTGGACACTAGGCGGGGCTAGTCTCCTGCTCCTCTTAGCCGGAGCACTTTACTACCAAAAGTTCCGAACTAGAAAAGCCTACGCTGAACAACTGGAAGTCCGTAATAAACTGATTACCAGCCAGAAAGAGGAAATTGAGGCTACTAAGCAGCAACTAGAGGCCACGGACGAAACTATCAACTATTTTGCTTCTTCCCTCTACGGGAAAAATACCGTAGACGAAATTCTGTGGGATGTTACTAAAAACTGTATTTCTCGGCTGGGATTAGAAGATTGTGTTATTTATCTGTTAGATGAAGAACGAAATATGCTGGTACAAAAGGCTGCCTACGGCCCCAAGAACCCTAAAGATTTTACCATTCACGAGCCAATTGAGATTCCGATAGGACAAGGAATTGTAGGTTCAGTCGCTGTTTCTGGTGAGACAGAACTTATACCCGATACTTCTCAGGATGAACGCTACATTGTGGATGATGACAGCCGCTTATCTGAGTTAGCCGTTCCTATTAAGCATCAGGGAAAAGTAATCGGCGTAATCGATTCAGAACATCCTGAGAAGAACTTTTATACTGATTATCATCAGAAAGCCCTAAAAACGATTACTGCCATTTGCGCTAGCAAAATTGCTCAGGCACAAGCCGATGAGAAAACTCAAAAAGCTGAAGCAGTTCGCCGTGAAGCTGAACAACTTAAAGCAATAGACTCGCTAAAATCCCGATTCTTCGCCAACATCTCCCACGAGTTCCGAACTCCACTGCACTTGATCTTGGGGCCACTCCGTACTCATCAGCAAAATCAAATACCTGAACATGAGTTAGGCATGATGCAACGCAATGCTCATCGGCTACTACGACTTGTAAATCAACTGATGGACTTATCCAAATTGGAAGTAGGTGAATTGCAATTGGAGTACCAATCAGCCGATATATTTGCGTTCTTACGAACCATTACGGACTCTTTTCTACCACTAACCGGAGAAAAGCAAATCACGTATCAGGTAGATATTCCTCTGCGCCCGGCCCCGACAAAATTTGACCCTGATAAGCTGGAGAAGATTGTCTACAACCTGCTTTCCAACGCAATTAAGTTTACCCCACCTGAAGGAAAGGTCAGCATCTACGCTTCCATGGAGCCTGACCATCGTTTGCGACTATCCGTATCTGATACCGGACTTGGCATTCTCCCTGAGCTTCAGGATAAAATATTTGATCGTTTCTACCAAGTAGATGGTTCAAATACGCGGGCTTTTGAAGGTACAGGCATTGGTCTATCACTGGTGCAGGAATTAGTTGATTTGCACGGCGGCACTATTTCATTGGACAGTGCTGAACAGCAAGGTACTACCTTTATTATACTATTACCACTACAAGCAGCTGAGGAGGAATTGACGGAATCATTAGCAGCATCAGAAGATTTTAATGTAGAACTTACTGGTAATGAGAAAGATACATCAAATTTAACTACACCTCATTCTGATATATTACCCCAATTATTGCTAGTAGAAGATAATATTGATCTAAGGCGTTACATACGCGATCATCTGAGTACACAATTCCAAGTTCTGGAGGCAGTACACGGCAAGGAAGGTTTAGAAATGGCTACTGAACAGATTCCTGACATTATCATTTCTGATGTAATGATGCCTGAGATGGATGGTGTAGAGCTGACCCATCGGCTAAAAAATGATGAGCGTACCAGCCACATTCCCATTCTAATGCTTACCGCCCGCGATGATACCGAAACCAAGCGAGCTGGTTTCCAAACCGGAGCAGATCAGTATCTTACCAAACCCTTTGATATAGAAGAACTGCTCGATCGATTACAAAGCTTGTTAAAGCAACGCCATCTTCTTCGGGAAAAATACGGTCGGGAGGTTACGCTACGCCCGCAAGACATCACCGTAAACGATCATGATGCCGCTTTCCTAGAACGCTGCTTACGATTAGTAGAAGATCATTTGAGTGATACTGAATTTGGGGTTGAGCAGATGCAACGCGAGATTGGTATGAGCCGAATGCAACTGCACCGTAAACTGAAAGCCCTTACAAATCAGTCCGCCACCGAGTTTGTTCGGGATATTCGCTTACAAAAAGCCGCTCAGATGCTAGAGCAAAATGGTACCCAGGTAACTGAAGTAGCCTATGATGTGGGTTTTAGCCACCTTTCCTACTTTGCAAAATCTTTTAAAGAAAAATTTGGACTATCTCCTTCCGAGTACGCTAAATCTCAGCAAGAAAGTTAGTCATGTTACGCCAGTGTCAGCATTTGTTACAATAGTGTTAGACATTTTGCCAGTTTGAATTTAGGACGTACACTTCTCTCGTAGTCATGTTACAATACTGTTTACCGTTGGGAGCAGGGTGTTAAGCCGTTAGACTGCTGACCAATACCTTTGTAGCATACTGTTTCTAGAAACCCAAACAACGAGCCCCTTAATATTTACATCATGAAAAGCCCTTATGAACAACGTCGTGAACTTAGTATTCACGCCCAGCATTTTGGAGAGGCTAGTCCGAAAGCCCGTTTTCTGTACGGAGTTGTCCTAATTATATTCTCCTTAATTATCATCGTCAGTAGTCAGATAAACGGTGGGTTCAATTACATAAATGTATCCGAAATGCCCGACCAGGTTGAAGTCGCTAAGCAAGCTTTTGCCAGTCAATACAGTAGTACCATCGAGAATTAACAATCAAGTAACCCCACTAAACCACAGATCAACCATGAAAAGAGTAAAGAATGTATTGTTGTTAACCGTAATGTCTTTTTCCTTGGCCTTTACGGCTTGCCAAGAAGATACTGAAGTTAGCAGCTTAAAAAAGATTACCCGTCCGACAGATGAAACACCGGATGATGTACTCAACCCAACGGGAGGGCATGATTTTCCTTATCCGAATATTATTGAGAAAACGTTTATTCCCAGTCTCGACTGGTTTGCTCATACCAAATGTATTGCCTGGCGTATTGAGTGGCCTACCTATAATAATAGTGTAGACCCCGATTGGATACCAAGTTTCTTCAAAACTAGCAACGGAGCACTGAATAGTTTGAGCTACTTGCTTAGCATTGATCCAAAGAATAAGAAAACCCTTAATTTCTCACTCTACCAAGATGAAAAAATTGAAGCGGCTAACAACATAGCTGAACTTTGGCCCTGGCCGGAAAGTGTAGAGGCAAAGAGCGTCTATTTTGGAAAAATAAATAAGCCCGTTCATGTCATCCAAAATTGGGTAACCGGACGACCCAGCCAATTTGAAAATAACTGGGAGTACGTAGATAGTATTGAAGCTGAGATTGATTACCAAGCGGGTGATTTCTTTATCTATCAATTGCCTGATGAAGATTTGTACGGCGGCATCCGAATCGTGTCTATGGCTCCCCGACTTATTGAAGTCTACCTCGCTGTGCCTAATGACTAACAATCTATTCAACACAGTAAGTAAGTCTAATAAACCACAAAACCCAAACCAATAATGAAAACTGTAAAAAATGTAGTATTTCTCTTTATAATGGCTCTTTCGCTGACTTTTACAGCCTGCGAAGAGGATTCCGAAACCCTAAACATCGTTGGAAAAATATCTCGACCAACGAAAGAGAAGCCCGGTGGCTTCACGGATCAACCAGGGGCTCTGCCTGCACCGAAGATCACGGAGAAAATGTATATTCCCGAATATGATTTGTGGGATCATACCCGCTGCATTGCTTGGCGCATTGAGTGGCCGGAATACCCCGCGGATGTAAACCCCGATATGATTCCTGACTTTTTCTCTTCTGAGTACGGAGAAGTGTATAGCTTTAATTTCCTTACAAGAACTGATCAGTCTAATAAGGCTCAGATGGATTTCTCATTGTACCACGGTAATATGCTTCGCTCTTCCTGGTACAATTTTGAACTTTGGCCCTGGTATGAGGACTACCTTGCTGAAAGCCCCCGGTTTAAAAAAATTGATAGGTCTCTAAGCTCGATTGAGCATTGGGTAACCGAGCGCCCTGACCGTTTTGAGAAATTTTGGCCTAGTGACGAGAGTCCGCCGTCCGAAGTTTCTTATCAAGCGGGTGATTTCTTTCTGTTCCATCTGGGAAAGGCTAATCGCTACGGCGGTATCCGTATCGTGTCCGAAACTCCGCGCATCATTGAGATATACTACACTGAACCAAATATTTAACTCATTACCGACGGGCCTTAGTGCCCGTCATGCAACTTCTAAAAATCAAACTCATGCAAAATTTAATAACTAAACAAAACACAAGATTTAATAAAATGATCTTTCGCGGTGCCCTACTTCTTATGCTAGTTGTATCCATCAGCAGCAACCTCTACGCCCAATTTAATTTTGATCCGGAAACCGGAGATAGCGAGTGGATTGGGGGTAGTGGTAAGATTTATACCCTTGATGGAAAGGTTGGAATCGGCACTTCAACTCCCGCCCGCCTACTGCACGTTTGGGGCGCTAGCCATCGCTACTTCCGCCTCACCTCCGAAGGAGGAACCCAGTTTCCTAATGCCGTCGCTGGCCTTGAGTTAGAACGGCGATTAGATAATGGCAATACGCTGAATTGGGATATTGTCAACCAAGGAACATTCAAAATTCGGCGTAATACTAATACCCTATTCATACTCGATGAGGATGCCGGACAATTCGGTACTGAAACGCAACAGTTTACCCTTAATGTACTGGGCAAAGATATATTGTGGAACAACAACAAGTCGCGTGGCGGAGGCTTAGTCGTACGATCCGGGATTAGCACCCTGCGACTGGATGGTAATCAGATTGAGAGTGACCAGGGGTTATTCATCAACTGGCATTCCAACGATAACATTAGAATGGCTCAACACGGAGATGTAGGAATTGGAGCAGTAGGCGGAAATGCCGATGCCAAACTAGGTATTAAATCAGATAGTTGGCAACTCAACCTACTGAATAACTCCAAATCCTGGAAGATCGGCGTATCCAATTCGGATTGGGCCGTAGGCGAAGGAAAGCTAGTATTCTCTCACCAGGAGAGTTCAAACGACGCTCTCATGGTGATGACCGAGCAAGGAAGAGTAGGTATCGGTATGCGATTCCCTAGCCGCACCTTGGATGTAAGCGGAACTACGCGCACTACCGTACTGGAAATTACAGGCGGAGCCGATTTAGCCGAACCCTTTGAGGTACACGGCGGAAGCGAAATCCAGCCCGGAACCATTGTAGCCATTGACCCTGCGAATGCCGGACAATTGAAAGTTGCCACTTCCGCTTACGATAAAGCGGTAGCGGGCATTGTAAGTGGAGCAGGCAATATCAAACCGGGAATGGTAATGGGGCAAGACGGCAGCATTGCCAGTGGTGAGCATCCGGTAGCCCTAACCGGACGGGTATACGCCAAAGTGGATGCTAGCTACGGAGCCATCCAGCCCGGTGACTTACTAACCACCTCCGATACGCCCGGTCACGCTATGAAAGTAAACAACTCCAGCCAAGCGCAGGGTGCTATTATTGGCAAAGCTATGACAGGTTTGGAAGAAGGAAAAGGCTTGGTACTAGTACTTGTTAGCTTACAGTAGAGTGATTTTAGGTGCCAAAACCTTCAGAGTATCCCCCTCAATCCCCCTTTAAGAAAAGAGGACGGTTTATCCTTCCCTTTTTCAAAGGGTCAGAGTAGGGGGATTTTATTCACCCTGAAGAGTCTTAGTACCACCTAAAGACTTAAACCACCGCAATAAATACTTCTAACGAATAAAACAAAGACATATGAAAATATTTAGGATACTATGTCTGATCGGGTGGGCGAGCTTCGTCTCGCTTAGCCTCCAGGCGCAAAAGAAAGTTCACTACAGCTTCCAATACGCCGCCGAAGCCAGCGCAGTGAGCGAACTGAAAGAGTTGACTCAAGTGAGCTACCCCGGCACTAGCAGCATCCGATTGTACTTTGAAGAGGTGCGGCTAGGTACTAATAGCTACCTGCTACTGGAGGGCAGCGATGGAGCTAAGCAAAAGATGAATGCTGCAGCCTTACAAAACTGGAGTAATAGTTCGGCTTACTTTAATGGACAGAACGTAAAAGTATCCGTCTACCAAGCTCAAGGGGAAGCTGTAGTGATAAAGCTGAAAGAGATAAAGGTAAACGAGCAAGCTACAAATCAGAAGATTGATGCCATACATAGTACGTCAGCCACGCAAGCCCGTACTACAGCTCAAGGTAATTTAGGCTACTGGGCTGAGGCAGTAGGTCGATTTACGAATGGAGAACAAGCCTGGGGCACGGGTTGGATAGCCGCCAACGGTGCCATAGTGACTGACAATAACTTTGGTGCTCTCGAGAGCTTTGAGATTGGTAACGGAAACTACCTCGATGAGTATGATATTATTGAGTTTAACGTTCCCCCGTCTAACGCAGATGGAACCGTAAATCACCCTGCCCCCGAAGATCAGTATCCACTCAACAAAAATCACCACTTTTGGTGGAGAATTACCGGAAATAAGACAATTCCTGATTTTGGCTGGATCAGCTTTTTTCAAGTCAAGCAATACGGAAGATTAGGTCGCGATCTTGTGTCAGGTGGGTATACCATTATTGAAGCCTTCCCGAATGGCACTGGCAAGCGACCTGGCGAACGAATTGGAAAATACTTTCAGGTGATCAGACACAACAATGGCATAAACATGCAAGGCACTACACTGGACCTTCTTCACTATGGCTTCCAGAAAAACAGTACTACTAACCAGACACTACAAAAGAAGAAAGTAGTACTAAGACTTCCCGAAGCCTGGATAAGAAGAATAAGCGATAAAGATCGGTTCTTGGTGTATGATAATCCCAATATTACGCCGGATAGTTGGGATGACTATATGGAAGGTGGAGTGCTAGTGTATCCGAATAGCAATGTTGCGCTAGGAATTCACTCTGAAGGAAGTGGTTTAGGCGACTCACCCGCAGTAGGTACTGGCTTCCGGGATCAGGGATTTCGCAAACACCTGGGTGAGTTTTTTACTACTGATGTCACCTACGTCGATCGGGCAAGTAGCGTGGGGGGTGGTAACGGAAATATTTATGAGCCCTACCTTACCGTAGCTGATGGCGTAGCACAAGCAGCCGATCATGATATTTTGAACATTGCTCGGGGTAGTTACAACGAGAGTGTCACCATCAATAAACCTCTGAAAATAAGTGCTCCAGTAGGTGCTGTTATTATTGGCGCCACAGATGGAACCAGTAGCCGAGTTATGCAGCCTACTATTCCCGCAAGTCTATACGGTGATGACCCTTCTGATGCATTCGCTGAGGAAGAAGATTTACTGGTAGATCAAGCTTCGCTCAGTAGTTTTCCCAACCCCTTTAGGCACCACACTGAGTTACACTACACCCTCAGAGACGATAGTCCGGTTCAGGCAAAAGTATACGATATGCTGGGGCAGGAAGTGCAGACACTGGTAGAGGAGGAACAACTCGAGGGCGGGCATCGCTTACAGTGGGATGGTCGCAACCAGCAAGGGAAGACAATGCCCCCTGGGATTTACATTATGCAACTCAACACTGGAGGGGGAACTTCATCAGTGCGAGTCATGAAGCAGTAGATAATGTATACTCAGAATTGTATTAAAGCTAGCGTGAGATAAAATTTGGATGACACAGAAACATGAAAAGAATAGTGTTGTGAATACTTTACGTATTATCTCAATACCAATTATTATAATCGGTCTTATGGGAACGTTCATCAACAGCCCTAACGATCCTATAGTGCCGACCAGTATTGATTACGAACAGGAGCGAGAAGCTATTCTGCGGGTTATTGAAAATGAGTCTGCCGCTATTGCGAACAAAAAACTTACGCACTATGCTAACTACTGGGTACATGCTCCCTACGTGCGAACTATAGGGATAGGAAGAGATGGCAAAGTAACGGTTGTAAAAGGCTGGAAAGAACGTGCGGTTCGAACCCAGGAGTACATGCGGGACTATCCCGAACCCTACTCGCAGAACCTAGGGCGGAAAAACTTTAACCTACGTATTTACCAAGATGCTGCTTGGGTAACCTTTGACCAGTATGGATACGGTACTAATGAGTTAGAAATCGTCAATGTTTACCCCGGTATGATTCGCGCCGATTCACCAGATATATCCACTCAGGGTCTGAGTCGAGAAACTCGATTTCTAGAAAAACACGACGGAGTTTGGAAGATTGCATATGTGGGTCGGGTGCTGGTAGATGGCACTCTTTAATTCTCCATTTCTAAAAAAAGTATCATGAAACCCTTATTTGCCTTATTTATATCCTTTGTCCTAATCGGAATGATTGCTCACCGCAGTAGCGACCCTCGCCAATCGGTAACCACTAGCCTACCCCAGCAGCCAACTGCCTGGTGCGTAATTGAAAACGAAAACTATGCCTTCTGGGATAAGAGCTTTGATCGCTACGCCCACTACTGGCTAAAACGATTCTCTACTGAAATATGTGAAGAAATCCGCGAGATGAATAACCTTCGGATTCATCAGGCCAATGCCTGGGCACATCCTAATCAATGCGAAAAAAAAGCCGAACAAGCGGATACACTTCAGGCTAGCAATGCATTTACGATCACGGAACCTATTCGGATGATTTACTAAAGAAGAAAAAACAATGAAACCTATTTTATTCATTATTATTTCAGTGCTATTCCTTGGTCTAATGACTGCCATTGCCCCAATGTGGGACACTAGCCCCCGCGAGCGATCGTACCGACAATACGAACGAAACCGCGATGCTATTCTGGAAATTATTGAACAGGAAGCTTACGCCACCTACGAGCAGGATACAAAGCGTCGCGCCCGATACTGGGCTGATGAGGATTACGTACGCTCTCAGGGCGGACTGGTGCACGAAGTGCTTATTGAGGGGAACGAACCAGACTCGCTCCGTTCCCTTCTGGATAATAATCTACAAAATAATCACCCGCAGGTGAAGCTTAGAAATATTAACCTGAGAGTATATCCAGACGCTTCCTGGATCACTTACCATCTGTATACATCGGATGGAAAAGTGCATCACGAAACCCGATTTCTAGAAAAGCGAGGTAACCGCTGGAAAATCGTATACCGCGGTTGGCTGCAAACGAACAAAACTGTGTAACCATATTATTAAACCAAACCCAAAAATCGAATATTATGAAAACCACTCTTTTGCACTTTATCGCCACTGTAGTATTTGCCATAGCACTAATCAGTTGTCAAACTGAAGAAGTAGCTCCCTTACGACCCGTTGGTTGGCTACCGGGCGATAAGGCTCCTAATCCGATTCCCACTAATATTCCTCCAGCGGAAGTTATTCGCACCGATTATGCCGGGGCGACTAAATGGAGAATCACATTTAACGACCCAAAATATGCGTTTAAGTGGGCGTACCAACGGTTCTTCAGTACAGTAGATGGCTCTTTTCGCAACTTGGCTGATCTTAATAGCAGTTCCAAAGCAACCTCTCGAGCCGACATGGATTTTCTGTTCGGCTTTATAAAGGCTCCCGAAAACTTCCACAATTATCTTCATTACGATGCATATGCGCCCGAAACCCAGTTTAAGCCTGCTAGCCTAAGCCTCATACAACTGGCTGATATCACGGAATATAACCCCACTCTATTTCAGGATGAATTCGAGAACAGCCCATTTTATGGCACCTCATTTCAGCCTTATAACTATGAGCTAAATGGTGATGAATCTACCTTTTATGAAAACGGGGACATTTTTCTCTTCAAGACTGACCGTAACCCCGCTCGCTACGGAGCTATTCGCATCATAGAAAGGTCACAGATTTATCAGGGTATTGGCCCTCGTATTGTAGAAGTCATTGTGCAAGCCGACAACGATATAATCCAGTGGAAAAACTAACTAATCCCTTACTGTAATAACTCTTAAGAATCATGAAACTTCTGAATTTATTCTTTCTCGCGCTCACTAGTACACTTCTTCTGTCTAGCTGCCAGTCAGACGACACTAGCTCTATATTCCCAGTAAGTAAGCGCCCTAACCCGCCAGGCGGATATGCACCGACCCTTTCCGATCCTATTCCACCCACATCAGTCGAAGAAGAGGTGCTAGATGGAGCCAAACGTTGGTTAATCACCTTCAGCGATATTAACTACGATTTGCACTATCTGCACCAGCGTTTCTTCAGCACAATTGATGGTTCTTTTTACAACATAAAGCAGATTCATCTCAGTGCTGATGCCACAGCTAAGATTGATCTGGACTTTCTGTTTGGTCGAGTGCAATCCATTGACGGCTTCCTGTTGACCTACCCCGAACAAGCGGCAACTACCCAGTTTAAACCTTCGAATTTGACAGCGGGAGAACTGGCATTCATCGTCGATAATGATCCGGCTCAGTTAGAAGATGCGTTTGAAAATAGCCCCTACGCGGCTACCGATGTTCAACCTTATGACTACGTTGAGGACAAGTATAATTTTGATTATTATGAGACGGGTGACATCTTTTTGTTCAAGACCGACCGTACTCCCGCTCGCTATGGTGCCATCCGTATTGTGCAGTCTGAGGCAGATTTCTACGCCAACAGCCGCACAGTAGAAGTAACCGTGCAAACGGGCAATAGCATCCCCAACTTCATCACTAAGTAAAAGCACTATCCCGAGTTAATCTGATTTATTCATCCACCTCTAAATTCTATTCCTGTGAACCCAGTTACTGAGAAAAATCTATTCGAGAAAATTGGCGGTATGGCTACCGTCGACATTGCCGTAGAACTCTTTTACATTAAGGTATTGGCCGACGATGCTATCAGTCACTTTTTCCGGTGGACAAGTATGGATGCCCAGATTGCTCGGCAAAAGGCATTTCTAGCTTATGTTTTTGGGGCACCGCTCAATTATAATGGAAAGAGTATGCGCGATGCTCACGATCACTTGGTAAAGCGGGGATTGAACGAAAGCCATTTTAACGCAGTAATGGGTCATCTGATAGCCACTTTACAAGAATTGGGAATACCCGATGAACTCATTGAAGAAGTTGGAAAAATTGCCGAGAGCACTCGCCACAATGTACTCGGCCACGAAAGCTAGATTAATTAAATAGAGAAGTAGTCAGGCAAGGGTCTTCTTCTGGGATGCCCCTGCCTTTTTAAAATTTATTTAAAGAACAACACTCATCACTATGAAAATAGCAAGCATACTTTCGCTAGCATTATGTCTAGTAACGCTAATGCTGGGCTGCCAACCCGAAGACATTGCCCCATTAATACCTAAAAGGGAACGTCCCATTGACGATTTGTTAGCTATCCCATCCTCTACCAGCATTCCACCCAATGAGATCGTCCGTACCAAATACAGTGGGGCTACCCGGTGGCGTATCACTTTCACGAACCCTAATCCGCTCTTGCCTCATAGTATGAACTACCAACGATTTTTCGATACGCAAACTGGGGCTACCCTTTCGTTGAGTGACATGAATGCCAATGCTGAAGCTACCGCCCAAGCGGATATGAACTTTTTGTACGGCTCCCTAAAGGCTACTACCGAATACCAAGGTACTCCCTATCCTAGCCACCCCGAGATTCAGCTTCAGTATCCTGAGGCTGTCCGAGATACGCAGTTTGTCCCCACCAATTTAAGTCTAGCGGAATTAAATGCAATGACTATCATGTATCCCGAACAATTTCAGACTGCTTATGAAAACAGTTCATTATCGCCTACTTCGTACCAGCCCTATAATTACAAAGAAGATGGGTACGAGCCCCCTTCGTACCAGACAGGGGAAATCTACCTGTTCAAAACCGATCGCAGCTCAATTCGCTACGGAGCCATTCGCATTGTAGAAAAGACATCTACTAATCTGAATAGTAGTCAGTATATCGTAGAAATAACGGTACAGTCCAACAATGGCTTTATACAAAGATGATTAGCCCTATCATTACCAGCATGAAGTAACTCTTAACCACTTAGCCCCACCTCATTATCTAAAACAAACTATAAGGTGAGGCTGGAAAAACGGTAGGAAAAGATCATATATAGAGAAGTAGTTCAAGCAAGAGCATTTTACTGAAGTGCTCCTGCTTTTATTTACTATTAACATCGCTAAACCATGACAGAAGAAATTTTAGAAGCACCTCAATACTTAGAATCTATTGAAGATCGCGATGAGCGTAGCCTGCTTCGTATGCACGCCTTTGTGGAAGCACTAAGTACTGACTACCAACGAGGCAGATTATCTCAGGAAAAAATAAGCAAAATTTATAGAGGCTTTGGGGAAGAGTTTCTAAATAATACGTTACAGGGATATGGCTGGCGAAAACCCTTCGGCTATGCCGGAGATTTTCTAATGATTGATAAGATCTATACCCGTTATACATCCGATAACCCCAAGTTTCGCCTCTGGGACGAATATTTTCATCGGCAAGCCGCTCCTCGGGCAGTACGTAACCGTAAAGAGTACTTTAAACAGCTAATTCACCGCAAATTACAAACCGAAGAATCACTTACCTTACTTGATATGGCTAGTGGTCCGGCTCGCGATTTAGCGGAAGTATACGAAAGCATAGATCAACCTTCGCGGTTGCAGACTACCTGTGTGGATATGGACGCTCGAGCAATTACTTATGCCAGGAAACTAAACCAACGCTTTCTGTCTCATATTGAATTTGTGCATAAGAACGTTCTGCGATTTCATTGCCAACAAAAGTTTCACCTAATTTGGTCGGCAGGTTTGTTCGATTATTTTAACGATAATGTTTTCGTAGCTGTACTGCGTCGCTTTCGGAACTTCCTAGAACCAGGCGGTGAGATCGTCATCGGCAACTTTAATCAAGACAACAATCCCAGTCGGGCTTACATGGAAATTTTCGGTGACTGGTTTCTTTATCATCGCACTGAGCAGCAGTTAATTGAACTAGCCCAAAAAGCAGGCTTTTATGCCAACGAAATCTATGTAGGCCACGAGCCAGAAAATGTCAATCTCTTTCTGCATATTAAATCTGATGACAGCAAAAATTGTAAATCCAAAAATATTTGACATGAAGTACAAAATTCTTAACCGTAATCAATACGACCACGGTTTACCAATATGGGCTTCAATTTCTAACATACGACAAGACAAAATAAAAGTACTAACCACAACAATTAGTAAAATGTATATTGAAAATATACCGACAAGAGAATCTATAGAAAGCTTTATTAAAGCAGTTGAAGAACAGCCGCATGATCAAGTAATAGAGAGCTTCTATACGAAAGATGCCTCTATCCAAGAAAATCAAAATACGCCAAGAATCGGAATTGAAAATTTAATTGAAAATGAACGTAAAATGCTTCAGAAAGCGACAAAGGTTCATTCTGAATGCATAAGACCGTTCTTCTGTATTGAGGATAAGGTTGTGATAAGATGGAAATTTCGATTTGAATGGGTGGATGGTTCTATAACCGAAATTGAGGAAATAGCATATCAGAAATGGAGTGGAGAAAAAATCCATCAAGAACAATTCTTCTACGATCCCAAACAATTTATACCTAAAAAGACATTGTAGCGCTTATTTGGGTGTTGTAGTGCATTTGGACAAAAATTAAAATTAATAATGAAACAACTAATTATCCTTATAACAGCTGTTACCTTCTCTCTGCTTATTACTTTTTCAGTTCAGGGACAAACTCAAGAAGACTCCCTAGCCATTAAACAAGTTGCGTTGGATTACATTGAATCTCAACATAATGTGAAGCCTGAACAATTTGAACGGGCTGCTCATCCTAGAATGGTTAAAAGAACTTTCTGGACGAATAAAAAAACGGGAAAGGAATATTTGAGAGAGACATTTACTGATGCTATGATCCTACTTGCCGAAACCTATAACCAAGACGGAGACAAGTTTCCGGAGAGCCCGAAAAAAGAAGTTATCATACTGGATATTTATGATAAAACCGCCTCGGTGAAACTCATAGCAGATGACTGGATTGATTATATGCATATAGTTAAACTGAATGGAAAATGGCAACTCGTGAATGTATTGTGGCAATTCAACGATTCTGAAGATCATTAGGCCGACTAAAAAACGTATCATAGCATTGTGTAAGGAAGCATTGTACTCCGTGACTAATAACAACTTTATATGCTATCTCATAACGAATTAGTTTTTACGCTTAACAATGGGTTGACAATGCCATCCATTGGATTGGGAGTTCTTTTTGCTAAAAATGATGGCGAAGTAGAAAGTGCTGTAATCTCAGCGCTCAAGTCGGGATATAGAAAAATAGATACTGCTTCGGCCTATCAGAATGAACAAGGAGTTGGAAGAGCGATGAGAAAAAGTGGGATTCCAAGAGAGGAAATATTTCTTGCCACCAAAGTTTGGAACACCGAGCAGGGGTACGACAAAACCTTATTTGCCTTTGAGCAAAGTTTAGAACAACTGCAAACGGACTATGTAGATCTATATTTAGTTCATTGGCCTGTGAAAGCCAAATACAAAGAAACGTACCGAGCCATGGAATACATTTATTCCAGCGGCAAAGCAAAAGCAATTGGAGTGTGTAATTTCAATATAGCGCAGTTAGAAGATTTGATGGAGCATTCTAATATAGTTCCTGCAATTAATCAGGTAGAAATGCACCCACACTTAAGCCAAAATGAATTGCTAAATTTCGCCAATGCTCACAAAATTCAATTAGAAGCCTGGAGACCCATTATGATGGGGGAAGTTCTCAATATTCCGGAACTAATCGCTATTGGTAAAGCACATCAAAAGTCTGCCGTTCAAATCACTTTGAGATGGCTTATACAAAGAGGTGTTTCAGTTATTCCTAAATCGGTAACACAACATAGGATCGTTCAGAATTTTGAAATATTTGATTTTGAGCTAACCAAAGAGGAAATGGCAGTCATTGAGGAACTCAATCTGAATAGAAATCTGGGAGAAGATTTATCACATATAGAGTAAACACAGACAGAGTACAATAAACAATGAGCTCAATGGGCGAACTAAAAACTCACTGAACTTATTTGGGGGTTTAATGTCAACGAACCAGAAAATAGGAAAACTATCGAGGCTCTAAATTACTATTCTGCCGAGTAAATTGCCTCTCTGATCGAGTTTATACTAGATTGAATTAATAAAATTATAGTTTTGCTCGGAAAATGATAAGTATGCCTACAAGCGTACTTTCCTTGTTTATTGAAATTCTCTATAAATAAAGAATCATGCCTCAAGTTAAAATCCACGGACTTAGGCGCGCCGTTGAGCCAATCCGACAAACTCTTTCTGACACTATCCACAGTTGTATTGTAGAACATTTTAAAATCCCAGCTACTAAACGATTTCATCGGTTCATACTTTTAGAGAAAGAGGACTTCATCTACCCAGCCTCCCGCTCAGAATACTACCTGATTATTGAAATATTAATGATGGAAGGAAGAAGTGAAGCTACTAAGAAGGAATTAATAAAAAGTTTATTCGCAAACATTGCCGAACAGGTCGGTATCGCTAATGAAGATGTAGAGGTTCTTCTCCTGGAAAGTCCTGCTTCCCATTGGGGATTTCGTGGAAAGACCGGAGATGAAATTAACCTAAACTACTCAGTTGAGGTATAGTACTGCCATAGGATTACTCTTCACTTTCTTGCTCACCAGCATTTGACACCTATTCTATAATTACTATTCATCAAGATAATCAAACGCCAAAGGTTCATTTACTCTCTCGTGCCAGGGTAAGCCATACTGATTGAGGGCTTGCATAAATGGGTCGGGATCAAACTCTTCTACATTGTATACTCCCGGCTGCATCCATTGCCCAGTAAGCATCAGCATGGCTCCAATCATGGCGGGTACCCCGGTAGTGTAGGAAACTGCCTGAGCACCTACCTCTTGATAGGTCTGGGCATGGTCGCAGTTATTGTACACGTAATAGGTTTTCTCCTCACCATCTTTTAGCCCCTTAATCTGGCAACCAATAGAAGTCTGACCGTGGTAATCTTCGCCCAATGAGGATGGTTCGGGCAATACTGCTTTCAGAAATTCTAATGGGATAATTTCCTGCCCTTTAAATTTTACCGGGTCAATGCGGGTCATCCCTACGTTCTCCAGCACTTGCAAGTGAGTAATATACTGAGGCGAGAACGTCATCCAGAAGCGAGCTCGCTTGAGGTAGGGAATATTTTGGGTAAGCGATTCTAACTCCTCGTGATACAGCAGATATGATTCCCGCTCACCAATCTCTGGATAATTAACCGACTGATGGATTTCTAGCGGCTCAGTTTCTATCCACTGACCGTTTTCCCAGTAACGTCCTCGCTGGGTAATCTCCCGAATATTAATCTCGGGATTAAAGTTCGTAGCAAAAGCCTTCCCGTGATCACCGGCATTGCAATCCACAATATCTAGATAGTGAATCTCATCGAAATGATGCTTCTGAGCATGGGCGGTGAACACTCCGGTTACGCCCGGATCAAAGCCGCAACCTAGTAACGCCATAATTCCCGCTTGCTCGTATCGCTCTCGGTAATCCCACTGCCATTTGTACTCAAACTTGGCTACATCGCGCGGTTCGTAATTCGCTGTATCTAAGTAATGCACCTTCATAGTAAGGCATGCATCCATAATAGTTAAGTCCTGGTACGGTAGCGCTACGTTAATTACCAGTTTAGGATCAAAATCTTTCATCAAAGCCACCAAATCCATTACCCGGTCAGCATCTACCTGGGCAGTACTAATCTGAGTCTGAGGAAACTTCTTACGAACCTGTTCGGCAATCTGATCACACTTAGACTTAGTACGGCTAGCCAGTAATATCTTACTAAACATGGAAGATACTTCAGCACACTTATGGGCGACTACGTTACCTACTCCACCTGCACCAATGATTAAGACTTTGCTCATTGTTAATTACATATTCTAAGCTGGAAAATTTATAGTGTAATTTTAAGGCTTCAAATTGCAGGTTCCAAGCCAGAGTTGCTTTAACCCTGCAATTTGAAGCCTTAAACTTGTGACCTCGTGCAATCTTGCACTTATTAAAGAACTTTTTTACTACTACACTGTTGTATCAACAACAGATTAAACCACCATTATGCAAATTGAGCAAGAAATTCAGCAGACGACATTTAAAAACCCCTTTCACAAAGCAGTACTAAATATCAGATTCACCTCAAATTGGCTTACCAGCATTTCGTTGCCCATCTTTAAAAAATACGGAATTTCGGAAGAACAATTCAACGTGCTACGCATCCTGAAGGGGCAACACCCCACTCCTTCTTCCCTACAGTTAATTACCGAGCGAATGCTCAACCGAATGTCGAACGTTACTCGCCTGGTGGAGAAACTCAGGATTAATGGCTACGTAACCCGAGAAATTTGTCCGGAGAACCGACGCCGGGTTAACATCCTAATTACTAAGAAGGGGTTAGAATTGCTCGAGCAGGTATCACCTGAGATTGATCAAGCAATGCACGGGCAAAACAAACTTACTGACTGTGAAATAGATACTCTCAATCAGTTACTTGACAAAATTCGTGGATAGTTTACTCCCGCACTTGCCCTTGGCCATAGACCAGCCATTTGTAGCTAGTTAGTTCAGGTAGAGCCATTGGTCCTCGGGCGTGCAGTTTCTGCGTACTGATGCCAATCTCCGCTCCCATTCCAAATTCAGCTCCATCGGTATAGGCAGTGGAAGTATTCACATACACTGCGGCGGCATCAACCAGTTGCATAAACCGTTGCACAGCGACCTCGTCTTCAGCAATGATAGCTTCGCTATGCTTAGAGCTATAGTTGGCGATATGATCGAGGGCTTCATTGAGGCTACTCACGGTTTTGATAGACATTCGGTACGACAAAAACTCAGTACCAAAATGTTCAGGAAAAGCTGGGGACAAAAGCTCGTCAGGATACTCACCCGAAAGTACAGTGTAGCTCAATTTATCCGCGTACAACTTCACCTCTTCAGATGCCAGTTTCTGCACAATCTTGGGTAAATCCCGGAGCCGTTCCCGATGAATAATTAGGCAATCCAAGGCATTACAGACGCTTACCCGGCGGGTTTTAGCGTTAAACACAATTGATTTCCCTTTTTCCAGATCGCCGCTTTTGTCAAAATAGGTATGGACAATACCAGCTCCGGTTTCAATCACTGGTACTTTGGCGTTCTCTCGCACGTAATTAATCAGGTTCTGGCTGCCCCGGGGGATGATCACATCTACCGCATCCACGGCATTAAGTAGTTCATGCGTAGCTTCCCGAGAAGCAGGTAACAGACTCATCAGATCTGGATTAAGACGGTACTCTTGTAATACCTTGCGGATGACTTCAGCAATAGCCAGATTAGAATACTCAGCATCACTACCTCCCTTCAGCACCGCCACATTTCCAGCTTTCAGACATAAGGCAAATACATCGAAAGTAACATTGGGGCGAGCTTCATAGATTACGCCTACCACACCTAGGGGCACCGATCTTTTTGAAAGCTGTAATCCATTTTCCAGGGTTCGCTCCTCCAGCACTTTTCCTAGTGGGGAAGGAAGTCTTGCTACATTCCGCATATCCTGGGCAATGGCCTCGAGTCGCTTAGCGGTAAGTTGCAGGCGGTCGTACTTAGGATTCGCCGGATCCATGCGGTCTAAGTCCTTTTGGTTTTCGGCTAAGATATAATCAGTTTGGGCTACGGCAGCATCAGCTACGGCTTGTAGCACCTGATTAATAGTTTCATTATTTAGTGCCAGGGCATCGCGACTGGCTTGCTTTATAGCCGAAAAATCAACAACAGATTCTACTAGGGCAGACATATTGGGTTAGGTTTAACGAATGGGAAAGTTACAAAAGCCCGCTGGAAATGCCCATACTCATGATGAATATTTGTGAGAGGGGATAAACAAATAGATAATATTTATTCTATCATTCTGTTATGCTCGTACTAAATTAAGGAGTGGTCGTCTCAATACTCCCGTCAGCACGATGGGTAAGCTCGGTTACCTTGATATTTCTCAGATGGGTTTGTCCGTTGGATAGCTCAGCATCGTGGTAGAACAGGTACCACTGACCGTTAAACTCTACAATAGAATGATGGTTGGTCCAACCTAGCACCGGGTTAAGCACTACTCCCTGATAAGTAAAAGGTCCGTAGGGATTATCTCCGGTTGCGTAAGCAATGTAGTGGGTATCTCCGGTAGAGTACGAGAAGTAGTATGTATCCTGGTATTTGTGCACCCAGGCTGCTTCAAAAAACCGTCGTTCGTTATCCCCAGCTTTTAGGGGTTTACCGCTCTCATCCAGAATCATTACATCTTTTGGCTCTTCAGCAAACTCCAACATATTATCAGTTAATCGAGCTACTTTCGGGCTAATGGCAGGTTGATCATCGGCTGGATATGTGTCCTCAGCAACGTACTGCTCACTCTCCCAACGTTGTAGCTGCCCGCCCCAAATACCACCAAAGTACATATAGTAGGCTTCATCATTATCTTGGAATACCGCAGGATCAATACTGAAGCTTCCTTCTATGGGTGCGGGATTAGGGGCGAATGCCCCAGTAGGCGAAGTACTGGTAGCTACTCCAATTCTAAAAATGCCCGCTTCGTCTTTAGCCGGAAAATACAGGTAGTAGGTACCATCCCGATACGCTGCATCGGGTGCCCACATTTGCCGATCAGCCCAAGGAACCTCATCTACCGACAAAGCAACTCCGTGATCGGTCACTTCACTACCCATTTCAGTCATAGAAAATACATGATAATCTCGCATAGCGAATTGGCTCCCCAGATCATCCGCCGGAATATCCGACTCAATATCGTGGGAGGGATAGATATACAGCGTATCATTGAAGACATGCGCGGATGGGTCAGCCGTGTATATGTGGGAAATCAAAGGGGCAGCTAGAAACTCTTGAGCTGGTACACTATCGATTTCGTTAGTTTCTTCAGTGCTGGTTTGACTAGAATTAGGAGATTGGCAGCTTGACCCGATGTAACCAATTGTTAATAAAAGAACGAGTAAGCGTTGAGTATTTTGCATATTGGCAGTTTTATCTATCAAAATAGCTTTTTCTTACTACCAAATCCAAGGCTAAGGTGGTTTCTTGAGTTGTACTAGAGAAATATAAAATGGAAAGAATCCCCATAAAAAAAGGCCAACGAATAAACGTGGCCTAGTGCCCACTGAGGAGCCGGATTGTTGTAAAGTAGTGAAAAAAGAGAAAGCTAATAAAATGAAGAATTGTTAATAATTCCCTCTTAACTCCACTAAAGATACGAAAAAACAATTATAATAACATGCTTATTACTATTTTTAAAAATTTATTTCTAAGAATCGTTCTACTATTTGTACAGTAAAATCTCCTAACCGTAGGAATATATGAAATTTAATGCCCGGCAAAGATTTATCTCATATTTTTGGTGATCTCAAACAACGGGCGGTCTCATTAGTTTGATCACTGCTCTAATGAACTATGCCAGCTAACGGAACTGAACTCAAAAAATCATCTTTGCCAGACCAAGCTACTTCGCCCCAGAAGCTAGGCACCTTTGGTGGGGTATTTACCCCTTCTCTCCTCACTATTCTGGGAGTAATCATGTACTTGCGCTTTGGTTGGGTAGTGGGAAATGTAGGGTTGATTGGCACGCTGATTATCGTTACCCTTTCTACCAGTATTACTTTTTTAACCTCACTCTCTATTGCCTCTATTGCCACTGATACTCAGGTAAAAGGTGGGGGAGCATACTATATGATCAGTCGTTCCCTAGGAATAGAGGTGGGCGGTGCCGTAGGTATTCCGTTATTTATTGCCCAAGCCTTATCGGTAGCCTTATACGTAATCGGGTTTGCCGAAAGCTTGGTAGCAGTATTTCCGGCTCTGAATATGACCTTGGTAGGAGTTGGAGTAACAGTGGCTATCGGATTATTAGCCCTCTTTTCTACAGAGGCAACGATCAAAACTCAGTATTTTATACTAGCAGCAATTGCCATTTCCCTACTGTCGTTGATTTTTGGTAGCCCCCTAGAAAACACGCAAATAGAGATAGGGGGAGAGATCACCTCGGGAGGCGAAGGGTTTTGGGTAGTATTTGCTGTATTTTTTCCGGCGGTAACGGGTATTATGGCTGGGGTTAACCTATCCGGCGATTTGAAAGACCCTGCCAAATCTATTCCGAAGGGCACTTTTTTAGCGGTGGGTTGCGGCTACCTGGTCTATATGGTATTACCTATCATCTTGGCTAGTCGGGCTGATACTGCCTCGTTGATTAATGACCCCCTGATTATGCGGAAAATCTCGCTATGGGGTAATGGTATTCTGCTTGGTGTATGGGGAGCCACTCTATCTAGTGCGGTGGGTAGCATACTGGGTGCGCCCCGAATTTTGCAGGCGTTGGCGCAGGATCAAGTGCTACCCCGCAATTTTAGCTGGTTAGGCAAGGAACATCCGGGGAGCGGTATTCCCCGAGCGGGAACAATTTTTACAATGGTATTAGCAATTATTGCAGTAATACTGGGCGACTTGGACATGATTGCCCCAATTCTCTCAATGTTTTTTCTAACCACTTACGGTGTATTAAACATAGCCGCTGGGGTAGAACGATTACTAGGTAGCCCGTCGTTCCGACCGAGCTTTCGTACGCACTGGTTCTTTTCTCTGCTGGGGGCAGTCGGTTGTATTGCTGTAATGTTTCTGATTAACCCTCTAGCTACGCTAATTGCCATTTTTCTGGTAGGAGTGACATTTGTGTGGCTGAAACGGCGCGGTTTACGTACCACCTGGGGCGATGTGCGGCGGGGCATGTGGTTGGCACTCACCCGAACTGCCCTTTTACGCATTGACCATACTCCCGATCCTAAAAACTGGCGCCCACATTTGCTAGTACTATCCGGGGCACCTACCCGCCGTTGGCACCTGATTGAACTGGCTAAGGCTATTGCCCAACGTAGCTCCTTACTGACAGTAGCCACTGTACTAAAAACCGATGATATTGCCTATGATCGACTAAAGTCGTTAGAGACCAATATTCGGGATTACTTAGAGGAACGAGGGGTAGAAGCTTTGGTAAAAGTTACGTCCGATGCTGACCCATTCAGTGGTGGAGTACGGCTGATCCAGACCTATGGTATTGGAGCCTTAGTGCCCAATACCGTTATACTAGGAGATACTCGCGAACTCTCTCACCACGGCTCCTACTGCGAGATGATTCAGCAGTTTTATCAGGCTCGCCGCAATGTGGTGATTGTGCGGGATGATGAAAAAGAGGGCTTTCAACGTAAACATACCATTGATGTATGGTGGGGTGGACTACGAAAAAACGGTGCCTTAATGATGATTCTGGCGTACTTGATTAGCAATGACCCGGCTTGGCGATCAGCCGAAATTACGGTGAAGATGGCAGTGCCCTCGAGAGCTGCTGCTCAGGATGCTGAGGCTAACCTCGAGAAAATTATCCAGAACATGCGGATTTCCTTCCAGCATAAGATTATTGTCAACCCCCAAACACCCTTCTGGACGCTACTGAAACAGGAGTCCCAATCGGCAGATTTGATTATGCTCGGTTTGGCGGAACCTAACGAAAACTTCCTAACCTACTACGAGCAACTCTCCGAACGCACCCAGGGGTTACCTGCTACCATGTTCGTGCTTGCTGCCCAGGAGATTGCCTTCGAAGAGATTTTGCTTTAAGCCCTTTCACTCCTCCTTAGAAAAAGCCGACGTGGCGTGGGGGCAAGGGGGGATTTACACTACTCGGCCACCAATAAGCGGGTGGTGGTTTGCTGGGGGCCTTGTTGTACCTTTAGGATATACGCCCCTTTCGGGATGCCCTGCATGTCTACACTTAGACGTTGCTGTCCGGCTTGGGTAGACAGCTCGCGTTGGAGTACTTGCTGTCCCATCAGGTTGAGCACTTGCACGTTGGCTTGACCTGCTGCTGGACTAGCTATATTGAGATGTAGCGTGTGATCTATCACCGGGTTGGGGTAGATCTGAATCGCTGATGAACCGAGGCTACCTGCTTCGGATATATCCGTTAGCGACTGGGTGGTGCCTTTGTCGTATGATTCCGTACGGCGGTTTTCAGCCACGGAGATCAGTAAGGTACTACCTGTTTGCTTGGTCAGCTCTTCTACCACTCCGTGATAGGGGGCTTCTAGCAGGTGTTGCCAGGTAACTTCGCCTGACTCATCTTGCAGCGACAGTAGCAAGGGAACGCTAACATCTTTATTAGTTTCTACGTACAGTGAAAACATCTGCTCTACGGGGTCGGTGCTAAAGCTTACCTGTTTGACCCCGGCTGATACTAGATTGGCGTTGAGTTTCATCAGGGGCTGAGACTCTTTTTCGGTACCCGATGAAAGTACCAATGAGCCCGAGTACATGTCAACGTCCGGTATCATCAGCTCGTTGGGAATACTGAAGCTTTCGCCCCACAGCAGTTCACCTTCTTCCGATTCTAGCGATAGTAGCCAGGGGGCTGTATCATCTTGCTCTTCCTCTTCTTCTTCATCAGCTACCAAAACATACTCAGCTTGAAAATAGTCAAAGCCTAAGTCAATGTCTGCTCTAGCCGTTATGCCACTGTCATCGTTTAAGATTCGGCATAGGAACGTTTGGCAGGGAATGGTTTGATATTTCCAAAGCTCTCTACCGTGTGCTCCATCATCTACAGAAAAGAACAGACTGCCTGCGTATTCAATAAAACGGCTAGGACCATAATAGAAAGGGGAACCATTATCATCGGATCCACGTGAGTTGATATCAGCGATAAGCTGAACCCCACTACTGGGATGGTACCGCCAAAGCTCCCGTCCATGCGTGCCATCATCTGCAATAAAGATCAGTTCATCTCGGTATATTTGGAAGCGGTCGGGGCGACTACCCTCACTGCCAGGAAAGATATCGGCCACCATTGAGGCTCCCGTTGAGGGATGGTACCGCCAAAGCTCGTATCCGTGTATTCCATCATCCGCCGTAAAGTATAAGGTCCCTTGGTATTCGGTGATACCCGAAATTCTACTACCTCGATCAACACTGTGCGAACTTGGCCCTCGTTGGTCTAACGTCTGGTTGATATCTGCTACCATTTTAGCCCCTACACCAGGAACATACCGCCAGAGTTCCCCCCCATGAATAGCATCATCCGCACTGAAATATAAAGCCCCTTGGTATTTGGTTATTTCCCGAATACTATTTTGAGCATAGGGGTCTCCAGGCTGGTAATGGATATCGGCCACCATTTTAGCCCCGGTACTAGGGTGGTACCGCCAAAGTTCTGGTCCATGAATGTGATCGCTTGCTACAAAGTATAAGGTATCATCTAAAAGCGTGAGCCCCCTTGGTTGTGTGATACCGAAGGGGGCATTAGAAAAATTTGTTATTCTTTCTAATTTTCCGGTAGTTGAGCTGTAGCGAAAAAGGCCACCTCCATCATAATACGATCCGTCTGGCAAATAAAAATAAACTTTTTCACCTAAAGCGCTAAAATACAAGCTACCTTGATATTTGGTAAAGCCTCTTGGAAAGGTAGCATCACGTTTAGTACGAATTTCCATTAACTCAAAGCCCATTGAGGGGTGGTAGCGATGTAACTCTTCCCAGTTAGGGGAGGTATCATCACCATTAAAGTACAGAGTATCATCATAAATAATTGGCTTACCTTGAAAATCCAAACTTTGTTCTTCTTCAACCACAATACCGATGAATGGGTGATAACTCAATAATGTAAAGTTGTTAAGGTTGCCATATTTGTAAACGTTGATAAACAATCGGTCTTGATAAGTGAATACTATGTCTACTTCCTCGGCTCCAAGAGGGGCAACTAAAACCGCTCCTGTTTGAGAGTGATAGCGCCATAGCTCTTTGCCTTCTTCTCCATCTGTAGTAAAATACAAACTACCCTCGTATAGCACACGACCATGGTATTCGGTAAAGTTTTCAGGTGAGCTACCCTCTTGCCCTGGAAGAATATCTTGTACCATCGCCACTTGGCTAACAGCCAGGCAGGTTATTAACGTGAGTAGGAGCGTTAAAACAAAAGATGGGTACATTTTAAACATAGTGTTGGTTGGTTAGGGTGTTTTCGGTTAATGCTACGCTTAGCCTAGAGGTAAACATCAGGTTATATAATTCTTACTATTTCACTTCACTGAGGCGCAGGTGACATTTTTTTTAGGTAAGTAAGTGGACAAAACTCACAAGGCACACTCCCCGGATGAGCAACGCGAATTCCGGTGGACGCCACGCGGGGTCTCCCTCTTACTATTTGGGAGATCCCGGCCATCATGGCGCGAAACAAGTCCGGGAAGAAAGACTGAATTAGTTTTGTCACTTACTTAATTACCATACGCGTTGCAAACGGGCACTAATGAGCCTATCCTTTATTTTTCGGCTTTAAGTTATTTTGCTACTACGGTTAGTCATTTCTACTGGCTACTGGTTCTGAATGAACCCGATACCTCAGTCTGAACACCATCGCTATCCTCTACTATGCCCGAGAATGTCCCTTCCACCACGGCAAATGTTGAAGCTAGGGCGTTGTATGAAGTGATGTTTAGGTTGATGTTTACTGCCTCATAGTCGGCAGATTCTGCTGCCCCGTTGGGTATTAAGAAAAAAGCAAACCCCTCCAGCAGGTTATCTCCTTCACCAGGAGCCGACGTAAGCGTATAAGAATCGGTGCCGCTTCCAACGTAACTCATTCCCAAACCAATAGTCCCTCCACCCGTGGTGGCCGTCATCGTAATAGACGTTAAGCTGGTGGTTGGACTAACCAGCGCAGCAAAAATAGGAGTATCTGTTTGAGTAAAGTCAGCTTCATAGTCGGTGCCACTCAGTGTCATCTTAAAAAAAGGGGCTTCATTGGTAACCGTTGGGTCATCCCCTTCATCTTCTGAGCCGCAGCTCGTAAGGAAAAGACTAATGGCGAGTAAGAGTGACAGGGTAATTCTTAAGTACTTCATAAGGTTTAACAAGTATATGGGTTAATGTAAAATTTAAATTTAAATTTGTCTTTTTTTTACAATAGTAGGTAAGAAGATGCTATTCATCAACGACCAATGATTATCTGCGCCATACCAGTGAGTATTTGCCCTCGGTCAATGAGTATTTAAAATGAAAGGAGTGCTTTACAGTAACCAAGGTGATACTTGCCTTTGGTGAGGAGCGGTAATGAACCCATTTAAAGTTTTTGTGATTGCTTGTGAGTGGCTAGCCACCCTGAGCGTACCCAATCTCTTCAGGAGGGCAAAAACTCCCCTTAGTCTCCCGCCACGGTGGCCCCTTTTTCAAAGGGGGAATGGATTGTCAAACACCTATTCGCGCAGAAGTGGGAATTGAACTAGCGAGCTATTTCCCCCTTTTCTAAAAGGGAGGCAGGGGGATTTAAATTTATTAGGAGAGTCGGTCGATAACGGCCTTTACCCCCTCTAGGTGTGATTTGGAAATAGGTAAGAGGTGATCTTCCTCTAGCAGCAGGGCACCGCCATCTTTCTTCAGGTACTTTTTAATTTTCTGGGTATTGATCAGGTACGACTGGTGAATGCGAATAAAGGAAGTGGGTAGTTTCTGCTGAAAGTATTTAAGGGTCTTGCCCAGGGTGAGTTGCTTGCCTTCCCTTAAATGAAAAACGCTATAGTTACTCTCAGCCTTAATAAATAAAATATCAGAAAAGTTAAGCAGCTCAACCCCCTCACTGGTCGGAACCCCAATCCGTTGCGACTGACTAGGCTGGCTAGCCGCCTCAAGGTGCTCCTGGTATATCTTACTGACTAGCTCGTCCAGTTCCTTTAATTGAACGGGCTTTAGTAAGTAGTCGTAAACTCCCACCTTAATGGCATCAATCGCAAAGTTTTTATGAGCCGTCACAAACACCACTTTGGTGTGGGGTAGCTGTAAGATACTAGCTCCTTCAATGCCGTTGATATGCGGCATATCAATATCCGTAAACAGAACATCAGGCTGTAGTTTGGGAAGTTGCTGTAGGGCGGTTTTCATCTGATCAAAAGCACCCACTACTTCCAGTTTATCTTGAGCACACCTTTCCAGATCAAACCGAAGGGTCTCAATACTATGATGTTCATCGTCAATGATGACGGCTTTTAGTTTCATGCGAGAGAATTATAGGAAGTACAAGTTTGATGGTGGTGCCTACCGATTGCCCCAGGGTATCTTTCTTATCCACAATATCAATGTAGCTGTTTTGACCATTATGATCGAGATAGCGATTAGCGAACAAGTCTAGCCGCTCTCGAGCCAGCCGAATAGCCATAGACGTTTTGCCGGGTTGCGAATTATTCGCTTCAATCCGGCCTACGCCGTTATCATCAATCTCTACTAGCAAGGATTTTTCCCTACACTCGAAAGAAAGTGCGAGGGTTTTATCCCTGGCTTTGGGGGTTAAACCGTGAATAATGGCATTCTCCAAAAAAGGTTGGATCAGCAGCGGGGGTATCAGCACTTCGTCGGGATTAATACTAGGTTGCACCGATAAATGAAACTGAAAGTCTCCTTGAAAGCGCAGCCTCTCCAGTGTAATATATTTCTCTAAGACTAGTAGTTCCTCAGCCAAAGTAATCGCATTCTTTTCGGCATTTTCTAGCACTGCTCGCATCAATACGGCAAAATCTGATAGGTAATCGTAAGCCTCGGTGGTCTTGCCTTTAATAATAAGGTGGCGGATTGAGTTGAGCGAATTGAACAGAAAGTGAGGATTCATTTGCGAGCGCATGGCTATCATCTTCATCTCCTCCACCTTACTCTCTAGCTGAGCTTTCATTTTTTGCTTCTTTTCCTCTTCTACCTGCCGGGTTTTCTCTACCAGCTCGGCGGATCGGCTTTTTACCTCTTGCTCTAGTTGGGTGCTATACTGCTTTTGTATGCGTTCGGTTTCACGTAACTGATCAATTAATCTAGACTTTATCTGCTCTCTCTCCTGTCGCTCCAGCCGGATCTTATAGCCAATGCCTAGTGAGAAAAAGATAACCTCTATGGCTGCTCCTAAGCGCATCAGATTCATGTGGTAAAGTAAGGCACCCCAGGCTCCTGCTAAAAAAATTAATGCCCCGATGGCTACAATATACCCCACCTTGTCTTTACTATGTCGGATTACGTAGATGTTAGCCCAAATACTGAATACGCTAATCACCAGCCGTTCCAGGTTGAAAGAATTCGTCCAATGTGAAGCATACGGCTCTAGGTACATACCCAATGTAAGAACAACAAAGTAAACTCCACCAAGTAAAATAGTTACTCTACCTACCCGATAGTACAGAGGATAGTGGTTTTTGGCATCTAAAAAGGTAAAGGTAAAAGCGGTGTAGGCTACATGAAATAGAACTTGCATCGGATAATTGACGAATACGAACCAAAAGGGAGCCACCACCACTGACTCTGGAAGCAAAAAGAAGATCACGTAGTCTGAGCGGTACAATAGATAAATCGCCAGCGGAATCAGATACAATATATAATGGAGATATACCTTTTGTCGGGGACTCGATATATACAATGCCCCGAAAAATATAATGAATGATACAATTAAGCCGGTGCAGAACGCATTAGGCAGTATATCTTTAACAATAAATAAAGTATTTAAACTGTACAACTCACTCTCGATGTAGTCATCGCTCACCCAGTAGAAATCAAACCAGGGGTATTCCCTTTCCTGATAGTTGAAGCATCGCAGGTAAAAGTAGGAGGATTGTCTTACCGCTTCGGGAACTTGAAACACTAGAGGAAATGCATTCCTCTCCCATCCAGCGTCTCTAACGGATACCGTTTTCTCTCCTGATATAAGTTCTACTTCCAAAAAACCATCACAAAGCAAATTAGATAGAGAAGCATGAAGGGAGTCTCCCGGAAAGACCTTCACGTAGTGATAAGACCTTGCCAATAAGGTTTCGGGTATGGAGTCGGTAAAGGAAACTTGGTCCAGTTGTGATTCAGTAAGAATTTCGCTGGACTTGAACCACTTTAGCTGCACTTCTTGAAATTTCTCCTGACCAAAGGCGGAAGAAATAGCTAGTAGAAGCAAAAACAAGCACAGGCCCAGTTTCTTTGGCATAGGCCAAATTTACTGATTTTGGGTAGTTTCAGGTGAAACTAAGATGATTTTAAAGAATCAGTACGGTTTATTTTACTTTTATAATCAGTCATAGATAGTCAAATAGGTAATACCACTAGATAGCTTAGATCTTATCTTATAAATAGCATTTCGCCAATGAAGTTAAAGCAGGTGTTGTATCATATCTACCGTGTCATGAATGCTATTCAAGATACCACTAGGGTTAGTGATAACGTTGACCGTTACCTTTGGAAGTATCCCGATAATTTCCAAGACAACTGCAGCAAGAGGTAGCAGAGCGTACATCCATAGCGAATAGCTAAATTTAGTAGTTACATTCTGCCAAACCGCTGTCCAAACAGTCTCCATTCTTTCCCGGTAGTGCCAGAGGATTAAGAAGTCTAATAGTAGATAAAACGAGAGTCGCCACGCAAAAGCTATCTTAAACGCTGAAGGCATTACCGTTAGATCGATAACTAAGATAGTGGCTACAAGAGGCAAGAACATAAATGCCCCTATAATGGCCGTGCGATTGACGATTAACAATGTACCGCAGATAAACTGCATCACTCCAATAACCGCCTTAAAGGGCTGATGATTGAACAAGTACCAGGATATCTGGAGCAACGAGAGGTCTTGAAGCGGAGTAAGTAGCTCTTCTTCACTAACCCCAAATTGTCCGCCCGTGAGTTTACTGTAACCATACCGTAGAAATGTCCAACCCAAAAGAAACCGAGCTGCCAAAATAAAGTAATCCCAGTACTTTTCTGTTGGAATGTTTTTTAGCCAATTCATCATATCGATAGGCTTTAGAAGGATAACGTGGGTCATTCGTAC
Source organism: uncultured Flammeovirgaceae bacterium (assembly GCA_937883755.1). Taxonomy (GTDB): domain Bacteria; phylum Bacteroidota; class Bacteroidia; order Cytophagales; family Cyclobacteriaceae; genus Tunicatimonas. Next base: position 162,195 of record CAKZYA010000003.1, on the reverse strand, counting down.
CGAAGAGAGTCCGCCGGATTGGTGGCAGCGGCTCGAGACGAACGATAGTAGATCGTCAAAAGAGCAATAGTGAGTGAGGTCAAAAGAGTGGCTACAAATAGTTCTACACCGGGCGGAATACGCTCGGGCAGCTCCATTAAGAAGGCTTGTCCTAAGAAATAACCCGCCGGAGCTGCTAGAACAAAAGCCAGGGCAACGAGCAGAAGAGATTCCTTAGTAAACATCACGATGATATTTGCCACAGTTGCTCCTAGTACTTTTCGAATACCAATTTCCTTAGTACGCCGGATCGTCATAAAGGAAATCAGACCGTAAAGCCCCATACAACCGATAAATATGGCGAGAAAAGCCGCTAGTTCCATCACGTTTAGCACCATATCAAAGAAGCCGTACTGTTCGTCCAATGCTTCGTCTAAAAAACGTATGTTGATTAGATAATCAGGATATGTTTCTTTCCAGAGAGTTTTGATAAATTGAAGGGTTTCAGCTACCTGCGTTGGGGCTATTTTAATGGCTACTCCGGCAAACCGGGATGGGTTGTACTGAAGCACTAATGGAGCAACCTTGTTACTGAAGGCATTGGTGTAGGCATCATTAATGACTCCTCTAATTGTTACCTCTGATTCCCCCAACGTAAATATCTCACCGATGGCTTCGTCATGATTATCAATCTCTAGCGCTTTAATCATTGCCTGATTCACAATTACTTCGTTGATCGGGTTCGCTCGATCGGCTGAGAAGTTGGTTCCGGCTAGTAGCGTTCGTTCAAACATAGCAATATACTGTTCATCACCGTAGTGGATTACTCCCTGATCTTTAGAATTCTCCCCGGCTTCTCCGTAAAACTGAATACTTCCGGCATTGAGTAACGGACCACCCCAACCAAAGGCAATGTTTTGAATGTTAGAGTTCCGAGTCAACTGTTGTTTAAAGGTCGCTATATCTTGAGTAGAATCAGGCAGTACGGTAAACACAATAGCCTCGGTATCGAAGCCAATGGGTCGTTCTCGGAAATGGCTAATCTGATTCATGACAATCACGGTTACCAGAATCAGCACTTGAGCTCCCAGAAACTGGGTGATAACCAACCCTCGCCGTAGGTTAAGCCCTTTAGGCTTTCCGCTACTGATTTTGCCCTGCAATGCCTTCACTGGCTTAAAGCCCGACAATACAAAGGCGGGATAAAAGCCCGCTAGCAGGGTGATTAGCAAGGTGACACCCGCAAGAAATACTACCATAGAGGGACTTTGAAAGAAGTCAAAATTCAGGTAGGTATAACCCGCCCGAACGTTAATCATACGCATAGGAATACGGGCCAGTGCCAGCCCTAGTGCTACCACAATTATAGTAATCACCAACGCTTCGCTAGTGTATTGTAATATCAACTGAATACGGTTACTACCCAATGTTTTCCGAATACCTACCTCCCTTGCTCGGTTTAGCGATTGGGCTGTGGCAAGATTGATAAAGTTAATACAGGCAATGAAGGCAATCATACCCGCCACTACCGACAAAATGATCATTAGCGGTAGCGGAAAGTCATAGGTGAAGCTATTATAATTGTAGTTTCGGTCGTGGTTATCGTCTAAAGCCATCAGTACGAAAGAAGTACGCTTAGCATCCTCCTCAGAAAGGTACTTTTGCTTCACCTTATCTATTTGAGCCGAGATTTGCTCTGGGTCACTGCCTTCCTGCAAAGCAATAAACGTAGCTCCCCAACCCACCTGCGTCCAGTTATCTATACTACTAGGCACATAGGCTGGCAGCGAAGAATATGAGACGAGTATAGAGTACGGCATATCGGTATTGTGCGGCGGAGCTTTCAGTACACCGTTGACCTTAAGGGTCAAGTTATTGTCATAGATAAAAGAGGTATCCATCGCATTTTCTATTCCGCCCAAATACTGTTCAGCAAACTGGTCTGTTACTACCACCGTGCTAGGTTCTTGGAAGGCGGTTTCGGGATTACCTAACAGCCACTCGCCATCAAACACGCTGAAGTAGGCGGTATCTGCAAAGAAGCCATGCTTCTCTTCGTAAATATTTTCGCCTACCGTAAACTGGAAACGCCGACTATAGGCCATACTGGTGACCGCTTCCAACCCACTCACCTCATTTCGGATTGCCTCACCCAACGGATAGAAATTGTACCCATTCAAGTGTCGACCACCCGGGGTTTGCTGATTGAGATTAACTCGGTAGATACGGTCGGCTTTGCTATGAAAATCATCAAAGGAAGTCTCAAACCGAACTAATACAAAGATGGTAATGCAGCAAGCAATACCCAGGGTTAGCCCCAACACATTGATTAGGGTATAAACTTTATCCCTTTTAAGATTACGGAAAGCGGTAATGAAGAAGTTGCGGATCATACTGATGGTTTATTTATAGATTTTTAATCTTCATCCGTTTCAGTAATAACGGAACCTATCCAATCATTGGCTTTGGATACTCTGGCTAGAGCCATCACGGAACCGTACTTAATATGGCGATTGAGTGCTCCTGACACTATGCCTACCAATACTTTATGTCCGTTATCATCCATAAAAACTCCGCCACCACTATCCCCTTTTGAACCCCCAATTTCTAATTCAAGCGGAGTGGGTAAACCGAAGTGATTGACGTTCGAAGTTTCGGGGCTATCAAAATCACAGACCATAACATTGGTACTAAACTGTCTACCTTCAAAAGTACCACCAATAGCATCAATTACGTTTTGCCCACCAATCCGCTCTTGTAATCTGGGGGTCTCGAGTCCTGATTTACCGTTGCCAATGTATCCATACCCTATCTTCGTAATTATTTTACCTAGTTCTTCATTTCCGCGATAGCGCACGGCTGGTTCTACGTCAGACACTGGTTTTTGAAGCTCGACTAAAGCCATATCCCAACCATCCCACTGAGCTTCAGTTGCATCAGGAGCTAGTTTGGGATGTTTAATGATTTGCTTAGTTTGGTAAAAGTGATCACCAAACTTCCATACAGAAGACTTTTCCACAAAGTGAGCCGCAGTTAAAACCCATCTTGATGCTATTAAAACACCAACAGCATAGTCTGTACTTTCTTCAGACACCGCGTATCTCCCCACACAGTTATATTCAGGCAGATTTCCCAAATCTTTATACTTCTGTATATCAGTATCGTGCCGAATCATTCCTAATGGCTGTAGTTCGGAGTTACTGAAACCGCTAATCATTACAATAACAGCTAAGAGTAAATAGACTAATAATAGTTGAGGTTCTTGCCTCATATTACTTGATTTTATCATATCACCTATTTTGTGAGAGTGTGCTGAAGTGTTTTCTCCTACCTGAATTCGGATTGATGTAGTAGATAACCAGGTATTTGCACTTGGGCGGTACTATCGGCTTGAATTGATATTGAATCAATTGCCGACGGGTGAGCAGTGAAGGTACTGAGATCCTGCACTTCTACAGTAGCTTGCTCTATTTGATTAGGTTGCTCAATCCGCATCATTGCACCTTGGGTAACGGTCGCTGATAAGTTACTTATGGTGCTTTCAGTTAGAGCCATACCGCTATTCTCACCCTGCTGAATAAGTTCTAGGTTCTCCAAGTCCCAGCCGCTCAGTTTACAGGTAGTTGAATTAGCTTGTACTGAAGTAAGTTTGGGTGCGAATATGTAAAGCCCTGCCCGTCCAGCCAACGTTTCTTGTACCGTAAACCAATTTGGAAAATCAGCTTCTGGATATGTTAGCACTAACGTATCATTTCGGATAGTCCATTTTATCCTTAATGGTTTGGTATCACGCATTTTAATTTCACACTGATCCCCGACCTGTATCTGTATCAGATTAGGATATTTTCCCGCCAACTTTATAGCAGAAAAATCAGCTAACGTATCAGTATCGTATCCGTAATACGGATCATCTTTATCAATTTTTTCGTACTCTCCTTTCAAAACGGTAGCGGTACCGAAGATGGCCGCGAAGATGATGACAATTAGTCCAATCAAAAGTTGGTCACTGGTTTTCATAAAATCATTCAATTAAGGAGTAGGATAGGTTTCGGCGACGAAGGCTTGGTAACGCTCTTGAATTTCTTCCAGCGTGATATCGAGCAGATAGAGCGTCCGGAAGAAATCGGGTAGTTCGGTTTCTAAGAATCGCTCCTTTCGGTACGCTCGTACCTTCTTAGGAGCATCAGCACTAGCAAAGTAGCCTAGCCCTCGTTTGTTGTAAATAATATCGCGTTGCTGAAGGAAGTCGTAACTACGCACAACTGTATTGGGGTTTACCTCCATCGTCGCCGCCAAATCGCGCACCGAAGGAATTCGCTCTTCGGCTGACCAATGCTCCAGCAAAATCTGCTCGCAGATATAGTCGGCAATTTGTAAGTATATCGCTTGTTGATCGTTAAACTCCATACTGTTATATCTCTTTTTCTCGCAATCGCACATAGGTAATACCAATTAGGGCTACAACTACAAGCCACAAAAAGAATCTTATTGAACTGCTTATCGCCGAAGGATAATGTATTCTGTAACGTTGAGTGTCGTTGACGTTCCAAAAGGTAAAGGGAAAAGCATCGACATTTCTGGGGTAGCCAGTATAATCGTAGGCCAGAAGCAAGTTGAATACGAACGCAATAAGTGTCACAATTAATACTGTACTTATTGTTTTTATCAGGGAGTTTTTGGTAAAGTATAGTGAACCAAGAAAAACAGCTCCCTGAAGTATAAAATAGACATATCCGAAAAATTCCAAGACTTCAGGGGGAATAGGGTTGTATTTACCCCCTGGCAGTACCCTTTGAGTAGCCACAGCAGCTATGCTATGATGTAACTGAAGACCTATTACAAAAATTAGTACGGTACCAACAAGACTAATGAGCAGAATAGGGAGAAACTTTTCCAGCCGGGAAGCCGGTACCATGATAGCAGCAATTCCCTTACCAGACGAGTTATAAGCAGCGAAAGCTGAGCTAGTAAAGAAGCATCCACCTAACGTAACTCCACCCAATAGCGTCAATATATGAAGGCCGTATAATAACCAACTAAACTGCGAAGTGCCTACGATAGGGAGCATTAACATCAGCATAATGCCGATTATGAGAATGAACGACAGCAAATAGTATCGTCCGTTTTCTGCCCAGTGTAACTTCAGCATCAAGCTAAAGCGTGTTATATTAAATTGTTGGTTCATTATGGTTTTATCTTTAATTGAATAGTTGCCTAATTCGCTCTGGGTTCTGGGTAGCCGCGTTAAATAGCCGCTCTAGATCCACTTTGCTTTCCTGCTGCTCGAGATTTTCCATCACCACGGTATAGCCCTGTAATGATGGCTCAGCGTACAGCACCCGCTGGTCATTTTCTGCTTGATTGAGGGTAGCAAAGCGCAGTTGCTGACTTACCCGACTAAGCGATTGGTGTAGCAATATTTCACGATCTTCCAGTACAATGACTGAGTCAATCAGATTATCTAAGTCTCGCACTTGATGAGTAGAAATCAGCATGAGTTGATCCTCTCTTAGTGCTGAAGCTAATAACTTACGAAACTGTTTCTTGGAAGGAATATCTAAGCCATTGGTAGGTTCATCCATAATCAACACATCCGTATTGCAGGCCAACGCAAACGCAATGAGCACCTTCTTCCGTTGCCCAAATGACAAGTTGGGAATGTGGCTATCGGGCGGAACATCAAATTCGGTAAGATAGTAGCGGAACTGAGATTCGTCAAACTTAGGGTAAAAAGGAGCTTGAACCGCCAAGTACTTTGAAATAGATACCGAAGGCAGATAAATTTCTTCCGGTACAAAATAGATATTCTGTAAAAAGGCGGGTTTTCGCTCCTGAGGATCGAACCCTCTTACTTTAATACTTCCTTCATTGGGATAGAGCAAGCCAACAATGTTTCTGAGCAAACTGGACTTTCCTGCCCCATTTTTTCCCAGCAAACCGTAAATATGCCCGGCTTCTAAATGAAGATGTAGCTTGTTGAAGAGTAACTGCCCCTTCCGGTAGCCAAACGATAATTGATCCAAATGAATCATGTTATAGTGTATTAGTTAAGTAGTACACTATAAATGTAAATAGATATTTTACAACTACAAATTATTTGTGTAAGAATTTATGGAGGGAAGGTTTTTAGAAGGGTCCCTTTTCGCTAGTTTCAAGATGATGTCGAACAAAAAAACCCCGAACCTCAAAAGTTCAGGGTTTTTTGTACCCAGGGCCGGGGTCGAACCGGCACGGCCGAAGCCATTGGTGTTTGAGACCAACGCGTCTACCAATTCCGCCACCTGGGCAAAAACGGAGAGCAAACGTAGGGAACTTTACAGAATTTATCAAGCACTTTACTGGCTATCTCGCTCAAACTGGATCATAATTGGGCTATCGTAACTTAGCCCTAAAAGTTCATGAGCATTGCCCTGGTTGATGCCAATTTCCAACCAACCGGCACTGTTAAATAACAAAAAAACTTCACCATACTCTACTTCGTGGTAATGTTGCTGCAAATGATTAGCCGTTTCCCGCCCAAAGCGTATCTGAAAAGGAACGCCTTTTCGGAGGTACTCAAATGTAACTTGATCAATATTGGTAATTAGGTTTCCGTAATGGTCAACGTGCACTACGTGCCCAACAATTTGCTTGCGGGTTGCTTTTAGCATACGGGGTAACCGCCGCTCTAGTTCACTGACTAGGGTACCTAGCTTTTGAATAGCTATTCCATGACTGAGTGCAATCGTTGCAGATGCAAGAATCTCTTTGGTAGAAAAGGTTGTAGCACCTTTGGTATCCAATACAATAATCTCTTCGGGCCCCTGCTCACTTAGTAAACTTAATAAGCCGTTATCAGCACCAACAAAATAGTGCCCTTCCAGACTCACGGCAATATATTTCTGGTTAGGTGATTGAGCATCAACCGCAACTAAGTGCACCGTTCCTACCGGAAAATCGCGATAGACTGATTTGATGACAAATGAACCTTGAGCGATATTGAATGCTTCTATGGAATGACTGATATCTACAATCTGAGCATCGGCATCTAAACTATACAACTTAGCTTTTACCGCTGCCACGTAGTGGTCGGTTGTCCCGAAGTCAGAGGTAAAAGTGATAATGGACATGGTTTCGCGTCGAATTATGCTTACATTTATTTAGGCAAAAGTAAACATTACTCAGTTGTTTGCTCGTTTAAATAGTAAAATCTTAACCCAGAAACTTACAGCGATTGGTAGAAAAAATTATTACGTTAGATGATGTTTCTTTACCCGATTTTCTTGGGGTAGAAAACAAAAATATCCGCCTCATCTCTAAGGCTTTCCCCGAAAGTAAAGTCATATCTCGGGGTAATGAAATCCGCATTCAGGGAAGTACTCCCGAAATTATCCGAATCAATGATATTATTAATGCATTACTAAACCACTATTCTCGCTACGGCAAAGTAGACGAAGAAGAAGTAAAGACCTATATCAGCAACGAAAAGCAGCCGATGGTTGACGAAAGTGTAGATGATATACTACTCTACGGCACCCGTGGGGCAGTAATTAAACCTCGCACAGTTAATCAGTACGAATTAGTACAATCAGCAGCCCAGAATGATCTGGTGTTTGCTATTGGCCCAGCGGGAACCGGAAAAACCTACATATCAGTAGCTTTAGCGGTACGGGCACTGAAAAATAAGCGAGTGAAAAAGATTATTATCACCCGCCCCGCAGTGGAAGCCGGAGAAAATCTAGGTTTCTTACCCGGTGATCTGAAAGAGAAAATTGATCCGTATCTGCGCCCGATCTACGATGCTTTGGGCGACATGGTACCTAGTGAAAAACTCAAGTTTTACGAGGAGAATAAAATTATTGAAATCGCTCCGCTGGCCTACATGCGTGGTCGTACCCTACAAAACGCTTTTATTCTGCTAGATGAAGCTCAGAATACCACGCCAATGCAGATCAAAATGTTCTTAACCCGGATGGGGCCTAACTCTAAGGTAATTATCACGGGCGACCGCTCACAGATTGATCTACCCCGTAAACAGAAATCAGGGCTGATTGATGCACTTACTGTACTGAAAGGAGTGAAAGGAATTGGGTTTGTCACGCTCACTAGTGAGGATGTTGTCCGCCACCGTATCGTAAAAGATATTATTAACGCTTACAAACAAGCCGACGATCGCGTGAATAATGATGAAGGTTCGTAAAGTGAGTACCGATGAAGAGTTACAACAGGCTTTCCAAATTCGTGATGAAGTTTTTGTGAAGGAACAGCAGGTAGCACCTGAGGAGGAATACGATGAGTACGATGCTAGGGCAACTCACTACTTAGCTTATGATGAAGATGAGGTTGCCTGTGGCACTGCCCGGTGGCGAAAAACTGAGAAAGGAATAAAAATGGAGCGGTTTGCAGTGTTAGCTTCTCATCGGGGAAAGGGGGCTGGGGCAGTTATTCTTCAACAGATGTTAGTTGATATTGGTAAATCAAAGTGGGCTGATCAAATTATATATCTCCACGCTCAGATAACTGCCATATCTTTCTACGAGCGCTTTGGATTTAAAAAAGTCGGTGACGAATTTGAAGAGTGTAATATCAAACACTTTAAGATGATTCATGCTTAATTAGGTATTAGAACTATCAATTATCCATTTTCAATTTCACACTAATTATGGTATCAACAAAAATCACTGTAAACAATAATGGCTCTCTTAAAATAGATGGCGACTTTGAGATTGTAGATAAAGAAGGCAATGTATACGGCCTAGGCGGACGAACGCTAGTCAGTCTGTGCCGCTGCGGTCTGTCCGAAAATAAGCCTTTTTGTGACGGCGCCCACAAAGGTCACTTTGAGCACGAAGCTAAAGCCTTTGATCTGCCTTCTAAAAAATAACCAAGATTAATCGGTTTTTACAGGATACCCAGGATGTTAACAATGTATAGCTAGCCAAATGAAGTAATAGCGCATTTTAGTTTGACATCAATGAAAAAGCCACTTCCTAGAACATAACTAAGAAGTGGCTTTTCTTCGAGGTTACCTCAAGAATCTTTACCTCATGGCAATGGTAGGAGTACCTTCTACCAGTTCAGCCTCTTGAGCTGCGAGAAAGCGCTCAGCCTCTAGTGCTGCCATACATCCTGTTCCGGCCGCCGTAACAGCTTGCCGATACACATGGTCTTGGGCATCTCCGGAGGCAAATACTCCCGCAACATTGGTCTGGGTTGAATCTGCTTTTGTAATAAGATAACCGTTTTCGTCCATGTCAAGGTAATCGCGAAAGATATCAGTATTGGGTTTATGACCAATAGCTACAAAGAATCCCTGAGCAGCGATTTCGCTCTTTTCTCCGGTTTGGTTATTAACTACCCGTACTCCTTCTACCTCATTTTCGCCAAGGATTTCTTCAGTTTCAGTGTTCCAGAGTATTTCAATATTCTCCGCTCGTTTCACGCGCTGCTGCATGATTGCTGAAGCCCGCATTTCATCGCGACGCACTAATAAATACACTTTATTAGCCAACTTAGAAAGATAACTAGCTTCTTCAGCAGCGGTATCACCTCCTCCTACTACCACTAAGTCTTTTCCTCGAAAGAAAAAGCCATCGCAAACCGCACAGGCAGAAACACCCTTTCCATTCAACCGCTCTTCACCTGGAAGTCCTAGCCACTTAGCCGAAGCCCCGGTTGAGATAATTACCGATTGGGCTTCAATCTCATGTTCATCGTCAACAATAGCCTTGAGAGGATAAACCGAAAAGTCAACCTTGGTAATCATCCCGAAACGAACATCGGTACCAAACCGCTCAGCTTGCTTCTGGAAATCCATCATCATTTCTGGACCAGTTACTCCTTCCGGATAGCCCGGATAATTTTCTACATCAGTAGTTGTAGTAAGTTGCCCACCAGGCTGTATTCCTTGGTATAATACTGGTTTCAAATTAGCTCGGGCGGCGTAAACGGCGGCTGTATAACCGGCTGGCCCCGAGCCTATAATTAATACTTCTACTTTTTCCGTTGTCATATATAATGCTAATTGAAAGTTAAAAATAGGCAATTGATAGCGTTACAACACTGTCGATTTATGATTAAACAGTATGGGATACGCTACCAATAATCTAGAGTAAAATGATATGATTCTCAATTTACTAAGTTAACTTACGTAAGCAGCACAGCCAAAGTTGTTAGCACAAAAAAAGCCTTCCTGACGGGAGGCTTATGCAATTAACATTGAGATTTATTATCCCAAATAAGGCTTCAGAGCTTTACTACGAGATGTATGCCGTAAACGACGAATGGCTTTTTCTTTAATTTGGCGCACTCGCTCTCGAGTCAGATTAAACTTTTCACCAATCTCTTCCAGCGTCATAGCATGTTCGCCATTCAGACCAAAGTATAGTGAAATAACATCAGCCTCTCGTTGAGTTAGTGTAGAGAGAGCTCGTTGCACTTCTTTCCGAAGCGAGTCATTCATTAAAGATGAGTCAGGAGTATTTTCTGATTCATTTTCCAGAACATCCAACAAGCTATTTTCTTCTCCTTGTACAAATGGTGCATCCATTGATACATGACGACCGGAAATTTTCATGGTATCTACTACCTCATTAGTACTTACCTCCAATACGTCAGCCAACTCATCGGGAGAAGGCTCTCGCTCGTACTTCTGTTCTAGTTCAGAGAAGGTTTTGGAAATTTTATTAAGAGAACCAACCCGGTTTAGTGGAAGGCGAACAATTCGGGACTGCTCGGCTAGTGCTTGTAGAATTGACTGGCGAATCCACCAAACAGCGTAAGAGATGAATTTAAATCCCCGAGTTTCGTCAAATCGCTGAGCAGCTTTAATCAAGCCTAAATTTCCTTCGTTAATCAAGTCGCCGAGCGTGAGTCCCTGATTTTGATACTGCTTGGCCACAGACACTACAAACCTAAGATTAGCTTTAGTGAGTTTTTCCAGCGCTAGTTGATCACCAGAGCGGATACGCTTAGCTAAATCTACTTCCTCGTCGGGGGTTAGCAAGTCTACCTTGCCAATCTCTTGGAGATATTTATCCAAAGACTGGCTTTCGCGATTGGTGATTTGCTTACTAATCTTAAGTTGTCTCATGCATTCGTTGTCTTTATGCGGTGGATGTGTTTAAAGCTGAACAAATATCTATTTTAGGATAGTTCCGATCTGATTTGGATAAATTCAGATCGGTGGATCTTAATTAGAGTAAAACTTACCGAAGATTAGTTCACAATTATGATGCTAATCGCGGGATGCCTTATCAGGCTTAGGGAGTAAGGCTTTGCGAGAAAGTCGATATTTTCCGGTTTTTTTATCGATATCAATCAACTTCACTTTCACTTCTTCGCCCACTTCCATAACGCCATCCATTTTTTCCACTCTTTCCCATTTAATTTCGGAAATGTGCAGTAGCCCATCTTTAGCTGGCATAAACTCAATAAATGCTCCAAATGGCATAATTGACTTGACGATACCATCGTACACTTCACCTACGGTTGGCATAGCCACGATTGCTTTAATACGCCCCAATGCTTTATCCATTGCCGTCTGGTCGGTAGCAAAGACATTTACAATACCTTGGTTGTCTACTTCTTCAATAACAATGGTGGTATCAGTTTCTTTTTGGATTTCCTGAACAACTTTTCCACCTGGGCCAATCAATGCACCAATCATGTCAGAGGCAATTTTGACTGTTTCAGAACGAGGCGCATTTGGTTTCAGATCAGCATTAGACTCAGAGATCGTTTTCGCCATTTCCTGAAGAATATGCATTCGCCCTGCTTTGGCCTGTGATAAAGCTTCATTAAGTACCTCATAAGGCAACCCATCTACTTTGATATCCATTTGGCAAGCAGTGATGCCCTTCTCGGTACCAGTCACCTTAAAATCCATATCACCTAAGTGGTCTTCATCGCCCAGAATATCTGATAAAATCGCATACTTTTTAGTCTCAGGATCAGAAATCATCCCCATAGCAATGCCCGATACTGGTCTTTTCACTGGGATTCCAGCATCCATTAAAGCCATTGATCCGGCACAAACGGTTGCCATAGAAGACGATCCATTGGATTCTAAAATATCGGAAACAACCCTAATTGTGTAAGGATTATCATCATCAGCTGGAATACACTCTTTAAGTGCTCGGTGGGCTAAGTTTCCATGACCAATCTCCCGACGACCTGGTCCTCGATTAGGTCGGATTTCGCCAGTGGAGAAAGCTGGAAAATTGTAGTGTAGTAAAAACTTATTAGTCCCTTTCACCATGGCACTATCGATCATCTGCTCATCTAACTTAGTACCTAGCGTAACCGTAGTTAGGGATTGCGTTTCGCCCCGGGTAAAGATGGCTGAGCCATGTGCAGTCGGCAAATAATTTACTTCGGTATAGATTGACCGAACTTCATCTAGCTGACGACCATCGAGTCGCTTGCGGTCATTCAGTACCAAGTCACGAGACGCTTTTTTCTGAATAGCACTGAAGTACTTATGTACCTGAGCTAAATCTATTTCGTGATCTTCAGGAAGACTCTCGATGTATTCTTCTTTAAATACTTTAAACTGATTTTTCCTTTCTTCTTTATTATTAATGCCCTGACTAGCTACAGCATACATCTTGTCGTAGTACTGATCATGGAGTTGCTGATATAGCTCTTCATTACGCTGAGGAGGAGTAAACTCACGCTTAACCACGCCTAATTCCTCGGCAAGTTCTTGCTGAGCCTTACATTGTAATTTAATCACTTCATGAGCAGCTTGAATGGCTTGTAGCATATCGGACTCATCTACTTCTTGAGCCTCTCCCTCTACCATGATAATATTATCCGACGACCCAGCTACGATCAAGTTAAGATCAGCCGCATTCGTTTGCTCTTCATTAGGGTTTACAATATACTCCCCACCTGATCGTACTACCCGCACTTCTGAAATAGGCTCAGGAAAGGGGATATTGGATACAGCAATGGCCGAAGAAGCTGCTAAGGCCGCCAGAGCATCCGGCATTACTTGGGTATCAGCCGAGATAAGCATGATGTTTACCTGAGTATCAGCCATATATTCATCGGGGAACATGGGGCGAATTGCCCGATCTACCAGACGACTAGTAAGAATCTCGTGTTCGGAGAGGCGACCTTCTCGCTTTAGGAAGCCACCCGGTATTTTTCCAGCCGACGCAAATTTTTCTTGATAATCTACTGAAAGGGGAAAGAAGCTGGCATCTTCTCTTGCCTCAGCAGCAGAAACAACCGTAGCTAATAACATGGTATCACCCATTCTGACCACTACTGCTCCATCGGCCTGTCGGGCTAGCTTTCCGGTTTCAATCATGATGGTACGCCCATCGCTTAACTCAATATGTTTTGTTGCTACTTGTGGTTGCATAAGAAATATGGGTAAAATGAATTGCTGTTCGTAAGAACTTTACACTAATCAGTAGTATAGATTTATTTTACTAATGACGCTGGATGTCAATACTAAAAAGTGAAAATTATTTGGAAGAGACTATGGAAAAAATGCAAATAGGGGAAGCCTACACTTCCCCTTTTTTATTTTCACTACTTACGTAGCTTTAAATCAGCTAATACGGCTCGGTAGCGTTCAATATCACGATCGTGCAGATATTCTAGCAATCGCTTACGCTTACCAACTAACTTCAGCAAACCTCTACGAGATGAATGATCTTTCTTGTTTTGCTTCAGGTGCTCCGTCAGATGGGCAATACGATAAGTATACAAAGCTATCTGGGATTCAGCCGAACCTGAGTCGGCTTTAGATTTAGAGCGGCTGTGGTTTTCAAATAGCTCTTGCTTTTTTTCTGAACTTAAGTACATGCGTATATTTTTACACTATTGGTTTTAGATTTTGGAAATAGGGCACAAAGTTATCAATAATAATACTGATTTACAATACTGCTCGCCTGGGTAAACTGATTTAAAAACTTTTTCGTTCAACCTGCTGATTTTTTGCTCAGCTTTTTCCAGTGTCCCCACAGTTGATCAAACAGAACCCGATAAAAATCGCCTTCTAGTAAACGAGCATCGAGGCGAGCCTGAATGAGAAAGATGATACCGAAAGGCAATAATACTAAGTTAGGAAGCCAAACCGCCATTTCAGCACTCATCACTAGCTCTTCGGCCCATTTTCGGCTCATTTCAGTCACTACATAAAAGGCAATGAAGAAGCATACCGAAATTAATACCGGTACACCCAAGCCTCCCCGTTTAATAATCGCTCCCAGCGGAGCACCAATTAAAAACATAATTAGACAAGACAGAGCCTGGGTCACTTTTTTATAGCTCTCGTAGGTGTTTTTATGAATTTCACTCTCGAGTCTTCGTAATTTTTGCACATTAATCTGAAGGGTATTTTTAATTGTCCGGCTTTGATTCAGTGCTTTAGAAACAATGCCAGTTTTTTCCTTTTCCTCAATTTCCCCTTCAGCCAGGGCAATTAGGGCAGTATCAATCTCAGTGACTTGATATTTCTTTTTGGTGTGTACTATGTCATCCACATTTTCCTGAATTTGCTGTCGTTGTCGCTTCAGATTTCCGGCTTTAATGGCACTCGATTCCATACTCAGCAATCCGCCTTGACGAACATTTTCTACGCTATCAACCGAATCAATCTCAACTTCTGGTACCACAATTTGCTCTTCTAACCCTTCGGGCATCAGTGAGTCATAGCGAAGATGATAATTATAAAAGTTAGTAGAACCAGCAAAAGCATCGTACTTAATCGCTAGTTTCTCGTACTGCATAGAATCTATGGATCGGGATAGTTGCTCCATGGTTTGCATTCGCCTGTGGGAGGCAAAATACTCCTCCTTAGTACGCTGAAGATCAAAACTTGCTAGATCAAAGATCATTTTGGTGGTATCGAAGTTGTTGCGAACAAACTGCTCACTCCCCGTACCTTGGCTGGAGCTAGCGAGCAACTTGGTAGTTTCTGAGTAACGATTGCCTTTGAAAAGCTCTAGCATTAGGTAACGATCATTTTGGATCGTATACATTTTACCCGAATCTGCCAGTATCACATCCCGATTGCCCAGTCCAGTACTATGGTCGTAAATGATAACATCTTTAATTGTCTCGCCATCCGGAAACTTCTTATTGATTTTTATTTTGAAGTTCGGAATTCCCCCGTAGAAAACACCCTCTTGAATATCTAACGCTGGCTTCTTTTGCTTGATATCGTACAGTAAGCTATATGCTTTAAGGTTCGCTTTGGGCACCACAAAGTTATTGGAGAGGAAAGCGACAATAGAAATTAAAGTAACAAAAAAGAAAAGGGGACGAAGTGCGCGGGTGAGTGAGATTCCGGCTCCCTTAATAGCCGTCAGTTCAAAGTGCTCTCCTAGGTTTCCGAAAGTCATAAGAGAGGAAAGTAGCACTGCCAACGGTAATGCCACCGGAGTCATGTTGATACTAAAATAAAACAGTAACTCGGCAAACACTTCTGCACCTAGGCCTTTCCCCACAAAGTCGTCAAAGTACTTAAGCATATACTGCGTAAGCAGAATGAAAACCACTACGACAAATGTGAGAAGAAAAGGCCCGACGAACGATTTGATAACGAGCTTGTCAATCTTCTTCATACGTTAGCTATAACAGCAATCGTTAGAAAAATATTTTGAAATTAGTTGATTTTTCGGCTACCCACCCACAATTTCTTTCAAGCTATCAGTAAGCTGCAGCCAGATTTCGTAAAATTCCTCTTCATCATCAGCCGTCATAGAATCTGTTACATTAAGAAATACGGTTCCAGTAAGGTCATTTGTGTCTAAGCGCATCTCCAGAAAAGAAGGTTGGTTAGAAGAGTCTTCTGTTCCGTTAAGAAAATCGAAGCGGACAAAACGGTTGATACGCTGGGTGGCTAATTTAGCTCGGTGCTCATCTCCATCCCAAAAGAATGAGAATACTTTATCTTCATTAATTGTAACGTCATCAGCAAACCACTGAGCTAACCCACTAGCAGTAGTCAGATAAGGAAATAACATCTTACGAGACGCCCTAAACTCAAATTCGGCAGTGAACTGATGATCCATGTCAGTAAAGATTAGCATTTATCCGAGCGACTCCGCCTGGGGTAAATGGGTGACTGAGCAACTGCAAGGTAGTTTTTTTTGATCAGATCGCCAACGGAACCTAAAATTTTACCATAATTATTGCTTGTAGTTCCCAAGCATCTTTGTAATTTTGCAATCCGTTTCACAGCAAGGTAGCTCAGGCTACGCGCCCCGGATGGTTAGAGCACAGGATTCATAACCCTGAGACTCATGAAACTAAGTAAATTTAAGATGGCGAGGTAGCTCAGATGGTTAGAGCGCAGGATTCATAACCCTGAGGTCACGGGTTCAACTCCCGTCCTCGCTACCACGAACACCCGTTTCACTTCTGAGACGGGTGTTTTTCATTTCTCCTTTTTCTGCACTTCGTCATTAGGATGACTTTCGTCAGCAGACTTTTATCCGTATTTTCATATGTACCTATTTTACTTTTTAATATGTCTAGAACACTTACATTTCCCAGTCAAAATGGTCATCAGTTAGCAGCTCGGCTCGAGATGCCCGCTGATAATAACCCTCATGCCTTCGCTATTTTCGCCCACTGTTTTACATGTAGTAAAAATCTGAATGCCGTCAGCCATATCAGCCGGGCACTCACGCAAAAAGGTATGGCTGTGTTACGGTTTGACTTTACCGGACTAGGAGAAAGCGAAGGCGACTTCTCTGATACTAACTTCTCTACCAATGTTCAGGATTTAGAATCCGCCGCCCACTTCCTGGCAACTCATTACCAGGCTCCCAAATTACTCATTGGTCATTCATTAGGTGGAGCAGCCGTACTCATTGCCAGCAACCGAATTGAATCCGTAGAGGCAGTGGCTACCATCGGTGCTCCGGCTGCCCCTGAACATGTACAACACCTTATCAAAGAAGATATTGAGGAAATTAAGTCGGCAGGGGAGGCTAATGTCTCTTTGGGCGGACGGGCTTTTACTATTAAAAAACAGTTTCTAGATGATCTAGAAAGTGCTCACCACGATCACCAGATTGAGAAAATCCGTAAGCCATTACTCATCTTACACTCCCCTATCGACCAAACCGTTAGTATAGATAATGCCGCTGAAATCTATCAACAGGCGCGGCACCCCAAATCATTTATTTCGCTGGATAATGCTGACCATTTGCTTAGCAATAAAGAAGACTCTCTCTACGTGGGAGATATAATTTCTGCTTGGGTAGCCCGCTACATTATGCCCCATACTCCTACTCCCCTTTCTACCGATTTACAGGTAGTGACTCATACTGGATCAACCTATACTACCGAAATCATGGTAGGACAACACTCTCTCACAGCTGACGAACCCGAGTCGGTAGGAGGTTTGGATTTAGGCCCTTCTCCCTATGATTTACTGGCAGGCAGTCTAGGAGCTTGCACTGGTATGACTCTACGCATGTATGCCAATCACAAGCAGTGGCCTTTAGAAGAAGTTGTTGTACACCTAAAACATCAGAAGATATACGACGAAGATTGCCAGGATTGTGAAGATCCTTCCAGGAAAATTGACCATATAGAACGAATAGTAGAGGTGAAAGGCAACCTAACCGACCAGCAACGAGAGCGGCTGCGAGAGATTGCCGACAAGTGTCCAGTACACAAGACCTTGCACACTTCAGTTAAAGTAGATACTACTTTGAAAGAACTGTCGTAGTTATTTTTTTCTCCATTTACCAGAACGCTTACGGTTTCCATTCCCGCCTCTTCCTCTACGCTGATTAGGAGTGTAGGCTGGGGCTTCGCCCAAATTTGCTGGTACCTTTGCCTTCGGTACGGTAGACTCAATTAGCTTCTCAATGCGAGCAAAAGCACTCTGTTCGTCTGGAGTAATAAAAGTAAAAGCAGCACCCCGAGCAGCGGCTCTCGCGGTGCGACCAATACGGTGAACATAATCTTCGGCATCGTTCGGTACGTCGTAATTGATCACCAATTCAATTCCTTCTACATCAATCCCTCTTGACAAAATGTCGGTCGCTACCAGAATATTTAGTTGCTTGTTTTTAAACTTTCGCAGAATATTCTCCCGCTCAGACTGTTCTAAATCAGAATGAATAGCGGCTACTTCATAGTCTAACTTCTGAATAATTTTGCCAACTTCTTTTACAGTAGTCTTACGAGCACAAAAGACAATCAGGCTATTTACTTTTTTGGCTTGCAGCAAGTGTTCCAACAACCCTAGTTTCTGATGCCCATGTACGCTAAATGCTGCCTGGATAATCCGCTCAGCGGGCTTAGAAATAGCAATGTTTACCTCATGAGGGTCTTTTAATAGGTTTTTAGCTAATTGCCGAATTTTTGGCGGCATGGTAGCCGAAAACATAAGTGTTTGCCGATGTTCAGGCACGTGATGAGCAATTCGCATAATATCGTCGTAAAAGCCCATATCCAACATTCTGTCAGCTTCATCTAAAATAAAAAACTTTAAATGATCCAGGTTTACGTAACCCAGATTTAGATGGGTGAGTAATTTACCCGGTGTAGCAATTACAATCTCGGTACCTCCTTTAAGTGCCATCTTCTGCTTATCGAACGAAGAAGCATCTTGCCCACCGTAAATCGTGGTGGAGCTAATAGGAGTAAAATAAGAGAAGCCTTCTAGTTGCTGATCAATCTGCCCGGCCAACTCACGAGTAGGGGCAATGACTAACGCCTGGATGCCTTCTCCTTTATGTTGTAAAATATGATGAATAGTAGGGAGCAAATACGCCGCTGTTTTACCTGTTCCGGTCTGGGCACAACCAATAATGTCGCTTCCGGCAAGAATAGGGGGAATTGTTTGTTCTTGAATAGGGGTTGGTTCATCGAACCCCATAGAACCAAGACCAGATAGTAGGTCTTGGTGTAGGCTAAATTCTTTAAAAGTCAAAGTAATTATTGTTAGGTAGTCAGGAAATTCCCTGCATAAATAATAAAAAAAATGGCCGAATGTTCAAATAACATCCGACCTACCTATAATTCTTATGCCCGACTTAGGTAAGATTCACTCTCGTTCTTGTGCTATTTTTAGTAACCGAGCAATCACTACGTCAGTAGGCACCTCATTAGCGCGTGACTCAGGAATAGCCTTTACCATATCATCTACAAATTCAGGTCGCAAGCTGAGCTTAAGTGCATATTTCTTGCAAATTTCTACTTCCTGCTCGTGAATTGCTCCATCAATCATCATCATATTAACCAGCTGATATAGATGCTCAAACCGCTGCTGGTCGCGAGTAGGAGCCTGATAATCTACTAAACTGGGGTTTTCTTTAATTAACTTAAGCTCTGCTTCAGAAATATTAAACCTCCCAGCTAGTGAGAGAAGATACTCTATTTCTAGTTCATCAAATTCACCATCCGAATACGCAACTTCAAGCAAGTTCTTCATGTGCCCCTTCGCTAACTTCTTTTTCTTTCCGGTAAACAAATCCAATAACTCCATACGCTTAATAATGATGTGAATAATTATACTTTTCTAATAATAAATATACTAAAAGAATTGGAGTGGTCATAGTATTAGCAATTCCATCGCATTGCTATCAGCTCTAATTTTATGTAAGTTTTTATCATAGATTATCTCAGAATTACCCGATAATCTTGAGTGCTGAGTTACTTAGATTTATATTTAGCTTTAGTAATAATCTGCTCATTATGTAATTAAGGGTTTCTATCGATTAATTGATAATCAGGATTTTACAACTGAAAAGTGCTAATACTTTACTATTTTCTTTAGCGCTGACTG
This sequence comes from uncultured Flammeovirgaceae bacterium, assembly GCA_937883755.1. Lineage (GTDB taxonomy): Bacteria > Bacteroidota > Bacteroidia > Cytophagales > Cyclobacteriaceae > Tunicatimonas. The sequence continues at coordinate 142,466 of CAKZYA010000003.1, read as the reverse complement.
GCTAAATATTCCCTCATTAAATCGTTTTGCTTACATGTTGTATGAAAAAGTGAGAAAAGTAACTGACTTAAGTGTGAGGTTAATCAACAGTTTTCCTTGTACTCCATTGTATTCTAAAAGTACAATTGTGTTAGAGTCCATTCTCAGAAAGCAAGAAACAATCCGTCCGTAAACTTTATTATTTCTGTGGTATAAGTACTAACTTTGATCATTATCGACAGTATACTGTCCACCGATAATTAATACACTTATTATGTTTGATAATTTAAGTAATCGCCTAGATCAGGCCTTCAAAACCCTGAAAGGGCAAGGTCAGATCACTGAGATTAACGTAGCTACTACGGTTAAAGAAATTCGCCGAGCACTGATTGATGCCGACGTAAACTACAAAGTTGCTAAACAGGTCACTGATAAAATTAAAGAAGAGGCTCTAGGTCGCGATGTACTAATTGCGGTTTCACCTGGTCAGTTGCTCACCAAGATTGTTGAAGAGGAGCTAGCTGAATTGATGGGAGGTAGTCGAGTTGGGGTCAATATTACCGGTGATCCAGCTATTGTTTTGATTTCGGGCTTGCAAGGTTCGGGTAAAACGACCTTCTCAGGGAAATTTGCCAATTACCTTAAGAAACAAGGCCGTAACGTGCTACTCACAGCTTGCGATATCTATCGTCCGGCTGCCATTGACCAATTAAAAGTCTTAGGTGAACAAGTAGGAGTGGATGTTTACGCTGAGCCAGAAAATAAGAATCCCGTTGAAATTGCCAAAAATGCCATTAGCCATGCTAAGCAAAATGGCAAGAAGGTAGTCATTGTGGATACAGCGGGACGACTAGCCATTGACGAGGCGATGATGAATGAAATTGCCGCATTGAAAGAAGCCTTAAACCCTAGCGAAACCCTATTTGTGGTTGACGCCATGACGGGGCAGGATGCGGTAAACACTGCAAAAGCCTTTAACGAACGCCTCAATTTTGACGGAGTTGTACTGACGAAGCTAGATGGTGATACTCGAGGTGGAGCGGCTCTATCTATTAAAACCGTCGTTGAAAAGCCAATCAAGTTCGTCAGCAACGGTGAGAAGATGGAAGCACTAGATGTTTTCTACCCTGACCGCATGGCTCGCCGAATTTTGGACATGGGCGATGTAACTACGCTGGTAGAAAAAGCCCAGGAAGTTTTCGATCAAGAAGAAGCCGAGCGCTTGAGCCGCAAAATGCGGAAGAACCAGTTTGACTTCAATGATTTCTTATCACAGATTCAGCAAATCAAGAAGATGGGTAACATCAAAGACTTGCTCGGAATGTTACCCGGTATGGGAAAAGCCATTAAAGATTTAGATGTCGACGATGACTCATTCAAGCCTATTGAAGCAATTATTCGGTCAATGACTCCTCATGAACGCGAAATGCCAGATGTTATCAATGGTAGCCGCAAACGACGTATTGCCAAAGGAAGTGGTACTGAAGTTCAAGAGGTAAATAACTTGCTTAAGCAGTTTACTGAGATGCGCAAGATGATGAAGAAGATGAATAAAATGTCGGGCAAACGCGGAATGGCCAATATTAACCCCTTTGGGTAATGATTAGTAAATAATGATTGATGAGTAACGATAGATGAAAAGTATCATCTCATTACTCATCAATCATCCTTCATTAAACATACAGCACATCTTTGCAGGCTTGCAATGTCTTCTTCACATTAGGTAGTATCTGCTCGATCAGTGTGGGTGCATAGTGTAGTGAGGTATCCCAGTTATTAATTCGTCGGATGGGGGCATCTAAGTAGTCAAAGGCATGACGTTGCACATGGTAAGTTACCTCCGTTGAGATGTTCCCCAAAGGCCAGGCTTCTTCTACCAGTACCAGACGATTCGTTTTCTTTACTGAGTTCACTACTGCTTCGTAGTCAATCGGACGAATAGTACGAAGGTCAATGACTTCGGCTGAAATATCGTCTTTCTGCAATTCATCAGCAGTTTCTAACGCTACTTTCATCACTTTTCCGAAAGAGACAATTGTAACATCAGTTCCTTCTCGTACTACGTCGGCCTTACCAATTGGGATAAGAAGATCGTCGCCTTCAGGTACTTCCCCTTTGTCACTATACATTAGTTCTGACTCCATAAAAATGATTGGGTCCTCGTCGCGCACAGATGACTTTAGAAGTCCTTTAGCATCTTTAGGATTACTAGGCACTACTACTTTTAAGCCAGGAGTATTAGCGTACCAGCTATCAAAGTTCTGCGAGTGCTGCTGCCCCAGTTGCCCAGCATTCCCAGTCGGTCCGCGAAACACCACTGGAGCGTGATATTGTCCGCCCGACATAGAGAGAATTTTAGCGGCTCCGTTTATAATCTGGTCAATGGCTACCAGCGAAAAGTTATAAGTCATAAACTCAACAATTGGGCGTAGGCCGTTCATAGCTGCCCCAATGCCGATACCAGTAAATGCCAGCTCAGAGATAGGGGTATCAATCACTCGCTTTTCCCCAAATTCATCGAGCATCCCCTGGCTTACTTTATAAGCACCATTGTATACAGCTACTTCCTCTCCTATCAAAAAAACATTTTCATCGCGGCGCATTTCTTCGCTCATGGCCTCGTTCAGGGCTTCACGAAACTGAATTTCTCTCATTGTAGAACAGTCATTATTTAGGTAAAAAAAAGCCCTCCTCAAGGAGGAAGGCTCAAATTTCATTTTGTCAGAGACTACTGAAGTGCACTTCGGAATGCCTCAGACTCTTTGTAATTAGTAAATACTAAGTCACTAAGTGCGTACTCTCGCAAACTAGGATCAGCTTGCACTGCCGCGCTTAATGCTTCAGTCATACCACTTTCATTTTGCAGGTAAGCATTAGCGATAGCAATACCGTACTGAGCTTTTGCCATACCGCTTTCCATACTTAGTGCTTCTTCAAAGCTAGTGATTGCATTTTCGTAGTTATCAGTGAGTACCTGAGCTAACCCTAAGTTGAAAGAGTTTTCAGCACTTTCACTAGCGTTAGATAAAGTAGAAACTGCTTCCTGGTACTCACCGTTCATAATCTGGATAGCACCACGAACCCCGTTCATACCTGCTCGAGCATCAGGCTCAGAAGGTTGCATTCCGTTAGCTTGATCTATTTCCTGCTTAGCTCGCTCAGTATCGCCCCGCACTGCGAAGATGATAGCCATGTTGGCATGAGCCTCCGCATTATCCTCCATTCGGGCTGATTGCTCTAGGCTAGATAGTGCCTGATCTAGCATATCGCTCATCTCAGAACCATCAGCCTCCATTGCCTGAGCAATGTATACAGCACCTAGGTTGTTACGAGCTGCCCAGCTATCGTAGTTTTCTACTGCTGCTTCGTAAATCTTTTGCTTCTCATCCAAGCTTGGGGTTAATGTGGCTGAGTACATTAATTCCTCACTAGATAAAGAATCTGAGCTGAAAACCCCTTCATAAATTTGCTTAGCAAAAGTAGCGATCTGAGAATCAGTCTTCTTTTCCTTAACGGTCAAGATATTGGTTTGAGCCGTACGAAGTTTAGGGTAAACATCGGCAAACACTTTGCGGTAAGTAGGCAATTGCTGCAACTGATCTTCTTTATCCTCAAACGATCCAGCACCATTGATGATGCTACTGTACTCAGCTTTCTCTTCCGCTGAAATGCCATCATAGTTTTGTAATGAATCATTGAACTGCGCCCAGTCTTCAACCACAGGCTTCAAGATGAACTCAATTGAATCCGCTGCTCCTTGGTAGTCGTAACGATCCATTTGCTCACGGTAGTACGTTTCAATACGACCAGCTCGATCTGAAGAAAGATCAGAGTTTACTCGTTCAGACCCTTCCGGTGAGTGAGTACCAGTAATTGTTACCGAACGGGTAACGTTTTTCTCAGCGATAAAATTGCTGAAACGATCGCCTCGGTCACTACGAGTTTCAGAACGACGAAGTACCGAGCTTCCCTGGGGGAAGTAAAAGTTTACATTAGTAGGAATCAGTTCTTCCTGGTTGTTATAGCCGTGGTTTCCGTAAGCAACATAGCCAGGAGTCTCTACCAGCTTCTGAGTTACGATCAAGCCTTCAGCCACTTGCATTTCAGGAGTTTCAGCAGTTTTATCAGAGTTAGGATCAGAAGCTACCCCCTGAACCATCAGCATCCCATTATCCATCTCCTCACCAGTGTAGTCAAAAGTAAACTCCTGGCTTTGCTCAGGCTCTTGCTCAGCACCATTAGGAAAATCAGCTGCGCGGAACTCAACACTTCCTACGTCTACTCGTTGGTCGCCATACTGATAGAAGGTATTAACAGTATAGATTTTGTCTTTCTTGAGCATTTTTACAGGCAACTTAGCACTCATAGTGAAAGTTACCGTGCTGCCCTGTAACTCTAGAGGTGATGGCTCTACAGTCAGGTTCTGCTCTTCCGCCATCTTCACCATTTTCTTTAGTGAATTACACCCAGTGAATACTAGGAAATTGAGAAGTATAGCTGTCAGTAGTAGTGATTTCAGTCTATTCATAAGATAAAAATTTGGTTAGTCGGTGTCGCGAAAATAGAATGATATTAACAATATTACAATTTTGGCGAAAAAATAGTTAATTTATGCTTTTAAGAACTTGTTTAGAACAATATTTGTTTGCTCTGAGTTTAAAAGATTATGAGAAAATTACAGTATTTTTTGGAAAAACAAGCCTTTGGGGTTTGTACCCGAATCGGTAGTAAAATGGAGATACCAACTGCTACTATTCGCTTGTACTTTATATATTCTTCTTTTTTAACATTTGGATCCCCTATCTTACTGTATCTCGGTATTGCGTTCTGGATGAATTTCCGGAATCATCTTCGGAGAAGTCGTAATCCAGTGTGGTATTACTGATTCGGCGAGCGAAAGCCAAGTCCCGAAAATACTTTTTCCCTAAGATGTATTTGGCAAAAACGATTGACCCGGTCATCTGTACTGAAGTTACCCTCTTTCCAATTGCTTCACTAACCTGATTCGCTTTTTCCCATTGCGATAATTTCCTTATAAAATCTCTGAGCGCTCTCAAAACTGCTCTGCCATCACTGGGCTTTCCCTGGAAAAAGAATGCTAAGGCAGCAATCAAGTCCAACCCCATTTTGGCGGGCATTTTCCAAAGCAATGCACCCGCAGACTCATTTTTGTATAGCATTATGGTGCTATTGCGAAAGTTCAAGTAGGTTTTTCGAGGATTACTAGCTGGCATGGTTCCTCCCCCCACGTGGTAGACTATACTTTGGGGATGGCAGTACAAACGGTAACCCGCCCGATTCATTCTCCAGCATAAATCAATCTCCTCCATATGGGCAAAAAAATTAGGATCAAACCCACCTAAGTCTTTGTACACTTGCGTGCGGACGAAAAAGCAAGCCCCCGTAGCCCAAAATATTGGGGCTACTGTATCATACTGCCCTTGGTCTTCCTCTGTCACATCCAGAATTCGCCCCCGGCAAAATGGATACGCCAGTGAATCAAGATAACCTCCGGCAGCACCGGCGTGCTCAAAATGATTTTTCTGATGATAAGCCAGTACTTTCGGTTGGCAAGCCGCGATAGAACTGTCTTGATCCATCAACGCCAACACAGGCTCAATCCAGTTGAGGGTAACTTCCGCATCGGAGTTTAGCAGAATACTGTAAGTATTTTCTACCCGGTTTAACGCTTGATTGTAGCCTTCAGCAAACCCATAATTTTCGGAAAAGGCAAAAATTTCTACGGATGGGTAGTTTTCACGGAGGAAGGCAAGAGATGAATCAGTAGAAGCGTTATCAGCTACAATGATTCTATGCCTCGAGCTGTGGGTCACCACACTGGGCATGAACTGCTCCAGAAAGTGAACTCCGTTATAATTTAGGATAATAACCGCCGCGGGGTTCATCTAAGTAAAATTGCCCAAATCGAACCCAGGAATATTGGGGATAAAACCTTGAGTAGATTGTTTCATCGTTTCTTTGGCTTTGGCATCTACATCTTCTAAAGCTTTATTAACCGCAGCAATCACTAAGTCCTGCATCACCTCTTTGTCTTCAGGCTTGATCAGGTCGTTATCAATTTCTAGATTAATCAGTTGCTTCTTTCCATTGACCGTAGCTTTCACCATCCCGGCACCCGATTCACCCGTAGCAGTTACGTTCACTAGTTGCTCTTGAGCTTCTTTCATCTTTTCCTGCACCTCTTTCACCTTCTCCATCATTTTGTTCATATCAAACATAGCGTGCTAATTAAACCCCGGAACTTATCCGGGGTGACAGTGGATAATTGTTAATTGTGTGCCGTCACCTAAATTTTGAGACGGGAACATTTCTAGGGTTAATAATGTAAAATTGATAATTATTGTGCTATCGCCCAAGCTTTGGGATAGGTATTAATTAAACGAGGAAATGAGTGGGTTGTTCCCACCTAAGGCGAAATTGGGTTCAACAAGATAAACTTCCCGTGTCGAGTAAATTGATTTCCTAACTGATCCCTGACCTGAATCTGGTAGAGATACGTACCTTCTGGTGCTTTTCCGCTGCGGTAGGTACCATCCCAACCTATGTCCGTTTGGTTTGTACGAAAAACTAACTCGCCCCAACGGTTAAATACCTCAAAAGTAACCGATTCTATCAACGTTGCTTCATATAAAAACACATCGTTTAAGCCATCGCCATTAGGGGTAAATGCATTCGGGAAATGGATTTGTGCCTGAGCCGGAACCCGTTGACAAGCCTCTTCGCTTAGAGCAGACTCGTTACCACACTCATCTAAGTAACTCACTTGGTAACAATATTCCTGATCAATTTCTACATTGGCGTCTACGTACGGCTGTTCTAGTGCTTCCGATGTAACTGAATCATAGCGAACTGATGTACCGTCCTGGTTGCGGTAAATGTAATATTGTTCAGCTTCGGGTGTTTCTACCCAGGTTAAACTGATAGCAAGTTCTCGTAATCCGGGTTGTAACCCAGTTAGTGCAGCAGGGTTAGCTTCACCAATGGCTGTTAGCGGAATTACCTCCGAACGGCTCTCTCCTACCCCATCATTAGCTACTACCTGATAGGCGTAGGTTTGCTGACAAATCACATCGATATCTTCGTAATTTGTGGGGATTGATGTAATCAGTGGAGTATCATCCCGAATGATCTGATATTCATCAAACAAGTTGGGTTCAGTTTGCCAACTCAGATTATTTTGCAAGTTTTCAGCAGTAGCCTGTAGGGCGATGGTACAAAGCTCATTTGATGGAAAATCATTGCCCGAACAAGGATCTACAGCGGCTACGGTTATGCAGTAATAATTCTCGCGGGTATTCCACTCATCTTGCGTGACTGTTATTTCTGAAGAACCGGATTGCAAGGGGTAACTTCGGGTAGTACCAGCCCCATCTTCAGAGACTTGTAATTCGTAAGTAATGTTTTCGCCCTCGTCAGGAATAGAGTACACCGCACGAATGCTGGTTTCGTCCAGCACTTCTACCTCCGAGAATGTAGCCTGGGGAAAAGTACCACCATCAAAAGTACGGAAAGTAGTGGTGCTATCGGTGCAATTGGAATCGTCGCTATTAGCATCACTGAATACCCCTCTAACAGTGATTGTATATTCGCCCGGAGCAGCGTAGGAATAAACAAAGGAAGGAACACTGGTTAGGCGATCTTCGGTAGTGCCATCGCCAAAATCGATTTCTAGCAAATCGTAAAAATCGTCCTGAATATCTACGTAGACCCGGTTTTCGGTGCAGTTGATAAGGTTGAACTGAGGGGCACGGGGTTCTAGCACCTCGATAATTAATGTATCAATTGGGCCAGAAGCATCGGCATTACCAATTACGTGCAACAGGCGATACGTTCCCGGCTCATCGTAGATGTGAACGAGGGTTTCAGGAGCTGCGTTAGGATCAACCACGATATTTCCTTCGTCACCATCCCACTCCGGATTCCAGACAATGCCATCGGTTAAATCTGGATAAAGGTTAGTAGCAGTCACCGTGAGTGGTGCGCAACCTCTTACAAAATCTACCTCAAACCTATTTTTAGGACTAGTTACTTGTCCGTAGGCTTGGCTGTAAATAGACCCTAGTATTAAGAAAAATACGTAACACCTGATAATCGGCAAAACAGATTGCGTTTAGGATAGTAACTGCAAAAAACGGGTTCTTATTGCCTTAGTTCGAGGATGTGAGTCGCTCGATAACAGCTTCTAGCGGTAAAGAATGCTGTTCGCCAGTTTTAAGGTTTTTCAAGCTAAATTCTCCACTGGCGAGTTCGTTTGAGCCGATTACTAGCGCGTGGGGGATATTTTTTTTATCGGCGTAGCTAAACTGCTTCTTGAGTTTCACTGCCTCAGGGTACATTTCGGCGCGGATGCCCCTCTCACGAAGCTGGGATAGCACAGGTACTACCTGCGATTGCAGCTCTTTATCGAAGTTAATGAGCAACACCTGCGTGCCGATCTGGCTTTCTTCAGGAAATAGTCCCATATCCTCCATGACATCGTAAATACGATCCACTCCGAAGGAAATACCTACCCCTGATACACCAGATAGGCCGAACACTCCGGTGAGATTATCGTAGCGACCACCACCACTGATGCTACTGCTAATGGTAGCCTCCTGGGCTTTCACTTCAAAGATGGTCCCGGTGTAGTAGGATAAGCCTCGCGCCAATGTCAAATCAAACTGAACATGATTTAGATCGGAACCTAACGATTTGGCGAGTGCTAGTACTTCTCTTAGCTCCGTAATTCCTCGTTGTCCAGTTTCGGAGTCACGCACAATTTCTTGGGCGGTACTCAGGTTTTCCGAATTATTACCCTTTAAATCAAAGATTGGGACGAGTTTTTGGATTGCTTCATCGGCGAAACCCCGCTCCTGCAATTCGGTAATTACTTTTTCTTTGCCAATTTTATCGAGCTTGTCAATGGCAACCAGCAAATCCGACTCCTTGCCTTGAGCCCCAATAGCTTCTACCAAACCATTTAGAATCTGACGATGATTTACGTTGATTGTATATTTCTCAATACCGAACTTCCCAAAAACTTCCTCCAGTATCCGAATAATCTCAGCTTCACAGAGTAAAGAATCGGTGCCGACTACATCGGCATCACACTGGTAAAATTCCCGGTAGCGACCTTTCTGCGGACGATCAGCTCGCCAAACGGGTTGCACCTGATACCGCTTGAACGGAAAGGTAATCTCGTGCTGATTCATTACCACGTAGCGGGCAAATGGCACCGTGAGATCGTAGCGCAAGCCTTTCCCAGCTATCTTTGGCAAAAGAGCTGATACACCTTGTTCATAATCAGCATGTGTGGTCTTTGCTAGAAAATCACCATTATCCAAAATTTTAAATAGCAACTGATCTCCCTCATCGCCGTACTTTCCAGTCAGTACCGAGAGGTTTTCCAGGCTAGGGGTTTCCAGCGGTTGGAAGCCAAACTTTTGAAAGACAGTACGGATCGTATCTAGAATATAGGTTCGTTTGGCCATTTGCTGAGGGCCAAAATCGCGGGTTCCTTTGGGTAAGGTTGGTTTGTTACTCATTAATATAAGGCGACCGATCGGGGTCGGAATTGTAGTCAGAAAATGTATTTCTAATATTTTTGTCGCTGGCCTTACGCGGATTTTTCCAGGAAGGATCGAGCTCTAGCTTGGTAACTTTATCCAAACTCAGTAGTAGAATAAGCTTCCGCAGATCTTCACTAAACCCGCTCGCCCGGCGATTGATTGAGAGCGCGTATTTTCCAGCAAACAAGTTGCCTTGGGTTTGTAGTTCCACCAACTTCTGATTGATGTAACTAAGGTTCTCATAAATATCACTAGCATCTTTACCAATTACGTTACTAGCCTCTAGACTACCAATGGTCATAGAGGTAGTTCCGCCGATACCCGACACATAGGGTTGAGCATTATTATCGCTAAGTACCACTGGTGAAAGACCCGTAATCGCCCCCAGAGAAGCCGTAGTAATTGCCCGGTGCTTTTTACCTTTACGGGCTTTTTTATACTCCTTCTGCAACTCTTTCTGTCGGGCTTTTAGCTGATCCATCAAGTTCATCACTCGCACCAGCCCGGTACGATATTGATTATATAATAACTGATCTTTCTCCGCCAAATTTTCGGCATCCTGCACGTGTACCTGAATAGTGCGCTCCTGCCGCTGATTAGACCGATCAATGGCAAAGAAAGTAATGCGATAGGTGCTAGTATCACCTGGCTCAACCAACAGATCGTAACCTGGCTTCCACGAGAACTCCCATTGGGTGGGTTCATTACTTACTAAGGCTGAACGAGGAATATCATGGCTATCTGTCACGAAATCGAAGCTCACAATATCTTCATCTCCGTTAGGGTCTGACAAGTAAAATTTAATATTCAGGTTCTGGTCTTCATTAATCTGGTGATAGTTCTGATTAGGCACCATTGAGATTTCGGGTGGTAAATCCTGCTGGGTTATCTCAATTCGCAGTGCCCCCTGGGTTCGAGCCTCGTAGGGTTGGTCTTCTACGATAAATGGCAGCACTAATGGCTCTCGTTTTAAACGATTATACTGGCTAACCGAAGGTGTCCATTTAAACACTCCTTCAGCCGAAAGGCTCATTCCCTGAGGCATTTTGGCTAAAATAGGTTTGAAAACTATCGGATCTTCATCAGGATCGCTAATGGCTTTGGTTGCTCCCAACGAATAGGTATTCTCTTTTCCGTAGCTCACGTAGAAATTACGCATCTCACCAATTTCCGGTGGGCGGTTCACATGGTTTACCAGCAGCTTCACTGATTTACGGCTGGTTTCCCCACTTTGGTTTTCTACTTCAAAAGTTACCGGAAAGGCTTTGGTATCATTTAAGCGATCAACCAAATCAAAGGAGGGACGCCAGTATACATTCCCTGACTTGTCGTAGCTCAAACCTAGTTCCTGTGCATTCAGTACCCGGTAGTTGTAAGCATTATCCGTTCCACCCCGCGCCGCTAGTTTAAATGAGAGCACTTTGCCTTCGTTCACCACATTCCAATACGAAGTGCGCGGAAGCAACAGCTCCAAATTCGCTTGAGAAGGCAGGGTTTCTTCCCGGGCAGTAGCTGAGGCCGGTAATAAGGATACTTCTACCGTAGCGCCATCTCCCAACACTTTATCTCGAACCAGTAGCTTAACCTTACTCGATTCTTGTCGTAAAGCAGCAAACTGCTCCCGACTTGGTTTCCAGCTAAGTTGCCAACGGTTATCATCCGTCGGCTGGATAGACATCCCTTCTATAAACTGGTTAGTGTCTGCTTCTACGACGAATTTTTGGGGATCTAGTGGAAGAGGAAAGGTATTCGCCACACTCGGTTGGATAAAAAATGGCTGCAACTCTTTCAAGTTGGGAATACGGATCGTATTCTGAACAATAAAATCCACTGTTTGAGTAGCCGTTTCGCCTGCTGCCGTAGTTACTCTAAACGCAACCGGAACAATTCTGCTTTCTTCCCCTTGGATGACAACATCGTAAGCGGGCGTCCAAGTCACCACCCCGTTCGTCAGTTTAAGCCCCTTGGCTTCTTCACTTTTATACTGAAAGGAATAGTTTTGATCACTACCTCCGGTAGCCTTGAGCGTAAACTGTAAAGTATTTCCCTCGCTCACTGTATTCCAATTGTCTTGCTCGGGCAACAGTAGTTGCAGCTCAGTTTGCGCGTAAGAGAAAACTGGCAGAAAAATATTAATGATACTTAGTATAAAAATAGCGTATTGCATATTAAACTTTCGTTCGCCTGAACTTAGATGTTTCAACAATTTATGCCAAAAATCATTCCTTAATTTTTTGCTGTAATAAGTAGCCGTCCCAACCGTTTTATGCACGGTTGTTGTCTCCTCTTTGATTATTCTCCACCACAATTAGTACTAAATGAGAAAAACTCTACTCGCATTATTACCCATGCTAGCTTTTCTGGGTACCCCCTCTACTATTCTTGCTCAAAAATACACAGTTAGTGGTTATATTAAAGATGCCACCAACGGTGAGGTGCTAATTGGTGCCAATGTATTTGACCTGAAGTCTTCTAGTGGTACAAGTAGTAATACTTATGGATTTTACAGTCTCACGCTACCAAAAGACAGTGTAAACCTGGTCTACTCCTACGTAGGCTACCAACCACAAACCGCTCGTTTACTACTAACGCAAGATACTGTCATTAGTATTGAGCTAAGCGAAAGTGCTCTATTGGATGAAATTGTAATTTCTGCGTCAGAAGCGGATAAAATTCAGGAAGTGACGCAAATGAGCAGTATTTCCGTACCTGTTGAGCAGATTAAGAGCCTCCCAGCATTCTTGGGAGAGGTAGATGTGTTGAAAACCTTACAATTGCTGCCTGGAGTACAATCAGGCAACGAGGGGACTAGTGGTCTTTACGTGCGCGGCGGTGGTCCCGACCAGAATCTGATTTTACTGGATGGGGTTCCAGTATACAATGCTTCACATTTGTTCGGTTTCTTCTCAGTGTTTAATGCTGATGCCATTAATAATGTGCAGTTGATCAAAGGTGGTTTTCCAGCTCGCTACGGTGGCCGACTATCATCAGTGATTGACATTAGTATGAAGGAAGGAAACATGAAAGAGTTTCATGGGGAAGGTTCATTAGGAATAATTGCCGGAAAATTAACTTTGGAAGGCCCGATTGTAAAGGATAAAACTTCCTTTATTATTTCAGGACGGCGCACCTGGATTGATGTGCTGGCTCGTCCACTTATCAGATCTCAAACTGACGGTGAAGAGACAGTGGGCTACTATTTTTACGACCTCAATGCCAAAGTAAACCACAAGTTTTCTGACCGTGATCGGCTTTATTTGAGTGCTTACTTGGGAGATGATCGGTTCTACGCTCGCTACCAGTATGAAGATATTAATAATGGAGTAGAGCTTGAGGATGAAGACGAAGCTGGTTTACAGTGGGGAAATATCACATCAGCCTTACGCTGGAACCATATGTTTACCCCCAAGCTGTTCAGTAATACTACGCTTACCTACAGCCGATACCGCTTCGACATTAATAATGAGTATCGTTACGAATATCTGGACGATTCTGGAAATGGTGTACTGGTTGACCAGGGATTAGCCCGGTATCTATCTGGCATAGAAGATTTTGCTGCCAAAATCGATTTTGATTTTATCCCTTCTCCTCAACACTATGTTCGCTTCGGAGTAAGTGCAATCCGGCATACATTCCGCCCAGGGGCGCTAAATGTCCGATATAACGACGAGGTTAGTGAAGAGACTATAGATACTACACTGGGTTCGCAAGAAACTGACGCCGTAGAGTTTGCTGCATATGTAGAAGATGATCTTGAGCTAGGCCGTCGTCTCAAGTTTAATATTGGCCTGCACTTTTCAGGCTTTCGGGTTAATGATGAGTTTTACACCTCAATTCAACCACGTATTGCCGGACGTTACCTGTTGAACGAGCAGCTTTCGCTCAAAGTCTCTTACGTACAGATGGCTCAATTTATCCATTTATTGACCAACTCCGGCATCGGTCTCCCTACCGATTTGTGGGTTCCGGCTACTGATCAAGTGCGCCCTCAAACCGCTCAGCAATGGGCATTGGGTGGGGCGTACAACTGGACATCGGGCTATGAAATTAGTCTCGAGGGTTATTACAAAGATATGCGTAATCTGATTGAGTACCGCGAAGGCGCGAACTTTATTGACGTAAACGAAGATTGGCAAAATAAAGTAGCTGTGGGAGACGGACGCAGCTACGGAGCAGAACTACTTATTCAGAAAAAACAAGGACGCACTACGGGTTGGTTGGGCTATACATTATCCTGGACCGACCGCCAGTTTGAAGAGTTAAATTTCGGCGAACGCTTTCCCTACAAATACGATCGCCGTCACGATTTAGGAGTCGCCGTAGTTCATCAGTGGCGGGAGCGAATAGACCTATCGGCTACCTGGGTTTTCGGCAGTGGTAATGCTATTACCCTACCTACTGCGATTTACAGTGGTAGGGGCAATTCGTTTTTTGGGGGTAGCATTTATGATTACGGAGAACGCAATAGTTATCGGATGCGAGCCTTTCATCGGTTAGATGCTAGTATCACATTTCATAAGAAAACCCGTTGGGGCAAACGAGCCTGGGTATTGGGAGTGTATAACGCATACAGCCGACGTAACCCATTCTACCTGTACCTAGACGAAAGCTCTGATCCCAGCCGGGAAAGCCAGTTCAGACAAGTAAGCCTGTTTCCTATTATTCCTTCTATCAGCTACCGCTTTAATTTCTAATCACTATGAAGTACGCAATAAATCTCTTCTGGCTAGTACTATTTGGGCTCGGTGCCTGCGAAACGGTAGTTGATGTGGATGTTCCACGAGAAGCCCCGAGACTAGTAGTCAACTCCTTCATTGGGGTTGATGCACCAGTAGCGGTAGTGGTAAGCCAGAGCAAATTTGTTCTCAGTAACGAACCTCTTCAAGTAGTTTCAGGGGCTGAAGTAGTATTGCTAGAAGACGAACAAGTAGTGGCTACATTAGCAGAAACACACCCCAATGATAATACTATAAACGCCGCCACCGGATTTTATGCTACTGATTTTGTACCCTCTGCCGGGCGGTCATATACATTACGAGTAAGTAAATCGGGATTTGAATCAGTGGAGGCTACTGCTCTTATTGCCCCCCCCATTTCAATTGCAAATTTGCGATACGATACAATCACCATTACTTACGAGCAATTTGATGACAATACTGGTAATTTCACGACTGTTCAGGAACCGTCACTAAACCAGGTATGGCTGGGTATTGATGACCCTAGTGATGAAGAAAACTTCTATCAGGTTTTAGTGCAACGCTATACCATTAGCTACAATTTTGAACAAGATGATGATGGCAACTTTGTTATTACTGATACCTTCCGTATTCTGTCACCTATCCCTTTAGTGAGTGACGACCCTTTAGTAGACGACAACGATGACTTTTTTGGAGATGATGATGGATTTTCGGTTAATGGGATATTCATGTTTTCTGACGAGATATTTAACGGCCGACTTTATACCTTTAATTTTAGCGTAGACCAAACGTTTGGTTTTGGACAGGAACAAGAGTCAGAATATTTTATTACTCTACGTACGCTCAGTGAGGCTCAGTATCGCTATATGCTCTCAGCAGATCTTCAGCAGGAAACCGAAGGCAATCCGTTTGCTGAGCCTGTACCGGTCTTCAATAACGTTCAGGGAGGGTACGGTATCTTTGTGGGCTACAGTGCTGATGTAGATACCGTTCTAGTAGAGTAAGGCAAAAGTGTTCCAATTATCTTACTTAAACATAAATACGCGAACACCGAGCGGCATCCGCATTAAAACTTAAACACTTTTTTATTTTCTACAGTTTTTAGTAAATTCGCAGCCTGTTTTGAGAACTTAAGAAATAAAGATATTATGGCCGTTACCCGATTAGAACGTAAAGGATTACGTAATAAAGCCCGTGCTAAAGCTCGCAAGCAACGCATTAAGCAACTAAGCAAGCAGCCTCCTATCAAAAACGTAGATATTGAGGCTATTAAAGAAGAGTTTGCTAAAAAAGCAGGTAAACCTACTGCTAAGAAAAAAACCAAAAAGGAAGAAGCTCCTAAGGTTGAAGAAGTTAAAGCAGAAGCAGCTCCGGTTGAAGATGTAAAAGAGGAAGAAACACCTTTGGCTGAGGCAGCACCTGTTGAAGAAGCTACAGCTGCTACTAAGAAAGAAGAAGATGCACCTCAGGCTAGTGAGCCCCAAGCTGAACTGAAAGAGCCAGCGAAAGCCTCTCGTGAAGATGCCGAAGCAGTAGAAGACAAAATTGAAGGAGAAGACGCTGAAGAAAAAGCGTAGACCTTTTACGAAAACTATCTAGTAAGCATACTCTAACCAGTATGCTTTTTTTATTACTGACTAGGTGTTTTGAATCACTGTTCCCTGAAAGCTATCCTCGGCTAAGAAAGCTTCCATATTATCAATCTTTTTACCGTTTAGAATTACCACGGTGAGACCAAGCTCCTCAGCTTTTTTGCTGGCGATTGGGTCAAATGGAGCTGATAGACCAGGAGTCCACTCATCGCCTATAATCTTTCTAAAGTTAGCCCAGCTTATCGTTTCAAATCGCTGAGCATCAGGGCTCTCTCGCGGATCTTCAGCGTAAACGTAGTCGATATTTGATAGATTCAGTACTGTTTGAGCCTGATAGCGTTGCGCTAGCAGCACCGCAATGTAGTCGGTACTCCAACCGGGTTTCCAGCCTGCCCCGACCAAAATCGGTTCCTCAAAATCAGGCAAAGCGATGTCGAAATCTTTAGCGATGATAGGATGAGCTTGCTCCTTGAAAATCGTTCGTAGCAGATGGGCGTTTAAGCGGGTAGCGTGAATCCCCAGCCAATCTCGCTCTTCATCATCAACTCCACTCACTGTCTCGGCAGCAGATTGATAATTCCGAGCCGTCCTTCCTCCACCAACCGTTAGAATAAAGCGATCACCCTGAGCAATACGCCGATGGATAAATTCTTTAAACTTGACTAGGTAATCCGTATCTATTGCGCCCGGAACCACAATAGAGCCGCCCAAGGAAAGTACATAAAGTGCCATGTTTGGTTAGTTTGACTTTGAACCGAGTTCAATGGCTTCTAACTTGTTAACCAAGCCGTTGTTTAACTGAAACCGTAAAATAGTTCGTGTCCGGTGAAACCCCTGCCTTCCCGCCGCACCCGGATTCAGGCAAAGCATATTATTTCTTTCTTTATCTTTTATCACCTTCAGTATATGAGAATGGCCACAGATGAATAGGTCAGCCTGTTGCTCTGCTAGTATTTTTCGTACGCGAGGATTGTATTTGGGTGGATAACCGCCGATATGCGTCATCCAGACTCTTAGCCCTTCCCGTTCCAGCCAACAGTCCATCGGTAATTCTTGCCGAAGCTCACTGCTATCGATATTTCCAAACACAGCTCGGATTGGCTTAAAAGATTCCAGTGCCTCAAGAATTTTCAGGCTACCAATATCTCCGGCATGCCATATTTCATCGCAATTGGCAAAGTAGGTAAAAATCTGCGGATCGAGGTAGCTATGTGTATCGGAAAGCAGACCAATCTTTAGCATAGTTTACAACCTTTTAGAAGAAAAGATAGTCTTAGTAGAAATTGTTAGCAGTGTGCAAAAATTAGGTATCGCTCTACTTTTCTCCGTGATATTAAGTGCTTGTTCGGAAGAACCTGATCCCAATTTTGTTCGAGTTGTTAACCAAACTGGACAACCTATTGATGAAGTGATTTTATACGTCGATAACTCACAGTTCTTTGGCTCTCTAGCTCCCAGTGATACTACTGATTACCGATACTATCCATATGATATCCTCGATGAACCAACACTCTCAGTCAACATTGGTGGCGATACTTTATATACTTACACCTATTTCTTAGCAAAGGTAGCACAGATAACTCCTAGTCCACCCCTACCCCGAGGAAGACATACGTTTGAAATAGCTATTGACTCAGTAAGAGAAAGCACCAATATTCACTTTAACTAATAAAGAGAGCTATTATGAAGAAGCTACTTTTCTTATTGCTGATACTGGTTGCTTGTCAGGAAGAAGAATTCAATCCCAACGCCCCGTCGGTAGATCAATTTGTTAAGTCGTTACGAAGCGGCGAATACAGCCAGAACCAACCTATTCCTAATTTTCAGCCGGAGCAAATATCTGAATTGCTTCGCTACGCCAATAGTCTGGAAGAAATTTCAGCTTTCCCTACTAACCCGGTTTCTTCATTTCTTCCTCAAAAATTAAGGTTGGGTGAATGTTTGCTTTGGACAATTGAAAGTATTCGCGTTAGCCATGGACAAGAACTTACTTCTATCGAGCGATACCCTTCACTAAATCCTATTTTAATCAACTCTCCAACTCAACGTAATGAAGGGCAATCAGCTACCGACGAAGAAGTATTAGAAGCAGTACAAGCCTACTCCGATTGGTGGAACGATCCTGCTTCTTTTGAGCAAAAGCGTACTATCAATCCATTGGCGAATACCTCTCTTATGTGGAGATAAAATAGCGTAGATTTTTCTTGCCTCAGAATAGCTGGGTTGTACCTTTGCCCTGACCCAAGCCGTATTCTTGTGAACACACTTTCTTCCATCCAACGGCTTTTTTTGTTAGCCCTCGGCCTGATGGTGCTCTACTTTCTGATTACCCGGATTCCCGGCCTAGAACAGTGGCTTCCGGCAACCAAGTGGTGGAAAGCAGCCCTCGGTATTCTCTTCGGAACAATTACTTTAATTTGGTATTTACGCGCTCACCGCTCCCGTCATGAACCTTGACGTAGAATTCCTCTCTCGCCTTCAGTTTGCCTTCACCATCATGTTTCACTATATCTTCCCGCCCTTTAGCATCGGGATGGGATTGCTGCTGGTGATCTATGAGTCGCTGTATTTTTTCACCCGAAAGAAGGTATACGAGTCGATTACTCGTTTCTGGATAAAAATCTTTGCGGCTAATTTCTCTATCGGCGTAGCCACGGGTATTGTTATGGAATTTGAGTTTGGTACTAACTGGGCAAGGTACTCTCGTTTTGTCGGAGATATTTTCGGTTCGCCTTTAGCGGCTGAGGGCGTTTTTGCTTTTTTTCTGGAATCGGGCTTCCTGGCTATTTTGCTGTTTGGTTGGAACAAAGTAAAACCCGGTGTTCACCTATTTTCTACCTGCATGGTCGCACTAGGCTCAATGATGTCAGCCTTCTGGATTGTAGTGGCCAATTCCTGGCAACAAACCCCGGTAGCGTATGAGCTAGCAACTACGGTAGATGGCTACACCCGAGCCGTAATTACCGATTTTTGGGCAGTAGTATTTAATCCATCGTCGATGGTTCGGTTCTCTCACTCGGTTGTTGGTGCTTTCGTTCAGGGAGCATTTCTGGTGCTGAGTGTATCGGCTTACTTTATCGTCAAAAAGAGAAATTTAGAGTTTGCCTATCGTTCGTTCACCATCGCCCTCATTGTCGCTGCCGTAGCTTCATTAGCTCAACCACTTATCGGACACAATCACGCGCAAGTAGTGGGAGAATACCAGCCGGCTAAGCTGGCGGCTTTTGAAGGGTTGTACGAAACCCAAACCCGCGCCCCTTTGGCAATTGTTGGCTATACTGATCCCGAAAAGCAAAAAACAGTAGCTTTGGAAATTCCAGGAATGCTGAGTTGGCTGCTGTACGAAGATTTGGATGCCGAAGTCACGGGACTAGATCAATTTCCTGAAGAAGATTGGCCGCCAGTAGCTCAGGTCTTTCAGTCGTATCATTTGATGGTAGGGCTAGGCGGCTTGTTTATTGGAGTTACGCTGTTGAGCTTGTTTTTACTTTGGCGAAAAGCATTGTTTGATAAAACCTGGTTGATGCGCCTATTTATTCCGATGGTAGCCTTGCCCGTCATTGCCAACCAGGCCGGATGGTATTCCGCTGAACGAGGCCGTCAGCCCTGGATTGTGCAAGGATTACTCCGTACCAAAGACGGATTGTCCGAGTCGGTGCAAGCCCCTGAGGTTTTAATTTCATTGATCTTATTTGCTATCGTGTACGCCTTACTTTTTTTCGTCTGGCTTTATGTATTAGATCGGGAAATCAAACATGGGCCGGAAGATCATACTCTTGCTCCCGAAGCAGGATATTCGCAAAAGGGTGAACGAGTAGATGCTGTGAAGAAACTAACTAGTTTTAATGACTGATGAGTAATGAATAATGACTAATGGAAATTGTCTCTCATCATTCATTACTCATTCATCATCAATCATCATTTGATTATGGACTACAATGTCATCTGGTACATCATTATCGGTTTATTGCTGATTGGTTACGCCATTCTGGATGGGTTTGATTTGGGGGTAGGAGCGTTGCACCTGCTGAGTAAAGGCGATACCAATCGGCGAATTATGCTCAATTCTATCGGTCCTGTATGGGATGGTAATGAAGTTTGGTTGATTACAGCGGGTGGTGCATTATTCGCGGCTTTTCCGGAAGTATACGCAACGGCCTTCTCAGGCTTTTATCTACCGTTCATGCTACTGCTGATTGCGCTAATTTTCCGGGCAGTATCTATTGAGTTTAGAAGCAAAGAACCTAGCAAAAGATGGCGAAGCACCTGGGATACAGGGTTTAGTTTGGGTTCTATTATCGCCGCTATTCTATTTGGTATTGCTATTGGTAATGTGGTAGTCGGCTTTGCTATTGATGCCAGTAAAGTTCACCAAGGCAGCTTTCTAGATTTGATTAGCCCGTATACACTGCTCACTGGTTTCTTCAACCTAGCGATGTTTACCATGCATGGCGCGATGTACCTTAACCTAAAAACGCAGGGGGATTTGCAAGCTCAGGTGCAACGCTGGGCCAAGAATGCTTACTTAGTTTTCCTCATAATGTTTACCATAACTACGGCTGCAACTCTCTACTTGCAACCAACGATGATTGCCAATTTCTCCTTTGGCCTAGCAGATGTGCCCGGTGAATCGCACGAGTTGGTTCGGCAGCATCAAACGCTGGTTTCAGTAGTTGCCTGGCTCATTGTCATACTTAATGTGCTCTCTATCGCCAACATTCCTCGGGCTCTAGCGAAAGATAAACCGATGCAAGGGTTTATTTCCTCAGCCTGTACGATTACCGCTATCGTACTACTATTCGCCCTGGGCATTTTTCCCAACATGCTGGTATCTAATCTATCGCCCGACTTTAATATTGATATTTACAATGGCTCCTCTAGTCAATACACTTTACGAACCATGTTCTGGGTAGCTATTTGGGGGCTACCTTTCGTGATCGGCTACACCTCATTAATCTACTGGACATACCGCGGCAAAACAGAGTTAAACGAAAGCAGTTACTGAAGGTAGTTGAAAATTGACAGGGGAAAATTGAAAATGAATAATTGGAGGCTGAGTAAACCATCTATTCTACTGGCTTAGTTTAGTTTTTGCTGGTATTCTTCTAGTTTATCCCATATGGAGAAAAACTGCTGAACACCCTCATCACTAGTCAAATCAGTATTTATCAGTAAGATTCGTCCGATTTTATTTTTTGTGTTAAAAAACATAAAAGACGATACCCCTGGATCTCCTCCCGTATGGCCTACGTAGTCTTGGGCTGAGAACCCAATAAAAATGCCAAAATTATACTCATCGTTGTAAGGGCTTTCGGCATCACGCTCTTCAAAGTTTTCGTCACCTAGTTGCAGTTTGTACAATTCACTATAGCTAGCTTCTGTCAACAGTGTTCCATTTCCGGAATAACCCCGGATCAGCTCAACCAGATATTTGCTCAAATCACTGATGGATGTGATTAACCCACCATCTGGATAGGTGATGAGGGAATAGAAGGGTATTTGCTCCGTTTTGCTGGCGTATAATTTCGTGTGCCTGGAAAAGTCTATTTCATCAAAATACCATCCCGAAGATTCCATTTTTAAGGGTTCTAAAATGTGTTTCTTCGTAAACTCGCTGTATTTTTCTCCAGTGGCAGCTTCTAAGACAAGCGCCGCTAAGGTGGCTCCCAAATTAGTATATTCAAACAGTTGGCCCGGAGTTTCATTCAGGAATACTTCTTGGGAATACCACTTCCCTTTTTCACTGAGCAGACTCTCTAAGAATACTTGCATAGACGTATGATCCGAAGGAGGATTAAACTCTTCGGGAATCTTTATTGAATCGGACTGAATACTATCCCTAGGAGATTTTAGGATATACGATTTTTCTCCGTAAATATCTCCGTCAGTAATTGAAGAAGTATGGGTTGCCAGATGCCGTATCGTGATTGCTTGGTCAGGAAAATCGGGGTTCTTGACATCAAAAGTTAAGAATTTAGAGATAGGATCGTCCAGATTTAGTTTTCCCATCTCTTGAGCCTTTAGCAACGCAATTCCAATCAGAGTTTTGGATACTGAAGCAATATTTTGCAGAGTGTTTTCTGAATAGGGAGCGTCGTTTGAAATATCTGAAACCCCAAACCCATTTTGATACAGCACCTCGTCCTCATTCACAATAGCCACCGAGAAACCATTGATTACTCAGTTGGCTTGTATTTCATTTAACTCAGAGGAGAGAGAATCTTGTATGCTACCAAGTTCACTCTTAGGATTTTCAGACGCTGGTTTCTGATTACAAGAGAGAAGGAAAGCACTGATAAATAGTACCGATAGTATTTTTTCCATCTGTTTACTTCAATGTTACTGGTTAGTGATGATGTAGGCAAACTTGCATTAGCCAGTCGGTAAAAACTAGTTGTAGTTAGGTAGCACATAATTGAGAACTACCAACTTTCCATTGTCAATTTTCACCTTTCAATTAGCCCCTTTTTCTTCCAATATCGCATCAATCCAGCTACGCTCATCCAGGAAGGGTTGGCCGCTTCGTACTGTTGTATGGTTTCTTCATCAGCTCCTTTCGTTCGAAGCTGATCAGCCACGTAGGCTTGAAACTGAGGAACCAGTTCTTCAGAAGATTGTCCGGCTTCTATTCTTTCCTTAATCCACTCAGCCCAATCCAGTAATTGTTCCTCTAAATGATTCAAATGGGTGTCTATATTCTCAACTCGACCAAAATGAGTGAGATACAAAGCTCGTGGGTCTAGTCCCCTCAGTAGCTGAATGGAGTTTTGCCAATCTTCTAAATTAATATCGGGTGGAGGGCAAGGCGGTTCCACTAATCCACCGTTAATCTGAACTCCGCCTACATCGCCAGTAAATATCACATCACCTAACTGATACGCAATATGGTGAACGGCATGACCCGGAGTATGATGAGCGATTATTTTGGTATCGTCAAAAGTAAGTTCATTTCCATCTTCTACTGCTTGCAGTTGACTTTCGGGAATAGGTTTCATTTCACCCCAAAGCCGATCCATTTCATCCTGATAAATTCGCTTGGCTGACTCCCATAATTTCTGAGGGCTTGCCAAATGCCGAACCCCGAACGG
Source organism: uncultured Flammeovirgaceae bacterium (assembly GCA_937883755.1). GTDB lineage: Bacteria > Bacteroidota > Bacteroidia > Cytophagales > Cyclobacteriaceae > Tunicatimonas. Next base: position 119,541 of record CAKZYA010000003.1, on the reverse strand, counting down.
ATGAACATAAATTTTTGCTCCTTGCTCGGCTAAAGCCCAAGCAGCTCCAGCGTGGTCAAAGTGAATATGCGTAAGCAGAACGTGTTGAATATCCGCCAGATCAAAGCCCGCTTTTTGAACAGCCAACCTTAAATTATCGTAAGTAGAATACGGTCCAGTTTCGATAAGAATTGGACCATCAGAGGTTTCTATCAAAAAGCTAGCGATGGCTTGCGGTATACCTAAAAAATGGAGGTCAAGGGTGTGAATCATAAAAGGTAAGGTTGTTTCTTTGGGTCAATGTAGCAGTAAGCATAATGAATTGCAACCTCTAAACATACCCCGCTACCCAGTAGGCTACTGTTCCGACTATTTCTCGAATTACTACTTCAAAATTGCCGATGGCCCCAGAACTGGGAATAATTAGCCAGTCAGGAGTAAACTGGATCTCTTGCCCCCGCATACTCACAGGGAAACCGTCAATTTCTACTCCTACCTTTTTGAAACAGGCTTTAGCCCGGCGCATATGGTAGGCCGAAGTGATTAGAAGCACCTTAGAGGTAATGCCATTTTCTTTCAACATATTCTGACTATTCAGCGCATTCTCACGAGTGTTGCGAGAAGCTGCTTCTATCAAAATATCACGTTCAGGAATTTGGGCATTACGCAAAATTCGCTGTAAAGAGATAGCTTCAGGAATACTATCTACTAACAATTTCCCCGAACCACCCGTCAGCAGAATCTTTTCAATTTTACCCTCTCGGTATAGTTGAACGGCATGCAGAATACGATCAGCATCACCTGTTACATGACTACGATCGTGGGGTTCTTTATCAGTTGTAATTCCGCCTAGCACTACTCCTACCGGATACTGAGGCAAAGAGGCAATGGGTTGCGGAGACACTTCCCAAGCCAACAGCAGTAAATTACTTAGAAAGGTATTGGTAAAGAGTAACAACAAAGCAAACCCCATAGTAAAAAATAGCTTGCGATACCGCTTCCACACAATACACAGCAAAAACGCCATTACTACCAGCGTAATCGGCATTACCAGAAAATATAACGTTTTGGAGAGGATGAAGAACAAGGTGTTCGGGTGTTCGGGTGTTCGGGTGTTCGGGTGTTCAAACTACATAAACACATGAATACATGAAAACATTAGTACAGTAGAATTAAAATTCAGCATTCTGCGGGGTACGGGGGAATGGAATTACATCGCGGATATTTTGCATTCCGGTAACGAACATGATGAGTCGCTCAAAGCCAATGCCAAAGCCACTGTGCGGAGCTGTTCCGAACTTACGGGTTTCCAGATACCACCACATTTCCTGTTCGGGAATCTCCATTTCCGCCATACGCTGCTGTAACTTGTCTAACCGCTCCTCCCGCTGCGAACCTCCAATGATTTCACCGATACCGGGGAACAATACATCCATAGCCGCAACTGTCTCATTGTCTTCGTTCTGCCGCATGTAAAATGCTTTAATTCCCTTGGGGTAGTTGTACAGAATCACGGGCTTCTTAAAGTGCTTTTCTACCAAGAACCGTTCGTGCTCCGACTGCAAATCTGCCCCCCACTCATCAATCAAAAACTGAAACTTTTTCTTCTTATTCGGCTTAGAGCTCCTCAGTATATTAATTGCCTCGGTGTAAGTAATTCGCTCGAAATCATTATCTACCACAAATTGTAAGCGTTCTAGTAGCGACATATCGCTACGCTCCTCTTTTTTCTTGTTCTTTTCCTCGTCTAACTGGCGCTGATTCAGAAACTCTAAGTCATCAGCATAATTATCCAAAGCAAAGCGTACTAAGTACTGAACAAACTCCTGCGCCAACTGCATATTATCGTTTAGATCGTAGAAAGCCATTTCTGGCTCAATCATCCAGAACTCAGCTAAATGCCGAGAAGTATTTGAGTTCTCAGCCCGAAAGGTTGGCCCGAAGGTGTACACATCGGACAAAGCCAATGCGCCTAGTTCTGCCTCTAGCTGCCCCGAAACCGTAAGGTTGGTTTCTTTCCCGAAAAAGTCTTGCTTGTAGTCTATCTCACCTTCTTCGTTGAGCGGAGGTTTTTTAGCATCTAAGGTAGTCACCCGAAACATTTCCCCGGCACCTTCGGCGTCTGAACCCGTAATAATCGGAGAATGCAGGTTGAAGAATCCCCGCTCGTGAAAAAACTGATGAATAGCAAACGTCATGGCATGACGCAAACGGAAGACCGCTCCGAACGTAGCGGTGCGAGGACGCAAGTGGGCAATCTCTCGCAAAAATTCAAATGAGTGTTTTTTAGGCTGTAAGGGATATTCATCTGGGTCAGCTTCACCCAGAACTTCAATCGTTTCAGCAGGCAATTCTACCGTTTGTCCTTTTCCTTGGGAAGCCACAAGTTTACCTGTTACTGCCAGACAAGCTCCGGTATTGATGCGGCGCAAAATATCTTCATCAACCTGCTCGGGGTCAGCTACCACTTGTAAGTTCCGAACGGTTGAGCCATCATTTAGTGCGATGAAGTTCACATTTTTACTGCCCCGCTTGGTTCGCACCCAGCCTTTTACTACTACTGACTTACCCACTGCAGACTCTCCTTCTGCAAGTACTCGCTTGATTTTCCACCGTAAGTTTTGCATACTAAAACCTGCAAATAATATGTTATTATGACGCCGAAACTACCCCGATGTAATGTTAGTTAATACCTTACGGATGTAGTAAAACAGGGCGTAAAACAACGATATTTTGGTCTTTTTAACAAAGATTTGTGATAATATCATAAATTTGCGCCTTACTAAAGGGCTTACTTTTTATTATGAAAAAATAGTATGCAAAAGCTTGGTTTAAACCAAACACTTAGTCAACGATTATCGCCGCAGCAGATCCAATTTATCAAGCTGCTCCAGATACCTACGGCTGAGTTAGAAGCCCGTATTGAGCAAGAATTAGAGGTAAATCCCGCGTTAGAGGAAGGCCGAGACCAGGAGGAAGAAGTTCCGGCTCAGGCGGAAGATGACTTTGGCGAGAGTGAGAAAGAAGATTACTCAGAAGAAATTAGCGTAGAAGATTACCTGGCCGAAGATGAGTTCAGTGGCTATAAAATGCAGGGCGACGGATCGTACAACGACGAGGATGATAAAGACCTGCCCATGCCTACCGCAGTCTCGCTAGTGGAGCAACTCATTACCCAACTCAACTTTCTCCGACTAGATGAACGCCGCCAGCAGATAGGCTTACAGCTGATAGGCAGTATTGAGAGTGACGGTTACATTCGGCGCGACCTGGATGCCATCGTGAACGATTTGGCCTTTTCCCTCAATATTGATACCAGCGCTGAAGAACTGGAGGAAATCCTGAGTAAGATTCAGCAGTTTGATCCACCGGGCATTGGAGCGCGCAGCCTTCAGGAATGCCTGCTATTACAACTAGAGCGCAAACCTGATCAAGATCGTTACACTCGAGTGGCCATCGATATTCTAGAAAATAACTTCAAAGAGTTCACAAAAAAGCATTTTGATAAGATTTGTCGTAAACTAGGTGTAGATGAAAATACCCTACGGGAGGCAATTAGTATCATTACGAAACTTAACCCTAAGCCTGGTGGGATAGAAACTGGTCTGGCGGCTCGCACCCAGTATGTCATACCTGATTACATTCTCACCAACGACAATGGCAAACTAGAACTCGCTCTAAACTCTAAGAATGCACCCGAACTGAAAGTCAGTCGTTCGTACTCAAATATGTTGCAGGCTTATGATAAGAGCGATAAGAAGGATAAAAAACTTAAAGAAGAAGTTTCTTTTGTAAAGCAGAAGCTCGATTCAGCTAAATGGTTTATTGATGCCATCAAGCAACGGCAAAATACTTTGCTGAATACGATGGAGACGATCGTAAAATATCAGTATGATTTCTTTCTGACCGGAGATGAAAGTAAATTGCGTCCGATGATTTTGAAGGATATTGCCAATGAAATTGGGATGGATATTTCTACGGTCTCGCGAGTGGCGAATAGTAAATCGGTGCAAACCGAGTACGGCACCTATCAGCTCAAGTATTTCTTCTCTGAAGGTATTGCTACCGACTCGGGTGAGGATGTGAGTAGCCGGGAAGTAAAAAATTATTTAAAAGAATTAGTCGATAACGAAGATAAACGCAAGCCTCTTTCGGATGATAAGCTGGAAAAATTACTAAAAGATAAAGGCTATAACATCGCCCGACGAACGGTAGCTAAGTACCGTGAACAACTGCAAATTCCGGTAGCCCGGCTTAGAAAAGAACTTTAATGGTACGAAAACTGGCGGTTTTATGTTCGGTGCTGATGCACCCCTTACTGATGCCTACGTACCTCTTTGCCCTACTTTTCTATTACGCACCCATTATTATTCGTCCCGGAATCTCTAATGCCGACTATCTGCTGCTGGCCATCTTCCTTACCACTTTTCTTATCCCGCTGGTATACGTAACAGTGTCCCGCTTCTTGGTTATTCGAGCCAATTATCTGGCAATTATTTCAATGCCCACCCGACAAGAACGGATACTCCCATTCTTCTTCATCAGTGTGTTCTACATTATTGTCACCTTTCTGTTTGTCTATAAATTTAACGCTAGCCCAGTGTTGGGTATGCTTCTAGCTGCGTTCACTGCCATTATTATATCGGTCAGCATAGCTACACTATTTATTAAAGTAAGTGCGTATAGTGCCAGCTGTTGTGGCCTAATTGGGTTTATTATCGGGCTAGGAGCCGAATATCCCCAGGCATTTCTGGTTACTCCACTAGTTGTAGTCCTGATTATCAGTGGACTGGTAATGTCGGCTCGCCTCTATATTGGTTCCCACAAACCAATGGATGTTCTGGTAGGCAGTCTCATCGGCTTGTCGATTAGCTTAGTGTCGGTGTGGCTATTTATTTCCTAGTACCGTAATCACTCATCAAGGACGATATTTCTCGTAAGCTTTCTTTCGACCAATAAATTGTACCCACTGGATAAAATTAAACTCTAAGTGATCAAACATCATTTTATCTCCTTCTATTTCTAGGTGTAAATCAGGTATCCAGCGTAAATTGGTGCGAAGCAAACTAGTTCCGGTCTTAGTTACACGAATGTCCCAACCAAATATTAACCCCAGAGCTGGCTTAGTTTCTTGATACTCGGTTCCGTTCACATTAGCCCTGAGATTTTCTACTGAACCAGTTACTCCGACGAAAGGCACGAACCCTAACCAGTTGAATAGATTTTTGTAGGTTTCCAGCATAAAGGAATAACGTCTCAACCGAATCTCCGTATTAAACCCAATGAGGCGATCTCCCAAAGTCCGAAATGATAACCCCACGTTCATATCCGGTTTGTTGAAAAATCGACCGAAGGTTATATCAGGCATGAAAGCACTAGAGTATTCATCATACAAATAGGGAAAGTTACGCTCCAGATACCCCGACTTAGACATTTGTAGCCCAGCCGAAGGTCCCAGCCCCCAATACCAGGTACTCAGGCGATTTTCCTTTTGCAGAACGTGATACTGATTATTGAGATCTCGAACTACTTTAGGGTTTCTCATAAACCGATCCGTATCCCAGTATCGTAAAAAGCTGAGATTAAAAGAGACAGGATTAAAAGTAGTGCGCCCTGTTTGAGTTGGGGAAATCGCATAGTTTATTTCGTCCTGAAACTGATAGTACACTGAAGCAGAGATTAAATATTTATCGGTGGTGTAGGTAGCTCCAAATTGCAGCGGGGCAATCATTCTTCGGTAGCGAGGACTCTCTTCGGGATACTCATCTTCATCGAGTGTGTGTTGATAGGATAAGTTGCGGAAACTGATGCCGACGAATGGGCTTACCCGCTGGGGTTGTAGCTTTAGCGGATAAACCCGCATACCCGTTTCTATTCCTTGGGAGTAGGAAAGCTGATCGAAAAAGTCAGGTTTATTTTGTAATGATAGAAAAGAAAGAGGAAAAGTAACGTAGAAATCAGCGTGTCCCCAGAAGTGTATCCCACCGAGCGTTACTCGCGGGATAAAAGTGTTGCCGAATGAAGTATTTTGTATCGCTCCGTTTTGAAGAAATTCAGTATCGCCTCCCGGTAACATTAAAATATCTCCCCCTAGCGTGAACCAGGCGAACTTTGTGCTCCGATCAATATACTCTTGGGTGTAAACAGTGGTATCAACCTGAGCTTGAGCGGAAAATAGCGAACACAAGCTAAAAAATAGGAGGGCTAGTCTTTTCATTTTTAACGCACAACGGTAAAAATAAAAGAACTAACCTTGGGAAAATTAGTTTTTGCCAAAAAGCGAATCCACGAATTCCATTTTGTTGAAAACCTGTAAGTCTTCCATTTTCTCCCCTACCCCGATATACTTTACTGGAATCTTAAATTGATCGGAAATACCAATCACCACACCACCTTTAGCGGAACCATCCAGTTTAGTAATTGCCAGCGCCGTCACTTCGGTAGCTTTGGTAAACTCCCGAGCTTGAATAAAGGCGTTTTGCCCGGTACTACCGTCTAGTACCAGCAGTACTTCATGGGGGGCTTCGGGCACAAACTTCTGAATCACGCGCTTGATCTTAGAAAGCTCGTTCATCAGGTTCACTTTATTATGTAAGCGTCCGGCGGTATCTACAATCACCAAATCAGCTTTCTGCTCTACACCTTGTTTCACCGCGTCGTAGGCTACCGAAGCCGGATCAGTATTCATCCCGTGCGAGACGACGGGTACACCTACCCGTTCACCCCAGAGTTTGAGTTGATCAACTGCCGCCGCCCGAAAGGTATCGGCTGCTCCTAGAATTACGTCTTTACCCTGCTTCTTAAACTGATGCGCCAACTTACCAATGGTTGTTGTCTTACCAACTCCGTTTACGCCTACCACCAGTACCACGTGGGGCTGATGATTTTCTGGAATATTAAAGTCGCTAGCCTGGGTGGTAGTATAAGAATGATCAACCTCTGTTAACAGCTCGGCAATTTCTTCTCGTAAAATACGATCAAGCTCCGAAGTATTCAGATATTTATCGCGAGCTACGCGGGCTTCAATCCGATCAATAATTTTCACCATGGTGTCTACTCCCACATCGCTGGTTACTAGTACCTGTTCCAGTTCATCCAATACTTCTTCATCGACCGTAGATTTACCCGCGATAGCTTTCCCCATCTTCTCAAAGAAGCTCTGCTTAGATTTCTCTAGCCCTTTATCTAGCGATTCTTTTTTATCCTTAGAAAATAAACCAAAAAGTGCCATGTCAATTGATAATTGAAATTTGACTCCGGCTCCAGACCGGGGTTGAAAATGGAAAGTTAATTAACTGCTACGCGTCTGGAAGGCGTAGTAACGCAACAAAAAACTTACTCCACCAACTGCTGCGCGTTTGTAACGCGTGGAATAGCGTCAAAGATAAACAAAAAAAGCCCTGAACGGGCTAGTTTTGTCTCTTAAGAAAGTAGATATAAGCTACTTCTTGAAGTGTTCTTTTACACTATCTACCGGAACCATCTCCTCCTTGAAGGTATACGCTCCGGTTTTTTCTGACTTTACTGCCTTAATCACTTTGGCAAAGTCTTTTCCAGTACTAGTACGTAGGGTTGCAACTGTTTTCTTAGCCATGATTATTTAATTTCTTTGTGAACAGTATATTTTTTCAAGATAGGATTATACTTCTTGCGTTCCATCCGATCCGGGGTGTTCTTCCGATTTTTGGTCGTAATATAGCGGGAGGTTCCCGGCTGACCACTATCCTTATGTTCGGTGCATTCCAAAATTACCTGAATGCGATTACCTTTTCCTTTCTTAGCCATAGTAGGTACTATTTAATAGTTGCTAGATTTGTGCGGTTCCTTTAGCTCTGGCTTCTTTCAGCACCGCAGTAATACCTTTTTTATTAATTGTACGCAAGGTAGAAGTTGCTACCCGAATAGTTACCCACTTATCCTCTTCGGGTAGATAAAAACGCTTACGCTGTAAATTCGGAGAGAACTTGCGCTTAGTTTTATTATTCGCCTTGGATACATTATTTCCTACGCGAGGACGCTTACCGGAAATCTGACAAACCTTAGACATAATTCTGTATTTTCTTGTCTTTTAAATTCAGGGTTGCAAATATCTAAAAATATCTTTAGAAAGAAAAACTCATTAATTTGTTTTTCTCCACCACTTTTAATCAAATTTGTAGAGTAATAGTTCAAAGTCATTGTGTTAGAGTATTAATGTGTTCTGGTGTTTATGTCTGTGAGTGCTTGAGCTTTAAATTTACATGAACACTTGAACACTTGAACACACGAATACCTTAACACAACAATACTAAAATACCATAACACTACGAGTATGTTAGAAACAACATTAACTACCTCAGAAGTTATCGCCCTAGAAGAGAAGTACGGCGCACATAATTATCATCCCCTTCCGGTAGTGCTCTCCCGGGGTGAGGGTGTGCTGGTTTGGGATGTAGAGGGGCGACAGTATTACGATTTTCTTTCAGCTTATAGTGCAGTAAACCAGGGGCATTGCCACCCTCGAATTGTTCAAGCTCTTACCGAACAGGCTCAACGGCTTACGCTCACATCGCGAGCATTCTATAATGATGTGCTCGGACGCTACGAGAAATTTGTGACTGAACTGTTTGGCTACGACCGAGTATTGCCAATGAATACCGGAGTAGAAGGAGGCGAAACCGCGGTGAAGCTCTGCCGAAAGTGGGCTTACGAAGTAAAGGGGGTGCCAACCAACCAAGCCAAAGTTATTTTTGTGGAAGGTAATTTCTGGGGGCGAACCCTAGGTGCTATATCCTCTTCTACCGATCCCAGCAGCACTACTGGGTTTGGCCCTTTTATGCCGGGTTATGAGATTATTCCCTACAATGATTTAGCTGCTCTGGAAGCTGCTTTACAAGACCCAAACGTGGCTGGATTTATGGTAGAACCTATCCAGGGCGAAGCCGGAGTGGTTGTACCCGATGAAGGCTATCTCAAAAATGCTTACAATCTGTGCAAGGAACATAACGTACTATTTATTGCCGACGAAGTACAAACCGGCATTGCCCGCACTGGAAAACTATTTGCCTGTCAGCACGAAGATTTTAAACCAGATATACTGATCTTAGGAAAAGCCCTTTCGGGAGGAGTTTTCCCAGTATCAGCCATTTTAGCCAGCGATGAAATTATGCTGACTATCAAACCCGGTGAACATGGTTCTACCTTCGGTGGTAACCCCCTCGCCTGCGAAGTAGCCATGGCAGCTTTGCAAGTTGTCATTGATGAAAACTTAGCTGAACGGGCCGAGCAGCTTGGTCAAATTTTCCGGGAACGAATGCAGCAACTAGCTGAAAAGTGTGACCTGGTAACCCTAGTACGGGGCAAAGGACTACTAAATGCTATTGTTATCAACGATAGCCCCGATAGCGGTACTGCCTGGAATATTTGTCTGAAACTGAAAGATAACGGTTTATTAGCCAAACCCACCCACGGTAATATCATTCGATTCGCCCCTCCTTTGGTGATTACAGAAGAGCAACTCCACGAGTGCTGCGATATTATTGAGCAAACACTTAGCACGTTTTAAACAGTTCGCCTTCAATCATGTTCGTAGATGGCGTTGTTTCATTGCGTCTCTCTTTTTTTTAAGCAATATTCTATTGGCGTATCTAAATCAGCAAATTACTACAATAACTTTCCTAGAATTTGAGAGATTATCCGCTAAATGGTGGGCTTTACGCCAAATGCGAGATTCCCATCGCATACTTCGGTCAATACCCGGTCTTGGCTTCTACAAACTTCTCGGAAGCGGTGGTGGTAATGGGTTCAGTATTATTCCTGATATGAGCACCTATGCTTTTCTAGCAGTGTGGGATAAACAGACTATTGCTAAAAATTTCTTCCAACAGAATTCATTTTGGCATCAGGCGTGTGCTTATGCCCAACATCATTGGACAGTTTCTCTTTGCACTACAAAAGTAAAAGGCTCCTGGGAGGCTAAACAACCGTTTCCCGTTCACAAAGTGAAAGTATCTCAAGGCCCCATCGCTGTCTTAACCCGAGCTACCATTTATCCTCAGAAGCTATGGAGTTTTTGGAAGAACGTACCTAAGGTCAGTAATCGCTTAGAACAACATCAGGCAGGCTTGCTATTTTCCAAAGGTATTGGCGAGCTTCCGTTACTACAACAGGCCACGTTCAGCCTATGGAAAAATCGTGATGCGATGGTAGCTTATGCCTATCAGAGTGCCAAACACCGAGAGATGATCAAGAAAACTAGAATCTTAGGATGGTATCGAGAAGAACTATTTGCTGAATTTACTCCCCTATCGATTGAGGGAAATTGGCCACAGGCTCCCAATATTTCACCCTACATTTAGAATGAACTATCGGTGTAGTACATTGCTTAAAGTTTCTCAATACATTCAATAACTTGAAACACTAAACACGAAGCTTTGCAGCCTCATTTTTATTATCTTAACCTAAAAACCCTAATGTATGCTCCAACATCTTTCCGAAACCTATGACTTTATATCTCAGCATATTACTGAACCACCTGAAACAGGTATTATTCTTGGAACAGGTTTAGGCCGATTGGCGGGAGAAATTAAAGCCGAACAAACACTCTCCTACGCCGATATTCCTCACTTTCCGGTGAGTACAGTAGAAAGTCATTCAGGAAAACTGATTTACGGAACACTAGGCGGCAAGCGAGTGCTAGCTATGCAAGGGCGCTTTCATTATTACGAAGGCTACTCCATGCAGCAGATTACCTATCCGGTTCGACTCATGCATCACTTGGGAATCAAGACGCTGTATATTTCTAATGTAGCCGGAGCTATGAATTTATCTTACCACAAGGGAGATTTAGTACTTCTTGATGACCATATCAACCTACAAACGGCCAATCCGCTAACGGGCTTGAACTGGGATGGGTTTGGCCCTCGGTTTCCGGATATGAGTGAACCTTACGATCAAGAGATGATTCACACTGCCTGGCAAATTGCTAAGGAAGAAGGTTACCGGATACATAAGGGGGTGTATGTGGCTGTTCCGGGTCCAAATCTAGAAACTCGCGCCGAATACCGTTTCCTCCGTACCATCGGAGCTGATTTGGTGGGGATGTCGACGGTGCCGGAAGTAATTGTTGCCAAACATCAAGGCATGAAGGTATTTGCCGCCTCAATCATTACCGATATTGGTGATCCTGATAATTTAGAGCCCGTCAGTGTAGCCGAAATCATTCAAATTGCCGGAGAAGCTGAGCCCAAACTAACCCGCTTATTTTATCGGATGATTAACGAATATAACTTTTAAAGCTATTGCCCTTGGCGGATTCTTGCATCTAGACAAAATAGCGTAACTTACTGCTTTCAATTTAAAACCTATCCTAGTTTGCTTGCTGAGTTTTTCTCATTTCTGATTGAGCAACGTGCCGAAATTCTTCAGCAAACCTACGAACATCTCTGGATCACTACCATAGCCTTGGTAGTCGCCACCGTCATCGGTATTACCATTGGTATCCTGCTAACTCGCTACGAAACTGCTGCCCAACCTATGCTAGGCTTTGTCAATATTATCCAGACCATCCCTAGTATTGCGCTGCTGGGTTTTATGTTACCCTTTTTCGGCATTGGAGTACTTCCGGCGATTATCGCCTTGTTTTTGTACGCCCTACTGCCCATTGTCCGTAATACTTACACGGGTATTCAGGGAGTGGATGGGACTATTAAGGAAGCAGCTCTGGGTATGGGCATGACCGACGGACAAATTTTACGAATGGTAGAATTGCCGCTGGCTGCCCCGATTATTTTTGCCGGAGTGCGCACCGCCATGGTCATCAACATTGGCGTAGCTACCCTCTGCGCCCTGATTGCCGCCGGTGGTTTAGGCGAATTTATTTTCCGGGGGATTGCTGTGAACAATACCTACATGATTCTAGCAGGAGCTATTCCCGCTTCGCTATTAGCGATTGTATTGGACACTTTACTCAGCCTGATTCAACGATACATCCAAAAGCTTTTGAAACCGTTAGCGGTAGGATTTGCTATTTTATGTTTAGTACTTATCGGGCAGGTAGTCTGGTCTGAAGCATCAGAAAGCACTTCATCATTGGTAGCCGGATTTAATTCGGAATTTATGGAGCGAGCCGACGGTTATCCGGGCTTGCAGGAAAAGTACGGTTTTTCAATAGAAGCCCGCGAAATGGAGATTGGGCTGATGTACGAAGCACTCCATCAGAAAAAAGTAGATGTTATCAGCGGTTTCTCTACTGACGGACGAATTGCTGCCTATAATCTGCGGGTATTAGAAGATGACTTGGGCTACTTTCCTCCTTACTACGCTGCCCCATTAATCCGTCAAGAAACTATCGCTCGCTTTCCTGAGTTAGAACCACTTTTTCAGCAATTAAGTGGTAAGATTGATGAAACTGCTATGACCCAGATGAACCTTGAGGTAGACCAAAACAAGCGCTCGCCCCGGGAAGCAGCCACTAACTTCTTAAACTCTCTAGGGTTTACAACCGTAGCCAAAAAAGAGGGCAAGCCTGACCTGATTATCGGCTCTAAGGCTTTCACCGAAAACTTTGTTCTTGCCGAACTATTCACCCTGCTCATTGAAGGGCAAACCAATTTAACCGTAGAACTTAAGCAGGGCTTCGGTGGCACCAAACTACTGATGGATGCCATCATCAATGACTACGTAGACATTTACCCCGAATATACAGGAACTGTTTTACTAGTTCTGCTAAAACCGTCTTCAGAAGCAATAGACAGTTTATCTCAGAATAAAGATTGGGTATATAATTATGTTCAAAACCAAGTACAGCAGCAGTATGGCTTAATCTGGATGCCCCCGTTGGGTTTTAACAATACCACCGCGTTGATGATGAGAGAACTACAAGCTAAGAAGTTAAAAATAGAAAGCATCTCTGATTTGAAGGAACACCTTTATAATGATCGATGAGTGATGAATAATGATTAATGTTAGCTGGCGCATTGTTACACGTATGTGTAGGTATTGAATCGGAGGCTTACATACGCACCTTATCCAATTCATTAGTCATTCGTCATTAATAAAGAGCTTTATATTTCTCGGCGATGTAGGATACTGATTCTTTAAGCTCGGCAATTTCATCTTCACACATACTTTTGTAAGGCTCTTCCATCTCAGCTACCTTCATTAACCCTTCTACCCGACTAATGGAGTTTAAAAAGCGCTCATGGTGCAAATCATGCACAATACCGTCGTGCAACTGTTTGTAGTCAATAGTTTTGTTAACGTAATTATTGTAGACGTAATAGAGATAAATACTCGCTCCTGCAAACAAAGTTAAGCTGATTAATACATCGGTCCACCACGGCGACTCATTACTAAATGGCAAAGTATTAAGTGTTAAGGAGATTCCTAAGAATAAAGCTGCCAGAACAATTATTTGCATAGCAAAGTCTCTTCGAGGTATGGATAGAAACCAAGCCGACGATAGCATAACTATGACAAAATATAGATTAAATGTCCAAATGAACACATGCAGTTGTCCATAGTAAGGAAACTCAATATCTTCAGGAATAAACCTCCACGCAAAAAGCATCAGGGGAAGTAGTAATACAATAATTAGGCTCACTAATTTACGCCGATCTCTTAGCGTATACCGGAACGTTTTAGCTAGTGAATCTACCCGTTTCTTTTCTAATATCTTCATTGAATTATTTTACCACTCTCCACTTAATTACATAATAGCGCTTAAAATATAGCACCAATACTCCGCCAAATTTTATCGAATAGGAAGCTTTTTTTTGTTAAATCATACATCAGCAAAACTTTTTAGTGCTAAGAAAAAATACATTTTTCTTTCATTTCTTACATCGTAATTTATCGTTTAATATGAGTTAGATATTGTTTATTTTTTTATTCTAAACTCTAGACATAGAAATAATTATCTGATTTCAAATAAGTCTATCAAGAGATACATAATTTCTATTTTCATAATTTATTATTCATATTATCACATAATTTTTAATATTTATTAAAAATTAGATTGATAAATTTTTATTTTACTATTGTTTTTTTCTAAAATTTATTGATCTTCGGATCAAAACATGGCAATACTTTTACAAATTCGAGTAAATACTATTCTGTAATTTTTTGTTCTTTTTTCAATTATTCATCACAAACTAACTATATTATATATTATTTTTAAGTTAAATAGTTATATTTGTGCTACAGTTGATCAACTTTTTCTTACATCATTTGGATGTACTTTTATTTTATTGTTTCACCTAAATTAATTTCACTATGAGAAGTATTATTTCAAAAACTGTTAAACTTTCATTCGCTTTTGCTATTCTAGCAGCAACTCTATTTAGTTGCAGCGAAGAAGCTATCAACCCTGACGACTCAATGACAATGCCTAAAAAGTCAGAGGTAGTGCCTAGATAGGCTTAGCAGTATTTTCTGATTAAGCACATGTCCATCAGGATATGTGCTTTTTACTTTTACCCTAATTATTAGTATGTCAAAATCAATCCTATTTCCAGTACCTGGAGTACCTAGCTATGTTTATAAAAGAAGCTCCACTCATTCCGAGTGCTAGATCTCATATTCCCACTACGTTCCTACTATTCTAATAGAAAATAGGTAATACTCTACCAAGCTTCCTTGAACCGACTATCAATTTTATGTAGTTTGAGCATCCAAAATACTACACCATGACTCAGGTTGCTCTAGCCTCTTACGGTATGTCCGGGAAAGTCTTTCACGCTCCCCTTATCACTACTCACCCAGGTTTTCATTTATCCAAAGTACTCGAGCGTCATCGGAACGATGCTAAGGCTGATTATCCGGATATTAACACAGTTCGGCAGTTCGATGATTTGCTGAACGACGAGGAAATTGACATAATTGTGGTTAATACTCCCAACGCTTATCACTTCGATATGACAAAAGCTGCGCTAGAAGCAGGTAAGCACGTAGTAGTGGAAAAACCATTTACTAATACAGTTGCTGAAGCTGAAGAGCTTATTAACATAGCAAATCAACAGAATCGCTTATTTACCGTATTTCAGAACCGACGACTGGATAGTGACTTTTTAACTGTACAAAAAGTGCTAGATCAGCAATTGTGCGGACGAGTAGTAGAGTACGAAGCTCATTACGACCGCTACCGCAACTACATTCAACCTGATACTTGGAAGGAAGACAGTGGCCCTGGCTCAGGGATTTTGTACAATCTGGGCTCCCATATGATTGACCAGGCCTTAGTATTATTCGGAATGCCCCAGACCATTTTTGCTAAACTTAGTATTCAACGCGCAGGAGGAAAAGCCCCCGATGCTTATCACCTGATTTTGGGGTATCCTGATAAGCAAGTCGTCTTAAAATCAAGTTATCTGGTGCGAGACGAAGGTCCTCGCTACAAAATTTTGGGTGACCTGGGTACTTTTACCAAATACGGACTCGACCCGCAGGAAGATGACCTAAAAGTGGGAAAAACTCCCAATAGTGGGCACTGGGGTATTGAACCAGAAACTATCTGGGGGATCTTAGATACTGAACTCTACGGTCTACCCTTCCGGGGAAAAGTAACTTCCGAAGCAGGAAATTACTTAGCTTTCTACGATAATCTAGCCCAAGCTATTTCGGGTAAATCAAAATTGCTGGTTTCTCCTGAAGAGGCCAAACAAGTAATTCAATTAATTGAGCTAGCCTACCAAAGCCATGAAAGTGGTCAAGAATTGAAAGTTTAAGCGGAGATTGAAATCCGGAACCCAAAGCCTGGAAACCAAAAACAAAGATTTGATAATCTCTTTCTCTAATTAACTAAACAATTCTCTTTTACCAGCTGTTCCTGATTTCGGTCTCCAGTCTTAGGCATCTGGTCTCCACCTGTTATGTTTTGGAAGTATTACTTATTTACTACATTGCAGCACATTATCTATTTATGGTCACACTACGTTTAAGCGAGCGGTACTTCACCCGCGACCCCCAGCATACCGAGTTAGGTTCAAAAATTATCAGTCAGGGCATTCAGATGATTGATGAATTAGGATTTGAACAATTTACTTTCAAAAAGCTAGCCACTCAAATTCAATCTACCGAGGCTTCTATTTATCGTTACTTTGAGAACAAGCATAAGCTACTTATTTACCTGATTGCCTGGTACTGGAAGTGGATGGAGTACCTAATTGATTACCGTACTAACCATCTGGCTGACCCGGAAGAAAGACTCAAAGTAGCCTTAAAAGCTATATGTGACGAAGCGGAGTTTGATCCTGCCTTCGCCGACATCGATGAAACTGCCTTATACCGTATTGTGGTTTCGGAGTCAAATAAAACCTATCTGACCAAGCAAGTGGATGAGGATAACAAGGAGGGCTTGTTCCGGGGCTATAAAGATTTGTGCAAACGAATAGCTTCTATCGCAAAAGAGATTAACCCTGACTATCCTTATCCTCACGCATTAATCAGCACAGTGCTAGAGGCCTCTCACCAACAGGCGTATTTTGCTTTGCACTTACCTTCCCTTACCGAGATTAAGAAAAATGGCAGTGACCTGCATCAGCAAGTGTATGACTACATAGAAAACCTGGTTTTTGCAGCACTTCGCCGCTGAAAGTCAACTAATTACCGATAAATAACCGCTGTTCCACTAGCGGTTACCATCAGCATACTGGATTCTTTGCCAACCGTTTCGTAATCGAGGTCTACGCCAATAACAGCATTGGCACCCAGTTTTTGGGCTCCTTCCTGCATCTCGCGGAGGGCAATTTCCTTAGCATCTCGCAAAGCTCGTTCGTAAGAGCCCGAGCGTCCACCCACAATATCGCGGATACCCGCAAAAAAATCACGGAAGACATTTGCTCCAATGATAGCTTCTCCCGAGACTAAACCGAGATACTCAGTAATTGATTTGTCTTGTAAAGTTGATGTAGTAGTAACTAGCATAAGTATAAAGTTGAATTAATGAATACTATGGCTTTTCACTCTATGAAGTGCTAAGCTGGTGATAATGTTTTATCAATATTATTTGTAATCTGGCGGGCAATTTAGAAATTTAGGCAGCAAACTTATCTTCAAGAAAACTATCAGTGCCATGCAGATTGTATCCGTCAATGTGGGAAAACCTCGAGTCGTACCTTTTCTAGGAAAAGAAGTGAGTACTGGTATTTTCAAGTCTCCGGTTGATGGCGCAGTGATGGTACGTATGCTTAACCTGGATGGTGACGAACAAGCGGATTTGAGAGTACACGGCGGGCGGGAAAAAGCCGTCTACGCTTATCCGTATCAGCACTATATGGGCTGGCAACAGGATTTCCCACAGCATGATTTCCCGATTGGGGTATTTGGTGAAAACCTGACGATAGACGGTCTGGATGAAACTACCATTAATATTGGCGACCGCTTTCAGGCCGGAGAATGTGAGTTGCAAGTTACTCAACCCCGTTTTCCTTGTTTCAAGCTAGGCATCCGCTTTGGTGACCCAAAAATGATCAAGCACTTCCTACAGCGCAACCAACCGGGAGTCTACTTCTCTGTTGTCAAGGAAGGCTCAGTAAAGAAAGGGGATTTGCTGACTCTACTGAAAAAGTCAGATTCCCAATTAACAATTACTGATATAGTTCGGCTTTATGCCTTTGATAAAGATGACCAAACGGGAATCAAAGCTGCGGCAAATGATCCGTACCTACCGCAAGATTGGCAAGAATATTTTGCGAAAAAGCTAGCTTAAAATGCCAAGCTTTCCAGTTTCACCTTATCACCTCCAGATGCAATAGAAGCTAAAATTCCGTCGATAATCTGAATGTCGCGTAGTCCCATTTCACCGGGTACAGGAGTTTGGGTATCTTTCAGAATACAGGCGGCAAAGTCGTCCATTTGCTGAGCTTGCTGGTTTACCTGCGGAAAATCTAACGTTCCCTGGCTGGTTTTACCTTTCAATCCACCATACTGCGAGTACGGATCAAGCTCTATCCACCCCTCATCCGCCGAAACATAGAGGTAATTCATACTAGCATTGTGGCTGGTCTCGCAGTTGGCTACTACCCCACTCGGAAATTCAAATTGAAAGGTGACTGTCTCATCGGTTTCATCAAACTTCTTAGGCATGGTTTTAAACTCTTGCGCCCGCACGTAAATTGGGTTTTCGCCCACAGCATAAATCGCTCCCTGAATGGCATAAACGCCCATATTACCCAATGCTCCGGTTCCAGCTAAGTCTTTTTGTAATCGCCACTGATCCCAATTATCGCCCATGCGGTAACCCGCTCCGCAACGCACAAAATTAATATCACCCATAGTTTTTTCCTTCGCTACCTCCATTACCTTTTGATTATACGGTTCAAAATGGAGACGATAACCAATCGATAATTTCACGCCCGCTTTCTCGCAAGCATCCATCATCTGGCGACACTCCTCTACGTTCATTGCCATTGGCTTCTCGCAGATTACATGTTTTCCAGCTTCTGCTGCCCGAATGGTGTATTCGGCGTGCATAGAGTTGGGTAATACTACGTAAATGATGTCAATATCTTCGTTATCGACAATCTGATCGTAACTCTCGTAATTATAGATATTCTTCTCAGGGATACCGTATTTATCCGCCCAAATTTTCTCTTTTTCGGGTGTACCGGTAACTACTCCCGCCAAGTAGCAATTTTCGGTTTCCTGTAAGGCGGGACCTAGTTGTCCTCGACTGTAACCACCTAAGCCCACTAGAGCAACTCCCAGTTTTTTATCCTGGGAAAAAGAAGTGGCAAATGAATGGGTAAAGGGTAAGGTAGAAGCTCCCACAGCTAGAGTGCGGGTAAAATCGCGTCGGTTCATGGTTGGTTAGATTGGTGCTAAAAATTCTGACTCACCCTCTTTAACGCACCCATTATTGTTTTTATGATTTAACGTAAATAAAAAAAACCACGAAAGCCAATGACTTCCGTGGTTCGGAGGATATTAGAAAAAAATAAGTGGTTATTTCACTACCATCACTAGGTACTTAGACGACTCCCAGAACTTTTCGGGGTCAGCAATTACTAGTTGGGTAGTTTTAGCTTCTTCGTCCGCCTTAATCTGATACGATCCAGCCGGGTGTGTAGTCGCTAATTTTATATCTTCACTAGGTAGTGGAAAGCTCATCTGTTCGCGAATATCGATTTTGGTAAACTGCTGAGCATCGTATTTATCAGCTAAGGTAGTAGTTCGTCCTAAGCCAAGTACTCCCCCCTTACGGTCAATTACTGATTTTTCTTGTAGTTCTTTAGACGTTCCGGCTACGTAGTAGGCTTCGTGCAGTTCGATAGTCTTTTCTTCAATCACTGCATCTTTTTCCAAGTTGGTCTCTTCTAAACTGGCTAAATTTACGTTCAGCGTATCGATCTTCATTTCCATCGCCACTAGCTGATCCTTAAGCGTCCCGATCTGGGTTTCCCGATCTTTAATCTGCTCAGTCAGTTCATCCTTTAGTTTAGTGAGTGACTTTCTTAGCTTATTACTCTTACCGTAAGCCCCGGCTAGTTTTTCATTTAAGTCCTGAATTTTCTTCCGGTTCTCTACCAACAAAGCATCAATGGCCTGAATATCGCTCACAATCTGCTTCTGCGATTCTTTGGTGCTTAACCCTTTCTCTTGTTTAGTGATTTCAATATTCAGTTCCCGCTCCCGGATTTTCTGAAGGTTATCTTCTACCGTTGCTAATGACTCCATAAATTCCGTGAGTGCTACATCTTTCTGCTCTACGGCAGTTACCATTTGCTGTCTTTCTGCCTCTAAGGCAGCTACTTGATTCTCTAATTCTTTGTGATTGCAGCCAAATAAAGTTACTCCAGCTGCTACGAGGATGGCATATAGTTTCATAAGTTTAAAAATTTAAATTGTACTAATTGATAAGTACTTATGAAAATTATATGCCACAGTCTGGAGAACGTTTAAATCTGCCTAAATCATCAGAAAACGAAGGTTTTAAGAGGATAGAGTCATTTTTATTTGAAAATATTTGAGGAATAACACCCCAAAAACGGGAAAATATACTCAGAATAGTAATATTTATTCAGCGATAAGGAACATCACTAAAAGTCCTCATTGGCTGAGAATGACTGCGTATTCATTAGACTAGTAACTTCGGAGGCAGTGGGTGCTGACGGTTGAGCGCCTAGTTTGGTAGTAGCCAAAGCTCCCGCCGCGTTAGCGAAGGCCACTGCATCTTTCAGCTTCTGCCCTCTCGATAACGCCGCAGCCAACGCTCCACAGAAAGTATCACCAGCAGCAGTAGTATCTACTGGCTGGACGCTATACGCCGAAACCATTTGCTGTTCCTGGCGAGTAGCCACATAAGCCCCTCTTGCGCCCAGCGTAATAATTACTGTTTGAACTCGCTTTTGTAAAAGTTCATCAGCCGCTTGTTGTATTTGCTCGGTAGTCTCTACCGGGTGCCCTACTAGCAATTCTGCTTCTGTTTCGTTCAGCACCAAAAAGTGCAGATGCCGGAGTAATTGGTCACTCAATGCTTGAGCTGGGGCAGGATTGAGCATGACTTTTTTTCCCAACCCACTAGCAAGCTCTACTATATAAGTCACTGTTTCTAGTGGAATCTCTAGCTGAAGAAGGATAATCTCAGCACTGGATATCGCAATGCGAGACTCATCTATTATCTCAGGCGAAAGCAAGCCATTAGCACCAGGCGCTACCGCAATACAGTTTTCTCCGGCTTCGTTCACCAAAATTAAGGCAGTGCCACTCGCCTCTTGCCCAGACTGTACAATGTAGTCGGTATTGATGCCTTCTTTGGAAAAGTTAGCGAGCATATTCTGCCCAAACGAATCGTTCCCTAAGCTAGATATAAACGTAACGTTACCTCCGGCTCGGGCAGCGGCTACGGCCTGGTTAGCCCCCTTTCCCCCGTAAGCCTGGCTGTAGCGAGCGTTTCCAACAGTTTCACCGGGTTGAGGAAAATGAGGTACTTGAGCGATTAAATCGATATTAGAGCTTCCGATAACAACAATTGACTGGCTCATGGCTAGGTAGGAGGTTTAGTGAGATAGAAAAGTAGGTTTTTTAGTTGACAATTGACAGTGGATAAGGGAAAGTTGACGATTGAGAACCGAAGAAAGGAGTCAGAAAAACTGAGCCGTGTACCTAATTCCCCAATTTCTATGAAGCAATTTCTTAATCGCACCACGACAGTTTCTATCAATTTCTAGCCACCAGTCTCTTCTCACTTCCAACTCCGGTCTCCCTTCTTCGGCCTTCGGTCTCCTTTGAAAAGAACATTTCCCCTATTGGTTGAATTGGGAAATCATTCTGATACTCTGTATGTTTACCAATTAGAACTTTAAAAAATGCCCGCTGCCTGAGCAGATAGCAGAAGAGAAAAAGATTATGCCCATCCAACGACAGGCTGAAACTCCACTTCCTACCCC
This sequence comes from uncultured Flammeovirgaceae bacterium, assembly GCA_937883755.1. Classification (GTDB taxonomy): domain Bacteria; phylum Bacteroidota; class Bacteroidia; order Cytophagales; family Cyclobacteriaceae; genus Tunicatimonas. Next base: position 98,197 of record CAKZYA010000003.1, on the reverse strand, counting down.
CCACGGCACATTCCGCATTATTGCGTATGCCGATGAAGAAAATAACCCAATGCCCCATATTGCAATGGTGAGCGAAAAAACCGATACCTCCCAATCCGTTTTAGTACGAATTCACTCGGAATGTATGACGGGTGATGTATTCGGCTCACTACGCTGCGACTGCGGTGAGCAACTAGATGAAGCCCTTCGGAAGACAGGCGAGGAAGGCGGAATCGTTATCTACCTACGGCAAGAAGGTCGAGGTATTGGTCTAATTAACAAAATGAGAGCCTACAACCTACAAGATAAAGGCTTAAATACTGCCGAAGCCAATTTACACCTAGGATTTGAAATTGACACCCGCGATTACGACATTGCCATTCAAATGCTCAAAGACTTAGGTGCACAGTCCATTAAACTGATGACCAACAATCCCGAAAAAATAGATAGTTTTATAGACTCAGGAATTAACTTGATAGACCGGGTACCACTGGAAATTAAACCCCACCAAGAAAATTACGGATATTTGCAAACCAAGCAAAAGCTGATGGGGCATATGATTGACCTTCCTAAAAACAACAATCACTAATATTTATGTCGCTGGAGAATTATTGGCAAGGCTTACTTTTATTAAAACAAACTATTGCTGATACTTCCGAAGCAGTGCGTTTTTGCTTCATCAACTTCGGCGATACTTGCGAGGTGTATCTCAACCGCTTGCCCGTACCCGATCCTCAGAAATCGCTGGTACTGGTGATTGTCGACCAAGACGCCGACATTCAGCACCATAAGGCTACGTCTTTCCTTTTGGATAACACCGTATTAGTGCTAGACTACGAGTACCAGCTAGATGAGGAAGTTATCGATTTTCTGGCAACCTACATGCCCTACTGCTTTTTACCCCTGCAAGCCCGAAAAAGACAGCGGGCAGTAGCCATCACTCACTTTGCTCAGTCACTAGACGGAAAAATTGCTACCTCGCAAGGCGATTCTAAGTGGATTGGCAACGATGATAATCTGATACACGCTCATCGAATGCGGGCTTTGTGCTCTAGTATTTTAATTGGTTCGCACACGCTTAATTACGATCACCCATCGCTCACAGTGCGCTTGGTAGAAGGTAGCAATCCCCGCCGAGTAGTACTTTGCTCTACCGAGAGCGATTTTAGCAGCTTACAAAGTGGCTCTGACAATCCGGTACTGGTGATTGGCAGCGGGGATGACCCTTGCCTAAAAAATACCGAATATGTTCAACTAGCGGCTGATAAAGATGGAAAGGTTGCCTGTACTGATATATTGAAGCTGCTCTTTGAGAAGGGACTGTACACTGTATACGTAGAAGGTGGCTCAGCCACTACATCCAGCTTTTTGGCGCAAAAATCCATTGATGTACTGCAATTGCATATCGCCCCACTCATTTTTGGATCGGGGCTAGATAGCTTTACTCTACCCGAAATCTCTTCGGTAAGCGATGCGGTAGAATTTGACCGCTTTTACTTCAAGCCTGTGGGCGATACATTTATGTTCGTAGGTGAAATGCACCATGACTAAAGCTTCAGCACTCTGGCATCTTTCTTCTAAGGAAAGTAAAATCCAAGCCCAGTCTCTTTCCCCAATACAGGCTGGCGAGTGCCGAATAGAGACTGCCTTTTCGCTGGTTAGTAGTGGGACTGAAACACTGGTTGCTACCGGGCGAGTACCCGCTGAACTTCATGAGCTGATGCAGGTTCCTTACCAGGAGGGCGATTTTTCTTTTCCGGTTAAATATGGTTACTCGTTGGTGGGAAAAGTCGTAGAAGGCACAACTGAGCTTATTGGTAAACACGTTCACTTACTTCACCCTCATCAGTCACAGTGCGTGGTGAATTTTCAGGATGTTACCATTATTCCGGAAGAAGTCCCGTCCCGGCGAGCAGTGTTAGCTAGTAATCTAGAAACTGCGCTAAATGCTATCTGGGACAGCCGCATTTCCGCCGGAGACCGGGTACTAGTCGTCGGCATGGGACTGATTGGTTCGCTAGTAGCGCAATTGGTCGATCAGTTTCCGGCTACTCAGGTTAGTGTAGTTGATACTAATGATGTTCGGCGAGAGTTTGCCCGCCAGCAAGGCTTTTCGTTATACGAGCCTTCCGATGCTTCGTTTGATATAGCTTTTCATACCAGCGGTAGTAGTGCCGGACTGCAAACCTGTGTAGATGCAGTAGGCTATGAAGGAAAAATAGTAGAGCTAAGCTGGTACGGAACCCGAGCAGTAGAAGTCCAGCTTGGTGGAAGTTTCCACCAGCAACGCAAGCAAATCATCAGCTCACAAGTCTCACAACTACCACCCCATCGGCAGAGCCGCTGGGACTATCGTCGTCGCAAGCAAACTGTGCTGGAGTTGCTAAAAGATGATGTATGGGATAGTTTTTTAACCGCCACGGTAGATTTTACCGACACCCCTGCTTTGTTTGATAAACTTAGGCAGGGTGATCGTTCGCAGCTAAGCTGGACAATTGCCTATTAGATCCTGCTAGAATATTTCTATATTGAGGTATTATGTTAGCGCACAAGGACATCGCTCCATTTTTTGTAGAACTACCCGACAGCCCTACCATTTTCGGCTCACCCAAAGATTTTAAAGCTTTACCTCCCAAGCATCGAGATCAGATTATTTTCCTCAGTCAAGAAACCAACCAGCGATTACAAGATTTTGTAGAGCACACTGGGCTGTTGACTGGCCCACTCTGGAATCCGTTCGAGAAAAGTTGTTTCAAAGAAACACAAGGCATTCCGCTGCCCAAAGAGGAAAAAGTGCTTAAAAAATGGCTTTATGAACGTAAAATATCTTTTAAGAATTGGGTATTCGTGCTTCCCAATTACTCAAAGCACTCAGTGTACCTTACCTGGAAGATGCTCATCAAGTACAGCTCTACACTGTTTTTTGCGGACGATTTGGTAATTTTTGACCAATCAGGTAACTGGTGTCTAGTACATTTTCATGAAGGTTACTTATACTTCGGAAGATATCTCGCCCAGGATTCTGAGGCAGGATACCAAAGAATGGAAGAACTTTATAAATTGAGGGATCAATATCCTAAATTTAATCATCCGCTACTTCCCAAGAAGGATACTTAAATCTGTCACCAAAACCCAACTATGGGCACTTTCCATTCTTTAGAAACACCCCGCACCCACATTCGCCGCTTTACTACCACCGATGAAACCGATTTCGTAGCTCTAATAGGAGACCGTCGGGTGACGTCTACCCTGGCTTTTGACGAAGAAACTACTACCGAGCGAGGAGCAAAACATCTACTAGAACTTATAACCTCCTTTTACGATTCGGACAATCCCATTCTGATGTTTGCAGTAGAAGAAAAGCAATCAGGTAAGTTGGTCGGAGCTACAGGCTACAATTCGCTGGATGAAGACGAAGCCGAGCTGTTCTACGCCGTTTCACCTGATTATTGGGGGCAAGGCTTTGCTACCGAAATTGTTGCCCAAATGGCTGATTATGCTTTTGAAAATCTGCCATTTACTACCCTCAAAGCCTTTATCACTCCTGACAACGAAGGCTCCAAACGAGTAGCTGAAAAAAACGGATTTGAGAGTCAGGGGCTAGTCAAGAATCTCAACTTCTCAGAACCAGTATACCTTTACCAACGAAGCCAGAACAAATAATGATTAATGACGGATGACTAGTGATTGATGACATATTATTAATTATCCACTATCAATTATCCATTTTCAACCGTGCGACAACCGATATCAACTCTTCATTATTCATTACTCATCAATCATTATTCTCCTGCTAGGAAGCCTACTCTTCGTTTTGTAGTTTTGAAATTGACCGAAACCTATGAAAATGAAATACCTGATTGCAACCACAGCTTACCTCTTTGTCAGTTTATCTGCATTAGCTCAATCAGCCTTACCCAAAATTCTGGATTTACAAGCCCGGGCGCAGGTAGAAGAAGAAATTTTGGAAGAACGCATCCAGACCCTTTTACCCGATTTGATGGAACGTAGCGGCATTGATCTCTGGCTACTAATCTCCCGCGAATACAACGAAGACCCGGTGCTCAAAACGCTCTTACCCCCTACCTGGCTCTCCGCCCGACGAACTACCATGCTGGTAATGTACCACCCCGAAGGAGCCGACTTGGTAGAGTGTTTAGCCGTAGCTCGATACGATGTAGGCAGTGTCTTTAAAAAGGCCTGGAACCCTGAAGAAGAACCCAATCAGTGGAAACGACTGGCAGAAATCATTGCCGAGCGCGATCCTGAACAGATTGGCATAAACACTTCTGAACACTTTGCCCAGGCTGATGGGCTAGCGCATACTGACTATCTCCACCTGATAGATGCTCTTTCTACCTCCCAAGCCAAAAAGGTGACTTCGGCGGAGAAGCTGGCAATTAGCTGGCTAGAAACCCGTACTGAACGCGAAGTGGTGTTGTACGAACACATTACTCGGATAGCCCACCACATCATCGCTGAAGGTTTTTCGGAAAAGGTTATCCACCCTGGCATCACCACTACTGAAGATGTAGTTTGGTGGTACCGCAACCGGGTAAATGAACTGGGATTAGACACTTGGTTTCACCCGACAGTAGATGTGCAACGAGCTGATGTTGAGAACGTTGCAAGTCAACGATCTTTTTCTAAGCGACCGGATAAACAAGTAATTATGCCCGGTGATTTGGTGCACGTTGATTTTGGGATTACCTACCTGGATATGAATACCGATACCCAGGAAAATGCCTACATCCTTAAACCGGGCGAGACCGAAGCTCCTACTTATCTACGCCAGGCTCACCAAACCGCCCTGCACCTGATGGACATTCTGACGGATAACTTTAAAGTAGGTCGTACTGGCAACGAAATTCTACTAGCTGCTATTGACGAAGCCAAAGCCGAAGGCATTAAGCCCACTATTTATACGCACCCCATTGGCTACTACGGTCACGGTTCGGGCCCTACCATTGGCCTCTGGGATCAGCAGGGTGGCGTACCCGTGAAGGGCGACTACCCCATGTACGCCAATACCGCCTACTCTATTGAATTAAACGCTGCCGTATTTATCCCTGAGTGGAACAAAGAAGTACGCATGATGGTGGAAGAAGATGCCTTCTTTGATGGCAAAACCGTCCGCTACCTGGATGGTCGCCAAAAAGAGTTATTCCTCATCCCTCGCCAAAGAGTGAATGAAGTGGTAGAATATTAGGAAAACTGCTGACAAACGGTTATGAACGTTTTTAAATATTTAATGATTTGAAAATGGATATACGTGTAATTCAAAGAATAACCAAAAATACTGTAGGTATATGACAAATAAACGCAGCGGTGCGTTTATACAGTTGTTGGGTACCATAAAGAAGATGAAAATAGTTACTTTAATCTTTCTGATTCTGAATACTCTTCAAGGCTTTGCCTGTTATGCTTTCCGATTGATCGAGAAGATATCAAAGAATTGACAGAAGAGGCAGATTTTGTGCTGATTGGAACTGCTATCCAGAGCATTCACGGAGAACCAATTACAGAAAGATACCTTAACGAAGAAGGATACGGAACTGACGTCTTGGTTGAAGTGAAAAAAGTGATCAAAGGAGAGTTAGGTTCTGATACCGTATTTGTTAGTCAGTATTTTGAAGATAGCTGTAGTAAGACTTTTTATTTGGGAAAAGAATACATGATTTTCGGATATCATATCAAAGAATATAAATTGATGACTGAAGAGGAGGTCACTGAAGCGGGATCTCGCGGGTACACTGAAGAAGCAAATGAGTTAAAGGTTACATCGCAATTATTCTTTGACTTTGAATTTCATAACGATCTGGTTAGCAGGTATACGACGCTAAGGACGAATGACTGTAGAACATTTGGAACCAAGACAGCAAAGTACAAACGATTGTTTGAATGAATACGGTACCCAGTAAAGCACAGCCACAAACCTAGCAAAAATTAGCTAGCACGCTTGTTGCGCCAAGAAATGATATTGATAAAACGAACGAAAAAAGCATCAAGTCCGGCCTGTGGCTGTGCTGGTCGTTACAACAATTCACCTGTCCTCAATCACTGAGAACTACGTAAAAGGTCAAATACTGTAGCACTTTATACCATAACACCGAGCGATAGTCGCTAGAACACTACTCAAATCAGCTCCATCTGCTCCTCGGTTACATCAGCGTTGTGGTAGAATTTGGATACGTCGTCGTCATCTTCCAATACGTCAATGAGTTTCATTACGCTGAGTAGAGCTTCATCATCTAGGGACACTGTGGTAGTCGGAATTCGCTGGAGTTCGGCGTTTTCGGGCTCAATGGATAGTTTGTCTAGTTTAGTTTGTAATGAGCCAAAGTCTTCCATAGCAGAAGTGACTTGCACCAAACCATCTTCAAAAACTACGTCTTCGGCTCCGCCGTCAATCAGTTCCAAAGTTAGTTCGTCTTCATCCATGCTGCTAGGCTGAGGAAAGATGAATACTCCTTTTCGGTCGAACATATACTCTACCGAACCATTTTTGCCCAAACTCCCGCCGTGTTTGGTAAATGCCGCCCGCACATTGGCTACGGTACGATTCAGATTATCGGTAGTACATTCCACAAATACCGCCACTCCGTGCGGAGCGTAGCCTTCGTAAGTTACGTCGATATAGTCCTCACTGTCAGCCCCAGCGCCCTTACTGATTGCCCGCTCAATAGTATCTTTAGGTATATTAGCCCCTTTGGCGTTTTGAATAGCCAAACGTAACCGAGGGTTTCCATCGGGATCAGAGCCAGCTTCTTTGGCAGCTACCGTGATTTCTTTAATGAGTTTGGTGAAAATCTTAGCCCGTTTAGCATCCTGGGCACCCTTGCGGCGCTTAATATTGGCCCATTTACTATGTCCGGCCATACTGAAGTTTTACTTAATTCAAGTCTGATTCCTCACCAATGGACTCGGTAGGAGTAGCATCAATATTAAAATGAAGTGATATACGCAGGGTTTCTTGAAGCGGGTGATTCTGCTGCTGAGGAAGCAAATAGGCAAAGTCTACCCCAAACACCTGATAGCGTAATCCTAACCCAGCGGTAAAGTATTTTCGGTTTCCTTTATTGGCGTGTTCGTAAAAGTAGCCCGTCCGCACGGCAAATAAATCGTTGTACCAGTATTCTACCCCAGCGGAGATCATCACTTCTTGCAATTCTTCGCTGAAACCATCAGGAGCATCAGCAAAAGAACCGAACATTCCTGATAAAAGGCCACGATCAGGGTCTTCTCCTCGCAAAATTTGCGGATTATTATTAGCATCAAATACAATGCGATTGGTAACAGAATCACGAAGATAAATAGGTGGAGTAGGCACGAGCAGCTTATTTAGATCTACCGCAAATGTTAGCTTATTGTACGGATCAAGATAGGTAGTGAAAGCGCCACCTACTCGCAGATTAGTTGGAATAAAGTCTGCCTGGTTTTCATCCAGGTAGGTAATCTTCGCCCCGATATTGGAAATGTTGGCACCAAAAGCCCAGCTTCCTTCATTACCGTTGAATACAATGTCCTTATTATAATAAATTCCGACATCGGCAGCGCCACTGATACCTGCCTGCCCATCGGTACCGTTGCTGTTAGTTCCTGAGAGTAGATTAGAATGAATAAATCGCCCACTCAATCCTGCACTCAGGTTTTCGCTCAGTTGCAACGCAAAAGTAGCCGCTAGTGAGAATTCCCGGGGACTTACCAAATTTAGCAAGTTACCCTGACGGTCGGTCAGCTGAATATCGCCCAAATCGAAGTAGCGCATGGATAATCCTAACGCCTGTTGCTGGTTAATTTTTTTGTAGGCCGATAAGTATGAAATCGACATATCGTTTACCACCTTAGACAACCAGGGAGTAAATGAAGCGGAAATCCCGAAACTTGGCTCCAAAAACGCCAGCTTAGCCGGATTCCAGTGCGTAGCGTTCGCATCGGGAGAAGTAGCTACCCCAACATCACCCATACCACTAGCTCGAGAATCGGGTGAGATGGCCAGAAAAGGAACAGCGGTAGTGATAACCCTCCGGTCTTCATCTTGCCCTAAGATAGCAGGTGCCCCGGTTTGAGCTAGAACATTTTTGCTGAGTCCCAGACTAACAAAGGCGACAATTAGGATAAAACAGTTACGAATAAAATACTTCATATTAATGAGCAATAATAAGTTGATGCGTTTTCTGTTCGACTACATCAGAATTAATACCTTTTACTTTTATATGTGCGTAATAAACACCTGAGGGTAACAGCGAACCAGCTGTGGTTCGCCCATCCCAAAGCAAGTCGTTTAACCGCGTAGCTGACTCAGGCTGAGACGACTGCACCTGATGGACTAACTCCCCTTGACTATTGTAGATTTGTATGGTGACGTCTAAAACTGTGCCTGGTTGATTATGATCAAGCACAAACTGGGTCTCTTCTGAGAAAGGGTTAGGATAATTGTAAAAATCCGAAACCCATAGTTGGCCATCTTCTCCCACTCGAAACGAGATTTCAGCCGTTCCGGCATTGTTATAAGTATCCCAGGCCTGTAAACTTAACCGATAATTTCCGGCTTCCAAATTCTCCACCGGATAACGAATCCATCCTGATTGGAAATCATCAATATCAGCTTGGTAAAAATCGTTCAGGGTAAAAGTACGACTTTCTTCAGTTTCTTCATAGAAGAGTTCGGCGGTAATTACTTGCCCCAATCCGCTTGAACTGATAGAAATACCGTGTTCATCGTTAAGTTTTGCCAACAATAAGGAGTTAGTACCGGTAAGCCCGCCGTTCACAAACGTAGTATCATCCATAAACAACTGAATGTCAGGCGGAATGTTATCATCTACCAGAGGGCGTTGGCTACCGCCAATCGTAAAATCTACCGAAGCCCCGTGGGCATCTGTTACTCCATCCGCCAGCATACCACTTGCATACGCAGTAATTTTTCCCTGTCCGGTTTGATACACGATATTTTTGGGTACAACGAAGTACAAAACAAACTGCCCATTCTTTACCTGGGCTTTTCCTCGGTGGATAACGGAGTTTCGTTCTTCAAATTGCATAAAAGTTCCCTCATTTCCTTGCGTACGTCGGAAAGTACTTTTATCTAACACTTCTACCTCTATGCTCCCGCTAAAATTTGTGATTATTTGCTGAGTAGCTGGTGAAACTACTGTGCCCGATAGTGCCACATAATCCAGTGCCCGCAGTGTATCAGTATCTACAAATTGATTACTGGCCTGCCGAATGGCTAACCGCTCAATGGTTACCTGAGCTTCAGGATACGCCAGCACCATACTCGGGTCGCCTAGTAGTGAAAAGTTGCGGTTTACCGGACCGTTCAGTCCATTATTCTTCGTTCGACGGAAAATTTCACCCAACGTTAGGGGCTGACCATTCTCCCGACGAAATACTTCGTTATAAAATGCCCGGTTGAGCAGGAAGTTAGAGTTAGAGAACACCGGGCGGGAGGTAGTTACCAAGCCGATTGCCCCGCCCTGTTTGCTCACAATCAACCTCTCAGCCCCCGAAATTTCCTTGGGATTATCGTGCCGACCAAACTCGCAAGTAGCGGTGACGAAAAACGGTAGCCGATCATAATTGCGAAAGCGATTAATCATGCTGTTAGTTAGAATCTGCTCTTGCGCCCATTGATCTTCGCTTCCGTGACCGGTGTAGTTAATAATGAGAGCACCCTGCTTAATCACATCCTCTATTGCCTGACTTACGGCTGGGGCAATTTCCGTATTGGGAAGCCGTTCTTGCTCAAAAGCATCGGTGTAAATTTTTTGAATTGAGTAAGGAACATAAGCCGTATCAACAAACTTGGCTAGCTGCTCGGCATCCCGCTGATGTTTATCGTTATCGCCATCATCTGCGACAAATATTACTTGGTTGCGCCATTGCCCAAAAGTAGCTTCGCTGGTTTGGTAGTGAATCAGTTTATCTACTGTAACTTTAGCCTCGGCAGCATTTTTTACGGGTAATCGCCCCACACCGATATCCAAAGTATGATCCCCAGCAAAACTTTCTACCCAATCACCCTCGTCATCTTCCAAAAAACCATAGTAGTCATCCGAAGCGTAACTGTAAATAGGGTGTACTGAATTACGCGATTGGTAAATAGGTACCACGTTAGTGTTGTCCTCAGTATAGTTTTTATAATCGTAAGAGCTTTTTCCAAAAAGTAGTACGGACTGGAGTTGACCAGGCTGACGGTCGTATAAGTACTTCAGGTAATTTCGCAGTGCGGTGACATCTTGTGCTCCTGAAGAAAACTCATTGTATACTTGCTGGTTACTCACAACCTGCACTTGAATTTGGTTGTATGTGCGCCGAAAATCAGCCAATCGCTGAGCCTCTGTCAGTAAATCTTCGTGGGTGATAATTAATAAATTAGGCACTGCACTTCCCTTCAGGTTTTGATTTTCTACCGCTCCAGCGAAGCTAGGGTTCAAAAAGCCCTCAGACGTAGCTGCCACGAACTCTTCCAGTGTATCACCAGTAACAGTGGCAAACACCCACTGATCATTGACTGATGTTATTGATAATTGAGCTGGCTCTTGGGGATTCGTTACATTCCAGACTATTGGCATTTGAGCTGCGCTCAGGCGAAACTGGGTAGACGGATAATTGGTACTTTCAAGATTACGAAAGCGGAGGGGCTGATCAGAAGGAATTACCAATGAACGTGCGCCTTCTACTATGATTTGATCCAAGTTAGCTTTTGCCCGGCTACCGTTCAAGGTTATGGCAACTTCCGTACTGGCTGACGGATTAGGAGTGAGTGAAAAAGTAGCTTGACTAATTTTGCCTTTCTGAGTGTACGTGCCCGATAAAACAGGTTCCAGGGAAATTTCCCCAACGGAACTCCCGTTAACTGCTATTTGCAAATCAGCTGAGCTTTCTGAACGCCCTACTACTCGGGTGTGAACCCGCAAGGGCAAGTCCGCTCGCCAATTTCCTGCTTCAAAATCAACTTCTACCGATTCTCCCGCCGACAATTGCTCCCCAAACCACTCACGACCCGAACCGCCTTGCCAGTAGGTTTGTAGCAAATTGTATAGTTCTTCTTCATGCACTAAAGCATCCTGATAGTAGTCAGTCACCCAAGCCGGATTGTCTATCGATGCGACAGCTTGAACCCTTTTTCCCGGAGTACCACTTAGATTAAGAAAATAGTAAGCAGTATCGCTGTAGAGATTTTTTTGGTAAACGGATCGGTAGTTCTGCTCACTATCTGGCTCAAAATGTAAATCGTGGGGAGATTGTCCGTAGAAAAGTAGGTAATCATCAGCATCTAGGCGATCATCGCCACCGTCTTCTACCCAAATAGCTAGTTCGGGCAAATCATTAGTGCGAGGTTCAGCTAATGACTGAGGCAACATTCCGCCTCCTCTCCCGAATAATCGAATATTTTTAGCTGAAACTGACGACACATCAATTCCCAAAGCAGCGAGCTCACTACCCGACAAGCGATATAAGCCGTCTTCAACCACGGCAAATTTATACCAACTTCCTTCCGCCAGTACCGAGGCATCCTGTGCTCCGCTTCGGGTAGCAAATAGCCCGATCACCAGAAATAGTAAAAGTACCCGCATTGTCAACTAATTCACGTTCTTGGGGGGACTTTAGTATAATTAAACTAAGAAAAAGAAGAACAAAAACTTATATTTATGCTTCTTCTAACTCATAGTCGTAGCTTTCCATAATCAGGTTAGCCAGTAACTTAGTACAGGCTTCTTCTACCATTTGCTTAGCCTGCGATTCATTATCAGCCGAAAGCTGCACTGTAATATGTCGTCCCACCCGAACATCTTCTACCTTTTCCAAACCTAGATTTTCTAGCCCCAACCGCACAGCTTTTCCCTGAGGGTCGAGAATCTCTTTTTTGGGCATGACATTAATTTTAGCGATATAGTTCATAGATGTAATGCTAATTGAAAATTGACAGTTGATAAAGTATTTTTACTCTGCTATTCTCATCGCCAAAAATAAAAATTTTCTACTCGGTTTTTGGTTCACTGGTAGACTTTGTTGAAACTATTACTGAAACCAGAATATAAAATACTAAAACGATAGGGATAGCTATCGACTTTAGCGATATAAATAGCGTGATGGAAACAATTATAAAAATATACTTGAGCTTATTTTCAGCCCAACTATAATTCTTAAACTTAAATGCTAGCAACTCAATATTCGCCACTAGCAAGTACGCATCTACCAGCGCCAGCCCAATGAGGAAAACTGGGTTAGCTACCAACTCCTGAAACCAGACTAGCGTACCTAAAGGTAATGAACTGACTAACATAGCACTAGAGGGAGTAGGCAAGCCAATGAATTTATCAGTCTGCTGGGTATCTACGTTAAAAATAGCCAGTCGCAGCGCCGAAAAAGTGGCAATGGTAAAGGCTAGATAAGCCAGCCAGGTATATTGTCCCACTAAGGCATCCTCTATCAAATAAAACATAATAAAGGAGGGTAGCACCCCAAAACTCACCATATCGGCCAGCGAGTCCAGGTCGCCCCCGATAGTGGAGTAGGCCTTAAGAGCGCGGGCTACTAGGCCATCGGCAAAGTCGAGTAAGGCTGCGATCCAGATAAAATAGGCAGCCATTTCCAGATTTCCCCGGCTGGCAGCTAGAATGCCCAAGCAGCCGCACAGCAAGTTACTCAGCGTGATAATATTAGGAATATACTTGACTGGGTGCTTCAATCAGATTTTTTTGGCAACTTATCAACTTGTTAGCAGGTTTCAAAGATTATGACAACCGTAGATGTAATCATTGTCGGGCAAGGGCTGGCCGGGACAACTCTCAGTTATTACCTGATGCAAGCAGGTTGTCGGGTACAGATTTTCAACCGCAGTAAACCCGAAACAGCCTCCCGGGCGGCGGCCGGACTGTACAACCCTGTCACTGGACGAAAGATGGTGAAAACCTGGCGAGCCGACGATATTTTCCCGCAGATTGAGCCATTTTACCGGGAAATGGAAAGCCTGACTGGACAAAAATTTTTGTATTCGCTTCCGATATACCGTCCTTTTCTGACCAATGCTGAACGTTCTGATTGGAGTAGCCAGGCGGTGCAGCCGGACTATCAACCCTATATTGCCAAGGTATATCAGCAGAGCAGTTTCAGTGGTTTTATCCACGATCCACTGGGTGGGATTCTGCTCCGACAATCAGGTTACGTAGATTTGCCGACATTTTTATCGGCTACTCAGCAGTATTTTCGCGAACAGGCTGTATACCAGGAAGAAATTTTTGACGTTACACGGATACGATTCGAGAATTCGGGGATTCAATACAAGGATTACCGGGCTCGCTGGCTTATTTTCTGCGATGGATCCGATGGATACCGTAATGCTTTCTTTCATTGGTTGCCCTATCGGCCAGTGAAAGGGGAAATTCTCTTGATTGATACCGGAAAAAAGAGTAACATCGTCTTTAATAGAGGAATATTTATAATGCCCTTTGCTGATTTGTATAAAGTAGGTTCTACTTACGACCATCAGGATTTAACCTTCACTCCTACGGAAAAGGGGCGGAGTATCTTGGAAGAGAAATTAAATAAGCTAATAGATATGCCCTACCGGGTGGTAGACCAGTGGGCCGGTGTACGTCCGGCTACCCAAGACCGCCGCCCATTCATCGGATTACACCCATATCACAAAACATTAGGTATTTTTGGTGGGTTAGGCACTAAGGGAGTATCCTTAGCTCCGTACTTTGCCCAACATTTTGTCCAATTTCTCACTAAAAACACGTCTCTCGACCAAGAAATAGATATTCATCGCTTCGAACGTTTTTATCAGGCAATTAGCTAATGAATGGAATGAATCTACTTAAATGGACGATCCTGCTGAGTCTGCTGTGCGGATTTGCCGGAGAGTCATACGCTCAAATCAACCGGGAACGCTTTGGAAAAAACCGGGTGCAATTCAAAAATTTTAACTGGCGTTACTACAGTTCCGATAATTTCGATGTGTATTTCTACGATGGCGGACAAGATAATGCCCTCATCGCTGCTAAGTTCCTGGAGAAAGAGTTTGAGCGTATCACTGATGTGATTGGTTACGCCCCTTACTCCAAAACCAAAATCTTCCTTTACAACTCTACTACTGACCTTCAGCAAAGCAATGTGGGGGTGAAAGGAAAAACCTACACCGTAGGTGGTCAGACTAATTTTGTGAAATCGCAGGTGGAAGTAGCGTACCCCGGCAGCATGATTGCCTTTAAGAATGAGTTGGTACAGCAAATCTCTGAGATGCTGATTAACGATATGATGTTTGGCGGTAGCCTTACGGATATGTTTCAGTCAGCGTACCTACTCACTCTACCCGAGTGGTTTATCCAGGGAGCTGCTCGCTACATTGCCCAAGGTTGGAGTATTGAGATGGATGACTTTATGCGGGAGCTATTCCACGAGAAACGCAATGTAAAACTTACTAAGTTTACTGACGAAGAAGCGGCTATCGTAGGACAGTCGGTCTGGAATTTTATTGCAGCCCGCTACGGACGCAGCAGCATCTCTAATATTCTGAACCTCACCCGGATTATCCGCAACGAAGAAAGTAGTATTGTTAATACACTTGGTATTCCCTTCCGCTTATTTTCCCGCCAATGGCAATCGTTTTATGGTGAAATGTCAAACCAAGCGGCTGATGCGTACCTATACCCTAATGATGATAACCGACTGCGTAATAAAAATCGCCAGTCACTGAAGTATAGCCATGTTGCCTTTAGCCCGAGTGGGCGCTTTTTGGCTTACTCAGAAAATAAAAATGGCCGTTATAAAGTAATTATCCGCGACCTTGAGCGTAAAAAGTCTAAAACGGTACATACCAGCGGATTTCAGCTTATTGATCAGGACATTGACCAAGATATTCCGCTACTAGACTGGGCGAATGATCAGGTGCTCGGGATTGTTGGCGCTGAACGGGGTCATAATTACTTATGGCTATACGACCAAGGTAGTAAGCGTAAACGCCAGATTCAGCTTCGCCGATTTAATCAAGTAAAAGATTTTGACCTCAATGAAAGTGCTCGCCTGGCCGTGATGAGCGCTGACCTCAACGGCCAGAACGATTTATTTTTGTACAACCCTAATCGAAATACGTTCAAGCGCATTACGACTGATATTTACGACGATCTGCACCCCCGCTTCATGCCCGACGATGATGAGATTATTTTCAGCAGTAACCGACCGAATGATTCTCTCTATTTTGCGCGTACCAAGCCTCGGGATGTTCAGTTAAATCAGGACATTGAAGATAACTTTAACCTTTTCATCTACAATACTGACTTAGACCCTACCGACTCTCTGCTATCACGCGTCACTAATACGGTGAGTAAGGATATTAAGCCTATTCCGGGAGATGATAACACGATCTACTATCTAAGCGATCAGCAGGGTATCTACAATCTCTATCGCTACCAAATTCAGGATAGCCTGTTTACCCAGATTTCTAACTATGCTGTCAGTTTGCAGGATTTTGATATTGATTTCAAGAATAATCGGATTGCCTTTATCATGCTGGCTGATGAGCGAGATTATGTATTTCTAGAAGAGAATATCAACCTCAGCCAAAGTACGTTCACTCCTAAAACCCAGCGACAGCAGGCGATTCAAGCCCAAATGGTCTCCGAACGCTTAGCCGAAAAACAAAGAAAACAGGAGACAGCGGAGACAACCACCACTCCTCCTACTCTATCCGATTCAGCCTCATTTGCTGAACCCTTTGTTCCTCGCGACTCTCTCACGGTGGACCCTGACCTGAGTTTAGATAGCCTGTCGCTTTCCGATAATACGTTAGAAATTGATGCTGATACTTTACCGAAGGGATTGATCAATACTGATGCTTATGAGTTTGGCGAACGCACCCCTCAGCTAGAAGAGGGCATGATTGATACGGATAACTATGCTTTCGATGTGGAAGAACCCAGCCAGGAGGATGCAGTGTCTACCGATGGTTTCCGCTTTGAGAATGATCAACCAAATGATCAGGCCGGAAACTCGTTCCTATCGCGCTACCGCCGACTGAGACGTGAGACTCGGATTGATGGCCCGGCACCTTACGAAACGCGCTTTAGTGCTGATAATGTAGTCACATCTTTGACGATTGACCCACTCCGAAATTTTGGTTTCCATATTCAGGTACAAATGAATGATATGCTGGAAAACCATCGGTTTGCCGGAGGCATTGTACAGTTTACTGATCTCCGCAGTGCCAGTGTCTTTGCTGAGTACCAGTATCTAAAAAATAGAGTTGACTTTTCATTCCGCTACGAACGCGACGGAATCTACCGAGAGGCTAACGATCAGAACATCAAGAAGTATACGATGAATCACTTCCAGGTGGGCGCAGCGGTACCATTTAATGTTTCTACTCGCCTAGAGATCAATCCGTTTTTTGCCAATACACATTACATTGATCTTGATCCTAACCCAAATATCCCGCTCCCTCCGGCTCCAGTTCCAGAGTTTGAAAACACTACTTTTTTCGGTGGGCTGAAAGCCGGATTAGTTTTCGATAATACACTCAATTATGGTCTCAATAAATTCGAGGGTACGAAGGCCCGGGCGTTTTTCACTCATTATCAGGGATTAAACGATGCGGCGCGTAGCTTCAGTAATATTGAAGTAGATATTCGCCATTATCTGAAAATTCACCGTGAGCTTACACTAGTAGGCCGCGTATACTACGGAAACTTCTTCGGAGAGAATGCCCAAACTTATCTATTGGGCGGAATGCATAACTGGATATTTAACCGTACCGATGCCCCAGAAGAAGGCAATCCACTGGCTATTGAGCAAAATGTGGACAATAGCAACATATTGTTTACTGAATTCGTCGATTTGCGTGGTTTCAACTATAATAAGTTCAATGGCACTGATGTACTGACCTTTACCGCCGAACTTCGCTTTCCAGTAGTGAGCTATTTCTACCGAGGCCCTATTGCTTCTAACTTTTTCCGCAATCTCGAACTTATTGGCTTCTACGATATTGGCTCAGCCTGGACGGGTCCTAGTCCGTTCCGGGAAGAAAATAGTATCAATACCGAAGTTATCAGCGATGGTGGACCGTTTGTAGCCGAAATTCAGAATTTTAAGTTTCCCTGGCTCATGAGCTACGGGGCAGGAATACGTACTGTATTATTAGGTTACTATCTCAAATTCGACCTCGCTTATCCCATTGAAGACCGCGAAATAGCCGATGATCCTAAGTTTTATTTTACATTAGGGTATGATTTTTGACTTACCATGTTTACGTAACCCTCAAAAACGATATTAAGGGTTGAAATCACTCTTTACTAATTAAAACTGATTACTCTATTCGAAAAAAATCTACTGTAAACAGCGGGATACAATCCCTAGTGCACGAACACTAAAGAGTAAATCAATTAATTATTCACTTACGTAAACTTTTCCTCATGAAACAGGTGTGTTTAATACTCATTGCCGTAGGTCTATCTATCAGCAGCTACGGACAGTTTGCAACGTTAGGGCCCAAAATTGGCCTTAGTCATTCCACATTAACTGAAAGTGATGTTAGTGCCATCGCTGGTGGCGACGCCTCGGTAGGCTTTCATGTCGGTGCATTTGCCCGCTTCTCAGTACTTGGTTTTTATATTCAGCCTGAGGCATTATTTACCTCTAGTGGCGGCGAGATTGTGATTGACAGCGACGACATAAACGCCAATGTTGATCAAGTAAAGAGTATCCGATACAATAAATTTGACGTACCCGTACTATTTGGTTTCAAAATTGGTCCATTATTCCGAGTCAACGCTGGTCCCTCTTTTAGCTTACTTCTAAGCTCTGATGCCCGTGACGGCAATGCCCAGGATGAGATTGAAGAGAATTACAATGACGCTACGGTCGGGTTCCAGGCCGGAGTTGGGTTAGATATTTCTAAGCTTACTCTTGACCTCCGTTATGAAAATAACCTTAGTCGCCTGGGTGATGAGGTCTCTCTTGGCGGTCAGCAGTTTGATACTGACCTTAGAAATCAGCAGTGGTTACTATCAGTAGGCTACAAGCTTTTTTAGGTACAATTTACTAGCAATCCAAGAAACCCGCCTTTTTTGCCAAAGGCGGGTTTTTTATGTACTAGTAACTAACTGCCGAGGCCGGGCGACTATCAGAAAGACAAGGGCAAAAAGTGATAGTACGCTGGCTACGATAAAGGCATAAGGCAGGCGTTCCAACTGATTATCATACAACCAACCCGAAGTCAAAGCTCCCAACCCAATGCCTATTTCCAGTGATATATACATGGTGGCAATTGCCCTTCCTCGCCGCTCCGGGTGACTGAGGTCAATGGTCCAGGCGTAAATAGTAGGGGTATTCATTCCTACGGCTAGCCCAAAGAAAACTCCTGCTGTTAGTAGCCAAAATCCTGAAGGTGCAAATCCCAGAAACAGGCAACCTAATACTAAAATGAAAGCTGCCCACTTCAGTACAATCACCCGCCCGTGACGATCGGAGGCTTTGCCAGCAAAAAAGCGAACTGCTACCGAAGCAATTGTCATATACATAAATACCAGTCCCCGGTTATCAATACCTAGAGCATCACTCTGGTCAGGTAAGAGCGTGAGGGCTACTCCGAATGAATAAGTAGTGAGCAGCATCACCACACAGGGTGCCCATACCCGAGGTTCTAGTACTTCGCTCCAATCTAGCTGAAGGTGTCTGAACCGAAAGGGTTCACGGTCGACCAGTGTTTCGCGCATTCCCGCTAGAATCAATACTGACATAATTGCGGAAGCCGAAGAAGCGTAAAACGTAACTTCCAGTGAATACATATTAGCTAAGGTGCTACCGATAGCGGGACCACCTGCCATACCTAAACTACCGCATAATCCGAGTACTCCTAATGCTTCGCCCCGACGGTGAGCTGGAATTACGTCGGCTACATAGGTTGCTGTTCCAGTAGGCTTAAACCCTGTAGATAGTCCGTGAAAAAATCGCAACGCTAAAAACCAGAAAACTGAAGTCGCTATTGGATACAAAAAACCACAGATGAAGCAGATGACTGCTCCGAAAATCATGACTGGAATCCGCCCGATCGTATCAGCCAGCTTGCCACTAAAGGGGCGTGACAACCCTGCTGTCAAGGTAAAAAGTGCAATAATTAGCCCTTTGTATTCTCCTCCGCCCATCTGATCTAAATAAGCAGGAAGTTCAGGAATGATCATGTTGAAGCTGGAAAAGAACAGAAATGAGCTCAAACACAGTAGACCGAACTGAAAGGTATAAATGTTTTGGTTAGTCGGCATTAATACACGGGTAAATAATACTTTACGAGATTGATTGGAAAGGTTTTCAAAATGGACGAAAAAAGAGGGCAGATGCAGGGAGTAGTATTTTTCTACTCCTCGCCCCTTGCCCCAAGCTCCCAGCCATTTACTCCTTGAAGAACAGATGTTAATTTTTATCTTCGCGTTACAATTAACTCACCTATGCAACCCTCTGTACTTCTTTTGATTGATGTGCAACAAGGCCTAGACGATCCGTACTGGGGCAAGCGAAATAACCCGCAAGCCGAACAACAAATGGCTCGCTTGTTAGCTGCCTGGCGAGAGAAGCAGTGGCCAGTAGTTCACGTAAAGCACCATTCTACTAACCCTAAATCTCCACTTCGTCCCGAGCAACCCGGCTGCCAAATCAAACCTGAAGTACAACCACTACCTGGTGAACTACTTTTTACCAAGACCGTAAATAGTGCATTCATTGGAACTGATCTGGAAAATTATTTACGAGAAAACGACTTCAGCAAGCTGGTAGTAGTAGGGTTAACTACTGACCACTGTGTCTCCACTAGTGTTAGGATAGCCGGAAACCTCGGTTTTGACGTTCAGTTAGTGGCTGATGCCACAGCCACCTTTGAGAGAACCGGGGTAGACGGGCAATCAATCACTGCCGAAGAAATGCACCAAATCCATCTAGCTAGCTTACACCAAGAATTTTGTACAGTAGTAACTACCGAAGAGCTATTAACTACCCTTTCTCTACTGAATAAGTAAGCAATTGCTTAACAAATAGCCAAAGTCATCGGAATATTTGTTCTAGAAGTATTTGTCCTCTAAATTATAGAAACAAGACCTGGATTGGTGTTTCATTCTCCACTATTCCAATGTCTACGTCGCTAATAGCATAAACTACTAATACAATCTAACCTTACCATGCCCTTCTCCCTCTCTATCCGTAAACTCTTTTTTCAATCCTAATAAACAACCTATGAAAAAGTTTACCAAGCTGCTTGTCATACTATTGATAAGCACATTTTCCGCGTACTCCCAAAATTTTGAGGTAACCGGCACAGTCCGGGATCAATCTGGTCCCTTAGTAGGGGTCAATGTATTAGAGCAAAGTGAGCCAACCCGAGGTACTATCACTGATGTTAACGGAAATTTTACTCTCAGGGTGGCTGATGAGAATGCCGTACTTATGGTCTCTTACTTGGGTTACGAACCTCTAGAAGTGCCCGTCAATGGTCAGAACAAAATCAATATTACTCTGAAAGAGGAAACGCAACTCATGAATGAAGTGGTAGTGGTTGGCTACGGCTCGCAGAAAAAGAGTGACCTAACTGGAGCTGTAGTACAGGTCACTAATGAAGACTTCGTAAAAGGTGCCAATACCAACGCTTTGCAACTGCTAAACGGTAAGGCTTCGGGGGTACAGATCAGTCAGGCTAGTTCGGCTCCCGGCGGTGCAATAGATATTAAAATCCGGGGTGCTAACTCTATTAACAGTAGCAACGAAGTACTAGTAGTAATTGATGGTCTACCTGGTGGTTCGGTAACGGCACTCAGCCCCGATGATATTGAGTCTATTGAGGTTCTGAAAGATGCCTCAGCCTCCGCAATTTACGGTTCTCGGGCAGCCAACGGAGTGTTACTCATCACAACCAAAAAAGGTCGTAAGGGGCAAATGAGTATAGATTACAGCACGTATGTTGGCTTTCAGGATGTGAAAGACCGGGTAGATATGCTCAATGGTCGCGAATACCTAACGGTTCTCAATGAAATTAATGTAGAGTCTGGAGGTGACATTATTCATTCTCCCGAAAGAATTGCCGAAGTAGGTGAAGGCTACGACTGGCAAGATATTATTTTCCGTAACTCCATCGTCCACAATCACCAGTTATCTTTCCAGGGTGGTGCGGATAAATCACAATACTATGTATCGCTGAATTACATGGATAACGACGGAGTTATCATGAACTCAGGGCAGCAACGTTATAATGCCCGGATAAATTATCAGCTTCAGCCTAACGATCGCCTTAACTTTAACCTAAACCTTAACGCACACCGCTCACTTACTAATGTGATAAAAATGGGAAGAGGTACCAATGAGAATGTAGGAGTACTTTCTTCTGCTTTATTATTTGACCCAACTATCGGTCCCGAACGTAATGCAGAAGGCTACTTTGATGTAAACCCGCTGGTAGCCATTGAAAACCCCATGGCTCTTCTAGAAGGTATTGACCAGCTCGATGTAGAAAATACCATCTACGCTACCACCTCAGCTGATTACGAAATACTTCCGGGGTTTAAGGCCACTGTTCGCTTAGGAACTGAACTGAGTAACGTCCGCTCCGATACTTATGAGAATGACTTAACCCAGATTGGTCGCGGCCTGAACGGTCGAGCTACGGTAGAGGATGATGAAAGCACTTACTGGCTGGCAGAGTACTTACTATCCTATGAACTGAGCTCAGGTGACCATAGCTTACAATTGCTAGGGGGTATTACTTACGAAAATTTTGAAACCCGAACGCTCTTTAATCGAGCCAATGATTTTCTCTCGAACATTACTACCACAAACCTACTACAAAGTGGCAACCAAGAAACTTACCAACTTCGAAGTGGTAAATTTATTAATCGCCTCAATTCTCAGCTAGGCCGGATCAACTATTCCTACAAAGATAAATACCTACTTACCGCCTCTATTCGGCGCGATGGCACATCCCGATTTTCTGATAAAAATAAATACGCCACTTTTCCTTCGGCATCTATTGGTTGGAAGCTATCTGAAGAGGCCTTCATGCAAAACCAAAGCCTGTTTGATGAACTTAAACTACGGGTTGGCTACGGAGAGATCGGTAATCAGGGAATCGACAACTTTGAGACCATCCAGACCTTTCGGGCAGGGAGTCCGGCAGTGCTTGGTGGGTCATTACAAAACGGTGCTATTCCTGCCCGCATACCCAATGAAGACCTGGTGTGGGAAACTACCAGCGAACTAAACATAGGTTTAGACTTTGGTATTTTCAATCGGCGTATTGCGGGTAGTATAGAGTATTACGAGCGAAATACGTACGATCAACTTTTCCGGCAGCCTGTTCCTTTAACTACTGGCTTTAACAATGTCCGGGTAAACATCGGGCAAGTTCGGAACAGTGGATTTGACTTCTCGCTACGCTCCCAAAACCTAGTGGGTGATCTAGGTTGGGAAACCGATATAGTCTTTTCGGTTCTGGAGAACGAAGTGGTAGATTTACCTGAATTTGCTCAAGAAATTGTCTACGGTGGTTTTGGTTTCTCCGGAAACTATTTAGTCCTTCAGGAAGGGGCACCGATTGCTTCACTCTACGGCTATGTGATTGATGGTATTTTTCAGGTGGAAGATGATATTGCCAACTCACCTCAACCCAACGCTCAACCGGGGCACCCGATCTTCCGCGATACTAACAACGATGGCGAAATCAATGCCGATGACAGAGTAATTCTGGGTAGCCCTTTCCCTGATTTGACCTTTGGGATTAACAACCGATTCTCTTACAAAAATTTCAACCTGGAAATCTATGTCTTGGGCTCACAGGGAGTAGAAACGTTCAACAACCTGGTGGCTGAATCGCTGTACCCAATTAATAAAGAAAGAAATCACATTGCCCAGAATTACCTAGACCGATGGACAGTAGATAACCCGGATGCTGAGTTTCCCTCCGGCGTAAACTATACTGCGTACTCTGACGGAGAGAATAAAGTAAATACCTTTACCGTGCAAGACGCTTCATTCATCCGATTGAAGAACATTACCCTCAATTACAATCTTCCGTTAAGTGGTACTGGATTTTTCAAAGGAGCTAATATTTATGTATCAGGTGAAAATTTGCTGACCATTTCGGACTACGATGGCTTTGATCCTGACGCAAATTCTGATTTTGAGCCTGGGTCTAATTCCGATCGTAACAATCTATCCCGAGCTACTTTTACTGACTATCCACTAGCCAGAACAATCCGGGTAGGCGGCACTCTAAAATTTTAACTAGCTACTAAAGACAACTTATATGAAATCTATATTCTTATATTTCACCATTTTCCTGCTCATCTTCTCTTCTTGTAATGATTACCTTGATGAGCAAGTTTTTACTGAATATGACCCCGAATCGTTTTTAAATACCGAAGCAGGTATTAATGCCGTACTTAACGCTACGTACCGCCAATCGCGACCACTTTATCGGGAAACCTGGTTTTCGTTTGCTGGCTGGACTACTGACTTGCAACTAGAGCGAGGCGGAGGATACGCTGCCCCAGCGGCCACTTTTGCTAACTTTCAATGGCAACCTAGTAATATCTTTTTTGTGAACGTTTGGCGAGAAACCTACGAAGCTATCCGCAATGCCAATTCTTTGCTAGACAATATCGCTAATGCAACCTCCATCTCAGCCGATAAAGTCAACCAACTGAAAGGAGAAGCCATTTTTCTCCGAGCTTACAACTACTATAGTCTCTACGATTTCTTTGGCCCCGTTCCCATCGTAACTTCTACTGAAGAACTTAACTTTGAAGTAGAGCGAGCTACCGACGAAGAAATGCAAGCCTTTATCGAAGCTGAGCTACGCACAGCAGAAGATAATCTATCAGTAGATGCCGAGCTTTCAGGAAAAGCTACCAAAGGAGCAGCATTGGCATTATTAGGTAGGTTCTACCTGAATACTAAACAATGGCAGAAATGTGCCAATGTATTAGAAGAAGTGATTGCGCTCAACAAATACCAATTGTTTACTCCCGTAGAAGGCTTATTCAATATTGAAAATGAGGGGAATGATGAGTTGATATTCGTCTTCGAGTCGTTAGCGACTGGTCCAGGATGGAACTATACTCCCCACGCCTATCCGGTAGGTTATCCAACGGGTCAGGTGAATTACGGTGCCCAGTTTCAGCTAAGACGCACTTTCGTTAGCTCTTTTGATCCGAACGACCGCCGTGCACTGGAGTACGATCCCAATAATGGAAAGTTTGGTTGGATACTGAAGCAATACGTCAATAAAGACGGTGACCCAATAGATTTAATGAACGATGAAATTATTCCGGGTATCGAGAAAACGTACCCTCGCAGTTTCAAATTTACGCCTGACCCCAACGCTTTAGGAGCCGTTCATGGTAACGATATGCCTATTCTTCGCTATGCGGAGGTGTTAGTCTCTAGAGCCGAAGCACTTAATGAGCTACAAGGGCCTAGCCAAACGTCTATTGATCTTTTAAACGAAGTGCGCTCCCGGGCTGAAGCCCCTCTTTATCAACTATCTGACTTTCCGAGTAAAGAGGCCTTGCGCGACCAAATATTGGTAGAGCGCGGATGGGAGTTTTTTACCGAAGGTTTGCGTCGTCAGGATCTAATTCGCCACGGAAAATATATTTCCTCAGCTCAGGATCGGGGTGTTACCTTAGCACAACCTCACCACATACTTTTTCCGATACCGCAGCAGGAGTTAGACGCTAATTCAGCATTAGATCAAACAGTAGGCTATTAATGTAAATCTATAATCGTTAGTAGGCACTCGCCTAAGTAAAAAGGGTTACAGTATTAGGGTTATCATCAATTGAATGTTACCCCTGATGACTGTAACTCTTTTTTAATCGATTCATAAGTATCCAGCTTCGTTAGTAGCAGTTCGGCAACAGATTTTTTCAGCGGGAACTACTTTTGTATATTCAACTCAAGAAAATTATCAGCTTATAGTATTCTGATTATCAAATAGTTATCAGAAATATTCCATTTTTTAGCTACTATTTTCCTCTTCTGCATTAACCTCTCCCCTTCCTTAGGCATAGTATAGTGAAAGTCGGCTACTAACCGACATCATTAATCACTGAACTTAACGAACTTTAAATTTTACAATTATGAAAACTTTATCTCTCTCAAACTTGACTAAAATCTTTGTGGTAGCTTTAGTTGCTGCTTTCACTGCCTGCACCGAAGCTAATGACCCAGTGCCAACTGACCCTAACGCCCCAGGCATACCTACTGATGCTGGCAACCCAACTACTCCATCAACGCCTACTACACCCACCACTCCTACTACTCCATCTCAACCCAATAACAGTACAGTAGTAGGCCGAATGGCATCGGGCAACAATACCTTTGATTATACCGAATTTATTAGCACAGGCGAGGCACAAGCTGATGAAAATGGTAAGTACTCAGTCATACTAGCTTATGCCGATCAAACTGCCATGTCTGACGGAGAACTTAGTTGGTTTGACCAAGGAAGTTCAGCCATTTTTATCTACAGTGCTGATCAGCCTGGAACTATCGTACCCGGCACTTACGAATACAATTCTTACTCTGGCATGGTTGCTCCTTTCTATATTGCTTACTTTGCCGTAAATAAGACTGGCTATCGTCTTGCTGAAGGTACCATTCAAGTAGAGGCAACTCAAGAAAACGGTGTCTATCTAATTACGCTGAAAGGTGATATGGTACAGATTGATGAAAACTACGAGATCGTATCTGGCGAAATGCCCGTAGAGGCGCAGTTTCTTAGCCCCGCTCAGGTAGAAGTAAGCAACAGTGCAAGTGCCCGGGTGGACAACAATCTGATTCAAGGTCAAACCCCTACTATCAAATAACTTAGCCTATTCAACCCTTACTTCTAAGCCTCAGCTCATCGTGAGTTGGGGCTTTTTTATGCTCCTTCAGATCTCTCAAAAGGAAATATTCTCTAGGAGAAACTCCTTTTTTAGCGTATATTTTACGTAGAAAATTTTTTACCGATCAATAGATAATTATTATTTCTTGGCTTTTAATCTAACTTCTATGAAACCTAAACTTATGTCTTTCACAATCATTCTTGTGTTAGGAGTGTTGCTACCTTGCTTCGTTACGGCTCAATCACTACAACCTGGTATAAAAGCTGGTCTTAATTTCGCGAATATCTATGGCAAGGATACAGATGGAGGAAAAATAAACGCCGGGTTGCTATTCGGCGGGGTGTTGCACATTCCGGTTTCAGAGCAATTTGCGTTTCAACCTGAGCTGCTATTTTCTCAGCAGGGTACTCGGGGAAAAGAAGATAATGTCACTATTCGGTTCAACAACAACTACCTTATAGTTCCATTGATGGGTAAGATCTACGTAGCTCCTAATTTTGCTTTACAAATAGGCCCACAAATAGGTTTTTTAATAAGTGCTCGGCTAACAGGCGGCGAAAACGGAAACGATGTATCTATAAATATGAGAGATATATATAAGACAATGGATTTTGGTCTCAATGCTGGATTAAGCTACGAGTCACCAGCTAACTGGGTGATTACTACTCGCTATAGTCTAGGCCTTACCAATGTTGTTGATAGCTCCGTAGAAGAAGTGGATTCTAAAAACTCAGCGTTCCAGCTTTCAGTGGCTTATCGTTTTTCCCTGAATAATGAGTAGTGAAACTACTGAACCCGCTCAAAAAACAGTAAGCTATCGTCATCTGGTCGCAAAACCTCGAACCGACTGTTGGAGTGGTTCAGAATGACATAAGAATCTAATCCGCCAGAACTAGTCATAAGTAATTCTCGGCCTTGTTCATTATATGATCAAGCTCCTTCAATCGTCCCACCACTATCAAAAGTAGCAGTGTAGCGGCTATCGACTCGGAATTTAAAAGTAAGTTGATTAAGGGCAGGAATATCAGTATCGATTTGCCACGACCCTAGGAAGTAGTCACGATTGAGAGTCATCAGGCTATCATCGTCAGAACATTGAATGAAGAGAATAAAAGGCAAAATCACTACCACCTTCCTCATACTCTAAAATACGGAAGCACATAAGTTGAGTTACCTATCTTAGCACACTACTTTACTCAGTAAACATTTGAAATTATTGGTTTAGACCAAGATTCCCCATTCGGTAATCTATGACCTTTGTCAAGAGCTTCATTTAAATAATGTTGAACTTTACAATGTGCGTCATGAAAAAGGAATCTCCACAATGGTTAGATAACCAACTGTACCCATTTGAGCAATGCTATACTGCACTTTCAGCCGGAAATATGCACTTTATTGACGAAGGCAGTGGCGATGTTATCTTATTCGTTCACGGAACGCCTACCTGGTCGTTTCTGTACCGGGATTTTATTAAAGAGTTTTCCAAGAGCTATCGTTGTATTGCCATAGATCATTTAGGTTTTGGATTGTCAGAGAAGCCTAAGACCTTGGCAGGTCGCCCGGAAGATCACGCTCAAAACCTATCCGAGTTTATCCAGAAGCTAGATCTAAAAAACATCACACTGGTTGTGCATGATTTTGGCGGTCCCATTGGCTTAGGTGCTGCTTTAGATCAACCCGAGCGTATTCGCCAGGTAGTGATGTTTAACACCTGGCTGTGGGGAACGGCCTCAAACCCCGCCGTAAAGAAAATAGATAAAATTGCTCGTAGTTGGCTGGGTAAATTTCTTTATCTCAATCTTAACTTCTCACCCAAGTTTTTGCTCAAAAAAGGGTTTGCCGACAAAAGTCGACTACCGAGAGAAATCCATCAGCAATATATTCGTCCGTTCCCTACCAAAAATTCTCGGCAGTCGCTCCTCCAGTTAGCCAAGTCACTATATGGTTCTTCAGTATGGTATCAGGAGCAATGGAAAAAGCTGGATTTTTTAACCGAAAAGCCCTGGCTCATTCTGTGGGGAACAAAAGACGAGTTTATCATCCCAGACTACCTAGAACGCTGGACTGAACGATTACCTAATGCTGAAGTACACACCTATGATTGCGGTCATTTTGTGCAAGAGGAAAAAACAGAAGAGGCTATGTCAGCGATAAAGTATTTCCTCAACCAATGCTTCAAAAAGCCGAAAATCAAATTATAGGCAAAGTATTGAGCTTTTCTAAAATTATGCAACATGGTTGCGTTTATTGATTACTTCCTTATTTTTGTAGATAAAGTCTATTCAATTTTAAGGAGGAAATGGAATGCTCTAACCCTACTTTCACGATGCTGCCTAACCGACGTAAATTTCTGGAAATACTAACCAAAGGCACGGTTTCAGCCTCCTTATTGCCGTACGCCGTCAGTGGATGTAAAGCCACGAAAGTAAGTTCTAAGCGAGTTCGGGGCATTGCCCCTTCTTCCGACGATGCTTTAGTGTTAGCTGAAGAGCTGGACTATAATTTATTGATCCAGTGGGGCGATCCTATCAGTGAGCAGGACACTTTCGGATTCAACAACGATTTCATTGCGTTTCTACCTGATGAACAAAAAACTGATGAAGGTATCCTATGGGTGAACCACGAGTATATCAACTCTTTGATGATTCACCAGGAAACGGTCACTGACAAAACCCTGGAACAAGTAGAGCAAGAAATGTACGCCGTGGGTGGGTCTTTGGTGCGCGTGAAAAAAGAGAACGGCCAGTGGTTAGTCGTGTCCCACCCGGATAATAAACGCCTTACTGGGCTCACCGAAATTCCCTTTAACTGGGATACCTCGATAGAGGGAAAGCAAGCAGCGATGGGCACACTAGGTAACTGTGCGGGTGGAGTTACCCCCTGGGGCACGGTGCTGACCTGCGAAGAAAACTATCAATACTTCTACAGTGACCGATCCTCCAGTGACCGAAATATTACGCCCAGTACCGAAGGCTGGGAAAAGTTTTATGCGAATCCGCCGGAGCACTATGGTTGGGTGGTAGAAGTAGACCCAGCCACCGGAACCGCGCAGAAACATGTGGCGCTCGGTCGTTGCGCCCACGAGTGCGCGACGGTCAAAGAGTTAGAAGATGGACGACTGGTGGTCTATACCGGAGATGATAAGAATGATGAACACTTGTACAAGTTCATTTCCAGTGAGCCTGGCTCTCTGCGAGAAGGTATGCTATACGTGGCCAACCTAGGCGTAGGCATGTGGATTCCAGTAGATGTGGAGCAACAACCCCTACTAATGGCGCAGTTCAAGACCCAGACGGAAGCCCTGGTCTATTTGCGGGAATCAGCTAAGATTTTGGGTGCTACGCGGCTCGACCGCCCCGAAGATATTGAGATTGACCCCGTAAGTGGCGATGTGTTAGTTGCCCTGACCAACAACATTCCTCGGGAGAATTACTTTGGTTCTATTCTTAAAATTGAGGAAGAGAACGGCGATCACGCTGCATTGACGTTTAAGGCGACCACCTATCTGACCGGAGGAGAAGATACGGGTTTTGCTTCGCCGGACAATATGGTGTTTGACCGGGCGGGGAACCTGTGGTTTACCTCTGATATATCAGGTTCTAAAATGAATCAGCCTCCATACAGCGCATTCAAAAACAACGGGCTGTTCCTGGTGATGCGTGATGGTTCGCAAGCCGGGGAAGTGATTCAAATGGCGAGTGCTCCGGTGGATGCTGAGTTTACAGGTCCCTGCTTTTCACCAGATGGAAGCACCCTGTTTCTAAGTGTCCAGCATCCGGGAGAACAATCGTCATCTTTGGAAGCACTTACGAGCCATTGGCCGGGTAAGCCCGGCAGTATACCCCGATCCGCTGTGGTCACCATTCAGGGGCCGTTACTTCAGCAAATACAGCAACTTGGTTAGTAAGATGGTAAAAGCCAGAAGAAGAAAAACTCAGCCGCATGGTGTTTATCGGTTGTCACCTCAAACCAACCGGTTTCGGAAAAATGATCCGGCAGTGTGCTTAGAGAACTGTACCATAATCCGTAAATCATGATGAAACGATCTATCTTTTTGAAAAAATTAGGCAGCTTAGGACTGTTGTCTTTTGGAGCCTCTCAGGTCGCCAACGCAGCGACTCTTCGCGAAGCTGAGCAGCAGCGAAAGGAGCTGCTGGCCGCATGGTATCGTTCTGAAAAAATGACACTCACCAACGTGGAGCAGATGCCGCCGAAGCTGTTTACCTTCCGCTATACCGACGAAGCGATGACCTTTTCTGAACAGTGGCGACACTGTGTGGTATACACCTGCGGCCAACTAGCGAGTCGTGCGGGTTTGAAGAATCCCTATCAGGACGTAAAGCTTCCGGTGCAAATGCCTAAAGAGGATGTTATTGAGGAGCTTAAAAACATGTACACCTTTGTGCGGCAGTCCATTCAAGAATTATCCACTGAACAGCTCTGCGCTGAGTGCAACTTTGCCGGAGACACCATTCCGGTCTGGCGGCTATTCTACGCCATGGAAAACCATATCATTCACCATCGGGGACAGTACGTGGTCTACTTACGACTGAAAGGTGTGGTGCCTAAAGGCTTCTATGGGTGGTAGTACCCGCGCTAACAAAGCATGGAATTGATTAGAATGAGATAAATAGGTATTTTCAACAGCCCAGTAAGCAGACCTTTTTAGAAAGAGCAAAAACCCATTACATCATTGGCACTAATCTACGAATGGTTAACTTATCTTAGTCATAGCATTCAAGAGCCCCTGCCTTTATCAATCAAGAATAAAGTCATAACCTGTAGCAATGAAGTTTTTCATTAATAAAACTAACAACATAATACCTGATAATGAAACAACTAAAATTATTGCTGAAGATGATAATGCGTTGGAATTTCATCAGAGTCTCTCTGAGTATCATATGACACCATTACACGAAATAAACGCACTTTCAAAAGAATATGGTGTCGGGCAAATTTTTGTAAAGGATGAATCTTTTCGTTTTGGTCTTAATGCATTTAAAGGACTAGGCGCATCATATGCAATGCAAAAATATAAAGAAGTAGATACATATTGCACTGCTACTGATGGAAACCATGGACGCGCGGTGGCTTGGAGTGCTACAAAACTTAAGAAAAGTTCTGTCGTCTACGTACCAAGAGATACTACTGTTAACAGAATTAGGGCAATTGAAGCGGAAGGTGCTAAAGTCATCCAAACAAGTTTTAACTATACCGATACGTGCCAGAAAGCCAATGAAAAAGCACAAGAAAAAAATTGGCTACTCATACAAGATACCGCATGGGAAGGATACGAGGAAATTCCTGCTTTGATTATGAAAGGCTATCAAACAATGTTCATTGAAATAGACCTTCAGCTAAACCCCATTGGCGGTGTAGCGCAGTATGATATAATAATCTTGCAAGCCGGAGTTGGAAGTATGGCGGCAGCAGGCATATTCTATTATCTAAATGTATATGGAAATAAAAGGCCGAAAATTGTTATTGTAGAGCCAGAAGAATCAAACGGAATATTACAGTCTTTCAAGAATGATAGGATTACAGCATCTTGTGGAAATAGCAAAACCATAATGGCGGGCCTCAATTGTGAATTGCCTTCCTACGGAGCTTGGCAGTTAATTAGAAACGGTGCAGACTGTTCAGTAGTGGTTAGTGACGCAGACACAAGAAAAGCGATGCGGAATTTTTATTATTCTCAAGGAAATGACACAAAGATTATTTCAGGCGAATCAGGGGCTGCTGGACTGGCAGCATTAATTACTATACTGGAAAATCCAGATTACATAGATGTCAAAAACCATTTAAACATAAATACCAATAGCAGAATATTGTTATTTAATACTGAGGGGGATACTGACAGTGAGACCTACAAAAATATAATTGGTGGACAAGAATACTCTATTGCTTAGAGACAAAATACCTTTGCCAGAGATACCATTTCAGTCTGGCAACTGTTCTACTCGATGGAAAACCACATTATTCATCACCGCAGGCAGTGCGTGGTCTACCTTCGCCTGAGCGGGGTAATACCGAAGGGCTACTACGGGTAGTAGGGTAGGTTGAGGCGTGATGGGAAATTGTGAGATCGGTAAAAGTAGTGAGGTAGAGGGTATCACTTATGACCGGTCATTATTGGTAAACTTGGGCTTCTTTCAGTATATAATGGCAAAATTTAATAATTACATAAACTACTATTCTTTTCATCATGCCCGTGGTTATCATACTTTTGTTTTCGAATGGTAATCTATTGAAAACGTATGATGAAAAATAAAACGCACTATACCCTCCTTGTATTTCTTTTTATCTTATTATCAGTGTCCGAGATTATTGGGCAAGAAATTATTGTAGAACCTTACTTACAAGATGCTACTCCCACTAGTATTCACATTATGTGGGAAACAACGGAAGGAGGTACCTGTAAAGTACAGTGGGGGACTACCAAAGAGTTAGCCAACCAATCAGAAAGAGTCTTTTCCATTGTAAACGAACGACCCTCGCAAATACATCGGGCCAAGTTAGAAAATCTGTCACCTTCCACCACTTATTACTATCAGGTAATGACTGGTCAAACTGAATCAGAAATCTATCATTTCACTACTCCACCACTACCCGATGAAGAAAAAACCTTCCAACTGGTTGCCTTGAGTGATATGCAGCGAGACGATGAGCATCCTAACAAATTCAAAGAAATTGTTGAAGAAGGGGTACTGGCCTACTTATCCCAAGAAAATGATGAAGAAGACATGTTTGAGAAGTTGGGAATGGTCATTATCCCCGGCGATTTGACCAAGGATGGATTAGTTTATACTGATTGGACGAATGACTTTTTCCGTCAGTCAAAAAAGCTACTACCCTATGTTCCGGTCTACCCAGTTTTAGGCAATCACGAAAACAATAGTGATTTCTATTTCAACTATTTTCACTTGCCAGATAATGGCACTCCCGGATACCTTGAGCACTGGTACTACAAGGATTACGGTAATATGAGAATCATTGGCCTTAACTCAAATGACGACTACACAATCCAAGAGCAGCTAGACTGGTTGGAGGATGTACTAGAAGATGCTGAGCGAAATGATGATATTGATTTCGTATTTGCCCAGTTACACCATCCCTATAAGTCTGAATTATGGATTGATGGAGAACGGGATTATACGGGAGATGTAATTTTCCAATTAGAAAAATTCTCAGCTCGAACCGGTAAGCCCACCGTTCATTTTTATGGTCATACGCATGGTTACTCAAGAGGCCAATCGAGGGATCATACCCACTTGTGGGTGAATGTGGCTACAGCAGGCGGTAAGATTGACGGATGGGGGGAGTATGCACAAACCAATTATGATGAGTTTTCAGTAAGCCACAGCGACTACGGATTTGTAGTAATGGAGGTGGCGGCTGGTGAAGACCCAAAATTTAAATTGATCCGGTTAAGTAGAGGCGACGTTGCTAATCCGAAGGACAATGAAGTAAGCGATATCATTGAGGTTAAGCGATACAGCGCCAAACCTGAAACTCCAGTGTGTATCTCTCCCATTGAAGAAGTAACTGTGAATATTGATAATGTGATATTGACTGCTTCAGATTTTAAACCAACTGATAATAGTGAACATGGGGAAACCCAATGGCAGGTAAGTAGAACGTATAATTTCGCTAATCCTGACATTGACATTTGGAACACTCACGAAGACTGGTACGGTAATCGGGATTTAAATAAGGGAATTGATTTAACCCAACAACGAATTACTTCTTTAAAAGAAAAGACAACCTATTACTGGCGGGTACGCTACCGAACAAAAGGGTTAACCTGGAGTGAATGGTCAGCGTCGCAAAAGTTTATTGTTAAGTAATCCTGCGAATAGCTCTGCGCCAAATGCGAATTTGCCGGAGACGCCACTGCTACTTATACATGGTTGCCTACTGACCCCGTAGATGTTTGACTAAGGTAATTTATAGCTGTTTGTTTGTAAAGTAATCCCAGATTACTTTCGAAATATCAGCTATTATTTTCTCGTT
Source organism: uncultured Flammeovirgaceae bacterium (assembly GCA_937883755.1). Classification (GTDB taxonomy): domain Bacteria; phylum Bacteroidota; class Bacteroidia; order Cytophagales; family Cyclobacteriaceae; genus Tunicatimonas. Next base: position 64,334 of record CAKZYA010000003.1, on the reverse strand, counting down.
GGCTTCGAGACTTTCTGCAGATTCGGTAACAAAAACGCTTATGGTAAAGTACTTTCTATCGGGCAGAAAGACAATCCCAATATTATTAACTGCAGCAGTTATTCCGGTTTCTCTATGGGCACCTGACCAGCCTGTTTTATGAGCAACTACCGTTTCTTTAGGTAATTGTCCCCTTAATCTGTTCTCTCCTGTTTTGGTTCCTTTCATTACATCCCACACAAAATCATGACTTTCTTTCGAAAGTAGCCTATCTTTGTTCTCATAAAATGTTGCTAGTATTCTGTTAGCTTCCTTTGGCGTTGTCCAATTCAGAAACTGCAAGTCCCAATTGCCTTGCATAGTCTCTTCATTTATTTTAACAGAAATATCTTGAAAACCGAGACTAGAAAAATAATTTTCCACCGCTTGAGGTTTTCCAAGAAGTTTTAGCAGTACATCACAACCTACGTTATCACTTAAAGCAACGGTATATTCTAGAATTTCCGCTATGGTAAGTGTACCCCCTTCTGGATATTTTTCTCGTATTGGACTCCATAACCCAGGTAACAACTCGCTTTTCTTGATTTCAATTTTTTGATCAAAAGAAAGATTGCCTTTATCTATTTCAGATAAAACGGTCAGGGCAATGGGAAACTTGAACACACTTTGCATAGGAAAGTGTCTTTGACCATTGATACTCAGTGTGTCTCTAACTTCTACCCCATTAATTGCAACTCCAACAGTTGCGTTTTTGGAATTTATAATATCCTCTATTTTCAGTCTTAATGTTTCAAATTCTTGCGAGTATCCTTGTGTAAAAACTATTAGGAGAATTAAAAATGTAATAGATGTCTTTTTTGCCATAGCGTTTTCTCTTGCTTGTAGGTAAACGCACCAGCGCGTTTATTTATCATGTATGCGTCAGGTAAATCTAGCCAATTATGCATGCTTTTAAAAGATGATTGGTTACAGAGGGTATGCTTCTACAGCCACGCACGGTGGTTTTGCTGAACAAGTATACCACGAACAAGTATACCACCAAGAAGTAACATCTATTGACTGACCCGCTGGCTACTTGCCTCTGGGTAACGCCTGTTTCCTTTTATTGCTACTTTGCCAAGTATCTTCCTCTTCCCCCACTTCCAAGTAAGCATAAGTCCGGTTACACTTACGCTGATGCCACCTAACATGAGTGTGATTACCACCAGATCCCACAGAGGTCTTCGGAAGAATAGGGCCGGAAAATCTAAGCTATGTAATCCGTGGTAGACCCAGCGGTTGACCCGACTCGTAGTCTCGTATTTCATAAGCACTTCAGTCGTACTAGGGTCGATGTAGTAGGTCGTGTTGGTCTTATCGTTAAGATCGACTTTCAACACCGGCAGTGGCCGGGTGCGGTGCTTGTCGTAGTAATAGGCATCATAATCCATCAACTCGGTCACTCGCAAATCCTTTGCCTCGGGGTAAATAGTCTCGGGGTGGATAGCCTGCACCTGGCGGACGTACGCCTTAGTGTCCAAGCGATCAAGCGGCGGATATATCCGGTCGCCGAGGAGCAGTTGATGGCTACCATCCGCCATCCGTAGTTGATAGTAGGGTTTTCCGGCAAATTGCGTCAGTACTAATTCGCTGATCTTTGGGTTGATGTTTTCCAAAGCGACCAGTGCTTGGTGGGGGCTTAGCGTAAATAGTGATGGCGTTAGCACACCTCCTTGCCAAGTAGTCCGTGCTTGTTCGTTAAGGCTGGTGGAAGGGCTCCATTTCCAGGGATTCATCGAGAAGAGACCACTCAATATCCAAGTGAAGGTGAATAACCCAAACGCAAAGCCCGTGTAGTGATGCCATTTGAACCACACCTTTTTGTAAGGGCTAAACGCCCACTGACGCTGCTTCTTACGTCGTACCCGAATAATACCCAGATACAGCCCTGCGGCACACATCACTGTGCCTACGATGCTGAGCGCCACCACCACATCCCGCCACAGTTGGGTGCGGATTCGTAAGTCTTTAAAATAAATCCAATGGGGAATTGCCCCCAGCCACGCCCAAATCTTATCCGCTGTATTGAGCTTTTGAAATACTTCTCCCGTGACGGAAGAAACGTAGCATACTGTTCCCTTATCATCATTCAGATGTACTCGGTACGCAGGCAGATAAGGTAAAAAGCGGGTGCGGGGTGTCCACTGATCTAATTCGCTCATCTCTTCGACGCTAGCTATCGTGGCTTCACTTCCGGTAAAGCGACTAATGATACTTCTCACTTCGGTTTCACTAATAGGAGGCACTTTCTCTCCGTCGTCGGCAAAGAAGCAGTAGAATTTGCCCGCTTTATCCTGAAGACGATACACCGGTCGCCCTCCGAGAGCCACTACCTTTATGGATTCCCAACCCTCTGGCGGGAGGTCATGCTTAAGGGACAGTTCACGAGGGGTAACCCACGTTGATGGTGAAGGGACGCTTTCTGCCCGCTCCAGTGCTTCTGTCCGGCTCAGGTATGGAAAGTCTTTATACATCATCACAAAGCCCGACAGAAACCAAAACAGAAAAAGCAGGCTCAGCCCAAATCCGGTATAGCGGTGGATCCAAAGCATCCACCGAGTTAGCTTTTTTATCTTTTTATTGGGCATGAGCGAAAATATGTAGCGGTAAGAGAGGCTGATGATTAATGATAGATTTGCCTAATAGTAACCGGAAAAAGTAGTTAGTAAATCTTGACATTCATCAAACAACACCAATCACTCTTCGTAGACCTCAGCCTCCTCGAATATGTAATTGCAAAAATTAATATCGTCCTGGTTGAGCCGTAATTTGCCTAGGATAGTCACCGTCTGGTCCATTTGGAACTTCGGATGACCAGGCTTAAGCTGTAACTCCACAATAGATTCAGGGCCGCTGGCGCCACAAAAAAAACAGGACGCAAAGGGATAGCGGGAAAGAATGTAAATATTTTCTTCTGGGGCAATCGGCAGCATATAACCCTGCAGGTACACTTCGGTGCCTTCCAAGGATTTCACTGTAGCTCCGAATTGAGGATAAAAGAGGTATTCATCTACCTCCTCAAAGTATTTTCGGGTGAATTTTACATCTGTTAGGGTTAGCCAGGTAATTTCGGTTTGTGACCAACCCGGAGTAGCGATAAACAGCAAAAATATAATCGTCAGTCTAAGCATCAGCTAATGTTTTGGAGATGTTAATACGAAATACGCGAATCGCCGGAATTAGGGAAGCTAGCAGCCCAATAGCTAAAGCACTCGCCAGTAACCACCATTCTTCGGCCATCCAGCCCCATCCCGAAAAGGAGTAGTGGTAGCTCGCTTCCATCAGACCGGATATGAGCCATAGCCCCAGGCGGCTTACCAAAATACCCAGCGAAAAGCCTGCCAAGGTCAACAATAAACCCTCCTGGAGTACTAGACCCACCAATTGCCAACGGCTGGCTCCGTAGGTTCGCATTAAAGCCATTTCGTACTGCCGATCTTTCAAGGCATTGAACAGACTAATAAAAACACTAAGACCCGATACCGCCATAATCACCAGCGCAATGGTACTGAGCGTATCTACCCCAACTCCCATCAGACTGAACAACCGACTTATCTCGTAAGCGGGCACTGCGGCCTGCATATTGGTATCTTCGTTCACCCTTCGGGGAAGTTGTACCATCCCCATCGGGCTTCGGAATTTCACCAGCATCGCGGTAATTTCTCGCGCCTCTTCGTGCTCATGATGTTCTTCCCCTTCTTCATATTCGTGATGTTCAGGATCCTTTTCGCCTTCTTCATGAGCATGGCTTTCATTTTCGGTGGAGGCAGTAGTATCTGACTCTTCTTCGTGGTGGTGAGCCGCCCATACGCTTTCGGTAGCAGTAAGAATCAATTGATCCAGTACCGAATTGGTGTAGTCAAATATGCCCACTACCTGATACGCATGTTCATCGTGTACTTCCCCTCCTTCGGTCAGTCCGTGCGCCCCCACAAAATTATCACCAATCTTCAGGTTCAGGAGGTTGGCTACTGTGGCCCCCACCGTCACTTCAAAAGGAGCTTGCCAGAGCTGCCCTTCAACGACCGTGGCGACGTAGAGTTTGGGGTACTGATGATCGGTACCGACAATCCGATAGCCTTGGTAACTATCTCCGTAAGAAAGAGGAATACCAGAAGCCACTAGCCGATTATTTTGGAGTCGTTCTGCTTCGTGCAGGGCAATATTTCCTGTAGGGGCATCAATGTGGTAGACTGCCGAGAGAATTAGTTGCAGAGGGCTGCCTTTGGCGCCCACCACCATATCGATACCCCGTACATTGTTTTCCATCTGCTGCTGAATATGTCGGTTCACCTGCAGCAGCAGAGCGATCATGCCTACGCCTAGTGTTAGCAGTACCAAGCTCAGGGTAGTGCTGAGCGGGCGACTGGTCATGTTGCGTAAGCTGAGGCGGAAAATACTCATAATGTCAGGGTGTTGGAAAACTGCGTTTTTAACCGTTGGTCGTGGGTGATGATGATTAACTGCGCCTCAGTAGTGAACGCTTGTTCTTGTAGCAGGCGGGCTACCCGATTGGCGTTTTTATCGTCCAGGCTAGAGGTAGGTTCATCGGCCAGAATAAGTTGGGGACGGTTAATCACCGCCAGAGCAATGGCCGCCCGCTGTTGCTCGCCCTGACTGAGCCGATGCGGTTTTTCGGATAACTTATGACCAATTCCCAAGCCATCGAGCACTTCTTTAATGCGCGATTTGTCCACTGGCTTCCGAGCCAGATGTTGCACCAAAGCTAGGTTTTCCTGCAAAGAAAGGGCACGAACGAAGTGGGGTCGTTGAAACACCAAACCAATATGGCTGCCCCGAAAACGATCCAATTGACTTGAAGAAAGTTCATGAATGAGAGTACCCATGAGTTCTACCCGACCTGATTGAGGTTGTAATAACCCCGCCATCAGGTGCAATAAGGTGGTTTTACCAATCCCTGACTCACCCAATATCAGCAGATTTTCCCCAGCATCCAGCTCAATATCCGGGAAGTGGAAACTTACTTGCTGGTTATAAGCAAAAGACAGTGAATAAGTCTTGAACATCAACGTCGTATTCGAGCCAAAAGTAATGAGTAAAATTACCAAACGCAACAAGGTTGCAGTTATTGTAATTAGCTTTATATTTGCAATGGTATTGCATTAATTTAATATGACAACTATCCTAAACAAAAAGTCAGACGAACTAGGTATGCTTAGTTCAGCACTCTGTATGCTTCATTGCGTGGCCACCCCTTTTTTGTTGGTGGCATTTCCTGCTTGCTCAGCTACCCATCAAGGAGGCTATGAATGGTGGGGTTGGCTGGATCTATTATTTCTAAGTATTTCCTTTGTAGCTGTCTTCAGGACAGTTCAGCAATCTACTTTTAGATGGATAAAGATCAGCCTAGTTGTCGCTTTACTATTGCTCTCTTTTTTTATCCTAAATGAACGTTTCGAGGGTATAGAATTCCCCATCGATATGGTGTACCTTCCTGCTTTTGCTTTGGTCGTCTTGCATTTGGTAAACTTAAGGAAATGTCGTTGTGAAGCGGGATGCTGTGAAAACGATCAGTCTACTAATGAAACCCAGGTAGTTGGTCACCAAGAAAGTAGTGTAAAATAGTAGAAATAAACTATCTATAACTCAAGTCAAATGATACAGAGAAAACCTTTCTTCAACGGTTGTAAGCCATTCATACTTACCCTTGGAATGATGGCTCTAGTAGTAGCCTGTGGAGATAGCAAGAAAACAGATGAAAATTTGCAACAAGCCTTCGAGCTTCATCAGCAGGCCGTAAAAATTCGTCAGACGACAGATAAGCAAATAGATCAACTGAAAGCCAATGAAGACTCCTTGTTTGTAAGTACCTACAAAGCAGATTTGGATTCTATCAGTCGCTCGCTGGAAGAGTGGGATGAACAGCTAGTGGAAGTACCCGGTTTTGAGCACGAACACGATCATTCGGATCACGACCACTCGGGGCATGACCATGACCACGACCATGATCATGGTGAGCAAACGAACCTAACCCCGGAGCAGCACTTACAAGTTCAGCAGCATCTGCTAGAAGAAATCAAGGCAATAGCCGAAGAAGTCAACCAAATAAGAGAATAATAAATACGTATGAGTTCGGTAGATAAGTGTGCAGCGATAGACCTAGAAGAAGGACTTCAGATCACACCTCAGTTTGATAAGCGCGGAGGCCTGCTACCAGTAGCCGTACAGGAAACCGACACCGGACAACTTCTGATGCTGGCATCTATCAACGAAGAAGCACTACGGCAGACGATACAGACGGGCCTGGCTACCTTCTGGAGCACTTCCCGTAACCAACTTTGGGTAAAAGGAGAAACCTCAGGAGATTTTCTAAAAATAGACAACATATTGATTGATTGCGATCAGGATGCTTTCGTGTACCAAGTTACCTTACAAGGCGAGGGGGTATGCCATACCTACAACGAGCACGGCAAGCACCGCAAAGCCTGTTTTTACAGGAATGTGGATACTGAAAGCAATACACTTCAATTTATTGAGAATTTACACTAGCAATGAAAATAGACGAAAAATTAATAGAAAGAAATCATCACGATCTTAATGGGGACAATCATGTTATGACCTCTGTAGAAACTCCGTTAAGAGAAGATGCCTTTGTGAAAACGGACGAGGAGAAGATGGCTAATATCGAAAAGCTCTTTGGTGGTATCATGGAAGAGTTAGGGCTTGACCTAACCGATAACAGTCTGAAAGGTACCCCTTACCGGGTGGCCAAAATGTACGTGAAAGAACTTTTTGAGGGACTCAATCCCGAAAATAAGCCCTCGCTTTCAGTGTTCGATAATAAGTATCAGTACAACAAAATGTTGGTAGAGAAAGACATCACTTTTACATCAGCTTGCGAACATCATTTTTTGCCTATTGTAGGGAAGGCTCACATTGCCTACATTTCTTCGGGTAAGGTAATAGGCTTATCCAAGATCAACAGAGTGGTAGAGTATTATGGTAAAAGGCCGCAGGTGCAAGAGCGCATGACCCTGCAAATATTCAATGAACTCAAAGATGCCCTGCAAACTGAAGATGTGATTGTAGTAGTAGAAGCTGAGCACCTTTGCGTATCTACACGGGGAGTGAATGATAAAACCAGCCGTACTACTACCCTAGAATACGGGGGGAAATTTGTTGACATTGACCTACGGAATGAATTTTACCAGCTCATCTAAATCAAGGAAATGAGTAGAAAAAGTGCCACGGACATTTTAAAGCAGCATGGACAACGTATTACCAATGGGCGAGTGGTACTATTAGAACTTTTGATGAAAAGCCCCAATGCTTTTGCGTTAGCAGAGATTGAAAAACAATTGTCTATATCTGTAGACCGAGTGACTATCTATCGTACGCTTCATACCTTTGAGTCGATAGGACTGATCTTAAAGGTGGTTGATCATAAAGGTATTGGGAGGTACATGTTCGGCCACACCGACCATCACAACGTTAGTACCCATCCTCACCTAAGATGCAACGAGTGCGGGAAAGTAGTTTGTCTACCTTGTTTACCCGAGGAGTACTTAGCAGAGCTGGAAAAATACGACATCGGTGAGATGTATTTCTTGATGGAGGGCACTTGCCTTGAATGTTCAACGAGCAAAACCGAAGTAGAGGAGCTGTAAATTAGATTTAGAGGATAAAGGCCGATCACCCAGCGGATCATCGGCTGTCCAGATAGTAGAAAAATAGAAAAACTTATAAGGTTTCCATTCTTATTGAGTGCGTGATTCTACCTCAATGAGGCTACTTTTGATAGCGTGTTGAAGTAGTGATAATTCACTTCCAGGCCCAACGGTTAGTAATTTTGGTCCAGTAATTGGCACCCCGTTATATGGCCTGGCATACACTTTTCCATCGGGGGTTCGCTCAAAGTAGGTGAATCGCTCTTCATTCCCAATTTGGGTACAACCCTTTACCCTGAGGATGCTCTCAGGAAGTCTTTCGCATAAATGATAAATGCACGCTAGGTCGGGCAAATTGGGTAAATCAGCCGAACAGGAAGCCCAGTGAGCTTTAAGGTGATCGAGCTTTTCCGCATCGTTTTTAGAAGGTAAGAGCTTAGGCAGAAGGGAAACATCAACTTCGTCTGCGATAATAATTTCAGCCAACGGGTTGAGTCGCTGGAGATCCTTAATCACGAAAGTTCGTCTATCCGCCGATACGTTTTCAAGATGTGTTAATACAATCAGAGAAGATACCTGAATCTGATTTGCTTCCAGTTCATTGTGCTCTCCGCGTTGTTGCCAGTTTTTGACATCTACCACCGATACTTGAATGGGTGGTAAAAAACGATCGTTGAGTCCAACCCCGAGAAAACCCATTAGTGTACAGGAATCAGAAGTACCATTGGCTTCAATAAGCGTAACACCGTTCTTGCGCTCCGGGATACTGTTGACGAATTCTCTCAGCTCTTGTATGCCGCTACAGCAAATGCAACTGCCACTGAGCGCTCTGACCGATTTTGCCTCCATTTGCTCCAGAAATTGCTGCACATCAAGATTAGCATTTTCATAATCATTTAAGATGATGAACGGATTCCAGTCTACATCAAGATAGCTAGTCACTAACTGTCTTAGCAGTGTAGTTTTTCCTGCTCCTAAAAAGCCGACAACGGCAATAATAGCTTCCATATTTTATTGAGTAGTATCTTTAGCATCCATCGCTTTCGGGAAGTATACTCGTGCAATCTTACCTAATTTTTCTGTAATATACTTTGGCCCTTACTATTGATGACAGACGCAATACAAGATAGTTAATTTTTATCAAACGCAACAATGTTGCATTAGTTGTAATTACCGCTATATTTGCAATTTCATTGCACCAAAACCAATCTAACATGAAGAATCAATTTGTAGGGCTTCACCCGGATTTTATGGGCTTCAGTGCCTCGCTGCTATGTGCTGTACATTGTGCCGCCTTACCTTTTTTGCTCACACTAGCCCCACTGGCGGGACTTCAGTTCCTGCGTAATCCCTGGGTAGAGTACGCCTTAATTTTGATAAGTTTTGGTATTGCTTGCTACGCTTTAATACCTGGCTATCGGAGACACCACCGCAAGCCATTGGCATTGATTCTTGTCCTACTCGGTTTTTTGCTAATCGGTGCCGCTCGTTTTTTAGAACCGGAAGCCGTACTTACTTCTTCTGGAGCGGTACTAATTGCTATCGCCCATCTAATCAACTGGAAACAAGTGCGACAAGCCCAAGCAACGTTTCCTGATTGTATTCATTCTCCCGAAAACACCGAACAACATGCTTGAAACTGAAAAATTACCGGTAACCGTGCTTAGTGGTTTTCTGGGAGCGGGAAAAACCACGCTGCTCAACCACATACTACACAACCGCCAAGGATTGAAAGTAGCCGTGATTGTCAACGACATGAGTGAGGTAAATGTAGACGGCCAACTGGTGCAAAACGAGATCAAGCTCTCTCGCACTGATGAGAAACTGGTGGAGATGAGCAATGGCTGTATCTGTTGTACCCTGCGCGAAGACCTGATGATCGAGGTAGAGCGGCTAGCGAAGATGAAGAAGTTTGACTACTTACTTATCGAGAGCACGGGTATTTCTGAGCCGATACCCGTCGCTCAGGCCTTCTCTTTTGCTACCGGAGATGAACTGTTTGATCTTACCCTGTTCAGTCGCCTGGATACGATGGTGACTGTGGTGGATGCTTTCAATTTTTTTCGAGATTTCGGCAGTGCTGATACCATCTTGGATCGCCACATGACCGATGATGCCCAAGACCAGCGCACCATCGTGAACCTACTGACCGATCAGGTAGAGTTTGCCAATGTCATTTTGCTTAACAAAACCGACTTGGTAGATGAGAATCAGCTACGCCTGTTAGAAGGAGTGCTTACCAAGCTTAACCCTGAAGCCCGCATCATCCGCACCACGCATAGTCAAGTAGATCCTAAAGAAATTCTCAACACCCGCATGTTCGACTACGACCGGGCCGAGCAGTCCGCGGGTTGGCTTAAAGAACTGAATAATGAGCACACCCCCGAAACGGAAGAATACGGTATTTCTTCATTTGTTTTTCGGGATCACCGACCTTTTCATCCCGAGCGTTTCTGGCAGTACGTTAACCGCGATTGGCCAGGCAATGTCATACGCAGTAAAGGATTGTTCTGGCTGGCTTCTCGTCCTGACCAAGCGCTAATTTGGAGCCAAGCAGGGGGTTCGATTCGAGCGGATGCTTACGGTCGCTGGTGGGCATCGGTACCTGAGTTGGAAAGAATGCTGAACCCAGGGTACGTAGAAAGCCGCCAAGCCATCATGGAAAAGTGGGATGAGCAATGGGGCGACCGGATGAATGAGTTGGTAATTATCGGTCAAGATTTAGACGAAGAAGCCATTAGCCGAGAACTGCGTAAGTGCTTAGTGAATAGCCTAGAAGGAAGAGCCGTAGTTGCTGGTCACCGTTTTGAAGATAATTGGCCGGTATATACTTAGGATCGAGTATTTAAAATTTACACTAATCTTACCCACTTATGTTACAAAGAAAGTTTGACCAGATTGTGAAAGGTTACTTTCCCAATGCCATAGATGCAAAAGATACCTCCATCCATTACTTGGGAAAAATGCAACTTGAACACCATATCGATGTTTCCAAAGCGTTAATGGCCACCTCGTTGTGTTCCGATGATATAAACGTGCCCTCTACCATGTTTTTCAATGTGCTATTTGGTCCATTCATTATGGGGGGATTGGGCGGCTTACCTTTTGCCGGACAAACCGGTATGACTGCCTTTGCTCATCATATTCCTGACGATGGGAGCGCATTTATTTTTTATGGCCCTCATATCGGTGCCACATTAGAGGGCGACTTGGGTAAGATGTACCGACCCCGTCAAGATCACAAAGGTAATTCTTGTGGAGCTCTCATGCTAGCATTGAGTAGATTCCAAGGCGGCGATTATAAACCGGTATTAAAGGAAGAAGACTACCAGCAAATGAAGCTGGAAGAAAGCCTACTGCCTTACCAAGAACGAATCTTGGCGAGTGACAACCCCGAAAAAGCCATTACCGAAGCGGCTTATGAAATCATCGATAAGAAAGTCCATGAGTACCTGAAAGACTGTAAAGATGAATTTCATGTAGATAAAGTAACGCTGTTGGGCGGAATTATCATCAATACCGACTACGGGTTAGATGATTACTTTGATGCCCGCAACTTTGAAGTAATTGATGTAAAAAGTCTTTGAGACAAGTAATTGATTACTACTTCTTAATTTTTTGGAGAGGTGAACGGAATGATGAATAGTAAATCCACCCATATCATGTCGTTCCATCTGCCATGAAACGCCGTGCAACATGCGGAAGCATCTCTATTTTATTTGCCCAACTGATCACCTTGAACCTCTAATTAACAACACGTTCAAGCAGGAAAACTACTACTGTACTTCGCTCGGGAATTCTGTAAAATTTGACAACGATATGGCGCGGCAAATAAATGACTTGATAGAAACGGAGAATATCCGAGAGATCACGTTTGTCCTATCCTCTGACAACCGAATAGTTATTGATGCGCTAGGAAATCAAGAATTTGCCAACTTACATGGACTGGACAATTTCTACTATGAAATTGCCAAGCAAAAGGAGCGGTTAAAATTGCAATGGAAATCATCTGATCTTCGCATCCCCATTCTTTCATATTATTTGAATATGAAAGTAAAGGAGTTGCAACCCAAGTTAAGCAATCGGTTTGCTGGCCAGATAAAGATAAACGCAAAAATTTATAAAAAGCCGGAAGATATTTTTCGCGACGCTTGTCTCGATTTCATTAATAGGGAATGTTTTAGCTTAAACTAAACAGTGCTTACAAAACCAGCGTAACATTTGTACCCTACTGTTTCCTATTTTACTTTTGCTCAATGCGGGTGCTAATCTTCACATATTCTCTCTGGGTGCTTTATTTGTCAATTGCCCCCTGCTGTTGGGAAGATGACCTCTGCTTTGATGACCCCTGTTCCGATACTGCGGCAGAGCATCATCACGATCATGATTCTTCAGAATATCCTTCTGACGCTCAAGATCAAAACTGCTCCCCATTCGTGCTTTGTGGGAATTGCAGTGGCTTTGTAGCCAGTCTATCTACTTTTTTATCCCAAAAGGCTATGCCTTTAGCGCCCGATCAGGCCACCTCTTTTTTTGTAATGTCTCATTGGGCATCGGCTTGGTTATCCCCAGTGTGGCAGCCGCCCCAGTCTATCTCACCTTCCCTGCACTCATAAGTAATTCGTCAGCTTCATTACCCTACCACTAACGATCAATCCTAATTCGGAAGTCGCTAGAGGATTATGCTGTCATGCTACTGATACTTGTGGCTATCCGCAGGTCATCGATTCGGAGTGCTCATACATTCTTATTGCAATTTTTCTTCACCTGAGGGTGAACACTCATTTTTATTGATTATACCATGAAAAAAATAATAGTAGGGCTCTGCCTGATCGGCCTATCCGGGAGCTTATGGGCTCAACATCGATTCACGGCTATCGTGAAAGATCACCACAGCCAAGAACCATTAGTGGGAGCTACCGCTCAAATTAAAGGTGACCCTCAAGGACAGGTAGCCGATGTCAATGGCCAAGTACAGTTCGACAACCTTCCCAACGGCTCGGTACAGATCGTTTTTCGGTTTGTGGGTTACGAAGATCAATCCATCACTCTCCAGTTTCCCGAGGATGATGGTCAAACCCGCACAGTAGAATTGCACTCCCATGAAGAGGAACTGGAAGAGATTACGGTAACCTCTACCCGAAGTAGTCGTACCATCGCGGATGTACCTACCCGAGTGGAGATCATCGCTGGCGAGGAACTGGCCGAAAAAGCTAATATGAAACCTGGTGATATTCGGATGCTCCTCAACGAAAGCACCGGTATCCAAACCCAGCAAACGTCCGCTACTTCGGCTAACTCCAGCATCCGTATTCAGGGACTGGAGGGAAGGTACACCCAGTTGCTCCGCAATGGATTTCCATTGTACGCCGGATTCTCCGGGGGGTTGAGTATTATGCAAATTCCTCCCTTGGATTTACAGCAGGTAGAGGTGATCAAAGGGAGTGCGTCTACGCTCTACGGAGGCGGAGCCATTGCTGGTTTAATTAACCTGATTTCCCGCCGCCCCGCCGATGAGCGGGTGACCGATTTTATGGTTAATCTCACTTCGGCCGGGGGCTTAGATCTAAGCGGCTTTTACGGTAAAAAGTGGAAGAAATACGGCCTCACTGTATTTGCTTCCCGCAACAGTAATGCTCCCTACGACCCGGCAGATATAGGACTCACCGCCATTCCCCAGTTCGAGCGGTATACGCTGAATCCCATACTCTACTGGTACCCCAGTGAAGCGACGGAAGTGAGCCTAGGACTCAATCTAAGCACCGAAGACCGACTGGGCGGCGACTTGCAATACATCGAGGAGCCTGCCGAAAACCCCAACCGCTATTTTGAGCGTAACGATACCCGAAGAACGACCAGTCAGCTTTCTCTAACCCATCGTTTCAATGAGCATCAATCCTTAGTTTTCAAAAGTAGTTTCAATGTATTTGATCGCGATATTGAAGTTCCGGACTACCGCTTTACCGGATACCAGTTGGCATCTTTTTCCGAAATAAATTATCAGGTTAGCACCGATAAGTTTGAGTGGATTACCGGATTGAATCTGTGGACCGACCGGTTCCGGGAAACATCGTCTTTCGTTCAAGACCGAGATCAGGATCAGACCATTGCCGGGGGATTCGTACAGAGTACCTACTTATTCTCCGAGCAGTTCACGCTAGAAGCCGGGTTAAGGGGAGATTATGTGGTAGATTACGGGTGGGTGGCGCTTCCCCGAATTTCCGCTTTGCTGAAGGTATCGCCTCAACTCACCTCCCGTCTGGGCGGCGGACTAGGCTATAAAACTCCGTCTATTTTCACCGAAGAGGCCGAGGAACGACAGTTCCAACAAGTGCTACCTATCATCACGGAATCTACCATGCTAGAGCGATCCATCGGAGGGAACTGGGATATAAACTACCGAACTGGACTATTTCAGGATCAGGTGGCTTTTTCGGTCAACCATTTATTTTTCATCACCCAACTGACCGATCCATTGTTGCTCACCCACACTTCAGAGGGGTTTTATTCTTTTCGCAACGCGGATGGCTATGTATTGTCCCGAGGAATGGAGACTAATCTCAAATTGCAGTACCAGCAGTTCAAACTGTTTATTGGCTACACCCTCGCCGATGTGAAACGGCACTTCGGCGATGAAGTAACTCCGCTGCCACTAACCGCTCGGCATCGGCTCAACAACGTACTGGTCTACGAGGTACACGGCAAGGGACGTATCGGTTTGGAAGCCTACTACTTCAGCCCCCAACCCCTTTCCGACGGGACTACTGGGCAGTCTTATTGGATTTGCGGGCTGATGATGGAGAAAGTATTCTCTCGTTTTTCGCTGTTCCTTAACTTTGAGAACTTTTTGGACACCCGCCAGACCCGTTTTGATACCATATTTACTGGTCCGGTGACTGACCCAATATTCCGAGACATTTACGCTCCGGTAGATGGATTCGTGGTCAACGGGGGAATAAAGCTTAGTATTTAATTCTTTTTGTAATTGTGAATAAGTTGTTTCAGCTACTTTGGTCTTGGTCTTATTTCATGAATAGTGATTGTAGTTTTTCATCTTAACGGTGAGCGCAGAATTATGAGTAAAGAGTAAGGTGGGGATATATGTTTCCCCACCTTACTCTTTGCCCTTCCTGCTAATAAATCTCCAATAACCTTATTCTTTTCTCCTTTTTTTATAAATTGCACTGAGCAAGATATTTAAAATTTTATCTGGCAATTTCGATCGAATAAAAAATTTTGTTTTCATTTTCTTGTATTATAGATACTTTTCATCAATACAATTAAGTCCACATACTAACTACCAAAATTAAGTCCTTCCCTAATCTAACATCTATGTCTTATACCTCACTTAGGAATTATCCTGTGTTTTCGCTTCTATTCGTGCTATTGTTATTCGGTTGTACCGCCAAACAGACTGCCCCTGAGGCAGAAGAGGAAACCGAAGAAGAATTGACCCAAAGGGCGCTTGCCATCCACAAGCGAGTGCTCACCCTTGATACGCACGCCGACACTCCCTTGCGTATGATTGAGCCAGGTTTCGATATGGCCGAACGACATGATCCTCGAGAAACGGGCTCCAAGGTGGACTATCCCCGGATGATTGAAGGCGGGTTGGATGCCATTTTCTTTGCGGCATTTGTAGCCCAAGACATCCGAGATGACGACGGTAACACCCGCGCCAAAGCGCTGTGTCTGCAAATGATCGATTCCATCGTAACTTCTACTGAAAAGAATTCTGATATTGTTGGACTAGCTGTCAACCCCGATGATGCTTATACACTGGAAAAAGCGGGTAAACGAGCGATTTATATCGGTATTGAAAATGGCTATCCTATTGGCCAGGATATTTCTAACGTTGCCGAGTACTTCGACAAAGGAGTACGCTATATTACGCTGGTGCATTCAGCTAACAACGATTTAGCCGATTCGGCTACTGATCCGGATGGACCCGAACACGGGGGGATCAGTACTTTTGGCGAAGAAGTGGTGAAGGAGATGAACCGTTTGGGTATAATGGTCGATGTTTCTCACGGTAATGACAGTGTATTCTACGATGCCATTGCTCTATCCAAAGCCCCAATTATTGCTAGTCACTCCAATGCCCGGGCCGTGACCAATCACGAGCGTAATATGACGGATGAAATGTTGAAGCTTATGGCAGAAAACGGCGGGGTGGTACAACTCACCATGCTTGCCGATTATCTTCGGGAAGCCCCGCCTAACCCGCAGCGAGATTCTGCGGTAGCCGAGTTACGAGCTACCATGACAGCAATCAGTGAAATGACTGACGAAGAACGAGCAGCCCTTCGGCAATCCTTTCAGGAACTCAACGAGAAATACCCGAACCCTCCAGCCATGGTAGAACACGTTGCCGATCACATTGATCATATTGCTAAGATAGCGGGCATTGATCACGTCGGTATTGGTTGTGATTTTGATGGAGGTGGAGGAATTGAGGGGGTATTTGATGCCAGTGAAGTGATGAATATTACGGTAGAACTGGTGAAACGGGGGTACACGGAAGAAGAGATTGAGAAAATCTGGGGTGGTAATTTAATTCGGGTCTTCAAAGAGGTTCAGGCGGTTGCCGAACAGATACAATCCGGTGCATCTTCCTGAGTGATCAATTTTTAGGTTTTGCACCGATTATTATTTGTATTCATTCTAGTGGGGTTATTAGGACCAGCCATCACGGCGATAGCTCACCCTCTGAGGTTGTCGCTGTGCGAGATTGAATATTTGTCTGATAAACAGATGCTGACTATCAATCTCAAGCTCTTTCTAACCGATGTGAACGAAGCTATCGTTTTTGATCCCTACAGTAATGAGCTGGCTTTTTGCCAACCCCAGGAGTCAGCCCAAGCAAACCCGATGTTGCTCGACTATCTGAACCGATTTTTCTACGTAAAGGTCAACGGTCAGCTAGTAGACCTGCAAATTAAACATAAGAAATTAAGCGGTGAAGGGGATAACACCGCTTTGTGGGTCTACTTCGAGCACCAGCAACGTCCGCCATTAGCGTCATTGGAAATCAAAAATGCAGTTTTCACCGACCTGTTCTTCGATCAAAACAACATCGTTTACGTCCACGCCCGAGGAGAATCTAAAAGCCTGATGCTCAATAAAAAAACCGCAGTTCACCAACTGGCATTCTGATATGCATCCGTTTCAATTTTACCTCAAGCTAGGTTTCCAGCATATCTCCGATCTGGCCGGCTACGACCATATCCTTTTTCTAATAGCCCTCTGTGCCATCTACCGTATCCAACAATGGAGAAATATTCTCATCCTAGTCACTGCGTTTACCATCGGTCACAGCGTCGCATTGGTCCTTGCCTCGCTAGACATCTTCACAATTCCTTCCAACATTATCAAATTCCTGATCCCTACCACCATATTTATTACTGCCCTTAATAACGTATTAGGTTCAAATTCCGCTGAAACACCTAAAAAAATGGGGAGAAACTACGCAATGGCTTTGTTCTTCGGCATCATTCACGGTATGGACTTTTCTAATTACTTCAAGGCACTACTCATGGATCCAACTACTATTCTAATACCCTTACTGGGTTTTAATATTGGTATTGAACTCGGACAGCTGCTAGTGGTACTGGCTATTGTCAGTGTATCCTTTCTCTTCCTGAATGTTATTGGCGCAAAACATCGGGAATGGAATCTCTTTATTTCGGGAGCGGCCGCTGGCATGTCGCTACTTTCTATGTTGGAAAATAAATTTTGGTAAATCGTGTCTGTCAAAACTACTTCAAAGAGGTGATTTTGCTGATAGTTTGCTGCCTTAGCGGATTTTCCAGACCATCAAATTAGGATTCGGCAAAGATTAAGAAGATGAGTGACAGTGGGCACCCCAATGGCAAAAGTTGAATTTATACAAAGCTCACCTCCTCAAATCACGAGGTGTAATTCCGTATTTTCGTTTAAACGCGGTGCTAAAGTGTTGCTGCTGGCTGTAGCCAATCATATCAGAAATATCGGCGATGGGTTTATCGGTTTCTAGTAAGTATTGGCGGGCAAAGCCTAGCCGGTAGTCAGTTAAATACCCAAATATAGTATTCCCAAATAGTGCCTTAAACCCTTTTTTAAGCTTAAACTCATTAAGGCTTACCAAGTGGGATAGCTCATAAATAGTAGGCGGATTGTGTAGTCGCTCCTCCAGCAGCTTTTTGGCATGATAGAGTTTTTCCTGATCGGGTTCGGAGGTTTGGCCACAGTGACAGCCTCCCATTAACTTCTCAAAAGAGGCTAATTGAATAGATAAGAGTTCCAATACCTTCGCTTCTATATACAAGCGCCGTACTGATCCCTGGAAAGGGTTCTGGACGAGCTGCTGTACCGTATGCTGCATTAGTGGATCTATTTTTCCATTGTTCGGCATACGAAGCGGTTGCTGCTTTTCTATGGACTCCATAAACTGGTCAATAATCTGACAGGTCTGGTTATGAAAGCGCTGAAAATACTGAGGGGTGAAACAGATTTCCACTGCTTCCAAACGCATATTCGCTTCAAAATGAAAGCGTCCGGTAGGCTCAGGCATGTAGATGATAGCATGTTCTCCATCTTCGACAAAGATCTCTTCACGGAAGCCAGTAGTCTGCCCTCCTGAGCGACCCATTAGATTAAAATGCATTTCTAACATAGGTTGGTCAAAACCACCTACGATAGTAAAGTCATCCTGAAATGAGTAGTGACCATGATGAATCATTACCCCATCAAAATGAACCTCTTGAATATGCGCTTGGGTGCCTTTGTAGCGGGTGTTAATCACATTCTCGGATAGCCCACAGTCAGCGGCGAAGTTTTGTGGGTAAGCTTGGTCATGAATGATTTCGGCGAGGTCGTCAGTTGTTAGGGTAGTTCTCATGAGGGATTCGTTGATATCCCAAATTCGTAAAAACAAAATCCGGTTTGCGTAAACGGTTTGGGTGTCTTATGGCTATTCTTGCATCAAGATAACAATTATTTAGAATTAATCTAAATAACAACTAGACCAAATGGTTAAATTACTACATTATTCATCTACACGCAACCTAATTGCATTTGCTTTGGCTAATATCTTGGTACTCGCCACGCTATCAGTCGCGGCTCAATCGGTCACTTTAAAAGGCACCGTACAAGATAAAGAAGGAAAGCCGCTACCGGGAGCTACCGTGCGCATACTACAAACGACCAAAGGCGCCATTGCTGAGGCTAACGGCACTTACGAAATTACTGACTTAAGGCCAGGCTCATACTTTCTGGAAGTCGCCTTTGTGGGATTTGAGAAAAGACAACAAGCGGTGAGTATAGCCAATGAGTCGTTGACGGTTGATTTTGCCCTGACCCAAGTGCCATCCCAGCTTAACGAAATTATTGTGACGGCTGATCGCCGATTGCAGAACATCCAGAAAACAGCTGCTTCGGTTTCGGCTTTGGAAGCTAAACAGATTGAGCAGCTACAAGTAAAACAATTTACGGAGCTTAATAGCATCGCTCCTAATTTCAGAACCTACGATGACGGAACTATCGGATCATTTACCCTAATCGCCAGTAGAGGTATATCTACCATAGATTTTACGCCAAGTGTCGGTTTGTACATAGACGATGTGCCCTACTTCACTACCTACGCTTTCCCGCTATCACTGACCGATGTAGAACAAATAGAAGTGCTGAGGGGGCCTCAGGGAACACTTTACGGACGAAATGCCCTAGCCGGAGTAATCAAGATCACCAGTAAAAAGGCGAAAAATGAATGGAGTGGATTTGCTACGGCAGGGGTTGGCAATTTAAATGCCCGCGAATTTGGTCTGGGCATCAACATCCCGATAATTAAGGATAAACTGTTTTTCCGAGGAAATGCCAACTATACTAATCGGGATGGATTTGTAACCAACACCTTTCTCGACAAAGATCTCCAAAATCGGGAGACATTGGATGCCAATATGCGTCTGAAATTTCAAGCCAGCGATCGGCTCTCATTAGCTTTGCAGTATAGCATCCAAGATCGGGAGTCTGATGGATATGTTTTTATGCTGGCTACTCCTGAAAATAGTTTCCAGGACATCCTCCAAAACTCTCTCTACAGAACCAGCTTTAACGAAGATGTCAATCGACAGGTCATCACGCATAATGTGGCAGCCACTGTCCTGTATGATTTTGACCAATTCACATTAAGTTCGGTAACTGCGTACCAATACACCGATCAGCAACGTCTAGATGAATTTGATTATACCGAGTTTGACATTCAGTCCGCCTTTGGAAGTAACACGTTAGCCAATATTTCCCAAGAAATCAGGCTGACCTCGAGCACATCAGGCTCGTTTAACTGGACTGGGGGAGTATTTCTTTATCGCCTTGACCAAGAAATAGACGAAAATCTTCGAGTAGGCGCTGATGCCAGCTTTGACCCTCTTGCTCCTTATGTGAGAAGGGATCAGACTGAACAGGTGCAAAACGGGTTGGCGATTTACGGACAGGCAGATTATGAGTTAAGTGAGCGATGGACAGTAACTGGAGGGCTAAGATTTGATTACGAACAAGTCACCGCCGAGGTAGACCGCACATTCACCAACCCCGAGATACCTGAAGGTAGTTTTGAGGAAGAGGTAGATTTTACAGCTATCTCTCCCAAATTATCAGTGAGTTATCAGGCCAATGATCAAACGTTTCTTTTTGCCAATGTAGCCCGAGGGTATCGACCGGGTGGCATCAATTACTTTACTACCAATCCGGAGGATGCTCCTTTTGACCCGGAAAACACCTTAAACTACGAGCTAGGGCTCAAGTCTAATTTGGCTGAAAACAGGATAAAGCTGAATCTGACTGGCTTTCTAATCAACTACACCAATCAGCAGGTATTCACCCTTCTTGATCCAAACAGTTTTAATTTCGGTACAGCTAATATTGGAAAATCCAGAAGTTATGGTTTGGAGATGGAAAGCCAATGGGTAGCTGCCCGAGGCCTTACCTTCAATCTAAACCTAGGCTATTTGAACACTGAAATTCTTGATTTTATATTCCAGGCAATAGACCCTAACACGTTTGAACCATTGGATATTGATGAGTCGGGTAATCAACTGCCCGTTTCCCCCGAATTCAACGGAAATGTCAACGTCAACTATATCCTGCCCATCACCGAGAAATTCAATCTAGAAACTACGCTGGACTATGTATATCAATCCGAAATATTCTGGGATGTAGCCAATGACTACACCCAGGACGCGTATGGTCTACTGAATGCGAGATTGGGCGTCACTTCTCAACATGTAGATGTCTTTTTCTGGGGGAAAAACCTCAGTGATGAAGCTTACTTCAGCTATGGATACGGGGTGGGTGGTTTTAACGCGGCTTCTTTCGGATTGCCGCGCACCTATGGGTTGACCGTGACTGCTAAATTCTAGTTTCCTATGAAAATTGCCAGATACATCATTCGATTTCTACTGGCCCTCGTTTTCATTTATGCGGGTATTGAAAAGCTATTTTTACCCTACAATCCGTCGGTCTTCAAGTCAGATATAGCCATGACTGACCCTCAGTTCTTTGAGTTTTACGACTTGCTGATGGGTACTGGTTACCTTTACTTTGTCGGTTTTTTTCAGTTGCTCAATGGGTTCTTACTGGTTTTCAAACGCACCTACCTGCTAGGTTCCGTCATGATGGTTCCTCTGCTTTTATGCCTACTTATGACTCATGTGTTCATCTCTCGATATCTAGGCTTTATCCTGTTTGACGGGGTAATGTTCGCACTTAATGGTCTATTGGTGCTAAGTCATTTTGATGAACTGAAAACTTTGTTTCTAAAACCAACCACATCCCTTATTTAGTATGGACACTTTACTTTTAAAGGTGGTTTTTACGGTATTTTGGCTAGGAGCATTCCTGATACGATACCCCTTTGCCCAAAAGCAAAAAAAGAACCTGATAAAATCAGACCGTAAAACCGGAGAAGAGAAAATTCTGTTGGCCTGTGCCACTTTGGGAATGGTTCTTTTGCCCATGTTGTACGTATTTACGCCCTTATTTTCCTTTGCTAACTACCAACTTCCCGTCTTCTTAAACCTAATCGGCATAGCGCTTACCGTACCCACGTTGTGGTTGTTTTATCGCTCCCACAAGGACTTGGGAAGAAACTGGTCGCCTACGCTAGAAATTCGCGAAGAGCACCAAATTGTAGATTGGGGGGTGTATAAGCATATTCGGCACCCTATGTATACGGCTATCTGGCTTTGGGTTATACTACAAGCCTTATTGCTTCCCAACTACATTAGTGGTTTATCCGGCTTAGTGGGGTTTGGACTGCTGTATGCTCTGCGTGTCAATAAGGAAGAGGCTATGATGCTAGAGCAGTTTGGTAAGCCTTACGCAGCTTACCGAACTAAAACTACCCGATTAATTCCTTTTATCTTCTGACCTATGAACCTGACAATAGAAAACCTATCGAAAACCTATCCCAATGGGGTCAAAGCCTTGCAAGATGTATCATTAACCATTGGCAAAGGTATGTTTGGCCTGCTGGGGCAAAACGGAGCGGGTAAATCTACCCTGATGCGAACAATCGCTACACTACAGGATGCGGATTCAGGTACCATCTACTTCAACGGGATTGATGTAGCGAAAGAACCTGAAAAATTGAGAAAAACGCTTGGCTATTTACCACAGGAGTTTGGCGTTTATCCCAATGTAACTGCAGAGGAATTGCTCTCTCATATAGCAGATATGAAGGGCATCATGCAGAAAGGTGAACGGAAAGATACGGTAGAGGCTCTACTTCAAAAAGTGAACCTTTACGATGCGAGAAGCAAGAAGTTGGATGGCTATTCAGGGGGCATGAAGCAGCGCTTTGGCATTGCTCAGGCACTGATAGGAAATCCTGATCTGATTATCGTGGATGAGCCCACGGCAGGCCTGGACCCCATGGAACGAAACCGTTTCTATAATTTACTTTCTGAGCTTGGAGAAAACGCGGTGGTGATCCTCTCCACCCATATTGTAGAGGATGTAAGCACGCTTTGTACCGACATGGCCATCATTGGCAATGGCAAGGTGGTACTTACCGGCAAGCCGCAGGAAGTGGAAGAAAGTCTGAGAGGAAAGCTCTATGAAGTGCCCATCAGAAAAGAGCAACTTCCTGATTACCAGACAAACTATAAGGTCATCTCCCAGCGCTTTTTTGCCGGTAAAATGATGATTACAGTGCTGGCAGATGATGTCCCATCGGGTGAATTTGACGCGAAAGCCCCTTCGCTAGAGGATGCCTATTTTAAAATACTAAGCGAAAACTGATATGAGAACTGTATTTTCTATCATCAAAAGTGAACTCCGTCAACGCTTATTGAGCTGGATCTCATTGATATTTTTTCTGATGTTGGTATTTCAGGGAATCTGGTATTCCAAAGGCAGTTTTGATTATTTTGCCAACGAGCAGGTACTCATGAATGCGCCCAGTATCATTTACCGGAATTATACAGCGATGGGCATGCTGATGATCATCATCATCGCCATAGCAACCGGGGGTGTACTGTACAAAGACATCCAGTACAAATCGGCTCAGTGGACCTACGCCTTGCCCATTAATGAGAAGCAGTTTTTTATCGGACGTTTCCTGGCGGCATTTCTGTACCTGGTCATCATCAGTACGGGAATGATTGTGGGGCATTTGCTGGTGCCTTATTCTGGCATTGGTGAAGCACAGCGGTTTGGTCCTACGCCCTGGGGGCAGCTCTTTCATGGTTGGCTTATATTCACAGTACCCAATCTGTTGTTTTATGTAGGCCTGGTTTTTTTCGCAATCGTCGTATCCCGAAGGATAGCCACCAGTTACCTGGCTGTTTTTGCTGTGGTGATCACCTTCCTGATCGCACAGACTTCCTACGAAACCGGGGGAGGGGATAACCTGTTGGCTTACCTACTGGTAGATCCGGGAGGGTATGTGGCTGCACAGCATTATACTGAACTGCAAACTCCACTAGAAAAAAACACAGAATACTTTCAGCTATCGGGTTATATCCTACAAAACCGGCTGCTTTGGCTGGGAATAGCTATACTTCTTTCAGTGGCTGCCTATTATAAATTTTCCTTCAAATACTTTATCCAGGCTGGTTCAGATAAATCCAAAAAACTCAAAGAAGAAAATGGTGCCATAGGAAATGCTGCCCTGCAACTCCCAAAAGTCAACAGATACTTCCGTACCCCTGATTTTATGAAAAAGCTTTGGACCTTGTCCAAATTGGAATTCCTGAATATCGTTCGCCCTACTTCTTTTAAGATCATCCTAGGCATTATTCTGTTGATGGTCTTTTTGCAGAACGTCACCTGGAATGCAACTTACTACATCGGCAAGGAAGTCCCCATCAGTAGTAATATGACTTATTTCCGGTTGCAGTGGGGCGTATTTGTCAATATGCTGATCATGATCTGGGCAGGGGAGTTATTCTTCAAAGACAAAATCGTCAACATCTGGCAGATTACTGATTCTTTACCCGTTCCGGTTTGGGTAACCCAACTTTCTCGCTTTGTGGCGATTATCGGCTTGTCTTTGGTGTTGAGTGTCAGCTTCATCGCTACTTCCATATTTACACAGATTTTACTGGGAGGGGCTTCTTATATCGATGTAGGGCGTTTTGTCGAGGATTTACTCTTGTATCGCTGGGCGCTCCTGAACTTTGTACTTTACGCTGCCTGGGTATTTTTTGTCGCCTCAATAAGTGGAAATAGAATCCTGACCCATATCCTAAGTGTGGGAACCTTCTTATTTCTGGTCATATCTTTTGATTTGGGTCTAATGGAAGACTTGCGCCTGGGCTTCGCTTTTGTCCCCGGCATAGAGGACTATTCCGAAACCAGCGGATATGGTATTTTTCAGCAGGCTGCCAACTGGTATTTCTTTTTATGGCTCTCACTGGCAACAGCATTGGTCATGGCAGGCGTATGGCTTTGGAAACGGGGTTCCGACAAGAAATGGAGCAACCGACTTTCGCTTAAAAATAGGCAGCTTAGCCCCATCTCAAAAGTGGCGATGCTGGCATGTTTCGGAGCCTTTCTGTTGCTCATGTCGTTCATCAGCAAAAATGTGTACGACATCGGAAACTTTACCCCAGAGGCTGAGGAAGAACGATTAGATGCTGCCTATGAAAAGCAATACAAGTATCTGGAAACCCGTCCGCAACCGAAGTATGCAGAAGTTGATCTGGAGCTAGGCCTCTTTCCATCAGAAAGGCGGGCAAGTTACTCAGCAAATATTGTACTTGTCAAAGAACCCGGTATGGATACTATTTTCCTGAACTGGAAAGATTTTGTCAGCGTCAGCCATCTCACTCTGAACGGGCAGGAACTGAAACTAGTCAAAGAAGACGAAGAGCAAAACCTAACGGCTTACCTCATCCCGAAAGCTGATCGGGCAGACAGTTTACTACAACTTTCGCTGGAGGCGGAGAAGCAATATGTGGGCTTTACCCAAAGTGATGCGCAAGCTGACTTAACCTACCAAGGGAGTTTTGCGAATGTACAGGATTTTCTTCCGGTAATAGGTTACGATAGTGAAAAAGAGCTGGTAGAAAACCGGAAAAGGGAAGAGCAGGAGTTGGAAAGACTTACTTCGCGTATGGCATCCATCGATGACCCAGTGGCGAAGGGCCAGGATGCCTACGCCCCCGATGCGAAACTTGTCAAAGGAAGTATCTCTATCAGCACCGAAGCCGGTCAAATACCATTTGCCGCAGGCGAGCTAGTTAAAACCGAGGAGAAGGATGGTCGTACTACTGCTTTTTACAACATCGAGAAACCGGCGGTGTTCAACTGGCAACTGGGATCTTCCGACTACGCTGTGGTAAGTGGTGAAGCAAAAGGGATGAGCTACTCTATTCTCCATAAGCCTTTTCATACGTTCAATATCGA
Organism: uncultured Flammeovirgaceae bacterium; assembly: GCA_937883755.1. Lineage (GTDB taxonomy): Bacteria > Bacteroidota > Bacteroidia > Cytophagales > Cyclobacteriaceae > Tunicatimonas. Next base: position 38,802 of record CAKZYA010000003.1, on the reverse strand, counting down.
ATTATACCAAGATGCTATGAATCAGGGCATCGCTTTTATGCAGAAGCATTTTGGGGCAGGGTCCGTAGCGGATAAGTTACAATTGGTTGAAATTCACCGTTGGCAAGACCCAGCCTACACCTTTGCGAATACGATTGCTTTGTCCGAAAAAGAAGGCTGGGTAGCCGATACCGAAGGGCTTCAGGAGAAGGCTTACATCTACCAAAACGTAGGCAGTGGCTTAGCTAGTCTGTGGGTGCAAAACCAGCTTCGTATCGCTAATGTACAAGGGGCAGACATGCTGAGTAAGGCATTGCCAGAAGCAATAGGCTTACAGTTTGTAGAGGAAACCTTTGGTGAAGAAGCCGTACAACTGCTGATAGACAAGAAAATGGATAAATACGCCAAAGACCGAAACAACGAACCAAATACGGAACCCGCACTTTTGTATGCCGATGGCGCGGAGTATCTAGAAACAAACAAGGGAGCTGTAGCGCTGTACCAGCTTATTGAAGCCGTGGGTGATACTGCCTTTTTCAGAACTTTGCTGGATACCACCGCGCAAGAGAACAGTCGGTTGACCTTTCAGGATGTCTACCAGCGGAGTAAGCTTATGATTAAAAATCCTCAAGACGTAGAGAACATTGTTGCTCTCATCGAGAACTGAAAGCATACCTCAGTAATGGTTTTCTTTGCGACCTTAGCTATTAATATCCTGGTCATATCATTTCGATCTTGCTGAGCGATATGTCAGCTTGCGCCATGCGAATTCCAGCGGTCCTTGTTTGAATCGTCGGAGCCAGGCACGGCTGAAAGCCCACTGTGCCGCCAGAATACCGAAGGCAAACCAAGGCAGGTAGGCAAAGGGCACCTCACGCATCAGGGCTAAACCGTAGCCGAAAAATAATAGCACCGCCGTTACATTCTGAAATATGTAGTTCGTCAACGCCATACGACCTAGTAAAGCAAGGTTCCGAAACACAAGCTTCGCCCGACCTGATGCCCAGACATAAAGGATGAGCATAGAAGTTCCTAGAGCGAGACTTGTGGAGCCGATATGGTAGACCACCGCTTGAATGAGACCTATCTCACTCACGGCGAAGGGAGTACCGATAGTCCCTTTAATTACCGCGTAGCCCAATGAGGTCACTAGCCCAATTACGCCTACCCAAACTGCCGCAGATGGAACTGAGATGTCGTTGCTGCGAATTCTCGGCAGCCAGTACCGCGCTAACAATAGACCAATCAAGAACAGCCCCAGCACCTGAAAATAACGACCCGACATCAAATAACTCATCGGTCGTGGAATCGCATACAAGACATTCACCGAAAATACTTCCCATGCCGAATCAGAAGTTCGCATCTCCAGAAGCGACCGGTCCGCAAAACCCCACTCTGCTTTTAAGCCTCCCGAAAAATGACGCATAGATCCCCAAAACGAAGCCTCTGGTGTAAAATACAAGAGACCATGAATAAGTAGTGGGATCAACAACAAAACTACAATCCAACGCAGTAAGGCCCGATTTGAGAGATTCAGAAAAAACGGCAATAACATTCCCAGTAAGCTGTAAAGCGTTAGAATATCTCCGTTCCAGACTAGATACATGTGTAATAAACCGATACAACAAAGAACTATCATGCGCCTGAACCAAAAGGCAGGAAAACTCGAATTGGCACTTCGGAGACGCTCTGCCTGGAGAGCAAAGCCGACCCCAAAAAGGATAGAGAAAATCCCGTAAAACTTGCCCTCGACAAACCAGTCAATGAAAAACAATACAGCACGATCCAGCACTGGTAACACGATAATCTCCTCGGGACTGTAGGTATTGTATCCCATGAAGCTGTACAGGTTTGCTAGTAGTATTCCGAAAAGTGCAAATCCCCGTAGCGCATCCAATACCTGTAGTCGCTCTGATGCAATGGTTGGTTTTATACCTGACATGGTGATTTCCTGATAATTAAGTGAAAGTTTTCGAATTAGCTATCGGGGCTATTTTAAGCAAATCGGGTCGGCCTTTCATATTAAAACTGTTTAAGAAAAGTGATTTTGCTGATGAATTGCTGCTCCTCTAGTGGGTTCTCCAGCCCATCGATACGAGTATCGTTGAAGACAAGGTAGATAAATGATAAAGGCTGATATTCCCAACTGCCCCGGATGTTCCAGCGACCCTGCTCGTCAAAGGTGTTGTACTGATAAAAGGCTGATAACTGCAGTCGAGGATTCAGGGCAAAGCGGGCCCCCAGTGTGGTCAGATGAGTTCGAAGGTTTTCCGTTTGCTCCCCTAAATTCCTGAGATCGTTAAACTCGTAGTCGGCGGTGAGGGCTACGTGGGGGATCGGCACAAAGCGCAGCCCTGCTTCCACGCTGGTTCGCTGCCCGTTGTAGAAGCCGCCCCACTCAATTGTACCTGAAACCGAAAGTTTAGCTGACTGGTCGGTGCGGAAGCGAACTGCCTGCCGAGTATAGTAATAGTTGTCCTGGGCAATACGGATACCCAACGGGGCAAAATCAAAATTGATATTCTGCCAGGTCGGATAGATGGCGTATTCTAAAAAACTGTTATTGGCAAAGAATATATAGATTGGAAACAAGTAAAGGCTTCCCTGCTGAAAGTTGCCCGGATTGTTAGCATCTTGGTAGTAGTTCACAAACAGACCTGGATCAAAGCGGCGAATCCAGGGCAGGTTCTTCGGTCGCCAGATGAAGTATCCGCCGGGATTGTGCCAAATCACGTTCTTCTGAAAGACAAAGCCCATATCGGGATTGTAGTCCTGCGACACAAAATTCGTCAGCCAACCCAAGTACCACCGATTGGTGCTATACCCCGCAAAAAAGTTTCCAGCTACTCCTAGTGTGTCGTTGGAATTATCACGCGAACCAGACACCATATACGAAATAGTGAGTTCATCCTTGGGGCGCATAAATCCGTCCACGGTCAGTGTAGTATTGTTCCTTTGGGCTAGCCCTAACTCAGAGGAAGCTTCATCCAGCCGGTGAGTAAGCATTACTCCCACGTTGTTTTCCGACCCGTAGTTATGCAGGTAGCGCGCTACCCCGAAGCTAGCGGCAGGAGAGTTTTCCGTTTCGGCCTGATGAATGTATAACCCAGCAATCGCCCGTTTTTCGTTACGCATGGTATAGCGAGCCCCGGCATCAATCCGGGCGGGCTCAGCGTTGAAATCACCCTGTAGACCAATCCGGCGACTGAAAAAGGGTACGACCGATCTGTTACCTGACCCAGCCCAAATACCGGAATTTTCCAGGAAGAACTGCCGCCGTTCGGGAAAGAAGATATTGAACCGCTCCAGGTTGTTCACGGCTCGGTCTACATCGGCTTGGGCAAAATCGGTGTTAAAGGTTAAGTCCAGCACGGAGCGGGGATTAATGGCCCACTTTATGTCTCCTCCCACTTTTAGGTTACCATCGGTGGAGCGGACATCTCCTTCCTTCAGATCATCGTACTAGTACAAAGCATAGGGCTCAACCCGGATGTTGGCACTGGGTTCGGGTAGCTCTAATCCTTTCAATTGAGCCGCGTAGGTCATGCGGTAGGGTGAAAAGGATTGAGGAATAGCTGGAAAAATGGTTTGCTCATAGTCGCGCCGGGCCAATCGATAGAAGGTTATCCCCCAGGCAACCGGGTCGCCAGCCGCCGAATCGTCGGTCGCCGGACGTTCGTAGCGGATAGACTTAAATGGAATAGCGAACTCCGCAAAATAGCCCGAATCAGTGGGATGGGTACGAACTGACCATAAGGCATTCCAGTCATTATCCCGGTTGGTATCGTTAAAGCTCTGCAAATCCCGCTGGTTGCCGTAGGGCGTGGTCTGAAACGATACGCAGTATTGCTTGAGATTCTGCGGGTCAAGCTGGACGCCGAAAATATCGTTCTCCCCGTACTCAAAATCGCGCCTTAAATCCTGTACCCGCCGTCCGGCTTTTCCTAGTGAGTCGTAGCAGAATGCTCCCACGTACAAATTCTTGTCATCAAACAGTAATCGTACCTGAGTGAGATAGCGATACTCCCCTCCCTGCCGGGGTTCCATTCGAAAGAAGTCTTGGGTCACCGAAGCCTTTTGCCAAGCTACCTCATTGAGCTCGCCATCGATACTAATATTGTCAGTGGTTTGGGTGGCTTCAATAACGGGCGGATTATCAGGCGGCGGAAAGTTTCCAGTTTCCTGCGCGTAGGATGAACCAAATGTAAGAAGTGAAATCACCAGAAGATAGTGTAATTTTTTCATCTACTTTTATTAGTTGATCCATCAACTAGCACAATTGCAATCAGCAGCACGTTTGGCTTTATACTGGCTGATCTCATCGTTGATGGGTAGTTGAGGTTAAAAATTTGGATAGTATTTGATTGAATCGTACTGGCTGCTCCCAAAACATGGCGTGACTAGAGGCACTGACCACTTTTGCATGAGGCGCGTTCTTGCCAAGCCAGTTTGCTGCCTGATCGTACCAAGACGACCTTACCATAAAAAGAGTGGGAATATCGGCACTGAGCGCGGTGATTTCTTTCGTATAGTCAGAGGTCAAACCGTCTACGTATAGGGGCAAAGCCACGTAGTTAGGTGTCATCGAGATTTCCTCTCTCATCCACTGCCGGGTGAGGCTGTCTACCGGATCGGCTAACATCCAATCAATAATGCCGTCCGCATCGGATGAGTGGTCACTTACTAGTTCTTTCAGGCTGCTCCGGTAGTCATCAAAACTGCCGTACACCCATTCGGTCTCGCTATTGCCGATCCACTTAGGCGACTCGTCGATAAAAACTAACTTCTCGATACGATCTACTCCGAAAGACCGCAGGTATTCGTACATCGTGAGGCAGCCACTCGACCAGCCTATCAGTACGATATTTTTCAGATCCTTTTGCAGAAAAAGCTCTCTCAGATCAGCCGCATGGTAGGCATAGGTATTATTGGAAGTACTTTTATCCGATCTGCCCTGTCCTCGTGGGTCGTAAGTAACTACCTGATACTCTTCGGAAAAGTACTTCTGCTGTTTATCGAAAAAACGGCTGGTCATCGTCCACCCGGGAATAAACACCAGGGTTTGTCCTTCCCCCGTTTCTTCTACGTACAGCTTTGTTCCGTCAGTTAGGGTGAAAAAGTCACCTTGACCAAGTGCCGGACAAGTGGTTAAGCATACCAGTAGAAGGTTAAAAAGTCTCATAAACCTGTTTAGTGATGGATTCCTTATAGTTAATCTGCAAGTAATTGTGCCCTTTCACCAGCTTTCCGAAACCCTCCGGGGTAATCTCCGAATGTTCCGGCCCAATCAAGGTGGCAACATCGCCTATTCTTACCTTGGTATGTGCCCCCAGAGTAACATTAACATGACTGGCATTGACATTCACTACAGGATAAAGCTCGCCTGCCAGTAGCACTTTAGCTCCGTTCTCAGCACCGCTATCGTAGCCATCGGCCCAACCTATCGGCAAGGTTGCAATCCACTCGTCCTGCTCTACTTGGTAGAATCTTGAGAATCCAATGGTATCACCCGCTTTCAATTTTTCCAGGCGGATGACAGGTGCTTTTAAGCAATACGGTACTTGAAGAGGATATTTCTCCGCTTCAGACATATTAGCCAGCGGAAACGAACCGTGGAGTAGTATTCCGGGACGCACTGCATCTTGATGCGAAACGGATATATCTAAAATCGAATAAGAAGGAGCTAAGTGTTTTAGTCCGGTCGGGACTCCTTTTTTTCCAAGCTCATTCGTAATCTTCTCGAAGCGGTCAATCTGCACCTGGGCAAAATCTTTTGGGGTGGTAAGGGTAGAGAAGGTTTGCGTAATGCTCAAATGATTAGTTCCGGCAATTTCTTTGGCAATACTGATAGCTTCTTGGTAAGGAATACCCATCCGCCCCAAGCCAGTGTCAATGTAGAGTGCGACTTGAACTACCTGTGAGGAGTCTTTGGCAATTTGTCTAACTTTCTTAAGTGACTCTCTAGAAAAGATACTGAGTGTGATGTTTTGCTGCCGGAGAGAATCGGCTAACGCTGTATCAAAATCTCCCATCAGCAGAATTGGCTTAATTACCCCCGACGACCGCATCGCCAGGGCACTTTCGTCCTTGACCACCGCCATACCAAAAATGTGGCTTGACTGATCCAGTAGTTGGGCGACTTGTACCTCACCCAAACCATAAGCATTGTTTTTCAACACCGCTACGATAGGTTTACCGGCCGACATTTGGCTAATTTGGGAAGCATTATGGAGGTAAGCTGCCTTCGATAGCTCTATCCAGGGTTTGCTTTCGTACGATTCATTAGCAAAAGTGATGTTCCTACCAAGAACTCCCGGACTCACGGACATGGTTGCTAGCCCGGCCAGGGTCCTATTGATAAACTGTCTTCGGTTCTGTTTCATGTTTTTAAAGATTGAAGAGTCGGTCTATTTTCATTGCCTAGCCCCGCCTTTCATGTTGATAAAGCCAAAAGTGAATGCCCCTCCGGCAGCCAAAAAGATTTTGCCTAAGCCTAGCCAAACCATGTTCCACCGATCATCACTTTTGGGCATTTCAAAAACGGGCAGGCTGGCGTAATCTTCCTGTAAAATGAGTTTGTCCCAAAACAGTCGGGTGAAGTAGAAATCCGTAATCTCCCCGTGAAAACTGGCTAGTGCCGCCTGAAAACGTAGAAAGGTGCTCACATCGGTTTCGGCAATGTGGGCTAATACTTCCTGCATGTTGACCGCCGGGCTTAGCCAGTGAAAGCGGGATGTCCATGCATTTCGTTGAGCTACCTGAGCGTTATACTGATCTACTTGTTGCTGACTGTTGATATCTTTCAGTGAAGTGAAAGCGGCGTAGGCTTTGGGTAACAGATTGTTTTTCATTAAACTATCGCTTCCGGCTAGTTCGGGTTTATGGGTCAGAAACTCCTGAATCACTTCCCGAGATTCTTCCTCATCATCCTCGTTTTCCAGTCCGGTGCGGCGGGTAAGCCCGGCCAGTGTGGCACTACTAAGCGGGTATTTTACGGTGACGATTACATTGAGCACCGCCGGGATCACGATCAACAGTAAAAGCCAGCAACCTACCGCAGTGATAGCGTTGAGAGCCGAGCTTTGGCAGAAGCTGATAATCAAGAACAGTAGCCCGAACCAAAAGGCGCAGTATACAAGTACCCCTAGCAGCCAAGCCAGGGCAGGGATCAGGTTTTCAGCCTTCAGCGGGTTACCCGAGGTAATTAGACCAATCAAAGAGAGCAGCAGAGCTAACCCAGTGATCAACCCAAAGTAAAATAAGAACCGCACCAGGATGATTCGGCGAAGGCTGACGGGTTGCATCATCAATAGCGGCAGGGTGCCGTTCTCCTTTTCGGAAGAAAACAAGCCGTAGCAAAAAGCGATAATGAGCAAGGGAAATAGGTAGACCAGCACGAAAGAAAGATCAAAATTACCGACCATCAGGTTGACTGGGTTCGCTAGTTCGTTCTCAAAAAGCTGATAGTGCAAACTCATGCCCGTCAGGCGATAGTAGTAGCGAAACAAGTCGCGCTGCCCGATCGCTAAGGCGGCATAATCGTGGGGTGGGAGAATGGCGTGGTAGCCGTGCCGATACCAAGCATAAGCGGGACGAGAGGCAATATCGTGCGTCTGTTCCTGTTCCAGCGTCTCCATTTCCTCGGTGAAGCTGGCCTGGTAGGACGAAAACTCTTCCTGCTCCAAATTTTGCACCGCCTGAATCGTCTGTCGCTGGGCGTTGATCTCGGATTGCCCGTAGTAGATAGCGTACAAGCCAAACAAAAACGTAACCGCCAACATGAGCAGTTGGAAACGGTTGCGGATGAGCATTTTCCACTCGTAGTAGATCAATATTTGAGAGGGGCTAGGCATGAAGTGGCTTGGCTTTTCGATGGGTGTAATGAATTAGCACGAGCGCTAGCACGGTCCAAAGGAGTAGCGAAACCACCTCCAGTCGGTAGTACTGAAGTAGTTGCAAGGCGGTGGGGGTTTGGTAGGAAAAGTCTTCCATCTGCTGCCATAGGTCGCCTCCGGCTTTGTAGCCGTAGAACTCCCCGTACTGAGAATTCTCGGCCATATCGGCATTCATTTTCCGAACCAGTTCCCGCCGATAGTCTTCCGCTTGTTCTTCAAAATGAATGAAGGTATGCATATCCGTGCCCGACAAGGCCAGTGAGAGGTGCTGCACTGCGATAATAGGATTCAATAGACTGACTAGGCTACCCAGCCGGTTCTGCTGGTGGAAAATGCCGCGAAGCTTTTCCTGATGATAGTCGTATATTGCATTACCGTATTCCTCTCCGGCTTGCATACTGACTCCTTCAAAGTTAAACGGAAGCTGCTGTACGGAATCCACCTCGTATTTCTCCAGATATTCCTTTTCCAGCGTAGCCATACGCACCGAGCGGGGCGTTTTGCCATCCAGTCCGCTGACTTTATCTTGTTCAATGGCCGCTTTGAACTCTCGCATCGACGGTAGCGCGTAAAAGTTTTCGCTCAGGTTGGCTACCGTCTTAGACATCAGAACACCTAGAAAAATCCAGCCGGAAAGTAAGATCAACAGTGCATTTCTTCCGGTAGACGAACGTAGTGACACCCACACGGAAAAGGCAATGAAGAGAAACAGGTACACTCCGTACACGAAAGCTAGAAGTGTCGCTCGGGTAACTACATCGGGGATCGTGTCCTGATGAGTATTCACTAAGGACAGCATCACAATTCCCAGCAAAAAGGGCAAAAGCATAGTCACTAGCAGGGTAACGTACGCCAGAATCTTTCCCCAGGTGAGGGTAGCAAAGGACACGCCCTGTGCCACCAGCAGTTTGAGGGTCCCACTTTCTCGCTCACGGGTAAACGCGGCAAAGGCCAGAAAGATAATGAGCAAAGGCACCAGAATTCGCAACACCAAAGCCGCGCTCAGCTCCCCAAAACGGATCATACTACTATGATCCTGGGCGGGCCGAAACATAAATTCGTGTGGGTGATGCGCCTCCAAATACTTTGAGGTGCCGGTGTAGGCATCCAGGCCAAAGTCAAAGAGACTGAGCATCGTTTTGGGTTTGAACACAAAGGTGCCGTAGTGCGCGGCAATATGCGGGTGCTTATCGCCCTGTTTGAGCCACTCCTGTCGCTTTTCTGCCTGAATCTGGGTGATGATGGTCTGCTGCTGCTGGTAAGCCAGATAACCAGCATACAAAGCTACCCCCAGCAGCAATAGGATGATACACCCCAGCACAACTACCAGCTTCTCACGCATGGCTACCTTAATCTCTTTTCGGGCGATGAGTATTGTTATGTTCATAGGTGAAGTAATCATTGCATTTGAAGAAAGAAGCGCCGCTCAATCTCTTCGGCAGAGAGTCCTTTGGGATCAAGTTCAAGAACAATCTTCCCGCGAATCATCATTGCAATTTGGTCAGCTACCTCTCGTGCCCGCCAGATATCGTGAGTTGCCATGAGGATACCAACACCACGCTTGGCAACTTCACGTAGTGACCGATTAAACTCAGCGGCCGAATGTGGATCAAGTCCGCTTGTCGGCTCATCAAGGAGCAGGAGATTAGCTTTTTTGGCTAGAGCAATGGCAATTCCGACCTTCTGCCGCATTCCTTTGGAATAGGTAGATGCTCGTCGCGTGAACGCATCGGCTGGAAGTCCTGTCGCAGCTAAAGCTTCATCTAGATCGTCGCTGGAAAGTTTTACTCCTGTCCCAATCTCAAGTAGATGGGAGAGATTTTCTCGACCCGTAAGTTCATGATAAAGGGCGACGTTCTCGGGCAAAAAAGTCATAGCCTGTCTCGCCTCGGTAGGTGAAGAGACCAGGTTATAACCAGCAATGGATATGGAACCGGCATCTGGTGAGATAAGCCCTGCACACATCTTCATCGTGGTGGTCTTCCCCGCTCCATTAGGGCCGAGCAGAGCCGTGACACTACCACTGGAAACAGCTAGTGATAAGTCATCAACGACAACCCGATTGTCGTAGTGCTTGGTGACGTCGTTTAAGGCAAGTGCAGCGTCCATAAATAGCTATTTTTTAAAGCGATAACTCAGCGTTAAGACGCCAGTACGAGGTGCTTGAGGGAAAAGTGCGAATAAATTCGTTGCGTAAAGCTTTTCGTCTAAGACGTTGTTGACGTTAAAACCCAATCGCCAGCGTTCTAATGTATAAGATACACCAACATCCAGGCGAGCAGCTGCTGGAATTACGATACTATTGGGCAATGAAGCTTCTATGTTACTATTATAAACCAAGCCAGCATTGACACTGAGTCCCTTATCGGGATCACCTCCAAAAGCATATCGAGTGAATATAGAGCCACTGTGCTCTGGAGCAGCGGCTAAGGTTTGGCCGAAATTAGGATCATCTTCCTCTGTAACTTCTGTAAAGTTATAAGCATAGGTGAGAATAGTTTCTAACCCTGGTACGATACGCCCGGTAAAGTCAAATTCTATTCCTCGACTGGATTGGCGACCGGTAGCGATTGAACCTGCGAATACGTTCGGGTCTGGAATAACCACATTAGAACGCTCAATATCAAAGGCGGCTAAGGTGAAAAGTGCGTTCTTATCAAACAGTTCTTGGCGCAATCCTATCTCGAATTGGCGTACTCGATCCGGATCAAATACCTCTCCGTCCACGTTTACGGCAAAGTTAGGCGAGAAACTCGTCCCATAATTCGCAAATAGTCTCGTCGAAGTTGTTATCTCATATGTAGCCCCAAAGCGAGGGGATAATTGATTACCGACAATAGCATCTCCCTCACCATTGAACTCTCCATCGTTGGTCTGTGCATCTAGACGTAATCCACCAAGTACAGCAAGCTTATTCGTTATTTGTGAAAAAAACTGGGTGTAAAATGCATTCCCTTCATAGCTAAAAAACCCATCAAAAGCTGGGGACAGACCTCCCTCAGGTGGCGGATTTCGCTCTCCAGTAATCAGATCAAGTGTCCCAAGAGTACGCGTCTCAGCATCGAAATCATACCGATTTCTAAAATGTTCATAGCCAAATAAAAAGATCGTTTCCTTACCAATTTCGTCCGTGCGGTAGATAAAATCGGCCTGACTTGTAAACCAGTATTGTTCCTGAGGCCCCTCGAAGGTACTGCGATTGACCGTGCGGCCATCTTCCTGTATTTCTGGAAAAATCCGCGAAGAACCTATCTCTATCGGGTAAAACGTGTATAACCCTGCCACACGCACAGATAGCTCATCTGTTATTTTATGTTCTGCCTCAATACCAATGTTTGTCTTGCTTTCGCGCGCGGGTTCAGCGTTGGTATCAACGAAGGTCCTGCTAATAGGTAAATCAAAGGTGGTAAGTCCGGAAGCTGAACTACCGTCTAGCAGAGGCAACCCTTCCTCAAAGGTATAAATACGTCTTAAGTAACTTGCATCTAGTCTAAACAATGTACGATCAGAGGGTTCCCACTCAATTGAGCCACCTCCGGCGTATTTTTCCGAATCGAAAAATTCCCGAAAGCTACCTGCAGATTCCGCTACCGCATTGAGTCGATACCGCAGGGTACCATCTTCGGATAGCGGACCGCCAATATCACCTTGCAAGCGATAGAAATCGTTGGAACTAACGAAAGCAGTAATTTCACCTTCAAATTCCTTGAGTGGCCGTTTGGTGATCACATTAATATTACCGGCAAAAGCACCCGTGCCCCCGTAGAGGCTACCGATAGGGCCTTTTAGTACCTCGATCCGCTCAATGTTGTAGAGGTCTCCGGGGTTATCGCCCCGCACACCATTTCGAAGGATTTCATAATTGGCGAAGAAGCCCCGAATAACGAAACCAGCGTTGTCGCCAAAACCCGGCAACTGTTGCACGCTGCTGACGTATCGCGTAGCTTCTTGCGGTAGAGTCGCCCGGGTTTCGACGAACAGTTCCTGGGGCAGGACACGGACCGTATTGGGAAGTTTGTCCACGTTCACGGGAAAGCGGGAGGCCGTTGAAACCTGACGCGCCCGGAAGCCATCCGTTTCGCTGAAAGCATCGCCCACTACTACAATTTCGCTCAGGGCATTCGCCTCCAAAAGTGTGACATCCAACTGGGTGGTCTGCCCGTCCTGGATTAAAATGGCCTGGCGTACTGGTTCGTAGCCAACGTACCGAACAATAGCCAATTGCGAGCCAACCGGAATGTCGGCTATCTGGTAGTTTCCATCAATATCGGAAGTAACGCCAATGCTCTTATCAGCAATCTCAATGGTTGCGGAACTAAGTGGATTACCAATTGAGTCCCGAACCGTGCCCTCCAGGGTACCGGTCTGGGCAAAAGCTACTGTTGTTACCAAAAAGATAACTAGCAAAAGAAGCGAAGGCCTGTAGATGTTTTTTTGTTTCATTAGAATTTATTTTTTATAAAGTGGATATAGTCTTAGCGCAAACCTCCCCAGCAGGAGAGCTAGAATAGCTACAAATAGTATTGTCAACCAGGGTACAAAACCGTTTTTTGGCTCGCGCCACTGAAATTGGGGGGCATTTTCAAAGTCGTTTCGTGTAAATCGATGGCAGGTAAAAAGAGCGTCGGTTACGCGGTTACGCCACTGGGCATGGAAGCTGAAAACTTGCTCTTCAAATGCCCGTTGGCGGGCGGGCTCCACACCAGCAAACATTTCCATGGCACGACTAAAGCCGAGCACGGGCGAAAGCCAACCCCAACGGTTCAAACGCTGATCATAAAGTGCTTCTCGGAGACGACCGGTACGCATAGCTTTGGCGTACGTCTCGTCGGAGAGTCGTCGCAGAACATATTCACGCAGAACACCCTCACGGTTTGCACAGGCCGGAGCTTTGGCAAAGTCGATTCGCCAATAGTCACGGGCAACTTTGGCTTTGGCCGCCTGGCGAGCATCCTCATCGGCACTTGCTTCACGTACGATACGCCGGACTTCAGCATCCGCTAAAACTCTGGGTTCCAGAAGACCGGGTGGACGGAGCCCGCGCTCTGTAAGGCCTGGTGAAACCAGTAGAAGAATCACCCAAAGAGCTACGGAGATCGCCGCCGATCCGACCACACCAAACCTAAGGGAAGCAACGCCAAGTAGGAGCGTTGTCCAGAACAGCAAATAGAGGGTAACGCCAAGCAACCAGGCGAGTGCTGCCATGCTCAAAAGTTGACCAAGAATGGCAAGACCGATAACGGAAGCAGCAAGTGCTATTGACAGAATGACCGAACCCCTCGTTATGCCCCTAGCAAGCAGAAGCTCACGTTGAGTCGCCCCAAGTCCAGCGAGCAGTGTCGCTTGTTCGTTACGCTCAAGCTCCCGGGCGACCGCATCAAAAAGAAGTATGACCAGTGCCAGCGGGCAGAGGTAGATGATGAAGGCTAATAAGTCAAACCGACCCGCCGCAAGCGCACCAGGATTTACCCGTTCAGCCGGCTCGCCGATACGAACAAGATTTGCTATGGGAACCGATTTTATCAGGTGATAAGCTGTCCGCAGTTCAGTACTCCCGGTTGCTAGCCCGAGAAGGGAACCGGCTGGAAGCTCGGCCAGTTGCGTATGGTAATATCCAGCGACATAAGGATCTCGGGGGTCGGGAATATACTCTCCGTCCCCGTCATAACTTTCATCATCGGTAGGAGTCCGTATGCCCGCTTCCAGATCATCGTATACTTTGGCAAGTAAGGCCCGGTCTTCAGCTACCTGGACACGGGCGGCCTGGGCTGCACCTACATAGCGATTGCGCCAGTCGAGTCCACTGACAAGTGCGAAAGCTGCGCTTACGGCCAGAAGTAGGAGCAGTAACCAAAATGCACGTGATCGGTTGAGCAGCGCCATATCAAGACGGATTAGAGACCGAATCATAACGGGTTGTGGTTAAATCGTTTCGCTACTATAACCAAGGAACCTAGCATCAGCAACCCCCACAACCCCAGAGCGATAGTTGCAGGCAGTACATCATTGAGATTGTCGGTCAGCTTGTGCTGTGGTGGGTTAAAGGCAGTAAAACTTGCATAGTATTCATCGTCTGGAGTCCATTCCCAGTCGCCGGTTCGACTGTTAGTAGCCATATGGTTGTTGAGTCGGCTGACCAGGTCACGGCGAAATGTCTCAGCAGCTTGGTCAAACCGCCGCTGGGTGCCTGCATCGGCGCCAGCGATACGCACGGATAGATCAAGCATCGCTGGCGTTGGTCCAAAGATCCACGAAATACGACGAATACGATCCTGACGTTTACGTCTAGCGTCTGCTTCGGCTAACCGAAGGTCATAAACTTTCCCTCGGTGTTCTTCGTCAGCCTGCATAAGTAGCGCATCGAAATTGACCGGAAGATCTTCCTTACGCTCAACCCCATATTGCTTGAGGATCTCTTGTTCAAAAACCTTATTTGCTTCCGTATTACCGTGTCCATCAGGACCTTCGGCGAAGTCAGCGGCAATTACCTCGTTAATTTCGCGTTGGGTAAGTGGTATAATTTGTTCAGCTGCCACATCAATGATGCGCGGGAGAATAAGCACGCCCATACCCCAAGCAAAAGCCACGGTCGCCAGTCCGAATCTGGCCGTACCGAGCCAGGTTCCAGCGGCCACCCCAAGACCCGCAAGGATGAAAAGATGAATGAATGAACCAGCGGTAAGCGCCAGAAACCGAACCGCACCATCCTCACTATCGACTTGAAAGGCAGCTAAGAGTAATGCGGGAGCGGCAGCCAACAAAACGAGTGTACCCGTAACTAAAGCTTTTGCTGCGATTCTTAGACCACCCTTTATCCCTAAACCTCGTAAGAGGAGAAGCATTGCTCGCTGAGCTTCACGAGCCCCAATAAGGTAGCCTAGAACCAGCGCAAGAAACCCCGCAGTTACTTGTAACATGGGTGAGAATCGTGTGCCTCCGTAGCGGCTCTCGGCCACCCGAACCGATGCAGGAGAGAGCACGGGTGCATTACGGCGGTGAGCCTCTAGGAAAGTTACCGCCCCCTGATACGGAAGTACCCCTGGTTCAATAGCTTGCAAGGGTGCCCGCGGGCGGTAAACGAGTATACCATAATGCGCGGCCATGTGGGGGTTCCGAGGCGGTTGAGATTCCCACTCAGCCTGTACACGTTCTGCAGCTGAATGAAGTGCCTCAGTCTCTGATTGGTCGGCACGCTTACCTGACCAAAAAGCAACCAGCAAAACAACCGCCAATGAAAACGCCGTCAGGATCGCTCCTCGATCTTTGAGAACCAATTTCCATTCTAGGGAAAAGTAAGATGAAAAACGTGCAGTTGCGTTTGAAGCAGCGAGATCCGAATTTGCCTTACTATGCTTTGACATGTAGTCTAATTTATTCTTTGGGGACATGTGTATTATTGTACTCTTTTTTCTTCTTCTAATTCCCGCTGCTTACCACTCTTTAGCTTTCCTCCCAAGTGGTATGATAAGCTGATGTTGACCCGCCGGGTGTCACCGTTATGGTTGTAGCGCACATCGGCATCCTCGTAAATAGAGTAGCCCCAGTAGCGGATCGTTCGGAATAGATCCGTCACCGACAGACGAAGGTTCAGTTGATCATTCATGAATGCTTTTCGGTACCCGGCATCTACGGTAAAAAATGGTCGTATTACGTACACTCCGTCCAGAGAGGGTGAGGTATAGTAAGCCGATAGTTCCAGGCTGTGTCCCCGGGCTAATCTCCAAGAATGCACCGAAGAGAGGTCAACCGTGACTTGCTCGGGCTGAAAAGCTGCCCCATCGGGAAATAAAGTGTAGGTCAGGTAGCGCAAGCTCACCGAATTTTGAATCTCCCAGAAGTCGGTGGGATACAGGGGAATCATCAGCAGGGCACTGAGGTCGTCCCGGTGCGAAAAATTTAGGGTAGTCACGACCAGCTCGCCGGTTTGGGTGTTCTCCCGGGCAAAACCGGAAATAGGATCATCCGTGCGCACGTACCCCAAGGTGAGGACGTACTGGTTACGAAGGGTGTAGGTTGCTGCTGCGTTCCAGGAAACTTCGGGTTGGAGCAGCGGATTGCCTTCGTAGTACGAAAACTTGTCAAAGAAGTAGCGAGCCGGGTTCAGGTTACTGTAGAGCGGACGGTTGATTCGGCGGGTGAGTGAGGTGGTGAGCGAATGCTGGTTACGCCATCGTTTTTCTACAGACAAATAAGGAAAGAGGTTGGTGTACACCCTTCGGGTCAGGCGATTAAGGTTTATTGAATTCCCCTCGGCAACGGTTCTTTCTACCCGTAAGCCCGCGTTGACGCTGGTGTTCTCCCACTGCTTACTCGCCGATGCGTAGGCAGCGTAGATCTGTTCATCGTAGACAAAGTGGTTGCTCAGGGTAGGCGAAAAAACGTATTGTCCGTTGATTAGTGAGTCGTAGGTAAAGTCATTGTCAATCGTGACGTAAGAATACTTTAGGCCGGTAGAAACCTTCATGACCCTTCCCGGAAGTTCGGCGTCGGCTTTCAACGAGCGGATATCAATGTGGGTGGGCTGATCAAATACCAGTTCCTCGTAAGGCTGTAATGGTGTTCCCAATATGCTAAAGAGTTGATTGCTCAACACCCCCTCTGAGTTGTTGATGTAGGTGGAGTAATCCGCATCAAATGTTAATTGCTTGCCCAGCGAATCCAGCCGAGCCGTATAGTGTAAATTCAGCGCGTGGTTGACCGACGGTTCGGTCGTCACATTCTGGTTTTGCACGACCGTTTCTTCCTGACCACCCTGCGGTATAATTCGGGTAGGGCCACTGCCCGTTCGGCTCCAGCGGTTGCTAAAGCCACTGTACATCAGCCCGACCTCCTGCCGGGGGGTGATGGCATAGTCTACTCCAGCTTTGTAGCCGTGGTTGTTTTGCCGAGAAGGGTCAAACGAAGAACGATCGTACACCGTGGTTCCGTCGGTATTTTCAATCACCCGGTAGCTGGTGCGATCAAGATAATTCTCTTGGTAGTAGTAGCTGTAATTGCCAAAAATGTTGAATTTACCCAGCATCACATTACCAACCACCCCTTGGGTCGTTTGCGGATAACGTCCGCTTCCCACCCCGGCGGTAAGGTCGAGGGCGTACCCCGGCTCTTTACTCTTTTTGCTGATAATGTTGATGATACCGGCATTACCGGCGGCATCGTATTGAGAAGTAGGCGTAGTAATCACTTCGATCTGAGACAGCGTTTCGGCGGGCATACTTTTCAGCAGGGTACTTAACTGCTGGGGCGAAAGGTTCGTCATCTTACCATCCAGCAGCACGTTGACATTCGCGTATCCGTTGAGTAGTAGGTTTCCTTCCTGATTGGCATTCACTCCCGGCGTCCGTTGTAGGAGGTCAAACGCTGAATTGCCAGAGGCCGAAGTTTTGCTTTCCACGTTATAAATGAGCTTACCGTCCGTAACTTCCATGGCATTCCTCTCGGCAGTGACCGCCACTTCTTCTAGGGTGGTCACCTCTTCCGTCATCACTAGCGGAGGTAAGCTGACAGATGTATTTTCCGCACCTAGACGAAAAGGAGAAGAAACGTTTTCTTTCATCCCCACAAAGCTGGCTACGATTAGAAAAAGGCCATCCGACGATGACTCCAACCGATAAGCTCCTTCCAAGTCGGTCTGTACGACGGTAATTGTCACTGTGTCCGGTAAACGGGCCAGGGTTACATTAACGCCAGGCAACGGCTGGGCTTGCTGATCGGTCACCGTACCCTGTATGGTGTACTGCTGACCAAAAGCATAGGCCGCCGTGAGGAGTATCCCGAGACATAAAGCAACTGTTTTCATCTTCCGATTGGTGAGACTATGATCCCACTTGGTTAATCCAGTTTTTCTAGCCCAGTGATATATCCGCCGGTAGAGGTAAAATACTTACTGGAACTGTTGGCCGATACATCAAACTCATAGACTGCATTTTCCTCGTTGGTCGCGATAGTGAAAAGCAGGTTTTGGTTGTCCATCTCGTGAATGATCATGGTTCGGGTTCCGTAAGTAGTAGGTAATCCAGGTACCTCTCCCAAACTTGACGTAGCTGCCAGATCAATTTCTACGTACTTGAATTGTGGTTGACCAGTAGCAAATTCCCAGAAATCAGCCGCATCCTGCACATTAGCGGTGAAGGTGCGTCCGCCCGAGGTATGGTAGATTCCGTAGCAAATGTTGCCTACCGCAGCCTCGAGATCAAAGAAATAGTCTTGATCAAAATCGGTTTGCCCATTCTTGATTCGAAGAACTCCGCTGGGCCCCGTTCCACCTGCATTGCTGGTACCCAGAGCCTGTACGTAAATGTCGCCATTACTGTCCTGCACCATTCCAGAATTGGGGGCTTGACCTCCGAAAATCATTCCGGTTCGTCCATCCGATAAGACTTTTTCTACCGCATTCGTATTCAGGTCGATGACCGCCACGTAGGCCGAATCATTCACCGGAACAAAGTTGTTCTCGTAGTGTACTCCCATAAATAGCTTACCATCCCTCTCCAGCATATCCAGATAGTAAGTACGAGTAGCTTCTGGAAGCCGACTTGTTACCGGAGTGAGCGAGACTTCATTCGTTATTCGCATGGTGGTGGGATTAAATACGATTAATTTGGAAATTCCACCAGCTACGGTTCCGTAGGCTTCAGTTTCACTTTTGAAATAGAGAGTAGAAAAGGTGTTAGCCCCCGGCACGACGATTCTTTGTTCCTCCTGCGGAATAGAATCGCTGCTAACAACATATTTTACTAGGTTGGCTGGAGCACCAAACGGGGTAGCGTACGTAGCACCACCAAACGTGACGGTACTAGCGCTACCGGTAAGCTCTACCGCACTTTCGTTCCCAATAGAAGAAAAGCTAAGATCGTCGGTCCACTGAATGTAAGTCGTCAGATCAGGCCAGGCTCCACTTACGGTGGAGATGGTGTAGCCAGTTTCAATAGGAGCGTTGTTATCACCGTTACCGGGTTCAGGATTTTCATCATCCGAGCAACTGGTCAATAGGTAAATAGCCGATAAGATAAGTGCGAGGGCGAAGTGTAGTGATTTTTTCATGTTTTCTTGTTTTTACTTTTTATTGAAATAGGTTCTTATAGTGGCGTAAAATGCCCTTCCAGGACGTTGTACGCTAAAATTGTCAAAGGCTTTTTGATCCAACAGATTGGTAGCTTCCAAAGAGAGCGATAAGCGATTATCCGGCAAGGCGTAAGAAATTCCGACGTTCTGGATAAACTGAGCCGGAATGGTATTCTTTAGTTCTTCTCGACCGTCTACTGCCCAAAACAGGAAGAAGTCGTGCACATAGTTGGCCGACCACCAAGCGGAAAATTGGTTTTCGCTGTTGAGAAAATTATTTTTCTGATACCGGACTTCGCCATTGCCAAACAAGTAAGGAATATTCGGTAAGCGAGCGTCGTAGTAGCGATCATCTACCGATCCAGTTACATTACGGGGCGAACGGTTTCTAATATCCTGGTAGGTAGCATTGGCAGTGATCCTCAAGAAATCAAAGGGGCGGAATTGTACTTCCGCATCTACCCCTCGTATCATGGCTCGCAGTAGATTCTGATACTGGGCAAAAAACTGGGAAGTGCGGAGCCAGATAATGTTATCGGTATGCCGGAAGAACCCATTGAGTTCAATACTGAGCACTTCGGAACGAAACTGCGCCCCTACGTTGGCATTATGGCTTTGCTCCGGCTCCAGGAATGGATTAGGCCGGACGAGCGTAAAGTCGCCAAACAGCTCGATCTCATCCGGTAATCGGGTGGCGTACTCATAAGATGCTTTGGCCAGCAGTTTATCGGTAAAACTGTAGCGGAAGGACTGGGCGTAGCCGAAGTTAGAAACAGATTGCTGATTGGGCTGAAATTCTAGGTTCTGAATAGCGTACCCATCGGCCGAATACGCATAGTGCTTGAGAGCGGTGTAGCTAACCAAGGCTTTCCCTAAAGTATGCTCGTAGGCCAGACCCGTTGCATTTTTTATCAGCACGGTGGGGTTAGCGTAATAATCCTGCCCGTAAAACTCCGCCGCCACCGGATCTTCCCCAGTCCGTCTGAACCAGGAGCTAAATACGTTGAGGGTGATTCTTCCGTTTTTCCAGGGTGCGTGGTTGACATTCAAGCGGCTCACCGCATTTCGGGAATTGAGTTGCAGCAGGTTTCTCGAGGCTGATATTTCTCCTCCATCGGTTCTTCTCCGATACACTTCTCCGTCCCAGGTATAGGCGTTCAGGGTAGTATCAGTAAAGTTTCCTACCGTGTGGTTCATTCCGCCATACCATTGCAGATCTGTTTGCGGCAGTATCTTCCGCTTTTCGTACTCCAGGGAAAGCCCCCTGGTAGATTCACGGTACACCACTTCACCGTAAGGTTGAGCCATAATGGCGTTGTGTTGTAGGTCATCATCCAGGCCGGAATAGCGAACACTCAGGACCAGTCGGTCGGCGTACGGTTGATCAACTACTCCCCCGTATACGTTCAGCAAGTAATTAGAGAATTGGTCGTGAAACCGCCTTACCCTAGCTGGTTCCGGATTACCAAATTCATTGGGGATTTCTACATCAACGAAGTAGTTATTATCGGAATGGTTATAAAAGGCATTGATCCCAAACAGGAAGTTGGTTTGTGGACTAATAAACTGCCCGTTTAGGTTCGCCCGATGACTGTTAAATGATCCGAATGAATAAGCTGCGTCCAGATAAGTAGTGTATTCCTTTCTAGACACAATATTGATGGCTCCCCCCAAAGCATCGGCTCCCAGATGCACCGGAACCACTCCCTTGTAGACCTCAATTTGCTCCATCAAATTGACCGGAAGTACGTTCAGTCCCAACCCTGAGCCAAAGTAGTTTAAGGGGATTCCGTCCAGAAAGAACTTCACCTGTTTGCCCGACATCCCACTGATGCTTACTTCAGCCTCACTACCAAAACCACCTGTCTGGCGGACGTTTACCCCCGCAATTTGCTTAATCACATCGCTGGTATTGTTGCTCTGTGCATAAAGCTCTTTGGTTTCCAGCACGGCTACACTAGCCGCACTCTCTCTCAGTTCACGAGCTTCGGATTTTCCGGTCACAGT
Organism: uncultured Flammeovirgaceae bacterium; assembly: GCA_937883755.1. Classification (GTDB taxonomy): domain Bacteria; phylum Bacteroidota; class Bacteroidia; order Cytophagales; family Cyclobacteriaceae; genus Tunicatimonas. Next base: position 17,857 of record CAKZYA010000003.1, on the reverse strand, counting down.
CACCTCATTCAGTTGAGTGACCTCCTCTTTCAGTTCCAGGTTGAGTGTCAACGTCCGTCCCTCTACTAGCGTAAAGTTTTTTTCTTTCGCCTGAAAACCCACAAATGAAGCGGTCACCGTGTAGTTACCCGCCGCCAGATTTTTAAAAGCAAACCGCCCAGCTTCATCGGTTACAGTAGCTTGCTGATTGTTTAATTGTAGATAAACTCCCAGTAACGTCTCTCCACCTTGGGAATACACTTCTCCCGACACCGACGTGCTTTGCCCGTAGCTAAGGTTGCTGCTAATGATGAGCGCGGTTAGGAGTAGGTAGTAATTCATAGTGAAACAGCGTAAAGCCACTGTAAACGTTTAGTTGTGCATATGCTTGAGGTACAATTGCTCCAAATCTTGAAAGCTGACCTCAGCTGTTGCAAACTGCTCCACTAGCACTCCTTCCTTCATAATACCAATGTGGGTGCCGGTGTCTTTCGCCCGAAACAGATCGTGCGTAGCCATTAGGGTGGTTACTCCTTTTTCCTTCATGTCCAGTAGCAGTTCGGAAAATTCATTGCTGGCTTTGGGGTCTAGGCCGGACGTTGGTTCATCCAGCAGTAGTACTTTGGCCTGTCGGGCACGAGCCAGGGCAATACCCACTTTCTGGCGCATTCCTTTGGAGTAGTTGCTCACCCGCTGGTGAATAAAATCAGCTTGTAAGCCCGACTGCAATAGCAGTTCTTGCAATTGATCGTTGGTGTGGCGTTTGCCTCCTAATCGACAGAAAAACTCCAGATTCTCTAGCCCGGTAAGGTTGGGGTATAATCGTAGGTTTTCCGGAATATAGGATAGTAGCTGTTTCGTTTTTTTAGGGTGTTGGCTAACGTCCAGCGTGTCGATCGTAGCTTGCCCCTCAGTAGGTTCAATGAAGTTGAGGAACAGATTGATCGTGGTGGACTTACCCGCCCCGTTCGCTCCTAGCAAACAGAAAATATCTCCGGCCTGTACCGAAAGGTTAAGATTATTGAGGGCGGTAAACGCCCCGTAAGATTTAGTAAGATTGATAGCTTGTAGCATAGGTAAAGTTTTTAATCAGTTTTATTAGGCAGACACTCACTCGAGGGCCTTCAATTTTCTGGCATTGAGGACAGCAAATGCAAATAACCCGATGGTGAGAAGCAGTAGCGGCGCAAATGCTAAAACCCCGTTTACTTCTGGGGCATCTGCGAAATATTCGGGCGTAAAACTTTCCCAATTCTCTTTTCCTACGGAGGCCTCTTCAAAAATCTTCGGGTAGAAATACAGCCGCATTTTTTCGTGAAAGTCTTCGGTGCCATCCAGAAATGACAGGTAATTATCCAGACTGCTCTGCGCCAAATCGTTGAACAGTAGTTGGGTGTGCAATGGCGGAATGAACCAAGCGGCAATGCGACTCGCCTGCTCCCGTTGCCTTATTTTTTCGCGCATAGCTTCGCTTGATTGGCGCGACTCAGCATCGCCCAGATGCACCATAGCGTAGTACCACAGCCAGCTAAAGCCTTCCTCCGGCACCGAGTATTTTTGATACTGGGGATACTCCGCAAAAAAGCTGTTCATCGTGGTCTCTTTTTCCAGATCCCACTTTTCGTGGTAGCCGTCCCGTTGCTCTACCATCGTGCTCAACGCTTCAGGAACTGGGTAAAGGTTGGCTAGTAAACTATTTAGAGAAGCGGGTAACAGCACCGCTAAAACTACCCATACCGAAAGCAAGCTAAGCGCATTGAAGCTGGAAGATCGTTGCCAGGATACCACCCAAGCGCATAAAGCCAGCCAAAAAACCAGATACAATCCGCTCAAAACGATGAATACCAAGGTGTTCATATCCAACGAGAGCGGTAGCTTAAGCTGTGCACAGACCCACAGTAGAAACCACACGGCATAAACCAGCCCTACCCGGACAGATAACTTATATCTGAGGTACAGCAAAGGCGAGCTAGCTTGGCTGCTAATCAGTCGCCAAGTGCCGCCCTCCTTTTCTTCTGAGAGCAGATCATAGGTGAAAGCAATGATGAGTAACGGAAATAGATAGATGATAACAAAGCCAAAGTCCAGGTTGCCTACTTGTAAGTTCGTAGGGTTATGCAGATCGGTATCGTACTTCTGCCCCTCCAGCCCCCGAATAGTGACCCGTTGTATGCTGGAATTGACATCGCGCTGCCCAATAGATAACGCCGTAAGGGGATCAAATGAGTTAATAAACGTAAACCGCAGATAGTACAGCAGTAGTCCCAGATCATCGGCATGCCATTGAGCATTCTGTTGAATATGCTCTTGCTGATAATGAGCCACTTCGTCTATGGCCCGTTGTTGTTTATTCAGAAACTGCTCGCCCATCAGCACACTAATAATACCTAAGGCGAGAACCAGCAGGGTAACGATCACGGTGGATCGGGAGCGGATAAATTGTTTGGTGAGTAACCGATACATAGCTAAAATACTTTTGCTCGTTTTGCTTGGTAAGTCAGCATTCCTACAGAAGCTACTCCCCAAATAAGTAATGCTACCCACGACCATCCTCCGCCCCGCACAACGGTACCTAGTGAAGCAAACCGGAGTGCCGGCCACTCGTACTCAAAGTCAGGAAATTCGCTCCAGTACTGTCGGCTAATGGCGTAAGGGCCTTCACCCGGCGCCGGAGCACGATTGCTAATCAGTTCCATCTGAAGTTCATTCATGGTTTGCGCCAGTTGATAGCGGTACGTTTCGGCTTGCTGCTGAAAATCTCGGTACGAGGTAAAATCAGTGCCTGCCAAAGCCATAGAAACCGTTTTTACGGCTACGTAAGGATTAATTAAGGCCGTGAGTTGCGTAAATCGGTTCTGCTGCTGATAGGTGCGATGCAGTGACTCAAGATGGCGGTTATAAATCTCGGCACTAATTCTTTCCCCTTCGCGCATCACGAAGCCGCTGTAGTTGAAGGGCAGCTCCTTAACCGAGCTGACTTGGTACACAGACAGTAGCGAGTCCTTCAACGCATTGAAGTGCGGGTCGTCGGGATTATGGCTATCACCGATCTGAATCAGCTCTTCTTCGGTATTGGCCTCGAACTCAACCCGAGAGGGGGCCGGATACACGTAGCTTCCTAGTGCCTGCGTAGTACGAGGCAGCAGGACAATCAGGAACAGCCATACTGCTAGCAACTTGACCAGCGCCCCTTTAGAAGATTTACTGGCCGCTGAAATCAGCACGGTGACCACACTGGTAATTATTAAAAACAACACATAGCTGATGACGATCCCACTAAAGCGTAGCCACCCATCGGTAGTCGCTAGCACTTCCCCCTCGCTGAATAGCAATAACAGGAAGGTTATCAGCACTACCGGAAGAAAAAATAAGAGGGCCAATACTGTTAACCCCAGGGATTTACCCATCAGCACCTCTTTCCAACTCACCCCCTGGCTTAGGATCATCCGCAGGGTTTCGTGTTCCCGTTCGGCAGCTACCGCAGAGAAACCGAGGAAAAAGATGATAAGCGGAAGAATCACCTGGAGTAGCATCGCCAGGCTGATTTCCCCAAACCGGAGCAAGCCGGTAGAGAAACTAGCCTCAGAAAAGTTAACTGAATTTTGCTTGTGAGCTTCTAGAAATACAGCATTCCCAGTGAAGCTTTCCAGTCCAAAATCAAACATACTCAATGGGTGCTTGAGGCGAAAAGCAAAGGAGCCATAGTGCGCCATACGGTGTGGGTGCTTGTCGGGGTTATTCTCCCAGCTCTCCCGAGCCGTTTGCTGATAGTGGGAGCGAATATGGTTATGCGTAGTGTAGCTCTTCCATCCGCTGTACGCGGCATAGGCGACCATCAGTAGCCATAAACCCAAAATCGGGTAAACAACTCCCGACCGGAAAGTAGACGACCAGAATTGCCGGGCAATTAATCGCGAAGTTTCATTAAGCATAGACTTAGAAAGTATAGGTGGCCGTGAGTAAGAAATTACGAGGGGCGCCCGGGAACAGTCGAAGATAATTTTGCGCCCCTACCCAGTAGGTAGTATTCAGTACATTATTGACGTTCAGGGCTAGTTGAACTTTGGACTTAGTGGGATTATAGTAAAACGCCATATCCATAACGGCGTAGTCGGGTATGGTAAAGTCGCGGGTAAACCACGGGATTTGACTGCTATTGTACTGCAAACCTAGCCCGACTCCTAAGTCCTGAAGCGGAGTATTCGGAGAAAAGTTATAGCGCGTCCACAGGTTCATGCTGTGCGCCGGAGTGTTTTCTTTGCGCTCGCCCTCGAGTGTCTCATCCTGATCTACCACAATCTGCGCATCGATATAGCTGTAGGTGGCGTTCACCTGCCAGTTGGGCAGTACATAGCCCGCTATTTCCCATTCAAAACCTCGGCTGCGGTCAGCCCCCCGTTGTACCAACGAATCCGGAAAAGCAGGCAGGTTAGCATTGATCAGAATGTTTTCCTGGTTGATTTCGTATATCGCTACGCTACTGGTGATTCTTCGGTCAAAAAATTCCCCTTTCGCCCCAATTTCTTTCAGATCGCTGATAAGGGGATCAAAACGAGCCGGAGAGTTTGGATCCCAAAAGAAGGCTCCGGTGCTCGGCATAAGTGTAACAGTGTTCGACTGCGGCTGAAATCCTTCCAGGTAAGTAGCGTACACATTGATTTGATCAGTGAGTTCGTAGGTAAGTCCTACGCGGGGAATCAGCGCCGTATTGGTGAAGGAAGCTTCGCCGGGAGCATCATAATTGGTAATATCTTCAAACCATTCTTGCCGCAGGCTAAGTAGTGCCAAAAACCGACCGAACCGCAATTGCTCTTGCAGATAAATGGCGTGAGTAGTCGTCAGGGCGGAGGGTACGGCAAAGCGGGAGTCGATCACATAATCTTCGGGGTTTTTAATCGTGTAGCGGGGATTAGCCAAATCGAAGTGCGCCACATTGGGAGCGGGTAAAACCCGATCGCCTATGGTGATGGTCTCGTAAGCATCGGCATTCTCGGGATCAAAGCTTCGGGTGACGGTACCATCGGTAAGTCGAAAGCCTCGGGCTGAGTTTTGTCCACCGCCCTGGGTTTTATGCCATCGGCTCAGGTCGTACCCTACTAATAGTTGGTGCGAAACCTCTCCGGTCGTAAAATCCACATTGAAGTAAGCGTTGAGGTTATCCGTGTCCCAGAACTGTTGTCGCTGGATAAAGCGCATGGCGGCTAGACTAGTAACCGGCTGATTATCAATATCTACTGCAAAGGCATTGAGCGTTCGATGCTCCTGGAGGTCTTCGGTCCAAGTATGTTTCATATAGGACGCATTCACGCTAATGTTATCCGTAAGTTTATGCGCCAGATTAGCCATTAGAGTAAGTTCCTGAGACGAGAAGTAATCGTTCGTCGCCCCTAGGTTCAAGCTAATCGGCGTGCTGTTGAGGTCAGTGACCCCAGCGGTAGCTCCAAAAATGGGTTGTCCCCGATCAAGCGTCCCATCACTATTGCTATAGATCATCTCCACATTGATGGCAGTGCGGTCGCTGGGGATATAGCTGATTGATGGGGTGATGAGTAGCGCATCATTAGACACCAGGTCACGATACGATTTAGCTTCCTGCACCGCAGCATTGAGTCGATAAAGCAGAGTCTTGGATTTATTCAGCGGCCCCGTAAAGTCCAGGGTGCCCCGCATCGTACTAAAACTACCTACACTCATACTCACTGATTTACGATCTTCCTCCAGCGGTTTTTTGGTCACCATATTGATGCTGCCACCGGGGTCTACCGAAGAGAATGTCACCGAAGCTGGGCCTTTGAGCACTTCTACTCGTTCAATATGCGAGGTAATAGGCTGCAAGAAATAGTACTGCCGAGTACGCAAGCCGTTGATAATTTGCCCTTCCTCGTTCTGGCTAATGCCCCGGATGTTGTACTGATTATAAAAGCTGGAGGGCGTAACACCACTGACCATTTCTACGGCATCGGCTAGCTGAAAGGCCTGTCGGTCGTCCATCAGTTCTTTGGTCACCGTAGAGATTGACTGCGGCAATTCCTGGTTCTCAATGGCGGTTTTAGTCGCCGAAAAGGAGTAGATACTCTGGTAGTCGCGCTGAACCCGCCCCAGCACCTCCACCGACTGGAGTTGACGGGTTAGTTCGGTCAACGACAAAGTACCCAAGTCGTAGGAGCGAGATTCAACGAAGGTTTGGGTTTCTTGGTAGGGTTGGTAGCCTACGAATCGGATTTCCATTTCATAGATCCCAGTATCCGAGAGAGTGAGTTCAAAGTTGCCGTCCAGGTCAGTAACTACGCCTTGCTCATCACCATCATTGCTGAGTAAAACAGTAGCTCTGGGCACCGGAGTTTGTCGCAGATCCAACACTTGCCCAGTTACGATAACCTGAGCTAAAGACGAGAAACTGACTGATACGAATAATACAAACAATAGTAACTTTTGCTTCATAGTTGGTTTAGGATAGATAGAAATTGAAGTAATATGATTATTGATTTGGGTGAACCGCGGTAAGAATGACCTCATCTTTTTTGATTCCAGGATACCCTTCCACGTCTCCAACATCCTTCCGGTGCTGTACGTCCACCACCTCTAATCCGTGGTGATGCAACTGAGCAACCATTTCTTCCGGCTGATACATGCTGAAGCCGTACTGGGTGAAGGGCATTTGCTGCATAAAATGGCGAGAGCCAAACCCCAATACAAGTCGTCCGCCCGGTTGCAGTATGCGAACAATTTCTTGCAAATGTGCGGTAAGTGGATTCCAGAAATATAGCGTATTGACCGATAGTATTTTGGTAAATTTCCGATCGATAAAGGGTAAATGATCAGAAGAACCCAGGGCAAATTCTGCCTGACCATCCGCTACCCAAGACGTATTAATCCGTTGTGCTTCCTGCACCATGTCTTCGGAAATATCCAAGCCCGTGTAGTGGATGCTTTTGGCGTATCCACGCTGGGCAGACCGCAGCAATTCATCCACGTGCCGTCCGGCGGCCATACCAATTTCCAGCACTTGATCACCGGGAATCAAGGCGAGGGCATCCATCGCTCTCCGGATCATCGTTTGATTAGATGCCGCCAGTTTTTCTCCAACTTCAGCCGCTCTTTCACCGTGCGGACGGGCTAGTTGAGCGGCTATCTCTTGCTCATTCATGGCCGAGGGTATTGCTTGGAGATAATCATTCGGACAGCCGGACACTGAGCGTTTCCAGATCGGAGGGGGCAAACATTTCGGATGAAAATATTTTGTCGTAGTAAATATCTTTCAACCCCTCATGGTAGACATACATCTCAGTAACAAAATCCTGGTGACTCCGCCGATCCGTTTGCGACAGGGCAGACAACTTTTCGTGTACCATCGCCGCCGGAGCGAGCCACTCCCAACGCTTTAACAACTGATTGCGCTGAGCTACTTGATCCTCAAACTGTTGTTTTAGTGCATTAGCTTCGTCGTCTAGTAGCGTAAAACTGGCGTAGTACCACTGATTGAAATCAGCCGTATCCGCCGAAGGAAAATCGGGATTCTCCTGATAGAAGCGGTCAAAGACGAAAGATTTGGGCTTTTCCCAGTTCTGGTCATTCAAGGTTCGTACGGCGTGGATCATTTCCGCTCGATTGGGCGGGGGCGCCTGAGCGGATACAAACATATTGAGTAAGGCAGGAGTAATGAGCGTGAAAATCAACCATACCCCTAAACCGAGCATAGCACTAAGGGCCGCCGAGCGTTTCAGACTAATGACCAAACCCATGAGCAACGTCCATAGTAGACAGTAGCCATAAATGATCAGCAGCCAACTCATAAACAAGCCAAACTGCTGCGCTAGTGAAATACCTTGCAATAGAAAGCCAAGCAATAACAGAACGGTAACGGTCAACAGTACGATCAGCATCCGTAGCAATCCTTTGCTAATTAGAATAGTGGTGAGCGACACAGGTTGGGATTGCAGCAGCGATAGCGTACCCCCTTCTTTTTCGCGGGCGTAGATATTGTAAAACAAAGCAATGATCAGCAGAGGAATCAGGAATACGAAAACGTAGGATAAATCAAAATTACCCGTCAGTAGCTTCATCGGATTGGCTAGTTCCCCTACGTTCACCTGCCGGGCTAAGTCGGTCACATTAAAACCGTAGTAGACCGGAAACAAATCGCGCTGTCCCAGGCATAAACCGGCCAGAGGCGGGGCATCGTGGGTAAGGTAGTAGGTAAAGTGCTTGCTCCAGCCTACTCCGGTTGGTGACACGGCTTGTTGGTACTTCTCTTGATTCGCTTCGTAGGTAGTATCTAGCGTAGACCAGTAAAGGAGACTGTCGAACTGCTGGCGCTCGTACTGCTGCACCTGCGCCATGCGGGTTTCTTGTTTCTCAATCTCAAACTTACCGAAGTAAATGCCGTATATTCCGGCTCCCAGTACCACCAGCAACAGTGCTTTCAAAATATTACTTCGCCAAAGCGATTTCCACTCGTACTGAAGAATGTGGGTGAATAGTTTCATGATTATAGTTTTGGTATTCGGTAGGCTAATTGGTTGCCGATTAGAGCCAGAGCAACCAGCCACACTAACAGCGCGGCGACACTTCGCCATTGTGTAGCAAGAATATTCGCCGTACTGGGTAGTTCGTACTGGAAGGGAGGAATGCTACTCCAGAACTCCTGACCTACCTTGTAGTCGCTATATTCTATGGTCGGCTTGTGATTGACCTCCATGTCTTTGTTCATCACCTTCACAAAGTCCCGGCGGTAGTTTTCGGCAGCGCGGGCAAAGGTGACATGGTGAGTAAAATCCGTACCGGCTAAGGCCATTGAAAGATGGCGAATTGCCAAATAGGGATTCAGAAAACCTATCCACTCGGATAGCCGATTCTGACGGTGGAAGATGGATTCTACGCTAGAGAATTCCTGATCGTAGACTTGGTCGGTGTATTCTTCTCCTGCTTGCATGGCAATGCCGCTCCAGTTGACAGGCAGCTCTTCTATTGTAGCCACCCCGTGCTCCTCTAGCACTTCTTCCTTGAGTGACGCCAAACGGACATCCGAAGGATTGTGACCGTCAATGCCATTTTTCACCTTATTCCGAATCGTTTCCCGAAACTCAAATTGGGAAGGAGCGGGGTATAGTTTGCTAGCTAGATTTGTCGTGGCCTTTGGTAGAATAATGCAGGCAATCACCCACAAGCCTAGTAAGGTTAATAATGCCACCCCCGAACTGCGGGCGAAGGCCGAAACCAGTGCTCCTAAGATAACAAAGACTAAAAAGTATATAGCATAGCCTAGTGTGATTGCTCCGAACTTGGTGGTTACTTCCGTATCCAGACTGGCTGACTGCTGGTTGAGCATGAGGTAGGCTAGAATGATAATCGGTACAAAGAGCAGTAGCACCATGCCGTAGATACCGCCTACTTTACCCCAGAAAAGCTTGGCCATTGACAGACCCTGACCGTGAATGAGCTTCAGTGTACCTTCTTCCCGTTCCTGACTAAAAGTGTTGAAGGTCAGAAAGATGATCAATAACGGCATCAGCACCTGAAAGATCAGAGCCGCGGTCATTTCTCCGAAACGGGTCATGCCGTTGCTGTCCTGGGCACGGCTAAACAGTATTTCATTCTGTTTATGCGCCTCCAAAAAGACGGATACTCCGGTATAATTATCCAAGCCTACATCTAAAAAGCTGAGCACCGGTTTAGGCTTAAAGGCAAATTGTCCGTAGTGCGCTGCACTGTGTGGATGCTTTTCACCCTGATTCACCCACTGGGCACGCATGGCAGCCTGAGCATCTTCCCGCTCCTGCTGTAGCTGCTGTTGTCCCTGCTTACCTACCAGAACAGCAGTGAGCATGAGAATCAGCAAAATACCACCGGAAACTTGCAGGCGAATATCCCGCAGAGCGGTCAGAAATTCTTTTTTGGCGATTAAGTTAAGCATAGACAGCAGATTTCATGGTTTCCAAATACAATTGCTCCAGTTCGCCCAGTGAAATTTCCTCGCTTTTCAGCGAGTGCATCAAACGACCCGACCGCATAATGCCAATGTGGGTGCCGGATTCTTTAGCCCGGAACAGGTCGTGGGTTGCCATCAGAATAGCCACTTGGTTCTCCCGCAGGATAGATAGAAGTTGGGCAAATTCGTTACTGGCTTGCGGATCTAAGCCGGAGGTGGGCTCATCCATTAATAGGTTGTCGGCTTGCTTGGCCTTGGCAATGGCTATGCCTACTTTCTGCCGCATCCCTTTAGAGTACTTACTCACTCGTCGGTGAATAAATTCAGCTGATAACCCCACACCCTGGAGCAGTTCTTCAGCCGAGGCTTTATCGGGTTTCTCCCCACCCAACCCGGCAAAGAACTGTAAGTTTTCCAGTCCAGTCAGCGTACCGTACAGGTTCAGATTTTCAGGAATGTAGGCCAGGTGCTTTTTAACTTCCTGCCCTTGGGCTACGTCCAGGCCGTTTACTTTAGCTTGCCCCGAGGTGGGGGTGATAAAATTCATGAACAGGTTGATGGTGGTTGTTTTTCCGGCTCCGTTCGCCCCTAACAGACAATACACATCACCAGCGGACACTGTCAAGTGAAGGTCAGTCAGGGCTGGATGCTGATCATAGGTTTTAGATAGACCAATAGCTTCTAACATAGTTATGTAGATTAGAATAGGTAGGAAGTAAATAATAAGTTCATTACCCTTAGTCACTTATGGTAAGGCGAGGGTAATTAGAAGATGATTGAATGAATAGATTAGACTGAAAAACCCACTAATATTGGCAGGAGTTGGTTGGCCGTAACTCACTAATTAAAGTCACGAGAAATTTCTATAACTACTGCTAAGCGACTAGTTCCTGAGTCAGAATATCAGCCTATTTACTGGGTAACTGGGGGGCCACGTAGCCAGTAGTTTACACTAACGTCCCGTAGGATAGATAGGCAAAGGGATGATACATAAGTAGCAAATAGCTTGGGAAATGTTAGGGAGAAAAAGGTTAGACTAAAAAAAGAAAGGTGCTTATAATTATCGCACAGATCACAATCTGACACCGATTGCTCCACTACTGGGTAGTCTGTCACCTGCTTAATGCGAAGCGGTTCGTGCTCAGTCGCATGGAGAGCAAATAGCAGTGGCTGCATCATGAAGGATGCAGCCAATAGTAAAGCTATTATAGGTTGGTTGTGATTCACAAAAGTGAATATACCGACAGATAAGCTTAGTTGCAACTGGGTTGCGGAAATAACACCGTTTACCAGGCTACGTTCTCTTTCCGATGGAAGCCGACTCGTATAATTACGTCTACTGGTGCATCTAACGTCATGGTTTTGACTGTTGACAAATCAGATAATCGGAGAATGTTGATTTCCGTTTGGGAAGGTTCCAATATGTAGAGAAATTCGGATGAGGCAGTTAGTACCCGCTCGGGTTCTTCCATCAAGCGCAATCGCTCTAACTCAGTCGGGGCTTCTTTTCGGGCATTTTCGTAGGCAGCATCCGGGGCAATCGCGATTACCTCCTGGGTCATTTCATTACCACTGGCGGCATCGTACACCACTAGTTCATCGTCCGTTTTGTGTAGGATAAGATAGGTACCGTCCTCGCTAAAGAAGAATGATTTTACATCGTCTCCCTCGTAAAAACGAGTCATGCTTTGGCTAGCCGGATCAATTCGAAACAGACCTTGTGCCCGAGCCCAGCCGTAGAACACGTCTAAGTTATCGTGGCCGCGTACCGTGCCAATCCAGTTACCACTTTCTGCATTCAGACCCTCTACATTAGGAATCAAAGCGATAGCACGATCATTGTAAGCAGCGATTAAGCCATCAGTAGAGCCAAACAGAGCCACTCGCCCATTAGAAGAATTCCCGTGAATGCGGCCTACGCGTACATCCTCATTATCTACTTGAACTTCCCCCTGGGCATCTACTAGCTTCACTATTTGGGGAAGAGGGTCTTGGGTTACAGTATCATGCTGGAAGGTAACGGCAAACAAACCATTATCTAGGCGCACCGTCGCTCCGTGGTGCTGAGTCTGGTTAGGCATTGGAATTACGGACGGTTGGTAGCCAGCAAATTCTAACCGACTTTCTTCAATATGGACGATGGATCCGTCGCCATCGTTGAACAACACAATATCATCTCCCGTCGCTGAGTAGTGCGTTGGGGTAGACGAAGAAACAGTTGTCTCCAACCACAGCGCTGCGTATTCGTGCCCGTGATCGGTATGGTTGACAATGCCCGCATCAAAAAAGCGGGTTTGGTTCTGAGCGCGTTCTACCGACACCAGGTAACGTCCGGTAGGGCTTAGGTAATAGCGGGCTCCGTCCGTTAGTGGCTCGTTTACTGTAAAAGTAGTCTGTTCGGTTCTAGGGTTCATCACCATCATCTGGTCACTACCTGCCATCATGGCCAGTCGGATATACTCCCCTTCAAGGCCTCCAAAAGATTGAGAAACATCTGGATCCGGATCATCATCCGAGCAGGAAAAAGTAAGCCAGACTAGGCTTAGCAACATCAAGGATAGGCGAAGATTTTTCATAGTGTAATAGTTTTACTTTTATTTGCGAAAGTAGAGTTGCGATTTTACATTTGCAACATTGTTGCGTTAAATATTTTTTATCAATTTTAGCAAATAGACCTATTAGTGAAATAGAATGCATCGATATACTCAGACAAAATATACTAATCGCCATTTTTTTTGCATTCTTATCAGAAGCAATATTATTGCGTATAATTACTTTCTAATTTTTTTCTTATCGCCTTTTATCAGTCTAGCGCAGACGTTTTCACTACAAGGACAAGTAGTTGACGAGGATCTTCAGGCCATTGCTGGAGCTCAGATAGAGCTATTGAATTCCGCCCAGTTACAATTCACCACATCCGAAGGGTTTTTCACCTTCACCGTTCCCAATGATACGCTCTATACGCTAACTGTACGTTCGTTAGGATACATTGAGCAACGCGTCACAGTTTCGCCTACAACCAGGAATCCTATTCAGGTTCGCTTGCTGCCTAGTGCCAAGATCTTAGCAGAAGTACAAATTGATGGAATAGCTACCCGCAGCACTTCTACTCCTTCCCAAGTAGTAACTACAGTAACTCGATCTGATCTAGATCAATCGACTGGGGGAAGCTTTGTGGATGCGCTCTCTCCAGTAGCGGGCATCAATGCCATCAACACCGGGGTGGGGATTGCCAAACCCGTGATTCGAGGGATGAGCTACAACCGCATTATGGTGAATGATCAGGGCGTGAAGCAGGAGGGACAACAGTGGGGCTCCGATCACGGGCTGGAAATTGACCAATTTGACGTGCAACAGGTAGAGATCATCAAGGGGCCTGCTTCACTGCGCTATGGGTCGGATGCAATGGGCGGCGTCATTAATATTTTACCAGCTCCTTTTCCGGAAGCAGGGCAAATTCAAACCGAAGTGAAGGGCATTTATCAGTACAATAATAACCTACGTGGCCTGAGTGCTGCGGCAGAGGGCAATCAGCAAGGCTGGCTCTACCGCTTGCGTTACAGTCATCAGGACTTTGACAACTACCGGGTGCCTGCTGACCGCTTTACTTACGCTGGTTTTGAGCTACCGATCTACGACGAGCGACTTCGCAATACCGCAGGTCAGGAGCGAAATTTTGCTTTCTCCACTGGGCTGAAACGGGCTTGGGGTCAGTCAACTGTGAAAATCAGTCGATTTCATCAGCGGGTGGGCTTGTTTCCGGGGGCGGTAGGCATTCCGAGTGGCTACCAGCTACAACGTTACGATCAGCAGCACAGTATTGGTCTGCCCCGTCAGGACAACACCCACTGGAAGGTATTATGGAATACGCAGTACGGTTGGGATCGATCTATCCTAGAAGTGGATGTTGGCTATCAGCAGAATCGGAGGTTGGAAGAATCGTTACCCCATACCCAAAACGTAGGCCAAACGGTAGATGGTACGGTGGCGCACGATTTACGGTTAAGAACCTATTCACTCAACGCTCGGCTTATCCAAGAAATGAGTTCGCAGTGGATGGTCACCTACGGAGTGCAGGGGCAACGGATGCAGAATAACTATGGTGGCTTTGAGTTTCTAATTCCAGCCTTCACCACTTGGCAAGGAGGTGGATTTGCGCTGGTAGAGTACGCTGATTCTCCGGTTAATCCACGCTGGCAGTTCAACGCTGGTTTACGTTTTGACGGTGGGCAGCACGACGTTCTTGAGCATCAGCAACCACTGTATGATGAACTTCTTCAGCCTACGGGAGAGTTTGAGCAACGCAATGCCGACCTCACCCGTCAATTTGCCGATGTTAGCGGATCCGTGGGCGTACAGTGGCAGCCTTCGTCTACTTGGCAAATAAAGCTTAACCTTGGCACTAGTTTTCGGATGCCTACGGCGATAGAACTAGCGTCTAATGGAGTGCATCACGGTACGTTCCGCCACGAGTTGGGCAATCCCGACCTGCAATCGGAACGCGGTTATCAACTCGATTACGCGCTTACCTACCAAAAAGGCAAGCTCAGCAGTACATTCACCCCGTTTGTGGCCTACTACGACCAGTATATTTACTTAGCTCCTACTTCTTCGTTTAGCCGTTTGCCCTCGGGCAGCCAACTCACTTGGGAGTTTCGGCAAGCTGATGCCACCTTCTGGGGGGGCGAATGGGTTACCACCTACCAACCAGATCCGGCTCTGAACATACAGGCTTCGTTAGAGTACGTTGCTAATTATAATCTTGACTTTCAATTACCGCTACCGCTCACTCCGCCCTTTTCAGCCCTGGGCGAAGTAACCTACCAGATCGTCACTCAGCAAGGGTGGCTGCAATCGCTGGAGCTGCACGGTGATGTCCGCTGGGTAGCCGACCAGAACCGGGTAGACCGCAACGAACGGGCGACTCCCGGCTACACTCTGCTCGGCGGAGGGGTGAGTAGCGAATGGGTGGTTGGCAATACGTTTTTTAACGTAATGGTGCAGGTAGACAATGCACTCAACACTCAATATTTGCACCACCTGAGCCGCTACCGCTTGTTAAACTTACCCGAACCGGGTCGCAATGTGGTAGTCACGCTGCGGGTTCCTTTATCCATACCTCTAAATTCCTAACCTTATGAAAAATTACCTGCCTATACTATTTGCTACGCTTGTGTTAACTGCTTGTTCCGATAATGATCCTGATGATCCTAGTAACGATTTGGATGCGCCAACTTTTTCGGCGATCAGCCGTCCTTCTACCCAGGGTGATCCTAACGTGGTCAAAATCCGGGGCGAATACATGGAAGTGTTACCGGAAAACAGTACCGAACTGTTACTACAAGGTGAACTATCGGATAATCGAGCGCTCAGTGAGATGCGGATTGATATTCATAATTCGCAGGATGGGCACACCCATGCCCGCATTGAGCAGCGATTACCGGGCTTCCGGGTGGATGAAGTGGTGCAGTTAAATGGTACTAGTCACACGATTAATCAAACCATCCGCTACGATGACCGAGATTATCTGGCGGGGCCCTATCACGTGATACTGCACGCGGTAGATGATGCTGGTAACAGTACCTCTTTTGCCGACGGCTCTAGCATAGTACGTAGCGTATACCTAAAACGCCCCTATATGCCCCTGATCGCTCTGGCAGATGACCCGGATGAAACGCTAGAGCAACTATCCGGTACGGCGGAAAACGCTTTGGTGGTTGAAGGATACCTAGAGCAACAACGAGATGAGCACAACTTTGCCATTACCTTCATTCGCGTCTCGCTGGTGCGGGACACTGACCGGGACAATGATACTGACTGGCAGGGGGATACCAGCTACGAAGCCATGTGGGGCGAATCGCAGTTCTTACGCGACAATACCGGAGCCATGCTAACCGGGCAAGCTATTCCTACCTTCACCAACGATCAACTGCCACTAGCGACGCTGTGGAAAAACCAGCCCTACTCGCTAATCTCCAGTGACCACGAGCGAGTTCTGCGGATTGAGGTAGAAGACGAAGGAGGAAACTTAGCCGTAAGGGAGTTCACAGTAATTGTTAACTGAATATGGCAGTTCACTGATGATAGGCATCACTAATCTAATATGACTTTTTGCCCAGTGAGGTATGAAATAATAACTGAACGGAAAAAGCTTAACAAACATCAAGCATTACAAACTCTACAAATGCCACTGAGTGTATAGTTCGTCCGATCTACCGAAAACTCATTAGAGACGGCTACCTCCGGTACTTTCACATCTTCCAGACAATAAGTTTGGTGGCACCGGTCGCAAATGAAATGAGCGTGTTGATCGGTATGCAATTCGTCAGGGCAATGCTGTCCGCATAGAGCGTACTTGATGCCTCGCTCATCTTCCGAGGCGCGATGTAGTATACCGTGTTCCTCAAATGAATTCAGGGCGCGGTATACGGTCACCCTATCCAGCCGCAATTTCATCTTTGCGATAATATCACTAGCAGCCAGGGCAGTATCATGCTTGAGGAAAAGAGTTAACATTTCAGTACGGATAGGTGTTCTTCTTAATCCGTGCGCGTGTAGTAGATCTGCTATGAATTTCTGTTTATTCATACATTGGATACTAGCAATTTCTATGCTGTTTTCCAAGAGCTGCCAGGCTATTTACAGTAGATGCCAGTTTAAGAACAATAGAAAGAGTGATAACAAATTAAAATTCAATTGCTTTCCTCTTATAATTTTCTTATCTACAGAAAAGTAAACCACAGCATTATGAGCACTTTACTATTTATTGGTGGCCTAGGCGGATGGGAAATTCTGCTAATTGTCACGATTATACTAATATTTTTTGGAGCTAAGAAGATTCCTGAGTTAGCCCGAGGTTTAGGAACTGGCATGCGGGAATTTAAAAATGCGACTACTGAAATGAAGAAGGAAGTAGAACGTGATAGTCCTCAAGAGCCTAAACCCAATACGGCAACTACAGCTTCTACTGAATCAACGACTGCATCACCAGCTGAAACTGGAGACCGAAAACCAGAAACTGGGGAAGAAAGTAGGAATTAGCTAGTAAACAGTAGGACAAAATTAAATTGATGATAGCTAATTGAATGAATAGGAAGCATAAATGCCAGAAATCCCCCTGCACCCCCTTTAAAAAAGGGGGAAATGTATAACGTATTTTTGTCTTGGTGCTTAGTTAGAAGAAAATAGCGTTGATATGCTTCTTATCCTAAACTAGCTTCTAGCAGTTCTTTTAGTTCGCTCTTTACTTGCCAGGTCGAAATGCCATCAGAAGGAGCAGTTAGGATGGCTTTTATTAGATCGCCAATAATATGCTGAGGAAATCCCAGGTGCTCAGCATACTGCATCATAATTTCTATCTCGTGGTCATCTACTACTTCGTCCAGATAAATCATATATACCAAATCGTATAGCTGTTCAATAGCCTTCTGGGCATTGCGTGGCTTTTGATCGATAAATTTCTGGGGAGCTTCTATAACCACCTGTAGTTCAGCATCGGGAATGTCCAACTGCTGCCCCCAAGCACAAATGCCGTTCAGATGATTGGATGTTGTCTTCTCATCATTAGCAAACACGGCCAAAACAGTAAAGTAATTACGTTTTAGCGCTGTATTATCTAAGTGCTTTTCTGTATTCATGATACCCTAATAGTGATTGTGAGAGAATTTACAAACTTCGTGCTTCGCAACATGCTAAGTGGTTAGAGTGTAAGGTTATCCTCAAAAGTATATGATTTTACCTATTCCATGTAACTTATCAGGAAAAATTGCCTCTATACCTATCGCTGTCTAGCTCGTAGGATAAGGAGTTAGAATGATGGAACCCTCTGGTACATCTGAGATGGATGTTTAAGAATCTATGCTTTGAATCACGGTTCTATTATAAATACTGGTTTATTAGAGCGTGTTTGGAAATATTTAAGCAAGTTTGTTAAGCATGAGTTGAATCATA
>CAKZYA010000002.1 GCA_937883755.1 uncultured Flammeovirgaceae bacterium | reverse complement strand
ATAAACGATTTGTTTTCCAGTTTTAATCGTTCCTATTTTTGGGGAAGCTTACAGTTGCATTCCTTTTCATAAGTTTCAAACTCCCAAAAGCTTTTTATGAAGTTGGAAATGAATCCTTTGGTATGTTTTTCTTGGTAGTTCACTCGGTTTTTTCAAATGGCCTACAACGGTTAGTATATGATTTCGTAAGGGATTACGTGTTTCAAACCTATCAAGTTACTACCTAAAATTGATGCGTGTGATAATGCTTGAAAACCTACGAAACCCTTATGAATTATACACATTGTTACCATTTCGTTTTTTACTGGAAGAGATATAATGCATCTCCAATTCCACTCTTAATTGATTCATTGTCCAAATTCTTCAGTATGAAATCAATTCTATCTAATTCTGCACTTTTATCTAGTTTGTTTCTATTACCATCTAAAATTTGCCCACCAAGTCGTTTCTGTGCATAATCTGTCACTTCGCACATTACTTTAAAAACCTCTTGTGGTGCAACTGAACGTGGTATAGAAAATCCAAAAATCAAATCCTCTGTTTGAACATTACCAGCAGCAATTTCTTCAGGAAAAAAGTATCCTGGGTCTGTACTTGTCCAAACACTTAATAATTGGTCGTCCCCAACCTCAAATTCGGTATTATTCCAGTGAAATAAATCCATGTCGCCCCATCTTAATCCAACTGACATCATTACATCCCAAATTTCTTTACCATCAAATTCCTTATCAGCTTTAAGGACAATAATAGCCCACTGATTATTATTTATCACAAAATCAGAAAGTCTATTTGAAATAGCAGATGCTTCTTGGATTGAAAAGTTATAATCTATTTTACTTGCTTTTATTTTTTTCATTCTCTTTTTAACCAACTTATCAAATTTGGAAAGAGTTTTATCATTATATATTGTCGGAGGTTCTTCAATTGGGTCATATAGTTTCCACGCTAATGCAATCTTTTTAAACGTATTTTCTTCATTGTCTCCTGCTTGAAAGTAAGTCCAATTATTGCTATTATCAGGCAAGCAGTAAACTGTCGGATACATCACTTTTTTACGCCAATCATTACTAATATATTTTTCAATTGAGTCTCTTTTAAAAATTTCATTTGGATTTGCCTCAAGGGTAATAATCCAATCATAATTATCATTTCCAAAGTATCTAGTCGAATCAGGTTCTTTAGGAACATCGGGTATGCTAATACTAAGTTTTAAAATATCACTTCTATCCTCTTTTCCTTCAAAAGACAATGCTTTTTTAGCTCTTTCATCACTTTCACTTGCCGTTGATATAGAATAATCTGAATCCATGTTTTTATTGGTTTGTGATTCACAACCTATCAAAGTTAAAATTATCAATATCGATATACTAAGGTATCTCATTGTACTGCGGTTCTTAAAATGAATGGCAACGTCTGGATATACGACATACGTATATTCACATTATGCCTTCAGCATTTCTGGCTGATTTATGATTAAATATAAAATGAAACAAGTAATAATTATTACCTTTTAGAGAATATCACAATATTCATTTACGAGGAAATAAACGTTTAGAACCATTTACAGTCGTTTGTACATGATAACAACAAGCTCCTTTTCATCAAAAGCTTACCCCAATAACGTCAAACCTAATCACGCTGTCAACCTACTTATCAGTTTTATTCTATCCTTGGAATAGCTCCTCTCAGACAGTAGTGACCTCTGATACACCTCAAAAAACAAGCGATTCCCTTCATTCTAGTAAGACTGTCTGCTTTGCGCATTGCTGATTTATTGATAAATTAAGTAGTCCTTTTAATAGATAATCTACAAAAGTGAGGTTTTACGCTCTTCTCCTTCTAGTACTCGCTACTTTTCGCGTAGATTTCCTGATTGCTCAGGATAAACTTGACAGCTTATATTCGCTACTCAGTGAACAGCAGCATTCAGATGCTCTGTTTCAGCTTCATAGTCAATTATTCAGCATACAAATCAATAGTGATTATCAGCGGGCTAAAGACCATGCTGAGCAAACACTACAACTGGCTCGCGGCTTAGGAAGCTCCCAACTTCTGGGTAAAGCCCTGGAACATATTGGTGTCTGGCATCAGTACCGGGGCAATTACGATAGTGCACTACTATTTTACGAAGAAGCTCTATCAGTTGCTGATCAGCAGCAAGATAATGCTTTAGCGGTGCAAATGAACAATAGCATCGGAACAGTCTATTTTAGAAAGGGTGACTACGACGTATCAGTACAATACTTTCTCAAGTCGCTGGAAGTAGCCGAATTAGACGGAGACTCCACTGCATTAGCCGGTGGCCTCAATAATGTAGGAACTATTATGGAGTTACAAGAGCGTTATGAAGAAGCCTTGGACTATTATCAACAAGCATTACGAATCAAAAAATTACTAGGCGATTCTTTAAGCTACGCACGAACATTGAATAATATAGGGAACGTGTACGGATGGCTGGGGCAAAATGAGGAGGCAGCTCAGTATTTAGAGCATTCTCTCCGGATTAAAAGAAAAAGCGATAAAGCCGGGAGCTTGGCTCTCTCACTAACCAACTTAGGAATTGTTTACAAAGACCTGGAGCAATACGAAAAGGCGTTAGCCTGCTATCATGAGGCCTTAGCAATAGACCGTCGGTTAGGTAAACAGGAAGGTGTACTCTCAATAGCCAATAATCTAGCCGAATTATTTGTTCAACTGAACCAGCTAGATAGCGCGCTACATTACGCTAATCGGGCGCATACGCTTGCTACTGAAATTGACGCTAAGGAAAGGCTTATGGGAGCAACCCATACACTCTCCAAGATTTACGAGCAAAAAGATGAATACGACTCAGCTTTTCACTACTTACAACTTTACAATGAACGTAGAGAAGAAGTATTTAATGAAGAAAAGAGCCAACAAATTTCCGAATTAGAAGCTCGCTACGAAACCGAAAAAAAAGAATTAGCGATTGAAAAGTTAGAACAGGAAAAACAAGTGCAATCGCTAGAAATACAGCAAGCCCAAACCCAAAAACTGATTTACCTATTGATCTCACTGCTAGTTGTGTCACTCGGAATAATAGGGCTTTACTTTTATCGCAATAAAATCAAAATCAATCGGCTGTTATCCGCTCAAAACGAGCAGTTAGCACAACTAAATGCTACTAAGGATAAACTTTTCGCTATTGTCTCTCACGATCTGAAAAATCCGCTTTCGGCCTTTCGGAGTATTACCGAAACGTTGTCCCAGCATCTGACGAGTATGTCGCCAAAGGAGGTTCAGTTTTTTATTGATGAAATTTATCAATCGAGTCAACAGCTTGATGATCTGCTCCGCAACCTTTTGCAATGGGCTGCCTCCCAAACCGGTAGCTTGCAGTACGAACCAAAAGTTTTTACTCCTTCCCAGATAATTGCAAAATGTGTTGGTCATTTACAAGCTCAGGCCAACGAAAAATCAATTAGCTTGCAGCACCACGTTTCGCCCGAATCAGAAGTGTACGCTGATCCCAAGATGATTCAGACAATTATCCGTAATCTTCTTTCTAACGCTATCAAATTTACCCCCAAAGGCGGTAATGTTAGTCTGATGTCAACACGCGCTGAAAACCATGTAGCAGTCTCGGTGATCGATACTGGCATTGGCATCGCTGAGAAGGATCTTAGAGCTCTCTTCCGGATAGATGCTGACGTACAAGATATTGGAACTTCTCCAGACAAAGGCACAGGTATCGGATTGATTCTTTGTAAAGAACTAGCGGAGTTAAACCACTGTGAGTTTCGGGTTAGTAGTGAACTAGGTCAGGGCAGCACTTTTACTTTACTTATCCCAGCCAGCCAAACTGCGGAAAAGGGTAAGCTGGTTGAACCACTTTCTTACACCTAAATGCAAAAGATACGCTTTATTCTAGTAGATGATCATCGGGTAGTGCGAGCCGGCATCAGATCAATGATGATAGGTCAACAAATGGCAGAACTGATAGATGAAGCGCATAATGCCGATGAGTTATTTAAACTGCTAGAAAAAGAATTACCCCATGTAGTGGTCATGGATATTCGCATGCCAGGTAGTCTATCAGGTATAGAGGCAACCCGACGAGTAAAGAAACAGTACCCCAAAGTAAAAATTATGATACTGAGCGGTGACACTACTCAAGATTATCTGATACCGGCGTTCCAGGCGGGTGCCACTGGCTTTTTAAACAAAGACTGCTCAAGAGACACTTTTTTAGAAGCTCTTCAGAAAGTGTACTATGGACAAAACTATTTTAGCGAAGAAGATTCTGGCCGGCTATTTCATTATTTTCAGCAAGGTGGCGATGGTAGTGAGAACTACTCATCAGTACTAACCGAACGAGAAGTAGAAATTACTCGGGCGTTTGCTGAAGGTAATAGCTATAAAGAAATTGCTGACAAACTGTCCATTAGTCCCCGTACCGTGGAGACCCACAAAAAGAACATTATGCAAAAGCTAGAACTTAACAGTATAGCTGACCTAGTACGCTACGCCATCAAGCATAAGATCACCCACTTATAGCTTCAAGACATTGTTCCCTACGGGAAATTACGTACTCAAATTCACGGTATTTTCCGTATTGAGACCGTCGTTGCCCACTATTATCTTAGCAAGATAAATTATACCTGACCAAAATATTATTATGAAATCTCTCTCTCGATTTAACTATCTCGCTTATTTGCTTATTGTTTCTCTAGTTTTCGCGGCTTGTTCTAGCGACGATGAAGGTGATGCGGCCGAGCCTCAGGATCCATTCTTAGGTGCCTGGATTATTACCGAAGCTGAAGGAGCTTTTGTTGACGATAATGTTGGCACCACCTACACTTTTTCCGAGGACGGCAGCTTAGTGATAGAAAAAGGGCTGCTTCGGTCTACTGGAACATACACGCGCAACACTACCATTATTGAAATAGTCTTGACTGGTGACTTTGAGTTTGTTTATGACTACACACTAGCGAACAATCAACTAACACTAGACAATCAGGATAACGACCAGAAATTCCTGTTGACGAGGCCATAGTGTCGTCATCTGTTGATAAACAGCGTCTAAACCATTTTGGGCATAAGCTAAACGAACATTTTGGTGCATAGCGAAGTATAAAAGGTAATAGAGTACTGCCTGGAAGCGACTCGTCCAATAAGATTCATATTCCTAATTGTCAAGAGTAGTATGTACTACTTTCAGGAATTTGACTTTTAGCAAGTAGGCTATATTCTTATTCTAGATAGAAGCTATGCCATCGTTACTGTTGCGTAATTTGGTCTTCACAATTTTACAACCGGGAATAGTAGCGGGTCTCATTCCTTTTTTGATTGTAAAAAGCGATCTCCAGAAAATATCAGTAAGCCTTTTCGTTTTTCATCACTATCTAGGTTTTATCATAATCATTATTGGCCTACTCATAACGCTGCATTGTATACTTCAATTTGTTATACATGGCCGTGGCACACTATCTCCGGCTGACCCTACTAAGCAATTAGTGGGTGTTGGCTTATACCGATTTTCTCGTAACCCCATGTATGTGGGAGTAATTTTGATACTGGTAGGAGAAGTTGTGTTTATGCAATCAATACATTTACTGCTGTATACTATCGTGGTATTTTTCGGCTTTCATGCATTCATCGTGTTCATTGAGGAACCCCGCCTAAAAAGAGATTTCGGAAAAGAGTACACGGCATATCGGCATCAGGTTCGAAGATGGATTTAACTTTGAGACCAACAAGAAAATAAAGTTGCTTGAGAAGTTTTATAATCATCTAAACGAGGTGGGGTACTTGATTATCGGTTTTTACGATGTCCTGATGCCATTTATCAATAGAATAAATACGGATTTATCGACCTGGCTGCTACAACCTTTCAACAGATATAAGCTCCTAAGCCATTTACTGCTACAGCCCTAAAAATGCAGACTAGTTAGAGGGCACTCTCAAGAGTACTTACTTCTTTTTAGGTGGGTTAATCATGATATGTGCCCGATGTGTGCCGGGATCCATGATCCAGGGCATGCCGGGTGCTTCGGGGCTGAGCGGTAAACCCGTGCTTGCAGCAGTAGCGTAGGGAATGTACACTACGTAGCGAAAATCGGGTTCAGTGACTTCACCAGTTTCAGCATTATAGCGGTCTTCGGGAGCTGATAGTACAAACAAGGTGGTAGGATCTTCAGGCATTTTGAGATTTCCGGCTTTCACCTCATTTTCGCGCATATCAAATATCTCTTGGGTAGACTTTCCTTCCTTTTTCAAGTCGCGACCCCGCTGCATAAAGGGTTCTAAATCGTGATGGTAAGAAGATACGCTGAATCCTTTCTGTTCAGGATTGTCGGCAATGCACACCATTTCATTGGTTCCTTCCCGTAGTACTATTAGCTCACCGCTATCATCGTAGCCGTATACCATAGCCCCCTCGCGCATTTCTTCCGGGGCAGCCAATACGGCTGTTTTAATTTGTAGTTCTGGGTCGGGAGCCGATGCTTGCCCAATGCAGGATATAGTAATACTAATGAAGGGGAAAATAAGAAGGTAGGTTTTCATAAGATTGTGTATTGATTGTTCAATGGTTCGATTGCTAGTTACTGATTGTTATAAATAATTGGTCAATTTTCTAATTTCTGCGAAGCAATTTCTAACCGTTCCGCAAGTTATAATTTCTACTAATTTCCAGCCTCCGGGTTCTTTGATCTTCCCATTTCTCTCTACAACTGAGTTTGAAACTGATTATATATTGACTCTAAATCTAGAGTATCGGCGTACTGTTGTTGTAGTATTTGTAAATCTTGGAATAAACTAACTACTTGCTCAGCGTAGGCTGGATTATCCGCTAGATTGTTTATTTCCTTCGGATCATCCTCCAGGTTGTACAGCAGTACTTGATTAGTATTCGGGTATACAATCAGTTTCATGCCATCTTTACGAATCATGCGCTGATAGTTGATGTAGCTTCCGTAAATGGCATCGTATGCCCCTTCGCTAGTATTACCTTGGGCTAAGTCTAGAAAGCTATTAAACTCTACGTACCCGGGCTTTTCAATGTCAGCTAGCTCTAGGCTAGTCGCCATAATATCTTGTAAGTATACATCAATGCTTACCTCCTGATTGGCCGGAATGTCTGGGCCTACCACTATCAACGGAATTCGAATGCTGTGATCATACATATTCTGCTTGCCCAGCAGCCCGTGTCTTCCAACTGAAAGTCCATGATCTGCCGAGAAGAAAATATAGGTGTTATCCATTTTTCCACTGGCTTCCAGTGCATCTAGAATTTTACCAATCTGCTCATCTAGGTGAGTGATGATGGCGTAATACTCCTGCATGTGTACTTTAGTGGCGTATTCGGTACGCGGAAAAGGGGCTAAGGCTTCATCACGAAGCTTGGGTCCCAACCCAGCATCTTCTTCGTAAGGATAGCGAGGCATCCAGCTTTCGGGTAGCGAAATACTATCTAGCGGATAGCGGTCTAGAAATTCTTTGGGTGATTGCCGAGGGTCATGCGGAGCATTAAATGCTAGATACATGAAAAACGGATCAGGTCTAGCCGTAGCACTATCTAGAAAGTCTAAGGCGTCATCCCGTAATACCTCACTCCAGTGCTGACCACCTTCCCAGAAGCCGCCCATTGCAGTATCGTAGGGTAACCACGATTGGTCTTGCTCATTTTTTGGACGATTGTAGCCAAGAGGCATCGTCTCGGGGCTATCAAACGAACCTTCACCACGGAAATCGTTAGGCATTCCGGGGCGCACATGGCGTACTATTTGAAATACAGAATCAGGATGAGCAGCGATATGCCACTTACCCGTCATATAGGTGTTATAACCGACCTGATCCATCAATTGTCCCCAGGTTTGGGCTAATGCGAGAGAATCATTCTGCTGCCACTTTTGCTGAAACTGATTAGCCCGCCAAAGCGATCGACCGGAGATCATCATACTACGGGATGCAATGCATACAGCGCCATTCCAGCCTCCCATATTGTAGGCATGGGTAAATGTTGTTCCGTTACGAACGAGTTTATCTAGGTTGGGAGTTGCTACCTCCTCGTTTCCCAGTGCTTGAATGGCAGTGTAGGTCATATCGTCGGCAAAGAGAAATACGATGTTAGGGGGAGATGGAGCTTCTTTAGCACTATCTTGATTGGAAGAAGAGCAACTTAGCATTCCAAATAGGGAAGTTAAGCTAACGAAGATAGGAAAGAGACGATAGGTCATGAAAGTAGTAGGTCGAGGATGTAAAGTAGCAAACTGGGTCGTAAAATATCACTCTGCCCCCTGATAATCAAACAAGAATTTTGATTTTATAGCATCGGATACCTCCTGAGGAACCATTTTCTCCCACCCTCGCGTACCCGTTCGGATCATGGACAGTACATCGTCGCTGTAGATAGTAAGGTGACTTTCATTCTTAGGTTTTACATCCACAATTTGGCTGGTTTCGCATAGGTATCGGTACAAATGATTAAGATGGCCGGGGAGTTCTAAATCGTTTGTACGCATAATTTGTCTCGTGCTGGAGTGACAGGCCGGGTAGACGTACAGACGAATATTCTTCTTAAATAGAGAGCCAAATGCCTCCAGAATACCACCATTCAGGTCATTGTAGTATGTTTCGTCAAAAAGCTGTTGTAAGCTTTTAATTCCTAGTATAATGCCTATTTTACCTCGCGTAAGCTGCGATATATACGAAGCTAGAGAGTAATAGCGGCGGTAGTCGGAAATCACTACCTTTTGCCCTAGCGAACCCAAAATATCAACCCGGTGAAGAAAATCCGTATCGTCAATGCCAGCTTCATCAGTCAGGCCATGGAGGGTAAGTTCAGAAATACGTACCAGCTTTTGCTCGTCTACGGGTTCGTCTTCCCGAAAAGCTTCTAATCCGGCGTGAAGCATATCCATATTCACGTGGGTAACCGGACGAAATCTTCCCCTCAAAATCAGGATATTCTTTTTGTACAAGGCTTCTTGCGGTTGCAGTACGGTACCATTGGCATTGAACATCGTAGCTCGACTCAGCCCATTTTTCACCAACTTCAGAGCCATTAGGCGGTTGTCTACCGTATCATAGTCAGGTCCAGTGAGCCGGAATAGATCAATTTCAATACGATCACTTGCGAGGTTATCCATTAGCGAAAGCATGAGGTCTTCTGGCTTGGCTAGTGTGGTACACCCGTGAATAAGGTTCACCCCAAGTACGCCCATGGCGTATTGCTGTAAACTGGCTTCATTATCGTGAAGCAGTACGTGAACTACGCATTCGTTCATATCCCCATCAGGACGACCCTGAAAACGGATTCCGAGCCAGCCGTGTCCCTGGTTGGTTTTATGATAATTAAGCGTTTCTACCGTATTGGCAAAGGCGAAAAACCGGGTCTGCAGAGCAATTTCACTCAGTCGCTCCTGAATAAGATTCATTTCGTGGTTAATCATTTTGGTTAACCGCTCCTGACTGACATAACGTTTACTTTTTCCGTATATCTCATCGCTAAATTTCATGTCGTAGGCCGACATGGTTTTAGCAATAGTGCCCGAAGCACTGCCAACCTTAAAGAAGTTAGCTGCCGTTTCTTGGCCTGCTCCAATCTCAGCTAAAGTACCGTAGATACTACGGTCTAAGTTGATAGCTAATGCTTTTTCCTTAGTAGATGGGATACGTGGTAATTCCATTATTTCAGGCCTCACTTAAAAGTTTAGAGTATTATACTAAATCCCAAGTTAGGCAAAGGCAGTTGAAAGACGAAGTGATTAATAGATAACCTACGTATAGAGTAAGGTTAAAAAGTAAAAAGTGAGAATTTGATAAAATCAGGATACTGCCGTAGGCTCAATCCAATTATCGTCTTCCCGGATAAGCTCAATCAGCTCGTCTACTGCTTGCTCGGAAGGAACATTGCGCTTTACCACATCTTGCCCTCGGTACAGAGTAATTTTTCCCTTTCCTGAACCTACGTAGCCATAATCTGCATCAGCCATTTCTCCGGGGCCGTTGACGATGCAACCCATAATCCCGATTTTCACGCCTTTAAGGTGGTCGGTACGCTGGCGGATCATGGCAGTAGTTTCTTGCAGATCGAATAGGGTTCGTCCGCAAGAAGGACAAGAGATATACTCGGTTTTAGACATTCGGGTACGAGCTGCCTGCAAAATTCCGAACGCAATGCTGTTATTTCCTTTAATTTGATTGAACTGATCGGATAGTTCGCCAGCGAGGGTAGTACTCAACATAATTCCGTCTCCAAAGCCATCAATCAGTAAGCCGCCTACGTCAGTAGCTGCGTACAACTGGAGTTGCTCTTCATTTGCTTCTGTATACTTTCTCAGCACGATGACCGGAGTAGCGATTTCATGCTCAACCAGATTGAAGAAGAATTTGCGCTGCTCGGGCATAGCATGTTGATTATCAGTATCTAGCAGCAATACGAGTGCAGTATCATTTTTCAGTAGCTGAATCAATTCTGTTCCCCAACTTTCTAGCCGAACCTGTAAAAAGTTTAGTTGTGAGTGTCGGATTTCGCTGTGCTTGTACTCTTCTACCGAATGAAATAAAGGATACTTATTCTGCTGATCTTCTTGCTGCTGCCACACATTGAAATCCCGGATTTCTTTAAGCCCATTGGGTAGCATAAAATCAATGGGGTTTTGTCCAGTGTAGACATAATCGCAGCCCTGGTCATTCATTGTCCACTTATCCAACTCAGGCAAGTAGAAATGACCTACGTGTTTCAAATCACGGTATGTCCACTCGGTAATTGCCGACACATCAGCAATGACTCTCGGTACATTATCGCCTCCAATGTTGGCTACTGTTTGCGAACGGCGGCGGGAGTAGCTGTACGGGTCAGCCGGAATATTTTCTACCGGAGGAATAGATTGATGCGGACTACGATTATCGTAACGTTTTACTAGATGATAAGCTACCGGAACTTCTTCCTCCGGTTCTTCGGTGAGTGAAACCCGCACAGTGTCTCCTAGTCCATCTTCCAGCAAAGTGCCGATGCCTACGGCGGATTTAATACGTCCGTCTTCACCGTCTCCTGCCTCGGTTACGCCCAAGTGCAGCGGGTAGGGTTGCAAACCTTCTTCATCCAACTTCTGCACTAACAGGCGATAAGCCTGTACCATTATTTGCGTATTGCTGGCTTTCATGGAAAGCACCACATCGTAGTAATTCAGGTCTTCGCAGATGCGAAGGAATTCTAGAGCAGACTCTACCATACCCAAGGGCGTATCACCGTAGCGACTCATAATTCGGTCGGAAAGTGAACCATGATTGGTGCCGATCCGCATAGCAGTGCCGTATTCCTTACAAATCTTCACCAGCGGAGTGAAACGTTCTCGGATGCGGTCAATTTCAGCCTGATAGCTGGCATCGTCGTACTCAATAATTTCAAACTTCTTCTTATCGGCGTAGTTACCAGGGTTGATCCGAACTTTCTCCACAATTCGAGCGGCTAGTTCGGCAGCATTGGGCGTGAAGTGAATATCAGCGATCAGCGGGGTATCGTGCCCTAACTTTCGCAGTTCTTTCCGAATATTTTCCAGGTTTTGGGCTTCTTTAATACTGGGAGCCGTAATACGAATGTACTCGCAGCCTGCATCAATCATCCGCAGGCACTGTTCTACTGAGCCTTTGGTGTCCATCGTATCTACGGTCGTCATGGATTGTACTCGGATAGGATATTCGCCTCCCAAAGGTAAGTCGCCAATATTCACCACTCGAGTGGAGCGACGAATGTATTCTGTCAGACTTTGACAGTAGGATTGAAAAGTGCTGATTTCGGAAGTAAGCATATTTATGGATAGTGTGTTCAGGTGTTAGAGTTTTCGTGTGTTCATGGATTTATTAGTTGCTCTTTAAATTTACCTGAACACTCGAACACATAAACACCACAACACCAACATTTGTTGCCATAGCAAATAAATCAAAATTTAGCCAATATCGCCCAGCTGGGGGCGCATTAAAATTTCTTCAATCACAGTTCTTTCCGATAAGTGGTAGGTATTTAGAACTACTTCGGCTACATCTTCAGGTGGCATAAAGCGAGACTCTGGTAAATCGCTTCCGGTCCAACTATTAGTCAGTGTGGCTCCTGGTAGCACCGAGGTGACCCGAATATTGTAAGGCTTCATTTCTTCACGCAGTACTTTACTCATGCCCAACATAGCAAACTTGCTGATGCAGTAGGAGCCGCCGTTGGTATAGGCCGTGATGCTGGCGGTAGAGCAAATGTTGAAGATATGTCCTCGTTTTGCTTCTATCATAGTAGGAACTAAAGCCCGGATAAGGTGGTAGGCACTGTACAAATTAGTTTCAATCTGCTTTTCTAAAGCTCCATCTTCTTCCTGGTGAATCTGCCCCGGAAGAAATACTCCCGCGTTATTCACTAAAATTTCAACCGGAAGGCTGGTTTCCTGAACCATTTGGGCAAAGTTGAGAACCTCTTCTTTTTTGGAAACATCTGTGGGGCGGATGAACACATTGATTTCAGGATATTCTTGGGTAAGTTTAGCCTGTAAAGCTTGCAAGTCGGCTTCAGTACGGGAACAGAGCGCGAGTGAAAATCCTTCCTTAGCGAAACATTCCGCTAAAGCTTTCCCAATACCTTTGCCTGCCCCAGTAATGACGGCTAATTTTTTCATAAACGTATAATTTTTCGTTACGTAGAACCATTTATTAATTAATTGATTAAGATTGAATGAAGTGTGATAGTTTGAGTTTAGTGTTCAAAGCTTAGAATTCGGTGCTAAAGAATATACCTGTTAAACTCAAAACTGAAAACTCAGAACACTAAACTTTTATTTATGAAAAGAGTTGGCTCTTACTTATTATTTATCAGCACCCTGTTTTCCCGAATGGAAGCGTTCAACATCTACGTGAAGCGCACGATTGATGAGGCCGTGAAGATTGGTATTAATTCGTTGACACTGGTGGCTATTGTATCTACCTTCATTGGGATGGTGTCTACTATTCAGACCGCTGCGAATATGGTGAGTGCACTTATTCCTAAAAGTGTAGTTAGTCTAGTAGTGCGGGATATGACGATACTGGAGCTGGCACCGACCATTACCTCAGTGGTTTTGGCGGGGAAAATTGGCTCAAATATCTCGGGTGAGTTGGGTACGATGCGAATTTCTGAGCAGATTGATGCCCTGGAGGTGATGGGAATTAATTCTGCTTCGTATTTAGTCGTGCCCAAAGTAATAGGAGCTATACTGATGTTTCCGTTGCTGGTAATTGTAGCCGGGTTCTTATCGTTGTACGGCGGTTATTTAGTGGGAACGCTCACTAATGTAGTGACTGGTCAGGAATTTGTGACTGGATTACGAACAGAGTTTCAGCAATACTCCGTATTTATGGCGTTGGTTAAGTCAGTAGTGTTTGCCTTTCTGATATCTACCATATCGGCTTATCAAGGTTATTTTACTCGGGGAGGTGCATTAGAAGTAGGACAAGCTAGTACCGCAGCGGTTACCAACAGCTGTATTGCCGTACTAATTGCCGATTACGTGGTAGCTCAAGTGCTTATCTAATGATTAATGAATAATAGGTAGTAAATGTCATCGTCATTAATCATCCGCGCGGCGGTCGCAGTCATTAATCATTATTCATCAAGTTATGATTCATATTGAAAATATTACGAAAGCTTTTAGTGGAAAGACCATTCTGGATGGTATCAGTGGAGTTTTTGAACAGGGAAAGACCAATCTGATTATTGGGGCAAGTGGTACAGGAAAAAGTGTGCTGCTCAAGTGTATTGTAGGATTGATTCGTCCTGATTCTGGTACGGTTCGCTACAATGACCGGGATTTTACCCACGGCGATAAGGACCTCAAGACAGAAATCCGTCGGGAAATTGGGATGCTCTTTCAAGGAGTAGCTTTGTTTGACTCATTGAATGTAGAAAACAATGTGAAATTTCCACTGGATATACTGACTGATACGCCTGAAGATGAAAAGCTCGATCGGGTAAATTTCTGCCTGAAACGAGTGGGACTGGAAGGCTCTAATAGAAAAATGCCCTCGGAGCTCAGCGGTGGAATGCAAAAGCGGGTAGGCATTGCTCGCGCCATTGTAAACGACATAAACTATCTGTTCTGCGATGAACCTAACTCAGGTCTTGATCCCCAGACCTCAGTGCTGATTGACGATCTGATTAAAGAAATTACCGAAGAGTTGGGTACTACCACCATTGTGGTAACTCACGATATGAACTCGGTAATTGGTATTGGCGATCATATTCTGTTTCTCTACAAAGGTCACAAGCTTTGGGAAGGAAGCAACAAAAACATTATAGACACTGAAGTTCAAGAGCTACGCGACTTCTTATTCGCCAACAAATTGATGAAAGACGGGGCTACTTTTTAGAAGAGTTTATCTTTGAATATCCTTTTTTATAATCTCATAAATCTCTTCAGATATTTCGATTACGTTTCCGTGCTTTTGGTTCGTCAGAATAGCAATGGTAATTTCTTCTTGCTTGAATCTTCGGACTACGCACTCATAATTACCGCTGGAGCCGTGGTGAAAATGCTCCACGATTTCGTCATTTTTCCAATCGCAGCGACCCAGTGGTGCTTGAATGTTATTACCTGCTTTAGCTCCTTGAGAAAGGAACTCAACAGATTCTTTACTAACTACTTCAAAATCCCCTAGCTGCTGAAACCAATTGGATAAGTCGCTAGCAGTGGAACTAAATAATAGACCACTCATTGATAGTCTATAATTATCTTCGTTGAACTCAGAGTCGAAAGGTATGGCCATCAATGATTTGTCCCCGTAGGGATATTGGTCTTTGACAACCGTGTTTGGCATGTTGTAAGGAATGAAGATATTTTCAGTTACATATTTATTGAAATCCGTTTTAGTAACATTCTCAACTATTTTGATAAGCAAAATAGGGCTATTATTGGTGTATAAGTAATCAGTGCCTGGTTCAAAATTAAGTGTCTCTATACTCTTAATCTCGTTCATTATCTCAGTCTCGGTTACATTTATTCCCTGGCCGAAGTACGACCCCCAGTCAATTCTGGGTAGCCCACTGGAGTACTGTAATAAATGCTTTACCGTCACTTTCTGCGACCATTCGGGTAATTCAGGAAGAAATTTTGCGATATTGTCATCGACGCTAACTTGTCCCTTTTCTACTAACTGCATGATAGCTACCGCCGGAAATTCTTTATACACCGACCCGATGTTGAACCGATAATCTTTAGTGAGTAAAGTGTTTTTTGAGCCATCAGCGTATCCAAATGACTTTTCGTAAAGTGTTTCACTATTCCTGATTACTAATACATTTCCGTTGAGTTTTCCTTCCTGATATTGCTGGGTAAGGTAGGCATCAATGCTTTCGGGATTCTGGCACCCAAATAATAGAGCAATGAGATAAAGAAGAGCGAGGTTAGTCATGCAAATTCTGTTTTTCATTGTCAAACGAACTTGCAAGGTAATGCGAAATACTGGTTTAATCACTAGGCAAGATTAATTGTTTACTAACGCTCTGGTCTAGAGTCCATAATCAGTATGCATCATAATAGTGAAAAGCTGATTATAAACGCTTCAGCGTCCAATTCTTACTTAACTACTTTCGGATTGCAAATCTGGAAGGACAATGGGTAGCTAAAGAGTTAGTAAAGATCGAGTATACCAATACGGTGATTTACTACGTACAATTTCTGTTTTTCCTATATTTTCGTTAATTCTCTTTTATTCTACTTTTTCGGATTTGCAATCCGAAAGCATTTTAGGTAAGGATTTTTAATCCGATCAGCTATGGGGCTAAAGAACAAAATAAATCCTGGCTATCTCTACTTTCTCACGTTAACCGTCATCGATTGGGTAGACATATTTACCCGCCCCCATTACAAACACATTACAGTAGATTCACTGAGGTATTGCCAACAGCAGAAAGGATTGGAGCTATACGCCCGGTGCCTGATGAGTAACCATCTACATCTGATTGTCTCAGCCAAAGAAGGGTACAATCTTTCTGATATTCTGCGAGACTTTAAACGGTCACCGCGTGAAAGTTTACTAGCAAAAAGCTTGTCGCGGCAACATTGGAAATAAACGAAAGCCGCCGGAACTGGATGTATAATCACTTTGAATACGCTGGACGAGGGGATAAGAAAATCAAAAGCTTTAAATTCTGGCAAGAAGGGAACGAAGCCAAAGAAATTCACTCGAATTCATTTCTGGAGCAAAAGCCGGGCTACATTCACCAGAATCCGGTCATGGCCGAGATCGTAGACGAACCAGAGCATTACCGCTACAGTTCTGCTCGTGATTATGCCGGGGTACCGGGGCTTTTACCAGTGATTTCTATGGAGTGATGATTATTGTGTTAGCTTACAAAGCTGGAAGAACAGGGTAATCTGACTATTTAGCGCGTTGCCTAATCATTATAGCGTTATTATACTGACCTATTGTTGAAACTCGCACCCCCATAGTTCTTTCAAATCCTGTCGTGTTATCACCTAACAAAATGAAAAGAGTGTTTTTATCCCGCTTCTCAACGACAAAATCTTCTTCTATGATAGTATAAGCTGTTGAGTCAGGCTTAAAATCCTCATTAGTATATGTGTAATGTCCTCTGTACTTAATGCTTGATAGCCAAATTTGGTCGACTATCCATGAATCCCCTTCAGTGGTTATTATCACGGAATCCCCATTTGCATTAAACTCGACATCGTTTGTTGATAGTTTAATGGTATTGACCCATTCTTCTTCAAGACCTTCCTCCTCAGAACATGAACAAAAGAAAAAAATACTAAGTAACAAAGCGATAATCTTATTCATAATTGTCGTATTTGATTACATGTTTGTTTATGAGCCCAAATATTGTCTTGGAAATCACTTCATTATGTAAAACAAAAGCTGCGTAATATTTATTGTGCTTGTGCAGAATTGATTTATTAATTTGCGAGTAAACGTAGTGTTCATGGTTTTTCGCTAGTCACAATCTCTACCAAATCTTCATTGGGTTCTCCTTCATCTGTCACCAGACCGAAGCTGCCGCTTTTGTAGTCCCAGTTGGCGTAGGCGATGTCGTTCGCCTCAAAGATATCAACCATATCCTGGTACCAGCGTAGCCGATCTTCCTGCGGGGCAGATGTTATGACGCCCCACTCGCCACAGTAAAGGGGGAGGTTGAGCTCCTGAGCTACGCGCATGGGTTTAGCCATCATTTTCTCCAGTGTATCACGGTGGTAAGTGTGCATCCGCTCTTCGGCGTAGGCTTTTTGGGTATTAGGTAGTGTATCAAACTCAGCTTCGGTTACAATAGGACCGGGGTAGTGTACTGGACCTTCGTAGTTGGCAATATTGGTCCAACTAGCTTGGTAGTGAGTAAGTAAAAAGGGTTCATAAAAGTGAAAGCTCAGTAAAATATTGGGATCATTTTCCGGTACTTTGAGTTCATCAAAGGTATCAGCACTTTGCCAACGGTTACTACCGATTACAATTACCCGTTCCGGTTCCCGCTCCCGAATTACCTGCACTGCCCGGGCTACCAGTTGATTCCAATTCTCAGGGTCATCGGCAACGGGTTCGTTCATCAGTTCGTAAGCTAGCATTCCGGTAGGGTAAGAGTTTAATGAATCCGATAGCACCCGCCATAAGTCCATAAACTTTTCTTGGGCAGCGGGTTCCGTCCACAGCGGTTTTTCATCTTCGTTAAAGTGATGGGAGCGCAGAATATGTAAATCTACAATTGCTCGCAGGTTCTCTTTCTGACACCAATCTAGTGCATTAGTCAGTAGCTTAAATGCTTCAACTTCCGGGTTGCCGGCTTCATCAAACATTTGCTCTTCGTCAATCGGAATTCGCAGATGATCAAAACCCAGTCCGGCCAGATATTCTACATCATCCTGAGTGAAAAACGCTTGGCGTTCATCCCCTCTACGGCTGCTCTGTGATAGCCAGTGGGAAATATTGGTGCCCTTGTGTAAGGTGAATTTACCGTAATCGCCACCGACTGATTCTTCTGGCTCATCAGTGGTAGCATTCTGACAGGCGATTAATATTGCGAAAAGTAGGTAGTAAGCGACTTTCATAGTTTTAGGTTTAGGTTGTGAAAGTAGAATAATTGCTGGGGAAATTCAATCTTTGATAGTGTTACAGTGTTTATGTGTTATGGTGTTATAGTCCATAGTTTTACAGCAGAGTCATCAATTTTGGTAACTTGAACGCCATAATACTATAACACTTGAACACTCGTATTTCCATTCTCATGTCCGTGCGAGACACAGAGCGGTATCTGCCCGAGTGCTTAGATTCTATCGTGGCGCAAACGTATGCTGATTGGGAGTTGGTGGCGGTGAACAATGATTCTTCGGATCGATCAAAGGAAATACTAACCGAGTACAGCCAGCGAGATTCTCGTATCCGGGTGTATGATACTGATCGAATCGGGCTGATTCCAGCCCTACAAACTTCTTACCGACATTCCCGAGGAGATTTAGTAACTCGTATGGATTCAGACGATATTATGCCGCTTGATAAATTAGCGGTAATGTATCACACTTGGCAGCAGCATGGTAAAGGAATCGTAGTAGCGGGCGGCACGAAGTATTTTATGGACGGTCGTGAGGTAGGCGATGGC
The DNA here is from genome assembly GCA_937883755.1 of uncultured Flammeovirgaceae bacterium. GTDB lineage: Bacteria > Bacteroidota > Bacteroidia > Cytophagales > Cyclobacteriaceae > Tunicatimonas. Next base: position 262,783 of record CAKZYA010000002.1, on the reverse strand, counting down.
TTTCGGCGGTATGAGCGATGGCTAAATCAAATTGCGAAAGATCAAACCTATTACGAAGAGGTTTACCGCGAGTGTGTGATTCCTTCCCAGTGCTGGCTGGTACATCGGGATGATTTTGAAGCTGCCGGAGGTTTTAGGTCTGAGATGTATCCAGAAGATTATGATCTCTGTTTTCGGTTCTACCAGCAAAAACTCCATGTAGTGGGCATAGATAAAGTCCTGAATTATTGTCGTGATCGCCCAGACCGCACCTCTCGCAACGATGATAATTATCAGGATAATCGTTTCTTTGATCTGAAAATTCGCTACTTCTACGAGCTTGATCGTGATTTCAGTCGCCCATTAGTGCTTTGGGGAGCCGGACGAAAAGGTAAGGATCTGGCTAAGATGCTGCTAAAGCAGGAAAATCATTTTCACTGGATGTGTAATAACCTCCGGAAGATAGGAAAGGAGATTTACGGGATATACCTGGAGTCTACCGAAATGGTGATGAAGCTGGATCGTCCGCAAATTTTAATAGTGGTCACCTCGCCATCGGTGCTGCCTGAAATAAGGGAGCAATTAGATGCCTGGGGAAAGCAGCCGATGCGGGATTTCTGGTTTTTTGCGTAATTTCCCGCAACTACTATGTCTACTACAACAACCAAGCATGCAAACCCTGCTCTCCTTTCTGGGCTTCACTGCCTTTGTCGCTTTCTATTCCTGGTATCGCCTTCGTAAAGAATCACTCTCGTCCCGAGACGGCTATTTTCTGGGAGGTCGCAGCCTGACTGGAGTAGTGATTGCCGGATCAATGCTGCTGACAAACATTTCTACCGAGCATCTGATCGGCTTGAATGGTTCGGCTTACAAAAACGGGTTCATCATTATTGCTTGGGAAGTCACCTCGGCTTTGGCGTTGATCGTGGCAGCACTCTTCTTCATTCCTACTTTCCTAAGAATGGGACTGACGACTATTCCTCAGTATCTGGAAGAGCGGTTTGACAGTATGACACGCACCTTGGTAGCTCTGTTCCTGATGGTTTCGTTTGTAGTTACGCTGCTACCGATTGTGCTGTTTACCGGGGCAATCAATCTGGAAAGTATCTTTGACGTATCAGGCGTGTTGGGAGTATCTCAAAACGAAGGGTTGTGGATTACGGTAGTAGTGATTGGCTTGATTGGTTCGGGGTACGCCATCTTCGGAGGACTAAAAGCTGTGGCGTATTCGGATACGATTAATGGGGTTGGGTTGTTCATTGGTGGCCTGGCCGTGCCGATACTAGCCTTACTGGATATTGGTGAGGGTAATATGCTAACGGGTTTATCTCGAGTATATGAAAATAGCCCGGAGAAGTTCAATGTGATTGGCGCATCTAACTCAGTATTACCGTTCAGTACGTTGTTCACCGGTTTAATCATTAATCAGCTCTACTTCTGGGGCATGAATCAAACCATTATTCAGCGGGCCTTTGGAGCCAAAAACCTAAAAGAAGCCCAGAAAGGATTGCTGTACACCGGCGTACTGAAAACACTAGTGCCACTCATTATTGTGCTACCCGGGGTGATTGCTTATTACTATTTCGGCGATCAGTTTTACGAAAATCAGGACATCATCTATCCAGAGCTGATTAAGAAAGTGCTGCCGTTGAGTTTTGTTGGTTTTTTTGCGGCCGTAGTAATGGGAGCTGTGCTGAGTACCTTCAACAGCGTACTGAATAGTGCGGCTACAATCTTCAGTGTAGGTATTTATCAACGACTGCTGAATACTTCAGCTACCGATCGGCAGCTAGTTCGGGTGGGGAAGATGTGTTCGGCTTTGCTAGCTTTGGTAGCAATTGTAGCTGCACCGCTGGTAGCGCGGGCTTCAGAAGGATTATACCAACTATTGCAACAGTTGAATGGTATTTTCTTTATTCCCATTGCTTCTATTATGCTAGCTGGGTTGTTTATTCCGCGTATTTCGGCGACTGGGGCGAAAGCTGCATTGTTGGTTGGGCTATTATTTTACATCCTAACAACGTTTATCTTTCAGGTAGATGTTCACTTTGTGCATATCTGGGGCATTGAGTTTCTGCTGAATATGGCAGTGATGTTTGGGGTATCTCATTTTTATCCTAATAATCGGCCTGCCTGGTCATCAGATAAAACCATTCTGGATATGCAACCCTGGAAGTACGCCAAAGCGTTTAGTATCGTATTAACCATTGTGATTATTGTTTTATATATTTGGTTAGGACAATGACTAATGACAGATGAGTAATGATCAATGATTAATATGATTTGTGCTATGATTATTCATCAGTCGTTATTCATTAATCATTCAACCATCAAATAATTCACTTTTATGAAAGACACAAAACCAACCTTGGATATAGAAGAACTGTGGGAAGAGGATTTGCGAGAGCGTTATCCCGAAAACGGAGAGAAGAAAAAGGAAGAGTTCCGTAATTACGATAGTCCCGGTCGGAATACGGTGCGGGAATTTTACCGCCTCAACCATAAGTACCAGTCTTACGACTTTGTGTTGGCCAAGGAAGCTGAGTACAAAAAGCTACAAAAGCGAGAAATGACCCTTTGGGAAGCGGTTGAGTTCCTGAATACCCTTATTGATGATTCTGATCCCGATATTGACTTAGATCAAACTCAACATCTGCTGCAAACCTCCGAGGCGATCCGGGCTGACGGCCATCCTGACTGGTTTGTACTGACGGGTTTTCTGCACGATCTGGGAAAAATTCTCTGCCTGTTTGGCGAACCTCAGTGGGCGGTAGTGGGCGATACTTTTCCGGTAGGTTGTCAATTTTCCGATAAGATTGTGTACCCTGAATTCTTCCAAGATAATCCTGATATTGACGATGAGCGCTACAATACCAAGTACGGAGTGTACGAACCTAACTGTGGGTTGGACAACGTGCATATGTCTTGGGGGCATGATGAGTATTTGTACACTGCTATGAAGGATCACATGCCGGAGCCAGCTCTTTACATTATGCGCTATCACTCTTTCTACGCCCAGCACCGTGAAGGAGCTTACGATCATCTGATGAATGAGCACGATAACAAGATGTTTAAGTGGGTGGAGAAATTTAATCCTTACGATCTGTACACCAAATCGCCCAAGGCTCCGAACGTAGAAGAGCTGCGACCTTACTACGAAGATTTAGCGTCTAAGTATCTGCCGGATACCATTGCGTTCTAGCTGACGTTTTTGCTACACTGATGCTGAAAAAGGTTACTATCTGCATTGCCGGACTGGGCCGGGCGGGTCACTTTCATCTTCGCTCGGTACAGGCATCCGAATTATTCACTCTAAAGTACATCGTAGACCCGGCACTTTCGGTTGATGATTTACAGGTAGATCAGAATGTGGAAGTATTATCTACTCTGGAAGAGGCTCTAACGGACTCTGAGTTGGATGCGGTGATTGTCTCTACGCCCACTCCCCACCATTACGATCATATCACCCAGTCGTTGAAGGTGGGAAAGCACGTTTTTGCCGAAAAGCCGCTGGGCACTACTGTGAGTGAGATTCAACAATGCTTTGACTTAGCCGAGGAAAAAGGGTTGGCGTTGCATTTAGGCTTCCAGCGGCGGTGTGATCAGAATTTCCAGGCGCTGAAGGAAAGCATTCAGGAAATTGGCCCGATACGAACGATCAAAACCAGCTCTAGGGATAATCCTCAGCCTTCACTGGACTACCTGCGTATTTCCGGTAATATCTTCCACGATATGCTTATCCACGACTTCGACATGCTGATTTACTTGCTGGGCTTGCGCGTACCGGAATCAGTATACGCTATTGGTTATGCTTACGACCAGGAAATTGGCAATCTGTCTGACTTTGATACCGTGTTAGTTACGCTGAAGTACCCTGATGGGCTAATGTGCGCAATCGATACTAGCCGGATCGCCGTGTATGGTTACGATCAGCGGATTGAACTGTTTGGGGAGAAAGGAATGGCGATTGCTGAAAACCAGCGCAACGATACGGTGCAGGTTCTCACTGAAGCAGGAATGCGCCAGTCTCCAGTTCAGCACTCGTTTCCTCAGCGGTACCAGGATGCTTACGCCCGAGAAGTAGAAATTTTTGGAAAGGGAATCTTGAATCAGCAGTTCTATAATGTGACTAGGGAAGAATGCCTGCTTTCCCATATTATCGCCGATGCGGCCCATCAATCGGCTACAACCAACTCGGTAGTGAATGTTGCTCAAATGTACAACTCCTGCGTTTGACAACCTTTCTCAATACTTCTGAGAAAGAAAAATCATGATTTGTTACTAAAATGTATAGCAAATAAGAATTTTGTTTTTATATTAGCTCTACAATTTAGTATCATATGAAAGAATCTCGTTTAGGCGACTTTGAAGAAACAGTTTTATTGCTGGTGGGTATTTTGGGCAAAGAAGCTTACGCCTTCAAGCTAGCCGAAGAATTCGAATCTCAAACCGGTCGCGCTGTCTCTATCGGGGCGATCCATTCTACACTGAGCCGCCTGGAAGACAAAGGCTTTCTCACTTCCGAAATGGGGCAGGCTACTGCTGAGAGGGGTGGGCGCCGCAAGCGTATTTATACCATCACCGCCTATGGTCAGCGAGCCTTGGAAATCTCCCGTGATCTAAAAGTATCACTATGGAGACAGTTTCCACCCTTCGCTACTGATTTCAATTTTGGTGGTCAACTGGGATGAACATGAACCCAAATCAAGCTACGCCACCTAAACTCGCTCAACGCTTTCTGCGCTGGTTCCTGCGGTATGAATTGACTGAGGAAGTAGAAGGCGATTTAGCAGAAAAGTTCTACCAAACATTGGAAGAGCACTCGTCAGGTAGAGCGAAGCGTAATTACTGGTATCAAGTCTTTCATTATCTGCGGCCGTTCGCGATAAAAAGTTTAACCTCAATACATCATCCAATTGGGTACGCTATGTTTAATCATTTCGCAAAAATTTCCTGGAGAAATCTGTTGAAAAATAAAGGCTATTCGCTGATCAACATCGGTGGACTGGGAGTAGGAATGGCCGTGGCTTTGCTAATTGGCTTATGGATATACTACGAAACAAATATTGATTCTTTTCATCAAAATATAGATCGTATCGGAATTATCAGAAAACATACCCTTTTCAACGATACAAAAGATACGCAATTGTTCGTACCATTGCCCCTATATGAAGTCTTGGGCAATGATTATCCTGAAATTAAGCATATCACCCGCTTTAAGGGTGGTTCCGTAAGCCTGATGGCGGAAGAGCGGAAAGTGCGACAAACCGGTCAATACGTAGACCCAGACTTCCTGGACATGTTCTCCTTTCCACTGATAAAGGGTAATCGTGCAACCGCTTTGAATGATCCTAAATCTATTATACTGACTGAATCGTTGGCAAAAACTCTCTTTGGCAATGATGATCCAATGGGTGAGATCGTGAGAATCAACAACGAATATGATGCTCAGGTAACCGGAGTAATTAGCGATATACCGGAAAACTCCTTTTTCAGCTACATCACATTTTTAGTCCCGTTTAAATACAACCTAGCCAATAGCTATCTACAAAGGTACCGGGACGATTGGGGCAGTAATGTGATCTGGACATTTTTGGAAATGAACGAAGGCGTATCAATGGACGTATTCTCGGATAAGATCAGCCTCATCAACCGGGAAAACGACCCTACGTCGCCGGAACAAAAGCTAAGTATTCAACCCTTTGGTGAATTTCATTTGTACGGTGAATACGAAAACTGGGAGAATGCGGGGGGTAAAATAGCCTATGTGCGCCTGTTTGGCATTATTGGAGTATTGGTACTACTAATCGCTTGTATCAATTTCATGAACCTTTCTACCGCTCGGTCTGAAAAACGGGCGCAGGAAGTGGGTATTCGCAAAGCGATTGGTTCACTCAGAACGCAGCTCATTCTACAGTTTTTCAGTGAATCAGTGATGATTGCCCTGCTGGCCTTTCTGCTCTCGATAGGATTGGTGTTCATAGGGCTTCCTTATTTAAGAGATCTTGGCTTTGAACATATCACCTTGGATGTAGGTAGTCGCTTCCTTTGGGTGATTGGATTTAGTATTTGTCTCATCACTGGACTGATCGCTGGGAGTTATCCAGCCTTGTATCTTTCCTCATTCCAACCCGTCAAGATTCTTAAAGGTACCTTCACGCAGGGTCGGGGGCCAGTGGTATTTCGGAAAGTATTAGTGGTATTCCAATTTGTCATTTCTGTAGGGTTAATCATTGGTACACTCGTAGTTTTTAACCAGATCAATTACGCAAAAAGTCGCTCTATCGGCTATAATCCGGATAATCTGATCTCCATTCAAGGAAGCGAAGACATTGCCCAGAACTTTAATTCCTTGAAACAAGCATTACTAAATACCGGGTACGTGGAGGCGGTAGCCCGAACGTCTAGTCCCATGACCGAAGTGTACAATAAGTGGAGTGATTTTTCCTGGGAAGGCAAAGATCCCAACTCCCGTATTGCTTTGGAAGCCCTGATGACTGGATGGGATTACGAAAATGCGGCGGGACTCACCTTTACGCAGGGTAGGCCTTTTTCACCAGAATTTTCTACTGATTCCAATGCGGTGATCCTCAACGAAACGGCCTTAGATATCATCGGCTACGATGATCCGATTGGCAGAACCATGACCTCAGGTGGCCGGGAGATGACAATTGTGGGAATAGTGGAGGATGTATTAATGCTGAACCCCTTTGAGACGGTAGCACCGGGAGTCATTATGTTCGTGCCCGACATTGCCAATAATATACTGATCCGAATAAAACCGGATGTGGGTGTACCAGAGGCATTGGCATCTATCCAACCTGTCTTCGAGACATATAATCCGGGCTTTCCCTTCGAGTACAGTTTTGTGGATGAGGAATTCAATAAAAAATTTGCGATGGAAAACCAGGTAGGAAAACTAGCGGGTATGTTTGCTCTACTGGCTATATTCATCAGTGCGTTGGGGTTATTCGGGTTGGCTTCCTACGTGGCAGAACGGCGTACCAAAGAAATCGGCATCCGTAAAGTACTGGGAGCGTCGGTAGTATCACTTTGGGGGATGCTATCCAAAGATTTCGTGAGGTTAGTTCTTGTTTCCTGCCTTATTGCTATTCCGGTGGCCTACTATGCGATGCAGCGTTGGCTTCAGCAATATGACTACCGCATCGAGCTAAGCTGGTGGGTTTTTACTTCGGCAGGCTTAGGAGCCTTGTTGATCACACTAGCTACAATCAGCTATCAGACGGTAAAAGCCGCTTTAGCCAATCCGGTAAAAAGCCTACGAAGTGAGTGATGTAAATTTAGAAGGCTGTGAAATCCTTTAACCAATATCCTCCTCAACTCGCCCAACGTTTTCTACGCTGGTTTCTGCGGAATGAATTGGCCGAAGAAGTGGAAGGGGATTTGGAGGAAAAATTCTATCAAACACTGGAAGAACACCCTTTAGGGCGAGCGAAGCGTAATTATTGGTATCAAGTTTTTCATTACCTGCGGCCGTTCGCTATCCGCAATTTATCAACATTTTACAACTTAACTCATCGTGCCATGTATCAGAGCTACGTTAAAATTGGCTGGAGAAATCTTAGGAAACAAAAAACGTATTCCTTGATTAAGATCGGCGGACTTGCCCTGGGCATTACAGCCTGTTTGTTAATCACCCTGTTTATTCAGCATGAGCTTAATTACGATAAGCATTATTCGGATGGTGATCGTATCTACCGAGTGATTGGTGCATTAAACGGCGAGGATGAGACTCGAAAACAAGTATATTTTCCGGCCCCGATGGCTAGTGTTCTAAAAGACGATTTTCCAGAAATAGAAGCCTCAGGTAGAGTTAATGCCAGCGAACTGTTTGGTGCGGGCGGCCGAGAAGTACGTCGGGCTGGTGGGGTCGAGAATATCTACGGTGAAGGCTTTGTCTACGCCGATCAGGAGTTGTTAGAGATATTCCAGCCTAGCTTTGTTCAGGGCGAGCGGTCAAGAGCCTTGGCAGAGCCTAATATGATCGCTATTTCTCAGAGCCAAGCCGACAAATTATTTCCCGATGAAAACCCTTTAGGTCAGACGCTAGTACTGGGTAACAATGAAAATCAGCTCTATAAAGTAGGCGGAGTCTTCGAAGATTTTCCGACTACCTCCCATTTTCAGTACGATTTTCTGATTACCATGACTGGTCGGGAATTTTGGGAGGGTGAACAAACCTTTTGGCGAGCCAACAACTATCATACCTACATCCGAGTTCAACCCGGAACTGATTCTGAGGCATTAGAAGCGAAGCTTACGAAAAATATTATGCAAAACTACTTCTTGCCTAGCTATCAAGAATCGGGTATGGTGAATGCCGAGGCGTTTGTCGCTAATCTCAGTATAGAGTTACAACCTATTAGTGATATTCATCTGTACTCAGCAGGGATTAGTGATAGCCTTAACCACGGTGACATACGTTTCATCTGGCTGTTTGGGGCAGTTGCGGGTTTTATTCTGCTTATTGCCGGAATCAACTTTGTTAATCTCTCTACCGCCAAATCCGCTAACCGGGCGAAGGAAGTAGGACTGCGAAAAGCAATAGGCTCGGCTCGTCGTCAACTAGTTCATCAGTTTCTAACCGAGTCACTCTTGATTAGCTTTTTGTCATTTGTCTTAGCGATATTGCTGGCTTTCCTGCTGTTGCCTTATTTCAACGATTTATCGGCCAAAACCTTAACCTTTCCGTGGCAAGCATGGTGGTTCTTACCAGTGTTAGCAGTAGTAGCTGTAGTTATTGGCATTCTGGCCGGACTTTATCCTTCGGTATATCTTTCGCGCTTTAAACCCGCTCAGGTGCTAAAGGGAGAAATGAGCCGGGGTAGTAAAAGTTCTAAGTTGCGTAGCGCCCTGGTTATCTTTCAATTTGCTACCTCCATCGTATTGATTATTAGTACTGCTATTGTCTACCAACAGATGCAGTTTATCCTTACTGAGGATGTAGGCTTTGATAAAGAGCAGGTAATACTGCTTCAGGGAGCTAACACTTTAGAGAAACAGCTACCCACTTTTAAAAGCGAACTACAGCAATTATCAGATGTAGAGCAGGTATCCGTCAGCGATTATTTACCCATTGCTGGCACGAAAAGAAATGGTAATCTTTTTTGGAAGGAAGGAAAAGTAACCGAGGATGTAGGAATAGGAGGACAAAGATGGCGCGTCGATGAAGATTATCTGGCAACGATGGGGATGAACATTGTAGAGGGGCGGAATTTCAATGTCGGAATGGCTAGTGACTCTCAGGCGGTAATCATCAACCAGCGAATGGCTCAGGAACTAGGGCTGGATAATCCGATTGGAGAACGAATTACTAACCGTGGCGATGTGTGGCAGATTATTGGGGTTGTGCAGGACTTCAACTATCAATCGCTAAAAGAAAAGATTCGCCCCCTATGCCTGGTGTTGGGCAATAGCTCTTCGGTGGTATCAGTGAAGGTCAATACGACCGATATGCAAGAAACAATGGAAAACGTAAAGGCGGTGTGGAATCGTTTTTCCCCTAATCAAGCAATTCGCTACACTTTTCTGGATGAAAGTTTTGCTATGATGTATACCGATGTGCAACGTATGGGTCGCATCTTCACCAGTTTTGCTGTTCTAGCCATTGTCATTGCCTGCCTTGGGCTGTTTGCTCTTTCAGCCTTCATGGCGGATCAACGCCGTAAAGAAGTCAGTATCCGGCTGGTGTTGGGAGCCTCTTTCGGACAGATCTTTCGCCTGCTTACCCAAAACTATCTGATACTTATTTTAATCTCGCTGGTAACCGCCATACCCATTGCCTGGTATTTCATGCAACGTTGGTTAGAAGATTACGAATACCGAACACCTATTCAGTGGGATGTTTTTGCTTTAGCCGGTTTGATCGCTATTGCGATAGCCATACTTACTGTAAGTTACCAATCTATTCGGGCGGCATTAGTCAATCCGGTGGATAATTTGAGGTCAGAGTAAGGTCACTAAAACTACCTGGTTTTGAACCTGCTTATACTGTCATTTTTGACTGTTACAGAGGTAAATCAAAGAAAGAAAAGCTATACCAAAAAGCGATGAAAAAGAGTAATCTAATCCATATTACAGTAATAATTCTCACTATTGTCCTTCAAGCCAAAGGACAAGATCAACCCTATGGTTCTAATGAGCAAGCTGGGAAATATCTGGATGTAGGCGACGCCAATATCTACTACGAAGTGTACGGAACAGGTAAACCTATTCTGCTGCTTCACGGCGGCATGTTTGGGTATATTGATGAGTATTCACCCTACATTCCAATCTTAAGCAAGGATTATAAAGTGATTGCTATCGCCACTAGGGGGCACAGTAAATCTGAACTAGGTACCAAGCCTTTATCCTACGAACTATTTGCAGAAGATGTGTCTAAAGTTCTTCGGGAAGAAAGCAATGAAAGTGCTGCGCTCATCGGGTTTAGCGACGGTGCTATCATAGCATTGATATTCGGAGCGAAGTATCCTGAACTGACGAATAAAATCGTCTCTTTGGCGGGTGGATTCGGTTCTACCTGGTTTCATCAAGAAGCGCTCAATTCAATGAAAGAAATTACGGGCGCAGGACTGGAGGAGAAGTATTCTGAATTTGTGACGTACCGAAAAAAGTTCATGCCCGAACCTGACCGTTGGGATGAATTTATTGAGAAGCTCAATCAAGTCAATATGCAGTCGGTGTACATCACAGATGAAGAGGCAAAATCAATTACATCTCCGGTTTTAATTGTAGGAGGGGACAAAGACGACTACTTCCGTACCGACGGTTTTGAGCACATGCACCAAACCCTACCGAATAGTCAGCTCAAGATTTTACCCGGATACAATCATCTGGATATAATAACGAAGGAGTCAGTATTTAAGGATATAGTTCTACCGTTTCTTACTGATTAATCAAGTGAAAAAAGGCTTTATTATAAACATAGTAAAGGGCTTAGAGAAAAGTAAAAGATTAGCTATTGAAATCGCATAAATATAACCCCCCGAAATTCGCCCAAAAATTCCTTCACTGGTTCCTCCGAGATGAGCTGGTCGAGGAAGTAGAAGGAGATTTAGAAGAGAAGTTTTATCAAACACTAGAAGAGCATTCGTTAGCTCGAGCCAAACGCAGTTATTGGTACCAAGTCTTTCATTATCTGCGCCCGTTCGCTATCCGTAATTTATCAACATTGTATAACCCAAATCATTACGCTATGTACCGCAACTATTTCAAAATTGGCTGGAGAAATATTTTAAAGCATAAAGGCTATTCGCTAATCAATATCAGTGGATTATCCGTCGGTATGGCCGTGGCTCTGCTAATTGGCCTCTGGTTACACGATGAACTATCGTTTAATAAATACCACCAGAACTACGACCGTATTGCCTGGGTCATGCAAAACCAAAACTTTGAAGGGAAAATTCAAACCTGGTGGTCGCAAGCCAAGCAACTAGCTCCCGAACTAAGGGAAAACTATGGAACGTACTTTGAACACGTGGTTACAGCTAGTTTTCCGCAAGAGCGAATATTAAGGAATGATGATAAAGTACTCACCAAAACTGGTATGTTTATGGAACCTGCCGCTCCTGAGATGTTTACATTACAAATGCTCAGTGGTACTCGGCAAGGTTTGGTAGAACCTAATTCTGTTCTACTGGCTAAATCAGCCGCACAAGCCTTCTTTGGCGATCAAGACCCGATTAATCAGATTTTGTTGGTAAGCGATAGAGAGGTGAAAGTTACTGGCGTATACGAAGATCTTCCTGATAACTCCAGCTTTGCTGACATAGAATTTATCGCTCCGTGGGAGCTTTACGAAAGTGGTTTACCTGATTGGCTGAGTTGGGGGAATAGCTGGTTTCAGACTATGGTGCTAATTGCTGACCATACTAATATGGAGCAGGTTTCGGTAGCGATCAAAGATGCAAAAAAGAAACGGGTAAACGAGGATGAAGGCGCACGGTTTAATCCAGAGCTGTTTTTACATCCCATGTCGAGAGTATATCTGTACTCAGATTTTGAAGAAGGTGTTAGCGTAGGTGGACGTATTCAGTACGTGTGGTTGTTCGGCATTATTGGAGTGTTTGTGCTACTGCTGGCCTGTATCAATTTTATGAACCTGAGTACGGCTCGCTCTGAGAAACGGGCGAAGGAAATAGGCGTTCGCAAAGCCATTGGCTCGGCTCGTCGTCAACTAGTTCATCAGTTTCTAACCGAGTCTATGCTGATCGCTGCTTTGTCGTTTGTGGTTGCCATCATGCTGGTGTGGCTAACTCTTACCGCTTTCAATGAAGTGGCCGGTAAAGAAGTACATATTTTATGGTCAAATCCTTGGTTTTGGCTAGCCGGGTTAGGCTTTGTGTTGCTCACCGGAATCTTAGCCGGAAGCTATCCGGCACTGTACCTCTCTTCGCTGAAAGCCGTGCGAGTGCTGAAAGGTACTTTCCGAACCGGGCGGTTAGCTGCCTTGCCGCGAAAAGTACTGGTAGTAACTCAGTTTGCGGTTTCGGTCAGCCTAATTATTGGTACAATTATCGTTTTTCAGCAAATCCAATTCGTTAAAAATCGCCCAATTGGCTACGATATTAATCGCTTAATAACGACCCGAGCTAGTGGCGAAGTGAACCAACGTTTTGATGCTTTCCGAAACGAATTGCTACAAACAGGTGTGGTAGAAGAGGTAGCTAAGTCAGAGTCTTCTGTCACCCAGACATTTACGACCAACAGCGGTCTTGATTGGCGAGGGAAAGCACCAGGTATGCAGGACGAATTTGTCACTATGCGAATTAGCCATGAATTCGGTGAAACTGTTGACTGGAATATTGTGGAAGGACGGGATTTTTCCCGGGACTTTGCTACCGATTCTATGGGTTTTGTCATCAATGAAGCAGCCGCTGAATACATGGGATTTGAAGATCCCATTGGAGAGCAAATGGATTGGGGCGAGAACGGAATCTATACCATTATTGGAGTAGTGGAAGATATGATTACCCAGTCACCCTACGCCCCGGTTAGGCAGATGATTTTCTTTATTGATTACGATCGCTCTGACGTTCTAAGCATTAAACTAAAACCTGATGTAAGTACGCAGCAAGCCTTAGCGGATATTGAATCGGTTTATAAAAAGTTTGATCCGGTCAATCCGTTTGAGTACAACTTTACCGATGAACAGTATGCTCAAAAATTTAGTACTGAAGTACGGGTAGGTAAGCTATCGGGTTTCTTTGCTATTCTGGCTATTTTTATCAGTTGCTTGGGCTTGTTTGGACTGGCTTCATTTGTAGCTGAACAAAGAACCAAAGAAATCGGTATTCGTAAAGTACTGGGAGCTTCAGTAACCAATCTGTGGCAGTTGCTTTCTAAGGATTTTCTGGGTTTAATCCTGATAGCCTGTCTGGTGGCAATTCCATTGGCTTATTATTTTGCCCGAGATTGGCTACAAAACTATGATTATCGTACTGATTTACATTGGTGGGTATTCGCGGCTGCCGCCGGAGGTGCCTTATTGATTACAATACTAACTGTTAGCTTTCAAACCATTAAGGCATCTACTGTAAATCCGGTGAAGAGCTTGCGGAGCGAATAGTAAACTTAACTTGGAATAGTGGATCTAATTTTTTGAAGTTGGGGTGCGCATTTTACTCACTAACTTCTGCAAACGATCAATATCTTTTCGTCCTGGTTCAACCTCAAAGCGACTATTTACGTCCAAACCAGCGAATTGAGGATGATCTAATCTGAGAGCCTCTTCTAAATTTTCTAGACTAATACCACCGCTGAGGAGGAAGGGAGTATTGAGAGTGTATTTCTCAAGTTGCGACCAATCAAAAGTGTGACCAGAGCCACCGTATTGGGGGGTTTGGGTGTCAAACAGAAAGTAGTCAACATAAGCTTCGTAAGCTATTAGCTGAGAGAAATCAAAATTTTCGTTGCCTAGTTGTAATACTTTTATCACGAAGTAGCCTGCGTCTTTTAGTTTCTGACACTGCTCAGGAGACTCGTCGCCGTGTAGCTGTAATCCATCTAAGCCAAACCGTTCGGATTCCTGAAGCATATATTCATTCGTAGCATTTACAAATACGCCTATTTTCTGAATCCGCTCGGGAATCGTCATTAACTCGTTGGGATTAAGACTGCTTTCCATGTACCGAGGCGATTTTTTGTAGAAGATAAAACCTAGATAATCTGGTTGAAGTATAGCCACTTCTCGCAGATTATCGCCGTATTTCATTCCACAAATCTTAAGCTTCATGGGGTCGGGGTATTTATTAATATTGGGTTGGGTGACTACTTTAGGAGCAATTTTATCTTAGGAAGTTGGCTTCTGTTCTTGTCTGGGAACCCCTGAGCAATTTTATCAACTAGCTCATGGTACTGGTTCCAAGACTGATATACTTCTTGTCCCCACTTTTCAATCATCGCCTGGCATTCAGCTTCAGTTTTGGCACTATCGCGAACATCGGTGGTAGTAACTGACCCTCGTTCTAAAACTTTAGGCGGGGCTAAAAACTCATCACTTCTATCAGCTTTATACGCATTTAAATAGTCGCTAAGTTTTGGCGATAAACCGTAGTTCCAAGCAATTTTATACTCAAAAATCAGGTGTTGTCGAGTTAGGTGAAAGTGATTATTCCAACGTCCGTGAATTTCGGGATGTTGAAGCGTATGGGCATCGACACTCAAGAAGCGATAGATATGATTCTCTGGTTTAGAATAATCAATCAATTGGAAAGCCAGGCTAAATATTTCAACGCACTCGTGAACTCCACGAGTAGTATTTGCCCCGCAAAATTGGCACGAGCCTTCGCCGTAAAGCGTAACTCCGTTCTTCTCCGCTACGTCAATATAGTTCTGCATATTCTCCTAGCTAGTTTCTAGCTTTTGAATAAAATTACGACAGGCTTCGGAAGGATTGGATTGCTTCATGAAGTATTCACCAATCAAAAAGCCTTGATAACCGTGATCCATTAATGTGCGGATGTTAGCCGGGTCGTTGATACCGCTTTCGGAGATTCTTACCAGGTTATCAGGCATCATTTTGGCTAACTGGATAGAGGTTTCAATAGTCGTATTGAACGTTTTCAAGTCGCGATTATTCACCCCGACCACATCCAGAAACGGGCTGATCGATTCATTGAGAGCCGTCTGGCGCAACTCCTCTTCGTTATGCACTTCCAACAATACCTCTAAGTCAAGTTGATGAGCCTGCTGCGCCAGAGCCAGTACCCGAGGAGGTGGTAAAATAGCCGCAATCAGCAAAATGGCATCGGCACCCAACGCTTTAGCTTCCATTACTTGATATTCATCAATGGTAAAATCCTTACGCAGAATAGGCACCTGGTTACGAGCGCGAGCAACACAAAGGTTTCCATCATTACCCGCAAAAAAATCAATGTCAGTAAGCACCGAAAGAGCCGCAGCCCCAGCTCGTACATAGCCTTGCGTAGTTTCAGTTACATCAGCTTGATCGTTAATAATACCTTTGGAAGGTGATTTACGTTTAAATTCAGCAATAATACCTGGATTAGCATTTCTCAGGGCTTGGGATAATGAGTATGTCTCTTGATCAAAGAAAGGGCTTTTTTCTAATTCGACCGGGCGAAGCTGTTTCTTCCGTTCGGCTATTTCTTCTTTCTTACGAGTGACAATAGTATCTAAAATGCTCATGCTAATTGAAAGTTGATAGGAGAGAATTGATAATGAGTAGAATATTGTCTCTTGATTCTTTTTGTATTGGTATATAACTTCAAACCTGGGATAGTATCAATTCTAATATTAATTTGGTCTGGCAAATGTAGGAAAAACCAAAGCAAAGCAAGCAAGATGACAGGTCAATCTCGCTTTCTGACAACTCCAGAAAAGTAGACCGAGTACCCACAAAGACGGATTATAGTCTCACTTTTACGAGTGAAAGAGAAAGTGAAAACTATTGATAGCTAGAAATAGAAATCCAGATAGCCGTAAATGGCCACCTGGATTATATTATCTTCAAAAAGTCGTAAAGCAGCTAGCACGTTAGTTGTGTGGCATCTTTACTTTTACATTGTCAAACCCAACAGTACCATAGGTACCGTTACTAGCTGAAATGAGTACTTGGGTAATGTCGGTGCAATACGACGAAAGGTTCCAGGTACCAGTGCCTAAGCTAGACCAGCGTAACCAGCCACCCCCGTCTTTTTTAAACCATAGTTGAATAGGCCCATCGGTAACTTTGATGCTTAGTAGATCAAATACCCGCTGAGAGCTATTATAGTCATAGGCGTATATTTTTATCCATTGGTCTTCATCGTGGGTATTTAAAGAGCGAGGTTCTTTCACCGGATTAGCAATTTCTACGCAATTTCCATTTATTATTTTTCCAGGCTTTCCGTTAGGCGTAATACAAAATTCACCGTCATAACTAAGGTGATAGTGCTTATGATTACTGGTGAATGCTGAATTGTATCCTGAACCATCGTTTTCTTTCACGTGAACCCAAGCGTTCCCGACTTTTTGGATGTAATACGGAGCAGAAGCAAACGTGAACTTGGCCTGATCAGGAATGATCATCAATGCCATCTCATCATCAAAGTCTACGTAATCGGTTACTCCGTAGCCATCGGTTCTAGCACTAAAACTGGAAGAGGACTTACTGGGAAACGGTAGTACATCAGTAGTTTCATCATTCTGATGGACTACTGGACTTTGGACGGTAACTGGAGCCTGTACATCTAGTAAGGACTCTCCTTCGGGGGTATTCGATAATTCTTGAGGGGTAATGGTATCATTTTCTGGCGAGCAACTTACTATCAGGATAGCGAGAGCTAGCACTACCATATTGAGTAGTGTTAAACAACTGAGTTGGTGATCATTCTTCATGGTGTGAGGAGTTTAGGGTTTAACTAATGTTGTTTCCGTTAGTAGCCCAATCAAGTTGATATGTAACCTAAGCTTAAGCCAGAAAAGAAAAGCATGGATTTGGTAAAGCTAACTATGGGTTCTGTTGTAAGTAAACACCAAAATGAGGTAGAATAATAAAACGGAAATTGGCACTACGTTCTTATTTCCATTTCTACTACCTTTACAGCTAATAATTATAAAACAACATGGTTCACGATATTCATGTTACGTCTGAAGTTGGGCGATTGAAACGACTGCTTATTCATAGCCCCGATGCCGGTATTGGTAAGATTGTACCTCGTATTAAAGACCAATTACTGTACGACGACATAGTGTATCTAGAAAAGATGCAACAGGAGTACAGTGAGTATCTACGCATACTACTATGCTTTCTCGACCCAGAGAAAATCCAGGGTAAAGCCAACGATCCCGACTACCAATTGGCGGTAAAAAACAACTGGTTTGAATCTGATAAAGTGTTGAGTGTAGAACAAATGCTGGTGCGAATTCTTCAGTACGAAGACATCAAATATCTGCTAGTTCCTTCGGTATGCGCTCTAGAAAAATGTGGGTTGCGAACCCAGAAGCAACTGCTGGGTATGAGCCCTGAGCAATTAGCTTTAGTGCTGATTACTGGCATTTTGAAAGATGAAAATGGGCAAGAAATTATCCTGTTTCCGCCGATACCCAATCTAATATTTACCCGCGATATTGGAATCACTGTCCATGATCATATTTTGCTTAGTAAACCTTATGAAGATGCTCGTGATCGTGAAGCATTAATTTTCAAGTATATCGCTCATTTCGAGTTATTACGACAAAAAACCAGCCAGGAAGCTGACGAACTAGCCCAACAGGTGATAGAATTGCAAGAGCCTAACCTGTTCTATATCTCTAGCGAGGAAGAAACCCAGCAGAAAGTAGTCACCATTGAGGGGGGAGATGTTATGATGATTAGTCCGGGACACTTGTTAGTTGGGTTGAGCGAGCGCACTTCTTTACCAGCGGTAGAACAACTGGTAGAAAAGCTCTTTCAGCGCAACTTAATCCAAAAAGTTTCGGTGGTTAAAATTCCCCGTCGGCGGGCGTATATGCACATCGATACGGTTTTTACCCAAGTAAAACGAGATACCTGGATTGTCTTCAGTCCGTTTACTAAAGAAGAGATCAACCGTAGCCATAGCTTCGATGTGACGGGAGCTATTCAAGGTAAGCAGGCTATTGACCCTAACCATCAGGTAGAAGTGGTGCAGTTTATTCGCCAGGCGCAAGCAGGAGGTACTTACAGTATTACTACTAACCGGATGGATTATCTGGATGATCTGCTCGAGCAAATCAGTAGGCAAGATTTTGGGGCAACTACTTGTGAGGTTATTCCAAGTGCCGGAGGCCAGTTTCCTTATAGTGAGCGTGAACAGTGGACTGATGCTTGTAACTTTTTAGCCTTGCGGGAAGGGATCATTATTGGTTACGACCGAAATATTAAGACCGAGGCAGAATTCCGAAAACGAGGTTTTGCTGTAATGCGCTCCGCTGAAATTATTGAGCAGGTGGAACAGGGAAAATCTATCGACGAAGTAGTGACTGGAGACACGCTGATTTTATTACCTTCGGGCGAACTTTCCCGAGCGAGAGGAGGAACCCACTGTATGAGTATGCCGCTACTACGCGATGATCTGGATGTGTTAGTTTAACGGAAACCGAAGTCCGGAGACTGGAGTCCGTAAAGGAAAAATGCGAGATATGAAATTTTTAGTCTCAATAGCCTGCAACGAATTAACAATTGAACAATTTAGTCATTGAAAGATAATCAACAACTTACCGATACAATATTGATGATTCGCCCGGTAAAATTCGGGTATAATGTAGAAACTGCCATTAATAATCACTATCAGCGGGAATTGAGCGATGTACCCCCGGAAGAAATTCAGCAGCGGGCACTAGCCGAGTTTAATCAGCTAGTAGACACACTTAGACATCGAGGAGTTAACGTTATTACCGTAGCCGATACCGCTGAAAAAGAAACTCCCGATTCAATATTTCCCAACAATTGGATTTCTTTTCACCAAGATGGTACGGTAGTGACTTATCCGATGTGGGCACCTAACCGCCGGAAAGAGCGCCGTGATGATATTCTATCCACTTTGATCAAAGATCATAAATATACTATTCGCCGAAAGATTGATTACTCTTACTTTGAGGCAGAAGAAAAATTTCTGGAAGGAACCGGGAGTATGGTGCTTGACCGGGAAAACCGGATTGCTTATGCCTGTGTCTCTCCTCGAACGCATCTGCACTTACTATCGGAGTTTTGTCAGGAGTTTGGCTATCGCCCCATTGTGTTTATTGCCTCGCAGATGATTAATGAAGGATTTGCCGAAATCTATCATACCAATGTGATGATGAGTATTGGGGAAGAGTTTGCAATATTTTGTGCCGATGCATTAAAAAATACCTGGGAGCAACAAGACATCCTAAAAATTATTGAGCAGACTGGTAAAGAAGTAATTCTAATTACTGAAGAGCAATGCAATCATTTTGCGGGAAATATGCTACAAGTAAAAAATCAGCAAGGCGAAAAGTTATTGGTAATGTCTGAACAGGCGTATTATTCGCTGAATAATGAGCAAATTACGCAGATCAGGCAATATACTGACATTGTGTATAGTCCGCTTAACACCATTGAAGCCTGTGGTGGGGGGAGTGCCCGCTGTATGATGGCTGAAGTATTTCTACCAAAAAACTAAGAATCAGGAGTGAGTTGAGGTAGATGCAGAGTAAACGTAGTCCCTCGATCTTGCTCAGAATGAAGCTTCACTGAACCTTGTAATTTATCTACGGTTTCTTTAACAATGTACAATCCGAGTCCTGATCCTGGTTTATGGTCGTCGGCCCGGTAAAACATATCGAAAATTTTATCTTGGTGTTCATTGGCAATGCCTGTCCCATTATCTTCAATAAGGACAACGGCTTCCTTTTCATCAATTTCTATTTTGACCTTCACGTAAGACTCAGTGTCTTCCCGACCCAGGTGGTATTTCATGGCATTAGAAATGATGTTACCTAACACAATCTGTAAACGACTTTTATCTGAATGGAATGTACAGCTCTGGCTAATATCTAAATAGGTCTTTACAGGAGCTTGATAATCCATAAACTGATATTGTTCAAATAACTCAGTGATAAGCTTCTCAAACTCAATAGGCTCTGAAGTTACTTTTAAGCGAGCGTTGCGAGAAAAGTAAGTAAGGTCTTTAATGAAATCGTCAAGACGATGAGCACTTTTCTCCATATGTTTTAGGTAATCCCGAACCTGATCACTCATACTTTCCATTTCAGTCAGACTGATAAGCCCTAGTATTGAGGTAAGAGGTGCCCGAATATCATGTGAAACACTGTATACGAAGCGGTCTAATTCTTTATTAGCTTTGATTAGGTTTTCATTGCTTTCTAGTAGTAGTGACTCGGCTTTTTTCTTATCAGTAATATCAGTAACTCGTACTACCCCGTAACCCATCTTAGGAAAAGTAGTGATAGCTAAACTTCCCCAGAAAAGTTTAGCTTGGGTAGATACAAACTCAAGCTCGTCAGTCCAAACGCCAGCTTCATCAATTGTTTTCCGAATGGTAGCTATCGTATCTTCCTGATAGGGTTCCTTCTGAAAACTGGTAGCATCGGCTCCTAGTACTGCATCTTTATCCTCGACCTCAATCATGCGTAACGCATTTTGGTTGCAGTCAATAATTTTGTAGGATTCGTCGATGATAAATAGGGCATCGGCAGTGCTATTGAATACTGATTGAAATAACCACTCCCGATGT
Organism: uncultured Flammeovirgaceae bacterium; assembly: GCA_937883755.1. Taxonomy (GTDB): domain Bacteria; phylum Bacteroidota; class Bacteroidia; order Cytophagales; family Cyclobacteriaceae; genus Tunicatimonas. The sequence goes on along the minus strand of CAKZYA010000002.1, from coordinate 242,102 downwards.
TTGATCTTTTCTTTGGAGTGCTGAATCTCGGTAATATCTTGCATCACCCCGTAGGCTCGCACAAAATTACCGTGTACACTTTCTTGTTGACCAATCACGCGCACCCATACCTCTCGTTTCAGAGCGGTGAGCATCTTTAACCGAAGGTCAAACGACTCCCCTTTAGTGATAAGCTTACGATAGGCTTTGCGTAGTACTGGCTGATACTCCGGGTTAAAAAACTCGATAGCTTTTCGTAGTGAAATTGGAGTACCTTCAGGAAGGTCATGAATGCGGTAAGTTTCCGGTGTCCAACTCACTTTTTGAGAGAAGTTACTAATTTCCCAACCGCCAATTCGTGCCATCTGACTGGTTTCTCCGAGTAGGTCGGCCATTCGTTTCTTTTTAGAAATATCGTGGCCTACTGCCTGTATTTCAATTACTTCGCCAGCCTCATTAGTAACTCCTACTAGCTCCCAAGCCGTCCAAAAATATTCACGATCTTTGTTATAGCACCGAATTTCAATATGCCGATGGCTTCCTGGGTGCTCTATGCAATAGGCTGCTGCTTTAATGCACCGGATCGCGTAAATTGGGTCAGTGAGATAATTTAACGAGCGGAATACATCTTCTTCTTCACCCTGGTCAAACTGGGCTAAGGCAGCTTGGTTGAGGTACAGAAAATTCCCATCTAAGTCAGTGCGGATGATGTAATTGGTTTGGTGCTCGGGCACCGACCGTAATCGCTCTGATTGGTGAGAGAATTTTAATTCTTTTTCAGTGCTTGCAGTGACATCCATCAGGGTGATTATCACTCCCAGATATTCATCAGCTTCTGAGAACTGAGGTTGGGCATAAAGAGCTAACCACAGAGTTCCCGTTTTAAAAATGAGTCCGATTTTTTTTCCCTGGATAGTTTCTCGGGTTTGGGGTAGGTCATCAAGTAATTCTTGAGCTGACTCTATTGCAGTATTATCTGGGTATATCAATAACCACGGGCCTTGTAAAAAAGAACGACCCACTAGGTGCCCTGCCTCTTCGTCAAGCAACTTGCAAATGAGAGCGTTAGCGTACTCAATTCTGCCGGAGGGATCTACCAGTAGTGTGGGTAAAGGTAGGCTGTCCAATACTTCTGGCGAAGACGAAGCAAATATATCTGCCTTAGAAAATAAATGCATGTAGGAGTTAAACTGTCACTATATAATAAGAGGAATAAATCTACGAAGTAAGTATTGGTATTTGCGGTGGGTTTTAGGCAAAAGCTGTCGCAAGTAATATTTGCCTTCAAATTAGCTACAATAGGACTGAGAGTAATCTTTACTCGAGGTAAGTTTGAGAGGAAACATACCGATAAAGTGCATATTTGAAGGGTTTTTGGTGAGCTTAACTCAGCTGCGAGTTGTATCAGAGTTAAGTGCAGTACGGAGGATTTTCATATAATGCTGGCGGGAAATCTCTTCAGCCCCGAAGCGTTGGAGGTGATCAGTATGCACTTGACAATCAATCAGTAAAAAGCCCTGTCGTTTTAAATCCAAAACGTGCGTAGCAAATACCACCTTAGAAGCATTGCTTACTAAAGAAAACATAGACTCGCCAAAAAATATTTTTCCCAGTGAAATACCGTATAGACCGCCTACTAATTCATTCTGCTGCCAGGCTTCTACGGAGTGAGCATAGCCTAGCTGATGCAATTGGCAGTAAGCGTCCAACATTTCTTCGGTAATCCAAGTGCCAGGTTGGTCGGGGCGCTTTACCTGCTGACACTGCCGAATAACTTTTCGGAAAGCAGTATTATAGGTGATTGTAAACTTCTGCTGATTAAGCACCGGACGTAGGCTGCGGGGAATGCGCAATTTATCAGGGAAAAGAACGAAGCGTGGATCAGGTGCATGCCAGATGATGGGTTGCCCTTCTTCGTACCAAGGAAAAATACCGGAGTGATAGGCCAAAAGTAAACGTTTGGGAGAAAGATCTCCTCCCAAAGCCAATCCTCCCCAATCTTCGGCAAGCTCTACCGGGGGAAATATTAATTCATCGGTAAGCCAATAAAGCATTAGGCTGAGGCGGGCGTATCTACGCTGGGCTTACCCACTAACTGTTGAAAAGTTTGTAAGGCTTTTCCTGATTCTAGTGAGATTTGGGCACGCTGGATGCTTTCTTCTAGTGTGAGTGATGAGTTACCACAATGAATTGCCATGCCTGCGTTGGCTACGACTGCTTCTTGTTGGGCTAGTGTTCCTTTTCCATTCAGAATATCTAGAAATATCTTAGCGGATTCCTTCACTGTCTCCCCACCATACAAATCTTCTGGGCGATGAGTTTGAAACCCTAAATCTTCGGGGCGTAGCAGATACTCCCCATCGTTGGTAATCATACGGAAGGAGCCGGTGAGCGAAATCTCATCGTAACCATCTAGTGAGTGCAGAATGACAAATTGCTTATCGCTTTTCTGAAATAAGTAAGCATACAGTCGCGCCAATTCCAAGTTAAATACTCCTACCAATTGTTTCTTCGGAAAAGAAGGGTTTACCATTGGTCCCAGCATATTGAAGAAGGTCTTCATTCCTAACTCACGGCGCACCGGAGCCACGTTTTTCATGGCAGGATGAAAGAGCGGGGCATGTAAAAAACAAATTCCGGCCTGATCTAAGCTCTGTTTTAGTTTATTAGCATCGTTGGTAAACTCGTAGCCAAAGTGGGCTAGTAAGTTGGACGATCCACAAACCGATGATACTCCGTTATTCCCGTGCTTGGCTACGTTTTGTCCAGCTCCCGCCACTACAAAAGAGGCCGTCGTAGAAATATTAAAGGTGTTTTTTCCGTCGCCACCCGTACCACACAAGTCAATGGCATCATACTCAGCAATATTTAAGGGAACGCAAAGTTCTAGCATCGCTTCTTGGAAGCCTTCTAGTTCTTCCACAGTGATGCTCCGCATCAGAAATACCGTGAGAAAGGCCGCCATCTGACTTTGGTTAAACTCACCCTGAGCCAAGCGGACTAGGATTTCCTTAGCTGCTTGTTTATCTAAAGATTTATACTCGACTAAAGTGTTTAGTATGTTCTTCATAGGATATTTGTACTATGTGTAGGTAAGTTATTGTTCAAATGAATACTCCCGCTCCACTCGGCAGATACGAGTTTTGTATTGTGAATACCACTGTTCTCTCCCCTTTTTTTGAGCTAATAAGTGTTGGCTATTCAGCTTCCACTGTTTAATAGACTCTAAATCTTTCCAGTACGATACCGTGATTCCTACTTCTTCCCGAGCTGATTCTACTCCTAAAAAACCCGATTGTTGAGCAGCTAGTTTGTGCATAGCTTCTGCCATTTCGGAATAGCCTTCTGAATGAGAGCTCTTTACAGAGGTGAAGATAACTGCATAATAAGGAATATCAGGATTGGATGCGATCATAGATTGGTAATTTGGATGTTGCTTATCAATGCGTTAACCAGTTTTTAATCATTTCTTTCCCGTGTTCAGTTAGGATCGATTCCGGGTGAAACTGTAAACCTTTCACGTCGTATTGCTGATGGCGAAGTCCCATGATTTCCCCCTTAATATCGCGAGCGGTTACCACTAAATTTCCATTCACAGAATCAGCCACAACGGCCCAACTGTGGTAGCGGCATACATTAAATGACTTAGGAATATCTTTAAACAGGTACTCTTTGTCATCTTCAATAAAAACCTTGTCGCCGTAACCGTGTAGCACTAGTGGCATATTGTACAGTTCGGCTCCGAAGGCTTCGGCTATTCCCTGGTGCCCCAGGCAGATGCCTAAGATACTTTTACTGGGAGCATAGGTTTTAATTACCTCCATCATAATGCCAGCTTCTTCAGGAATGCCCGGCCCCGGTGAGAGCAAAATCTTATCGTATTGATTGACCCTTTCTAATGTAATTTTATCATTGCGAATAATATCCATCTGTTCACCCACTCTTAACTCTCGTAGAATGTGAACCAAGTTATAGGTAAATGAATCGTAGTTGTCTAAGACTAGTATTTTCATGATGTTAATTGCAGATTGAAAAATTGCAAATTAAATATTATTAGGTTCGCGATTTAAGATACTTTATGAAGCCAGATAGTTGACGGACATTTCCAAGAGTTGAGCTCGCAGAGCTTCGTATTCAGCTTGTTGGACTATCTCTGAGTGATGAAGAATGTACAATTGACTGCGTAATTCTCCGGCTGAACCTTTAGCGTAGCGAAGAAAACGGATGAAATCTTTAGTATTGTCATATTCAAAACCTTCAGCAATATTACTAGAGATAGATAATGCTGATCGTTGTATCTGATCTTTGATACCAAATGAATACTTCCATTCGTCTCGTTTACTTAGTAAATATACTTCAGAAGCAATATTGACTGCTTGCTGCCAAATAGGTAAGTCCTCAAACTGCTCAATCTTCTTTGCCATTCCGTAAATTTGTAATCTTCGATTTTCAATTTGTAATTGTTTCAGCTAATTCTAACGCTTTCCGAAGAGCTGCTAACTTATTATTTACCTCTTGCAGTTCTTTCTCAACTTCCGATTTAGCGACAATTCCGGCTCCGGCCTGGTAGTATAGCGTATTGTCTTGACTTAGGAAAGAACGGATCATAATCGCATGGTTGAAATCGCCGTTGAATCCTAGAAAACCGAGTGCACCACCGTAGTAACCGCGTTGAGTACTTTCGTACCGATGAATCAGTTGCATCGCCATATGCTTCGGGGCTCCTGAAAGCGTGCCAGCTGGAAAAGTGTCGGCTACCACTTGAATAGGAGAGGTTTCTCCAGAAAGCGTCCCAGTTACTTTAGAAACTAGGTGGATAACGTGGGAGAAGTACTGAATTTCTTTGAAGGTCTCTACAGTTACATCATCGCCGTTGCGGCTCAGATCGTTACGAGCTAAATCCACCAGCATTACGTGTTCCGAGTTTTCCTTCGGGTCATCCATCAGCTTGCGAGCGAGTTCGGCATCGGCTTCATCGTTGCCGGTTCGGCGGAAGGTGCCCGCAATAGGGTAGATGCTAGCGGTATCATCCTTAATCACAATTTGGGCTTCGGGTGAAGAGCCAAACAGTTTGTAATTACCGTAGTCAAAGTAAAATAAGTAGGGCGACGGATTGATAGAACGCAAAGTTCGGTAAACGTTAAATTCGTCGCCCTTGAAAGAAGTCTGAAAGCGGCGTGAAAGTACTATTTGAAAAACATCGCCCCGGAAGCAATGCTCTCGCCCCTTGCTAATAATATCCAGAAATTCTTTGTCTGTATAATTGCTACTTTCGGCTTCGTTACGCTTAAAGTGATAGCTAGGAATATTTTTATTATTGATGAGTGATAGCAAATTGCTTAGACCATCTTCTTCACTATGCTCAGCATGCTGATGTTCAAAAGCATATAGTTCGTTACGAAAGTGATCTACGGCAATCACATAACGATATACAGCGTAGTGAATTTCAGGGATGTTGTACTGACTTTTTTCGTCTGAAGATAGATCAATATCCTCAAAATATTGCACGGCATCGTAGGCCATGTAGCCGAACAAACCATTGGTGGTAAATCGGTAGTCGTGTTCTTCGCTCTGAAAGCGACCAGCAAATTCGGTGAGCATTCCGATGATTTCCTGAGGGTTTTCTACAACGAGCTCCTCCTTATTACCATCTGGCAATACCTGAGTCACTTTCTGCTGACTTACTGAAAAAGAAGCGATGGGCTGGCAGCAGATGTACGAAAAGCTATTGTCACTACTGTGATAGTCAGAGCTTTCTAGCAAAATGGGGTTCTCGTAACGGTCGCGAATTTTCAGATAAATGCTCACGGGGGTAACCGTATCGGCTAATAACCGCTCTGAACGAGTGACTAGCTGAAAGGTATCGGTGGTTTGTTGTGTATTCATATCAGTGTATTGTTGCGTTGGTGTAAAAAAAAAGCCTACTGCGTAAACAGTAGGCTATTATTAAGTTATTTTGACAATATATTACCTCTGGTTCACGCGAAAGAGATTTTTACGCGCCACCACCAGAAAGTAGACATATTGATTTTTTGTGTATTCATTTCTGCGACAAATATAAACGTCAGTTCGGATAATACAAATAGAAGCGTAAATTTATCCGATAATCTGCTCAAGTGCAGCGATTAACCACAAAGTTTAATTTAGTGTATGGAAACCCTCGCCGAACAATTTCAGCAAGTTAGTAAACAAAAAAGTCGGGTACAGCAACATAATAGACTGCTCAAACAGGGGCTGATATTTAGTGGAGGACTTATTCTGTTGTTAATCGGTTACTTGATATTTATAGAATTCTTTACGCCGTTGTTTGGTCGTTGGCCTCAAGTACAAAAGTCATTACAGCGGGCTGAAGCCCAAAATTATTATCTGAAAGAACAGATTGATAGCTTATACCGGGTAAATGATTTATTACTGGAGCTTTCACCCTACTATACTGGAGTGTTCTACGAAGTGCAAATTGGAGCGTTTGAGCACTTTGATCTAGCTGATTATCAGGAAGATTTGGTGAAGATGAACATTGATTACAATGGGCCACTAGACCAGTACACGCTGGGGAAATTCCGAGATTTACCCAAAGCTTTGGCTTTTCAGAAGGATATTCAGCAAATGGGCATCCAGGATGCATTTGTAGTAGCGAAAGTAGATGGCGAACGGGTTTCGGTAAAGGAGGCTTTACAAGAAACTAAAAGACTGCAAGAAAGCCGGAAAGAAAGTTTGGAAAAAAACCCAACTTGAGCCTGTCGGTTTTACTAAATCCCATAATAAACAGGATTTGAGCTGTTACGCCATCGCAACCCTCCACTGTTAACAACCCGTGAAAACGGGTTGCCCCAACGTGTAAGTTGGGGTGAGGCCCGGTTTTGGTAGCAAACTGGCTCGGTATTGGTCTAAGTGTTGGATTTAGAAAACGAGATTAGACTCAAGCGGGTAATCTTCAGTATGTAAAAGAACGGATGCACAGTCCTGCACCTTCTTATAAATTTCCAGATACGAATATACTATAAACTCAGTAAAGGCTAAAATGATTTCGTACGGGAAAGCTTCGTTTTTATTACATAGAAGAAATGATACCTAAAGGTGGGTATTACGATGCCATTTAAGTCTCTATTTGGTAATTAACTCTTTGGTCCACTCAACCAGAATACTGCTGATTTTCTCATCCCATTCGCCAGGTTTACCTAAGTACGAGTCAGTAGGGGTCTGGTGAATAGTGTTCCAGTGATCGAGACCTGGAAATTGATAAAGTTCGTGATCCTGATGACCATTTCTTTCTAATACTTGCATAATCATTTCGTTATCGTAAGCCGACATAATCCAGTCATTAGTACCGCGCATAATCCGTACTGGGGCTTTTAGTTCTTCCCAGCCCTTAGCTAGATTGAAATCTTGTAGTTGATGATAGTAGGCTACCGGGCGGCCATACATATGTGCGGGAGCATGATAATTATACTCTGCCAAAGCCGGATACTCATTAATTACTTCGGCGTAGGTTTTCTTTTCAATCAACATTCCGTGATATAAAGGAATGTAGATATCATTCATTTTGCGGACAATCTCTGCTTCTGAATCACCTTCCATTTGCCGAATGCGCCGTTCAATATCCAGCATATGCTCGTACCAGGTTTTGAAAAAAGTACCATCAGAGATCACTCCTTTCAGATTAAACTCATTGGCTAAGGTAGGAGCAATAGCACTGCCCATGCTAGAGCCATAAATAATAATTTGAGTGGTATCCACGTAGGGTTTTTGCTTCAGTGCTTGCAAAGCAGCGCGGTAACCCGCCACTTCGGTATGGAAGTCAGTTTGGGAACAATCTCCCTCGCTGTCACCTACTCCTACTTTTTCCACCCGCATCACTACTATATTCGTTTCTTCCACCAAAGCTCTAATTACCTTCGCCCAATTACTGGTGGAGCTAGATGGTAGCTCCAAACTAGAACAACTCAATCCACCGATAAAAAACATAGCTGGTAGTTTGCCCTCTCGCTGAGGTTTGGTGATTATAACTCGTTGTCGTAGTCCGTAGTCATTTAGTATCGATTCATAGTAAGTATCTAATCCGGTATGTTGCTCTTTCGTTCGTCCTTCTAGATTTACGGTGAGGGTTTTTTCATCTGCTCCTCGTTTGAATAGGACATGAATTGGTGTGTCCGCTCGAAGTGAGTAGGTAATTTCCGTCCAGGCTTCGGCATCTTTTGCCAATTTCCCATTTACTCGGATAATTTTGTCGCCCGGTTGCAATCCAGCTTTTTCTAGCGGCGAATCTGGTTCTATACTTTGCACAATCGCTCCGGGATTACCTCCATCGGGATAGCTAATTCGGGCTTGCCAACTAGCTCTTCTCCCAAGTTCTTGACTGTAAACTGGTGAAATTAAAAGTAAAGCGGTTGCCAGATAAGAAAAGAAATACTTCATGCGTTTTTCGGGCAAGCATAGGCATTTATCCCCCATTGTGGGGGCTTTTTATGTCAATAGAACGTATTTTTATACGATCGTCCTTATATTCAGGATATGAGTAAATTAGAATCGAGAAGCTACTATTTATTTGGTTCGCGTATACTCACCCACGTGCTGTTTTGGCTAGGGTATTTTGTGAGTTTTGGTTTTATTTGGAGCTACAACGAAAACTACTACGATTCGTTTTTCTTGGAGTTTGTCTTGCTGCCACTGCGTATCTCAGCGGTGTATCTCACTATTTACGTGCTGATTCCCCGTAGCTTACTTCGAGAAAAATATCTCCGCTTTGGACTTCAGTATGGGTCATTGATACTGATATGTGGTATTTTGCAGCGAGTAATCAGTCATTATTTTTACGAAGGTAACTCAGGATGGACGATTAGCGAATTGCTAGAAGTCTGGCCGATCATGCGAGGGGTAATTCTAATTAACTCTACTGTGTTGTTCGTTTCAGCATTCAAAATACTGACCCTTTATTGGGAGGAACGAAAAAAGAATCAGTTACTTACCGCTCAGACAGTCATTGAGATTAAGGCTGATAAGCGGATATTTCGGCTGCAGTCGGAGCAAATCCTGTTTATTGAGGGGCTAGGTAACTATATTACCTATCATACCACCGATCAACAAAAGCTTATTCGCTACGCTAGCCTCAAACAAGCCTTGAAAGAACTACCTTCCGACTTTGTTCGCATTCATAAATCGTACATTGTGAATAAACGGCACATACGCTCGTACAATACCGAAGACGTTGAAGTTGGTGAAAACTTTCTGCCCATCGGCAAATCGGTAGGCGCAGTTTTGTAGCCAAGAAAGAAAAAATCAGACGATTCGTACAGAATTTAGAAAAGAGCATCCCATCGTTACTAATTCATTTAGGCAATACTATATTGGGTGTTGGGAATTAGGGATTGAAATATAAAACCCAATACCCATTTCCTAAACCCTAATAATTATGAATATTGATCCTAGTAAGATTCGCTTAATTGTTCTGGACGTTGACGGTACGCTCACTGATGGTGGAATTTATATTACTGAGAAAGGAGATGCCTTTAAGAAATATAATTCTAAAGATGGGATGGCAATCAAACGGCTTAATCGACGAGGTATGCCCGTGGCATTTATTAGTGCCAGTCACAGTACCCATACTGTAGAACACCGAGCTCAGATGTTAGGAGTAGAATACTGCTACGTAGGTGATGATCCTAAAACCCAGATACTAGAAGGTTGGATGGAAACGTTGGGCATTCAATACTCGGAAATACTGTTCATGGGTGATGATATTAATGACCGGGAGGTAATGCAAAAGGCAGGTATCGCGGCTTGCCCCTCGGATGCTTCTCCAGCGATCAAGGAAATTGCCGACATTATCTTGGAACGGCGGGGTGGTGACGCTTGTTTCCGAGAATTAGTAGACCGTTATTTCCCAATTAGCTAACATATGAGCTTTGTCTATCCGTCGTTTTTGTGGGGCTTATTAGCATTGGCTATTCCGATTATTATCCATCTGTTTAATTTTCGGCGTACTAAAAAAATATACTTCAGTAACAATCAGTTTCTGAAGAACGTCAAGGAAACAACCACCTCTAAGCTAAAAGTCAAGCATTTACTGATTTTGTTAGCGCGTTTGGCATTCATTACTTTTCTAGTGCTAACCTTCGCTCAACCCTATCTGTCTGATGATGATAGTGAGGAGTCAGGATTAGGCGATAATCCATTGGTATATCTTTATCTGGATAATTCACTCAGCATGTCTTCGGAACTGTCTAGTGGAGTGCGAGGTATTGATCAGGGAGTAAGCTTTGTGGACGAAATTGCTGCTTACTATCCGCGCAATACCCAGTATAAGCTGCTCACCAATGGTTTTGGCAGCTTTTCTCGTGTGCCCAAAAGTAGTGAAGAGCTTACCGATCTAGTTGCGAATGTATCCCTCACGGGTGTTTCCCGAAGTATGGATGAAGTTCTACAGAAAATTCAGAGTGATGTACAATTGGCTGGTTTACAAGGTCAGAAGATTGAACAGGCTGATGTGTATATGATTTCTGATTTTCAGAAGTCAACCAGTGGTGAAATGAATGAGCTAGGTCAAGATACTATTTTACAAGTCAACCTGGTTCCGGTACAATCTTCATATCGGCACAATGTGTTTGTAGATTCTATGTATTTGGCAAACCCATTTATGATGGCTGGGCAGGAAAATGAGTTGGCAGTAGCCTTGCGTAACGAGGGAAGTGAAGCCGTAGAAAATCTAATTATTCGTCTGCTCATTAATGAGCAGCAAGTGGGAAGCGGCAGTGTTGATATTAACGCTTACGCTACCAGTACGGTAAGCTTTCCACTTAATTTCCCACTTCAACAGCAGAACCAGTGTCGAATTGTTTTTGAAGATTATCCGGTGACTTTTGATAACGAGTTTTTCTTTACACTCAATTTAGGCGATAAGATTAATGTACTGGAGATTACTTCTGATTTGGCAGCTAACCGGATGAATAGTGCCACGAATGTTGGTAAGGTATACGCCAATGAAAGTATTTTTAACTTTCAGTCGTATAGTATCAATAATCTGGATTACAGCCTGTTGGATAATACTAATTTGCTGATCCTGAACGAGATAGAAGGTGATAATCAGAATGCCGCGGTGCTACTGCCCTACATTCGGGAGTTTCTGGAAGACGAAGGACACATGGTATTTATTCTACCTTCTAGTGGCGATATTTCTTTCCTCAGCGAAATTACCCGCAATGCTTCACTGACAGCTCAGCGCCAGACGTACACGGATTCTACCGGAGTGCAAACCGTAACCTTGGCAAACCCTGATTTGGCTAATCCCTTCTTTGATAATATGTTCGAGGGGCAGGCTGATAATTTTGATATGCCTTTTGCTGTGCCACTGGTGAGCCACAATCTGCGAGGCAATTCGCTGCTAAATTATAAAACGGGCGACCCCTATTTGCTATCGCTACGAACTCCGTTTACCTCGGGCGATCAGGTTTTCGTGTTCAGTACGCCACTGCGACAGGAGTTCACCAGCCTGTACCGCCACGCGATTTTTGTGCCAGTGATGTATCGTCTGGCTTCCATGAGTAAATCATTAGACGTACCGCTCTATTATCCTATGGGTGAAAATACGGTGACGTTGGAAGCCTCGCGCCTATTAGATTCGGCCAGCCAGGAAGTCAGCGGGGCTCGCTATTTGTACAAACTGCGGCGCGACGAACAAGAGCTAATTCCGGCGCAGCGGGTAGTTAACGGACGACTGTTGATGGAGGTACCCCAGAATGTGGTTGAAGCTGGGTTTTACGAACTAGTGCGTACTGAAGAGTCAGCTAATGCGACTCAAAATGCAGAAAGGCTGCTTTCCTTGTCATTTAACAATACCGAAGCCGAATCGCTGGTTGAACAGTATACGGTGGCTGATCTGGAACAGCGTATTGCGAATCTGGAGCAGGTTTCTCTCTATGAAGCTGAAGACATAGAAGATTTTACTGCTCTGATGCAATCTAAAAATGATGAGGTGTCTCTATGGAAGTATGCTTTGCTGCTGGCTTTACTATGCCTGCTAGTAGAAATCTTATTAATTCGATTTCTTTAGTTGTCATTCACCGGTCAGATGTCCACAGATAATAGCGCTCAGTGCTACATTCATATTCTCATTAGCTGGTATTGCTTGTTATTGCTGTCTATCTACTTCAACTAGAAGTTCATGGACTATAATCTGTCGACTGTGGACTATTAACAAGAAACCACTATTTTTGTCCGCAGTCATCAATCTTCCTATGAACGTCTGGTTAAAGTCTGTTACCCTTCTTGAGCCTTCCTCACCACTTCATCGGCAGCAGGTTCATCTTCTCATTCAGAACGGAAAAATCACTCGCTTAGAAGCAGCAAGCGATGCTGGGTCTGACATCCAAGCAGATCGGGTGATTGAGGGCGATGAAGTACTAGTATCAATGGGTTGGCTAGATATGCAAACGCATTTTGGTGACCCCGGACTGGAGCACAAAGAGGATTTATACTCCGGTAGCCAAGCCGCTGCTGCTGGAGGATTTACGGAAGTAGCGCTCCTCCCCAATACTGACCCGGTAGTAGATACCAAGAATGATGTGCACTATTTACTAGGGCACTCGCCGGATTTAGTCAAAATTCATCCGTTAGCTTCGGTAACTCGTCAGGCACAAGGAACGGAGCTTACTGAAATGATTGATCTGCATCAGGCTGGGGCAGTTGCTTTTTCTGATGGGTTGAACGCTCTCACGCATCGGCAAGTATTGTTAAAAGCTATGCAGTATACCCAAAAATTTGATGGGCTACTGATTAATCGTCCCGAAGATACGCAACTTACTCAGTTTGGGGTAATGCACGAAGGAGTGCAGAGCACTCTGCTAGGTACCAAAGGGATGCCCAGTTTATCGGAAACACTGGTGGTTGAGCAGCACATTCGTTTGTTACAGTATGCTAGTGAGTTTGCCTACGACCATCCGCCCCGCTTGCATCTCAGCAATATTTCTGCTGCTGAATCCGTAGCGTTGATTCGCGAAGCGAAACAACAAGACTTAACCATTACCTGCGATGTAGCGGCTCACCAGCTATTGATGACTGACGAACTACTGGCTGATTTTGATACCAACTACAAAGTAAATCCACCGCTGCGTACTGAAGCTGATCGCTTTGCCCTGCTAGAAGGGTTAAAAGATGGAACGATTGACGTGATTGTCTCTAGTCATCAGCCGCAGGATATTGAAAGCAAACGCTGTGAGTTTGATTTGGCTGAATTTGGAATGTTAGGTTTACCCACGTTCTTGCCTATCCTCACTCAGGTAGTTTCCGAAGCCTTACCCTGGTGGTCACTTCTCGACCGTTGTACGCATATCCCACGCGAGCTGCTTAAGTTGCCACTACCCAAAATTGCCGAGGGCGAAATGGCTAACCTTACCGTGTTTGACCCCACAACTGAATGGGAGTTCAATGAGTTAACCAGTCCATCTAAATCCAGCAACCATCCCTGGTGGGGTAAAACGCTTACTGGGCGGGTATTGGCAGTTTTTAATGCTGGCAAACAACATGTCGCATCATGAGCGAACCCTCGTTAATCCGACCAATTTTTTCCATAGGGCTAAAGTATGGATTGGGTGGTAGCGTAATTGCCATTGGATTATTCTTTGCTATGCAAGGCTTGGGTGAAAACCCTATGGTATGGACGGCTCCCAAGCTGGTTGCTTACTCTGTAATTTTTACTGCTTTTGCTCTATTAGCACTGGTTGAGTTTCGCCGTTATCACTGGGTGGGTAAGTGGCGGTTCTGGTACGGATTACTACTAGGAATTATCGTGTACGGAACCATCTGTTTAAGTACTTTTTTGGCCGCTTACACCGTTATGCAGTTTGATGACCAACTGGTCGAGTCTTACCGCGATGTGTCACTGCAATCGCTGGAAAGCAGACAGGAAGAATTTTTGGAGCAGTTTGGGGAAGAACAGTATACTCAAACTCAAGGTGCGGTACAAGCTATTGGGGCAGGTGACATTTTGCTGGATGATTTATTTAAAAAATTGCTGTTGGGTTTCTTTCTGACGGCTACCATTGCATTGGCTTTCAGTATAATTACATCTTTGCGATCCCGCAGGACTTCCAACTCATAAGTTCTGTTATCTTTGCAAAAATCAATTAGCTATTTCATTATGGCACACAATCTAAAATACGGACTGTTCCTCGGCTTTATCAGCATTGCCATCACCTTGTCAATTATCATGATTGACCCAACTCTGATGGTGGCTTCATGGTTTCAGATAATAAGCCTAGTTGTTAGTGTAACTATCCTAATTGTGGCTGGATTGGAACTTCGTAAGCAGCGAGGCGGGTTTCTTAGCTTCAAAGATGCTTTTCTTTCTACCCTGATTATTATTGCCATCGGTACAGCCATTTCCACCTTGTACTCAATTATTCAGTTTAATGTAATTGATCCTGGGCTGAAAGAGACTATTACTGAAAGTATCGTTAACAATACAGTAGGTACACTAGAAAGCTTTGGTATGAGCGATGAGCAAATAGATGAAGCAGTGGCTGCTATAGAATCGCAGGATAGTTTTGGGGTTAAAAGCTCACTTATCAACTATTTCACTACTACGCTCATTGGTGGGGGAATTATTTCGCTGATTATTGGGGCAATTGTTAAGAAAAAAGAACCAGAATTTGACTGATGAAGAAGGATGTATCCGTCGTAATACCATTGTACAACGAGGAAGAATCTTTAGTGGAATTATGCACCTGGATTAGCCAGGTAATGGATGAGCACGATCTTCGCTACGAGGTGCTGTTAGTGGACGATGGTAGCCGTGACCGTTCTTGGCAAGTGGTGCAAGAAATAGCCCAGACTAATCCGAATGTACTAGGGCTCAAACTCAACCGTAACTATGGTAAATCCGCCGCGCTGCAAACGGGTTTTGAGCAGGCGCAGGGCGATGTAGTAATTACTATGGATGCCGACTTACAAGACAGCCCCGATGAGATTCCGGAACTGTACTCCATGATTCAGGAGCAGGGCTACGATTTAGTATCGGGTTGGAAAAAGAAACGCTACGATCCTATCAGTAAAACCATTCCTTCTAAACTATTTAACGCCGTTACCCGCCTGCTTTCGGGGGTAAAGCTGCACGATTTCAACTGTGGACTTAAATCTTACCGAAGAGAGGTAGTTAAGAATATTGAAGTGTACGGCGAAATGCACCGCTACATTCCGATGATTGCTGCCCGAAACGGCTATACCCGTATTGGCGAAAAGGTAGTACAACACCAAGAACGTAAGTACGGAGTAACCAAATTTGGTCTGGAACGATTTATTTTTGGCTTTCTAGATCTGCTGTCTATCAACTTCGTCTCTAGATTTAAGAAGCGACCAATGCATTTTTTTGGTACGTTAGGCACACTTTCATTTTTATTTGGTCTGATCGTCACTATTTGGCTAATTGTCGATAAAATTTACCGAATTCATAATCAGTTAATAGTACGGGAAGTAACGGAGCAACCACTGTTCTACTTAGCTTTGGTTGCCTTAGTGGTTGGCGTACAGCTTTTCCTGGCTGGGTTTTTAGGGGAGATGGTCGCCATTCATTCTGGTAAGAAAAATGATTACCTGATTGCAGAGAAAACGCAGCAATTAGAAAGTAAAATGGTGTAGCTATGTTTTACTCGCTGATTATTCCGGTATATAATCGCCCTGACGATATTCGGGAAGTGCTGGAAGGCTTGGCGCAACAAACCTACATCGATTTTGAAGTAATTGTAGTAGAAAGTGGCTCTACCGTAAAATCCGACAAGGTAGTAGCTAATTTTCAAGATCAGTTAACCATTCGCTACGCACCTACAGGCAACCACGGACAAGGATTTTCTCGCAACTTTGGTATGGAGCAGGCGCAGGGTGACTATCTGATCATTCTGGATTCGGATATTATCGTTCCTCCCGACTATTTGCAGCATGTCCATGAAGGTGTTCAGCAGCAGAAACTAGATGCATTTGGCGGACCTGACCGGGGACATTCCTCATTTACTCCCGTACAAAAAGCCGTAGACTTTGCCCTAACTTCTTTTTTAACTACTGCCGGAACCCGCGGACGAAAAAAGCGAGTAGGAGAGTATCATCCGCGCAGCTTTAACATGGGTTTTTCCCGACAGGTGTACGAAGCTACGGGAGGGTATCGCTTGCCTAACTGTGGCGAAGATATTGATTTGAGCATTCGTATTCATCAGCAGGGCTTTAAAGTGGGGCTAATTCCTAAAGCGTACATCTACCACAAACGAAAGAAAACACTGAAGGACTTTTGGCAGCAAATGGTGTGGTTCGGTAAATCCCGCATTAATCTGGCTCGGCTATTTCCCGGTAGCCTAAGACCTATTTATTTTCTCCCTTTGTTATTTTATGCTTACCTATTCCTTACCGTAGTTTTATTAATTATTCAACCAGCATTGGGAAGGTGGTTGGCAACTTCTTTAGGGTTATATGCCGTTGCGGTTTTTCTAGAGGGAACAGTACGTTACAAATCGTTACAAGTAGGCTTTTTGAGCATTTTTACTGCCTTTACTGTTTTTTTAGGCTATGGCTACGGATTGGTCAAATACTACTTTCAGCAGCAGGAACCATATACACAACCTGCCAAAGCACTCTGAGAAGCCAGCAGATCAAGGTTGGCTAAGATTGAAAATCAGGATGGTTCGCATCCTTTTTGGAAACGATAGGCTGCTGGGTTGGCCAATCTACCTTAAAAGCCGGATCGTTCCAGCGAATGCCTCGTTCTTTTCCGGGAGCGTAAAATTCAGAGACCTGATAAAACACTTCGCAGTCATCTTCCAGTGTGATGAAGGAGTGAGCAAAGTGTTCGGGTACGTATAAAGCTCGATGATTTTCGGCAGATAATTCTACCGCTACGTGTTGGCAGTAGGTAAGCGAATCTTTCCGTAGATCAATAATCACATCCAGAATACTGCCCCGGATACACCGAACGGTTTTGGCCTCTTCAGCTCCTTCTGTCTGGTAATGAAACCCCCGTAAAGTGTATTTTTGCTTAGATAACGATAGATTACACTGCGCTACCGTTGGGTTTAGTCCATGCTCACGAAACTCATTAGCGCAGAACGCTCGCGAAAAGAAACCGCGTTCATCCTCGATTTTCTTCAGATCAATAATAAAGGCACCAGTCAGTTTGGTTTCGGTAAAGATCATATTCTCTATGGTTCGATAGTTCTATTACTCAATTGCTGATAGTCCTTTGGGTATTAGGTATTGGAGACCGGAGACCGGAGACCGGAGACCGGAGACCGGAGACCGGAATTTTCTAGCTTCCAATCATCCACACAAATTTTAATTTTTAATCTCTATCGCACGGCGACCGTCAATTTCTTGCCCTTTAGAAAGTCAAAATTTCTTTTAATTTCTACCAACTTTTTACATCTCGCATTTCATATTTCTTAAAGACTATCCCAATTGTACATCACATTGCTGAAATCGCGGTTGCGGAGATCTTCGGGGAGAATAAAGAAATTAGCAATTCCGGCATCGCCCCACTCAATATCATTTTTAGAGTCAATCTGGAGTAGTAAAACGGCTTCGGCAAAATCGTCAATCTCAAAGCGAGGATCTTCCTGTGTAAAATGAGCGTAACCGCCCATTTTATGCCCAGCCCCCTTAGCAAACCGACGGTACTCGCGGCGAACTGGATCGGCATCGGCACCAAACTGATCGAAAAAGGTATGAGGTGCTTCGCCAAAGGCTTCGTCAAAATGAATATCTTCGGGGGAAACAGCTCCAGTTTCTGAGGTAAAAGTAAGAGTGTATTTTTCTTCAAAAGGCATTTCCTCAAATACCGGAAGAAAGCTAAAGTCCCGCTGCCGATTCTCTTCGTCTATTTCTTCAAAATACAGCACTCGGAAGTTCTGCTGATCAGTCGGCTCATCTAAATCCAAACCGTACATATCGTCATCAGCAATATAAAATTGTAAGATGCCTTTTTGGGGAAAATCTTCTAATTCGGGTAAATCTTCGCAATTAATTTGCGCCAGTAAGAACAAAGGGTGCCCATTCTCATCGACTGGATAATCCACATTAGTGGGTAAATACGGTAATCCACCGAATTTACTTTGAATAATGGTAACATCTTCGTCAATTTGCGCTTGAATTCGGATGTAAGGGCGAAGCGACTTTTCAATAACCGGGCGAAATACTGCCAACGTAGGGGGCAGTGATGACATTGCAGGGTTCATAACCTACTAACTAATAGACAAGTCTGGTAAATGGATATTGATTTAAAACAAAGGTAGAAAAACCGTAGCTAAAGTTCTAAGTTAGCAACTTATAAACAAAAAAGTGCCAACCCAATAGCCGAACATACGTTAATTGGGCGGTTAAAGATACATTCTTCGTTAATGAAACAGATATTTTTTACTCCTGGCCCCGCTGAACTGTATTTTACGGTAGAAAGTCATGTGAAAAAAGCCTTGGCCGAGCAAGTACCTTCTATCTCGCACCGGAGTGCTCAATTTCAGTCGATCTTTCAGGAGGCTGAAGAAAACTTGCGGAACCTACTCGATCTGCCAGGCAACTATCATGTTTTCTTCACTAGCTCAGCAACTGAGATTTGGGAACGAATTATTCAGAATTTGGTAGTTGAGAAAAGCTACCATTACGTAAATGGTTCTTTCTCTAATCGCTTCTATAAGATTGCTCAGGAATTAGGGAGAACACCCATTGCTCAAACTGCTGAAGAGGGCGAATGCGTGGCTATTGACTCGGCACAGATTCCGACCGATACGGAGCTAATAGCCTTCACTCAGAACGAAACCAGTACGGGAGCTGCTCAGCCGCTAGAAGATATCTATCGAGTGCGGAAGAGCCACCCGAATGCAATTATTGCGGTAGATGCAGTTTCTACTTTGCCTTATATTGATCTGGACTACTCTCAAATTGATACAGCTTACTTTTCGGTTCAGAAAGGTTTTGGACTACCTGCCGGATTAGGGGTGTGGTTAGTGAATGACCGCTGTGTGGCTAGAGCTGAGCAACTAGTGCAGCAGCAAAGTATTGGGTCTTATCATTCGTTACCATCTCTATTAGAAAAGGCTCGAAAACAGCAAACTCCCGAGACCCCAAATGTGTTGGGCATCTATCTATTAGCTAAAGTGGCGGGCGATATGTTGACGAAAGGAATGAATATGATCCGCAATGAAACCAAGTTTAAGGCGGGCATGATGTACCAAATGCTGGAGGATCACCCGAATTTTGCCCCATTTGTAAGAAATGAAGCGCATCGTTCTAAGACCGTTATTGTTGCTGAGACAAAAAAAACGTCTTCAGAAATTATAAAAGAGCTTCAGGCTGATAATTTGGTCGTCGGAAGTGGCTATGGTCAATTTAAGAGTAAACATATTAGAATTGCTAATTTTCCTACACACTCCAAAGAACAGATGATATTACTAATCGATAAAATAAGTGCAAATTTGTAACAGAATTAGTAAGTAAATTGTATACTTTAAGGGAAAATAAATCTTTGAATAAACATAACGCTTTATTTTATTACACGTATACTCAGAAGTTAATTATTCATTTTTCACTGTAGATAAACCTCACGTACTTTACTATGTTAACCACAAAGACTAACAGTGTAAATCATAAAGGAGAAATAGATTATATGAATCCTGTACGAAAAATTATGGTAGGGCTAGATAACACGGAGATGGATACGTCACTTATCCATTTTGCTTCGTTTTTAGCCCGAACCGGGTCGGCTGAATATGTTCACTTTGTGAATGTGATTAAGCGGACTCCTTTACCCTCACCACTACGTAACGAATTCCCTGACCTATTAGAAAAGGCTCAGGTTGATCGGAGACGTGAGTTGGAGAAGAAAGTAATTGATCATTTTGACTTGACTATTCCCGCCAAAGTAAAAATTTCGGTAGAGCAGGGCACCATGCCCTCTAAGCAAATTTTGAAGCTGGCAGATAAGCACAGTGTTGATGCTATTGTTGTAGGACGCAAGAAAGATCTCAAAAATAACAGTGTAGTGGCTCAGCGGTTAGCCCGACGAGCGACTTGCTCCTTACTTATTGTGCCAGAACGGGAATATTCTAAGATCAATCGCTTGTTGGTAGCAACTGATTTCACTAAGGAATCGGTAGCTGCTTTAGAAGAAGCTATAACCGTAGCCCGTCGTGAACAGGCGACTGGTAATCCAATTGAGATTGTTTGCCACCATACTTACCAAGTACCGGTGGGTTATCACTATTCGGGGAAAACATTTGAAGAGTGTGGTGATGTGATGCTTGAGCACGCTCGTAAAAAATATAACAAGTTCATCAGTAAACTTGATATCAGTGGAGTGAAGGTAACCCCTAACTTCTCACTGGTGAAAAATGATGATGTTGTTAGCAATATTTACGAAACTGCCCAAGAGCTGAGCGCTGACTGTATTGTGATTGGTGGAAAAGGAAAATCGGCTCCTACGGCTCTGTTCCCAATTGGCACCACTACGGAAAAACTTATCGGAAAAGATTCAGAAATCCCGCTACTTATTGTGCGCCACAAGCACAAAAATGCTGGATTGATTGATATGCTTCAGCGTATTTAAATTTTTGTTCACAAGTACATACAAATTGCCGTAGGCCGAAAGGTCTACGGTTTTTTTATGGCCAACAGATTTCCAAGTTGGTAGGCGGTGCGCTCTAGGTTTTGGGCAGTATGGGCTAAGGCTTCTTCCAGTGACTGAGGTCGGGGACCAATCGGGAAGATAGCATCGTATTCAGAATAATCTTGCGGTGAATAATCGTCAGGAATGCTTCCTACCAACATAATGACAGGTATATCTTGCTCTTTAGCCTGCTGAGCAACGTAAAAAGGGCCTTTGCCACCTTGTGTTTGCTGGTCTAACGCCCCTTCGGTAGTAATCAGCAAGTTGGCGCGATTTAAGGCTTGCCGAAACCCAGTTTTTGCCAACAGAAATTCAGTACCGTTTACCAGGCTGGCATCAAAGAAAGCGTACAGGGCTGCCGCTACTCCACCGGCTGCTCCACCTCGGGGCAAGTGAGCGATATCTTTTCCCAACTGTTCTTTTACTAAGTTGCTGTAATGAAGAAAATGCTGCTCTATATCAGCTACTAACTCAGGAGAAGCTCCTTTCTGGGGACCAAAGACCTCAGCAGCACCTACTAACGTATTGGTAACGTCGCAAGGTACGGTAATGGTGCAGTGTTGCAATCGCTCGTCCAGATTGGTAGTGTCGATATTGTGCAGTACTGCTAACCCGTCTGCCCCTCGCGGAATTTCGTTGCCCTCTTCGTCGGTTAGTTTTGTCCCCAATGCCTGGGCGATACCCAATCCGCCATCTACCGTGGCACTACCCCCAACACCCAACACTATTTCTTCTACTCCCTGTGCCAACGCTTCCTGAATGAGTTGACCCGTACCGAAAGTAGATGTTTTGCGCGGGTCGCGTTCGTCGGGAGTAAGCAAACGTAGACCCGAGGCCTCAGCCATCTCAACTACCGCTACTTTTCCCTCCTGGATAAGCCCATAAGCGGCTTTCACGGGGCGACCTAGCGGGTCTTCTACAGTAGCGTACAATTTTTGACTATCAGTCTGCGATAGCATTATATCCAGCATTCCGTCGCCACCATCGGCAATAGGTTGCAAGGTGCATTCGGATGGCAAATGGCTTCGCTCAAGCCCTTGCTGAATAGCTTGAGCCGCCTGAACAGCATCTAAACTTCCTTTGAAAGCATTAGGGGCAATTAAAACTTGCAAGAGTGCTTTGTTTTTGGTGATGATGATAAATCAACTACTTTTTTTAGCAAGTGTCAACTAACCCGGCCTTCCTTTCACAGACTTTTTCTAATATTGCACCCAAATTAGGTAGCTATATGACGAAGAAATATTTACTGATCACAGCCTTCTTTCTTATTTACAACTCTCTTCTTGCCCAAGAAGACTCAACTCGTACGATTGAATTAGCCAACGTGGTGATTTCGGAGAACCGTATGCAGACCCCTTTTTCGGAGTTAGCGCGGAACATTCATTTAGTGACGCGAGAAACTATTGAAACCACTCCGGCTCAGAGCATCAACGAGTTACTGAGCTACGTGCCAGGAGTAGATATTCGGCAACGGGGTCCGGCAGGGGTGCAGGGCGATTTACGTATCCGGGGTGGTACGTTTGAGCAAGTGTTAGTACTGATAAACGGAGTCAAAGTAAGTGATCCTCAGACTGGACACCACTTGCTTAATCTGCCCCTAGACCGGAACAATATTGAACGAATTGAAGTGCTGAAAGGCCCCGGAGCCCGGGTGTACGGCCAAAATGCCTTCGCTGGGGCGATTAATATCATCACTAAAGTACCGGAAAAAAGATTAGTAAACGCTAGTGTTTACGGTGGTGATTTTGGTACTTGGGGCGGTAACGTGGGAGTCTCTCTTCCTGGAGAGCGTTATGGTCAGTACTTATCGGTGGCGCATGACCGTTCCGATGGGTATCGTCCCAATTCGGACTATCAAATGACAAATTTCTTCTATCAGTCTTACGCCCAAACCGATTTAGGCACTTTCAATTTTTTAGGTGGTCACACCATGCGGGATTTTGGAGCTAGTGGCTTTTATGTGGAGAATTCGGAAGAATATGAAGAAACTCGTACTTCGCTCATTAGTGCGAGCTTGGATACCAAAGTTGGCGAATGGAAAGTACAGCCTCGGTTGTACTGGCGACGCAATCATGACAACTATCTGTTTATTCGCAGTAATCCAGGTGCGTTCAATAATGTTCATACTACCCACGTGGGCGGAGCGGAGGTAAATGCTACCCGCTTGAATACGATTGGACTAACTGGTGTGGGAGTGGAATACCGTCGAGAGCTTATTGATAGTGATAACTTTAGCGGTGGTACGCAGCAAGCAGCATTAGGCAACTGGCAACGCAGCATTTTTGGAGCGTTTCTGGAGCACCGATTCTACTTTTTTGACCGTCTGGATGTAACTCCTGGCCTCTATCTCAACTGGTACTCGGATTTTGGTTGGAACTACTTCCCTGGTCTAGATGCCAGCTATGACATTACCAACGAATGGAAACTTTACGGCAATCTGGGGCGATCTTTCCGCATTCCTACTTACACTGACTTGTACTACAATGGGCCGAGTAATGTCGGGAACGACCAATTGCAACCCGAGCGAGCCTGGACTTATGAGGCGGGAATAAAATACTTTGGGCAGCGCCTCTGGGGACAGATTAGCTACTTTTACCGCGATGGTTCTCAGTTAATTGATTGGGTACGTACCAATGATCAACAGCCCTGGCAGCCGCAGAATTACTATAATGTAGCTACTGACGGACTGGAAGTAGAGATTAACGGAAGGTTTGATAAAGAAAGCGTGGTACAAGCGGCTTCCGTCAGCTATACCTATTTGAACGCTGACTTAGATCAAGCCGAAGGGGTAGAGTCTCGTTATGTGTTGGATCACCTAAACCATCAGTTTATTGCTTCACTTACCCATCGTATTTGGAAGAATGTGCAACACAGTATCCGGCTGCGTTACCTCGACCGGATGACCCAGGCGGACTATTGGGTAATAGACAGCCGCTTATATTATCAGACTACTTCCTGGCAGGCTTTTGTAGAAGCTACCAACTTAACCAATACCGAATACACCGAAGCTGGGTTCGTTCAGATGCCCGGAAGGTGGCTACGATTGGGCGTAAACGTTACGCTTCCGTACTAATCGGCTTGGGACTGAGTAAAATCACGACGAACCAGACCAGCACTCCAGCAAATAGCAGTGGTCCTACCCATATAATCCAGTTAAACTGGCCAATCTGGTAGTCGCCCTGGTTGTTGAATAAAGCTAGATAGCTGACGATGCAGATCAAGAAGGTATTAATGACCGTAGTAAACGCCCCGAACCAGTCGCGGATTCTTTCTTTGAACAAAATAGAACGGTAAAACACTGTTGAAGAGGCTGGTAGTGCATTAAGTACCCGGAAGAAGACCAGGCAGATAATATTGACAACCACGAAAGTGCCGAGGGATAGGTAAAAAAAGGTTTCCCGATTGATGAATTGGTCGGGCTGACCATTAGAGTCGGCCTGCAATCCAACTTCTATAGGTAAAAAGGCATAGCTTAGTGAAAGGGCAATGAGAAAGCCTAAGAAGGTAAAAACCCAAGCAATCTTAACAAATTTATCGGTGTACATACGGCTGCGAAGATACGTCGGATACCTAACCTGACAAAGCCCTTAAAATGTTTCTTATTTGTCCGAACAAAATCAAATAGCCTCCGGTTAGTCAGTTGCTATGAATCAATCGTTATACCTTCTTTTTTTCTTACTGATAGGCGTACTGCTTAGTTGTTGTAAACCCAAAGCCAAGGATATTCCGGGATTTGACGAGTCTCGCTTTCAGGCTGATAAGATGGGATGCGAGGGCGAACGGGCGCAAATGCGAGAGATTCTCACCCAGATTGATACTGCCTTCAAAGGGTTATCGCAGAAACAAGTGCAAGCCACGCTGGGAAAACCCGACCGTCACGAACTAGCTCCCCGTAGTCAGAAATACTTTGTGTACTATATCGATCCCGCTCCCGACTGCCCCAACGGCACTGAAGAACCTTTTACCTTGCTTATCCGCTTCTCAGCACTGGATCGCTCTACCGAGGTGAGTTTTCAGAATTATTAATATCAGTTGATAGTGGATAAGTGAAAATGATTAATTTGTAATCTTCTAATCTGTAATTTCTTAATTTTCAATTTGTAATTTAGCTCCATGGAGCTCTTCTCACTCTCTCCGTTCGAATGGAGCTTAGTTATTCTTTGTGCAATGCTGGTAGGTATGTCCAAAACCGGAGTGATGGGAGCGGGGCTTATGGTGATTCCAATACTAGCCAGTATTTTTGGTGGGAAGCTATCCACTGGCTTTTTGTTACCTATGCTATCAGTAGCCGATATTTTCGGGGTGCGTTACTACAATCGGCACGCGCAGTGGTCGTATCTGGTGAAGCTTTTTCCCTGGACGCTAGCGGGTATTGGGCTGGGGGTTTGGTTTGGCGATGTGATTTCCGATGAGCAGTTTAAAGCGGCTATTGGTATTATTATTCTGCTCTGCCTGGCACTGCTGCTGTGGCAAGACCAACGAAAAGCCAAAATTAAGATTCCTGATTTCTGGTGGATTTCGGCTATTACCGGTATTGTCGGTGGGTTTGCTACCATGATCGGTAATGCTGCCGCCCCCATTATGGCGATTTACCTGCTATCCATGCGACTGCCCAAGAACGATTATATCGGTACCGCCGCCTGGTTCTTCCTGATTATCAATCTGCTCAAAATTCCCCTGCACGTATTTTTCTGGCATACCATTACCTGGGAAACCCTCACCTTCAACGCCACCATGATTCCCCTAATTGCTATTGGAGCAGTACTAGGCTTCCGCTTAGTACGCATCTTCCCCGAGCGGGTCTACCGAATCTTCCTCATCGTATCCACCGCCGTCTCTGCCTTCTTTTTGTTTTAGAAGGTATTAAAAGAAAGAGACTGGAAATAAGCACGTCATCGCGAACGAAGTATGAGTGAAGCGATTTCCTATTTTTTCTAAAAACCAATATGAAACATTTAACGAGAAATATCCTACGTAGAGAGTGTAGACCTTCGAAACATCAGAGAGGAGGTAAGAAACAAGTTTAAAGAACTACATAGTATCATTTACCCTTAATTTTCAGCTTACGGTCTGACAAGTCGGCTGCGACTTTAACCGGCTTGACAATAGACTATCGGAAAAACCTTCCAACAACTGTTCTTGGGGAGTTTAAGAAACGGTATCCAATTTATGAAATAGTGAGACATAAATGAGAATTGAGAGAGAAGAAAGTATGCGGGTTGACCAAGTAAAATGAAATCCATTCCAACATCTAACTTTGACTCCCAATTGGCTGTTAGTCAACAATAATATTTGAATTATACTTATGAGTAAGCAGGAAAATTTTATTAGGCAAAATTGCTTTGAATTAGCAGTTCGTTTGACGTGGGAAAGCAAAACTATTGAGCCAGAAAAAATGGCATCTCATATAACAGAACTGGCAGATTTGACAGATAAACTCTATAATAAAGCAATTGAAGTTCTAGATTTGTATAAGGATCTTGGCTGTTCAGATGAAATATTAGCTAGAGCAATCTCATACATGACGGACGTCCATGCGATTCCACCACTGAAGGGAAATTTCCAATGGTTTGATTACACCCTAACTACTTTAGTAGAATTAGTTTGTCCTAATTATGTCATTGGTGAATCTGATCACGATTTTGTGGAGATTGACCTATATCAAAGATTAAATAAATAATATAGTACATTGGCTAAGCCGAAGGATACTGTGTTTGAAATACAAGTAAGGGGATCTTAAGAGCATCTAAAGAAAGAAGATTGAAACGAATTGATTCAATCACTATTATTAGTAGTTAGTTAATTTTTCCTCACCCCCATTATCATTTTTAGTATATTAAGACAGACTCACCTGCTGGTGAAGTCCTATTAATATCCACGGCAAAACAACCTACCAATGATCGCTCGCTTATTGCTACCACTCCTTTGTTTTTTGGTATACTCCACTCACGCCACAGCACCCGATGATTTTGAGATTATAAAAAGCCGGGTAGTTGACGAACTGCTGAAAAGTGAGATTGATAATGCTCGAGTGGCGGAAATTGTTCAGGCTATGAACGAAGACGGAAGCTTTGAGGGAATTGATTACGAAGACCTTAGCCGAACTGCCGGTTTTCCCCAACGGCATCATACCTCTAACTTAGTTTATCTGGCAAAAACCTACCAAAGTGAATCATCCGATTATTATCAGGATAAATCGTTGAAAAAGACGATCAACCGGGGACTGAAGTACTGGGTAGATAATGATTTTTTCGGGGATAATTGGCATAATAATCAAATCTCTACTCCTACCAACTTGGTCAACCTAATGCTACTTATTGGCGATGAGTTACCGCAACATTTGGTAGATAAAGCCCAGCCGATTATTGGTCGCGCTCATATGAACGCTTCCGGTGCCCGACCCAGTGGCGACCGGATTGTGATTGCCGGTATTCTAGCCAAGAACTTACTCTTTCTGGGGGAGAAGGAACGATTTGACGAAATCATCCGACTGATTGAAGGGGAGGTAAAGTTTTCTACGGGTAGTCGGGGGATGCAACACGATTATAGCTTTCACCATCGGCACGATAGGGTGAATAATACCATTTCTTACGGATATGGTAAATACGCCAATGCCTTTGGCGAATGGTCGTATTATGTGGCGGGTACCAAGTATGCCTTCGCTCAAGAGAAGATCAACCATCTAGTAGATTACTATCTGGATGGCATTTACAAGCAAATGGTCTACGGCATCTATACCGACGTCAGTGTGAAGAACCGCAGCATCACTATTCAATACGATTTTAAGCCCGCCAGCACCCTGGAAATAGAACGCCTGCTGCTTAGCACTGATTACCGGCAAGAGGAACTGGAAGAGATTATGAAATTGCGGAAAGGAGAAGCGCAACCTTCGCAATCGTTCAGTAAGTTCTTCTGGCAAACCGAGCACTTTGTGTTCCAACGGCCCAACTTCTACACTACCGTAAGAATGTACTCTACCCGCAATCAGAACATGGAAGTGCCCTACAACGGACCCGGAAAACCTACCCACCATCGGGCGGATGGCACTAATTATCTGATGCTCAAGGGAGACGAATATCATGATATCTGGCCAGTGTACGATTGGCAAAAAATATCCGGTACCACCATCATGCAAAAGCCTAAACTCTACGGCTCCGAGGATATACAGAAGGAAGGGTTGCGGGATTTCGTGGGAGCGGTTACCGATGGCCTGTACGGAGCAGTAGCCTTCGATTTTAAAAGTACCCACGATATGATGGAAGCCAAAAAATCCTGGTTCTTTTTCGACGAAGAATACGTTTGTTTAGGCACCGCTATCAATTCTAGCCCCGACTTGCCGGTGGCTACTACCATTAATCAGGTACTGTTGAGAAGCGATGTAACCGTATTGCAGGAGGGCGAAAGTCAACAACTTCCTCAAGGTAACCGAGTGTTGGATAATGTGAAATGGGTGCATCAGGATAAAATTGGCTATATTTTCCTCGAGCGTACCAGCGTGCATTTATCTAACCAGGTGGAGCAAGGCCGCTGGTCGGACATCACCGATCAGAAGAACATTTCAGAAGAGATTGTTAGCAAAGAAGTATTTACCTTATGGCTTGATCACGGCAACGAGCCGGAAAATGAATCCTACTCCTACATTGTAGTACCGGATGTGGAAGTAGAGGAATTGGAGCGGAGCAGCGATGCAAATCGAGATATTGAAATTATCGCCAACACTGGCAAGTTGCAGGCTGTGAAAAGTAACAAACTAAACATTTGCCAGGCAGCTTTTTATCAAGCCGGAGAAATTGAAGTTACAGATGATCTAAAAGTTAGCCTAGAAAGCCAGGGAATGGTAATGCTAAAAATCCAGGAAGATCATATTTCCCAACTAACGGTAGCCGACCCATCCCGAAAACTAACAAAAGCATTACTCACCATTTCTGGCACTTACGAAACCCAGGGAGACAACTTTATAGCCTATCCCGACCCCGATCAAAACACCACCACGTTCATTGTAGACTTACCACAGGGCGTTTATGTAGGTAGGAGCGTGACAATTGATCTATAGTACTCAGTAGAAATGTAGTACCGATAGGTATATTTTCAATAGCATTTCCTTTCTATTCTAATCATACATCGTAAGGTCTTTAGCGCTTTTCGTTTTATAGTTAGTAAGCTGAATCTTAGCTTTAATGTTGACTACTAATCAACTAATAGATTTTACAGCAACTAGTTTATGGAGAGGGACAGAAAGGTAAGTATTGCCACTCAGTTAATTGTGCGCTTCACTTCTCTGGGCCTATTAACCCTACTAGGACTAAGCTTTATCGTCTACTTCGTGGCAAAGGCCGCTATTTTAGACCGAACTTTTGAGCAACTCACCTCAGTGCGCGAAACTAAGCGTACGCAGGTAACCGATTTTTTCTCCGATCAAATAGCCACTATCGAGGTGATGGCCTCACTGCCAGTAATTACTAATTCATTGCAGGCTTACGACAGTACTTATTTACAGGGCGTTACCTCATCGGCTTACGACTCAGTAAACCAAGTGTACCATCCTTATTTGGCTAAAATCAAAGAGACGTATGGTTTATACGACCTATTCTTGGTGAATTTGGCAGGTGATATTATCTACACTGTAGTGCATGAGCCGGATTTCGCCACCAACTTAGTAGATGGTCCCTACAGTGATCAAAATATAGCTGAAGCATACCGGGAAGGCTTGAAATCGAATACTATTGTAGACTTTGATCATTATGCCCCTAGTAATGGTGATCCTGCTTCTTTTGTTTCTTCACCTATCCGCAATTCTGTAGGAAACGTAATTGGAGTACTTATTGGCCAAATCCCTTTAGATGAAATAAATGCTATTACCCAAGAACGTACCGGGTTAGGCGAATCGGGGGAGACGTATCTAGTAGGGAGTGATTATTTAATGCGCTCTGATTCCCGCTTCTCAGAAGAATCTACGGTGCTTAAGCTAAAGGTAGAAACCTTGGGGGTAGAAGAGGCACTAGTCGGAAGCTCTGGTACCCAGATTATTGACGATTACCGAGGTGTTCCAGTGCTGAGCTCCTACTCCTCCTTACAAGTGGGAAATATAACTTTTGCAATCCTTAGCGAGATGGATGTTGCTGAAGCTCTTCAGCCAGTAGTACGATTACGAAATATCATCATTCTCATCACTCTTTTTATCAGTGTAATCATTGCTGGGGTGACATACTTGATTGCCCAGCGGTTTATCAGTCCCATTAAGCAAATTCAAGCTAATTTAAACAATCTATCTCGCGGGAATCTACAAATGGATCATGAAATTACGGCAAGAAAAGATGAACTGGGTGACATGATTCAGGCTCTCAAAACAGTTGTAAGAGGACTACACGAAACTGCTGACTTTGCTACAGCTATTGGGGAAGGAAATCTGGAGCAGGAATACCAGGCCTTAGGAGAAGAAGATACGCTAGGGAGTGTACTGATAAAAATGCGGGATCAGCTACTACAAAACCGTAATGATGCTCAGCTAAGAGGCTGGTCTACGCAAGGTCTAACCCTATTTACCGATACTCTTCGCAATGCCCAGGATATTGAGGAGCTTAGCAATCAGGTACTGAAGCAATTGGTAAATTATCTAGAAATTAGCCAGGGAGCTATATTCTTAGTGGAAGAAGAAGGCAATAAGACGGTGCTACACATGAAAGCCTGTTATGCTTATCAGCGACAGAAGTTTATCAATAAATCAATACCAGCAGGCGATGGTGTCATAGGACAGGCTTATCTGGAAAAGGAAACTATCTACCTAACCGAAGTGCCCACTGACTATGCTGATATTCGTTCCGGTTTGGGTGGCTCCCAACCTTCTGCCATATTGGTTATACCTTTATTGATAGAAGATACAGTAGAAGGTATCCTAGAATTAGCTTCGTTTACAGTATTGGAGGATCATCAAATTTCATTTGTAGAAAAAGTGGCTGAGTCTATTGCTTCTGCGCTACGGAATGCTCGGATTAATACTCAAACCCACCGACTGTTGATGGAATCACAAGAACAAGCTGAAATGATGCAGGCGCAGGAAGAAGAAATGCGGCAGAATATGGAGGAGCTATCAGCCACACAGGAAGAGATGCACCGCAAAGAAAAAGCCTATCTGGAGAAGATCGAGAAGCTGGAGGCACAGCTCGCTACCGAAGGAAAATCTTAGAGTGGTTTGTAGTTCTTTTGTTTGCGGCGGCGGTCGGGTCGGGAATATTTGTACGGATCTACGCAGCCGAAGAGGGATGAGGTAGGGGTAAAGCGCACTTTTATCGTAAGCATCCCGTAGAGGTCATTATCAGCTGAGCTACCACCCCGCAACGATGGCTCTTCGTTGATTGCTCGGGCTTGCTCTTCCGATAGAGCAGCATAGTACTCGCGAGCCAGCGGGCTGAGTTCATCTACTACAATAATTTCGCGACGCATAGCATCCAGTCGGTCACTAAGCGCATAGCGTAAAGCTAGATCTACTACCAATGAAAGCACTGGAGTAATCTCGTAGTCTAAACCTACCCCAAAGGGAATCATGCCAATTAGGCCAGGCACATTTTCAGCCTCGGGCTCTACTTCTTTCAGGTTAAAGTAGCCCAAACGGCTGTCACCCTGAGGGTTAGAGGTAGTTGCCCCTAAGCCCGCGTAGGCAAATGGCGTAAAAAAGCCTCGCTTAAAGGAATACATGGCGGTAGAGTAAAACTCAAAATTGTTTGAGCGGAAACTACGCAACCGTTCAGCATTGGCATCCTCGGCGTAGAGTTGGTATAGACTTACTCCTGATTTAATTTGAATGTTATCGGTCAATCGGTACCAGCCTTCAGCGTTAATCGCCCAACGATTGCCGCCCAAACGCTGCTGATTTACATCTCCCAAATACTGAGTAACTCCCGGGCCTAGCGCAAAGCTCCAGTCCTGAGCGTAGCTTGCCAAGCTCAAAGAGCATAATAAAAAAATGAGAACGAAAGCAGATAATCTGCGCATACCGAGTAAGTTTGGCGTAAGGTTTAGAAAGATACAAAGCTATTATACTACTTAACAACGATCAACTCATTTTATTATCAGTTGACTTATTCTTCACCACACAAAAAAGTCTATGAACCGACGCATACTTTCTTTAGGGCTTGTACTTTTGTGTATTCGCTGTACCCCATTAACTACTGAAACTAAACGCATTGTGACTACTGAAGAATTACAGGCTATTGCTCAAGAAGACCCTAATCTACTGCTGGAGGAATCTTTATCGTCCGATCAGAAAATAGTAGTCTACCAGATGTTCACACGCCTGTTTGGTAATACCGAAACCAATAACGTAGTATGGGGCACTGCTGAAGAAAATGGAGTAGGTAAATTTAATGATATTAACGAAGCTGCCCTTAGTAGTTTGAAAGACCTAGGGGCTACTCATATTTGGTACACTGGGGTAATTGAACATGCGCTACTAAACGATTATCGTGAATACAATATTCCATTGGACAATGCTGATGTGGTAAAGGGTAGGGCTGGATCACCCTATGCTATTAAGGATTACTATGACGTAAACCCCGATCTGGCGGAGGATGTAGACAATCGTATGACGGAGTTTGAGGCGCTGGTGCAGCGTACGCGTGCCCATGGGCTCAAAATAATTATTGACTTTGTTCCCAACCACGTAGCCCGCTTTTATCAGTCAGATACCAAACCTGAAAATGTAGAAGATTTCGGAGCGAGTGATGACACCAATCAGGCGTTTTCAACCGATAATAATTTTTACTACATCGTGGGCGAACCCTTTCAGGTTCCAGCAGACTATCAATCGCTAGGTGAGCATTCATTTCCTACCAAAGATGGTACGTTTGACGAAAATCCTGCCAAGGCTACGGGGAATGACCAATTTACTGCCCAACCTAGCGTAAACGATTGGTTTGAAACCGTGAAACTTAACTACGGCGTAGATTACCTAAATGGCCGTCAGGTACAATTTGATCCTGTTCCCGATACCTGGCAGAAAATGCTGGATATACTACTATACTGGTCAGCACGAAGCGTAGACGGTTTCCGCTGTGATATGGCCGAGATGGTTCCCGTAGAGTTCTGGCACTGGGTAATTCCGAAGGTGAAAGAAGTGTATCCTAATATCGTGTTCATCGCCGAAATCTATAATCCAGATCAGTACCGTAATTACATCGATACCGGAGGTTTTGATTACCTCTACGATAAGGTTCAATTGTACGATACGCTGCGGGCAGTGATTGAGCAGCGAGGCTCAGTACAGCACTTACCAGAAATTTGGCAGTTTCTGCGCGATAAAAACCGGAACATGCTACGCTTTCTGGAAAACCACGATGAGCAGCGCATCGCTTCCCGTTTTTTCGGCAACGATCCCCACCGGGCAAAACCCGCAATGGTAGTCAGTACGCTTTGGCATACCGGACCAGTAATGGTTTACTTTGGTCAAGAAGTAGGTGAGCCAGCAGAGGATGAATCTGGCTTTAGTGGTGACGATGGGCGAACGACCATTTTTGATTACTGGGGCGTCCCCGAACACCAAAAGTGGGTAAATGGCGGTCAGTTTGACGGTGGACAGTTGAGTGATGAGCAGCAAGAATTGCGAAATTTTTATCAAGGATTACTCAATCTGGCGCAGGAGGAAGCTATTCGGAAGGGGTATTTCTATGATCTGCACCGCCATAACCAACGTTTTACTGAGGGATATGACGATCAGGTATACGCTTTTTTACGATTCACCGAAAATCAGCGGTTGCTCATCGTCACTAACTTTGATGCCGACCATTCCCGTTCGTTCAATCTTAAAATTCCGGTCACTGCGATACGGGCTATAGGATTGTCGGAGGAAGCAACTTATACCCTCCAAGATATTTTCCGGACGGAAACCACCATTTCCATGAACACCAGCGACGTGATTATTAGCGAAGGCGATGTGGGTATTCCAATGGATCTCCCGCCTTTGGCTACTTATATTTTTACAATACAATGATTACCGGGAGCCGTTTATTAACGTAAGTATAAACGCCAAACTTAGTATTAAAAGCAAAAAGAATAGAATCTTCGCTAAAAAGGGAATTGTCAAAATTCCGCTGGTTCCTATTGACGAAGATACTTTCTACGCTACACAAAATGGTGTTGTATTTTATTTCAATCGGAACAATGCAGGAGAGATCAAACAATTCAAAGTAAACGCTAGTGACTTTAGAAACTTTATCTTTGAGAAAAGTGAGTGAATAACTCCCTTCATAACTTTCTTTGCAAACCTGCTATTGATTTAGGGGCTGAAGGACAGCTGATTATTCTTTTCAAGTCCGAATTACTAATCGTCTTCCGCGTGAGATGGTTTCGAATATAGCAGCGCACTGTAGAGGAACCAATAAGATTTCTACCCAGTAGAGTAATCTCGCCTTAAGAGCATATCCAAATTATTAGTTTCTAATTATCTGCTTGAGAAGCACACCAAGGTTCAAGATGATCTAGGCCACTTTGCCCAATCGGTGAACCATCGGGTGGGCTGAGGGGACTGGGTAAGGAAATATCTTCTGGGTTTTTTTCAAACATATTGATCTCGCGTAAAAGAAATGCTTGGTGCGCCATTTCGGAGGTGCTACCACTTTCCTTTGCTAAGAGCCGAGCAATATCTTCAATCCGAAGAGTAGCTACTGCTCGTGCTTGTCCGGAAGCATTCGCGTTACTAGCTAATTGAATAAGGTGAGTTAATAATAGTCGTTGCACGAGTCGTTGCAACTCTCCCTCATAACCCTGACCCTGAGAAGTAACATTAAACGTTTTCTGCACCAATTCATTAGTGAGATCAGTAAAACCAGGAACACTACTTTCGCGGGAGGCGTAATCAATCATGCGGGTGGCTCGCTCGTGGTTTAGTAACAAGCTTAGCGTAAAATCCGTGGCAGATTCAGCAGCGGCGATTGGGTCAAAAGTAATGCCAGTACGGGACTTGAATATTTCTCGTTCATTTTCGTAAAAGCCTAAGGGGTAGGGTGGGAGTAGACTGAGTACACTCTCAGGGATTTTCAGGGATTCAGGCGACATAGTTTCCAGCAAAGCATCAATAGCCTCCTGTTGCTTTCGTCCATCCACTACTGCTAGTGGCTTTTGCCCATCACCTCGTACGGCATAGGTATAGTCTAACCCACCTACCAATTTAGCAGCAGCCTCTATTTGATAGCGGTGGAACAGATACATCGGCACTAGTACTTCTTCTAGGGTAGCAACAGGTTGCCCAAACGGAATTTTCTTCTCGGATAGATTATTCAGGGCAATCTCACGAACTTCCATTACATGTCTTAGTTCCTTCACCGCATTGGTACCATTATCCCAGAGGTGGGCGTGAGGGTGGGCACCGCTCACCGCTCGAGCATCCCGGTCAGAAATGAACAGTAGCCCGTCGTCAATGGATTGTTGCAGTATTTCGTTCAGGGCTTCTTTTTCGTCAGTGCCTTCGGGAAAATCCTGGTAGCCGTAGGTAATAGCTACTTTATCCCATTCGCCAATACCATCGTCGTAAGCATCCGACAAATCTAGCTTGCCGTCCTTAATATCTACCTTGGGGTGCGGATAATCCATTACCGAAGCCCGACCGTTGACTGAAGAGGTATAGTTGTGAACCAAACCCAGCGTATGTCCTACTTCGTGAGCCGCCAGTTGCCGAAGGCGTTGCAAAGACATTTCCATCATTTCCTTAGATACAGATTTTCCTTCTTCGTATTCTGCCACTAGGCCAGAGGCAATCAAAAAGTCTTGACGAACTCGTAGCGAGCCCAATGTTACTTTTCCCTTAATGATTTCCCCGGTGCGCGGATCATAAATGCTACCTCCGTAGGACCAGCCCCGAGTAGAACGATGCACCCACTGTACCAAATTGTAGCGAATATCCATCGGGTCAGCATCTTCAGGTAAAAGCTTCACCTGAAAGGCATCGCGGTAACCCGCGGCTTCATAGGCCTGGTTCCACCAACGCATACCATCCATCAGTGCCGAGCGGATCGGTTCTGGGGCGCCTGGGTCCATATAGTACACAATGGGTTCAATTGCTTCGCTTACCTCGGCGGAAGGGTCACGTTTTTGCAAACGGTGCCGACGAATCAGTCGTTGCATAATGGGTTGATCCACTGGAGTGGCATAGTCCATAAACTGTACAGAGCCGTATCCCGAGCGGGGATCAAAGGCACGGGGTTCATAATTATCATCTGGCAACTCAACAAAAGAATGATGTTGACGAACCGTTACCGCCTGATTATCAGGTGATATTGAGCGAAGGTAAGCCCCGGCATCTTGTCCAGTAAAAGTAAGGGTAGTTTCAATCTCAGTGTTTTTCGGGAAATTTTTAGTACGGGGAAGATACACTGCACTACGTGAATTATTCACTTTAAAAGTGCCTTGCTTGGTACGCTTAATCATACCACTAATGCCGTAAATATCACTTAAGGCAAATTCGGTCAGGTCAATCAGCACTTTGCCATCTTCCTCAGCTGACACCTTAAACCCGTAAATCACTGATTCAGCAAAAGACTCAGCTACGGCTCGCTGCTCATTTTCATCTTCCGATACCGCCCGATAGTATTGGTTCGGTTCTACCAGTAGTACTTTGTTACCAACCCTTCGAAACTCAACTACTTTGGGGCTGCCTAATCGACCCCGGTCTAGGCCAATATCGTTAGAGCCGGCTCCGGCAGCTAAGGTGGTGTAGCACAAAAATTCGGTATCTAGCTTATTCACCTCCAGGTAGATTTTTCCTTCATCAGCATCCCAGTGGAAAGGAAAGTAACCATCGTACTTTTCCATCTCCTTAGTCTTTTCGGAAATAGAATCTTGGGCAAACGTCGGAATAGTAGAAAATAGGAGGGCTAAGCCCAGTAGCAAAAGCTTATGCATGATAGATAAGGTGAGTTGTGATAGAAATTTTATAAAATTTTAACAAATGCGTTTCAACCTTCTGGTTACTTTTGGGGTCTAATATACAGAAAGCAGGGAAAATTTAGAGGGCGATCTACGAAAACAGCTATGAGGAAATTTTACTTAGGTATATTTATAGCAATGATTCTTTTGCCAATGGGGGTGAAAGCTAATTATATATACGGAGAAGAAACAATCACCCGGACTGCTTCAATCTACAATGAGTCAGGATTGAATAGTCAAGAAGAGCCAGACAAACCTAAGGTGCAGCTGTTTCCCAATCCTAACGAGGGTGAATTCACTCTAAAAATTGCTGAGGACATCTGGCAAGGGGCTACGGCTACTCTCCATAATATTATTGGTTTGGAAATAGACCGTCGTACAGTCTCGCTAGGTGAAAATAGTTATAGTATCCCCGAATGTCAGCCCGGTATTTACTTCCTCACGCTTCAGCAGGGCGATCTGCAAAAAGTGCTACGTTTTGTAAAGCGGTAATTTGACTCCCACTGGTTGGGAAAAATACATCTTTTCATAGCATACTAGTGCTTAGTAATTTTTCGTTTTCAAGCTGTGGGGGAAGCCCAGTGTGGTATCGTTTTTTTATCTTTTCTCTAGTATGCGTATTCTAACCATTTTTTCGCTTACCTCTTTCTTTCTTCTTTACGCTCCATCTTTGTTAGCTACTCATATCCGAGCTGGAGAAATAACTGCTTCACTACTTTCTTGTCAAGAATTTACCTACCGCTTCACCCTTACCGGATACGAAGATACTGAATCGGGAATACTACTAGGCGATGGGGAACTCTATTTTGGGTTTGGCGATCCGATTCCCGTACCCGAAGAAGTTTTTGACCGTAGGATTATTGCGGTAGGCGAAGAAGAAGTACGTATCAGTACCTACACTTTTGAATACACTTTTCCAGCAGGGGGTACTTATGTGGTGAGCTATCGTGAGCAGAATCGAAATGAAGGGATATTAAATATGACAAATTCTAGGGATACACCATTCTACATTGAAACTGAAATTGTGATTGATCCGCTATTTTGCAATAGCACCCCTATTTTGAGTAGTGTGCCCGTGGATGGGGCGGTAATTGGTCGCACTTTTACGCATAATCCAAGTGCCTACGATCCTGATGGTGACAGTCTTTCGTACCGTCTGGTCATCCCAAAACAAGATCGGGATATAGAAGTATTTGACTATACTTTCCCTGATGTATACGACCGGGAGCGGGGAATTAATCCCCGACCAGTACGGCAAGATGGTAGCACGCCGGTTTTTCTTGACCTTGATCCTTTTACTGGACTGCTTACCTGGAATGCACCAGCCAACCTGGGCGAATATAATGTAGCTTTTATTGTAGAAGAGTGGCGGAAAATAGAAGGAGAATGGTTTCGTTTAGGCTACGTCACTCGCGATATGCAGATCATTGTGGAGGATGGAATCAACTTTCCGCCAGAGGTACAAGTGCCTCAAGACCTATGCGTAATTGCCGGGGAACCAATCAATCTATCGGTGAGTGCCCGCGACCGGGATGGTAACCAATTGGTCTTTGAAGGCTTTGGCGAACCCTTTAATTTACCGCAACCCGCTACGCTTTCTCCCAGCCAGACGGAGCTGGCTACTCCAGCTGAAGCTACATTTGAGTGGACACCTCAATGCGCTGATGTACGTCTGCGTTCGTATCAGGTTAATATAAAAGTAAGTGATGTGCCTTCGGTACCTCCGCCTCTAGTTACTTATGATCAGTGGAATATTACGGTGGTTGCCCCTCCCATAGAAAATTTACAAGCTAACCTACGAGGCGACGAAGTTTTACTACGTTGGGATCAGTACTTCT
Organism: uncultured Flammeovirgaceae bacterium; assembly: GCA_937883755.1. GTDB lineage: Bacteria > Bacteroidota > Bacteroidia > Cytophagales > Cyclobacteriaceae > Tunicatimonas. The sequence goes on along the minus strand of CAKZYA010000002.1, from coordinate 203,747 downwards.
GCGCCAATCAGGCTGAGTCGGTACAAGTGTACCGCCGAATTGGTTCGTATCCACTTGCCAGTGATATTTGCCAAACTGGGTTGCCCGATGAGGCAGGATATACTCTCGTAAAAACATTAGATCCGGATTTAGTCAGTGTGCAAGACGGCCGTTTAGATGATTTACTACCAGGAGTAACTTACTGTTACCGAATGGTAGCTACCTTTCCTGATGGAAGTGTAAGCGTAGCTTCGGAGGAGGCTTGTGTGACTACACCGTCTCAAGCCCCTTTTATCACTCATGTGGATGTGGATGCTACCGGATCAACCGATGGCCGAATCATTGTACGTTGGACAGAACCCTTGGGCGAAGCTGCCGATTTATTTCCTGCTCCTTATTCGTATGTGCTGTTACGCGGAACGGAAGGGGCTTCTCCTTTAGAAATGATAGCCGAGCTGACCGCTACTATCTACGAAGATGAAGGATTGGATACAGAGTCAGAAATATATTTTTACCAAGTGGTGGGCTTCGATGCCAATGGGAACGTAATAGATACTTCGGCAGTGACTTCCTCGGTACGTTTAGCAGCTGCGGCTCAGCCCGCTCAAATTGAGGTGAACTGGCAAGCTAATGTGCCCTGGAATAATCAAAGTACTGATTATCCTTATCATTATATTTTTCGGGCTGCTTCCGATGACGAAACGCTAGTATTACTAGATAGTGTGCTAGTCACATCCGAGGGTTTTTCGTATACCGACACTCAAGTAGATGCTACGGATGGTGAGAAGATTACCTATTGTTATCAAGTATTAACTCAAGGAAGGTACGATGCTTCATTACCGATTGAGGCTCCGTTACTGAATCGATCTCAGCGTATCTGTGTATCACCTTTCGATACTATTCCACCTTGCCCAGTGGCTTCTATAGCTTTGGTAGGCGGGGAAGACTGTGAATCTCAGTTAGCCGGGAAACCCTGTGATTACGCAGGATGGAGTAACACCATCGCCTGGCAAATTCAACGGGAAGATTGCGCTTCGGATGTAGCTGGAGTAAATGTCTACTTTGCTTCTACTGATACGTTAAGACTGGAGGAGTATCAACTCATTGCTTCGCAGGTAATAGATTCTTTCTACGTAGATGGACCACTCCCTATGCCTGCTGGATGCTACCGATTGCGGGTAGTAGATCAGTCGGGTAACGAAAGTGATTGGTCAGAGCCCATCTGCCAAGATAATTGTCCCTTCTTCGCTCTTCCCAACATTTTTACTCCCAACAATGATGGAGTCAATGAAAACTTTGAGACACTTAATGAGCCGTTTTGTCCTCGTTTCGTGCAGCGAGTGCAACTGCGGATATTCAATCGCTGGGGAAAAGAAGTGCATGCTTACGATAGTGAAGCTACACCTTCCCGAGAAGTAAACCTTCGGAGGTTCTGGGATGGTCGTACTGCTGAGGGCAAGCGGGTTTCGCCCGGAGTATACTACTACCAAGCCGATGTTAGCTTTCTCGAGCTACAATCAGTTCCCCGCACCTACAAAGGTTGGGTACAGGTAATGTATGAAGTCACCGGAACCGAGTAATCTGCTGACGAGCAAGCCTACGAAATTTCCGATCAAACGAAACTCCGAATAGTAATATAGCCCGTTTTTTCTGACTCAGTTTGAGCATTGCACTCTCGGGTTTTCGTTTTCCGGTTTCCGTTCTATTCCTTAGCTTTACGCCCTAAAACCTAACCCATGAATATTCTACTACTTGGCTCGGGAGGGCGTGAGCACGCATTGGCCTGGAAAATAAGTCAAAGCCCCCATTGCAATCGGCTTTTTGTTACACCTGGCAACGCAGGTACTGTTCAGTTTAATACTTCAGAAACACTTATAAAGAATGGTTACGATCAGGCTGATTTTCAGCGAGTGGCAGTCTTTATTCAGCAGGAGAACATTGAGTTAGTGGTTGTAGGGCCTGAAGCTCCACTGGTAGCCGGAGTAACAGACTTTTTAAAAAGTAATCCATCAACTACCGACGTTCTAGTGGTTGGCCCTACCCAGGCGGGGGCAGAGCTAGAAGGTAGTAAAGACTTTGCTAAGCAGTTTATGCAGCGGAATAGCATTCCTACGGCTGCGTCGCGTACATTTGTCGCTGATGAACTGGATGCAGGATTGGAATATCTGAAAGATCATAACTTACCTGTCGTACTAAAAGCTGATGGACTTGCGGCTGGTAAAGGGGTGATTATCTGTACGACTGAGGAAGAAGCTAGCCAGACATTGCGGGATATGCTTCAGCACCAGAAGTTTGGTCAGGCTAGTCAGAAAGTAGTTATTGAAGAGTTTCTGGAAGGAATAGAGCTATCAGTATTTGTACTGACCGATGGAAAAAGTTACCATTTACTGCCCGAAGCTAAAGACTACAAACGTATTGGTGAAAATGATACTGGACCTAACACTGGCGGTATGGGAGCTGTCTCTCCCGTGCCATTTGCTAACGAAGAATTTCTTACCAAAGTAAAAACCCAAATTGTAGAGCCTACAATTCAGGGGTTAGCTAAAGAAGATATTGACTATCGAGGTTTTATCTTTCTAGGACTAATGAATGTAAACGGAAGCCCTTATGTGATTGAGTACAATGTGCGTTTGGGCGATCCGGAAACCCAGGCTATTCTACCTCGCCTAGAAAGTGATTTGGTTGAGCTGTTGAGAGCAACTGCTCGACAACAACTGGTTGAAACATCAGTACAAATTAGATCACAGGCTGCCGCTACAGTGGTAATGGTATCGGGTGGGTATCCGGGAAGCTACGAAAAAGGTAAGCCAATTACGGGTTTATCCGAAGCATCCGATAGTTTGGTATTCCACGCTGGAACGAAGGAGGAGTCAGGGCAGGTGGTTACTAACGGGGGGCGGGTGCTAGCGGTTACAGCTCTTCACGATCAACTAGAGTCTGCACTGGAGTTAGCCTATCATCAAGTAAATCAGCTTAACTGGGAGGATATCTACTATCGAAAAGATATCGGGCAAGATATTTTACGCTACTCACCTTCTGGAAAATAAGGCTGTCAATTCGTTTTTATCCAAAATCCTAGTATTTTACGCAGTGTCCTAGTTAACTGACTCTCAAAGAAGTAACTGGACATCTGGTTAGTTTTATTAGAAACTTCAAATAGGAAGGTAATTTGCCTTCTGACTAAATATACAGAGGATGATATGGGATGTAGTACTTGTAGCACCAGCAATAGTACAGTAAAAGGCTGCCGAAGCAATGGTGGCTGTGGCACCGGAGGGTGCAATAAAATGAATGTATTCGACTGGCTCTCCAATATGGAGTTTCCTTCGCTCAATACTTTCGATATTGTAGAAGTTAAATTTAAAAACGGTCGTAAAGACTTTTTTCGCAATACTAAAGACTTATCTCTTACCACGGGTGACCCAGTAGTGGTAGATGTGACTAACGGTTACCACATTGGTTATATATCGTTGCAAGGCGAATTGGTACGGCTTCAGATGCAGAAGAAGAAAGTGCCTAATAATGATCAGATTCGCGCTATTTACCGGGTAGCTACTGATCAAGATCTTGAAAAGCTAGAGAAAGTCCGCAACCGGGAGATGCCCACTATGTACCGCACCCGGGAGATTATCCAGAAAATGGGACTTTCTATGAAGCTCTCGGATGTAGAATATCAAGCCGATAATAATAAAGCTACCTTCTACTACTCAGCCGATAGCCGAGTTGATTTTCGGGAACTCATAAAAGTACTAGCCGGGGAATTTCGTATTCGTATTGAGATGCGCCAGATTAGTTTGCGACAAGAAGCTGGACGCATCGGGGGTATCGGTTCCTGTGGGCGGGAGCTCTGCTGCTCTACCTGGCTGTCGGATTTTAAAAGCGTTTCTACTTCAGCTGCTCGTTATCAGAATTTATCTTTAAACCCCAGTAAATTATCAGGGCAATGCGGACGGCTTAAGTGCTGCCTGAATTATGAGTTGGAGACGTACATGAATGCACTCAAGCACATTCCTGAAGTAAACAGACCGCTGAAAACCCGAAAGGGAGAAGCCATACTGCAAAAAACCGATATCTTCAAACGAACGATGTGGTTCAGCTTTGCCGGAGAAAGTGCCTGGATACCCCTAAGTGCCCAGCGGGTACGCGAAGTGCTAGAGCTGAATGCTAAAGGGACATTTCCTGATACACTAGTAGAAGATCATGTGGCAGTGAAGTCTGATTCAGTTGTTTTGAACAACGATCTAGTGAATATGGACAAAAAATTCCAAAAGAAGCAGAATAAAAACAAGCGCCGGAAGAAGCGAAAGAAAAAAGGTTAAATTTGCCCGCCAGTTGCATTCTGTTCTAATTACTATCAGCTAGCAATGAAATTATCCTCAAACCCGATTCTTTGCTTTCACCGGACTTTCTTATTCTTCTTGGTTGTCATCTTTTCACTAACCTTGTCCAGCTGCGATGAAAATCGTCTGTACGAGGAAAATGTCAATTTCGACCAAAAAGCCTGGGCAGCCGATAGTTTACCAGTATTTCGGTTTCAGGTAGATGATTCGGCACAACCGTACAATATCTACTGGAATGTACGGAACACCGTTTCGTACCCTTTCCGCAACTTATATCTCACCTACTATCTGGAAGATACGATGGGCAATGTCATCCAGGAAGACCTTTATCAAATGGATCTATTTGAGCCTAGAACGGGTAAACCTTACGGAAGTGGTCTGGGTGATATTTTCTCTCATCAGATACTTGCCCTACCTGGTTATCAGTTCGATACAGCCGGGATGTACCAGATTCGCCTTCAGCAGTATATGCGCCGCGATACTTTACCCGAAATTTTGTCGGTAGGGGTGCGGGTAGAAGTGGCGGGTGATAACTAACAGTAATGGCTACCCAATCAGCTAATCGGTGGAAAATCTGGGTAGATACCGGAGGGACTTTTACTGATTGCCTGGCTCATAGTCCTCAGGGAAACCTTCACCGAGTGAAAGTCCTCAGCGATGGTACACTACGCGGAAAACTGCTAGAAAGCATCAACTCTACACGTTGGAAAATCAAACAGAACTGGCACATTAGCCAACCTGATTTACTCAACGCCTACACCCTGCAAATTTCTCCTTCCCAATCTTATCTAATTCAGCAGTTTAATCCTGAAGATAGCTCTATCATCTTCAGCGAGCCACTGACTGAAGAATTTACCGGCAGCGATTTTTCCCTGACAGCTCACGAAGAAGCTCCGGTACTAGCTGCTCGACTGGCAACTGCCACCCCGATCAATCAGTCATTACCACCGATGGAAATGCGCTTGGGTACCACCCGGGGTACTAACGCCTTGTTAGAGAGGAAAGGAGCCAAAACTACTTTACTCGTCACCAAAGGGTTTAAAGATTTACTAGTAATTGGTACGCAACAACGCCCGCACATCTTTTCACTAAATATTCAAAAACCTGCTCCTTACTACGAGAACGTAATTGAAGTAGACGAGCGACTGAATGCTGAGGGAGATGCGGTTGTTTTGCTGGCTGAAGATGAAATGAACCGGGTACAGCAGCAACTAGCTACTTCTCAACCTGAATCAGTGGCTATTGCTCTGATGCACAGCTATTGTAACCCGACACATGAGCAGCAATTAGCCAGGGTGTTGCCTAAGGAGAAATTTCCCTATGTTTCGGTTTCATCTCAACTTTCTCCCTCTCAGAAGATTGTTCCCCGTGCTTCCACTGCTTTGGTTAATGCCTATCTCGCCCCTATCATCCACCATTATCTGGATCGCATTGGCAAGCATGTTCCGGATGGTAGCCTGAAGGTGATGAGTAGTGCTGGCGGGTTAGCGGATGCTAATTTGTTTCAGCCTAAAGATAGTTTGCTTAGTGGTCCGGCCGGAGGAGTCGTTGGGGCAGTTAGCGTACTTAAACAGGTTCAATCACAATTCCCGGATTTTCAGCGATTACTCTCCCTGGACATGGGAGGTACCAGTACTGATGTTTCTCGCTACGATGAGGAATATGATTATCAGTACGTAACCAAAGTAGGCGACGCTGAGATTACTTCACCGGCTTTAGCGATTGAGACGGTAGCGGCGGGTGGCGGCTCGATTTGCCAGTACAAAAACGGTGCGTTAGCCGTTGGGCCAGAAAGTGCTGGAGCTTATCCTGGTCCGGCTTGCTACGGGCAAGGCGGGCCGCTCACCATCACTGATGTAAACCTGTTGCTAGGAAGATTACGGGAAGATAAGTTCGGCATACCAATTAACCGGGATCATGCTCAGCGAGCATTAGATAATATCAAAGAAAATATGCCGGATGCGAGTGATATTTCTGATGAAGCATTACTAGCGGGTTTTCTGCAAATTGCCAATGAAAAGATGACTGAGGCAGTCCGCAGTATTTCGGTGCAGAAAGGTTTTGACCCAACCGATTATACGCTGTTGGGATTCGGAGGAGCAGGCGGGCAACATGCTTGCGAAATTGCTTTACTGCTGGGAGTGAAAAAGGTCATTATTCCGCATGAGGCAGGGCTGCTCAGTGCTTACGGTATGGGGCAGGCAGTACTGGAGCGATTTGCTACCCGTCAAATACTTCGTCCGTACGCTGAAATCCAAGCCAATGTGGAAGAGTGGATCGAGCAATTGCGTCAAGAAGCGACAGAACTTTGTCAGCAAGAAGGCTATACTGAAGAAGAACTAGAAACCCGGCTGGTTAAATTATTCCTGCGGTTTGAGGGGCAAGAGAGTACATTAGATATAGATTTTACTCGTCTCGATAAAGTGATTGATGCCTATCGGCAGCGTTACGAAAATCTGTACGGGCACTGGCTCACTGATCGGCAAATAGAGTTAGAATCAATCAAGGTGGTAGTTTCTACGTTACCCCCTAAGCCACCAATTCCTGAAAAAAGTGAACCGTATTTGCCCGACGCAGGGGCTTCCCAGTCAGCCTATACTCAGCAAGGCTGGGTTACCGTGCCCGTGTACAATTGGGGTCAACTTCGGGTAGGAACGTCTTTCTCTGGCCCCGCTTTGGTACTGAGTGATACTACTACCCTTTGGATAGAATCGGGGTGGCGGGTTCAGTTAGATGGTCATCGTAATGCGTTACTTTTCGGTGAAAAACAAGAGGGAAGCATTAGCCGTGACGCTCCTGAAGCAGTGCAGTTAGCCTTGTTTACTAATCGCTTTGGAAGTGTTGCCTCTGGTATGGGAACATTGCTGGAACGCACTTCTTTCTCAGTAAACGTAAAAGAACGCCTGGACTTTTCCTGTGCTTTACTGGATGCTGATGCTAAACTAATTGTTAATGCTCCTCATATTCCGGTACATCTCGGTAGTTTAGGAATGTGCGTTCGGGCGGTGCGTTCGGCTATTCTAATAGAGGAGGGAGATGTAATTATCACCAATCATCCGGGCTACGGTGGCTCTCATTTACCTGACGTTACGCTTATCGCCCCAGTGTACTTTGAAAACCAACTGATTGGCTATGTAGCGAACCGAGCGCATCACGCTGAAATTGGTGGTTCTCGTCCGGGTTCTATGCCCACTCAAGCAACAAGTCTGGAAGAAGAAGGAGTGGTGATTGCCCCGACATATTTGGTGCGCCAGGGAGAAGCACAGTGGGACGCTATCCGACAGATGTTTACTACTGGAAAGTACCCTACTCGGAATGTGGAAGAAAACCTAGCCGATCTTAATGGTGGGCTAGCTAGTATCCGTTGGGGAGGTGAAGCATTACAACAGTTGGCCAAGCAGTACGGAACTGATACCATTGCTCATTACATGCAACAAATCGCTTTCCAGACAGAAAATAGCTTACAAGATTATTTGAAACAATTGACGAAGCGTTCTTATGAAGCGACTGAATTGCTAGACGATGGTAGTCAATTACAAGTACAGATTAGTGTATCGTCAGACAATCAGCTCACAGTTGATTTTTTAGGAAGCGTAGTAACCCATCCGAATAACTTGAATGCTACTCCCGCCATTGTTTACAGCGCAGTGATGTACGTGTTGCGGTTACTGCTTGATGAAGATTTACCGTTAAATGAGGGCTTACTTCAATCAGTCAAAATCAGGTTACCTAAAGACTCTCTGCTCAATCCGACATTCAGCGACCAGCCAGCTCAGTGCCCGGCAGTGGTGGGGGGCAATACCGAAACCAGTCAGCGGCTGGTAGATACTTTGTTGAAAGCGTTTGAAGTAGTGGCTTGTAGTCAGGGTACGATGAATAATGTATTATTCGGTAACGAGCAATTTGGCTACTATGAAACTATCGGTGGGGGAAGCGGAGCGGGTGATGGGTTTGCCGGAGCGGATGTAGTTCACCAGCATATGACCAATACCCGCATTACCGATCCAGAAGTGTTAGAGTTTCGCTATCCGGTACGATTAGAAGAATTCTCAGTACGACCTAACTCCGGTGGAAATGGAAAGTGGCAAGGTGGCAATGGCATTGTTCGTAAGTTTACATTTCTCGCCCCACTCTCATTAACAGTACTCACCCAACATCGGAAAGTGGCTCCCTACGGTATGGTGGGGGGGGAAGCCGGAGAAATTGGACGTCAGTGGATTATTCGGAATAATGGTTCGCAGAAAACATTAAATGGCATAGATCAAGCTGAAGTAGAAGTAGGCGACCAGTTTATCATTCATACCCCCGGAGGAGGTGGGTATGGTTTGTCTGATGAAGCTTAGTGTTTTTTCCTTTGCTCACTTCAAGAAACAGGGTTTGTTATAAAAACTTCTGATGCCAAAAATGAGCATTATTATCTGTTTATTTTTGTCTGGGAGACCCCGTCTTGACACAAAAACGAACCAAAAAAGTCTAGAAAATTCAATGCTTCTCCGCACAAGGGCTTCCGCACGCCCGCTGAATTTTCAGGCCAGCGCACAAGTTAGTCAAGAAATGTCACATAAACTGTTTTTATGAAAATGCTATTCTTCAAGAAAGTGGTTTACCCCTTTTCCCCTGTCAATTAATAGTTAGATGTGTGAAATCTCGGTGAGGTATTGAGTGTAAAGCTGAGTTGCTTGTTCTAAGTCAACTTGCTTTAGCTCAAGCATAGTCTCTAGCCCTTCTAGTTTAGCATCACAAGCTTGAGTCTTGGTGATTTTATTAGCAAGGTTATTTGACTTTAGCATACCATTAGCGATGACGGCTACCACCGAAAGTGCCGATGCTGCCAGACAAAGTACTTGCCAGACCGGAATCCCAAATGACATTATGCTTTTTGCAGAATCAATAAACCCTTCGCCACCTGCTCCGGGTCCAGCAGTTAAGGCTGCGGCCAGTGCTCCTGCTATAATGGAAGAGTTAATAAGGCGAGAGTTGCGAGGTTCATGCTTGATAAGGTAGCTGGCTAGTTCCTGGCGTTTATCTTGAATTCTAGTCAGAAGTATTTGCTCATCGGTTAGGTTGTTAGACATAGGTGATTTATGTGGTTTGTTCGGTTGATACTAGCGTTGTACGCCGCACGTGTACGCGGGGAAGTCAAGCCTCTACGGCTTCGTCATCCATATCGTCCACAAAAGTTACCAACAAACCGGCTAAGATCATAGCCGCTCCCCCTAGCATCAGTACATAAATTGCCTGATTGTCAAAAAAGGTACGAGAAATTAACCCAAGTGTACCCGAGGCGATAATCTGAGGAATCACAATAAAGAAGTTGAAGATACCCATGTAGATCCCCATCTTAGATGGTGGTAATGAGCCAGCTAAAATAGCGTAGGGCATCGTTAGGATACTAGCCCAGGCAAAACCAACGCCGAGCATAGAAATTAACAGCAAGTTGGGGTCTTGAATGAAGTAAATAGAGATTAGGCTGAGCCCGCCAATACATAAACCAATTAGGTGAACTCGCTTTCGTCCCAAGCTTTTCGCCATGCGCGGAAGTAGGAAAGCCAGCGCTGCCGAGAATCCGTTATATACTGCAAAGCAAACGCCTACCCAGTTGGCTCCTTCGTTGTAGAGTTCAGAAGTAGTGTCGGTGGTACCGTACACATGACTGGTTACTGCTGAAGTAGTGTAGAGCCACATACAAAACAAAGCAAACCAAGTGAAGAACTGTACTACTGCCAGTTGCAACATGGTCTTAGGCATCTTAACAAAATCGGTGAAGATTTGCCCAATTCCTTCGTCAACCAATTCAGTATCTTCTTCCCCGTTATAGCGACGAAACTCTTCGGGCGGATACTCGCGGGTTCGTAGCACTGACCATATTACGGCAGTGAAGAAGGCGAAGCCACCTAAGTAAAACGACCACTTTACTGAGTCAGGAATATACCCTTCCGGTGCAGTATTGGCTACATCGAACCAGTTGGCCAACATATATGGCAAAGCCGATGCTACTACTGCTCCAACCCCAATAAAAAAGGTCTGTACTGCAAAGCCCATCGTCCGCTGCTTGGATGGCAACATATCGGCTACTAATGCCCGGAAGGGTTCCATAGAGATATTGATAGAAGCATCCATAATCCAGAGGGTTCCAGCAGCAATCCAGAGCACCGGGGAGTTGGGCATAATTACCAAGGCAATACTGGCAAGTATAGCACCGATCAAAAAAAATGGTCGCCTTCGGCCTAACTTCGGGTGCCAGGTACGGTCGCTGAAGTAACCTACAATAGGCTGTACTAGTAAACCAGTGGTAGGTGCGGCAATCCACAAGATTGGAATATCATCAACACTAGCACCCAATGTCTCAAAAATACGACTGGTATTAGCGTTTTGTAGAGCAAAGCCGAACTGTATACCGAGAAAACCAAAATTCATATTCCAGATTTGCCAGAAGCTTAGGGTGGGTTTTTCTAAAGTGGCAACCGTAGTGCTTGGAGTCATAGCAAGAAATGTTATAGGTCAAGGTACGTATTTCGCACGCTGAGTAAATTTGGTAAAAACAGCTGATTTTATCTAACGCCAATATTATTTTTATAATTTACACAGGAGAACTATTATTTAGTTGTAATATTTGCAAAGGTTAGTTAGCTAATTACTTGGTTGAGAAGGCATTTTTTTATGCTGAAACTCATTTGATTTCTTAAATAGCACAGTACTGTCATCTCATTTGTACTGAGTAAAATTGTGACTAATTGACAAATCTAGTTTAGAATTTCCTCTACCTTTGAGATTTTGAAAAATATTCGTTTAATAAATAAAAAAACTGTATAAATTAATTGAAGGGTTTGCGCTTACCGAAATTCCTTCCTTACCTTTGTCAGGTAATTGCATCTCTGCTTCCCCGCCAAACAATTCGCCTGAATTTCAATTAGATATAGATATATCAGAAGATCGTACTAAGTTCGCGTATTCCCGTTTCTATTTCCTTTTATAAACCAAATTTCCATTCATTCTGTAACTCAAATTATTAAGTTATGGCAAAGTCAACAAAAACCACTAAAGCAACAGCTGCTAAAACCACTAAGCCAGCTGCTGCAAAGACAACAGCAGCAAAAGCTGCTCTCAAAGCGAAGGCCGCTCCTAAAGCTAAAGCAGCTCCTAAAGCTAAAACCGCGCCCAAGGCTGCTCCTAAAGCCAAAGCGGCTCCTAAAGCTAAAACCAACGGTAAAGCTACTGCTAAAATCTCAGCTGCTGATGCCGCTGAAAAGCTAGCAAAAAGCTGCCAAGAAGCGTCGGCTAAATTCGAGAAAATGAATGACGCTAAGTACACTGAAATCAAAGAAAAACTTGACTGGTGCATCGGTAGCTATGGCTACGATAAAAACCCAGCAGGTCTTAAAGAGTTTGGTGCTAAAGCTGCAGGCTTGCTTAAAGCAGTTAAGAAAGATAAGCCTCGTCAGGTGTCACAAAAGCTAATTGATGACTTAGAAAAGTCAATCGCCAGCTTGTAGTATAACTTTAGATATTTTTATCAGAGCCATCTCAAATTAAAGGGATGGCTTTTTTTGTATCCAAGGTTCTAAGTTTTTTAGTTTAGAGTCTATTAACTTTGAACACCGTGCGACGGTCGTCTGAACATTGCGCGGCAACCGCCTAAACACCTGAATACCTGTATGAACCGAATCTTTTCTTTTATCGCCCTCTTTCTCTTTTGTACTCCGTTTCTAATTTACGCCCAAGAAGACCCTATTCCTCGTGCTCCCGAACGCGATGAAGGGGAGGGCCCCTTTCCTCAACTCATCATCCGAGGAGCTACCCTTATCAATGGAGCAGGTTCACCTCCCATTGGTCCAGTGGATGTGGTAGTAGAAAACAATCGTATTGCGGCCATTAAAACCGTGGGTTATCCAGGGGTGCCTATCAAGACCGAAGGTCGCCCAACGTTAGAAGAAGGTGGGAAAGAAATTGACGCTTCTGGCATGTATCTGCTACCGGGCTTGGTAGATATGCACGGGCATATCGGTGGTAGAGGACAGGGTACTCCTGCTGAATACGTCTTTAAACTTTGGATGGCGCACGGTATTACTACGGTTCGCGACCCGGGCAGTGGTAATGGTTTGGAGTGGACGCTCGACCAACGAGAGAAGAGTGCTAAAAATACGATTACTGCTCCGCGTATTCAGGCGTATACATTCTTTGGTCAGGGGTTAGAAAAGGGAGTAAATAGCCCACAAGAAGCACGAACTTGGGTGCAAAAGATTGCTGATGAAGGAGCGGATGGTATTAAGTTTTTCGGAGCCCGCCCCGACATTATGGAGGCGGCCTTGGATGAAGCTAAAAAGCATAATTTACGTTCGGCTTGCCACCACGCTCAGCTCAACGTTGCTTGGCTCAATGTGCTGAACACTGCCCGAATGGGGCTCACTAGTATGGAGCATTGGTATGGCTTGCCCGAGGCCTTATTTACTGAACGTACTATTCAGGACTATCCGCTATATTACAATTACCAAAACGAACAGCATCGATTTGGAGAGGCGGGACGACTCTGGCATCAGGCGGCAGAACCTGGTTCAGAGCGTTGGAATGAGGTGATGGACGAACTGATCGCGTTAGATTTTACCATAGACCCTACCTTTAACATCTATGAAGCTAACCGCGACCTGATGCGTGCGCGTACGGCTGAATGGCATGCCGATTACACGCTCCCTTCTCTATGGAAGTTTTATGAACCCAGTCGGGTTTCCCATGGTTCACACTGGCACAATTGGGGAACAGAAGAAGAAGTGAACTGGAGACAAAATTATCTCCGTTGGATGCAGTTTGTGAACGAATATAAAAATAAAGGTGGGCGGGTAACCGCTGGCTCTGATTCAGGTTTTATTTACCAACTTTACGGTTTTGCCTATATCCGTGAGTTAGAGCTACTGCGTGAAGCTGGCTTTCACCCACTAGAAGTAATTCGGGCAGCAACACTAAAGGGTGCGGAAGCATTAGGGATGGAGCAAGAAGTTGGTTCTGTTGAAGTGGGTAAGTTGGCAGATATGATTCTGGTAGAGGAGAATCCGCTTGCTAACTTAAAAGTACTGTACGGCACGGGTGCCATCAAGCTGAATGAAGATAATGAAGTAAAGCGGGTAGGTGGCGTGAAGTACACGATCAAAGACGGAATTATCTATGATGCGAAAGCCTTGCTAGCTGATGTGAAAGAAATTGTAGATCAGGCTAAAGAAGAAGCGGGTATTGAAGAGTTACTACAACCAGGAATTACTCAGTCTACGTCTACTGAAGAACGATAGGTTTTTGATTGCGAAAGAGCACCCTTATTGCACTTGTTTTTATTCCCGTGCGTTACATTTTAGGTCTATTACATGACTCTTAACTTTTATCGTATGCACTATTTTCTCAGCCTATTGATTCTCTTTTTAGTGAGTCTGGGAACCTATGCTCAAGAAAATAGTGAGGAAGAGTTTATTACGATGGATAATACGGCGAATGGCATTAATAATGAAGGCTACGAAGCTATGGAACGAGGTGATTATGAGCAAGCCAAGCAACTTTTCCGCCAAGCTATTGCTATCGATTCTTCGGCGGTGCCCTACTACGAAAACTTGGCATTAGCCTGCCAACGGTCTGACGACCAGGCTGGGTTACTCCAATGCTACCGAATGGCTAAGAAGAATATCCCCGACGATCCTAACATTTTTTACTACAGTGGCGATGTTCTGCAAAACGCTGGACGCTACCAAGAAGCCATTCGTGACTACGACCGAGCTATTGAGTTGAGTGATCCAGAATATACGGACTTGCTACACTTCTTTTTCTTTAATCGGGGTAATGCCTACCTCAAACTAAAAGACTTTCAGATTGCGGTGGACAATTACGGTCAAGCTCTAGAAGTATTTCCCCAACATGCCGCTTCCTACGCCAACCGGGGTATGGCTCGCTACAACCTAAAGGACAAAAAAGGAGCCTGCGCTGACTGGCAACAAGCCTACAATAATGGCTACAAACCAGCCGCCAATTATCAGAATAAATATTGTCAGTAAGCTCCCAATTATTCACTTGGAATAACAAGATATATTTAATCAATTAAGTCAACCTCTTAACTCCTAGTCCTGGTAAATCGGTAAGGCTCATCATACCGTTGTTGAGTTCAAAGCCTCCGGTTACTACATCGCGGGCGAGGTCAAGGCTGCCGTCAAGGTCGAGGTATTTGGTGTTGCTAGAAGCGAGAGCTACATGTAATGCGGCAGTGATGCTGATGCGACTTTCGTCGTTGCAGCCCCACATTAAGTCTACTCTGGCATTCTTGGCAATGTTGGCAATTTCCCGGGCGTGACCAATGCCTCCGCACTTCATCAGTTTAATATTGAAGATGCCTGCGGTTCGTGGAGGGCTAGTAAGCTGGTAAGCATCCTGAGGAGTTACCAAGGTTTCATCTAGGGCAACAATCTTTTTAATCTCAGTCGGTAGCCGACGATAATCATCTACTGCATTGGCGGTTAAGGGCTGTTCAATCAGTTCAGGATTAGGACCAAAGGTAGCGTAGTAGAAGTCCTCTAGTTGTAGCATGGTGTAGCCTTGATTGGCATCTACTCGAATAATTACATCTTTGCCGACTTGTTCCCGTAGTTTCTTCAATCGCTCAATATCCTCTTCCTTCGATTGTCCTAGTTTTACTTTCAGGATCTTAAAACCGCGCCCGATGTATTCTTCTGCTTCTTGCAGTGTCTCCTCAACGCTTTTTATTCCGATGGTAATAGACGTAGGCAAAGCTGTATGCTTTTGGCCCAGAAATTTTACCAAAGGAATATCTAAATGCTGGGCAAACAAATCGTGCAGTGCAATGTCTAAGGCTGCGCAAGCTCCGGGTTGTTTAGCAAATTGTTGTTGCACTTCGTAGACTAGCTGCTGCATTTCCCGCATATCTTTTCCTAGCAGCCACTCAGTATTTTCTTCATTCAAAGCAGCTACGGTATCATCTACATCAACTCCCACCACATCCTTGCTAGGATTGGCTGCCCCGAAGCCAATATTGCCTGTATCAGTCTCGATTTCTACAATGCAGTTGCTTACTGCCGTTACGGTTTTGTAAGCGATAGAGTAGGGACGAGTCAGATCCAGGTCTTCTTTACGAACGCGGATGGCAGTAATTTTCATAATAGCGGGCGTAACATATTGATTAATTCAGCAAAATCGTCGTAGAGGGGCAGTAGGGTGGTAATCCCAAGTTCTTGTTGGTAGCGATGCTGGTACTGCCGGGCTTCTTCCAAGCTAAGGTTTTCCGTATTCAGCGTCAGACCAATCACCTCAGAGCCATACATACGGATTAATTCTATTTCACTTTCTAGCGAGGGAATTTCTGCGTTCAAGTGTTCGTAACCACCGAAGTACTTCCGGGCGGGAGCATGTTGTAATACTACGTGCTTGGCTTCAGCTGAGACCAAAAACTCAGAACCACCCGGGCCACCCGGGTTGCGTAAGGAGCTTTGCCCTTCTAGTAATATCACTTGGGGGTGGGCTTCGCGGTAGCACTGCACTATCGCGGCTTCAATCTCACCGGAGATAAAATCATTGAGCGTAGAGTCGAAGATAAAGCCAAAGCGATTGTCCTGCATCCAGCCAGTTTGCCCAGTGTAGATCATCTCGGCACTAATGTCCGCCTTTCGTAAAGCATGTAAAAAAAGACGGGTGGTTGTCCGCTTGCCCAGATTACAATCAGTACCTAGCACTGCAACCTTGAGACTCGGAATATCGAAAATATCGCCTTCCCAAAAATGTAATTGTTCTTTGGGTTTGGGCTTGCGGATATCAGTAATACTTACACCGTTTTCTTCCGCCAGCCGGACTACTTCCGGAATATCACTCAGGTACTCGTGTAATCCATTAACAATATGTAGCTTATTTTTCAGCGCATCATAAATTGTATCTAGCATACCCGGCGGTATTTTTCCTCCGTGTCCAGCTACCCCTACCAAACAGTGGGTGACAGGTTCGGACACTTCATTTAGGCATTCCGTTAGCGAAGCATAAATTGGTAGGGAGCGAGGGGCTTGGGAAATAATCTCTCGCACATCACATCCGGCAGAAACGTGATCGATAATGCCCGAAATACGGTAACGAGATGTGTCGCGTACTAGTCCGTGGGCAGTTTTGGCCTCATCGGTATTCAGCAGACCGTGAGTGATAATAATCGCATTATGGCTCATTAGCTTGTATAGTAACTTAGCGCATAATTACAGAAAATTGGCAGAAATGAGAAGAGGCAGAGTATTAGAATAAAACGTTTTTATGGACTTATTTCAATTATTAAGGATAATTTGGAGTAGAAATTTTCGGGATTTACTAAATCAGTTAGTATATTATGCTTCTGTATGAACTAACCTATACTACCTATGAGCGGAAAAGTAATTCTTGTGCTTCTGGCCTTTGTTGTCTGGTCAGTAGTGAGTTGGCGATGGTATACCTGCGGAGTAAAAGGCTTTTGTGGTGGTAGCGATGCCGTAGCAGCTTCAGTAGACGATGAGAGCAATGCTGCTGACGCCAAAAACCAATCCCCTTTAACCTTCTCCTGGTCGAGCAGCAATCCAATAACCAGTTCGCGTTTTGGTGCATTACGTGATTCACTAAATGGTATCATTGGCCCTAATGAAGCTCTGACTATTACCGGATACTATACCGAAGAGGAAGAAAACACCACTGAGTTTGCTAATTTGGGTTTCGCTCGGGCACAGCAAGTGAAACAACTGTTGGCTGGCCGAATGGATACCAGCCAAGTGAATACCGCTGCTGAATTAGTAGCTTCTACTGAAACCATGCAAAATACGCCATTTGAAAGTGCTGCGTTTTCAGTAGTTCCGGTAATTCCTGATGATGCGGAAGTGGTAGAGCTGAATGACCGAACCATTATCTACTTCCCATTCGGTTCGTCTAACCCTGAATTGTCTACCGCTATCAATCAGTACTTGACCGGATTAGCCGAACGGTTGCAAGGCTCTGATCAAACCGTCGTCATTACTGGACATACTGATAATGTGGGCGATGAGCAGCCAAACTATGAGCTAGGTCTGAAGCGAGCCAATATTGTTAAGGATATTCTGGCTGAACGAGGTATATCGGCGGAGCGCATTGAGGCTAACTCGGAAGGGGAGGCACACCCCATTGCTACTAATGATACCGAAATTGGGCGAAAGAAAAATCGTCGGATTGAATTAATGATTGAGAGCAAGTAGAAGCTTCAATTGTCTTTTCGCCTAGACTTTACATTATCTATAACAAACTACCATAATCTTTAAATCCTATTATCATGTTTCAAAACAGCGTACTCGAGAGTTACGATGGCAGCGATGCTACCTGGGAGATCGTCATCATGCTAGTGGTGGCGTTTATCTTGGGCTATATTTTACGCTACTTGATCGGAAGCCGTAAAGCTAGCAAAATGCAGGAGTTAGAATCGGATAACCGTCACTTAGCGGGTAGAGTCAAAGAATTAGAACGATCAGTATCGGAGGAAAAGCGAAGTGCTATTCGGTTAACTGAAGAGCTGGATGATTGTCGAGAGAAAAGTGCTTCCACCGAACAACTAGCGGAGTTAGAGCATTCGTTAGCTGATCTGCGGCAACAAAATAGTCAACTACAATCTGAGTTGAGCCTGTGCCTTGCTAGCAAAAAAGAACCCGAAACGATGGAGCCGGAAGTATCTGATGAGATAAATCCACTTATGGGTATTGCTGAACCTCAGAGTAGTATGACGGTAGAAGCACCACCAGTTCCCGACAATCTGAAAATTGTAGAAGGTATTGGTCCTAAAATTGAAAGAATGCTGAACTCCGAAGGGATTTATACTTTTGCTCAGTTAGCTTCGTCTGACCGTGAACGCCTACGAAATATTATGGCTGCCGAAGGGCCTAAGTTTTTGGCAGTACACGATCCTACTACTTGGCCTAAGCAAGCTAAATTAGCTGCAGAAGAAAGCTGGGAAGATCTGGAGGCTTACAAAGGTCGACTAAAGGGCGGGCGAGAAGTAAACTGATAATCTTAGCACAATGGAATAAACCGATCAGCCTGCCCGTTTCAGTAGTATGGCTTACTGGTGGGTCATAGGGTTTATCGGTTTATTTCCGGGTTTCCTGCACGCTCAGGTGCAAATTGATACGTCTTTCACTGAAGATATACTGGTCAAAGAGTACTTTCTTCAGTCAGAGCTTAAGGTAAACGCCATTTCTTACCTGGGCACTTATCAAGCCTTAGGATTATTTAATAGCAAGTTACCTGGTTTTCCTATTCTCCAGGGTATCATTCTTTCTACCGGAAAAGCGACTAATGCCATTGGGCCTAACCGTGCCCAAGGCACTTCTTCAGTTTTTTATCGTGGTGGGGACGAGAAACTATCCAAATTGAGTGGAGGACACGAGACGCATGACGCAGCCGTACTAGAATTTACGTTTTTTCCTACCTACAACACTATTGCCTTTGATTATTTATTTGCCTCTGAAGAGTATCCAGAATATGTGAATAAAGGGTTTAATGATGTATTTGCGTTTATTCTGACCGATCTACGTACCAAGAAATCTAAGAACCTCGCCATAGTACCCGGCACCCAGTTGCCAGTGCATATTGACCATATTAATGCCAAAACAAATGCTGAATGGTTCATTGTAAATGATCGTCGGCAGAATCCCTATTACTCAAGTCTGGAATATGATGGGTTAACCACAATGATGACTGCCGAAGCGAGTGTCGTTCCCGGGCGTCCGTATCGCATTAAGCTGGCGATTGCTGATGTATACGACGGTAAATTAGACTCAGGAGTAATTTTGCGAGAGAAATCCTTTCGGAGTTTTTACACCCCTCTTGAGATTAATCCGGTAACGGTCTACTTTTCTTTGAACAGCAGCCAGCTATCGTCAGTCGCTCAAACGAATTTGCGCCAATTTGCCCAGCAGTTATTGGAAAGTCCCCGTAAGCTGGGCATCCGGGTAATAGGGCATACTGACGCATTAGGTACGGATGGCTTCAATCAGCAATTATCGCAACGGCGAGTACAGTCGGTAGTAGATTTTTTAGCTTCCTTAGGCTTACGAAGTAAAGTCAAACTCTATCGTCAGAGTCAGGGTGAAAGCCAGCCTGTTGCCTCTAACGCAGATAAAGCCGGCAGAGCTCAAAACCGTCGAGTAGAAGTGATGTTGGTTCAACATTGATAACTGCTAAACCTTTCTTCGAAAACAGTGTATATTATTAGAATATTACTAAAAAAGAAATGCTCAGTAAAACTCAAATAAGTGAGAAATCAGCCCGGTATTGGGAGAAGAAAAAGGTGCGAGGAAAGTGGCGGTACATGCTAATGTACGGGGTTCTATTCTGAGGGCTACCAGTTGGCGTTTGTTCTCTCCTATTTTTAACCTTGACCAGAAGAAATGGAGAGGCTATTCCCACCGAATCTGTTAGTTCCATAATAATTTACATTGCCGGGTTTTGTTTAGTAGGAGCACTCTATGGTTATCTCCAGTGGCGAGCGCAAGAGAAGGCCTATCAGCGCTACCTCAAACAACAGGAAGGCAGCGAATAAGCGGCTTAGCTTACCTACTGTCTAGATAGTTATCTTCAATGGATTAAGGCAAATAAGCACTGGTCAATATACCGATTAAGCTTCTGCCAACGCCAAACTTCTGCACTAGTGCGAATGATGATACCCACTACTAATAGTAGTATTAGCGCACCTATTTTTTCCAAAATGAAAGGTGTTCGAAAGAAAAAGAACAGAAATACACTACCAGATAATAAAGAGGAGAATACAACCGCAAAAAGAATTTGTCCTTGTAGCTTTCTTTTCACTTTCAGCAGGGATTCTTTTAAGTTAGTATTTAGATGTTCTGCCGAAAGTCCGTGATACAGCCATAAATTGTTGGCAATTCCTACTGCGGCGGTAAGTATTACCAAAATGTTTACCCAATCTTCGTTACGTTTGGCATCTAGTCCGGTTAAAAATACTACGGGAAATATGATAAGGGCAATGGTTTCAATAATTGTTTTGAGCTTAGTCCGATAAAAAACGGAAGAGGTTTTTTGGGAAATCATCTGTTGAAGTTCAGTGTCGCTTTTAGGGGCAACCGATTGTTGCCAGTCCAATTTTAGTTCATCAAGTGTCATTAGTACAAGGATTTAAAAGGTGAGTCAATTTTTCTTTGATTCGGTGAAGTTTTACTCCTACGTGGCTAATCGTTATTCCCAGCATATTGGCAATTTCTTCGTATCGGTAGTCGTCTAGGTAAAGAGTGATAACCGCCTTCTCAGCTTCATTTAACGTGCTAATAGCGCGGTACAACCGATCCCGCTCCGGATGCACCGAAGGTTTCTCCAGAGCTACTTCCAAAGACTTTGTAGAATGAGTACTGATCTGTTTCTTACGGTACTTGGCAATGGCAGTATTTAGGGCGATCTGGTATATCCAAGTAGTTATCTTTGCTCTTCCCTCGTAAGCCGGATAAGACTTCCAGAGCTGATAGACTATTTCCTGAAATAAGTCTTCCCGATCTTCAGAAGTATCCCGGTATATCCGAACTACTTTGTGAATAATATTCTGATGGATAGAAATGATATGGATAAACTCTTGCTTCACCGAAATTCTTTATCCCGTAAGTAGCAGTTACGAAGTGAATTATTACAGAGAACAAAATTTTTTCAGATATTATATTTTTGTGAAGTCTGCAAACAAAAAAAGCGAGCTAGAAAATACTCTAGCTCGCCTCTCGCATTCTTTCTATTTAAGAAACTACTGACCCACTGAGCTGACTGCCTTAACCGTGTAACCCTGTTCTTTCAATAGCACAATAACGCCTTCAGAACCGCCCAGGTGAGCAGCTCCTACCGCGAAGAAAGTGGCTTTGTCTTGAGCTATTTTCTCTATTTTGGGTATCCAGTCTTTGTTACGATCAACAAGCAGCGTTTTTTCAGCCCCTTTCATTTCTTCCATAGCCTCGTGGGTGAGATCGTACAGCTTTGCTATCTGACCTTGTTGATAGGCCGCTAGCATAGCTTGGGTTTCGGCCACTGTTTCATCGTACTTCTCAATAGTTTCTACTAGATAATCAGCTTGCTCTTCTAGCGGAATAAAATCAAAGGCTTTTTCCTGGTCTTCTACGGTTTCCAGTCCTAATACCTCTTTTTCTTGCTGTTTGGCTTGCTCGGTAAGAGTCATTTCGTAAGAACCAGGTCGACAGTCCAACACATCCAGAAACGTGAGGGTACTCATCATCAGCGGTTTCATCGTATTCAATGCCTGAATGGGGATCTTCAGTGAATCTTGCAGATACTTCCCAACCATCTGGTATTCTTCTTCGGTGAGTAGGTCGTTCAGGGTAGTGCCATCGGTCATCATAGCTACTTGCTGCATCTTCGTCATCATACCCGGCTCGTCCATATCTAACTCCAGCACCAATTGATCAGTGTTCTCAAGTGCCTTTTTCATAGCATCAGTCACCTGAATATCGTCGGGGCACATCAGGTGAATAGTGCCGAATAGATATGACGGCTGAGACAAGCCATTGCTAGAAATTTGCCAAAGCAAGGCGTCAGTATCCTGAGCTTTCACTGATAGGCATAAAGGTAGTATAGCAACTAGTGTTGCAATAAAAGTCTTTTTCATAATCTTGAAATTCAATTAGTTTACTAGGTTAGTAATGCTTATGATGATTTTCTTACAAAATGAGGTGAAAGCTATTCGGGAGATTAGCTGACTCATAGCCGAAAAGAGGCATCGTTCGGACAAAATATGAGTAGAGGAAAACCTGAAGAAGTTTCAGAGGGCGAGTGGATAGAGATTAATTGTTTTAACCTTATTCTGTCGGCGAATCGTTACTTCTAGTGGGGCTTGTCGGTTAAGTAGGGCTTGCACCTCGTGGCTACTCCGTCCATCAGCGGAAATATCATTGATCTGAACAATCTCGTCGTCGGGGGTAAACCCTGCCTCATCTGCTGGAGAATCTTCAAATACGTGGCGAATGACTACTTTTTCCTGCTGGTTATCAGATTTTACTACTAACCCTGAGTAAGCCAGTGTAAATTCATCGGCAAACGACTGATTGGGTTGCCAGTAAGATTGTTTACTGTGGTAGTCCAGTACAATATTGAATCGCTTAAGCAACGCGTTACCAATATGACCGATACCATCTTTAAATGCTTTTTTGTAATAACGCGACTGGTTTAACCGAATGGGAATATCGGACAGACTGAACCAGCCAAATTCAAATTCTTCCAGACGTCCAGCGAAGTTACGATCAATCGCTCCGGAAAAATTCATAGTATAGGTTTGCTGGGTACGACCAATTTTCCGAGTAAGTTGGTGTTCATCTACAAAAGGTGAGTAGAGTGTAACAAAAGAACCCGAACCATTGTCTAGCTGGAACTTTCCCGAGAGCAACTCACCATTATTTAATCGGAACGATCCATCTATATAAGGTCGGCCACCAATTAGATCAAACGTTTGCTGATGATAGTCTGGAGGCGGAGCGTAAGTGCTAGGGTTATGTAGGATAATGAGTGATTGATCATAGTTGATTTCTACAACATACTGTTTTAGTATATCCTGACCAATGATACCCTGTACCTCGGTATCCAATGCTCGGTATAAATGCCCTAGAGACAAGTGTACCATCTTTACTCGGGAAAGAGCAACTTTACCAAGCTGAATTTTATTGTAGTTAGAGTAGTAGACAAATTTAGGACCTTTTCGGCTGCGCACGGTGGAAAAACCATCGTGCGTAATATCTAGTCGACTAGCTTCTCTTTCGCTGATGACGGTAGTGGCGGCTCCAGTATCGAAGATAAACCGCAGGGGTTGAGAGCCATTCACTTCAATATTGATGAAAATATGATTGTTATGCAAAGTGAAGGGAATGTGGCTTAGCACTGAAGCTGTTGACTCCTGAGCCATAAGCCAGAGTGCTACCATAAAAGGAAGAAACCGAAAAACCGAAGCCATGTTGATTTAGTTGTTAGCGATTCGGTAAGCTATTACCTGAGGGTTAATGAAATATACATAAGTTAGAGGAACAAAAAAAACTCCAAGCTTATCTCTAAAAACGGGTATGTGACTTTTTAGGTTTTTCTGATTATTTATTTACAAGGCTATCCACTAACTGATGCCGCTTTAGGGCCATCTACTCTGGTTTTTATTCAGTTATCTTATAAAAAAAGAATCCAGAGCCTCTTCTAAGAAGCCTGGATTCATGTTAGTATTTCGGAAGGAATATTTAATCTACTACAACTCCGGTAATTTTTAGTTGCTGCCACTCATTATTGGCAGTGGTCTTCACAGTAACTGTTTTGTTAAATGCTCCCAGTTTAGCTGCGTTGTAGGTAGCCTTCACTACACCTTCCTCACCGGGGGCAATTGCCTGTTTGGTATAGCTCGCTACGGTGCATCCGCATGAGCCTTTAGCCTCAGTAATCACCACTGGCTCAGCAGTATTATTCACAAAGCTAAAAGATGCCGTTTTGGGCTGTTGATGCTTGATATTACCAAAGTTATGGGTAATGGCGTCCCAAGCAATAGCATTCACCTCAGGCGCCGAAGTAGATGCTAGCGATAACGTGGATTGAGCTTGTACACTGAAGGCACAGCATACGCTTAAAAGAAAAACGATCAATAAATTTTTCATAATAATGAATTTTAAGTGAGAAAATAAATATGATTCAAAAGTAGGGAAGGGGGAGATAACAGGCTGTTAACAAAAACCTAAGATTTGTTAACGAAATGTTAAAGTTACCTTTTTTGTAACATGCTGATATACAGTATATTGCAAGGTGTTTCTAAAACCCGACTCTTGTATTACTCGAATTTTCTGCTTGATTTGCGTCACCAAACCATGAACATTGTCAATAAACCGCAATCCGAGATGATGCGAAAGGATGCTAGGCAAGCATTTCTAGGATTACCCATTCGGTGTTTTCATCCGTATTATGACGGCTACGAGCTTAGTATAGTAGTTGAGGTCAAACTTCCGGAGGGTAAGATTCCAAAGCCCTGGTACGGATTGCCTATAAAAGATGGCTGGTGGATATTGAGCAGGAAGTATCCATGTTAAAAAAAGGGAAGTAAACTACTACCCTCTTTATTTCACTGTTACATTTAAACTTAACTTTATAGATTTGATTGAGCTTCGAAAGATGCTTTTTCGTTGTGCGATAAAAAAAGGTAGCCCATATACTACCCTTTTTTCATAGACCATTATTGCTTGCAGCCACAAAGTGGTGCTTCGTACAAATAACTGTACAGTAGAAAAGTAGCAAATTATGTTTTAGATAGCCATCATTTGTAAGAATGATGTACTGTAATAGGTAAACTTCAAAAAAAAGGCGCTCACAATAGCAAGCACCTTTTCTCAACATTTTGATCCTTAAAAATCCGCATCAAGATAACACTTACCATGTAAAGCGACACAAAAATTATCGTCCATGTAGTTTAATAGCTAATAAAGAAAAAAAGGTAGTCGAGCAACCACCTTTTTTCAAACTACACAAAGTTGGATATGCTATTACTCTTTGAATGAGTAAGTTAAGTATATATACCTACATTTCCTAGTTGTTTTCCTTGTCTGGCATCCACTTGGGTTTTTCGTTCTCATCATAGCGATCCGACTTTACCCGAGTCATCCGACTGGCAATATCCGGCGTCGGAATATTGAGTATCCGCTTATCCACAGGGGTAAAATGCGGCTTTCTTCCAACCTCATACTTGTGGGTTCTGATCATCTCAACGGCTTCTAGGGCTTTCTCATAGGTTGTACAGCGAATCTTGCGAGGATAGCTTTTCTTGGATAGGAGCATCGCGTACTGGCCTTTGGCGTTTTGCCGTTGCATGAAATAGATTTTATGCTTGAAGCAGAGTTTAAGAATTTTGTTGACTTCTTGTTTGGTCATTTCTTAGATGTGTAAAATACATTTTAAGTTTGATAATGAGCTTCGCTACAAACAGGGATAAATTCTTTGGCTTTATCCAAAACATTACTGCCAACTTGGCTCTTGTATAAGTACATGGACGCATTCTTTTTCAATACTGTCTATTTATTAAGTGAACGGTTTATCGCCGAGCGTTCATTGCTTCGTCTTGAGCAAACAGTAGCCCTACACATGACCAGCAAGCAGCTGAACGATAACCCGCTCGGTCGCTTAATCAACCAATGCGGAAAGGGGTTCCCCTACGTTCTATGTAGCGCACATTGTCATCTCTATCGGCAATGTTTGAATTAGCATAGCTCAACTCATTTAGCCCTAAGCAAATCCTCCCAATTCGTGGTATACTTAGGTGATAAATACGACTGATTCATCTGCCAATTCTCGGTTTGCTCACTCTTGGCAGCAGTGCCTATTTTGATAGCACCTCTACCAAACCGATCATTGAGTTCATCCATTACTTCCATCAGGGTTTCGCCCTTCGTCAGGTCTTCATCTGCCTTCTCATTGGCAAATAAGCTCGTCTGACGCTCGTTCTCTGGCGTAAGCCCTGAGACCATCACCCCGCACTTTTGATACTTATAGCCTGCTTGAAAGATACGCTCTAACGCTTTCAACGCATAGTGTACCAGCACCCTACTATCATTGGAAGACTCTGGCAGGGTGCAGGTAAATGAATTACTGTATTTTGGATCATCCGAATAGCGGTTGGTCTGCACAAAGACATTGATAAAGTTCGTGACACTACCTTGCTTTCGTAGCTTCTGAGCGCAGGCACTGGCGTGAGTCGCCAGGGCTTCTTTGATGACCGATAATTCCGTCTGCTTACTTGAGAAACTTCGGGAGGTACAGATATTCTTTTTCGGTTTCTGAGTTTCTTCTAACTGAAGACAAGGCATCCCATGCAACTCGTACCAGAGCCGGAGACCCACAATGGTCATGTGCTGTTTGACCCACTGTTCCGGGGTATTGTACAAGTCTAACGCCGTATGAATATTGTTCTTGGCGAGTTTAATGGTATACCGCCCTCCAATCCCCCACAGATCCGAGACGGGTATGAGCGAGAGATACTCTTTGATGAGCTGCTCATTCTCTAGCACATACAGCCCCCGGTGGGTCATCGACTTTTTTGCCAGGTGGTTGGCAATCTTAGAAAGCGTTTTGGTCTTGGCAATACCCAGACTCGTAGGTATTCCTGTATGCTGTTTGACCGTTCGGTTGATTTGCTCACCCAGCTTTTTGAGATCATACTTACCAAAGCTGTTAAAATCCAAGAACTGCTCATCAATCGAATAGACCTCCACATCAGGAATCATATCGCGCACGGTGCTAGTGACCCTACGCGACATATCACCATAAAGCGCGTAGTTGCTGGAATAGACCGCAACTTCTTCTAATTTGACAATGGTTTTGATCTGATGAAAGGGAATCCCCATTTTGATACCCAGGGCTTTGGCTTCGTTACTTCGAGCCACTACGTTTCCATCATTGTTCGATAAGACGACCACTGGACGGTTTTCTAGCTTAGGATTAAAGACCCTTTCGCAGGAAACGTAGAAATTATTGCTGTCAATGAGTCCTATCATGTCTTACGAACTACCCCACTGACGACACCCCAAATGCGAAACCCTGTATCATGAGTGACATCTAAGGGAGGATAGCAATGATTCTCTGCATGGAGTTCAATGCGCTTACCCTCTCGGTATAATCTTTTCACGGTGATTTCGCCATGCACAACCGCGACTACGATACTGCCGTGGGCTGGGGTAATACTGCGGTCAACAATGAGAATATCATTTTCCAGGATAGCCGCTCCTTCCATGCTATCGCCTTCTACGCGGATAAAGAAGGTGGAAGAAGGGTGTTCAATCAGATGTTCGTTTAAGTCTAAGTCTTTTTCTTCGTGATCGGTGGCCGGAGAAGGAAAACCTGCGGCTACCCGGTCAGTGAGGAAGGGGAGCGATAAACGGCTTGTAGAACCAATAGAATAGTACTGCATAATATCTATAACAGTTTGTAGTTTTGAGGTAAAAATAGGAATTACAAGCAAATTATTTACTTATTTTAAGAATATTATTCTTTAAAAAGTAATAATCTCTTACAAGGAAAGCGTATGTATTTGATTATGAGGGTCATACAAAGTGTACTAATGGGGGATAGAAGCTTGCTTAGGTTGGTGGTTATTATAATACCATGTAGGGGCATGGTGCATAATTGAAATCATTTTTCATAATGTTGATTATCAAGCAATAAAACTCTATCTTATTCATTGTACAGGATAACAGCTTTCAACAGATTTTGGCCACATTAATTAATCTCTTCGGAAAACCAATAGAGCCTTCTAAGCCAAATAAAAGTTGGTGGAAAAGGTTCTCTGACTGGTATAAAATAAATACAGTTCCAAAGACTGTTGCATGGATATTGCCTCTTCTTGCGTTTTTCGGAATCACTAAGTCTGATGATATTTCTAAGCTGTTTGAAAAATCTAACCCGCCAAACAGTGTCGAGTTTATTCAAAACTTTGACTTTAAAATTTTGATACTTCCTACTCAGAATTTTGATGACTGCCCAGGTCGGGATACTCAATTTGAACGCACAATCGAAACTCGTCTTTCAGATATCAATGATGAGGAAGAATTAGGTTTACAAGTATTATTTGATACTACTCAATCAAGCCCTCGCAATTTTGCAGATGCGCGGACAATCGGGAGTAAAAAAGGAGCAGATTTAGTAATTTGGGGCGACTATTACGAGACATGCGGACCCGAAAGCCAAGCATGTCTCAAGTATGTTGTCGTTAAGGAAGAACTCAATATAGAAGAAGCAAAAGGCAAATCATCTATAGAATCATTCAAAAGCCTTGCTAATATTATGCAAGGGCAACTGCAACGAGATATAGATTATGTAATACATTGGATGTTAGGAGTGCAAGCTATAAATAATAGACAGTGCGAAGTAGCTAAGGTTAAATTTGAAAAATTAGCTCAGGACTATCCAGAAAAAGAACGAGACATCTATTTAATGTTAGCAAATTGCTTCTTACTAGGTGAGGAGTATCAACCGGCATCTGATTACTTTACAAAGTTCCTATCAATTGATAGCATACATGAACAAAACTATTACAATGAGGGTCGTATAAAGCACTATGGGGGAGACTTTAAAGGTGCTACCCTTGATTATACTAAAGCTTTACAGGATTCAGCCAATGATGCATCAGCTTATTACAATCGTGCAATGAGTAAATTTTATCAGGATGATTTCTCAGGTGCCATTGCTGATTTAGATATATCTATAGCGCTAGAATCAACAAAAGAAGATGCTTATCTCAATCGAGGAAGTGCCAAATACTATTTGGAAGACTATGATGGTGCAATTGTTGATTACAAAGCAGCAATAGCACTCAAGCCGAAAGACCCATCTGGTTACAACAATTTAGGAGCTGCCTACTTCTCAAAGGGGAATTGGGTCAAAGCTATTGAAAGCTACACAAAAGCTATTGAACTTGATTATGATAGGTATGATTTTTACTTCAATCGAGGATTAGCAAAGAAGGAGCATGAGAATCTAATTGGAGCGGTGCATGATTTCAAAATAGCATTAAATTTTAATCCAAATGCTCCTGAAGTCATTGAAAACCTTGAATTAGTGCAGGAGCAACTCAAAGAACAAGTAATTTCCGCAAATCATCACTAATTCTTGTGCAGTAGATTATCATTCAAATTCAGAGGGGCTCTGTGACAACGGAAGCTGGTAGCCGTCTTTTTCCAACACAATATACCATCGCATACATCTAATCTGAATGTTTTCATTCTTTTTTCGATTTTCCTGAGTAAAAAGACTTAGTGGGGTCTTTGGGTTGTCCCGATTCTAGTTGTTTTCATCAATTCACCTCTTTTTTTTCTTTCTCTAATTGATTAACTCTTTCCTCCAATTCTTTCACCCGCTTTCTGGACTTGGTGTATCTTGTTACCATATGCATTGCTTTTTGTTGGAGAAGGTAGAGTCTGGTTCTCATAATAATAACTAAATACTTATTATAAGTATATATGCGACAAAAAATAGGTGAAATATAAGAAAAAATGTCACTTGATAGTGTAAATTACTCCTTTAACTTACGATTTTCTTCTTCTAATTTCCTAACCTTTTCTTTTAATTCTTCCTCGCGTTGCTCTGATGCCTCAGCTTTTGTTCTGTAATCATCAATAATTTTTAGGAGCAAGTTCGTGTCTTTGATTGAGTAAGGATTAGGTAAACTATCTTTATCCGAATGATCTGATGCCTCCTCTATTTCTTTCTTTTCTTCCTCTATACCCTCATTTATATAAGCAATAGTCGATTCAAAGTAATTAGCTAGCATTTCTATGTAGAAATCGTCAATATTATCAATATTATCATTTTCCCAGCCAGCATATCGACTTCTAGAAATGCTCAATTGATTAGCTACATCCTCTTGCTTAATTTTTCTCTTATCCCGGTACGCTTTCTGCGTCCTTAAGTATTGTAAACGCTCTCCTCTTGTTTTCAAGGTTGTTGGTTCTATCAAAACTAACATTAATACAATTATTTAGTAACTAAGTACTAAAGTAGTTGTAAATGTCGGAATTATCAAAAAAAATGAAAAAAAATGTTTGCCATTTGATTTATGTTATTTATGTTTGGATTGTTATCCAAAACAAAGTAAAATGAAAAAGAGACTAAATCTTAACATTAGGATTAAAGTAGATGAGGGGAAATTTGATGAATTGATACGCTTAAGGATGGCTGATGAGCTAAAAAAGCGGAAAATAGGTAAAGTGGAAGTATACGAATTATACATTAATGAACTAATTGAACGGGACTATCTGGCCAAACAAACGGCTGGCGATCTTCAAGAAGTATAGATTCAATTTTGTTATTAATGTTATTATTTCCGTATCAGAACATTTGTCACAATGAATGACGTCGCTGCCGTCTACAAAATCACCTGCCACCCGATAAACGAATCTTATATCGGACAATCAAAAAGCTTCTATGGGCGATGCAAGGCACATTTAGGGGCATTACGCAACGGCACTCATGACAACAAGCTGCTTCAAGAAACATATGATTTCTTTGGTGAGGAAGCTTTCACCATTGAGATAGTAGAACGGGTTAATGATTCTGACTGGCTGATGTTCCGCGAGTTCTATCACATGATGAAGACTCAATGTTCAATAAACACCAAACAATACCTTCCTTATCGCTACCCTTCGGTTTCAATCATTAATACTAAGCGGCGGAATAAAAAGGAAAGAGAGTATCAAGAGTTGCTGGAATACAAATCCAAGTACCACGCCTTACTCGAACGCCACAACCGCTTATTAGAGCAGGTGACCGAAGTATTAATCAGAGAATCAAAAAGTATTTAACCATTTGTCACGATGAACCACTATCTAACAAAAGCCTATCAAGAGCTCCCTATCATTTTTACTGATGAGGGATGGGTGAACGCTACGCAGACTGCTAAGCAGTTTCAAAAAGATGTTAGAGGGTATACCCGATCTAAGCAATTTGAATCTTACGCAAATGCGTTAGCCAACAAATTAGATTGTGATGTGCAGAATTTACACATCACTCAAAAAGGCAACTCTGACTTCGAGCAAGGAACCTTCCTGCACCCGAAACTAGCCGTAGACTTTGCGCGGTGGATCTCCTCAGAATTTGCCTTATGGATGGACGAACAGATTAGCGAACTTCTTAATAAGGGTAAGGTTGAGCTACGACAATCCACGGATAATCTAAGCCCGGTTATGCTTGAGGTACTATCTGGTATTGTCAAGACACTTGACAAGATCAGTGACAAACTTGACAACCAAAATGTCACTGGAAAGCTCCTTGAGCAGAAGGACAGAGAGTTGGCGATTGCTCAACGGATGTGGGCACAGGAGGTTTGTCGAAACGAAGACCGCGAAGACAATCAAAAGCTATACCGCTAACAATGACTCCCGAACAAGCCTTATACCACCAAATACAGCAGCGCAATCAACGGATTGTACAGCAGATGCAGGAAATGAATGAGATGCTAGAAGAGTTACGTCTACGCATAGAGGA
Organism: uncultured Flammeovirgaceae bacterium; assembly: GCA_937883755.1. Lineage (GTDB taxonomy): Bacteria > Bacteroidota > Bacteroidia > Cytophagales > Cyclobacteriaceae > Tunicatimonas. The sequence goes on along the minus strand of CAKZYA010000002.1, from coordinate 172,425 downwards.
GAAGAAAGAGTACAGTGTAAAAGAGGCAGCTATCAAGGCGGGGAAATCAGAAATAACCGTTCGCAGAGCCATAGAACAAGGCAGAATCATTAGTAATCAACCACTATTTGGTATGCCTCACCGGATACCCGCTAGTGAAATAGAGAAGATATAACACCACACCCCCTCCCATTCCATGACTGACATCAATTACCTCCCCTTAGTCTACACTGGCGTAGCCCTGCTGTTTACGCTGCTGATTTGTAGTGCAATTGAAGAATATAAAAAGAGACAACAATGAGCGTCCTCACAATTATCGCTTACACACTTGGTATCCTGTTCGGCAGTACGATCATCGGCATCCTGACTGGGCAACTATTACGCTATCGCAGAAAACAATATGAAGAGGATTATGAAAAATTCTATCACAAAGATTAAGCATTTACTGCTCGCAATACTGATTATCCTGGTGTGCAGCCTACTAGAATATTATTCACCTACTGAAATTATAGAAAAATGAAAGAAAATGAAAAAGAATGGCCTGAGCCAATCAAAACCTCTGAGGAGTTTAAAAACGAAATAGCTGATTTGCTACAAGAATGCCGGGATAAAATCAATTCAAATCCTGTTGGTGGTGATATTGTCCGCGACATTGTAATCCACTACAAAAATGAGCTAGAGCATAGAGTGAAATTGATTAAAAATGATCTTCAAACTTTAACCTTACAGCTAGAATGGACTGAAGCCGAGCTTGATTGCTTACTAGGTAGTTCGCAGGATAAAGGGTTTCTAGATGATTATCCGAAGAACCCAGAGCCTCTCACAAGAACTAATGACTTCACCCTTACAAATTCAGAGAAATGAGCAAACAACGATTTGTTATTACCGGAAGATTAGATGCCATCATTGATGTGATCGTAACAGATGATTATTCTTTAACAAAAGCCCGCACAATGAGCTATATGGGTGACTTACATTCACTATCTGAATTACTATCTAAGGTAGATTATCATCTACGGTCAATCGCCATTACACGGTGGGGGAAAAGCGCTGAGCAAGAACCTTACACCGGAGCGTTTGAAGGGCTAACGATTAGCTCAGGAGTATCTACGATGGCTGAGGAGGTGGAGGTATGATCCCCCAACACGAATACGTAGTCCGCTACCAGGTAGACGGCAAACAGCACTGCCGACGACAACGAGCCAGAAGCGAAAAAGAAGCCGAGGGTATAATTCGGCGAAAATATCCGAACCGGAAGCTGAGTGATTTTCAATTTATTCAAAAGGTAGAGGTATGAAAATACTAGTTGCTTGTGAAGAAAGCCAGGCAGTAACCATTGCTTTTCGTCAAAGAGGGCATGAGGCGTATTCTTGTGATTTGCAAGAGTGCTCAGGAGGTAAGCCCGAATGGCATATACAGGGAGATGCTTTGCAGGAAGCCTACTCCGGTAAATACGATATGATGATTGGGCATCCGCCGTGTACCTACCTGAGTTATGCTGGGATCGGGTATTGGAATGATAAAGGACGAGTTTTAAAAAGGCTAGAAGCACTACAGTTCTTCGCTAAACTTTGGGAAGCACCCATTGAAAAAATCTGTCTGGAGAATCCGAAAGGATGCGCTAGCCCAACAATTGCCAAGTATTCACAATCCATACAGCCTTATTACTTTGGTGACCCACATATTAAAACAACGTGGCTGTGGCTTAAAGGATTACCGAAGCTAGTGTATTCCGAGGGTGATATGTTTACTGAGCAAACCAAAATTGATAAGCCAGAACCAATTTATATAGACTCAAACGGTAAGAAAAGATATTTCACAGATGCGATGAGTGCATCAAATGGGCAAGCAATTAGAGCAAAGGATCGAAGCAAAACATTCCCCGGCATCGCTAATGCAATGGCTGAGCAGTGGGGCAGAATAATTAGTAACCAATAATCAATCATACGATGAAACATCCTGCATTGCCGGAAACAATGACTGTAGAAGGATTAGCCGACTACATCAAAACCCGCGCTCTTGAAAAGTACAGCGAAGAGCAGAAAGTCTATTACACCCCTGAAGAAATCACAGACTTAGAGCGCAAGATTTCAGACAAGAACCGAGAGGTATTGCGCCTATCTAGTCTTCAAAAAACCATTACCGATGCCATCAAAAAGGGCTCGGAAGACTTTGAAGCAAGCATTCCCGAAACCATTGGTACGGATGCCTTAAAGAAAGGCAGAGACAATCTTAGCCAACAGGTAGAAAAGGGCTACTATACCGTAGAGCGACTGGTGTACGGCCTGATTTACGACGAAGAAGAGACGCTCGAGTTCTTTGATATCGAAGGCAATCACATCCCGGAACGGAGTCGAAAGCTATCAGCCAAAGAGATCGATCAGCACATCGGTATGTTCGCTAAATCATTACAAAAACAAGCTTAATTTATTACTATGAACATTGAAAACCTATCAGTCAACATTGAGGGCGATGCCCCAAACATTCCTATTGAAATTATTGTCCGGGAAGGTGAGGCCGCTAAAGTACAAGAACCAACAAGTCAAGAGTTACGCACGACGCTGGCTGGTGCATGGGAGTGGGTTCGTATTCGGGTAGAGAAACAAAAATTCCCCAATGGGCAGGTGACTTATCATTATCAAAGACGTGAATTGATATTTGACACTGATCCTAACCAACCCATTGGCAACACTATTATTGCTCAACTTGTGGAAAACCCTGATTTGAAGGCCTTCCAAGTAGGTAGTGGGTCAGGTTTTACGGCTACACAGCTCAAAAAGCTCATTCTATCCAAAGCGCATGTGTTCGCTGATATGGATGCCGCTAGGAGCTTAAAGAGAAAGCTTGAAAGCTTCTCCTATAAGTTTGAAACTGAGATTCAGAAAGACGACGATCGGAAGGGCAACACTAAAGACTCGGTGAAGCGAGCACTAAAATTCAAGGATGAATTACCCGAAACGATTGATGTCAGTCTACCCCTCTTTATTGGTGAGGAGAATGCTGAACTAGTACTCACTATTGAAGTAGAAGTAGATGGTACTACCCCTAAGTTTCAATTCTACTGCCTTGAGCTAGAAAAGATCATGCGCGATACGGCGGTTGATTTGATTGATCAGCAGCTAGAGAATTTTGTGGGTACTTATCCTTGTGTTGAGCTAGTGTAACTAAATGATACCATGAAACTAAAAATTACCTGCGACCAAGCGTCGCTAGAGAAATCACTGATGTGTGGTTATGGCGAACAATCTGATGCATCAACTAACTGTTGGGTAGCTAACGCTGTTAGAGACATTTTTCCTTACGCAGAGGTGGGTAGTGCAGACATTAATCCGTTTACCTATGATCTAACTGTTGATGTATGTCTTATTGATTACTGCATACCACTACCACCTAATGCAATTGAAATGATACGTGAATTTGATGCTTGTGAGGGCAAAGCAGCATGGCTAACAGTACACAATAGATTAAAACTCAAACCTTTCTCATTCATCATTGACGTACCCGAAGAAGTCATTGAACAGATAGACATCTCAGCGGTGTATGAAGGGCATCCAACGCTAGAATTTGTAGAGATATGAAAGACACTACCATTACACCACGAAGAATCCAGCGCAAGCGAACCAAGGGTTGGCGTAAGCCAGAAAACGCAATAATCGTCGATAGAACGAGCCGTTGGGGAAACCCATACTATCTAAAAGAAGTGACCGTAAAGGAGTCACCTGTTGGAAGAAGAAAAAAGACAGGTGAGTACATGATACTTAACCCAAATGGTCAAGGGTTATATGATGGAGCTTCCTTTGGAAAACATACAGCACTAGACCTTTTATTGCAAGCCTACAAAGATTGGGTTTTGGTTCAATGCAAGCTAAACACATCTTTTGTAAAACCCCTTAAAGGCAAAAATTTAGTGTGTTTTTGCCCTTCAGAAGAACCTTGCCACGCCGATGTACTGCTGGAATTAGCTAATCAATCGTAACCAAATCCCTTAATTAATAATCTTATGAAAGACTTAACATTTGACCAACTACGGAAAGCTAATATTAAGCGATTGCCTCAATTTAAAAACAAGCACATGCAACCAGCTCACAGTGAACCGGACGGATCTGACTGGTCACCCGCACAATGGCTACAAGCTGTCGTTGGCGAGTTAGGAGAGTACGCCAATCTACGGAAGAAATTTGAGCGAGGTGATATTGATGAAAAAGAGTTTGACCGTGAAGCAGCTGACGAATTAGCCGACGTACAAACCTACTTGGATATACTTGCTTTTCGGTTGAATATTAATCTAGGTGAGGCGGTGCGAGACAAGTTTAACCGGGTTAGTGACCGGATTGAATGCAACGTCAAGCTATAATTCAGTAACTACCAAAAACCAATACATGAGACGTAATTTATTCCTGCTACTGCTATGCCTACTCGCTGCCAGTAGCTGCAAAGAAGACGAAATTGTATCAGGCACAATCCTAGACATTAGCCATGTACCCCCGGTCTACTGGGATGAGCAGTACCAATACTTGGATGTTCCAGTACAAACGAATCGACCGCCTCGAAGGCTAGGCATGATTCCGAAGCCAAGGAGGCCGAAGGAAGAGGATTAGTAAACCATTTAATCAAAATCTAATGAAGCATCTATTTAAAGCATTGGCAGCCTTTCAGCAAGAGGTTCCAGTCATCCACAAAGGAGCGAAAGGGTATGGGTACAGTTACGCCGACTTGCCTGCTATCTTTGAGCAGATTAACCCAATACTAAAAAAGCATGGGTTAGGGTTCTACCAAGCGTTAAATGAATCAGCCCTAAAAACGGTTGTCTTTCACGTAGAATCAGGAGAAACAATAGAGTCAAATAGCGTAATTCCTAGCGATGTACAATTGAAAGGAATGAATGACTTTCAAGTGATAGGTTCAGCCGTCACCTACTTTAGGCGATATGCACTTAGTTCTTTGCTAGGATTGGTGACAGATAAGGATATGGATGCGTCAGGCGAGCAAACTAAAAAGCAGAAATATGTTAACTCATTTAATAAAGCAGTAGAGAAAAACTTATCAGAAAAACCAACCCGGTCAGGCGTGACCCGGTCAGGCGTGACCCGGTCAGGCGTGACCCGGTCAGGCGTGACCCGGTCAGGCGTGACTGAGTCGCCGAATGATGGGTATTCCGGTAAACCTACCCAAAAGAAAGCAACGGATAAGCAGTTAAAGACCATCAACATGATTCTGATGCAGGATTTAATGAAGCACGACCCATTGCAGCAAGCGGATTTCTCGAATGTAAATATCAAGCGGGCAGGTGAGTGTATAGAGCACTACAATGAAGTCATTGAGCTGCGTAAGTTCATCCGGGACAACCTACCTCACCAGGTATTTGATGCGCAGGAAAAAGAAACCATTGGCAATGAGTACCTCTCAGCCAGTAAAGACGTACTGAAGGGTATTGTTGATGAGATGGTCTACAAGATAGAGAAGTACGATCACCCAGCGACCCGGACCGCGAATCATTAATATCATGGAACAATTATCATTTAACTTTTCTGGAAAGTATCAGGATAAAGCCCTATTAAAAAGTTTTATGGACGAATTAATCCCTATCGAAGATCTAACTAAAGCAGGGTTTTTTACTAAAGAGATGAAAGGGGATTACGAGGCTATGGCAGACAGGATATGTCAATTCTTTGGCTATAAAACGGTGTATGAGTATGGGTCAGAAGAGTTTAGCTATCACGCTACTTACGTAGATGGCCACAGACCTAGTTGGATTAATGAAAAAGGCGAGTATGAATCAGAGCCTTTTCTGGTTCACAAGAAATCTATTTACCGATGACCTACGACGCGTTTATTAAATCAGCGTATTTTGACGAAAAAGGCTATCTACAAGGCTTTCGTAGCCGCTCCTATCGTTTGAAAGCCAAGAGTAGTATTAGTGCTCAACGTAAAGCCAACCATTTGTTTTTTGAAGATACTGGAGCGCACGTCAACACCATGTACGGCGGTTACTTTCACCTTAGACCTGTACCTGACGAAAACTTGATATGAAAAATTTAGCAATAGGTATTGACCCCGGCGTAAACACAGGCATTGCCACTTGGCATACGGAGGAAAGGCAATTTCTTGCAATAGATACAATGAGTATACATGAAGCAATGAATGTCGTTCGTGCGCTTCAAAATAAAATTGCTGAAGTCATTGTAGAAGATGCCAGGAAAGCCACCTATGGCCGTCATACGATGCTTGATGCAGCAGCCAGGCAAGGGGCGGGAAGCATTAAGCGTGACTGCAAGATTTGGGATGATTACTTACTGTATATGGGTGTGCCTTACCGGATGTTTCGCCCAGATAAGACCCGAAATAGCTATGCCTCTTGGAAGAAGGGAAGTAAGCTTTCTAAGGCGCAGAAAGAAGTAATCTTGACAAGGTGGCGTAAGATGACAGGATGGAAGAGACGATGCTCTGAGCACGCTAGAGTGGCTTCTATGCTAGTGCTAGATTATAAGCCAAACACCCGAATTATCTATCAAAACGCATGAAGGTAATCTATAAAAAAGGTAAGGAGGAGCTGCTACGCTATCGCCTTCAAGATGCGCTACGTAAAATGAATGCTACTTGGGAGGAATTATGTAAGCCAGAAACAGCGAAGGATAGTATATACTACAACCGAATTTACCGACGCTACATCTATTTCCAAGACCTCTACCAAAACTTAGAATACGAATTATCACACTTAAATAATTGAGACAATGAAGAAAGATGCATTCTACTTTTCGCATGACTACAATGCGCAAGACGACGCAAAAATTCTAAACCTTCGTAGCGAATATGGATGGGAGGGGTATGGGTTGTACTGGGCTATTATCGAGCGCATGGCGATTGGTGATGGTAAGCTTAATAGCATGGCTATAGGGGGGCTATCGGTAGGCTTAAGCCACCCTAAAGATAGGCTATTGGTATTCCTAGAATTTTGTGTTGAAATAGGGTTGTTCATCAAAGATTCAACAATTGATGAAAAAATGATGAGTTTTGATGAGTACTATTCACCTAGGTTGCTTCAGCACCTAAAAAAACGGGCTATACTTAAAGAGAGCGGCAAAAAGGGCGCAAAATTGAGGTGGACAAAAAGTCATCAAAATAGCCACCCTAATAGCCCCCCCAATGCAAAGGAAAGGAAAGGAAAGGAAAGGAAAGATAATATTATAGACGCGAAGCGTCAGTTTGCCCAATCTGTCATTGATACATTCAACAACATTACTGGCAAAAGTATTGAGTTAGATGCAGCGGGTAACCGGATGAAAAATATCTGGGCAAGACATCAGCAGGGGGCGACGCTGGAAGATTTTGAAAAAGTGATTCGGTGTAAGCATGGTGAGTGGAAAGATACCGATCAGCGAAAATACATTCGGCCTGAAACGTTGTTTGTCGCCAAGCACTGGCAAGATTACTTAGAGCAAGCTGGTGAGAGTGATCAGCGAAAGGTGATTGATATTAATAAACCCTGGATGAGGCTTTTCCCGGATGTGTATGAAAACCAGGGGGAGGAAGCGGCCATCAAACGCTATCACTGGAAAATTCAGCAAGATGTCAACGGAGAGATGTACCGTGGCAACTACAGCTATGCCCGATTTAAACAGCAAGCTGAGCTATTAGCTTCGTTGGGACACCCATTAGACTTACCTTCTGCTGAAGAAGAAAAACGCGTACTTGAGAAGAAACGCAGAGAGATGGAAGAATCACAAGTAAACAGCCAGCGATGGGCAGCCATGCATGACAACTAATACCTTTGCTAACTACGACATTACCACGCGGCGCAACTCAGGGCAAGAGAAGGTAAAGTGTCCTAAGTGTAGCCATGAGCGAAAAAACAAGCGTGACACATCGCTTTCAGTGGATCACGACGAAGGACTCTGGAACTGTCATCATTGCGGATGGTCAGGCAGTCTAAAACGGCTCAATGAGCACAAGCCTGAAAAAGAATACAAAATACCCAACTACAACAACACTCAGCTTAGCGATGCTGCATTAGCATACTTGAAAGGGCGAGGCATTGGTAAAGCAACGATCATACATTTTGGGCTTACTGAAAGTATTGAGAAGTTTGGTGACGAGCGAAAAAAAACAATCAACTTCAACTACTACGAAGGCGAGAAGCTCATCAATATCAAATACCGTAGCCGGGAAAAAGACTTCAAAATGGCTTACGGGGCAAAACTCATTTTCTATGGACTCAACAACTTAGAAGGCAAAGAGGAGGTGGTTATCTGCGAGGGGGAGGTTGATGCGTTAAGTTTTTACGAGGTGCAAAAATTCGCGGTAGTATCAGTGCCTAATGGTGCCAGTAAAGGCAATCAGAATTTAGAATACCTAGACCATTGCATTGATTATTTTAGCGATAAAAAGAAAATCATCTTGGCCACTGATAGCGATGAGCCAGGTATTAAGTTGAGAAACGAATTAGCCCGAAGGTTGGGGAAAGAACGTTGCTTTATTTTGCAGTACCCTACCGGATGCAAAGATGCCAATGAAGTGCTCACCAAGTACGGTGCAACTCGGTTGCGAGAATGTTTTGATAGCTTGCTAGAGTTTCCTATTGAGAACATTACGCGGGTTCAGGATGTGGAGGATGAACTCGATCAGATTTATAATTTTGGTTATCCAAAAGGCAACACGTGTGGTTACCCTGCTTTTGATTATCACATTTCGTTTAGAACAGGAGAGTTAACGACCATTTCAGGAATTCCCAACTCAGGAAAAAGTGAGTTTTTAGATCAAATTATGGTGAAGCTTTCCAAGCTACATGAATGGAAGTTTGGGGTATTTAGCGCAGAGAATCAGCCGTATTATTTACACATCATTAAGTTGATGGAAAAGTATACTGAAGACAATTTCTATACAGGCTACACCAACCGAATGAGTGTTCAGCAGGCATATGACGCTAAAGCATACATCAATGATCATTTCTTTTTTGTGAATACCACCGAGAAAAACTTAACGGTAGATGGGTTGCTAGGAAAAGCCAAGGAGTTGGTGGCTAGGAAAGGCATTAAGGGGTTTTTAATTGACCCCTACAACTATCTCGAGCACAAGATCCCGAAAGGCTACACGGAGACGCAGTACATCTCAGAATTCATGAGTAAACTATCTCGTACTGCCAAGCTGCTCGATATTCATATTTTCTTAATTGCTCACCCTAGAAAGCTTCAAAAGGTCAAAGATAAATCAGGAAACTTGAACTACGAGGTGCCAACGCTGTACGATATTGCTGGGTCGAGTAACTTTTACAATAAAACCGATAATGGGTTTGTGGTGTACCGGAATTTTGACAATAACACTGTCAGCATTCACGTCCAAAAAATACGCTTTCGATTTGTAGGAAATCTAGGCACAGTGCATTTTGACTATGATCTACGAGGGGGTATCTACCGCGAAATTGAAAATCAACTAAATCAATAATCATGACACTCACTGAATTCCTTTCCCTGGTCAAACAAATGCGAAACAAGCAACGCGCGTTTTACAAGCACCCTGGCAGCATCCGCCACAGTTCAGATAAGCAACGCCTACTCTCTGAGTCTAAGCAATTAGAAAAGCATGTAGACCAGGCGATTAATTATTTTGAAGGACAGCAAACGGATTTAGGGTTATGAAAACAGTATACAAATACAAATTACCAACAACACCTGCCGTAGTAAAACTAAATTTACCATTTGGTTACAGAATACTAACCACAGCGATGCAAGGTGACGAATTAGTATTTTGGTGCTTAGTGGATTCAGATGAAAAGGTGATGATTGAGGTTATTGTTCAGGTGGCATACACTGGAGATGAAATTCAATCATCGACTCCGCACTATATTGGCACTGTTCAGTACAACGAATTGGTTTATCATGTTTTTGAATTACCAGTTTTACCATTTTAGCTATGACCAGTAAAGAATTTCACAAAAAAGCCCAAGCATACAGGGCTGACTTGCCGATTGAAAAACTAGATCCAGCCAAGGAGTTAGTATTAGCCTGGACAGAGCAATTGCCCTATTGCGCTATCTGGGATGAAATGAAGCTCGCAGCAGATATTACAGGCTTTGCTATGGCCTATCATGAGTATATGAAAACAAAAGAGAAATGAAAAAAAAGCTAGAAACAGAAAGCTTCACACCTGAAGTGTACGTCCTATTACAACCATTCAATTGGTTTGGCAAAGAGATCCCTGTAGGAACACTCTATGTTCAGATTGAAAATGATAGAGATCGCTATAGTTGCTATACTTCAGATGGAACCCATAGTCCGCACTGGGATTTAACGTTCATGACCGTGAAGAATAATCCAGCGTATTTTCTTAAACTTAGAGCATCTATGCTAAAGCACATTGTTAAAACCTGCTTTGTATGAACATCCAAGAACAAATCAAGGAATATATTGATAATACTAAAGTGTTTGCTGAAAATGGTACCAAAGAAACGTATGTGTTTATTGCTGAAGTTTTAATTTATAAGCTAAAGGCAATTCGGGAAGAAGCCCAACATTTTGATACAGGTGTTGATGCTAGGGAGTATTACGACGAAGAAATTGAAAAACTCATTGAAGAACTGAAGGGATGACCAACGACCAACTTCAACAAGCGGCAATGCAATTCGCCAACGATCAGTTAGCGGATCAAACCGATGAACGCATAACGATTCAGGCGGCTAAATACATTGAAGCACTAGTGCCTATTCTGATAGACTTAGAACAGCAGTACAAGCAAGTCAAAATAAGCCCCGCTACGCTACGATCTACTCTACCTGATAAGTTATCCCCTGGAAGAATGAGTTTTGCGCTCAGGGTTGCTAAAACATATCGAGATGAGCATGTAAAGCTAGTGGCCGGAATCCGGAAAGAGCTCAGTGCGGTATTAGAGCATGTAGACAAGTACGGTGATGAAGTATACGATAAAATTGATGCATTATGACCACCTTTGAATACGAAGACATCCGCACTGAGCTTGGATACACTCATAAGCAAATGGCCAAGCTAGCAAATTCATCTGTTGCCAGAATAGAGTATTATCGCAAAAAGTTTGAATTGCCGCCGTTTGTAAGCATTCCACTAAAAGAAGAACTCGCTCGGCACCGTAAAGCGCAAGACGTAGAGGATAACATGCATTGGAAGATTAGAGAACACCGCGATCGAATTGATGAGCTAATCCACAAGATTGAGATGGATATGCTGCGGTTGAAGTATGGGGTAATTGATTGAAAGAATAATGAAAAATAAATACTATGGCTGTATACGTAGATAACATGAAAGCAAAATACCGCGGAATGATTATGTGCCACATGATTGCTGATACTCAAACGGAGTTACTTGAAATGGCTGATAAGATTGGAGTACAACGAAAGTGGATTCAGGATTACGGCACTTCCTTAGAACATTTTGATATTTGCATGAGTAAGCGAAAGAAAGCGGTAGCTCTAGGAGCTATTGAGATCAATATGCGTGACCTGGTCAGGATGGTGAAGAAGAAAGAGTAAATTGTGAAATAATGTTTACAGAATCTACTATACAAAAACCTTTGCTTGAATTAAGGCATGACTACCAGCTATGCAATAGCTATGTGTTTGGTTGGGAATCTGATTATTTTGGATTGACTAAATCAGGTTACGCTATTGAGATTGAAATCAAAATATCATTGTCAGATTTTCGTGCTGATTTTAAGAAACAGGAAAAGCATATTCAGCTTCAAAATCCAGCAGGTTGGTATCAAAGCTGGAGAAGCGAATCTGTCTCAAAGTGTGGTATACATGAAGGAAAGTACTTTTATGGGGCTGAGTGTTGCCAAGTGCGGTTTAAAAAACGCTTTGCCCCAAATCGGTTCTACTATTGTGTGCCTGACTATTTAGTAGATAAGATTGAATTACCAATATATGCAGGGCTTTATGTGGTTAGCGTAGATACCCGCTATGTAAATTCTTTAAAAGTTGAGAAAGTTAAAGAAGCACCATTACTACATAAAACCAAGCATGATTTGCGGGATACGCTTCTTGATAAATTCTACTGGCTTTCTATAAATCAACGGCAGTTAATTAATTCAATGAAGAAAGAGATTAACACCCTTCATTTCTGAATCAGTAAAAACATGAATACTATGAACAAACTTGAGATAATTAAGCATATCGCTTACCGAAAATCTGAGAAAGAACATCTTTACCTCACATTAAAACTGCTGGACAGCTTGCATCATCAGTCGCCATTCTCAGAAAAGACGTACAATGAAATCCGGGCAAAATTCTCATCGGCAATTGCTCAGTGTGATATTTCTATTAGAGATCATGAGAAATTGCTTGAGTAGATGAACTTGCATTTCCCAAAGATTTCATCTACATTCGAGGTAAATATTATTTACTGGTGTATTGGCTCGGCTTGGTAGAGCACCGAGCCACGGTGGCCGAGATACCGCGAGACGGAACACTCAGAGGTCGTGGGTTCAAATCCCATCTGCACCACGCAAATTTAACTTGATTTTCGCGTGCATATGAAATTGCATGAATGCTCGGCGGTCTTCACGTAGAGTCAAGACTAGTGTATAGCAACAGGAACTTTGCCTACCTAGCGTTATGCCAGCCACTGAATAACCGAAGCCCAGCCGAGAAGATAGGCTCTTGAGGTTGGATTTCACTCAATCGTAAACACTAAACTTGAGATATTATGGCCGGAGAACACGGAACCAAAGAATTAATTGAAATCAAAGACGCTGTTATTATGCTAGGCGTAGCAGCCGTTAAAGCAATGATGGATGGATTCCAGCCGTCAGACTTGTTGCTATTCATGAACAAGAATCTGATTGACTCAGCACAAGCCGCCGCCGATAATGCCAGTGTAGCAGTATTGGAAGCGAAAGAGCTTGATTTAGAAGATAGTGGCGACTTATTTATTAGCTCTGGCAAAAGCATGAAGTATATCCATGCTGAACTGTTAACCCGGAAGGGTGAGATTATTCAGCCCGTCGAGGCATATGAGGCAGCATAGAAAATATAATTTAGGTTGTTTTTGTAGAAATAGTTGACAGAGGGGTGGTGAGATACCCCTTTGTTTTTTTTGAGGTTATGACGGATAAGCAGAAACGGTTTTGTGAAGAATACATGGTAGATTTGAATGCTACGCAGGCTGCAATTCGAGCGGGGTATAGTGAAAATTCTGCTCAACAGATTGCTTCAGAAAACTTGTCAAAACCTGTTATCCAACAATACATTCAATCAGAGTTAGAAAAACAGAAAAGTGAACGCATTGCCGACATCACCGAAGTACTAGAAGGTTTAACCAAGATTGTCCGATTTGATAAGAAAGAGATCTACGACGAAAATGGTGGTTTACTTTCTATTCATAAAATGCCCGACGATCACCGTTTTGCTATTCAGCAGCTAGAGTCTGAAGAGATAAAAGATCGCTATGGCAATATTGAAGGCTATTCCAAGAAAGTGAAAGGATACAGTAAGCTGGATGCAATGGAAAAGCTTCTCAAGTATCACGGTGGTTATGAAAAAGACAATAAGCAGAAATCAGAGCATCATGTTTCATTTGATAAAGAAATAACTGATCTTATTACCCCGTCCACATATCAACCAAAAGAAGATTCTTCAGAATCGTAAACGCTTTAATGCTGTAGAGTGCGGTCGTAGGTTTGGTAAAAGCTCTATGATTGTGTTATTAGCAGCGATTGCGTTACAAGAGATGTATGTAGGCATTTGGTTTCCTATCTACAAAGACTTGCAGGATGTTTGGCGAGAATTAAAATCAACCTTTAAAGATGCTATTACTGAAAAAAATGAAAATACTCGGGTGATGTATTTTCATGGAGGTGGTAAGATTGAATTTTGGAGTATGGAAGATCCCGACTCAGGAAGGGGTCGCAAGTATCACCGGGCAATCATGGATGAGTTTGCTAAAGCCAAAAAGAATAAACAGGCTTGGCAAGAAACGATTCGGGCAACACTAACGGATTATAAAGGAGACGCTTGGTTCTTATCAACTCCAAAAGGTAATTACAACTATTTCGCTCAAATCTGTGACCAAGCGAAAGAATTGGAAAATTGGTCTTATCACCATTATACCAGTTACGACAATCCACTTATTGATTCTAGAGAAATTGATGAGGCAAAGAATCAGCTAGACCCACTCACTTTTGACCAGGAATACTTGGCTAGACGGGTAAATGCGAACGATAGGCCATACTTCTATATGTTTGATAGAGCAAAGCATGTATCAAAAAAGAGGTTAGTGTACAATCCCCATTTACCGCAATGGTCTGGATTCGATTTTAATGTTGACCCTGTAACGAATGTGTTTGCTCAACGACCTAATCTATTTACATTACAATTTCAAAAAGAGCATCAGCTTCGTGATAGCGGAACAGAGGCTTTATGTAATCATCTTTACTCCCAATACGGAGCTCGTATCATTAACCCTATCATTACCGGAGATGCAACGGGTAGTAAACGTACCACCAACAGTAACCGTAGTGATTGGCAAATCATCAAAAGTAAGCTGCGAGTGCGTAACGATCACATTAAAGTTCGCAATAGGAATTTACCTCATTCGGAGGATAGACCTCTTTGCAATAGCATTCTAACTCATGCTACTATTGAGATTGACCCAAGTTGCACACATTTGATTGAGGACATGGAAAATGCGCGGGTAGATGAGCATGGCAATTTAATTAAGACTAGTATTGAGGGGAGGCACTTTTTTGATATATCAAGATATATCATGAATGCTGCCTTTCCTGACTTTGTGAAAAACCCGCGAAAATACCAACGCCATGCAGCGTAGTTTACTTTTGGTTGGTGGTATCCTTTTGTTTTATGAAGGCTTAATCGGCATAGGAATACTGTTTGACTTGAAATTAGGGTTGTTGCTGTTTGCTGTTTTAGTAGGTGATCGTTTAGAAAAACAATATCAAGATGGATAGTTTACTACTTTCATTCTTAGCCAACAGCCTATTCATATTCGGCTTAAATGCTATTAGTGCTGAAGGGCAATTACTCTATTTTCTTCGGGCAAGCCTGAAAAACACTTTTGGTAGCTACTGGGCAAAGCCATTTATTACCTGCGTAATCTGTATGCCAAGCATTTGGGGTACAGTAGGCTTTTTTTCGGGGGTACACGCTTCGATCTGGTATTGGCCAGTGTATTGCATTAGTTTGGCTGGATTCAATTACCTGGTAACGCGATTTATGCCTCAGAGAATTGAGTTAGGGTGATGGGTGTTCAAGTGTATACTGATGGTTGGCACAAATTTGGGCAATGTAGGTTTTACAGTAAGATACGTTGGCTATTTATTGTCAATGATGAGCTAAAAGCTAAATTTAGAGTAAAAGGTGTCAATTTTTTAGTAGACGGTGATGAGTTTTTATATAGAGAAAGAAGGTGTACAGTTAGAAAATCATACATAGGGCTAACTCATACTAATCTTTGGGAAATAGTTGATGATTGTGGTAAAGTTCTTTGCAACACCATACTTCATGCTGATAAACCGATAACATTACAGTTGTTGACGTTGAATAGTTTTTATGGTATTGATTCATTTAAAAGATTGAAATGACATTAACCACAATACTCACAATATCATTAATAGTTGCGCTAGGTATTTGGGCTTACCGAGAACACGCTTTGAAATATCAGTTATTCTATGCCCGTCAAAAAACCAGAAGTGATGCTTATCAATACAAACAAGAGATTGCTTGGCGGGAGCGTGATTTGGAGGTATGCAAATGTTATCAAGGAAATTTAAATGAAAAAGTTGATGAGCTAAAAAATCAAAATAGACAATCCAGCCAACCTCGCAAAACGTTAGAGATTCCGTTGATTCATGCTAAGTTTAGTGATGAGGGAGATCTATTACTAACCCCAAGGTTTTTAAAAAGAGTAGAGTATTTAAAATTAGATGTTGGCATTATTTCAATAGGCACTAAGCGTACTGAGCTCGAACTAACGTATGAAGAAAAAGTGTGGGAACTATTGCAAATAAATATTCACAAAATACAGAATGAACTCAAATATTGACGATAAATTATGGACTGGCAAAAAACTGGTTAACGATCAGTTTGAGATTTTTATAGCGATTCGATTAAAAAGACGTGGACATATACTGCAATGGGAAGGGCGGCAAGGCAGTCAAGGCATACTAAATATTCCAACTGTTTTTCTTAGAACGTTTACCCATTTTTGGGGCAAAATAACAACAGCAATTCATCAAGATAAATGAAACTTCGTCTAAGAAATCCTTTCTACTACGAAAAGCCGCACACCCTTCTTCATCCAGATTACAAGAAGTTGATTGAGCTCGCTTTTGACTTACCTGGATTTGGGAGGTTATACACATTTGGCAATTTACTGGATATGCCCGTAGAGCGGTATTACAAGACGCAAGCTTTTTTTACAGAGTTTCATAACCGACTTTCCTTTACGCACATTGCGCCCACCCTAGAGCAGTTAGAGCAGCACTTAGAACGAGGAGAGCTATCTAAAGCCTCTGTACTTAACTATGCTTTGCGGGAAGCGATCAGAACTGGGCTAGATATTACTACGTTGTACAACTTTTGCAGTGCAGTATACTTTACTGAAGAGGAAGATTTACAAGATTACGATTACGACTACAACGTAAAAAAGATTGAAGCCTTTCGTAAGCAGAAAGTCAAAGATTTTTTTTTAAGCAAGCCAGTCTCCGACTTGCTCAATCTGAGCAGTTTCTCGGAGAGCGATTTGCAGACCCTATTTCAAGTAGGCGAGCAAAAAAAGAGCTTGCTGACTACTTATCGTTCAAAACTCAAATCATAGAAAACGAAAAGAAACGTGATATTGGGTATCACAAAATATCAAACTCTGACCCGGATCAGTATCGGTTTTTACTAAGTCAGTCGGTGCTAGGCTACCACTTGTTTTTAGAGAAGAAAATAGCGGCGTTGGAAAAATGACTTTAAACATCAACTTCTATTGGAATCCATTCAAAGGTCATTACGAGCCTAACAGTGCAGATCAACCTTTACCCAAAGTATATTGGGCAAGAATGATTAAAGAAGGCAGTTTGCATCGTTGTGTCTTTGTTGATTTGACAAAAAACAGTGATAGGCCACTGTTTCGATTTAATGTGAGGTTCCGAGTACCTGGAAATACCGAGTAACTGGTTTGGGAGGTGTGTCTGACTTAGTCCACTGGAAGATACCGCACCAACCCCTCACTTTTTACTTTTTTCTCTTTCCACCTAATTTTACTATCTTTCACTGTCTTTAGACGGCTGTACCACGGCTTGGAGCGTATCTAGCTCACCTTTCTTTCTCACCTCATTTCTTACGCCGTGGCTGTCGACATTCCTGTTCGCTATCAAATCGATAAATCTGCTATTCGGCAGGTAAAGAGTGATTTCAAAGATATAGAAAAATCAGCCGAAAGCTCCGAGGGTGCGGTTGGTGATTTGAATAAATCTATCGGTGAATCGATCTCTCAATCCACTAAGCTCAACACTTCATTTGCTGGGATGGGTAAACTGCTGGGAGGCTTAGGTCTGGCTATTACATTCAAAGAGGGGGTTGAGCAGATGGCAAGACTTGTGGCTGAAACCCAAAAATTCCGAAAGGAAGTTGCTCAGCTTACTGGAACGTCGGGAGCAGATCTAGACAGACTAACAGCGCAAATTAAAGCATTAGCCGATACGTTTGGAGCTGATTTTAACGAAATACTGATTGCTGTTAATGCTAATTCAAAACAGTTTCAAATATCACAACAGGAGGCATTTGATGAAGTAGCTAGAGGTTTTACAGAGGGGGCAGACGCTGCGGGAGAATATTTGAGTATACTGCAAGAATATCCAGCTCTTTACAAAGAAGCCAACTTCTCATTGAAAGAATTTGTGGATTTGCAGGTATTAGCTGCCAGGGCGGGTACTTTTAATGACTATGGAGCGGCTGTTATTGAAGAAGCGACGATTCGCTTGCGCGAACTTCCTAAAGCCACTGCTGATGCATTAGAAGGTATTGGGTTAGATTCACGTCAGATACAAAAAGATTTAGAGTCTGGAGCAACTAGTATAAAAGATATTATTATTGACATTAGTCGCCAGCTAGATACCCTGCCTCCTCAATCCCAAAAAGTGGGCACCGCAATTGCCGATATTTTTGGTGAGGCAGGTGAAAAAACTGGCTTACAATTCCTCACAACCTTACAAGATATTGATGGAGCGTTAGAAGATGTTAGCTCAGAACAGAAAGCGTATACTGAACAGTCGGAGGCGCAATTAGAGGCGCAAACTAAGCTGAATGAAGAGTTAGTTCGGTTTTCTAATCAATTTAAAGGGTTAGGTACAGCGATTAGCACATTTCTAGCGGACACTGGAGCCAACCTTCTTCGCTGGACAAATGCTATTATTGATGTATTTAAAGGAGCTGAGTCGCGAGCTGAAGATTTCGCCGCATCTCTTTCCGATAGTTTATCACAAGATGAAGTAGTGAATGCTATTGCTGAAGCTGGCCAGCGTATAGCAGATCTACAACAAGAGCGCGAAAATTTGCAACGACTCATTGATGCTGGCATTGAATATCAGGCAGGGCAGAATTATGTAGCTCAACTTTCTGACACTAACAAGGCGTTAGATATCATGAAAGGCACCTACAGCGAGTTAATTGAACAGCTTAAAACTTTTGCATTAGGGCAAGAGGATTCGATTGGCCCCGAACCTACCGAACAGCTTACCGAAGCTCAGCGAAACCTAGTCACTCAGTATCGTAGTTTGATTGATGCTAACCGAGACTTTAGCACCGCGCTTACTCAAACTGAACTAGAAAAGCTGCAAAAGAAATTAGATGAAACCGAGCTATCTGCTATTCGGGCAAGAAATAGTATTGAGAAAATTGGTGATCCAAGGGTTTTAGATAAATTATTAGAAGATCTTGAGCAAACCAAGGAAGAAATCCGAACATTGGGGCTAGATGAAGTAGAACTGCTAAACGTCAATGAAGCTAGAGAACAGGCTGATGAATTATTCAAAATAAAGCAAGACCGATTAAATAAAGAAACGGAAGCAGCTAAGCAGCAGATAGAAGAAGAAAGACAATTACGTATCCGTGTAGCAGAAGAAATAGCTTCCGCTACTATCTCTATTACCCAATCCATTGCCGACTTTAATGCTGGGCTTTCTGATCGCAGACTGCAAGAGTTAGAAGAATTTGAAGAAAAGCGGTTAGATTTAGTTCGCGGCAACGCTCAGGCTGAAGAGCGCGTTCTCGCTGAAACTGATGCTAAACGAAGAGCTATCTTAAGAAGGCAAGCTGTAGTAGACAAAGCCGCTGGCGTATTTAATTCAATTATCAATACTGCAATTGCTGTTAGTAGAGCCTTAAGCTCTGCGCCGCCACCACTTAATGCTGTTTTAGCTGCTGCCGCAGGGGTAGCCGGAGCTACCCAAACTGCCGCTATTGTTGCCCAACCCATTCCTCGTTACAAGAAAGGGGTATCCTCAGTACCTGGCCCGAACGTTAACGACGATGTAGTGCATGCCATGCTCACCCCAGGGGAGAGAGTAGTGCCTAGAGAACACAATAAAAAGTACTTCAAAGCCTACGAGTTGCTAGAAAAATCTACCATGCCTGCTGAGTTAATAGAAAGCTTTTTGCAGAACCCAGAGGAACGCACTGCTAGGATTGCTAAACAGTTAGAATCATTGCGATCGCCTGCTGTGATGGCTCAAGAGTATCTGAGAGCGGGTGGTTCAGTGGCGAGTAAAGCTTTTGATGAAGAAAAGCTAGCTGACCTACTAGCGCGAAAACTAAAAGATAATCCTACTACCATTTTCAATATGGATTATCACGGATTTAGTGTGGGTATCAAAGAAAAAGCGAGCTTACGACAAAAAGATGCCAACGAATTCCGAATGTAATGTATCGATTCACCTTATCATACACCAACCGCGACGGTATACCCCAGTCATTAGTCTGTGAAGAGCCTAAACGCTTCACCGATATTGTCTCGCACTTCAAACGAGACTTGAACACCCATGGAGTATTCTTCAGCTATACAGAGCGGGATATTCCTTTAGAATTCAAAGGTGAAGGAAAGGATTTTATTGAAACAGCGTATCAAGAACAGGGCACTAATGCTAAGATAACCCTCACCATTGAATTTCGGGAAACACCGACTTCGGAATGGGAATTGGTAGATATGAGTCTACTCAATATGAAAACCAGAAACCTAGACGCTGACTTTCTAGCGGTTTCCGTATCTAGGCAGGATTTGCTGACTAAGTTCAGAGATCGTTTGAATACCACGGTAGATATAAGCCAAACTGAGAGTATTGAAGGAGTTGCGCTAGATGAAATAGTGCCTCAAGAGATTCTGTTTCACTCGAAAGAAATATTCGCACAGTCGCGGTTTGAAATCAATGAAGAATATTTGACGCATCAGCCGTATGCTGATTTACGTTTTTTAGATGTAAAGAACACCTACATTATTCCTTTCAATCCCACACTCCAAGAAATTCAAGGAACAACCATTCCATCACCTGGGCCAGAGCTAAACAATGTTTCAACTTCACCACAGATATTCTATGCAGGACTGGAAAAAGATAGGGTGTTAACCCTGAATTTAAAGCTGCTATTTGGCATCAAAGACCCTCCTAGTTTGGCGCAGGGAGGGCTAGGAAATACTATCTTTGTTGAATTAGAACAGCGAAATGCAGATACCTTAAATTCCACGGTGAGCCCTATTGAATCGTTCCCAACCCCAGGGGTAAACACTGAATATCTGGTTACCTACAATGCAACGATTACAATAGGTCGTAACAATGCTTTAATTATTAGAATACGATTTGATGGAACCAACTTTGAAGAAGCTATACCAGTTCAATTGTCATTTAATCCTGAAAACTCTTTCCTAGAAATATCCGAGAACTCCCAACAAGACTCCAGCACACTTGATACCTACGCTATCCCCAATGTTATTCAGCGAAACCTGGAAATTATTACGGATACCCCAGATATTCTTTCGTCTGATTTCTTGAATCAATCTCCGTTTCACAACCTGCATATCTGTACTGGCAAAACACTCCGAGGATTTGAAGAAGATAATAGCCCACAGTTTTCATTCAGTGAAGCTTTTGAAGCGATTAACTGCCTGCATCCTATTGGGTATGGGTTAGAAAAGAATGAGCAAAGGGAGTCTAAGATACGCATTGAAAACTTTGAATACTTTTACCGAGATGAATTGTTACTGCACTTTCCAACAGTAACTAATTGGCGGGAAGAAACGGCAGACGATCTATTATTCAATAAACTTGAGATAGGCTTTGAGAATTACGCCAAAGATGAAAATCAAACAAACTCTATTGATGATATTCATACTCAGCATGAATATTTGTTTCCCTTTCACAATGTCAAAAATGAAAAGAAACTACTATGCCCGTGGATAGCCAGCGCCTACCTGATAGAACGAACCCGGCGAGAGTCTTTTGAAGAAACGAAAAGTGAGTCTTTTCGCTACGACGATAATATCTTTTTGATTCAAACCATTGGCAACCAAGCAGAAAAAGAAGACTATTTTTTACCTAGTCAAAATATCTTTTCACCCGAAACCATGTACAACCTTCGGTGGAGTCCGAAGCAATTATTACTCAATTGGGGTGTGTACTGGAACTCGCTACTCTACTACAATGATGAGCAGGATATTATCCGTAATCAGAAAACGTTATTGAATGGCAAAGCCATCACCCAGTTTCAAGCGAATGCTCCTGGCAGGTTAGGAGATGAACAGGCGTTACAGCGGACACAGAATGGCTTTGAAAGGCAAGGCACAATGTACTCCGGAAGCAGAGTGTTCCAACCGGACTATCTATACTTTGAGCGAAAGCTATCGTTTGCTGAGAAGAACTTTATCCAGCAAGCGCATGAAGGGGCGTTACCCTCACCTAATGAATCCAAGAACTACGGCTACATCTCATTTGATAATGGCCAAGGCGAAACGTTAGGGGGTTGGGTGGTTGATATTGCGTACAATTTTGTGAAACGCACTGCAAACTTTAAGCTGCTCAAGAAAGCAACTGTTCGTCAAATTGATGTACAAGAGTTTGGTATTCTTTGGGAGCAGTTAGGTGGTGCGTTTATTACGACGGAAGACGGAAGGGTGATTAGTTTGGAGTAGCATCAAGTGATATATAAACTCGAGATTCTAAGTAATCTTTAAACTTTTTCGCCTTTTTTTTGGAAAAATCAATATCACCAAAAACACTATAATACATGTAATCTATCT
Source organism: uncultured Flammeovirgaceae bacterium (assembly GCA_937883755.1). Taxonomy (GTDB): domain Bacteria; phylum Bacteroidota; class Bacteroidia; order Cytophagales; family Cyclobacteriaceae; genus Tunicatimonas. The sequence goes on along the minus strand of CAKZYA010000002.1, from coordinate 150,196 downwards.
TACCGTTTCTAAGCTTAATAAATTGCGCCTCATTCATTTCAAATGAAATGTGATGCAAAAAATAAGATCCGCCAATCAAAGATACTTGATCACCTTGCTTACTTTTAAACCTCAACTTATCTCCACTTTTTAACTTTATCACAAAGTCTCCAAAGCCTTTTCGAGCTATTGTTGGATGACCACCGCTAAGCGTTATTGATTTAAATCCTGGTGAAACAATAATATCTAAATGGTTAGCGGTGCCTCTCCTCACCTTAAATTCATCATATTGGCTATAAACCAAAGTGGGAAAAGCAATAACTAAAAATAAAAAGACGACTTTCATGGTTGTGATAGTTTGGTTAGAAATGAGCAATACTACTACCCTATACGGATAAATAAAAATAACGTTAAAAGTTCTTTATATATTTATATAAACCAGCTTGGTTTTTTCTTATTTCAGAATTTAGTATACTTGTAGTGTTGTTGACCGCCCCAGGTTAGCGACTTGGTTAGTAGCCATCCCGTTACTAGCACCCATCCCTCAGTATCACTTGATTGAAATAGCGGAATGTCGGACGAGAAAGCTCCCATTTCCTTAATGCCAGAAGTAGAGACGCTAGAGCCTCGCTACTTCTTTCCTATTATTGACCTAGATGAGCCATTACGCCAAAATCGTAATAAGCGCATCAGTGGGCTTACGCTGCAAACGATTATTGATAATAGCGGAGGTGGCGGAGGTGGCGGTTCTAGCGATCCTATATCCCCCAGGACAGCGTATTTCAAAGGAGATGGTGTTACGAGTCGTTTTACGCTACCCTATACTCCTGTAGCTCCTATTCTGTGCATAATTGGATCTAGGGCACTATCCTTTGAGGATGATTACTTTTTTGATGGTGATGATTTAGTATTCTACGAAGCTCCCAATACTCCCTCAATTGATTACAATAATATTGTTATCAACTTTTGGGAAAACGTTGGCGGAATATCATTTCTAAAAGCCAATCAAGGGTTAGATAGTGTGCTCAAAGTAGATAATGTCTCTGCTGAACCGATGATTCTCAACAGCACGTTATCTGTTGATCGCTTAATCGCTCAAGAAATTGTAAGCTTACCGCTATCCTCTACCGCTTCTCGAATGATTGTAGATTCTGGGCAAGGAGTGTTAGCCTCTATGACGCTTGGCGCAGGCTTTTCTATTGATGCACAGAATCGAACAATCAATATCATTGGTGGCGGCGGGGGAGGTGTTGACGTAAAACTAAGTACGTTTGATTGGACAGAATCCACCAAAGGGCTACGCGGTCAGCTTAGCGACGGTAGTTTTACCCCTAGTGTTCCACTCAATGGATTAGCGTTGCTTTCTGAGGTAGTGCCTAAAACAGGAGGTACGTTTGATGGCACAGTAGTACTGGACAATGGTGGTGTTGTTAGCGAATCCCTGAATATTCTGGGGTCATTACGGCTTGGGTTAAATGGGGTTATTGAAAATGGCTATGCAGAAGAAATATTGTCGGCTGATCAAAATTTCACTTATCTCAAAGCTGATGGCACCACGTTCTTAGTGGGTGGCAACAATGATTTTGAAATTCGCTCAAATCGCATTATTTGGCAGCAGTCTATTCCTAGCCCAAGAATGATGGTGCTAAACCCTTCGGGATTAGTCACCTTAGAGCCTATTCAGTCAGGCAGTGCTGGCGATGGGAACAACTATACCTCAGACATACAATTTAACAATGCCAACGGCATATTAACCATTAGCCGAATCAGCTTAGACGACCTTACTGTAGATTTAGATGGCAGGTGGCTTAATTTATCGGGCGGAACACTAACGGGGACACTTATTACCCGTGGCATCCGAATGCAGTCCGGCTACAACCTAGAATTAGATTATCTTCAAGGTGCTGGGGTAGACCGTTACATTGGAGTAGATAATAGTGGAGTCGTGAAATACATGCCCACACCTTCTGGTGGCGGTGGTGTTTCGGGTACTTCAGGACGTATTCCAGTGTTTGAAAGTGGAGGTGATGGAGTGGGGGATAGTTTGATTCGGCAGTTGTCTGGATTTATAGCTGTTGATGGCGGAATCACCACTTCAGAGCCAGATGGATTGGGTGGATTTAATACATTTCAAATTGGGCAAGTAAGAACTATTTCTGGCTCCACTACTCCTAATAGAGTGGTAAGGTTTCAGTTAAATGGAACCATGTATGAATTATTGGCTAAGAGCGTATAACCATGCCTTCCATATCCAAAGAAATTAATAAAAACAACTTTATCCGCTGGCGCAAGCTTGAAGGGGTGACATTAAATGATTTGCAGGTAGGCGGGATTCCTTCGGACGAACTTGCTATTGATGATGGCGTTTGCGGTTTAAGCATTGTTGTACAGACCGATTACTCCATAGAGCCAGCCCAAGTACGGGCATACGCGCAGTTTTCAGGTGAGTCTTTTGATGTAGATATGCGGATTATCGGCGATAACGGTGATCCTATTACAGGGTTTGACTGGCAGGAAATTGTTCGGTTATTCGCTGAACTAAATGCTGGTAATTACACTATTGAAGCTAGAAAGCAATCTAATCCATTATGCCAGGCAACCTACGCGCTTACCGTTACTAAAATTTGCGGGATCAGTGTAGATTTAATTCAACTAGGCGGCAACATCGTAGCAACAGCCAGCTATCCTAACGGTGTATTTACTACTGAATGGCAAATCGTAGTAATCAATGGTAATTCGCAGTCAGCAAGTAATTGGCAGGCATTACCAGAATTCAGTGCAGATAATCTCCCAGCAGGGAGATACCAACTCAATGCCCGTAGAAGTGATTTTACTTCCTGCGCGATTGGCACTCCTTTTGAGGTGATTGGCGACAACTTAGTATTATCGAATTGGCGTGGCATTAATTTATCTCAAATCTCTCAGTCAGGCAGCATTACATTCACGTTGCGTAATAATGGATCATCCACCAATGATGCGCTTTTAACGCTATCTAATCCGCTACTTAAGAGTGCTTCTTTGCAATTCAGGGCAAGCATTAGTGGTAATTTTTACAACAATCCTACAACGATTAGCTTGGCGGCAGGTGAAACCAGGAATATTACCATTGATTTTATCAACTCATCCGGAGTAAGTCAATCGGTTTCATTGTCGCTGCAAGATCAAAACCCTACCTCACAAGGTATTAATGTCCCTGAGAATGGCAACTCAGTGTTTGTGCAAAAACCAGAAGTTTTTTTTAGTGTGAATGCTAATAACAATCAACTCTAATGAATGCAGCACACCAATATCAACCCGTATTTGTACAAGACAAGCTTTTTGGCTTCTATACAAACTTTCCTCAACCGTTAGCGAATGATTTTCAGGATTATGAACTCACTGTGGTTGATGAAAAATTTAACATTCTTGCTCAAAACATTGCCCCACTTCAGCGTGCGCCCATTGTTGATCCGAATGATGTAGATGCTGGCATTCATCTGTATACCCACAATAACACTTTTCCCAGTTTTGACTATAAAGGTGTTGGGTATTTTTTGATAATCAAAAACGATCGAGCCGATGTTCGCTATATCTCAAATCCTATTCAGATTATCACGGAAAGTATGCTGAATTGCAGCACAATTGTTCCGGTTCGCTACCGCTCAAATGCCTATGCGTATTCCACGTACTACAATTTAGCTACCGAGTTTGAGCACGCTCACTACCTGAACTTGATACTACATCAACCAACTCCCGGCGAGCAGAGTAATGGATATGAGGACACCAGTGGAGTGTATCAGCGCACCCGGTCAGTTATGCGAAAAACAGTCAACGTTGCCACCCAATGGTTTGACGATAAAGCGCATGAGGCATTCAATGCGATGTGTTCTCACGAAATACTATTCATTGATGGTATTGCTTACCGAAAAGATAATGCTTCCTACGAGGTGGCTTGGCCTGAAGGGGGAGGTAGTAAATATGGCTACCCATTCGCCTGCGGGCAAATAACCTTAGAAGATTTGGCGTATGCCAGTAACGAAACGCTCTGTTAGATGGAAGGATTAGAGGAAAAATTAGCGGAAGTCATTGGGCACCATCAAAGTAGGTCTGATAAAGCCTACCATGATTTTTATCAGGTAGCTACTCAGCATGCTAGTGAATTAGCGGTTCACTTTTGCAAGGCGAATCCATCGGCTTTATTAGATAAAGTTCGCCCTAATGAACCACCTACCATTAAGCAGTACCGCTTGGAAAGCTGGCAACCCGTGACCTATGCTAGTGCGAAGAAAGTTGAAACGGTTGTTCACCGATCTTTAGATAATAAGCTGCATGATATTCAGTTTCCAGCGTTTCCAAGAAACGATATTAATGAACGAGAAGGCTTAGAGCGATACTTAGAAGATGGCTTACCCTACTATTACAATTTAAACACCTTCCTTCGGACAGTACTCATTAAAAGAATGCTCTATGATCCTAATGCCGTACTGTATGTAGAGCCAATTAGCTATGAAATTACTGATCAAGAGTTGTTTCAGCCTACGTTTTATATCATTCCTAGTAGCGGAGTGCTTGCCTATCAACCTGAAGCGTACTACATCCTAACGTATCAAAAAAACAAAGATCAGTACTATATTGCTATTGACGATGAACGAGTCATTCATGCCAATAGTAAAGGGGATACCAACGAGTTTTTGCACTTCAGTAATGAACCTCCGGCTTTTCAGTTAGGAGGTATTCTAACGGGCGAGAAAGAGCCATATTACTACGAAAGCTTTGTCTCAGGAGTATTACCCCACTGGAACCGAGTAGTAACTAAAACCAGTGATTTGGATGCAGTAGAGATTACTAAAATGTATCCGCAAGAGTGGGAAGTAGATACGGAAGATGATGACTTCGTAGCAGGATTGCAAAACCCAGGTTTTGATGACGACTGTGATGATTGCCCTCAACCAAGCTTAGAAGACAGGCCAAGACGAATCAGTGGTAAAGATGCTAATAGTCCATACAAGAAAAAGAAGGTGCAAATCAATGCGCTGAATCCCGAGACCAACATACCAATGCCTCCCGCTGGCTTCATAGAACGCGATATTGCTACGGCTGAGTTTATGGCAAGGCAGATTGAGAAAGAAGAATACAAAGGGTTTCGAGCGGTGAATATGGAGTTTCTTTCCGAGTACCGAGGCGGAGAGTCAGGAGTAAAATCAGCATTAGACCGCTCTGAGTTAAATGCTCTCCTTACCCAAGTATCAGACCACGTATTTAAACGCTGCTTACCAAAGATGATCCGTTTTATTAATGACTATCGGTATCATCAGTTACTTACCGAAGTGCAGCGGGACGAATACCAACCAGTCATTACCGCACCTACCAGCTTTAACGTACTAACTATTGATTATTTAACCGAAGAGCTAAATAACTCAAACAACCTCTCTACGCCCTACAAGAAAAAGCTTGAGATGGATATTACCAAGCGGCGGTTTAATACCCAGACTAGTGAACAGGCACGGTTGCTCACGATTATCCAGCTTGATCCGCTCTACGATATGTCAAGTGAGGATATTGCCCTAGAACTTCAGCTAAACTTAATCCGAAAAGAAGATGTAGTTATCCACCGCTACATTGAGCGGTTTGTCTATGAGTTATTGGAAGAAAATCTGGAGTTTCTTTCACTTACTTATCAAGAAAAGCAAGTAAAGCTATTAGAGAAAGCTCAGGGGATGATAACGGAATTAACGCCAACCACATTACCCGTAGATGTCGGCTAACGAGTTTTTTCAGCAGTTTGATCAGCTTAGTAAGCAAGCCAGCGAACGGTTTCTTTCGGGTATCAAGCAATCGAATACTCATTTGTACCGAAGGGTAATTGCTATTATCAAAGATTTGAATATTACTAGTGATGGGCGTATCAAGACAACAAAAGCCAATCTTTCTAAGCTATTGCGCTCTCAGCAAGAATTAGAGAAAGCTATTCTTACGGATACGTATCAAGCCAGAACAGCACAATTTCTAGCAAGCTTTGCCAGCATCAAAAAGTTAGCGGATCTATACCTGTTAGGGTTAATCTCATTTGATGTAAATAAGCCGCTGTATCAGTTTATTGTAGAAGATAGTATTCGGCTTACCCAAAACTCATTACTATCATCAGGCATTAGCCAGGGCGTGAGTAAGCCTATTTATCAGTTATTGCAACAAAATGTAACGAGCGGTGGGTTTTTTGATGAACTAGTAGAGTCATTACGAATACAGATTCAGGGCAATGAAAGCAGGTTAGGAGTGCTTGAGCGGTACAGCAAGCAAATTACCGCCGATGCACTAAATCAGTTTAATGCCAACTATACCCAAGCGGTTACGAAAGACTTAAAACTAGATTGGTTTTTGTATAGCGGTGGAATCCGAAGCACGACCCGAGACTATTGCCGTAGACGGGCAAACAAGTATTGGCACCGCAGTGAGATAGAAAAATCGACTTCTAGGAGCTGGAATGGCAAAGCAACAGGAACGAATAGTAATACAATCTTCGTCAAGCGAGGAGGTTACGGATGTAGACATCAATATATTCCGGTATTAGATAACGCGGTTCCTAAACGATATATTGAAGCATTTGAGAAAAAAGTAGCAGTACGAAAATAGAAACAAAATATAGCTTGGGTGATAGAGTATATTTATCAACCGATGTTGAGCAATTACCCAGAATCATCACTGGAATTTTTATCCGTCAACTCGGTGTTATCTATGAATTAGCACAAGGTGAAGAATCATCTAATCACTATGATTTTGAATTTTCGCTAGAACCTGATTTGGTGATGAAATCAATGAGTTGATTAACACTCACAGACATCCTCCCGTTCATACTGCTTTCTCAGCAACCGAAGCCCATCATTAACCAGTTGGTTATAGCTAATCCGGGTTTTATCCTTTACGCACTCCATCCAACTTCTTGACTCTGGTATGATCTGGGTAGGCAGATTTACTGCCTTTGATTTGTCCACATTAATTCGTTCTTCCATTTTGTCATATTGTTTTCATATGATAATCATACGGTTAATATACGAACATTGCCTCACTTCTAAAAAAATCCCATCAAATTAGTAGAAATCAAAAATTTAGACCCGCTAACGATGGCAAATTTCTCAAAAGCGTTTTTAGATGAATATAAAGCCGTGATGGGCTTTGAAGCCGATAAAAGTAAAAAGAAAGCCGAGTTAGTGGCTGAAATGAAGGCTTACGAAGCATCTCAGGCAGAAACCTTTAACCAAGACATTGAAGGTGAGCCAACCCAAGGAGCTCCCGAAGAAGTAGCTTCAGTAGAAGCTCCACCGCCAGCCAATGAAGAAGGTGAGCAAAAAGAATTTGTTGTTCTAAAAACAGTGTTTGGGAAAACTATTCAGTTAGAAAAGCCCGTCAATTACGATGTGGTACAAGAAGCTAAAGGTGGGCAAGTATTCCACTTGTGCTACGCCAACAAAGCGTGGCGACGGTTGACGGAATATCAGATCCGGCAAATCATTCGGAGACCCGAGTCAGAACTTACCTTTCCTGAAGGCTCTCAGTTTGCTGGGGCTAAAGCAAAGACATCAGAAGCACCTTGTGAAGGTTGCGGTAAATAACACTATATGAAATTATCTGGATTTCTGGCAGGCATTGCCAATAGCTTAAATAACGATGAACTCAAAACCTTAGCGGGCTCTGGAGCAATTACTGCGTTAGATGTTGAGGGAAGCGAAGATAATGCGAATACGCTTATTGGCAATACGATTTCACTAAGCGGGGCGAAAGAACACCCTGAATTGCATAAGCATTTCAAAGATCATTTCCACAAAATCCACAAGAAAAATATTCTTGACAACTTCGAAAGCTCGCAACTCAGACTGGCGAAAACCTATTTGAGTGAAGAGCAAGTAGCTAAAATAGAAAAGCTGGACAATGCCAGTGACCGCCAGCGTGAATTTGAAAAATTCATGGATGACCGGAAGCTAGAAATTGATAAACAGTTAGCCAAGGGTGGAGACGATGAGGCGTTGAAAGCGAAATATGATGAGTTAATCGCCAAGCACGAAGATATTCTAGACAAGAATAAAGAGTTTGCCAAGACCCTTCAAGAGAAAGAAGTCGAGTTTCAGCAAAAATTAGAAGAGAAAGACCGGGAGAATATTCTCTCAAAAACCAAAGATAAATTTGGGGAGCACGCGATGCTTCTCACCTGGGCGGATGCGTATGACAATGACGAATTCAAGTCAATGATTATTGATAAGAAATTCGAGCAGGCTCAACAAGTCGCCAACCTCATCTACAATTCAGAGGCTAAAGCTCTGGAGCTGCGGGATAAAGAAAATCCCGAACTGAAGTTTCACAAGGCGGGACAAGCTGTCAATTTTGATGATTGGGCACAGGAGGCTTTCAAGGATTTTACCAAGAAAAGCGATCCTAAGACCATTATTCCCAACGGCAAAAATCCACCGCCAGCCGTGGACATGTCAGGCTTAAATAGCCTACAAAAAGAACAACTAGAAAAGAGAAAGCGGAAAAACATACAACTGTCTGCATAACATCTTTTCGCAATCATTAAAATTTCATGGCACTTATTACCACTCCTGCTATTGCAGCTCGCCTACAAGAGATGCAGGGAGACATTAATGGGTATATCCCTACAACAGCCACAGGGGCTGCCCGACGTAAAAAAATCGGCTATTTAGAATATCTTTCTTCTAGCCTTAACACCTTAGAGCTTAATCGATCTTATCAAGATCAATCGCAAGACGGCGAATACCGAGGGGTTACCTTAAAGTACTTCCCACGCATCAGCGATGGGGTAGTAACTGACGATCCTGCGGCTTCTGACTGCTCAAAAGGCCCGGAATGGCAACGAGGTATTGTTTCTACCGCGCCCACCTTATACGTAGAAGCGAAAGCAACCATTGAAAATGAGTACATGCGGCAAGTCATTGAAGGGAATGTCTCTCATCAAGATTTTATTCAAGATCATTTCTTGCAATATTCTCGAGCTTTACGTACCAACATCAACCAGAAGTTATTGGCTGCTGCTGGCGGGGCAATCGGAACGAATGTACCTAACATTGCCGTTGCTGGGGCGTATGTAGATGTTGAGTTACTAGATGCAAACGGCGTCCCTAAGCCTACCATGTACATGAAAATCCAGAATGACATGGAAGACATGGGTTACAACGAAGGTGGGGCAATTTTTGGATTAGGTAAGTATCGGAACTATCTTCAGCAGCTAGATATTGGTGCAGCCAATGACGCAGGGCAAGATTTAGGGCAGGTTTTAGAAAAAAGTGAAGGTGTTCCTTTCTTTAAAGATCAAACCGCGACAACTGCATTGGCGGGGGCTGACCGCGTACTTGTGCAAACCCCTGGAGTAGCTCAGTATTACACTTACAACATGAACCGAGGACGGTTTGCTGATGTAATTGGTGACACTGTCTACGGTACCATGCCGGATCCTGAGATAGCAACTATCGATTACGATTACACCTTGATGTGGGATAAGAACTGTGCGAGTGGTGGCCGCCAGGGTGCTTGGACTATTAAGTGGTGGTTGTACTTTGACCTATTTGTAATCCCTGCTGCATTGAACGGAACCGACGCTTTTGTGAATGGTACTACTGGGCTATTCGGCTACAATGTTACTCAAGCAGTATAATCTTATTTGAGTTATGGCTACTTGTGTAACATTATCGGGCGGGGCATTACCCGCCTACCTAATCAATGCCGCCGATTGTTTTTTGGCGGGTAGAATTGTAGCAGTTGCCTTAATTCCTATCAGTAAAGCATTTGTCGATATTACCGATGCTACTGAGTGGAATCAAGATGTGATTGATGGAAATATTATCTTGTTCAAAGAGACTAGAGGTTCATATCCTCGCGCCTCTGCGGTTACTGCCCCATCGCGAGGAACGCAGGATACTAAAACGGTAGGAGCGAGTCATACCATGAATTTTTTCACCAACTATGTGAAAGGAAATCACGGGTTCTGGAATGCACTTCGTTATTCGTCTTCGTTTAAAATAGCGTTTGTCGTAGGGAATTACGATTCACTCTATTATGTAAATGTGGCTTGTTCTATTGATGGGCAGCCTCCCGTAGATGAGTCAATCAACTCAGAAACAGAGTGGGACGTGCAAGTAACGTGGAGTGATGCCAATACTCCTGAGATTAGCGATGTGCCTCCCGGGGTATTTACGACCTAGGGATGGTTAGCGATCTGATTGGTTGGGTTGGTTTACGCGGAACGGATATTGATCCGGGTAGCGGTCTATACATAGATGAACTACCCGGTCTTTCCTTTGTGCAGATCGATAGTGTCAAAGAGTTCAACTATGAAGGCGAAGAGGCTAATCAAATCACTTCAGCATACGATGTTTGGCAGATTATTGAGCGAAGAGCAGCCAATGTGTTTATGCTTGATTTAAAATCAGGCTTGCACAATATTGGATATAAGACAAGATGCACAAGCGAGGTATTTACAACCAAGTATCGCAGTGAATTGACCTATCCTTTTCTGTATCGGATTGGTATTGAAGTGCTCAAAGAACGACTGCATAGTAGCCGAGTGAATAGCTTTACCTTGATTGATATAGACCGGGGGAAAGAGCTTTTAGAAGATTTTGAAAAAGAACTTCCTATTAAGCTGCAAGCCGCGATTCGGGGTATTGACATTAGCCAAGATGATGAGTGTTTCTTTAAAATACCAAGCATCTACGAAGTATACGATTTACCATAATCTGCATCTTAAATGGCTACTGTACAACAGCACATACGTGCTTTAGATGACTTACTCGATGATCGGGTTGATAGAGCGGTGCTAACGTCCCATCAAGCCCATATGCAAGCCCGGATATTTAACGAAGGTCGCAATAGCCAGGGCAATCGTATTGGCGAATACTCGGAAGGCTATCAACGTACCCGCAGAAAAAAGAATTACCCTACATCCAACAAGGTAATTTTGCAAGCTACGGGGCAATTGGTGAATGACTATAGCCTGATTCAAGTAAGTAATGCCGAGTACGGTATTGGGTTTAAGAATAGCCAGAATGGGCTTAAACGTAAGGCACTGGAACGGCGGTACGGCAAAATATTCCGGCCCACCAAACAGGAGTTAAGACAACTAGAGAAACTGTATAGTGAGGCTGTTAGACGATATATTCGCTGATATTGAGCGTAACCATCTTGAGCAAGCTACCTATCAAGGAAATAGTATTCCAATTCGCTGTTGGGGCTTATGCGAGCTGCAAGAGCGAGATGGGCGACTCTTTCCCGTATCGCTATCTAATAACGATTATAAGGTAACGTTGCATGACCAAATCCCAGTACAGCTATACTTTCGTTTGAGTAGTCGGTCTACGTTTGAGTCTAGCGAGAAAAGTAGAGGTTTTCGGGAAAATGTCTTAGAAAATATTCCGGTAAAGATCGTGGTGGTTGGTAAGAAAGCGTATGAAGCATATGCCAATTACCTGCTTCGCTCTTTGGGTAACACACAGGTGCAACCTGGGGAGTTTTTGCGGATAGAATCTATTGACCGAGATTTTGACGAAGTATGTGAATCCGAATGGGTTGGGCATGACTTATCAAATTTGGCTCGATCGTATTTCGCGTATAGCGGTAATTATTCACTCATCATAAATGAATTAGTATGCTTGTAATCGATTTAAGCTTTGCTTTAGAAAATCCAATGTCTCAAAAACCCTCAGAAGAATCGGTGATTGCGGCTGATAAACTAGCTGAACTGCTTTTTATCACTCACGAAAACACCATTCAATTCTATGAGTGGGGCGTTCAGTTACGAGATCAAAAGAAGCTTAGATTAGATAGTAGTGACAGTAGTAAAAAACTGGATGAGTTTGTTGAGCGAGCGCAAATATCTAATATTATCAAGTACCCAATCTTAATGGCTATCCGTAGCGCAAAACCAGAATCTACTAAGAAAGATAAATCTCCTTAGCGATGGGCTTCATTAAATGGATTACCTCGCTATTCACCAAAGAAACTTCAAACAGTCCGCCCATGCCTATTAACGGGTTTACATTAGACGACTTAGACGATTCACTGATAACGTGGATACAAGCCCAGACAGGTGCGGGTGGGGGTTCTGGCTATGGGGCGAAGTCAGGGGTATACAATCAAAATACCGACATTTTTAATGAGTTTTTTGGCTCAGTTTTATCTATTGATGATATAAGCTCTGACATTACTTTTACGCTAAGAGCAACCAACGGTGGTGCAAATGAAACCTCTATCATCCCGGCTACTTTCAGCCTTGCAATCCGAAATCGCAGTGGTAACAACCTTATTTTAAATCCTACTACCATTGATGTGAATCAGCCTGATGTGGATACCATAACCTTAGAAGGGGGTGGTGAGGGCTTCATCTTCGGTAGATCAGACGGCACACTAAAGCTTGAGGGAGACTGGGTATTCACCACCGATCAGCAGCAAACCGATATTGGTAAAGTGCAGATTGATTTAAACCGCTACGGTTCGTTAGCCTCAAGTGATTGGAATGATGCGACAACAAATGATGCAAATGTTCCCCAGCAAGGAATGGTATTAACGGCAAACGCAACTAATATTGAGGGTAATCCAACGGGTATTTCAGTAGAGATAACCACTTCGTTTGAGCGGGGTAGAGAGTGGCTAAACGTTCCAGGTGATGGGCAGATTGCCACTAGACAGGTGCTTGCAGCTAACTATTTTGTGAGCGACAACCTAGATACACCAACTTCATCTATGGAGGGGCAAATCACATTAGGTAATATTCCGCCAGGTAGTTATGATTTGTTTGTAGGGGGTTATTCGGAAAGCAACCAAAGCATTACCGAAATATCAGTAGGGGGAACGGCTAAAAACTATAATCCTCAAAATGATCCCAACGCTTTTGTGAGCTTTGATTTAGATTTTACCCAAGTCAGCAACGTAGCCATTACTGTTCGCGCCCAAGCAGGCCAGGGTCTTGGCTTCATTTCTTGGATTGTATTAGAACCCGTAGATGGTGGAATCACCCCTTAATTGATGATTGTCCCGCTCTACCAATATTACAAGCAACGGCAACAACTACTTACCCCTACATCGGTAAGTGCTACGGGTATCCGAAATACCATAAGTATTTCTTGGCAAAGTAGCGCGGTAGACCACGAAATACGATTAGGTGAGCAGGAGGGAGTCTATACCATCACCCGTCAGACGATGGGTAACAGTATTGTCGTGGGTGGACTCAAGTATAGCACGGGATACTTTATCCAGGTGCGAGCGGTCAACCTTGAGGGGCAATCCGAATGGAGTCAAGCGATTTCAGCAGGCACCGAGGCTCAGCAGCAGGCCGGAGAGGATAGCTTCTTTTCGGTAGATAAGCGGTCAATTGCTAGTAAATCGGATTACAGCCCAAATGCAGATCGCGCAGCACTACTAAGCGGTTTTGATTGGGGTAGAATCCGCTCGAATCGGTTAAAGTCTATTCATGCAGCCGATTGGAATCTGATCACTCAGAAAGCACAAAGCAATAGCACGGCTGAAATACTAGCTAAGGCATTCTATGCGTTTATCGTCAACGATGCATCTATCGGGAGGGATGCCATCAACCGGGCGTTTAGCTGGGTAGACAGCATCAACGATTACGAAAAAAGTAAGGATGCGCTCAATATCCTCTCGCAAGCCTTACTGGTCTATCAAGCCTGCGGTGCGTTCTTTGATGGTAGCACTCCAAGTAAAACGCAGTTCCGTACCAAATGCAAAGAAAAATTCTCCGAGATACCGGGCAATGACATTGATGCCCGTCAGGCGGATTCTCATATCGCTGGGCACCAAGCCACTGGGTTTTTGCAGGCAGGGCTGATGGCTGCTTGTTTCTACGACGATGAGCCAGAGATCTTCAATAACTACTTAGATGCGCTCTATGATAACCGGGGCTTAGAAGCCCAAAACTACTTTCTTCAGTCGGGAGCGTACCATCAAGGCACCTACGGGGGAAAACAGTCGCACTACTACTTACTGCAAATGCAGTTTCAGCAGTTCTTGCCTAGCAATCTCACTTTCCTAGATGATCAACTTAGAAACCTAGCGTATTCCAATATTTTTGGGCATTGCACCGATGGCGTAATGCTGGTAGATGCTGAAACCAATGATCAGCATTGGGGGCACGGACACGGCGAATACCGCCACGTAGCCTTAGCTTTCTTGCTGTATGGCGATCCGTATTTTCTGTACTTCTTAGAAAACAATTCATTCAACAATCCGCTTGCAGGACTCACCCAAGAAGAGCCAGTTGAAACGCTGATTGCACTAGGGAAGATATTGCATGAAGTAAGCCCAAGAAATCTTTCACAAGGAGTGCCATTGGTTTGGCAAGCGACAAATCCATTAGGCAGATACATTTGGCAGAACAACCATGCAATGGTGGGTAATCAGTCTAAGGTTGATTTTAAATACAACCTGCTTTCTACTGAAGCCCATGATGACCGGGCAGATGGTCGGTTTCAGATTGTGGTCAATGGTAAGCGTTTAATCAAAATTGGAGGGGTCTGGAGCGGGGTATTCAATAAGCATAGCAGACCTTGGCTTCGGGGGGCATCTGGCGCAGGGGGGATTGTGTTGTATGACAGCAGTGAAGATTGGTTAAACACATCCAACGGAACAAGCTCCAACCACCTCAATACCGGAGGTATTCGCTCTAACAGTGATGTGGATGCTCAGGCAGATTACCTAAACGATATTGAGGACACTGGAAAAGGTTGGGAATATGGTGATTTAAAAGGTTTCTTGCTTGACGATGAGATTAATCCATCTATCATTAGTGCTCACCTAGATTTAACGGAAGGCTATAGGAATGACGGGTTAGATCGAGGGATCTACAACGACCGCGCTAATCACGCTAGTCGTATTGTGGCGACCTTCCCAGATGCATTCGGGTATCAGGCAATCGTAGTGGTTATTGACCGCGTAGAGCCTACCAGCGCCGTGGATGACTTTCATATCCGAATTCCAGTACATGGCTATTCAGTAGACAATAACCGTGTTCGGGTAAGTCGGGATGGAGAGCACTGTGATGTGTATGGTGTGCTTCCCTCTAATATGGAAGTACAGACTAGTACAGGCTTTAGCTATCAGGGGCAAGATATGTCTCCTGATAGCGGAGCAGAGAGTAACAGCGATGAAGGAAACGGTGAGGTAATCCGGTGGCAAGCAACCAGCAATTACGCAGGCGTACTACACCGGATAGCAACCTACATCACACTTTCGGGCAGCTCAGTGGATGAGTCTGCTTTTGTCACTAATACCAGTGCAGATTCTTGGTGGGTAAGTCATCCAACTTTACGCTGCCAAATAGTAACGAGTCTAGATAATAATCCACGGACTTCATGCGATTTTACCGTGCATTATGCAAATACAAACCTGCTAATTGTAGACTTGGAGCCTGGAAAATATACGCTGGACGGACAGGAGTATACTATTCAAGAAGGGCAAAATCAACTGTTTGTGGCTAGTATGAGTGCTGGGGCAAAAACCCTCTCACAAGGAGTCATTGGTCCAGCCCAAGGGTATATCCAGCCCGTAAATTTTGATTACTTTATTGGGTGGGATTTTCAAGGCAAGCGAGGGGTAGAATACGATAAAGGTATTACGACGGATGATGGCCTTCGCATGAATCATGAGTTTTTTCGAAACATTGATGTCATCACGCAAGACGACGATCCGGAAGTAGTAGGAAGCTTAAATGGCTTTGTGACGCGCCATCAAGTAAAGCAGTACCGAGATGGTAACGGTAATCTATCTGGAGGCACAAGGAATAGTAACACGCAGAATCATTCCCGCTCGGAAATTCAGATGTTTGTTCCTCCCTCAACACCCAATGCAAGCACGTTGTATGGAAGGGTGGCTGGAGATCGTAGTTGGCCGCGTTACGCCAATATGTTCACCAACTACGTCTACCAGTGGCGCATGAAGCTAACGACCTGGAGTGAAAAAGCGACAAGCTCGGTGTATCACGGCGCGCCACCAATTCACCCAACCCTAGCAGAAGACTACGACTGTAGTTTGGTCGACTTAAAACAAGATGGGGCTGGGCGGAGTCGGGACGCTACTTTCCGTATCCGTTTAATTGGGGATTACCTCAACTTTGTCCAGAATATTCATGCCGATTATGGCATGGACTACAATGTGCCTGGGAACCCGCATACGGGCATTCGAACCAAGATTCACTATCCTCAGATTTGGGACAATGACTGGCATACCTTTACGCTCGATGTACGCTGGGGTAATGACGCTACATGCTATTTGAACCTCTACATTGATGGAGTACTGCTGTACCAGCATACCGGATTAAATGTATTCTGGGACGACTTTAACCGGGCTCCTTATTTTAAGGTCGGGCCATACTCGGCAGCCTACCGATTTGGTCATGATGTGGGTTCAGAGCAGCGCGAGGTATTTATTGACTACGTGGTGTTTGGCATCAAAAATAGTAATGGATTAGGATGGACAAAATACAGTCAGGCATGAAGCAGAAACCGTTTCAAATACAGCAGCATAGTACAGTGTACGTAAAGCTATCCGCTAAAGACAAGCCAGATAGCACGGGTAATCCTGTCTCGCTACAGGGGCAATCGGTGGAGGTTAAAGTCATCAAAGTAAACCGAATTACACAAGCAAAAACGGTATTGCTGTCTGAGGTGGTAGGCAGTTTTACTGCCCCCTACGACGGCTTTGTTTTTAGCCTCACCCATACTGAATCCGGTGATTTGAGGCGGCTACGCAATGGCTACATTGAATTTGCTATCCGCACCCAAGATGGAGGGCGGCATGTATTTGAAAGAAAGCTACTCATTGACGACTGCCTTAAAACCAGCTTTGATGGGGTATTAGCCGCTCAAGGTTGGGAAGACAATCTATTTCTCCACCTAGAAGATAATATCCGACTACCGTTCAGCAACCCTCCTGACAGCGGGGTTGGGGCCATGGGTATTGGTATCAACTTTAAAGTATATTGACGTGAAAAAACTAGTATTCATTCTTTGCATTGGCTTGTTCAGCTTATCAGCCCATGCTCAAAACGATAGCATTCCCCGTAGTACGATTTTATTGCAGTTGCAAGGGGCTACTGATTTTGAAGACTCAGTAGGATTCCTTTTTCAGCGAGGAGCTTATCCAACCTCAGAAGATTTTGGATGGGTGTTTAACCGTTTATTCACCAAACCATCTAATGCTGTGGTTCCTGATAATGGAGTGACTACCGCAAAAATTGCGGATGGAGCCACCACGTTACCAAAGATTAATTCTTCCCTACTTGCTTATCTATTGGATTTAGGTAACGCGCAAAATGGAACGCTCACCCAAAATAAACTTGCTAGTGCGCTACAGAGTTTTTTACTGGATAGAGCAAATCATACCGGGGTAATTCCACTCAATACAGTCACAGATTTATTGGATTCATTATCCTTCCTACGCGCCGACATCGGCACAGGAGGAGCTATTGCTGATGGAAGTATTGTTGAAGTCAAGATAGCCGACAATGCTGTCACCAATACAAAAATAGCGGATGGTGCCGTTCGTAGCGAGCAGATTCAAAACGGTACTATTACTGATGCTGATTTACTTAACACCTATATCAAGCCTGCTGACACTACGGTTCTGGCTCGAAAAACCCAGATTGATAGTTTAAGCAATATCGTTACAGACTCAGTGGCCGCCCTACGGGGTGACATCGCGGCAGGAGGTGTATCCGATGGTAGCATTACAAGTGCTAAACTCTCTACTGATGCTGTCACCACCGATAAAATTACGGACTTATCCATCACCCCCGAAAAACTGCAAGAAAGCTATGCCTCGGTAATTAACCCAGTACGCTACGGAGCCATAGGCGACGGTACTAGCCATCCTATCTCTGAGTGGCTTATCGGAGGTTTACATGACCGAGGGTATGCAAATCTAACCGAGATACAAGTAGATTATCCTGATGCTACTGCTCTTACGGATGAGTCCGATCGTATGGCTATCATGCGAGCGATCCGGGTTGCTCGAGCGCAGCGGGATGCTACGGGTAGAGCTGACTTAATCACCTTGCCTCGCGGGAATTTTGGTACCAATGGCACCATTACGCTAGGTCACCAAATCCGGATAAAAGGCCAAAACCCTAATAGCACCAAGATCATTGCATTTGCAGGCTGCGACACACTCATCCGTATGGATGAAGGTAAATCTTTCTACGAACACAACCAGCTTATTGAAGGCATCTACTTAGAGGGAAATGATATTGCTGAGTACGGCGTAATCGCTCAAAACCTGAACGAGAACGGCGGTCTTCGTGATGTGTGGATTAGTCGCTATCGTAATACTGGATTCAAATCTGAAGGGGCGACGTATACCACCACAGGCGGACCTCTCAACTTCTTCTTAGAAAACGTACATATTTTAGGCTCTGAAGCAGTAGGGGTTGACTCAGGCCCCGGCATTCACTTTGCCCCTGGAACATCTGACCGGGTAAGTATCACCAACTGCCTGATTAACCCGCGTTCTTCAACGGTTGCAGGAAGCGAATCTATTTTGATTGAATCCGGTGGATCGATGCTTGCGACTATTTCCAGTACCCACGTGGAAGGGGCAGAAGTAGGTATTCGGGTCATTCGAGGCCAAGCCAATATTATGTCAGTCACCGGGCATTCGCTCGTTGATACCGTCGTTGTGTTTGATCAGCGAGGCAGCAATGATGGTTATGGGGTGGCGCACGTGATTAATAACGCTGGGTCAGCCAATGCACTAGCATTCTACGAAGATGGTCGGGAAGACGTGAAATCAACTTTACGAGCGGCTTATTACGCAGCCTCTAACGGCTTATCAATTGTTAGTACCGCTCAGTCAGCCAAAGTGCTGGATGTGCGAGGCGGTGACAGTCAGTCGGCTGATATTGCGACATTCAGTATCAGTAACCGATCGGATTACGGCGGCTTTGATAGTGAAGGACAGCCGTTTGACAGAAGATACAATCCAGGAATGAAGTTTAAATCTCGGATTGATGGAGATGAGTTTTGGATTTGGCAACATACCGATAGCGATCAGTTCTACCTTACCCGAACGTTAGATGGAGACCCCAAACCCTCTAGCCCAGCCGGAGCAGCACTATTACGTAAAGCCCGCGTAGCCATGCCTGCCAGCTATACTCCCGACGCTTCCCGCTACAACCAAACCAATCAGCGCACCGGTGGGGCGAATACCACTACTTTGCCCAACAGTTTACCAGCGGGTTATTACACGTACTTTCTTCAAAATGATGCTGCCGGAGTCATCACCTTTCAAGCTGAAGCAGGGGCAACAGTCAACGCAGGCGGATCAGCCCTAACAACGAATGGTAATGGCGCATTTGTCCGGGCGGAAGTGCTGCGTAACCCAGATAACCTTTCTGCAGAATGGATACTCTCAGGTGACTTAACAGGCACAGGGGGCGGGGGAGGAAGTCTCACAATTACAGAAACCCCCATTGCCAGTAACACTATTACGATTGACTTATCTACCAACCGCCAAACGTCAGCCACCTATGATGCCACAGGAGACGTGACGTTCACCGTGCCTGCTTCCGGGCAGGTAGATGGTAACGAGTATCAGTTTGAGTTGCTGGTTGATGGCTTAGAAAGTATTCTTTTGTCTGGTGATCAGAACGACTACAAGCTCTATAACCTTGCCGATGGCGAAGCATTGGACTCAGGACGCTACGAAATCATTGCCTGGCAAAAGAGAGGTATCACCCATATCTCTATTCCCGAGAACTACGCCGTTGATACCAGCACAGTCGCAAGCTCACCAGGAGGAGGGGGTAGTCCAGGTGGTGGGGGTAGTTCAGCAACGTTTGGCACAGTAGTTAACGGCACCACCAATGGTGATGATTTCACGTCTGACCCTTCGGGTATTTCGGATTGGGTAGCCTATGCTGAGATTACTGAAAAACTAGCCGAAAACACGGACGGCTCTATTCAAATTGAAATTGATGATCCTAGTAAGCGAGTGGCAATCAAAGCTACTCCTACGGATGCTTATGCAGCCAACCCAGGCATTATGACTTGGACAAGCTCATCGGAATTTTATGCGAAGAATCCTTCTACGGTCGGCGGAGATGCTGCTGAAGCAGGGGACTTGCTTCGCTTGAGTAGGGCCGGGACCGTGCTCATCTTTGAGTATTCTGAAGATAGCGGTTCCAACTGGACAACGATCACCACCCGAGACTTAGGAGATGGCCGGGAGCTATTCTTCTGGGTAGCGGCTCGCGATAATAGTGCCTCAGCACTCAATGTAACGGTAACCGGAACAATAGCAAAATAATGCGATACCTGTTTCTTCTACTGATTTTTCTTAGTCAGCTCACCCTAGATAGCTACTGCCAGCAGGTAGGTGCATTCCGGGCAAAGCGATACATTCCCTTTGACCAGGCTAACATCATTGTCGATGGCAATAGCCTATCAACCTCAGCGGGGACGGGGATTGCTTGGCCAGCGAAGATGGATGCAATTCATCCTTTTGATGCTAATAGTGCAACCATCACCAATATTGCTGTCAGCGGACAGAATACAAGGAACATGCTCGCTGATGCAGCTAGTCAAGTAGATGGTGCCTTTGATGAGAGTAAGGTGAATGTAGTCATCGCTTGGGAGATTAGAAACGATATCGTCGCAGGGCAAACCATCCAGCAGGCGTTAGATAGTTTTCAGCAGTACTGCAGTGAACGCAGAGAAGCCGGGTTTTACGTAGTGGTACTAACACTTACGCCTAGCTGGCGCGATGATTATGGAGTCGGTGGTGAGGCAGGCTATAATCAGTTAGAAGCAGATAGACTAGCGGTGAATGACAGCCTTCGGAAGTACTATAAGAACTACGCGGATTTACTGATTGATATTGGCGATCACCCACTGCTCGGACAGACAGGAGATAACGAGCCTTCAGGCTGGCAATTCTCGGACGGGCGTATGGGGGCAAACACCTACTACCACGATGGTACCCACTTTACGGATGCAGGCAAGGATCTGATTGCAGCCATGGTACGGGGTAAGCTTTTGGGGATGAGTTATAAGTTAAAGCCAGATAGTGTGGTTACTCCCGCTTCTGAGCTAATTGCTTTCAGCTCTGAGCAAATCCGCATGGATAACTACCAGTTCATAGATGTGGAGTGGGATAGAACGAATTTGTGGAACGGGGTACTGGATGATAATGATCCAATTGGCTACGAAGACTGGTTTGAAAAGCCAAGATTTGACGGCGACCCATACGGTTTTATGTATCAGCGGTGGTTCGGAGGGCAAGTGATGATTGATAGTATAGGCATCTATCATACAGCCGATAGCTATGATTTGATCTTTGAAGGCTCACAAAGTATTGTGGATACCACGTTTACAACGTTTCTAACCGTGAACTCAGCAGCGTATAATAATCAATGGACATACCACGATATTAGTAATTTTCAAGCCGAATATATCCGGCTTCGGGTGCAGAATAGGCAACTCAAAGTACCTGACGATATTGCGATTTACGGCTACTACATCAATGGCTCGCCTGATTATAGCCTACCCACGAGTAGCCCAGTGTACACCACTCCAACCCTAGCGGAATTCGTTGGAATCAATACCTTTTTGTCTAACTATGCTACGGACTCAACCGTTGATGAAGTGGTTTCTCAGTACCGGGTGTATCAAGATGTTCGCTACTTTGCTACGGATGATGATGCGTTTGGCAGTGAGCAATACGGGCATTCTGACCCCAACGTGCGAAGGGCGATTATCAAACTAGCAGGGCAAGGAGAGGTGCATATTAACCCCAAAGCAGGGGCGTACTACGCCAATAACAGCTATAACTATACTAGCCCGAACCTTCGTCAGGTCACAACCAACGCGCCCAGTAGCGTTACACTCACTCACAATATTGGCGATCAATTATACGGGGTAAATGCCTTTTTGCAGTCCGACACCGCAATGCAGATCCCTTTACCAATTGTCACCAAAAATAATAACGATGCGATCGTCACTGTACCGGTAGCCTATCAGGGAGAAGATATCATCTTCAAAGTCAGTAACACCTTTTCAGGAAATAGAAAGTTTATTGATAACGAGCACTGGAATGGCTTTTCGGATGATGCTTGGGACTACTACACCGAAGCGATCAAACACTATGTCAGTATTTACGGTAATGGTAGTGCGAATGGCACTGGGCTACGCTTAGAAGATGTGGGGACACCCTTGAATCAAAATCTACTCACTTCTATTTGGGTCGGGAATGAATTGCAGCTCAACTGGAACGATGAGGATGCCTACCACTACCCACAAGAAGTTGCGATGATGATGCGCTCTACGTATGATGCCGCCAAGGCAGTTGATAGCAGTCTTCCCGTCACACTAGGGCCATCACATCAGCACAACCCTGCGTTTTACGAGCAGCTCTACCGCACCTGCGATGAATTATTTGGAGTAGGGAATTATCCCTGGGATGGGATTTCGTTCAACCACTATTCCAATGATGCAGGAGGAGAACAGAATAATTCCGCCACCAAAGGAGTGCATCCAGAGTATGATCCGGCGATTACGAAAATCACTGAGTTAATCAATGTCGCCAGGGCTTTCCAGCCAGATTGCAACATCTATATTGGCGAATACGGCTATGATACTAATACCAACTCCAAGCAGCAGGTAGGGGCGATTGGTGGTTTGTCCCGCGATGAAGTGCAAGCAGCTTGGCTAGTGCGAAGTATTCTGCGCTATCTAGAAATTGGCGGGGTAGATAAAGTCTTTCAGTACATGATTCGCGACGTAGATGTAGGGGATGGCTTTACGTATGGCAACTCCGGATTAACGGAATCCCTCAATGAAGACTTAGCCCCCAAATACAGTTGGTTTGCTTTCCATCAATTAGAAGCCCAACTAGGTAATTATACCTATGAGTCTACATCCATGACAGTAGACAGCCTCTACACCGCGCAGTTTGATAGTTCCGGAGTGAAAGCCTACGTGGTATGGAGTGGCACTGATGATGGAACTGTACAAAATAGTGTGAATGTACCCATTGATGCTGGGCTAACTGAGGTAGTGCTGATTGAATTTGACTCAGCGAGTCAGTACGTAGATACCGGGCGATTAACAGACCTTACGATTACCAGCAACGCAGTGAGTGTTGACTATACTGAGATGCCCAAGCTCATCAAGCAAGGTGTTGCTCCTACTGCACCGCCGCCTTATGTTGCCCCAACCGCCTTCACCCATAGCACCGAGAGTTTCACTGGTAATGGGAATATCAGTGGTGAGACGGTGTACTATAATGTTTTTACTCCTGACAATATCACCAATAGCGACTTGGTATTTATTGATTTAGCAGGGTATTCATTTCGAGATAATGCCAGCACTGGAAATGTAGCTAGGGGAGGCTCAACCCTTTCTCAAATGATTGATGCTGATACTCCTGCTTCTGGTGATTACGCGCATGTCTGGGACTGTGCTGCGGTGTTAACTGTACAATCAAGGGTTTGGAGCCGTCAGCAATACGGTGATGGAGCTTATCAGGCGTTAGCGGATTGGGCTAGTAAAAACGGTAAAACGTTAGCAAATCTTCATGTGGTGGTGGTAGGCATGAGTTACGGAGGAGAGGCTGCTAACTATTTCACAAACGATTACGCTGATCAGTTCGCAACAATCATTCATTGTTCGGTACATCCTCAACAAGAAGAGTTGCTACCCGCCAACCGCTCGGCTTTGTGGGGAACCGATGTTGATGTAGCCTACTTCCTTAGCTCAACCGGGGACAGTAATCCTTCAACACTTCCTGATGTGGTAGTAGACTGGTCAACGGGCACGAATAGCGATGGAGTAGATACGCGCCTATATATCTCAAATGGTGGTGTGATTGGAGGTCATGCTGGCGCGAACGATGAATGGTTTATCATTTCTGGAAAATTAGCGGATTACGATTGGAGTGATACGAACCCAAGTAGCAACATGACTAGCAATGCTAGTTACACCCCACCCAATACGATTGTCCAGCAGGTCTACGATCCGTATGACAAGAACATGATTGAAGAGTTCTACCAAGACTTGAATATCACAACCACTGGCTTCCAGGTCATACTTCCTGCCAATGTTGCCCCAACTAATCTTATGCTTTCAGGAAATACGATCAATGAGAATCTAACAGGGTTTGTCGGTACGTTAAGTGCTGATGGCTTTCCTGCACCGACGTTTGCTATTAGCGGAGGAGCTGACCAAACGGACTTTACGCTGGTAAATAGCAATGAGCTTCATCTGGTGAACGCGAAAGATTTTGAAGTAGACGATGTCACCCTAGAAGTACAAGTGACTGCTTCCAATACCGAGGCACCCGATGCGGTGCAAACTTTTACTATCAACATCCAAGATGTAGCTGAAGGAGGAGGGGGTAGTTACGCCAAAGCCTTCGGGGCAAACTTCGGCCGAACGGTGGGCGATGCTGGTTTCGCGGACTTTGTAAACCTTTCTGACGGTTCTGCTGAATGGGCTTCGGGTGATATTCAAGGGTCTGGCATGGAGCTACTGAAAGAAAACACTCATATCATCAATGGCTACTACGATAACTTTGGGGTTAATGTCGCAGGAGACATAAGTCCGGCAGATGTGAACCGCTCGTTCTGGCGAAGGAATGATCCGATTACCGGGCCATTAGAATTGACTGTGAGAAATGTTACAGGAACCCCGCTAAACGATGGTGATAACGTCCGGGTGAAGCTCGTGATTGCTGACGATAGAGGAAGCGCTATTAACTGTACGGTGATTGTAGAAGGGGTAACCGTCAATCATAATGCAGAAGACAATGTGAATGCGCTGGTAGTGGACGTCGTAGTCGGGGCGGATAATGATATTGATATATCCATTGATCAGACTTCCGATCCAAGCTGGGGAAAATTCATCAATGCGTTAGAGGTGCATTTGGAGACACCGTAGTGGACGTCGCTGGGCGGCGCATAGAGTAAAGATAGTAAAAGTAGACGTAGTGATATTGCTTATTGTTTGGTTTTTTATACTGTTCCAGCTCGATCAAGCGAGACAGGTGAGTGAAATTTCTACGGACTATGGAGTCGTAGGATTATTCTCTATACTCTCAGTGATACTGGCAGGAGCAGTAGCCCTTTTGTATCGTAACAGTGAGAAAATGGCTAAAAGGCAAGTCGTTAAGCTGGAGTCTCGCTGCGAGAAGTATGAGGAAGAAATTAAGACGCTGAATGCGCAAATGAATCAAATGATGGTGGATCAGACGAAAGACTTAATCAGCGCGATCAACACCTTAGAGATAACAACCAATCTATGGAAGGAGCAGCAACACAAAACCTCTTAAATGAGCTGCTGGCGACAAGAAAACGGTTACAGCAAAAGCAAAGTGAGATTTTGGCTAGAGCTAGTGATTTGTATCAAGCCGGGCAAGTAGACTATGTTCCTATGAATGTTGGGGATACGATCTACATTGATCCGGCGAAGGGGTGGAAGTGTACGCTCATAGAACATAATGACAGCAAAGATATTTTTGATGTATATGTGAAAGCAGGGCACGAGCTAGACGATCATCAGCACTACCAGATTGAGCGTATACGAATCTTTCAAGGGGTTTTACACTGGCGAACAGGTAGCACAAAAATGCTACTACACCCGGGGGATATTGTAACCATGAGACCCAATGAGCCGCACGGAGGTATCGGAGAAACCGATGTACACATGACCGTGATGTTTGCCCCACCATTGACAACACCAAAATCAGAATGATATGAAAAAAGCTGGGCGGCAATCCGCAAATGAAATGAACGTCGTAGAGCGCATGAAAGCTCCGACCCCGCCGTTCTGGAAGAAACTTCGGAAGTGGTCACTGATAGTAGTAGCGGTTGCTGGAGCTTTAGCTGCACCGCCGTTAGGTATTGTCGCTGCTGGCTATGTAGCTGCTGGAGCGGCTGCTATCGCTGCTGGGGCGCAGGTGGCGGTGGATGATGAGAAGGTAAAAGAATGAACAACTATTTCTCAATATCGGATTTCTGCATTACAGATGACCCTCTGTCACCAGAAATAGCTGACAAGATATTGCAGAACTTTATTGTGCCCCTAAATCAGATTAGGTCAATCATTAATCTGCCAATCACTATTAGTAGAAAGAGCGGTTACCGCCCTGCTTGGTACGAAGAACAAAAAGGTAGATCAACTCTTTCTGAGCACACCTTTCATGGTAAAGGAGCGGCTGATATTGTTTGTGCTGATATGCTTACGCTGGGTAAAATCTTAGCGGATCTTTCTCCGTTTACACGCATTTGCTACTATCCCAACAACCACTTTTTTCATATTGACTATGCGACGAAAGAACAGTTCTTATTCATCTCTAGAGATTACTGGAAGGATGTTGAGAAAGATGAGTTCTTAAATGAGATTAATAGCAGCGCACTTACTTAACATGCAACTGGCATTATTGACAATTACTTAGTATATTAAAGTCTATATTCATAATCACTTAATTTTCTAAAGCAATGAAGCAATTATTAGCAATTATCCTGCTATGCATTCCTCTTTTGGTGCTGGCAACCCCTGAACCGCTACCCGATGAGGTAGACATCTCTACTGAAACATTGAATTCCGACGAACTTGAATTTGATAATAGTATTACTGTGGGAGGTCAGGAAGCCTTAGTACAAGAATCATGTCATGAGCTATCTACTTTCAGTACTGTTACTACAAGCGCATCATACAAGCAGTACCAGAGTATCTCTAAGCCAGCGAATGAAGCTTACTTAGCATTCGCTACCAAAGAGCCAGATGAACCAGAGAGTGAAAGTGACAATCTGCATTTGCTAGAATAAAACATTAATACTATACGATTTTGAAAGCGGGGAAACTCGCTTTTTTTTGTTGAATTTGAATTGAAGATATTCGAGTTATGAGTGAAGAAGAAGATTTCAACATACCTCTTAAAAAAGTAGTTCAGAAGTGGAAATGCAGATTAACTGGAGGCGAAACAATCTGGTATGATGACGGCACATCTACCCGAAACGCTGATTTTCCTCCAGGAAGCCCATTTAGTTTATCCTCGCGTTACCAATATTGGCTTGATGTAATTGAAAAAGAGAAAGATGAACGAAAACAACCTCTATTTTAACATAAATCCGACTGCAAACTGACTGCAATATGCCTATACGGCTCAAAAACAGCCATTTTGTGCGCACGAGAAGAGTCGGACTTACCCCTGCACCTTAAATTTCTTCATCTGCTGCTCATTGTATAATCCTGCCATTTTAATATACCGCAACGTCGTCTTATACTCAGCGTGCCCTAATATCTCTTGAATGACTCGGTGGTCAATACCTAATAGTGTGGCCATCGTAGCAAAGGTAATCCTACCAGTGTGAAAGGTGATATACTTATTCAAGCCCGTTAGTTTGCAGATTTTATTGAGGTTTTTGTTACAGCCTTGGTTGTTTTGCTGGATCGTATTACCCTGGACAAACATCACTAAGAATTGCGCCTCCTCAACAATAGGAATGATTAGTCTGCGCCCAGTATGCTTCACTTTCTTTCGTATGTACTCAATCCTGGAAGGTAATATCTTTAATCGCTCTTTGTGCTTCCAATCATCGTGAGGAATTCCCGTATAGCACGTCATGATGTAAAACCCAAGCGTTTTTTGCAAACTCTTCGGAAGTGTTCTAGACTTAAATAAGATGATCCATTGTAGTAATTCTTCGCGATCTAAAAAATCTCGCTCACCTTCTTCAGTGATTAGCTTCAGTTTTTTCATCGGGTTTTTTGACAGTAGATCATCACCAACTGCGCGTTTCGTATACTTACGCATGGCACGCATATAAGAGGCAGATGAATTTGGCTTCATGCGCTGAGAAAGGTAATAGTAAAACTCTTTGATTACTTGATTAGTGACAGCCGAGGTAGGTAAATTTCCTGCAAACTTTTTGAAATGAAGAATCGCATACTGATACTGCCTACGGGTAGATTCAGAAAGTGATTGATCCTTGTCTAATTCAGCTTGTGCATATTGGTAAAACGCAGTTCCTTTCTCAAGCAATCTGTAGCGACGCTTTACATCATGTTTTGAAAATACTTCCCCTCGCTGTTCAAAATATAAAAGCACATCGTCTACTTTTTGTTTCGCTCGTTTGATGCGAATGTCAATGCGTTGATAGAATTCGTGCTTGTTGGAAACTGTTTCTGCTTGACGTACCCAGTATTTGGGGTCAACTTCAATATCAGTACTGATGGTCACCTCTGGGGTTTTGTCCCTGAGCGCTATGTAGATTTTGTGTATTTTTTTGTTTTTCTGCTTTTTGGCAATGGCAACTATTTCCATGAAATTGACTCTTGTATTACTCTTGAGTTTTGACTAAAAATGCGTAATAGCTATGTTAAGACAAGTTAATCATATTTATTCATATAAAGAATTTTATACTTTTTGTGAGAATTTAACGGTTTATAAGTAATTGTTAATCAATACTTTACAAAAAGTAAGATTTTCGCTAAAAATTGGATTTTGTTAACGAAATGTTAAAGTCCTACTTGAGTCTTCAAAAGTGGCTATCTTCGTACTTATGAAGAACGTAGCTATTCGTTGGGTAGTCGCTTTTGGTATTATTACGGTGCTGGGTATTGTAGCAGCTCAGTCATTTTGGGTCGTTAAAATCTGGAATGCTGAAGAGCGAAAACTGAACCAGCAGATTTATATGGCATTGAAGCAGGTAGCGGCTCAATTGGCAGATCACTACCACAGTATGTCTCCCTCAGGGCATCCGGTGAAGCAAATGGAGGATGATTACTACGTGGTAGAACTTACCGATATGGTAGATACCAAAGTGCTAGAGCATTATCTAAAAACAGCTTTAGTAAAGGCCAATATTGTCGCGGACTTTGAGTACGCTGTTTATGATTGCACCAAACAAAAAATGGTGTGTGGCAATCGAGTGAGTATTTTAAATGCTAAGATAAGCGAATCCACTTACCAAGGAATGCCCCTCTACAATAAATATACGTACTACTTTGGAGTGTATTTTCCGAATAAATCCAACTATGTATTCTCTGAGATGGATACTTGGTTCATGCTATCAGCAGTGCTGTTGTTAGTCATTCTGTTTTTTGGCTATACGCTTATTGTCATCCTTCGGCAAAAGCGTTGGTCAGAGCTTCAGAAAGATTTTATTAACAATATGACCCACGAGTTTAAAACCCCGATTGCTACGATCAACGTATCAGCCGATGTGCTACAAACCCCCGATATTCGTGATCAACCCCAAAGGTTACAGGACTACGCCCGAATTGTGAAGGAGCAAAGCCTACGTCTCAATGAGCAGGTAGAAAAAGTACTCCAGGTAGCCAAGCTAGAGCAAAAAGCTCTTTGTCTGCGTACTGAAACGATTGTTCTAGAAGAAGAATTGGGCGGTATTTGTAATGAGTTTCAGACCTGTAACGGCAATCAGGCTGTTTTAGATACTTGTATTGAGAGTAAAAACTCTAGTATTGTAGCTGACCCGATGCATTTTCGCAATGTTATTCAGAATTTGCTAGACAACGCAGTCAAGTATAGTGATAGTCTAGCTAAAATTTTATTGAAGACTGAGCAACGCGACGATACAATTAACGTTATTATTGAAGACCAAGGAAGGGGAATTCCTTCCGAATATGCTTCTAAAGTGTTCCACAAATTTGTCCGGGTTCCTACCGGTAACCAGCACGACGTAAAAGGTTTCGGGCTGGGATTATACTATGTGGATCGAATCTGCAAACTACATCGCTGGAAAATAGGGGTTCAGAGTGAACTGGGAAAAGGTACCCGCTTCACCATCGGAATCCCGATAATTACGTGACTAATAAATAGGATGTAGGCATTATGGGTGATATGAACTTTAAAGCAACTCTACTCTACGTGGAGGATGATGAAAGTCTGCGCTACGTGACGCAGGATAATCTTTCACTAGCTAATTATCAGGTGATTGCCTGTGCCGACGGGCAAGCTGCCCTGGAAGCTTTTCAAAGTAAGACTGTTGATTTATGCATCATCGACGTGATGTTGCCTAAAGTAGACGGTTTTGCCGTGGCAAAGAAGATTCGTCAGTTGGATAACCAAATTCCTATTTTATTCTTGTCGGCCAAGAGCCTAAAAGAGGACCGTATTGCGGGACTTAAACTAGGGGCAGATGATTACATGACGAAACCCTTTAGTATTGAAGAATTAGTTCTGAAGGTAGATGTCTTTCTTCGTCGTAGTAAGTCTTCTCAACCATCTCAAATTTCTTCCAATGGTTTGTCAACTCTGGGAAAGTATCACTTTAACCAAGTGCAGCAGCAGTTAATCTATCATGACCAAACCCGGGATCTTACCCAGCGGGAGTCGGCTTTGTTAGGGTTCTTGCATTCCCGAGTGAATGAAGTGGTAAAGCGAGAAGATATTCTGGGAGCGATTTGGGGTGACGATGATTACTTTGCAGGTCGCAGTCTGGATGTGTTCATCTCTCGCCTACGAAAGTATTTACAGCACGACCCTGCCATTCTAGTTGAGAATATCCACGGAGTAGGCTTCCGGTTAGTAGTAGCGGATTAATGACTAATGAGCAATGATTAGTGAATGATTGAACATCTGCCACTATCCATTAATCAATTATCCCTAATGGAGTAGGTAAGCCATCCAGGCTCTGAACATTTTTCTTTTGCTGATATTCTTGTATGCCTACTTTCCCCTGATTGCTTGCCCAATCGGTTAGCGTATCCCGGTTATGCTTAAATTCCATTACCGGAACTCCAAAGCCACAGGAAGTCTGCGTTTTGGAAATGTGGTTTACAATAATCTGCCGGGCACCGGGTAATTCATCAAAATGGGAAATAAGTTGCTGCCAGCGTTCCGTTTCCGGCAGAACGATCTCACCCTTTCCGTAAATTCTAAAGATTTTGGGTTTTTCACCGAATGAGCACCACATAAAAGTAACTCGTCCATTTTCGTGAATGTGCGCGGAGGTTTCATTACCACTGCCAGTAATATCTAGGTAGGCTACGGTTTTTTCATCCAGAACCCGAAAACTATCCAGCCCTTTGGGAGAGAGATTGATGTGACCATCAGCTTGTAAGGGTGCCGTGGCTACAAAATACATCGGCTGTTGTTGAATCCAAGCAATCTGGTTTTCAGAGAGGTGAGAAGTGAAGCTAGCCATGAGCAGGGTAATTGTCGAAAATGGATACACTAAGGTTACGCAAATTTAGCAGAATTGTTAATTTTGGTTTTCCCCAAACTATTATGAACACGTACTTTCGCTTTGTATTAAGTTGGCTCTTACTAGGGCAAATCATTCCGGCGACTTTTGGGCAGACGTCAGCTTCTCTGGAACCAAAAATTGACCAGATATTTCAGGCTTTTGCCCAGCAAGATGATTTTCAAGGAGCCGTACTAGTAGGACACCAGGGAAAAGTTTTATACAAAAATGCTTTTGGGTTAGCCAACCGGGAGTGGGATATTGCCAACACAGTAGACACCAAGTTCAATTTGGCGTCCATCAGTAAGCAGTTCACGTCAGCCATTGTTCTACAATTGGCAGAAGAAGGAAAACTCAAGCTTAATCAGACAATTGCTGACTATTATCCGCAGTACCGAAAGGATGTGGCCAAGCAGGTGACCTTACACCAGCTACTTACCCATCAGTCAGGCATTCCCAATTATACGAGCTTGCCTCACGTGTGGTCAGATTCATTGTACCGAAGATATAGCCGGGAAGAGTTGGTGGAAAAATTTGTCAGCGGTGATCTGGAGTTTAAACCAGGCACGCGGTATCAGTATAATAATTCGGGCTACCTTATTCTAAGCCTCATTATTGAAGAAGTGACGGGTAAACCGTTTAGTGAGGTGTTTGCCGAAAGAATTGCTCAGCCGCTCGACCTGCGCTTTACTGGAATAGATGATCGTCAGGATGTTATTCCTAAAAGGGCATCAGGTTACGCTAAAAGTTCGGGCGGGTATAAGAATGTGTACAGTATGTACATGCAAAACCTGCAAGGAGCCGGCAATCTCTATGGTACCGTGGGTGATCTATATCGGTGGGATCAATTTTTACACGGAGGGCAGTTATTGTCAAACAAGTCGGTTGAAAAAATGGTACGCCCCTACACTGATGTAAACCAGCAGTGGATTCCTCCTTACGAAAACCGCTACGGATACGGGGTAGGAGTTGCTAAGATGCCACTGGCAGGGCGAAAAGCATCTACTATGGTTTTTCACAGTGGGCACATTCGGGGCTTTAGTGGTTTTCATGCTCATTACCCAGAAGAAAAGTATACCGTCATTATTCTCAGCAATACCGGAGAAATCAGTACCGCCCGAATGAATCAGATTAACCTGGAGGTAGCTCAATTGCTGGATGAGTCCTTAGCACGCGTAGCGTCTACTAAACGGAAAGCTAAGAAAAAGCGAACAACCGATACTAAGGACGCATCTCTGGAACGAGACCTGGAGAAAGCCATGACTGCCGCTTGGGAAGACGGTGGTGCTGAAGCTGCCCTGCAAAGCTACCTTACCCTGACAGAAAGTTTTCCTTATGATTACCCTGACACCCAGAAAACATTAAGTCAGTTTTCCCAAACCTTAGTAAAAGAAGGAGATACTGACGGAGCCTTGCAGATAGCCGAACTCAATAGCCGAACTAACCCTCACTGGCAAACATTCACCGAACTGGCCAACTTGCAGCAGCAAGCCGGACAAAAAGATGCCGCAGCCCAGCACTTTCAAAAGGCAATTAGTATTAACCCAAACCGTACCCAAGAAGAAAAGCAGGCGTATGAGGCGGCTCAACAGGCTCTAAAAATTCTTCTCTAGCGTGCTGATTAACTACCTTGTTCTCGTTTTCTATCTGGGTATACTTCTGCTTATCGGAGTGTTCGCCGCTCGTCAGGTAAAAGATATTAAGGATTATTACGTCGGGGGTAAAAAACTGGGCTACTGGGTAGTGGCGTTTTCCTCCCGGGCTACGGGATCATCGGCTTGGGTATTGCTAGGGCTATCAGGCATGGGAGCCATCTGGGGTATTTTTGCCTACTGGGTAGTGTTAGGAACAGTCTCAGGAGTAGCTATTTCCTGGTTCGTCATGGGGAAGCCTTTCAAACGGCTCACCGATCATTTTGATTCTATTACCATTCCTGATTATCTGGAAAGTCGGTTTCAGGCTACTTCTCACCGCCTACGGCTAGTGGCAGCTATTGCCCTGACTTTTTTCGTCACCATCTACGTGAGTGCCCAGATTGATGCCACCGGAACGGCCTTTGAGTCTTTTCTAGGTTGGAATTACTACACCGGGGCTATCGTCGGGTTCATCATCGTAGTACTTTATATGTCCTTTGGTGGATTTATTGCAGTGGCTTGGTCAGATGTGTTTCAAGGGGCGATTATGTTACTAGGATTGGTTACTCTGCCACTAGTAATGCTGACTCATATTCCGGGTGATGTAGCTCAGACAGTCGGGTCAGTAGATGCCAATCTATTAAGCTTCTGGGGACCGGATGGTTTTTCTCTCTTGAACCTGACTAAAATTATCGGCTTTATAATGATTGGGTTGGGCTTTCTAGGTTCGCCCCAATTGTTTGTTCGCTACATGTCTATCAAGAGCGAAGCTGAGATTGACCGGGGTAAATGGGTGTCAGTACTGCTAACGTTTACCATGAATTTTTCAGCAGTAAGCCTGGGTATTTTAGGTCGAGCATTATTTACCTCGGCAGGCGAAGACCCGACTGCTACGCTAGGTAATGGCGGGCAAGAAGTACTTTTGTACTCAGCCGGGCAGTTGTTACCTGCCGTAATAAGTGGCTTTTATATTGCAGCAGTTTTATCAGCTATCATGTCGACCATTGACTCGCTGTTGGTGGTGGCTTCCAGTTCAGTGAGTCGAGATTTGTACCAAAAAGTGTATCACCCCCAGCTTACGGACAATCAATTATCAGCTTTTTCCAGAAAAACCACATTAGCTCTTTCAGTCCTTGCACTGTTAGTGGCGTTAGCCGTGGCATATTTTTCACCGACTCGCACCATTTTTTGGTTTGTGATTTTTGGGTGGTCAGGCATCGCAGCTACTTTTTGCCCAATGATGATTCTCTCGCTGTTTTGGAATAAATATACTGAACAGGGAGCACTAGCCTCCATGATTACTGGATTTTTAAGCGTTCCTTTTTTCAAGTTCATATTACCTCAGTGGGAAGCTATTGCGCCATACTTAACCAATATAGCCGAATTGTTCCCTTCTTTTATAATGTCGCTTTTAGTAGGTTACATTATTAGTATCAAGACACACTCAGTAAAAAGAGACTGATACATTACATCGTTTATGGGGGGCTGAAAAAATCTTTGAGTACCCCCAATTTTGTTATTTCAAGAGAAAACAGTCTTTAAAGCGAAAAAAACAGCATAATTGTTGTATCATTCTTTGTAAGAAGAGAAAAATATTAATTGATATTGAATTAAAAATGTGCAAAATTTTGGAAAAATAATACATAAGTACTATTTTGCATATAAATAGTTAAAAATACTACTTGCCATGGATAATCTATATTCTTTTCATAAGTTATCGCTTGAAGAAAGAACTCAGTACGTTTTAGGAAACGGACAATTACTATGCAGTCGATATTTTGCGGGTCGTAAGGTATTCCTTTACTATACCGGACGTTTCTATGCAGAAATATGGTTTGATACCCGTAAAAGCAAGGTTTCTAACATTATTCCGTTCACTACAACCAAGTGCCTGAAACCTTATTTAGACCTTATTGATATTAATGACGCTTTTGTCTGCTAATATCCCAAAAAGTGCTTCAACTTAAATCAAGACAGCCTTTCTCATCGTAGAAAAGCTCACCTTGATCTAGCATCTCTTTTACTACACTAGCCAACGTGGCCTCATTAAATTGCCTTAACGCCGATACGAGTTTATCGGGTGGTTGGGGCAATTTTTTTAGGTGTTCAATAATACTGTTCCGTATATCATTTCGCTCAGCGGGAGTGAAATGAGGTGACTTCCCTTTCTTTTTTTGCATACAATGGTCGCAAACGCCACATTCTACGGGATAATTTTCACCAAAATAGGCCAGTAAAAGCTGAGTGCGACAACGAACAGGATGGGAAACATAGTGAGTCACCGCCTTCACTTTAGCCGCGTATAATTCTTTCTTCTCCTTTAATCTGGTATCTGAAAGCGGAAGTTGCCGAGCATCGTGCCGGGGAGTCATAAATACTAATTGTGGCTGATCTTTGCGGGGCAGATAGTTGATGATTTCCCGTTCGTGCAGATTTTTTAGCTTCTTCATCACACTATTAACTGAAGTCTGAAGAAGCTGAGCTAGCTGGGATTCGGAAATAGAAACGTAATTCGCATAAAGCTCACCGCCATATATTCGCAATAGTGTATTAATTACAGGTTCTAGTGAAGCGTTAGCAACCTTGAATTTATAGAGTTCCTGATATTCTACCCGGAAATGCACACTGGAGGGCTGAAAGAAACCTTCGTTTAATTGCAGTAACCCTTCTTCCGCTAGTCGCCTTATAGCGTAAAAAACCTTAACTGAGTGTAACTGATAAGTTTCTGAAAAGCGAGCCAGATCAAAATCATAGCTGGAAAGGTGGCTGCTGCCTACCGCCACTTTCAGGTAATTGGCAATATTCTGGTAGACCAACTGTATAAAGTCTAACGAAGGAAAAGAAATATCAATCCGCTTGGTCAGGCGATCCAGATCGTTCTGATCGTACAAAACTACGACGTAGGCTTTCTTCTCATCTCGTCCGGCTCGTCCGGCCTCCTGATA
This sequence comes from uncultured Flammeovirgaceae bacterium, assembly GCA_937883755.1. Lineage (GTDB taxonomy): Bacteria > Bacteroidota > Bacteroidia > Cytophagales > Cyclobacteriaceae > Tunicatimonas. Next base: position 114,443 of record CAKZYA010000002.1, on the reverse strand, counting down.
GTAGGCTTCTAAGGTGTCGGGTAAATCAATATGTACTACTAGCCGAACATCCGGTTTGTCAATACCCATTCCGAAGGCATTAGTAGCTACAATCACCCGGGTTTTTCCGGCAATCCAGGCATCCTGCTTAGTGGCTCGTTCTTCACTGGTGAGTCCGGCGTGGTAGTAATCGGCAGAGATGCCTTTACTTTGTAATTTTTTAGCAATTAAGCGGGTTCGCTTTCGGCTGCGGACGTATATTACGGCAGTTCCGGGCACACCCGCTAGGGTTTTTAGTAGGCGCCGATCTTTATCTTCCTCATAGAAGGCTGAATAAGAAAGGTTAGCGCGAGCGAAGCTTTTTTGAAATACTTTGGCTCGCTGGAACTGAAGCTTATCCTGAATATCCTGTTTAACCGGCTCGGTCGCGGTAGCCGTAAGCGCAATGACATTTACCTCGGGGATTTCCGCTCGGAAATCAGTAATTTGCAAATAGGGCGGACGAAAATCATAGCCCCACTGCGAGATACAGTGAGCTTCATCGACTGCTAGCAGTCCAATTTGCATTCGGCGGGCACGTTCCAGAAATAAATCGGTTTTGAGTCGTTCGGGAGAAACGTACAGAAATTTCACATTGCCAAATACACAGTTATCCAGGTGGAAATCGATTTCCCGGGCGTTCATCCCAGAATAGATAGCAACTGCCGAAATACCCCGGTTTTTAAGTTGTTCTACCTGATCCTTCATTAAAGCAATTAGCGGGGATATGACAATACACACTCCCTCCCGCATCATGGCTGGTACCTGAAAGCAGATGCTTTTCCCGCCTCCGGTAGGCAGTAAAGCTAAAGTGTCGTGCCTCGCCAGTACTGCATCAATAATATCTTCTTGCAGCGGGCGAAAGGCCGAGTACCCCCAATATTGCTGAAGAATAGCGTGCGCGGACATATTGTCAATTGTTCAATGGCTAAATGTTGATTGTCATTGATCATTTAGAGAAAGGAAAACGGAAAAGGGAGGGCGGAGAAATGCGATTACTTTTAATTTCTAATTTCCAGCCCCTAATTTCTATCAATTTCTAGTATCTTACAACAGTGCGGCTGCCGCTTCCCTCTTCTGACTTCCAACTTTCGTCTTTCATATTTCTAGTTTTAAATTTATTCCACCGTAGCACCACCCGAAAAAGCTGAAGAAACCTGGAAGAACCCGAGCGGGGGCTCTAAAGGGTTAGTTATATTTCGTATAGTAGATGTGGGGTTTCGGGGTGGCCCGCTAAACAGGCCTCCGTCATTAAAGAGAAGCTCCTGTAGCTGTGTATAATAATCAAACTGATTCTGGTTTAAACTGTACATTTCAATACGAACACTGTCACCTAATTCAAAAGCATAGTTAGCCAGTTGTAGCGTGTCAATCTGTTCAGTAAGAAACTCGTCATTTTGTATCAGCAGATCTTCACGGGCATTATACAATGAGTCGTCTTCGTAGATCAAAAAGCGGTAGTAATTAATTCCTCGTTCTTTAGGAGTGCGTCCGCTGAAGAAAAAATAGTATCCGTCGTCTAAGAAGAGTAAATCTTCTATAAACCGGTAACTAAAGGAGTCTAGCTCAGCTACCGGAAGCACCGTTCCACTACCTTCGTACATCTGATTCTGGTAATTGATTCTGAGCGTATATGTATTACCTGAGTCTATTGGAATTTGGTTGTTTACGTAAAATCCGATAGAATCTTCCTGTTCCGCTAGTGTATACTCTTCGGAAGTATCTTCATGTCGGATAACTACCGTTGCTCCCGAAACAGGGTTATCCACTTCCGTGGAATAATAATTTCCAGTAGTACTTAGCTTCACTTGGGCACTGTTACGTTCGGGAGCGAACTCCCAATAGGTAAGGTTTCCCTCAACAACGAGCTGAGGATCTTCATTGGGAAGGTCTAACGCTATTTCTTCCTGGCAGGCGGCCAGGGAAAAAAGAAAAATGGCAGAAAGTATGATGAATAGTCGCATACCAGTTAGAATTCGAAATTATAGGTAATTGACGGAATAAACCGAAATAAATAAGTACTTACTGAAGCAGGTCGCTGGGAGGTAATAGGTTCCTCGTCAGTTCCGGGGTCAAATGTAACATCATCATTGTAAACATCTTCGAAGGTAATTACAAAGGGGTTCTTTCGTCCGTATATATTATACACTGAAAAGCTCCAGCTACTTTGCCAGCGGCGATCTTTGTTTTTCTTGTTTTCTAACACTGCTGAAATATCAAATCGGTGGTAGTCTGGCATACGGAAACCATTTCGCTGCCCTTCATCATAAAAAGGAACTGATAATCCGTTAAGCTGATAACGGCCTGACGGAAGCGATACGGCAGTTCCGGTGCTGTAAATCCAGTTGCCAGATAGAGTGAACCGAGGAGTAAACTGATGAGAAAGTACCAAAGCAATATCGTGGGTACGGTCGTGGCGAGCGTTGTAGGGTTGTCCCAGGTTAATATCGTCAATCTGCTGTCGGGTGCGAGAAAGCGTATAAGCCAGCCATCCGGTGGTACGTCCTACATCTTTCCTTAGCAAAAACTCAGCTCCGTAAGCCCAGCCTCTGCCTACCGAAATTTCAGTTTCCAGATTATCGTTCAGCAGAATATCGGTTCCCGTTAAAAAGTCAATAATATCGTGCATCCACTTGTAGTATACTTCTACGGATGCCTCTATTGTATTTTGCCGAAGGTTTTGGAAGTATCCCAGAGCAAGCTGATCACCAACCATTGGGGGAATGTACGTATCAGCCGGAATCCAACGATCAATAGGCAAACCTGCCGTAGCGTTGGAAGCAATTTGTACGTATTGTCGCATTCGGTTGTAGGAAAATTTAATAGACTTCTCACTGTCTAGTAAATAGCGCATTCCGAAGCGAGGTTCAGCTCCGTGGTAGCTTTTTATATTTTCCAGGCGGTCAAACTCAGTTTCATTTGTAATAGTTTCATCTGAAAGAGGACGATCTTCTTCATATTCTAGCAATGTTCCGGGACCAATATGCTGAAAGAAAGAGTAGCGCAGTCCGTATTCCATTGAAATGCGAGGGCTTATTTGATGATTATTACCGATATATATCGCATGCTCTAGCGCGTACTTATTATCTAGAATTAGTGGTACAAAATTAACTCCGCTACCTTGGGGAATAATCCGGGCGGGTTCAAAGTCGAAATGGGAAAGATGATAGCCGAAGTCCATAGCAAGGTTGGGAGAGGGAAAGAAGTTTCCGTCAAACTTTGCGCTGTACTCTTTCAAACGAGATGTCCAGGTGAACTCCGCTGTTTCGGCATCAATATCAAAGCCATAGTCGAAATTACTGTAAACTAAAGTGGTGTTAAAGAAGATTTTATCAGAAAGCAGGTGATTCCAGCGTAAAGTAGAGGTAGCGTTGCCCCAATCTAAGCCAAACTGATCAGCAATGCCGAATTTATCCCGGCCAAAGTAGCCCGAAAGAAAAAGCCGATTACGATCGTTTAGTATGTAGTTAGCTTTGGCGTTGAAGTCGTAAAAATATAAGATGTTATCTCGTATATTCTCATCCGGAGATAATCGTAAAAATAGATCAGCATAAGTGCGGCGACCTGAAAGAATAAAGGATGATTGATCCTTCTTGATGGGACCTTCCACAGTTAGCCGACTGGAAATTAACCCTATGCCGCCCGAAACTTTAAACTGCTTGTTGTTCCCCTCCTTCATCTGAATATCCAAAATAGAAGATAGGCGACTGCCAAAGCGAGCTGGGATACCGCCTTTATAAATCTCAAGATTCTTGATAGCATCTGGGTTGAATACTGAAAAGAACCCTAGAAAGTGGGAAGGGTTGTACACTGTTGCTCCGTCTAACAATACCAGGTTTTGATCTGCTGCTCCCCCCCGAACGAATAGTCCGGTGGTACCTTCACCGGCGCTAATTACTCCTGGTAAAAGTTGTACTGTTCTGATAACATCCACCTCGCCAAACAAGGCGGGCAATTTCTGTACTTTTTCTATCTGTAAATTCTCCCGGCTCATGGCTACGTCTTGCACATTAGCATCGGGGCGATCAGCCGAAACTACTACCTCTTGTAATTCTACCTCTCCTGAGGCTAGTTCTACATTTACGGTCTGGTCTGAGGTAAGAGAAATCTGCTTTTCTATGGGCTGGTAGCCTAAGTAAGAGAATGTCAATGTGTAATCTCCAGCGGCCAGAGTCAGGGAATAAAAGCCGTATACATTAGTGATGGTTCCGGTACCAGCACGCTCTTGGATCGATACGGTGGCTCCAATCAGGTCTTCGCCATTAGCAGCATCGCGCACATAGCCGTTTACAGTGAAAGTAGATTGACAAATAACAGCAGTCGGGAGTAGGAAACCAAAAATCAGGAATCCAAAAAACAAGCGGGGCATTACTTCTTCGTGGGTTTGCAAATTTTAACGACACCAAGAAGTTTAAGTTTAGAAAAAGGTAGGAAAGTAGAACTAGGCGACCTGTAACGCAGGGGTGCAAATGGCGAAGCTTTGTTTTAGCTCAGTAAAAGTTTCTTGTTTGGCTTGTTGAAGAGCCTCTTCCCACAACTCATCGCGAAGGTATCCTTCTTGCTGATATAATAAGTACAGTCCTTCTAAACGCGCTATGGTTCCCGTCATCTGGTGATTAAGTCGAGATATGATTTCGTCTAGTGATAGTTCTTGATTTGGTGAAGTGGACATGCGCTGCTGTTATTTTTCAGTGAAGATATAGTATCTATCGTATAAAAGCCCCACTTATTCGGTGAGCGGGAATTATTGCCCGGTCGAACTACTTTACCTAGCGACGAACTGTACATACTTTTTAAAACAAATAATAACTATTATGTCTAAAGCAAAAGCAGGCGACACTGTACACGTACATTACACTGGCACCCTTACTGATGGCTCTGAATTTGATTCTTCCCGCAAGCGTAACCAGCCTCTAGAATTTACCTTAGGACAGGGGCAGATGATTGCTGGTTTTGAAAAAGCTGTAAACGGAATGGTGGTAGGAGAGAGCAAGCAAGTGAATATTTCTAGTCAAGAAGCGTACGGGGAAGTAAAGAAAGAAATGATCATGGAAGTGTCGAAGAGCGAGTTTCCAGATAACATTACTCCTGAAGTGGGTCAGCAGCTAGCCGTTAATACTCAAGGGCAACAAGTGCCAGTAACTATTACTGAAATAAAAGGTGATTTGGTAGTACTAGATGCTAATCATCCATTAGCTGGTAAGGATCTTACTTTTGATATTGAGCTAGTAAAAATCGCGTAATATTTTATCGCAATTTTAAACTAACTGCGGAGAAACTTGTATCTATAGTAATAGGTACAAGTTTTTCTTTTATGAAGATTTAATAGTAATAGTATTTTTTGTGAAAGTAAACCTTTCATTTCTTTCTCCGTACATCATAAAGAATTTTGAAAATATCGGTTTATGGATACCCGACAGATCACCTCTCTGCTTCACAATTTCTCAGATGCGCTTAAGCATGAGCACTCTCTTCCTGAACTGGAAGAGATAGTAGCTAATGTTTGTCCGGTTTGCCCTACGTCAATTGATGATTTTATTGGCGATCTTTCGGAATCAGGTGAGCGAATGCAACTGGTATTCATCTCCAATAGTATTGCTCAAGACAAATTTCAGGAGTTTGTAAAGGATGCAGACTTTCCAATTTTGCTGTTTCAGAGCGATGGGTCAGACAAGTTTGAGCCAGTCTTTGTACAGCTTAATGAAAAGCTAGAGCATAAAGCTGCCAAAATAACTGACGATGGCTCCCTTGAACCCGTCTCACTAAACAGTTTATCGAACAATCTTTATCTAGATGAGAGCGGTGAGGTAGTATTTGTTACCGCCTTTCCGTTTCACAGCACAGTGGGTAAGAGTGAGCAAGCAAAGAAGAATCTTACCCCATTTCAGCGATTCATTCAGTTATTGGCTCCCGAGCGGAAGGATATATTTTACATTTACATCTATGCTATTGCCGTAGGGATTATCAGCCTTTCGCTACCATTAGGAACCCAGGCTATCGTGGGGTTTATTTCTGGGGGAATGTGGTTCAACTCAGTAGTGCTACTCATTGCACTGGTAATTGTCGGTATTTTAATATCGGGAGTTTTACAGATCATGCAGATCTCTATGGTAGAGATCTTGCAACGGAGGGTGTTTGCCAAAACAGCTTTTGAGTTTGCCTATCGCATTCCTAAGATCAATGTTGAGTCTCTATTCAAGTATCATACTCCTGAGCTGATCAACCGCTTTTTTGATATTTTGACAGTACAAAAAGGGCTACCTAAGTTATTGATTGACTTATCAACCGCATTGCTGCAAATTCTTTTTGGACTCATTTTATTATCGTTCTACCATCCGTTCTTCGTATTCTTTGCTCTTCTACTGGTCGGTATATTGATCTTGATTTTCTACTTCACAGGAGGTAAAGGACTAGATTCGTCCATCATCGAATCAAAGTATAAGTATAAAGTAGCGTTTTGGCTGGAAGAACTCGCCCGGGCCTTATCTTCTTTCAAGGTAGCGGGAACCACCCGTTTACCCATGAAGAAGGCCGATTACAATATCAATCAGTACCTCTTGCATCGTAAAGTTCACTTCGGAGTGCTAATCCGGCAGTTCTCCTTTATCGTGATGTTTAAGGTGCTGATTACAGCAGGTGTTTTGGTACTAGGTACAATTCTGGTAATTGATCGGCAGATTACATTGGGGCAGTTTGTGGCAGCTGAACTTATCATAGTGCAAGTGATTGGGGCGGTAGAAAAAATCATTATCAATCTAGATACGGTTTACGACGTGCTTACTGCGGTAGATAAACTAGGTAAAGTAACGGATTTACCACTGGAGAATCAGATGGGAATACGCTTACCTAAGACGTATTTTGATAAAGGGATTGAGGTTGATATTAAGAATCTGAGCTATAACTATCCGGGCTACGGCAAGAAAGTCCTGAAAGACATTAATTTGACATTTGAGCCGGGTGAGAAAATTTGTATCACTGGGCACTCCGGCAGTGGTAAATCCACGCTAGTGAATATTATTGACGGAATTTACTCGTCTTATCAAGGAGTGGTGACATACAATAATATCTCGCTCAGTGACATTGACGTGAATTTCTTGAGAGATGGGGTTGCTAAAAATGTGTCTCAGGAAGATATTTTTGATGGTACTGTATTAGAGAATATTCTGGTTGGTAAACCTAACACTACTTACCAAACTGCCATTGAGGCGATTGAAGCAGTAGGTGCAACCGACGAAATTAATCAACTACCGGAAGGGCTGCATACGCCGTTGGTGAGTGGAGGAAAAACCCTCTCTACCGGATTGGCTCATAAGATTACCCTAGCTCGTTGTATTGCCAAGAAACCGAAAGTTATCATCCTGAACGATTTCTTCTTTTTCTTTGAACAATCAATAAAGGAACGTTTAATCCGGTACTTAACCGACGAAAAACACAGTTGGACATTGATTACGGTGTCTACCGACCCAATTATTCTAACCAATTGTACGAGAGTAGTCGTATTGAAGGAGGGCGCCGTGATTGCTCAGGGTTCTTATGATAACGTAAGTAAGAACCCCCACTTCAAAGAAATCGTTAACTACGATATTAGACCAATTACATCTTAATTGAACAATATGAGAAAAGCTATTTTTCCTCAACCCGACCACCTATCCCAACTGGAGTCCATGAACGTGCTTCAGTCGCCCCGAGCGGGGCGGGTGCTAGCCAAATGGCTGGGTGGTATCGGTATATTTTTATTCCTAGTGTTATTCTTACCCTGGCAGCAGAATATTAATGCTACAGGTGAGGTGACTGCCTTATCGCCGGAGAACCGCCCCCAAACCATCCAAAGTGCTATACCTGGGCAGATTACCAACTGGCTAGTCAGTGAAGGAGAGTATGTGCAACAAGGCGATACCATTCTAACGATCCGAGACGTCAAAGATAAGTTTTTTGACCCTCAGCTACTTACTCGGTTGCAGGAGCAAATTGAGGCTAAAGAAGCTAGCATTCAAGCAAAAGAACAGAAAGCTGAAGCTCTAGAGCGGCAAATTACGGCACTTCGCGATGCATTGCGATTAAAGCTTAAACAGGCCAGAAATAAGGTGCGGCAGAGTGAATTGAAAGTAATTAGTGATAGTACTGATTTCTTGGCAGAGAAAGTAAACGCCAACATTGCTGATAATCAGTTTGAGCGGCAGCAGGTGCTGTACGATGAAGGGTTAAAGTCGCTGACGGAATTACAGCAGAAAGAGCAGAAAGCGCAGCAGGCTCAAGCAAAGCTAATCTCTAGTGAGAATAAGTTCTACGCTACGCAGAACGAGCTATATAACTCTCAGATTGAACTAAACTCTATTGAGGCTGATTATCTGGAGAAAATTAGTAAAGCTGAGTCAGATTTAAGCCTTACTCGAGCTGAACTAGCCGAAGCAGCAGGAAGTCTGATCAAACAACGAAATGAATATTCAAACGTAGAGGAACGGCTGGATCGTTACTCCATCATTGCTCCTCAGGATGGTTTTGTTGTTAAAGCTTTAAAGACAGGAATTGGTGAGACGATTAAAGAAGGGGAGGGAGTTGTAACAGTAATGCCACGTAACCCTGATAAAGCCGTAGAATTGTACGTAAAACCTATGGATGTTCCTTTATTAGAAGTTGGTCGGCACGTTCGGCTGGAGTTCGACGGTTGGCCGGCTTTACAGTTTTCAGGTTGGCCTAATGTAGCGGTAGGAACATTCGGCGGTATTGTTCAGGTAATTGATTACGTAGAAACGGATAACAAGGCAGGAAAGTACCGAATTTTAGTAACTCCTGATCCGGGTAATGATGGCGACTGGCCGGAGCAATTGCGGCTGGGTTCTGGAGTGAAGGGCTTTGCTATGCTTAACGATGTGCCTCTGTGGTACGAACTATGGCGACTGTATAATGGCTTCCCCCCTAGCTTAGAGGAGGAGCCTGGTGCAATGCCATCTGACGTAAAAACTGCATCAAAATAGAAGTGTCTTCATGCTGCCTATTGCCGAGAAAATAATGAACAAGCAAAAGTACTTCCGTCACCTTCGCCTGGCGCTGGTTTCGGTGGGCGCAGTATTTGGGTTTCTAGCTACTCCAAGCTACGCCCAGCTTGACTCGTTAAAATTGAGGCAAGATTCAATGCAGGTGGTTGACCAGACATTTACGTTGGATGAGTTTTTCTCTCATATCCTTACTCATCACCCAATTGTGATGCGGGCTAACCTGTTTGACGATATGGCTTTCCAGGATCTACGGATGGCGCGAGGAATGTTAGACCCTACTATACAGTCAGCTTTTGATATTAAAGATTACAAAGGCACTCGCTACTATCAGAATTGGGATAGTCGTTTAAAAATACCCATGTGGTTCCCTATTGATCTAGAGGTAGGTTACGAGCAGAATGATGGACGATTCTTAAACCCTGAGCAACAGAATACCGAAGACGGCTTGATTTACGCTGGTTTCTCTATACCAGTAGGTCGGGGATTATTCATTGATCAGCGTCGGGCGGCTATCCGCCAGGCCCGGTTGATGCAAGACTTAGCCGAAGCTGATCAGGTAAAGGAAATTAATAAGCTCTTATTCGATGCGGCTAAGTCCTACTGGAACTGGTACTATGCATATCAGGAATACGAAATTATTAGTGAGATAGAGAATGCTGCCCTTCAGCGATACGATGGAGTAGTGCAGCAAGTAATTAACGGTGATGTTGCTCCATTTGATTCCCTCAAGGCATTTATCAATTATCAAGAGCGAGATAACCAGCGATTACAGGCAAGACTTGATCTGGAAAATGCCCGATTGGCTGTATCGGTATTCCTTTGGGCGGGCACTCAAGAAGAGGGTACGAATGTTTTACCATTAGAGCTAGCTGAAAATACTTGGCCAGTGCTGGACGAAAGTGAAGAAGTAAATATTGAGTTGCTATCTGCCTTGCAGGAGTTAGCAATGGAAGCGCATCCCGAATTACGAAAGATCACGGCTAAATTCCAGCAAACTGAAATTGACCGACGGTTGGCGCTGGAGTTTCTTAAGCCTCAGATTGATCTAAAGTACAATTTCTTAAGTGAAACTGTATCAGAACTAAGGCCATCCAATGGGAATGGTAACGGCAACGGTGGTGACCAGCCGTTTTTCTTCAACGATTATAAGGCCGGAGTACAGTTTTACTTTCCGCTTTTCTTGCGGAAGGAGCGAGGAAAGCTGGCTCAGACGAACATAAAACTGGAGCAATTGTACTTTGAGCAATCGTACCAGCGGCAACTGATTGCTAACGGGGTACTAACTACCTACAACACCTTAGAAAACTTAGCTGAGATCATTGATCAACAAACCCGAATGGTTGATTATTATGAGCAACTTTTAAATGGTGAGCTTCGCAAGTTCGAATTCGGCGAAAGTTCTATATTCTTAATCAATACCCGAGAAACCGAATTGCTGGATGCCCGAATTAAGTTGCTAAAGCTGCAAACCCAACGAGAGAAATCTGAGGCAGAATTATACTACGAGGCGGGCGTACCTAACCTGAGCTTAGCGGCAACAGAAACTGGTGATACTGAGTAAAAGATCTATGCTATAAGGGTTAGCAAGCCAGAAGACTTTTTTCTTCACATCGCCACAATGCTTTTCGTTTTATTAACATCCTCGTTGCCAATCTCAATAATAAAGAAGTTAGACTTATAGTCAGAAAGGTCTATCTCCTTACGCCTAAACCCGCGAACTCGCACATCATCTTCGTAAAGTAAATTCCCGATAATATCGTACACCTTAACACTGAGGTTCGTGCGAGGGCTACCTGAGATGTTAATTTCAAATTTTCCACTAGAGATAGGTTGTAGCTTAAAATCAAACGACTGATTTAGAATATTCCGAGAGTACTTCAACCGGTTTTCAATTGGAACTGAGGGAGGAGAAAACAAGGAAGAATCAATGCTAAGTGGTAGTGTATCTGAATTTGGGGCAATCTCTTGAGCAGTCACTTCACTACTAAATAGTAGCATAGTTAAGATAACTGCACTACCAAAGTAGAAAATTGTATTAATATGGCAGAGTTTAAGTAGCATTAGCAGGTTGTATCAATTTTGGGCGTGATCGGCCATTGAGTATACATACCAGAAACGCTCCGAGAATGCGTGAAGATATTCTTTTTCCCACAAAATTTTACGAATATTTTTCTCAGGGGGTAAAAGCAAGTTACGACGATCTCCAGAATATAAATGTATAAACTGAATTTTCTGATCAGAGATGAAGTATAGTTCATCACCAAAAAACTGAACGGCTTGTTGGGCAGATAGTGGTAATTTGGATAAGAAGTTACCAAACAAATCGAAAATTAGTAATTGCTCATTAGTTTGAACATACAAACGGTTTTGATACTCTCGTAGTAAATATATTTGAGTTTGAGGGGTTAAATGCCATTGTAAAGAAGTTGAGAGCGTGGCCTGATCTAACACAGGCTGATATTTTTTTAGCACTAAATCAGATGAAATGTACCAAACTAATTGGTCGGCACTTAGTGTCGCGTTACCTAGCGTAGTTTCAGGCAGGGTAATACTAGAAACTTCATTGAGATTCTGATCCAAAATGGAAAGCACTTGCTGAAATGGGAAATACGCTTGTACTCTTAGTATTTGCCAGGGTACTAAAGTTGGGACTTCTTGGCTTGAGGGTTGATAGGTTCGTAAGGTATCACCTACGTGATTATACTGGGTGATAACTCCTTGATCAGTTGCTAAGTAAAGTCTTCCATCTGCATCTCCGATAACGAAGCTCGGTAGCGAGCTTGCTAAGCTGTCTTCCAATACCCACGATTGGGCAGAAAGGGTGAAAGGTACAAGGTTGATGAGCAGAATATTAATTCTGAAAAGAACACAACTCAAACGTCTGATTAGTAAAAACACCATAGTGAGGTTGAGTAATCCACTCGCCTAAATTGTAATAACGACTTTGTTCGCTCAGTGGTATCTCAAGGGGGAGATGGCGATGCCCAAATACGTAATAATCGTGGTGCTGTTCCCGCTCTACCTCCCGACAGTACTGATAGATCCACTCGTGTTCTTTACCTCGAAACGACTCATCTTTTTTCTGGTTACTCTTGCGGCTGCTTCTTGACCACGAGTCGGCCAAAAAAATACCTATGTCAGGATGAATGAAGGAGAAGAGTTTTTGACCGAATTTAGACACAAAAGCTTTTTTGAGAAATTTATAGGTCTGATCGCCTGGGCCTAAACCATCGCCGTGCCCAATATGAAGCCATGTTTGATTAATCTGTATAGAAATTGGCTGTCGGATGATCGGTACGCCTAGTTCCTTCTCAAAGTAATCGAACATCCATAAATCATGGTTCCCAGTAAAAAATACCACAAAAATGCCCTGTTCAAGTAATTGAATTAATTTACTCTGAAGATATAAAAAGCCTTTAGGAATGACTCGCTTATACTCAAACCAGAAGTCAAAAATATCACCTAGCAAAAACAGGCTGTGTGCATCAGTTCGGATACTATCTAGCCAGCGAATGATGATTCGCTCTCGTTCTTTACTCTTATGAAAATCAGGGGCACCCAAATGAAAGTCAGAGGCGAAGTATATCTTTTTTTCGGTAGGAAGTGAGATAGGGCTTGATAAATCCAGATTGGGCATCATACTGGCAAAAGTAAGTAGAAGCCAAAGCAATAGAAAAGGGCTGAGAAAGCAGCCCTCTTACTATGAATAAAAATCAATATCAAGGATTTTCTTTAGCCTCCGCTGGAGTTGGTTCTTCTTGGGAAGCTTGTTCGGCAGAGCTAGCATCTGCGTGATCAGATTGACCATTAGAGACAGTAGTATCCTGCTTGTCGTCGTCCTCCTTGCCCTCTTCTTCACCGCCCTGGGTGTACTCCTGGTAAGAAGTAGGTCTACTGAAGGGACGCTTACCAATCATCCGCTCTAAGTCATTCTGGAAAAGAATCTCCTTATCTAGTAACTCTTTAGCCAATGCATCTAATTGCTCTCGCTTATCAGTTAGAAGCTTTTTAGTACGTTCGTAAGCACTATCAATAAGCTTCCGAACTTCTTCATCAATAGTTTGAGCGGTAGCTTCTGAATACGGTTTCGTAAAATTGTAATCTGGTTGCCGGGAATCGTAGAAAGAAACATTTCCTAATTTTTCATTCATACCGTACACCGTCACCATGCTGTAGGCCATTTTGGTGATTCGTTCTAGGTCATTCTGTGCCCCAGTAGATATTTTATCAAATACGACCTCTTCAGCCGCTCGTCCTCCTAATGCCATACACATCTGGTCTAGCATTTGCTCGGTGCGGTACAAGAACTGTTCTTTGGGTAAATATTGAGCGTAACCCAGCGCAGCTACTCCACGAGGCACAATACTCACTTTCACCAATGGGTCAGCGTGTTCTAAGAACCATCCAGCAATAGCGTGACCAGCTTCGTGGAATGCTACTATCTCTTTCTCTTCTGGTGAAATGATTTTATTTTTCTTCTCTAACCCGCCAATTACCCGGTCGATGGCATCCTGAAAATCTTTTGGCTCAATTACCTTTTTATCTTTCCGAGCCGCAATCAAGGCTGCTTCATTGCAGATATTGGCAATTTCGGCACCCGCAAAACCTGGAGTTTGGGCAGCTAATTTCTTAGGATCAACTTCTTTAGAAGTCTTCAGAGGTTTGAGGTGTACTTTGAAAATAGCTTCTCGTCCGACAATATCAGGTTTGTCAATGGATATTTGTCGATCAAATCGTCCCGGACGAAGTAGGGCAGAATCCAGTACATCGGGTCGATTGGTAGCTGCCAGAATAATAACTCCAGAATCGGTAGAGAAACCGTCCATTTCGGCTAGTAGCGAGTTCAAGGTGTTTTCTCGCTCATCGTTAGAACCAGGCATAGCACCTTTACCTCGAGCCCGACCCACGGCATCAATCTCATCGATGAAAATGATACAAGGAGCTTTTTCTTTAGCCTGCTTAAATAGATCACGTACCCGGGCGGCTCCAACTCCTACAAACATTTCTACAAAATCAGAACCAGATAGTGAGAAGAAAGGAACACCTGCTTCTCCGGCTACTGCTTTCGCTAGTAAGGTTTTGCCGGTACCAGGTGTACCGATCAGCAATGCGCCTTTGGGAATTTTCCCACCCAAATTGGTGTATTTAGAAGGGTTTTTTAGGAAATCGACAATCTCTCGAACTTCTTCTTTGGCTTCGTCTAGCCCAGCCACGTTATCGAAGGTCACATTTACTTTATTTTCAGCATCAAACAGCGCAGCTCGCGACTTGCCAATATTAAATATTTGTCCACCGGGACCTCCACCTCCGGCCATGCGGCGCATCAGAAACCAGAAACCAAACAGTAGTAGGAACAAGAAGCCCCACTGGAATAGCCAGCCAATGACATCGGACCGCTCTTCTACCAGATAACTAATGCGTTCGCTTTCCGGTAAATCTGCCTGGGCATCGCGGAAGTCCTGCACAAAAATTTCAGTATCCAATATCTTTAGAAGATAGTGGGGACCTGACATCATTGGGAAAGGGTTTCGCTCCTCGAGCTCGTTGCGGTACCTTGGTTTCTCTAAAGCCTCCTGGGTTAGCGTTATTTCTGCCCGGTTTTGTTGGGCAATCAACACTACTTCCTTAACATCACCGTCGCTTAGCATCTGATCGAAGCGACGTTGGTCAATTTTGATCGTGGAATTGCTTTTATTAAAGTAGGTTACCCCTAGGATAAGTGCCAATAAAGTCACTATAATCCAGATCGGGTAATTGGGCCGTTGCGGGGGCTTCGGCATTATTTTTTTCTTCTTAGAATCTGCCATTTATTTGATAATCTCCTTATTCTGAATAGAATGCAATTTAATTAAACTTAACTAGGAACGTATACTTTTTTACAAAGTTTTGAGCGAAACATCAGAATCGACTTCGGTAATTATTGCGTCGCCCCAAAGCTCCTCTAGGGCAAAAAACTCTCGGCGTTCACGTTTAAATACGTGGGCTACTACCGTTACATAATCAAGTAGTATCCACTCCCTGTTTTCTTTACCTTCCCGGTGCCAGGGAGTTTCTCCGGCTCGTTCCTTAGCTTCTTTTTCAATTGAATCAGCAATAGCATCTAGTTGAGTGTCAGAATTACCTGAGCAAATGATGAAGAAATCAGCTACTGCATTTTTTACTTTTCTTAAATCTAGTTTTACAATATCTTCGGCTTTCTTCTCCTGCATACCCAAGACCATAATGTCGCTAAGCTCCTTTGAATTCATGCACGTATCGTTCGTTATTGTTTAGACGGGCAAAGTACTAAAATATTTGACCTTGAAATCATTTTCTTTAACAACGTCGCAATTAGGCAAACAGTTATTTTACTACGATAGCTGTGATTCTACCAACCGCATTGCGGTGAAACTGGTTCAGTCGAGTAAAGCTCGGCACGGAGCCATGGTCTTTGCTGAATTTCAGACGCAGGGGCGGGGACAGCAGGAGAAAACTTGGGAGTCTTCTCCTGGAGACAATTTGACCTTCTCGTTAATACTCTTCCCTGACTTAGCGGTGGCCGACTTTTTCCGACTTAACGTACTGGTTTCTCTGGCTGTAGCTAAAGCCTTGAATAACTGGGTAAAAGATCCAATCAGAATAAAGTGGCCTAATGATATTTTCTATCACCACCAGAAGCTGGGGGGGATCTTGATTCAGAATAATTTGCAAGGAGCCCTAATCAGATCATCAGTAGTGGGTATTGGGCTTAATGTCAACCAGCTTCACTTCAATCATCCCCGAGCGATCTCTCTAGCTAATATTCGCAATCAGATTATTGACCGAGAGCAATTGCTAAATGAGGTCTTAATATGTCTTGAAAATATGCAGGGAGAACTATCGGTGAGCGACACAGCTAAATTGGATAGACAATATAACGATTACCTCTACGGCAAGGGAGAAAAAAGAACCTTTGAAGATAACGAAGGATTATTTCAAGGAATGATCACGGGAGTGGACAAGATTGGGCGATTGATTATTGAAGTAAAAGACGAACCTCGCTACTATAATTTTCACGAGGTTCGCTATCACTGGGATTAAAAAGAAGAACTATTAGTCCTTGAACTTTGATTTGCTTTTTTAAGTAGCAGCAACCATGGGGTCTTCTACGTTGACAATACGGCGAGTTTTAGCATCCCATTCTACACGCTGCCCAGTCTTATACGATAATGTAGCCATATGAGCCGATATTGCTTCCTCGAAACCTTCTTTGATTCCGCAACTGGGTTGGCCGCCGTTCCGGATGCAACTGAGCCATTCCCGGATATGTAGATAGGTGGAGTCTACTCGTTTGCCATCGCGGTAGGTGTAGAGTAGCCCTTTATCAGCAAAGTACTTCGCAGTAGCCGAGGTTACTCCATCTACTCCTTTCTGTCCCGGACTGTAGGCGTAAAGCGGAACATTAGGGTCAACCGTTTCTTCCTCAAGCATAGTTTGGTAGCGAGTTGAACGTGGATCAGCGTAAATAGTCAAGCTGTTACCAAGTTCCATGGTAGCATCATGACCCATCAGCAGAGTTGGGCGACTATACTGGTTCCCGAGAGAAGCCGAGTATAGGAAGGTCATGCCCTTTTCTTTACCCTGATCCTGGGTGGAACCCGTAGAATAGTCTGGGTACTCCATTGTTACCTGAAACACATCGGGCACTTCTCTTCCATCCCGGTGGGTATACACTCCTCCGGAGGCGGTGACGTACTTGGGTATTCCCATCTCGAGAAGACAGTTGATACGGTCGTAATCATGAGTAAGCAGGTCGCCGGATAATCCAGTGCCATACGCCCACCACTTTCTCCATCGGAAAAAGTGTTCTTTATTGAACGGAATGTTGGGGGCGTCACCCAAAAATTGCTGCCAATCAATGGTTGATGGGCTAGCCGCTTCGTGAATATTATATTGCCAAGCACCATTGTCTGAATTTCGGTTAGTGCAAGCTTGAATTAGCGAGACGTGACCTAATACATTTTTCTGAATAGCATCTTGGGCAGTTAAGAAACTTTGGGTCTGCCGATGCTGGTGCCCCACTTGGAAAACGATGTCTGATTGAGTCACGGCATCGTAAAGGTCGTAGGTTTCCTGAATCTTATGTGTCATGCATTTCTCAACATACACATGTTTACCAGCCTGGGCAGCAGCAATAGCCATTGGGGCGTGCCAATGATCGGGAGTAGCAATGATAACTGCATCAATGTCAGGGCTAGCCAACATTTCCTGGTAAGTACGGTAACGCTTTGGATTGTTCTGATCGGTTTTTACCGCTTCTAATGCTTTTTCTGCCCGTATGTCAAAAAGATCACAAACTCCAGTGTACTGAATATTTAAACTTTCTTGTTCCAAAAAATCCTTTAAGCGAGTGTCGTTGCTATTTTTCTGGGCAGCCTCTTGCATACGAGTTAGCCATTCGGGAGTAGCAAATCCGGAAGCTCTCACCAATTGTTCACCTCGAATGCCGAAACCGATGATTCCAACGCGGAGCGGAGTACCCGCCATAGAACCAGTAGGTGGGGGAAGGGATGCTTTGATATTGAGTTCATTCAGTATTTCTTCTTTTACACTTCCGTCGTAGCTCTGTTTGGCAGCGGCACTTGCCCAGAAAGCCCCTAGTACGGGCACAGTAGCCATTCCTTTAATAATATCACGGCGGGTAATACCACTTGAGTGCGTGTTTGAGTTATCAGGTGTCATAAGATGATGGATTTGTAATGATGGTTAGGTTACTAAGCAGCGACTTCCTCAGGAGATGATTGTTTTGTCTGCTGACCGTAGCGTTGCATGAGCCGATCGAGGCCAATAATATGACTGGTTGGAAAAACGTAGAGAACTGCCATAGCAAATAGCTCGATCAGGTTCTTGTTTACCCACAGATAGCTTCCTTCGCTAGGAAGGGCGTACTGGGCACTTATGAATGGTGGATGAGACAAATAGTACAAGCCTAATAAAATCATTCCACCAATGAGTGCTGCCTGGGTGAGAAATCCCACTATCAATCCTAATCCGACTGCTATTAGCCCCCAAGTATTTAGAAAGTCTACTGCTGCCATCAGGCCGGGATTAGCCGCAATAGCCTTAAACATAGGGGCGAATAAACCCTGAGAATCGTTTAAGTAGCCCGCGGCTGACCAACTGGAGCTGTACAATTTCACTGCCCCTTCGTACAGGAAGTGCCAACCGATCAGAAGACGTAGGATGACCAATACATTGAGCTGAGGAGGCGAAAGCGAGGAGATAGTCGTTTTCATGATAGTAGTGGGTTATTGGTGAAGATTTCCAAAAGTTCCGTATTCCACTACTGAAAAAAAATGATCTGAATCAGGTTAGCGTATGATTTCTTGCTAAAAGTAAGAAATATGGTTTCTTCTTTCCAAGTTAATGTGCTAATTTTGCCCGGAAATTTAAAACATACGAGAAGCATGGTTGAAGAACAAATCCGTTACAAAGTAAAAGATATTGCCTTAGCTGCCTGGGGAAGAAAAGAAATCCGCTTAGCAGAGGCTGAGATGCCGGGCTTGATGTCCATTCGGGAAGAGTATGGTCCGCAGCAACCGCTAAAGGGAGCGCGCATTGCGGGCTGTTTGCATATGACTATTCAGACCGCAGTACTGATTGAAACCCTGGTAGAACTAGGAGCTGAAGTAACTTGGTCATCTTGTAATATTTTCTCAACACAGGATCATGCCGCAGCAGCTATTGCTGAGGCTGGCATACCAGTATTTGCCTGGAAAGGAATGACCGAAGAAGAGTTTGACTGGTGCATTGAGCAAACCCTCTTTTTCGGTGAAGATCGCCAGCCACTGAACATGATTTTGGACGACGGAGGTGACTTGACGAATATGGTATTGGATCGATACCCAGAGCTGGTGAAAGATATTCGGGGAATCTCGGAAGAAACAACTACGGGGGTGCACCGTCTGTATGAACGCATGAAGAAGGGAACATTACCTCTGCCCGCAATCAATATTAACGATTCAGTCACCAAATCAAAGTTTGACAACAAGTACGGCTGTAAAGAATCCTTAGTAGATGCTATCCGTCGGGCGACGGATTTGATGCTAGCTGGAAAAGTAGCGGTAGTAGCCGGCTATGGTGACGTAGGAAAAGGTTCAGCTCAATCACTGCGTGGTGCGGGAGTACGAGTAATCGTGACTGAAATTGATCCAATTTGCGCTCTTCAGGCGGCTATGGACGGTTTTGAGGTGAAGAAAATGGATAATGCGATTCCTCGGGCTGATATTATTGTGACGGCTACTGGAAATAAAGATATTGTAGCTGACCGTCATTTCAAGCAGATGAAGGACAAAGCTATCGTTTGTAATATCGGTCACTTCGATAATGAGATCGACGTAGCTTGGCTTAAAGCAAATGCTGAGCGCGATGAGATCAAGCCACAGGTAGATTTGTACAAAATGACTAATGGTAATGAAGTTATTTTACTAGCCGAAGGTCGTTTAGTGAACTTAGGAGTTGCTACGGGTCACCCTTCTTTCGTGATGTCTAATTCCTTTACCAACCAAGTGTTGGCGCAGATTGAGTTATGGAAGTACTCTGACAAATACGAGAATGCGGTGTATATGCTGCCTAAGCATCTGGACGAGAAAGTTGCTGAACTGCATCTGGCAAAAATTGGTGTGGAACTGGATACGCTATCGGAAGAGCAAGCCGAATACATTGGCGTAACAGTGAAAGGTCCATTTAAGCCAGATTATTACCGCTACTAGGATAATGAGTAATGATTGATGAATAGTGAGTAATGTGTGAAGATTCTTTTCTTCCATTCATCATTATTCATCAATCATTAAAACGTGAGTGATGGCAACAGGCCTTTTTTCTTCTCCTCTATCTTCTCGTGTACCGAAAGAATTTCAATCTCGGTACGGCGGTTAATCTCTCTTCCCCCAAATTCATCATCGTTAGATACCAACGGGCGAGTTTCGCCAAACCCCTTAGCTACTACCTGGGCATCAGAGATTCCGTACTGAAGTAGATAGTTCGCTACCGATTGAGCACGCTGCTCAGAGAGCTTCTGATTATAATCGGCTTCACCTACATCGTCGGTATGGCCGTTAATCTGAATTTTGAGATTCGGGTTCGCTTTCAGTAGCTCGTGGATACGGTCGAGTTCCGAGATAGATTCTTCTTTAATACTAGCCTTACCCGTAGCAAAAAAGATGTTTTTTAGAATGGTTACTGATCCTACTTCTGCCTTATCTAGACGAATAGAACGCTTTATCTCTTTTCTACCTTTTAGTTGATCAACTCCAAAGTTTGTAGAGTAAAATAAATAGCCCTCTGCCTCTACAATAAGTCCGAAGTTTTCTCCTTCGGGAATAGCAATTTTAAATGTGCCAGTAGCAGCATCAGAGTATTGGCGATCAATAATGATATTCTTACGGTTGTCGGATAGAATAAGCTCAGCAAAGATGGGTTTCCCTGAGCCAGTATCCGTAACCTTTCCTACGAAATAGGTCGCATTTTTCACTGGGGTAGATGTAGCTACTGGTTTGGTGGGTGTTTTCTCCGGCTTCATATTAATCACGTAAAGATCGTTTCCGCCTAAACCATCCTCTCGGGCGGTGGCGTAGTATCCGTAGGCATTATCTTCGGAGACAACAAAGTAGTTATCATCCTGAGCCGTATTGATTGGGTAGCCTAAATTGACCGGGGTTGTCCACTTGCCCTGGTAAAATCGACTCTGAAAAATATCGTATCCCCCCATCCCAATGTGTCCCTCTGAGCTGAAAAATAGTGACTTGCCTGATGGGTGAATGAAGGGCGCATCCTCATCGGCTTCGGTATTAATCTTAGGCCCAAGATTCTCAGGTGGCCCCCATTCGCCCCGGCGGTCTTTTCGGGATACATAGAGATCGAAACCACCAAAACCACCCGGGCGATTGCTGGAGAAATACAGTTCATCTCCAGCCTTATTTACTGAAACTGATAATTCACGGTAGGGTGAATTAACGTGTTGGCTAACCGGAAGGGGCACCGACCATTCTTTATTTTGGTAAGTAGAATAATAAATGTCACCATCACCTTCGTCTACGTAAATAAACAGGGTTTTTCCGTCGGGAGAGATAGCCGCTCCACACTCATGATAGTGCGTATTAATATTAGAGCTGATTTTTTCTGGAATCAGCCAGTCACCTTTATTTCTACGGACGATGTAGATATCCTCGTAGTAATTATCATCATAGGCTTTCTTCCCACCCGTAGAACCTTCTCGCCGTGAGGTGAAAATCAGTGATTTACCATCGGAAGTAATAAGTGGGGCATAGTCTTGGTTGTCGGTATTTAGCTTTTTGAGATTGCGGATTTCTACATTTTTAGGATTATTTACGTATTCTATCCCAATATTACATTGCTTAATGTGCCGATCAACTGTATAGGTGTTGTCGGTACTTTGTCGAAATTGGTGAAAATATTTTAAGGCTTGTTCAAACTGATGATTGTACTGATAAGCCAAGCCTAAGTGAAATGCTAAAGTAGAGGTGGAATCTTGAGTGTTCTCGTATACATCTTGCAAGTAAGGCAGAGCCCGATGCTTGTATCGGCTTTCTAAGTAGGCTAATCCAATCTTATAGGTTATAACCAGGTCGTCAGGAGTGACCTCTGCTACCTTTTCGTAATATGTGGCAGCCTCGTAGTAAAAACCATGCTCATAGTACTTGTTGGCAGTCTTGAGTAATTTTTTTACCGACTGCCCCCAAGCTATGCCCGATAGCAAGCATAGTGAACAAATGATTAATGCTCGAAACATGAAAAATGCGCAAATTCATTTAATTGTAGAGTAAAAATACTTATTGAAGACGATGCGTTGAAGTGTAAAGTAGCTAGTACCTCACAATGTATGTTTGTGATAAATATTGTTTTTTGTAGAGGTAGCATGACTTTTTTATCTAGAAGCTGGGTTTACCCTTCTTAAAGTGCCGTGCTTCTCCATTGGTGTGCCATGTACAGATATATCTAAAAAAGCAGGGCTTATAGAAGTTAGCCCTACTTAGTAAATGTATTTTTAGTTTATTCTAGAAATAAATACGGTCGTATCTGTATGTTGCATTTCTGTAGGTATAGTTATGCACGCTAGGATCAAAATCAGGATCTGTTGTCGTATCCCAAGTGATGTCTGCAAGGTCAATATAAAACTCAACATTATCTAAAACTGTGGTAGCGTAGTTGGTGCCTGCATAGTTCGAACGTTGGTTGCGAAAACTTACATCGTAAATATAAGTAGGGAAGCCAGATGGGAATGAAATATTGGAACCATCAACATCTATTGAGAAACGCAAATGCCCTTTCATTCTTCCATTAGAGTCAGTAAATTTCCATTTCCCTCTGTCATAATATTTGAATTCAATGAATAATCCTAGGTGTATACCTGTGTAATAATGGGATACCGCATAAGGCGTTACGCCAAATCTGTGTTTAGTATTCCGGATATAAAATTCCTTTGAAGCACCTACAGGCAGGTAATATACTTTTCCATAAAATTCACCCTTATTAGGGTCTTTAGGCTTCCCCAGCTTTATAGTTCCGTATTCTAGCACTTCGTTATCAACGCCAAGTCTAGCGTTGATAGGTTTGCTTTCGTCGGCAAGATGTATTTCTTCAATCTTATTTATCATGATTTTATCACTCTCTTCAATCTCAATACCTGATGAGACTTTTCTCTTCAGTTCTTGAAAAGCATCCTCGGTAGTATTGAACAAAATATACTCGGTATCTTGATTGAACCAGACGATATCATTAGCTACTTGAAACTCTCTCTTATCGTTGAGGATGGATGAGTGTATTTGTACAGCTAAGTTGTCCGTAAAGCTTTCTTGCATATTTTTGTATGGCTCAAAAGGAATTTCCTTTGCCCAAGAAGAGTACTGATTTTCGTCCAAACTAGAAAGTGAATCTAATAAGGATACTACAGTTGCTTTATCATCAAATACAAGTCGGTCATTAATAACTTGAAAGCCATCAAACTGAGTTTGAGTAGGTTCTAGTGACGCTTTTTCCTGCAGAACTTCATCTTGACATGAAAACATCAAAAATGGAATGCACATTAATACAAAAAACTTTTTCATCTTAAAAATTTTGGTTGATGTGAATTGAAAATAAGGTTGAAGTAAGCTTACCTTACAAAGGTAGTTGTTCCTAAAATATGTATTCCAAATTTCCTCGTTTATATTATTCCTTATAGTATTATAAGTAAGTTTACTTTACTCTTATCTGGAATAATATTAATATCATACTTATGATTTATTTCAATGACTTGGCTATTATAGATATTTACTAGGAGGCTAAGAAAGATGGAGTGATAAGATCTATCCCAAGAAATTAATTAACAGTTGGACAATGGTGTTTTGGTTCAGAAGTTTTGTTAAGCAGCAGGTATTGCTCCAACTGGTAGTAGTTTAGTCATAGAAGTGCCTACCAGACAAAAATGTAGAAACTTATTGACTTCACTGACAAGAGATAACAAATTATCTGACGATGAAACCATTACGCTTTTTATCAAATGATACGGAAAATTTTTAGAAAGATGTGTTTACCTCAACTACTCTTTTGCATCTATAGATAGACGATAATAGCTGTTAGAACTTCTAAACTTAATTTCGTGTATAAAGGAGTTTATTACTTCTATACAAGTCAAGTATAGAATATAACTATTCCTTAAATCATATTTATTTAAGCATTTTTGCTATCATGGATATTTATAGAAAAATAAGAAAGATAAGAGAATATAGAGAGCTTTCTCAAGAATATATGGCATCTAAGCTTAGTATATCTCAAAATAGTTATAGCAAAGTAGAGAGGGGTAAGAGTAAGATTACGATAGACAGATTTGAAAAAATTTGTAAAATTTTACATGTGGACTCCCAAGCTGTTTTAGTAGCTAATGAAAGAAACCTACTACAAGTTATAAATACTCATAGCGATAATAATGCACTTGTCTCTGTCAAGAACGGTAGAGAAATACAATTATCATCCTTGCATGATCTGTACAAACTTCGTATTCAGCATTTAAGGGAAGAAATTGCTTTTCTAGAGAATAGTTTGAATAAGGGAGACATGTAGAATGTTGCACATTTCTATGACTAAGCAGCCCTAAACCCCTTATATCTACTTCTGAGAGCGATCTATCTTTCTCAAAGATGATGAATAAATGTGAATATAGTCATGAGGAAGTAGCAGCACAGGATTTATTTTCAACTAAACGACAATAATTGTTTAAAACCATAAGCCTATAGACAGATACATTTTTGACATAATTCACTCTTTAATCCATAAAAGATCCATTCCTCGCTCAGGATGAAGTAAAGATTCATAAGAAGTATCAATCAATAATCCTTCGTTGCCAATAATCTTAGGAATGTAGCTACGCTGATACAGAGTATTGAGAAAATCCGAAAAAGCTACCCCACCTTTTTCCATATAGGAAGGGGAATATTCAGTATGCACAAAAGGAACATGCTCAAGTAGTTGTTGACTACCTTGTAGCACAAAATACTCGTAACCTTCTACGTCAATTTTTACAAACTTTACTTGCGAGTACTCGATATTTTGTGCTGGTAGAAAAGCATCTAGCGTGGTGGTAGCTACTTTTACTTGTTGTCCTTCATTAATAGGAAGTAACGAGTGCCTGCCTCGGTTTTTAGAAGGGTACAAGTAAAGTATCTCGTCTCCTATCTTATTGGAAAGCGCTTCAGCATGACAGATAACTTGTTTTGCATCATTTTGCTCAACATTTCTTTTAAGTAACTGATAATTGAGTGGGTCAGGCTCGAAAGAGAAAACTTTCATATTAGCTGGGCCGTAACGAGAAAAAATTAGTGAGAACCATCCTATATTCGCTCCAACGTCAATAATCACATCATTTTCTTTTAGGGGAATATTTTCAAGAAAGCACTTCGTGTTAGATGGCTCGCATATACCATATTTGTAAAGATGACGGCCTAGAACATCTTCAGTCTTAAATGTTATTTTAAGTCGATGTTCAGGAAGAAAACGGGACATGTATGGTACGTGTAGTAACCACCTAGCTACGAAGTAGATAAAACTGTTGAAGAATACTTCTATACTATTTATTTTCATTTCCAATTGCTAACTCTATCCGCTACTTCTTCCACCGAGATATCAGCCAAATCGTCACTAATCCTAGCGTAAGAGGCCTCAATATAGTTTGCTTTTTTCCCAAGCGGACCCCAACGCCCAGCGTGCATAGGGCGTTGGCTGGGGTACAATCCCAAGGCATAAATACCACTGGCAGCGGCAATATGGAGTGGCCCAGTGCTGCAGGCAATCAACCCATCAGCATAGCTAATAAAATCAATAAATTCCGGTAATGAAAAAGCTCCGGTGGTGTCTCTTACTTGAGGGAGGGAAAAAATGTCAGGGCATTCTGCTTTTATCTGCTCTCCTTCTTGGGCAGTGCCGGTAATCAAAATTTGAAATTTTTGCGGGTTTAGTTGTTTAGCCAAACTCAAATAATGTCGTAGTGGCCATTCTTTGGCACTTCCTTTCGACTTAGGATGAAGCAACAAATTAAATTTATTAGATGCTAAGCGATGACCAAACTTGTCCCAGGGTTGCTGCGGTGGTTTCCAGCCATAGTAGTTTGGGATTTCGGATAGCGAGTGATTGAACTGTTTTAGGAGCGGTTGAAGTAACTGTAAATTTAGCTGGGATTCGTGAAGATTACTATTTTTCCTGCCTAAATTTATTAGGTGGTTGCAGGTAGTCCAATGAAATAGGCGGTGGCTAGTACCAATTCTTTGGGGAATCTTCTGCTTCTTTGCCCACCGACTAATAGCTGAACGAGGTAGTACGTGAATAATTACGTCAGCGGGAATTGTTAGTGGATCTTCCTCGTCCCATTCATAAAAATTATCCACAAAAGCACAATGTTGTACAATTGCGCGAGTATAAGATTTACCTAGAAAGCTGATTTGAGCTTGAGGAAGTGCCTTTTTTAACACTCCAGCCATGGGTAGAGTCAAGATTACATCGCCAATACTATCAGTACGACTCAGAAGTATTCTCATGAGATAATACGTTGTTCATTAGTTCGGTTAATCGTGTAAAGTGTTCAGAGGCTTGGAAGTGTTTTTTGGCTTTAGCCTGACCTGCTTGCGCCAGTTGCTTACGTAAACCAGGATCGTCGATCAGCTGCTGTAGGCAGTCAGCCAACTGTTGATCATTTTCCCGCTCGAAGAGTAAGCCGGTCTTACCGTCGTCAATAATTTCAGGAATACCGCCGTAGTTGGTACCAATGACAGCAACCTCACATAGCATGGCTTCAATCAGTGTTAGTCCAAATGTTTCATTAAGGCTAGGCATTACAATAATATCCATTTGGGGCATGAGGCTGGTTGGGTCTGGGTGAAATCCCATAAAATATACCTGAGAGTCTAGGTCATATTCCTGAATAGATTTTTTGAGTCGGGTGATATAAGCCTCATCCATTGTATCACCGTAGAAGTAGCAGCTAAGCATTGTGCCTCGCTGCTTTAAGTTATGCAGTGCTTCAGTGACCACATGCTGGCCTTTCATGCGGTCAATACGGCTAAACACGCCAATCTGAATGTAAGGTAGCTTTTGGTTGTCCAATGGGACAGATTGAGAAGGTACAGAGACTCCGTAGTACAAGCGAACCACCCGCTTGGGGTCAACGGCAATATTTTTCCTTAATTGTTGCTGAACCTGATTAGTAATAGCAATGAAAAGATCAATAGAGTTGTACAGAAAGCGATGATAGGGGTCTTTTTTAGTATGATGTAGGGTCATCTGCCGGGTATGAACCACTGAAAAAGAGCATGAGGATATCCGTTTGCTCAGGGCTACTAGTAATAAGTCAGCCTTATGATGCACATGCAGTACGTCGATTTGGTGCTCTTTGACTATAGAGGATAAAGTAGCAGCTCGACGAATTACATTGTGCCACCGTACTGGAGCAAGGGCAGTATGCTGAATTCCGTCTTGCTTCATAAGCGCAGCCAATCGAGTATCAGGGGTTACAACGGCTAATAAAAAATGATTGGATGACGTAAAGTGTTGGCAACAACGATGAAAATATAGTTCTAATCCGCCCAAACTGCTGGCGAGGCATAACTCGAGAATACGCATGAGGTTTAGATAAGTGCTGGTGAAGAAGCTTCTCGGCGTTTACTGTAAATTTTGCTGTACTTCAGAAAATTAGAATATGCCGATAAAACGCATACAATAAAACCATAATAACCATCCAGAAAACCCAACTGGAAAAAGTATTTCTTTACAAAGGTGAATACGGGATTGAGTATTACATGGACAAGGATATTGACTTTACGATTTTTGCGTACTGCCTCATCCGAAGCAATTTCTGAAAAACGGTTAGCAGTATCGGCGTGATCTTGAATAGAAGGAAAAGAATAATGCAGTAAGTCTCCGTGTAGATCATGAGTAGTAGCCCCCTCTGCTATCTTCACCGAATCGTGTGGGTTTTCACCACCCCAACGCCCTTGGTTGCGATTCCAGAGCCGGAGCTTAGTATCGGGGTACCAACCGCAGTGCCTGATCCATTTTCCGCAGTAGCTAGTTAGACGGTTAAAGCGGTAAGCATCGTATTTCCAATGCTGCTTAACTTGCTGGATAGATCGAAACAGTTCGGCGGTGAGGGCCTCATCAGCATCTAATGCCAAAATATAATCGTATTTTGCTTGATCTATTGCGTAGTTCTTCTGTTGAATATGTCCTTCAAACTTATGCTCCAGAAATCTCACTCTGAGCTTTTGGCAAATTGCCTTCGTTCTATCCGTAGAATAGGAGTCAACAACTAGTACTTCATCAGCTAACTCTTTTACTGAATTGATGCAGCGTTCAATATTCTTTTCTTCATTAAAAGTAATAATCGTTACGGATAGTTGTACAGCGGTCATAAATACATATTACATTTACGTCGGCAAGTTACGAGGTGAAAAATGCCGAACAAATACTTACTCACGCTATGAAGAGGGAGGATATTTCCCGAATACTACTTATTCAAACTGCTTACATCGGAGACGTTATTTTGATGACTCCTCTTGTAGAGAGTCTTCGGGAGATAGTTCCAACTGCTCATATTGACGTGCTGATTAATCATAGTAATGCTTCAGTTTTAGCCGGCCATCCACATATTAACGAGCTATTGCTCTGGAATAAAAAAAAACAAAAAAACCGTAATCTACTGAGGCTGTTACAAAAAATTCGAGCGAACAAATATGACGCAGTACTCAATTGCCATCGGTATTTTTCTACTAGATTGCTTACTGTACTATCCGGAGCTAATCAAAAAGTTGGGTTTTATCGTCGATCATTGATTCCGTGGTATGATATTCAGGTTCCTCACCAGCTTCGAGGAAACCAGCATGAAGTGGATCGTAATCTGGCGTTACTAAAAGCATTACTACCTACTAATGATGAGACTCAATTGAAGCGATGTCCTAGATTATATCCTTCTGAATCTGATCAGGAAAAGATATTGATGTACCAAGTAGGAAAATATCTCTGTATTGCTCCTACTTCGGTGTGGTTTACCAAGCAGTTTCCGGCTGAGAAGTGGGTAAAATTGATTAATACTTTGCCTTTTAAGGGGAAAATATACTTGCTAGGAGCACCGAATGATTATGAAGCCTGCGAAAACATTAGGCAGCAAAGTAAGCGAGACTCAGTAGAGAATCTAGCCGGAAAGCTTAGCCTCTTACAATCAGCCATCCTGATGAAAGGAGCAGTATTGAACTACGTCAATGATTCAGCACCTCTGCACCTGGCTTCGGCCATGAACGCTCCGGTTTGTGCTGTTTTTTGTTCTACGATTCCCGAGTTTGGATTCACCCCTTTATCTGACTTTTCAGAAATAATAGACGTAGGTACATCACTTACTTGTCGGCCCTGTGGTGTGCATGGCCATCGGGCTTGTCCTGAGAAGCACTTCCGCTGTGCTGCTGATATTGACGTAGGCAGATTAGTGAAAGTATTTCAGAAAGCTCAGCTTCCTCGTTGATACTATTTATCTTCAGTTAGTTTTTGAAAAAAAATCTCATATTGATCCAACATACGTTCAATAGAGAAATCATCAAAAGCGGTGTGGCGACCTGCTTCGCTGAATGATTGTCGCAGGTTAGCATTATTAAGTATTTGATTGATATATTGGGCTAACTGTTGCTCGTTTCCATTTTCAAATAAAAAACCATTGATTCCATGTTGAATCAGCTCTGGATTTCCTCCTATTCTTGTAGCAATAACTGGTACCCCTAAAGCCATTGCCTCGAGTAACGATTGGGAGAGTCCTTCTATTACTGAAGGGAGTACGTTAATGGTAAATAGTGGATAATGATGTAGTACATCATTATTACTTAAAGAGCCTGCATAATGCACTTGATGATGAGTATCGAATTGTTCACGAACCGCCCTTAGTTCTGGAGTTTCTTCAATTCCGACAAATAATACATGTACTGGGTGATCTATGAACTTAAGAGCCTCGAGTAATTGCTTTTGCTCTTTAAAACGAGCTACACAACCAATGACCGGTTCGTTCGGTTGAATTTGATAATGGTCTCGCCAAGAGTTGATGATACCAGGATTAATATTGCTATATTTTTCTTTTGGTGTACCATTGTAAATGACTTGGATATGCCGTTCAGCAATGCCAATTGCTTGGATTGATTGCTTCACACCTTCACTGACGGCTATAATTGCATCGGTACCTTCCTTGTAGAAAGTACTCTGCCCGAACATTCCTATGCTCTTCGCTATTTGCCTTCGGGTATGCACTAGCTTAACCGGAAGCTTATACCACCATCTAGCTAGAATGGTGCTATACCGATCTTTACTCGACTGAGCATTAATGATCTCAATGTTATATTTTCGGACTAATGAGGCCAACTTACGTATACTACGTAGATGTAGCTTGCGGTTGAAAGTGAAATGAATTGGCTGAACTTGAGTATTTTCTATTAACTTCCACAGGAGAGTTCCCCGAGGGCAGGCTACCCATACTTTATGACCTCGCCGGGCTAGTCCCTTGGCTAAGTAAGAAACCGAATAGGTTGACCCAGCTATACCAGCTGCCTGAGAAGTAATCAGAATATTCATAAATAGAACACCAATGAGTAAGCAAGTTAGAAAAATGTAGTAATAGAATTAGTCTTACAGGGTATCCTAATTAAACTATGACAATAATTTCTTCTCTATTTCATTCTGACCGAGTAATACTCATTGTAGGTGGTTTAGTATACTTCCAGCGGCGGTGTGACCACAGCCAGTTAGCAGGTTGTTGGCGAATTACTGTTTCAGCTAGAGTCACGTAGCGGGATAGTATTTGAGAATTTTCATCGTAGGGTGGCTCGCTTATCTCTTGAAATTGTACTCGGTAATGTCCTCGCGAAATTCGGTACATGGCAGCAAACACTACCGGATACTTCGTAAGCCGAGGCAGTTGTTCTACCCCTTGATAAAATCCAGTTTCCTGGTGTAAAAACGTAATCCAGTCTTTTGATGTCCCTATAGAAGGGGTTTGATCAGCTACTACAGCAATTGCTCGAGTTTCGGGCTTGCGTTTTAGAATAGCTCGGGCGGCATGGTCTTTATTAATAGGCTTCCCCTCGAAACGAGAGCGAATGGAGTACATAAAGTCATTCATCCTGGAATTAGTTAACTTCTTGTACATAGCATCTACCGGATAGGGAAGCTGTAAACAACCGGCTAGAAGAAGCCATTCCCAATTACACTGATGGGTAGCCAGAATAATAATAGATTGCTGTTGTCGGTAGTATTTCTCGATAATCTCCATTCCATCAAATACAACTCTCCTTCTCATTTCTTTTTCAGAGATGGTTCGACCGTGCAATGTTTCTACTGATATATCAGCCAGATTATGATAAAAACCTCGTCTAATTTGCTCGATCTCCTCCTCACTTTTCTTAGGAAAGGACTTGCGGAGATTTTCTTCAATGGTTTTTCGCCGATAGCGAACTAGGTGAGAAGCAACAAAAGCAGCAAAGTTAGATAGTACGTATAGCCAAGGCAGAGGCCAATGAGATAAAAACCGAAGGATGAACATCGGGGCAAAAATAGAAGATAATCTGGGTGGATACTAATGGGTTGGATGATGTTAGCGTGTTTTCGTGCTATGGTGCTAAAGTTACCGGACTTCCGCCTTTCACATCTCATATTGCATATCTTGACCGCTACTCAATCACCAAAATCCAGGCTTTCTTGAACTGAGGCTGCTTTCGAATCTGATTAATCTTTTTACGAACAGCATTAGTATTTTCAGAACTCATAATGTGGGTGTAGTAGTACTTTTTCTCAGAGTTGTATCCAACGCTAGCGGGGAACCCTTGCTTCCTCAATTGATTAGCCAGTTTTTCGGCATTGGCTCTTTGGGAGAAAGTCCCAGCGATAAGGTATGAGCCTTCCATCATTTCCAGTGGATGTGAGCTTTGTCGGTTGCGTTTGGCGCGAGCAAAGCGAGGCTCATTGGGCTTGCTTTCACCCAAAGTAATCGTACCATCTCCTGACTGCTCAAGCTCTTCAAAAGTGGCATTCTCTAAATCTGGCTTGTCAGAGGTTGAGCTATTTGTGGAAGGCCGTTTCCGATCTGGGGTAGAATCAGTATTTTTATTCTTCGTCCGTTCTCTTTTTCTCTCTTCTTTTTTCTCACGCTTATTGGCCTTAATAACTGCTTCTGGTATAGCATCAGTATCTTCCCGGGTTTTCAATCGAGGTTTACGCCGCATAGCAGCTTTTTTCTTTCCGAGAACTAGGCTGAGCTGTATTTCGTGAGTAGCCAAGCTTTCTGAGGCTAACTCATTACCACCTGTACCGAAATGGTAACTAAACGAAAAAGAATTTACCTGAAAGCCAGCTAAAGCACCAAAACCGGCTTGTTGCTGATAACCACCACCTGCCCAGAAACGATCATCAAATCGGAATAGACCAAAAGCCTCGGCCTGAGAAGGGTGTAACGTAGAGTGATGATAAAGTAAAACAGGCTCAAATGTAGTTGTACTAGTCACTCCCAGTGAAAAGCGATAACTTAGGCGGGCGATGGCTCTATCAAAATCACCAAGACCACCTGATGAACCTCCAGTTGTTTCTGCTAGAGCAGGAGGGGCGAATAAATTGGGAATAGATAATCCCAGATTAAAACCCGAAAGGTGGTACTGAAGCCCGAACCTCCCCTGTAAGTAGATTCCTGCATCTTGTGCGGCTCGAAAAAGAGCATCGTCGCTAGTATTTAGCCCAGATAAGTCATAGCTATCTAAACCAAACCCGGCTGAAAGCCCAAACCGGAAATAATGTTCTGTTTCTGACGACAGAGGGATCATGTAAGCGGCA
The DNA here is from genome assembly GCA_937883755.1 of uncultured Flammeovirgaceae bacterium. Taxonomy (GTDB): domain Bacteria; phylum Bacteroidota; class Bacteroidia; order Cytophagales; family Cyclobacteriaceae; genus Tunicatimonas. Next base: position 82,074 of record CAKZYA010000002.1, on the reverse strand, counting down.
GTAGCCCGAAAAGTAGAAGAACGAAAAATTCCGAGACGGTCGTGCGTGAGATCCGCACCAATAGACAGAGGGTTAGCATTTCCGGTCGGGGCGTGAAAACTGAGGTTAGAACTCATAGGAGCACCTTCTACACCCAGCCATTGTTGTCGATGGGTTAAATAAATTATGGGTTGGGTATCGTAACCAGCAAAAGCTGGATTATACAAATACGGATTAGTAACATGATGGGTGAAAAACGGCATATGTTGCCCTAACCCAGTCAGACTGAGGGTTAGTAAGAAAAATATGCTAGCAACTAATTTCATGCTTTCAGGCCGTTTCATGATACTATGGCGAAACAAAGCTAAAAAAGGGGGAAATAATAAAAAGGGAAGAAAAGCTAGTAACTTACCGATGAAGTAAAATTGGGTAGATTGTAACTTTTTTCAGGAATTGTAGGGCAAAACGGAAAAATTATTTAAAAAACGAATAGCTTCTATTCAGCTTTTTATTCAAACATAGCCTGAACACCAGTAATTTTGAGAAATAATGCTCAGATTGATGTCTAGCGATTGTAATCAGACTAAGAATCTACTAGTTTCACTCCTTAACTAATTGACCACCAACTTTATGGAAGAAGCAACATCATCAGCCTGGTTTACAAGCGATCCGGTAATTTTTGGTATTCTGATGGTGGTTTTAGCCCTGGTTTTTACGACATCAGCCAGTAAAAAGCCTTTTTGGCAGAAATTCTACACTTACGTACCTTCAGTGCTACTTTGCTATTTCGTGCCAGGAATTCTCAACTCCCTAAATATTATCTCTAGCGAAGACTCTAATTTGTACTACGTAGCTTCGCGCTACCTGCTGCCCGCCAGTTTGATCTTATTCACTATCGGTATTGACCTAAAAGCAATTGCCCGATTAGGTAAAAAGGCGGTTATCATGTTTTTCGCCGGAACGATAGGCATTATTTTAGGCGGCCCATTAGCGATTATTATTGTTTCTACTTTTTCTCCCGAAACTGTGGGTGGGGCTGGACCAGATGCGGTTTGGCGAGGCCTCACTACAGTAGCCGGAAGCTGGATTGGAGGTGGGGCAAATCAGGCAGCTATGAAAGAAGTTTTTGAGGTGGGAGATAGTATTTTTCCGGCAGTACTGGCGGTAGATATTATTATGGCTAATATCTGGCTAGCGTTTCTCCTCTACGGAAGCGGAAGATCTGAGCGAATCGACCAGTTTTTTCGAGCAGATTCTTCGGCGATTAAGGATGTCCAAAAGCGAATTGAAGATTACGCAGCAAGTATTATGAAGATTCCTAAAGCTTCTGATCTGATGCTAATTTTGGGGCTGGCTTTTGGGATCACGGGTTTCTCGCACTGGTGTGCTAACGGGGTTGCCCCTTTTTTACAAGAAAATTATCCGGCTTTAGAGAAGTTTAGCCTGACATCTACTTTCTTCTGGATTGTAGTAATTGCTACCGGATTAGGCCTTGGATTATCATTTACTAAAGCCCGCTCTTTAGAAGGAGTAGGCGCTTCGCGGATGGCAACGGTCTTGCTCTATGTGCTCATTGCTACTATCGGTATGGAAATGGATTTGACGGCTGTAGTGAAAAGCCCTGGACTATTTATGGTAGGAGCCATCTGGATTATGGTGCATGTTGTAATCTTATTGCTGGTTGCTAAACTGATTAAAGCTCCGTTCTTCTTCGTGGCAGTAGGCAGTCAGGCAAACGTGGGTGGAGCGGCTTCTGCGCCGGTAGTAGCTTCAGCTTTTTCGCCATCCTTGGCTCCAGTGGGTGTGCTTTTAGCAGTTCTTGGCTACTTTGTTGGAACCTACGGAGCCTGGCTCTGCGGCATTCTGATGCAAGGAGTAGCTGAGTAGATGTAAAATATGAAATGAGAGAGATAAAATATGAAAGTGGGAATATTGTATGTCCGAAGAAACTAGAAATTGACGGTTCGCCGATGCGGCGGCATGGGATGCCCCGCATCGGCCGTCCGACCCGCCGTGCGATAGAAATTAGAGATGAGAAGACGGGTGACCGAATTCAGTAACCTGTAACTGTCCCAACCTGTAACTCATAACAATCAGACAAAAAACAATTTGTAATTTTCCAATCTTCCAATTTGCAATGCCCACTACTCCCCAGCAAATACTTAGTGATCTTAAGAAAAATCAGTACGCTCCGGTATATTTCCTTCAGGGCGATGAACCATTTTATATCGATCAGATCGCTCAGTATATTGAGCAAAATGCGCTAACTGAGGCTGAAAAAGGGTTTAATCAGATTATTCTCTACGGGAAAGACACCGACTTACCTACGGTGCTTACCAATGCCAAGCGGTTTCCGATGATGGCTGCCCGACAGGTAGTTATCGTGAAAGAGGCGCAGGAACTAGCGGACTTACAGCAGAAAAATGGACAGGAGATGTTGTCTCAGTACGTGCAGCAGCCGTTGCCCTCTACGGTTTTAGTATTTTGCCATAAGTATAAATCGCTGAACAAGAATTTAGGACTGAGCAAAGCTCTAGCCAAGTTTGCCTTGCTGATTGATTCCAAAAAAATGTACGACAACCAGGTACCCGACTGGATTATGCAGTGGGTGAAGCAGCAGGGGTACTCTATTGAAGAGCAGGCGGTACAAATGCTGATGGATCATATTGGCAATAACCTGGAACGATTAGCTAAAGAACTGGATAAAGTAGCCATTAATCTGGAGAAAGAATCAGCCGATGCAATTACCGCCGAACTGGTTCAGAAGTACGTTGGAATTAGTAAGGAATATAATGCCTTTGAGTTACAAAAGGCAGTGGCTCAGGGCAATTTCACTAAAGCCTTTCAAATCGTTTACTACTTTGCCGCTAACCCCAAAGCAAACCCAATTATTCCGACAATTGCCCTACTGTTTACCTTTTTTAGTAAATTATTACTGGTGCATCAGTCTACTGATAAAACCGAGCGAGGACTGGCTTCTTTACTAAAAGTTCATCCGTTTTTTGTGAAAGAATACCGGGTAGCCGCTGTCAACTATCCACTATCGCGTGTTATTCGCAATATTAGTTTACTACGCCGGGCGGACTTACACGCTAAAGGCGTTGACAATACTACTGGAACCGACGAGCAAATTCTCAAAACGTTGGTTTACCAACTTATGCATTGATACAATGTGTTCAGGTGTTTTGGTGTTATTATATTGAAGTGTTTTTGAGTTTTGTAAATTCGTAGGATAATAATCAGTTAGCAATTTAACATTGTGATCATAACACTGCGTGGCAGTTGCTAAAACACACTAACACTTTAGCACTCGTCAATGGAGCCTATTTGTCTATGAAGCAACCAATCATTTTTATATTAACTCTTTCGGGGCTTATTTTTTTAGCTAGTTTTTGCTATGCTCAAGAATACCTTTCTGAGTCTATTCCAGATCACTTATACCAGCAGGGGTTAGATTTGCTAGAGAAAAAGAAATACAGTGCCGCCCGCGAAACCTTCGAGCAATATTTAGCCCATTCGCCCAATGGCACGCATGCTACTGAGTCTCAGTACTATGCTGCATATTCAGCTGTACGCTTATACAATTCAGATGGAGAAGCCCAATTAGCTGATTTTGTGGAAGAACATGCTTCTCACCCCAAAGCCTTACGGGCTAATTACGAATTGGGCAATTTCTACTTCAATGAGGGGCGCTACGATAAGGTAATCGAGTATTTTGAGAAAACGGATACTCGCAACTTATCCCATGAGGACGGAGAAACCCGCAATTTCAAGCTAGGATATGCGTACTTTACTCGCCAGAAGTTTGAAGAAGCCAAATCCCGGCTCAGTTTCCTGAAGAACAATGATAATCCTTATCAAAATGCTGCTCATTACTATTCGGGTTATATCGCGTTGCAAAACGGAAATTACGATGAAGCCCTCACCGACCTTCGTCGTATTGAGCAAGATGAGTCTTACGGAAGAGCTGTTCCCTTTCTGATTGCTAATATTCTTAATCAGCAAGAACGGTATGATCAACTAAAGAAATACGGGGAGACTATCCTAGAAAAGGGGGAGAAGGAAGTGGCAAACTATTCGGAGATCATGCTGCTGGTGGGTGAAGCTAACTTTCGGGAGAAACGCTACGCAGATGCCGAGCCATTTTTACAGAGTTACGCCCAATCGCGCAATCCTAGCCGAGATATTTGGTATCGGTTAGGCTACGCTCAGTACCAAATTAATAAGAATGATGAGGCTATAGAGAGCTTTAAACAGGCAGCGTCAGCTAGTGCAGCATCCGCTGGTGATAGTATCGGGCAGGTTGCCTCTTTTTATTTGGGAGTTTTATACACTCGTCAGGAAAATTCAGAATACGCAGTTACGGCTTTTGAAAATGCTGTCCGTAGTAGTTTTGACGAGTCTATTCAGGAACAAGCCTTGTTTAATCTGGGCAAGACATTATTTGAGCGAGAAGAATTCGGGCGGGCTATTCAGTCACTCAATCAGTTGAAAGAAGATTTTCCCCAAACCCGTTTTGCTACCGAAGCCAATAATCTGTTGAGCGAGGCGTATCTGTATACCCAGAATTACGCCGCGGCTATGCAGTTTATTGAAAGTCTTCCAAACAAAACTATGCCTGTGCGTAAGTCGTACCAACAGGTTAGCTATCGGGCCGGAACCCAGGCATTTAACCAGAGAAAATACCGGAGTGCCGTAGAATTATTTGATAAATCACTGGAGTACCCGATTGATGAGACATTAGTAGCAGCTGCTAACTTTTGGAAAGGCGAAGCGTACTCAATTGGTAAATTCTGGGATAAAGCCATTGATTCTTACGATGCAGTCTTTCGTCGTCTGCGAGGCAGCCGCTTAGAAGGAGAGAAAGCTATGTACCATACCAAAGCTCAGTATGGTATTGGCTATGCATACTTTAACACGCAGAAGTACAATCAGGCACTACGGTCTTTTGAAAAGTATGTACAGCAAAGTACACTGCGAAGTAGCTCTCGCAACCAGGATCAATTTTATTTGGCTGATGCTCTTCTGCGCTTGGCTGATTCGTACTATGTGACTAAAAGCTATCAGAAGGCTTTACAAACCTACGATCGGGCTATTCGTGAGAACAGCCGGGAGAGCGGTTATGCTTACTATCAAAAGGGAGTAATTCAGGGAATTATCGGAAACCAGAAAGAGGGAGTTGAAATACTTGACCAGATGCTATCGCGTTACCAGAGTTCGCCTTATTACGACGATGCACTATTTCAAAAAGCACAACTGCAATTACAGCAGGGTGAGTACCAGCAGGCTACCCGTAGTTTTAGTACTTTATTGGAAACTCAACCTCAAAGTAATCTAGTACCTTACGCCTTACTCCGACGGGCAGTTGCTTACTCTAATCAACAGCAATACAAGCAGGCTGAACAGGATTATAAAAAAATATTGGATGAGTACATGGCGCATTCTACGGCAAACTCAGCTATTTTGGGCTTACAAGAAGTGACATCACAAAGCGGATCGGGTGATTTTTCCCGCTACTTAGCCAAGTACAAAGAAGCTAATCCGGAAGATGCTAATGTGGCCAGTATTGAGTACGAATCAGCTAAAAACCTTTACTTCTCTCAACAGTACGACCGTGCTATTCAGCAGTTGCAGTCATTCGTAGAAACGTACCCGGATAATGCTAACGTACCCGAAGCTAATTACTACATTGGAGAGTCTTACTATCGTTCGGGTCAGGTTGATAAGGCGCTGGATATGTACTATACACTTACCACAGTAGAGAATCACCCTCAAAGTCAGCGAATTATGCAGCGTATTGCTGAACTAGAGAGCTCTCAGCAAAACTACGCCAATGCAGTTACTTACTTTCAAAAACTGGCACAAACTGCTCGTTCTAAAAAGCAGCAATATAACGCTTGGCAAGGGCTAATGACGTCTTACTATCAACTAGCTCAGCAAAATCCTGACTTGCTAGATTCAGTAGATTACTATGCTCGGGAAATTTTGGAAAAGGCTAATATATCTACCAATGCAGCTAATCAGGCTAGTTTATACCAGGGGCGAGCTGCTTACGAGCAGGGTAATTTAGACCAAGCTGAACCTATTTTAAGCGAGCTGGTAGGCGAGGCACCCGACGAAAATGGGGCGGAGGCTCAATATTTGTTAGCGAAAATTCAGTATGACCGAGGAAATTATCAACAGTCCATTGATGCTTTGTATGAGCTAAATAAGAAGTTTGGGGGTTATGAAGATTGGTTAGGAAAATCTTTTCTACTGATAGCTGAAAACTATGAGGCTATGGATGAGGTTTTTCAGGCAAAAGCTACTTTGAACTCTATTATTGAAAATTCGCCAGATGAAGAAGTAGTGAAAACTGCGCGGGAGCGATTGGCTGAAATAGAAATGGATGAAGCTGAACAACGGCAGCAGCAAGAAGCGTTGGATAGTGCCAAGCAAGAGCAAGACAATGAAATTATACTGGAAGAACCCTCTAATCCTTAGATCTACTCATTTAACTCCGTCCATTTTTGAAAGTAGGCTTATTCTTCGGGTCGTTTAACCCAATCCATACCGGGCATCTTATTGTCGCGAATGTAGTTCGGCAGACTGTTGCTTTAGATCAGGTTTGGTTTGTGGTTTCACCTCAAAATCCATTCAAGCGGCAAAAATCACTGTTGAATGAAATTGATCGACTACAAATGGTGGAGTTAGCCGTAGAAGATAATTTTGATCTCCGAGCTTGTAATGCTGAGTTTAGTATGCCTAAACCTAGCTATACCATCAACACCTTAACTTATTTGAACGAGCGGTATCCTCAGCATCAGTTTTCCTTAATTGCTGGTAGTGATGTGCTTACACACTTACACCGCTGGAAAAATGTAGATGAGATTTTGAAACACACTCCGGTGTTGGTGTACCCTCGACCGAATGTAGCTGAAGAGAAAATTCGGGATGAAATTAGAAACCATCCGCAGATTCAGCATGTAGATGCGCCTCTATTGGATATTTCGGCTACGTTTATCCGCCAGGGTATTCAGAATGGTATCTCAGTAAAATATCTGGTTCCTGATTCGGTAGAAGAGTACATCACAAGCCGGAAATTATATCTCTAATTGGTAAAAGTGAATGGTACAGGGTTTAAGGCACAGATAAAACTAAAAACTTTTTACCCTGTAACTTGAACCATATACCTTTTATTATACAGTCATAATCTCTTTTTCCTTTGCATGGAATACACTATCAATTTTTTTAGTATACTGATCAGTCAACTCCTGTACGTTATCTTCACCGTGTTTTACTTCGTCTTCTGAGACGTTTTCTTTCAGTAGAGCCTTGATGTGATCGTTGGTATCTTTGCGAACATTTCGCACGCTGATTTTACCTTTTTCGGCTTCGGTCTTCGCTTGTTTCACTAATTGTTGCCGTCTTTCTTCAGTAAGCGCAGGAATGTTAAGGCGGATAAGTTCTCCGTCGTTTTGCGGATTTAGACCTAGGTCAGAATTCATAATGGCCCGCTCAATTTCACTCAGTAGATTCTTCTCCCAAGGCTTAATCATGATAGTTCGGGCGTCGGGAGTAGTGATAGATGCAACCTGATTGACTGGGGTAGGGTTGCCGTAGTATTCCACCATTAGTCCGTCAAGCATATTGGGAGTTGCCTTACCTGCTCTGATTTTTCTAAACTCTTGCTGAACGTGGGTGACGGATTGCTCCATTAATTGCTTGGCTTCGTCTAGATATAGTTCGATTTCTTCAACCATGTTTTTGAAAAGTTAGGTTTCAGTATTGAAAACGTACGTAGGGCAGCGAACTTACTAAAAAATGCAAAAAAATCTTAATTAATCAGTGTTCCCACTTCCTGTCCGCTGATTAAGTTGAATAAGTTACCGGGCTTATTCATGTCAAAAACAATAATGGGCAAATTGTTTTCTTGGCAGAGGGTGAAGGCAGTCATATCCATGACGTTCAATTTCTTTTGATACACTTCACTAAATGTAATAGTGGAAAAACGCTTAGCGGTAGGATCTTTTTCCGGGTCAGCGGTGTAGACTCCATCTACCCGAGTACCTTTTAGCACTACATTGGCTTCAATTTCAATGGCTCGTAGACTGGCAGTAGAATCGGTAGTGAAGTAGGGGTTGCCAATGCCCGCTCCAAAGATTACAATCCGGCCTTTCTCTAGGTGACGAATCGCTCGGCGTCGGATAAATGGTTCGCAGACCTGTTCCATTTTAATGCCTGACATCAGGCGGGTGTACAGCCCAATCTGCTCTAATGCGCTTTGCAGAGCCATACCATTAATTACGGTGGCGAGCATTCCCATATAGTCACCCTGTACCCGATCCATTCCTGAATCTTGCGCTTGCACCCCGCGAAAGATATTTCCGCCCCCAATCACGATCGCGATCTCAACGCCCTCATCTTTTACTCGCTTAATTTCCTGAGCATACTGCTGAATTCGCTGAGGGTCAATTCCGTAGGGTTGGTTACCCATCAGGGCTTCGCCGCTTAGTTTAAGAAGAATGCGTTGGTACTTCATGCCTTTGATTTGATTAGCTACAAATTAGCTGCAAATAAAGGAAAATTCTTCAACCGTGTAGAAATGTGTAAGGAAAAATCTAGAATAGTGTTTTGGCGACCGTCGTACGGTACAATTGTATTCATGTGTTCTCGTGTTCATGAAATACATAACTTGAAACCTTGAAACCTTGAAACCTGTAACTTTCTAACCTGAATACTTACTACTCAAAACTAATCAGCACCTGATTCTTTTCTACACTCTGACCAGTTTCTACCACTACTGATGCAATGGTACCCGAGGCGGGAGATTTTATGGCATTTTCCATTTTCATGGCTTCCAACGTTAGCAGTTTGTCTCCGGCTTCTACTGTGTCCCCCTCTTGCACGTTTAGTGCTCGGATTAAACCAGGCATCGGGCTGCGAACTTCTTTTACAGTTGTTTCTGAAGCGGCATCCATGCCTAAAGTTTCCAGTAGTTGATCTAATTCAGATTGAAGAGAAACAGAGATATGCTTGCCATTAACTAGCATAGTAAACTTTTTAGTTGAATAGTCTGCTTCAGCAATCTCGATATGGTACGATCGGTGCTGGTGAATTACATGAAATTGATTTGCTGAAACCTGATGTATATCCAGATCAATCTTTTTCTGATCAATGTAAATTTGATCATCTTTTACTTCTACGGACAGTGAAGTATTATCGTCAACCGAGGCTTGGTACATGGCTTACGGAGTAAAGTTGGCAACCAAGTTACTAACAATTGTGCTTCTTAGCTAAAATCATCCACTATGGATTTAACTTGCTCTTTGTACGTGGGGCCGATAGAAATTCTCACCTGACCGATATGAATGTGATTATCCCGGATTACATCAATATGGCTTAGGGCTACGATGTAAGAACGTTGCACTTGAATAAAGTCGGATGGAGGTAAATAAGCTAGTACTTGCTTAATCGTAGATCGTACCAATACTTTTTCGCTGCCGAGGTGATAAGTGATGTAGTTACCATTTCCTTCAATATACTGAATGTCTCTGTATCGTATTTTGTAACGCTCGTTTCCGGTATTCACAAAGAAAAAATTGGAGGTATAACTACTTGAGCTTAGTCTTTTCCTGACTTTTAAAAGTGCCGAATGAAAGCGGGTAAACTCGAATGGTTTTAGGAGATAGTCTACTGCATCAAGGTCATAACTTTCTAAAGCATATTCGCTGAACGCCGTGGTGAAGATAATAAATGTGTTTCTTTCTTTAACGATACGAGATAATTCTAAGCCCGAAATATCCGGCATATTGATGTCTAATAAGATCAGATGAACGTTATTCTCTTCCAAAAACTTCAGTGCCTTAAAAGGGTCAGTGAAAGCTCCAACTAATTGTAAGAAGGAAACTTGCGCGGCGTGATTTTCAATAACCCGCAACGCATTGGGTTCATCGTCAATAGCAATTGCCCTAATCATCGGGTTAAATTAAGTTCCAAATAGACTGAATATTTCCCGTCGTTCAAGCCACACGTTAGTTTATGCCGATTAGGGTAGATAAGTGCTAGGCGATTTTTCACATTCTCTAATCCTAACCCACCAATTTCGGATTGTTCAGTTCGTTGTACGGCGTTTTCTACTTCCATGACTAACTGCTTTCCTGTTAATCGAATGCTTATGTTGATCTGGGAAGCGTGAGTGGTACTGACTCCGTATTTAAAGGCATTCTCAATGAAGGGTAGCAAAATCATAGGCGCAATGTTTAAATTTCCTGTTTCGCCATTTTTTAAGTCAAGAGCAACGTTCAGTTGCTGGTTTTCAGTAAGTCGCATTCGCTGTAGCTCAATATACCGCTCCAGATAACCCAGTTCTTTATTTAGTGCAATAAAATCGGCTTGGGTATCGTGCAGGCTGTAGCGCATCAAAGTACCTAATTTTGAAATATTATCCGCCGTACTCACCGCCCTTTCATCCAACGCCACCGCATAAATGTTATTCAACGTATTAAACAGAAAATGCGGGCTTACTTGCGCTTTTAGCAATGCTAATTCTACCGATAGTTTCTCGGAAATCAACCGACTTTTGACTTGCTCATTAACAAACCAATCTTTGATAAACCGATAGGCAAATGAGATGTAGACAATCCAAGGTAGTTGACTAAAAACAAACTTATCAAAGCTTCGGAATTCGCGGAACACCCAGTGACTAAACTCTTTAGATAAGTCTAGGCTCGACCAGTCGTTAATCATCCAAGGAGCTAATAAAAGTACGGTGTGGAGGGTTTTTGCAGCAATGAGTAGTACTGCTAAAAATAAAGTATACGTAAGCCATTTATCCCGTTTGAAGAATCTTGGAATAAGCACGAAGGCATTGATATAAATGGGCAAAATGAAGGTTAGAATCAGCGAAATATATCTAAAGATAACATGCGTTGAGTCTAGGTTATTTGACCAGGCAGAAATGACCGATGCCATCATCAACAGCCAAAGGGCTATATGAAACCAGGCTTCTCGTTTGTCTAGCTTAATGAATTGTGTGTTCATCTCAAATAATTTAGTTAACAACACAATTCTATCATTCACCTACCTAACCTGAAAAATAATGTGACGAAGACGTGCTTTTATGACACGAAGATATTTTTGCTAAGAGAGAGGCGAGAAATAAGACGTGAAATACTTTCTCAGATCATAGTACTTAAAACTTCTTCACTCAAAGTAGTCAGCTTGCCCATCATCACTACGGTGGCGCAGGCATGGACAGGGAGAATGCCAAGCAGATCGCCCACTTTTACTTTTTCCAAATAGTTGTCTGGCAAATGAAGGGTTCCGTGCTCTTGGGATAGCTTGGCGACATACGCTCCTTCCAGTGGTTCTGACCAGCCTGATTCAGTGAGGTTGACCACGTAGCCATACCAAGATTTTCCGGCTTCATTGGTAAGAGAATCTTTGCCCAAGTGCGCCCAACCGCTGTGGGTAACTACCTCTTTTCGTTCAGGGTGAACGGAAACGACTGGTACGGCCAAGCAAATCGCAATCTCTTCTACCGAATTAGAGCCTACAAAGTGCTGGGTGAGGTCGTAGTACACAAAGTTGCCGGGACGAATAATATCGATGCCCGAAAAATCATCCATCAAACTGCACGAGGGGGTATCGCCCAGCGAAAGCTGAACGTTGGGATATTCAGACTGGAAAATTTCTTTTAGCTGATTTAATTGCTGAAGCGTTTCCTGATGAATGCGTTTTACTTCCTGATAAGTAGTAGCCCCGTAGGTATGACCCGCGTGGGAATAAAATCCGGTAAACTGAAGCTGAGACCCTTGCGCCGCAGCTAAAATCGCCCGGATTTCTTCAGTGTCATCGCTGGCCACGCCTGAGCGATGGTATCCGGTATCAACTTCCACGTAAAACGGTAGCGGGGCAGTAACCTGCTCGTGCAGCAAACGGGCGGTCTCAACGCTATTGACAAATACCGTCAGCCGAATCTGGGAAGCTAAAGTGTTGATCGCCTTAATCTCCCGAATGTTGATGGGCATGGCAATCGTAATATCATCCCAGCCGTGTTCAGCAAAGTAGCGAGCCATTTTTACCGAAGTAACCGTAATCGCTTTCACTCCGTAGTCGCGATACCACTGGCTCACCTGGGCCGACTGGTGGGTTTTGAAGTGAGGGGCTAGCTGAACATTATGTTTTGCCGCCTGTTGAGCTAGCTTTTTTAAATTAGCCCAGCATTTTTGTTCATTAAGCAGTAGGGTAGGAGAGGTGATTTTGGCTAGATTCAGCATCTAATATTTTGAATCGTTTGATAATAGATAAAATGAGGTAACTTCTTCAGTCCGAATTTTCAGCTAACCTACGATTTCTTTCATGGCTAGTACTACTTGATCCATCTCTTCTAAAGTGTTGTAAATATTGGGCGAGAGCCGTAACCCTCCTTTGGTGGAGCAGGCAACACGGTGGTTTCGGTACAACTTCTCAAAAATATCTTTTTTGTCATGGTTAGGAAAATCAATAATGACCACCCCGCTGCTCATGTTTTCGGATAAGGGAGTGACAAAATTAGCTTGAGGTAGGTGTTCTTGAATGTTTTTCTTGAGTGTAGCGGTCAGGTTCATCACCCGCTGCTCTATCTTTTCTTTTCCCACCTGCTCGTGGAACGATAGAGTCTCGAGCATCGCCGGCATTTTAGCAATATCCTGTTGTCCGAAAGTAGTGAGGCGGGTAATATCATCGGGTTGTTTTTCATCGTAGTGTAACCCGACTACGTGCGGCCAGAGCGATTCAATTAGCTCTTTTCTTGCGTAGAGGATACCTACCTCCCGGGGCCCCATCAACCATTTGTGGGCACTACCAGTATAAAAATCACAGCCCATCTGCTCCAGGTTAATAACGTGGCACCCAAACGACTGAGCGCCGTCTACTAATGTCAGCACGTTTTGTTCGCGAGCGGCTTGGCAAAGCAGTTGGGTGGGTAAAGCTACTCCCGATACGTTAGAGATGTGCGAAAAGCCCAGTAGTCTAGTGCGGGGAGTGATGGCTGCGAGGAATGGGTCAGCCAGTTCTTGGGGCGAGGCAGGGTTGGGAGGAGTACTTACCACTTTTACGGTGCACCCGATGCGTTTCGCCTGGATTTGCCAAGCGAGTAGGTTGGTTGGATGATTTTGATCCCACACAACTACTTCATCATCAGCCGTAAGGGGCAGTCCCTGTACAATAGTGTTGTTGCTTTCGCTGGTATTACGGGTCAGGGCGATTTCCCCAACTTCAGCATTGAGGTACTGCGCGAGTTTCTCCCGAAGCGTAAGGTGCATTTCAGCGTACTTATCTCGATTCTGATAAGAAACATTTCGGTCCACGTCTCGGGTTGCCTCGTGGAGTGCTTCGGAAACAGCTCGCGGACTAGGGCATAAATTAGCCGCGTTGAGCATAATCCACCCTTCTTCTATCAAAAACTGGTCTCTCAAAGCGTACCAGTAGGTTTCTTCATCATTATTCCAGTGAGGTAAAGAAGGGGCGGCTTCCGTTAGCTCTGGAAGCAGGCTAACCCCTACGCCGGTGGCTATTTTTTTGAGAAAAGAACGACGGGCAGATAATGGGTTTTGATGACTCATATTTTTTGTGCTTTCAGCAAAAATAAAATATTGTTCGGTAAAAAATCAAAGAATCAAATTTTCATTCTGCGCTATCGGTGTAGTAATTTTCTATTGCGGCGATTCTCAGTTAAGCAATCAATCATTTGCCAGTAGGAGGTGTATACTCCTTTGGTAACCACTCAGCTAGTTCTTGCTTAATTGAGATGTGCTGAGGATCAGTTGCTAGATTTTTCCATTCTAGGGAATCGATTTTATGGTCGTATAATTCTTCGGAGCCGTCGGCGTAGCGAGTATATCGCCAGTGCCGGGAACGAATGCTATAGTTTCCGGGGCGAAAGGTGGTGATTACCGGCTGCTCCCAGTCCAATGCCGGATTTTTTAGTAGTGGTTTTAAGCTTTGGCCTTGCAAATCAGGGTTGGGCGGTAGTTCACTAAGATCAACTAAGGTGGGGTAGATATCAACGAGGCTGACGGGCGAGGGAACTACAATATCTGCTTGCGTCACACCAGGCACTTGAAACATCAGTAAACTACGGGTGGCTTCTTCCCACAGCGTAGACTTGCGCCAGTGTAGTTTCTCACCCAGATGATAACCGTGATCGGACCATAAAACCACGATGGTATTATCACGATATGAGCTGTTTTCTAAAGCATTCAGCACCTTACCTAAGCATTCATCAGCAAAAGAAATAGCGGCTAAGTAAGCCTGCACCCCCTGCTTCCACTGCTCGTAGCGCAGCACCATCCGGTGATCGCCTTCTACACTATCGCCCGGAATATCCCGGTTAGGCACCCACTCTTTGGCGAGGGCTCTGCCAATCGCCGGTACATCGTCCAGATCATCTTCTTTTACCGAAGGAAGAACAATTTCATCCAGCGGAAATCGGTCGAAGTACTTCTGAGGCAAATACCACGGAAGATGGGGTTTATAGAATCCACAAGCTAGAAAGAAGGGTTTATCGTATTCTTTTCCCAGTTGTTCTGAGACCCACTCGGCTACTTGCCAGTCGCCCATCTCGGCGGGAGAAACATCTATTGGCCCCCAATCAAAGAATCGTCCGTACACCGGCATACCGTGCAGTGGTGGGTTGGTCGGCTCAGGATCATCCGGACGAATTTTGTCAATAGACGGCCAATATTGATCCCAAGAAAGCGTGTCGTAGCTGTAATGAAATATTTTACCTGACCCCATAGTGGTGTAACCGTGATTTCTAAAGTACTGAGGCAGCGTGTAAGCATCTTTCAGAACAGCACTTGCGCGCATTGACTGCTTGTTTTCGTAGATGCCCGAAGTGAACGGGTGAATTCCGGTGAGCAGAGCGGTGCGCGATGGATTGCATACCGGGGCAGCAGTATATGCGTGGGTAAACAGTGTGCTTTGCCGAGCCAATCGGTCAATATTGGGGGTGAGGGTTTGAGGGTGGCCTTTCAGCACCCTGACCCAATCGTTTAGGTCATCTATGGAGATAAACAGGATGTTGGGAGGGGGGGGCAAGGTTTTGGTAGTACAGGATGCTAAAAATAGTAAGAATATCAGCCAATAAACATTACAACTGGCCATACCTCTTAGGCTTTGTGCATCTGCATGAGAATATTTATTCTTCAATAGAATACGTGTTTTTACAGAGTTTTATCGTTTTTCAACACTGAATACTTCCGCGTTTTTGGGGTTTCCGTTTACATCGTAGTGCGTAAACGTCAGTTGGGGCTTCTCACCTGGGTGATCAACGACTACTCCCAAAAAGCCACCAATCAGATTTAGGTAACGGTGTTCGGGCTGTTTACCAGCCCTCCATCCTTGTACGTGCGAATCACTCACCGGACCCGAACCAAACTCAATAAGCTGGGTAATACTATCCTGCGATACGTACTGCCAGTGTCGGTCACCGTTGATCACGTAGGTGTTTTCGTGCTGAGACAGCAGCTCTCTTAACCATTCGCCTTCGGTCTGAAAAGCTGCGTTAGCGTGGTTATCGGTTTTGTTTTTCCGGTCGGGGCCAACTACTGGAGTTGCCGAAATCACAATCTTAAAGGTGGCATCAGAATCAGCTAGAGTTTGAGTAAGCCATTCTTTCTGCTGCCGACCAAGTATTGTTTTCCCTTCGCCATCGGGAGCTTGATTGGCACTACGGTATTCGCGTCCTTCCAGTAACCATATTTGTAAATCTTGTCCTCGGCGTAGCGTTCGATAGGGAAGTTTTTTCATCGGTACGTTCTCTTTCCAGATTGCTAATCCTTCGGCGTAAGATAGTTCACCGTAATCTTCGGTTTGCGCGTGAGAATCATCCGACAGTAAATCATGGTCATCTTTTATAAAATAGGTCGGAGTTTGCCGAAAGAAATTGACTAATGAGGGCCAACCGTTGATAGCATGCCACTTGTGACGGGCTTTTTCAGGAGAGGTGGCTGAGGGGCCGGGCTTATCGTAGTACACATAATCCCCGGTTTGTACAAAAAAATCGGGGGCAAGTTGAGCCATGCTTAAGTAGGTCTTGAATCCGGCTAATGAGTCATCGTAACTCCAGAAGTACTGACAGGTAGAGGTGGTGAACGATACCGGAGCTGGAGTGTTGGTTGTGGGTGGGGTGCGAAAACTTCCATCTATCATAGTAAGTTCAGTATCTCTCTTTTGGGCTTTTGCTTCCAGACGGATAGTGTATTCAGTATCAGGAGAAAGCTTTTTTATCGGAATATGAACGGTGAAATCTTCTTTTGCCTTCGCCCGGTACCACCGAGATTTCTGAGTTTTACCATCACTTTCCAGCAGTACTCGAACAAAACCCTCAGTACCTTCCACCGCGCCGTCCATTTTTGCAGTGGGCATATTCTCATCAAAATTAATGGGGTGGCGAAATACCTTAGGTTTTCGCTGATGAATAATCGGGTTAGGTTTTTCCTGACTACAGAGTCGAGTCCACACAATTGCCTCGTTGGTTGTAAGCTCAGTTACCCGAAAGCCATTGGTGAAATAGACATCCTGGGCATGACCCAACTGAAAACTAGCTACTGCTAAAAGGTTGGTGAAGTAAATGTAAATTAGCTGCTTCATTGTTTGACTGTAATTTTTTCGAACCCTTCAAAGTATTCAAGATAGGGGTTGAGAATAGAATCGTATTCGTAGTGGGCGTGCGGACTTTGGTTGTACGTTTCGGTGCGCTCTTTCCCGTAAAAGTACCAGTCGCAAAAATCATAGAGAGCCAGCCAGTCTTCTTGGTTTTGGTTATGGCCACCGTCGCGCCAGTGTAATGCCAGATTATCCGGTTTACCGTAGGCATCAAAGATAGGTTGAGCCGCCAAATGGGTGAGTTGCGTGCCGTAAGGATTAGCCCAGTAATCCTGACGGGCGTGCATATTGACCAACGCCCGGGGGGCGACTAACATCTTAGCAAAATGGGCATCAAAAGGCAAGTAAGCCACACTATCAGCAAAATGAAATAGTGAATCGGTAAACCAGAAATGATGATAAGGTTCAATTGCTGTCAGCGTTTGTGGCTTTTGTTCTGTATCAAAATATCGCCAACTGCCGGTTCCACCGCTTCCCGATGAGTTGGGGGCAGTAACGGCAATACGTTCGTCATAAATCCCGGCATATAAAGCAGTTTTGCCTCCGCGAGAGTGTCCCGTAACAGCAATTCTATTTACATCAACGTAAGGTTGCTTTTCAAGCCAGTCGATAATGATACTGTACGCCCAACCCCAGGCGGCAATGTTTCCCCAAGTATAATCGGGGTATAGTGCTAGTACTCCGGTATCTCGGCTGTTTGGCTGATCGGCGGCAATATCGCCCCGAATAAACTTAACAAACACATAGCCTCGGGTTACAGCTTCCTTGGCAGCAAATTGCTGAGTTTTATCTCGCTTTTTTTCACGATATTGTTTTTCTTTTCTAGGGCTCAGCACATCGCTCAAGTCAAACCGAAAGCGGTCATTCTTAATAATGGCCGGGAACTGACCTTCACGATTAGGAATGATAGCACCTGCCCGAAAAGAAGCCTGCCTACCACTTTTATAAATTGTGAATAACCAAGATTGTTGAATGGCTGAACTGTCAAAAACATAGTTTTCGTCAGTGATTTCTACTTCTACTTTATCTAAGGATCGATGGTCGGGGGCTGTTCCGTATTGGTAGCGGGTGAGAATATGCTTGAGATGAACTCGATGACTTTCCCACTCGGATGCCGAGATAAGTTTGTCTTTTGCTTGTAGAGGGTTGGGAAGTGTAGGGTGATACTTTGGGTTAGTGCTTGAGTGATTGTGTTCCGTACAAGCTACGAATAAACAGATACTAATCATTCCAATGTACCACCAGTATTTCATAGCACAAGTATACTGAAAATGATCACATTCTTTTGGATGACAAACTCATTACTAGCTTTTATTTTTAGGTGTAGGTAGATTAATCGTAGCTCTTTATAACAAAATTCTACTGATATGGAATAGTTTTGCTAGTTAAGTCGTTACTTAGTCCAAAATATAATGAACCGGGTAAACCACAATGAGTAAAATAATCTCAAAACCCATCGCATCCATCAATCAAGTTTTGCTAGCTGGGCTTTGTATGCTAACCCTAAGCTTCTCAGCTTGTAAAGTGGAGCAAATAGCAGCTACCCAACCCGCCGATGTATCTGATCCTAATGTTGCATCAGACACGGTTACGGTAGATCCCACCGAGATAGCTGAGGAAATAGAAAAAGAGGAAATTCCACCTTATCAGGCCTCAGAGGTACGGGAGCACGACCTGCTGCATACTAAGTTAGAAGTAAAGTTTGATTGGGAAAAACACCATTTACACGGTAAAGCTACCCTTCAACTAGAACCTTATTTCTACCCTCAGTCTACGGTCACATTGGATGCCAAGGGTTTTGATATTCATTCAGTAGGTTTAATGGAAGATGGTGACAAGGAGATACAGCCTTTGGAGTATGAATATGATAACTTACTGCTAAAGATCAGCTTGGATAAAACCTACACTCGCGAAGAATCCTATTGGCTAGTAATTGACTACACGGCTAAGCCTGATGAGTTTGAAGCTGGTGGGAGCGAGGCTATTAAATCGGACAAAGGGCTATATTTTATTGATGAGCCTTCGCCCCAAATCTGGACGCAGGGTGAAACCGAGGCCAGTTCCCGCTGGTTCCCCACAATTGATGCCCCTAATGAACGCTGTACCCAGGAAATGTTTATTACCGTAGATGATCGCTACGTAACCTTATCTAATGGAACGCTGGTATACTCGCAGATTGATGAAGAAAGCGAACCTATCCCCCTACGAACCGATTACTGGAAAATGGATCAGCCTCACGCTCCTTATTTGTTTATGATGGCAGTGGGGGAGTTTGCCGTAGTAGAAGATCAGTGGAACGATATGGCGGTTAACTATTACATTGACTCAGCCTACGCGGAGTACGCTGACGACATTTTCGGACGGACCCCTGAAATGCTGTTATTCTTTTCAGAAAAGATCGGAGTAGAGTACCCTTGGTCTAAGTACTCTCAAGTGATAGTTCAAGATTTTGTCTCCGGTGCTATGGAGAACACCACTGCTTCTGTTTTCTACGATGCTCTGCTAGTAGATGACCGAGAGCTACTCGATAACCATTGGGATAATATTATTGCCCATGAACTGTTTCATCACTGGTTTGGTGATCTGGTCACCTGCGAGTCTTGGGCCAATCTACCCTTAAATGAGTCGTTTGCTACCTATGGGGAATACTTATGGAATGAGCATTACTACGGCAAAGATGAAGCTGATTATGACCGATGGGAAAAGCTACAAAACTATTTGGCTGAATCGGAAGATAAGAAGGTTAATCTGATTCGTTATCGCCACTCGGATAAGGAAGATATGTTTGATCGTCACTCCTACGACAAAGGGAGCTTGGTACTGCATATGTTGCGCAACTATGTAGGCGATGAAGCCTTTTTTGCAGCACTCAAATTGTACCTGACCCGCCACGCCTACACCTCAGTAGAAATTCACGACCTCCGAATTGCCTTTGAAGAAGTAACTGGGCAAGACCTCAACTGGTTCTTCAATCAGTGGTTTCTGAACTCTGGTCATCCAGTGTTTGAGGTAGAGCAGCAGTACGAGAATGGAAAGCTAACCTTGGCAGTCGCTCAGATGCAGGATACTGATGATGTGCCTATTTATCAGATTCCGGTTGATGTAGCTGTTTGGGCAAATAATAAACGGGTTGATTATGAGCTGTGGCTCAACGAATCTTACCAAGAGTTTAAGATAGCTCTCGATACTGTTCCTCAGTTAGTGCTATTTGATACTGAGGGAGTTTTGCTAGCTGAGATTTCCCATAGCAAATCTGAAGAGGAGTGGGCGTATCAATTTCGTAATACTGATTATTTTATACATCAGTTAGCTAGCTTGCAAGCCTTAGTGAACGACTCTACCGCTAAAGTCACATCCCAAATCTTAACGGAAGCGTTGAATGATGATTTCTGGATAATTCGTAGACTGGCGATTAATGCCCTGGAAGAAAAAGTCAGTGCAGAAAACAGTGAGTTGTTAAGTAAGATTGCCGAATTAGCTCAAGCCGATACTAAGTCACTAGTTCGGGCTGATGCCATTAATGCCTTAGCAACTGTTGATCCAACTACGCATCAAGCTTTGTTTCGGAATGCCTTGCAAGATTCTAGCTATGCTGTGGCAGGTACTGCCATTGCGGCTTACGCAAATACATCGGCTACTGATAAATCTGGGCAGTTCTCCCAATTCAGAGAATTTACTAATTTTAATACTGTAATGGCTTTGGCTGACTACTTTGTATCTGAGAAAGTAGGGGGGCAGTACCAATGGTTTGAAGAAAAATCTTCAGAAGTATCTGATGAGACTTTGTACTATTTTTTAAATTATCTGGCTCAGTATCTAACTGTCACTGATGAAGGTGAGTCTGCCCAACAGGGCATCCAGCTCTTAGCCGATCAAGCCCGAAATCATCCTCAATATTACATAAGGTTGACCGCCTATCGCGGACTACTATTCTTCAGTGATCAACCGGAGGTTAATAGTTTGCTTCAATCCATTCAGGAGGGTGAGCAGGATGAGCGACTTAAGGCTCTATATCAGTCGCATACTTATTAAAAAGATTCAATAGATTTTTTCCAATTTCTTTTGAACTATCATTTGAATATATAGAAAAAGACCTTACTTTTGCCCTTCCATTAAAAATAGTGGAGAAAATATGCCTTTTCTGCTGTTTTTATACATGGAGTTTTTGGGGGAGATTCCAGAGCGGTCAAATGGGACGGACTGTAAATCCGTTGCTTCGGCTTCGAAGGTTCGAATCCTTCTCTCCCCACTGCTAAAATCTGAATCTGAGACGAATTTTTCCCGAAGGGGTGGTGTTAGATCAGACGCAGCAAGATACTGATGACTGGTGAATAATGATTGATGACTACTTTATTGTTCATTCGTCATTGCTCATCAATCATTAATAAGCGGGAGTAGCTCAATTGGTAGAGCGACAGCCTTCCAAGCTGTAGGTTGCGGGTTCGAGACCCGTCTCCCGCTCTTTTTAATGACTAATGTGATAATGATTAATGACTAACTATCTTATTAATCATCATTCATTAATCATTATTAGAGCGGCCGACGTAGCTCAGGGGTAGAGCGCTTCCTTGGTAAGGAAGAGGTCACGAGTTCAAATCTCGTCGTTGGCTCAAACGTTTATGGGGCTTTCCCTTTTTTCGTTACATATTCATCACTGAAACTGTATTTTAACATGGCTAAAGAAACCTTTGACCGTTCCAAACCGCACTTGAATATCGGTACTATCGGTCACGTTGACCACGGTAAGACAACGTTAACTGCTGCTATCACCACCGTATTGGCTGGAAAAGGTCTAGCAGAATTAAAAGACTTTGCATCTATTGATAATGCTCCGGAAGAAAAAGAACGGGGTATTACCATTAACACTTCTCACGTTGAATACCAAACTGAGAACCGTCACTACGCTCACGTTGACTGCCCAGGTCACGCTGACTACGTAAAGAACATGGTTACTGGTGCGGCGCAGATGGATGGTGCTATCTTAGTAGTAGCAGCTACTGATGGTCCAATGCCTCAAACTCGCGAGCATATCCTATTGGCTCGTCAAGTTGGTGTGCCGGCTATCGTAGTATTTATGAATAAAGTAGACTTGGTAGATGATGCTGAGCTACTGGAGCTAGTAGAAATGGAAATTCGTGAATTGCTTTCTTTCTACGAATTCCCTGGCGATGACATTCCGGTAATCCAAGGTTCGGCTTTAGGAGCCTTGAATGGCGAAGCTCAGTGGGTTGAGAAAGTTGATGAGTTGATGAGCGCGGTAGATGAGTACATTCCAATGCCGGAGCGTCTGGTTGACCTTGATTTCTTGATGCCTGTTGAGGATGTATTCTCAATCACTGGACGAGGAACTGTAGCTACTGGCCGTATTGAGCGTGGAGTAATCAACTCGGGTGATCCTGTTGATATTTTAGGGATGGGTGCTGAAAACTTAAAGTCTACTGTGACTGGAGTTGAGATGTTCCGTAAAATTCTTGACCGAGGTGAAGCTGGAGATAACGTAGGGTTACTACTGCGTGGCATTGAAAAAACTGATATCCGTAGGGGGATGGTAATTGCCAAGCCTGGCTCAGTAACTCCTCACGCGAAGTTTAAAGCTGAGGTATATGTGCTTTCCAAAGAGGAAGGTGGTCGTCACACTCCTTTCTTTAAAAAGTACCGCCCGCAATTCTACTTCCGTACCACTGACGTAACTGGTGAGATTTCATTGCCAGAAAACGTAGAGATGGTAATGCCTGGTGATAACGTTTCTATTTCAGTAGAACTGATTGCACCCGTAGCAATGGAGAAAGGATTACGATTTGCGATTCGCGAAGGTGGTCGTACTGTAGGTGCAGGTCAGGTAACTGAAATTACAGACTAAAAAAAATATGAGATATGAAATATGAGATAAGAAGGTTCTTGTCTCATATTTTCTGTTTCTCATTTCATATTTCTCAAACGGGTGTAGCTCAGCTGGTAGAGCAACGGTCTCCAAAACCGTAGGTCGTGAGTTCGAATCTTACCGCCCGTGCTAAAATGAAGCATTCATTATGAATAATGTTGTTGAATTTATCCGAGCCTCTTACCAAGAGATGAGTGAAAAGGTTACTTGGCCCTCTTACTCTTCCCTGCAGAGAAGCTCGTTCTTGGTACTGGTAGCTTCATTAATCTTTGCATTACTGATTGGAGTCATTGATCTCGGCTTTGAAAATGCGATGAAATGGTTTTATAACGCATTCTAAGAAACGCTGAAAGATTATGGCAGATCCTAAATGGTATGTAATACGGGCAGTTAGCGGAAAAGAGCGCAAGGTACGAGAGTACCTCGAGCATGAGATCAAGGTGAACAAACTAGAAGATTTTGTGCCCCAGGTGATTATTCCTTCGGAGAAGGTAATGGAGATGCGGAATGGAAAGAAGCGAGTGCGAGAACGTCAGTTCTTTCCAGGGTATATTCTGGTATCAGCTGACCTGAAGAACGGCGAAGTGCTTCATATGATTAACAACGTTCCCAATGTGATTGGGTTTTTGAGTGCTAAAGGAACCAGTACTGCTCGCTCGCAGGAACCGCCAGTGCCTCTGCGTGAGTCAGAGATCAACCGGATTTTAGGTCGGGTAGATGAGGCTGATGAAGAAGATATCAAGATGGATACTCCTTACATTGTTGGTGAGGAGGTAAAAGTGATGGATGGACCATTTAGTGGGTTCATCGGTAATATTGAAGAAATATTTGAAGAGCGCCGGAAATTGAAGGTAATGGTGAAGATTTTTGGTCGTAACACTCCGGTAGAGCTGAACTATATGCAAGTTGAAAAAGTAGATAATAGCGGTAATAATGGCTAAAGAAATAAGCGGATACTTAAAGTTACAGATTCGTGGTGGGCAAGCAAACCCATCGCCTCCCGTAGGGCCAGCCTTGGGTAGTAAAGGGTTGAACATCATGGAGTTCTGTAAGCAATTTAACGGTCGTACTCAGGATAAACCGGGGCAGTTGTTACCAGTATTGGTAACAATTTACACTGATAAGTCTTTTGATTTTGTTATCAAGACTCCTCCCGCAGCGGCTTTGCTAATGCAAGCAGCCAAGTTGAAGAAAGGTTCAGCCGAACCTAACCGGGCTAAGGTAGGTAGTGTTACTTGGGATCAAGTAAAGGAAATTGCTGAAACCAAAATGCCTGACCTAAATGCCTTTAAAGTAGAGTCAGCTATGAAGATGGTAGCCGGAACTGCCCGTAGTATGGGACTTAGAGTGACTGGAAAAGCCCCTTGGGCAGAATAACGCAAATTAGTTAATAAAATGGCGAAGCTAGGAAAGAAACAACAGGATGCTCAGAAGAAGTATGACTTTGCTCAGTCTTACTCTCTTCAGGAAGCTACTGATATTGTTAAAGATATAACAACTACCAAGTTTGATGCTTCGGTAGATATAGACGTGAACCTAGGAGTTGATCCCCGGAAAGCCGATCAGATGGTTCGGGGGGTGGTCGCTCTGCCTCACGGTACTGGTAAACAAGTAAAAGTTTTAGTGCTTTGTACTCCTGAGAAAGAAGAAGAAGCAAAAGAAGCTGGTGCCGATTACGTAGGCTTGGACGAGTATGTTAAGAAAATAGAGGGAGGTTGGACTGACGTGGATGTTATCATCACTATGCCGACTGTAATGGCTAAAGTAGGGCGTCTAGGTAGAGTATTAGGTCCCCGAGGCTTGATGCCTAACCCGAAAGCCGGTACTGTAACCATGGATATTGGTAAAGCAGTACAGGATGTGAAAGCAGGTAAGATCGACTTCAAAGTAGATAAGTTCGGTATTATCCACACTAGTATTGGAAAAGCCTCTTTTGATCCAGAAAAACTAGTGGCAAACGCAACTGAAGTGATTCAAACTATCAACCGTTTGAAGCCTTCTTCCGCCAAAGGAACATACTTTAAGAATATTACACTATCTAGCACCATGAGCAAAGGAGTGCAAATAGATAAAAACACCGTTCCAGGTATATAGATATGACGAAAGAAGAAAAAGGAGCACTAATTGATGATCTTGCCGAGAAGCTTCGTAACACCAGTTACTTCTACGTAGCCGATACTGGCGGACTGTCTGTTAAGCAAATCAATGAGTTTCGTTCCATGTGCTTCCAGCGAGGAATCGAGTACAGGATCGTTAAGAATACTCTGATTCGCAAGGCATTGGAGCAACTAGATACTGATTATGCTCCGTTTGATGAGGCGTTGAAAGGTACATCGGGTATTATGTTTTCTGCTGAAGTGAGTAATGCCCCAGCGAAAATTATTAAAGAGTATCGTAAGAAGAATAGCAACCTCGAGAAGCCAGCCTTCAAAGCTGCTTCTATTGACGCTGACTTGTTTGTCGGTGAGGAGCATTTGGATATGCTAAGTTCATTGAAGTCTAAGGATGAACTTTTAGGTGAGGTGATTACGTTACTTCAATCTCCTGCTAAAAACGTTGTCTCTGCTCTACAAAGTAGCAAAAACAAACTAGCGGGTATCATCAAGACGCTTTCGGAGCGCGAAGAGTCCTAGAAAATACAATCAATTACAATATTACTTACTAATTAATTCTGAATTAAAATGGCAGATCTGAAAGAATTCGCAGAACAACTAGTGAACTTATCAGTGAAGGAAGTGAACGAGTTGGCGAACATCCTGAAAGAAGAATATGGTATAGAGCCTGCTGCAGCTGCTGCAGTTGCCGTAGCCCCAGCTGGTGGCGGCGGAGAAGGCGATGGTGCTGAAGAGAAAACCGAGTTTGACGTAATCCTTAAAGCACCTGGTGGATCTAAATTGGCAGTTGTGAAACTTGTTAAAGAACTTACTGGTTTAGGTTTAAAAGACGCTAAAGAATTAGTGGACAGTGCACCTAAAGAAGTAAAGCAAGGTGTGCCTAAAGATGAGGCTGAAGGTTTGAAAAAGCAACTAGAAGAAGCTGGTGCTGAAGTAGAAATCAAATAATTAGTAATATACCACTACCATATTTCATTTTTAGCATTCCAGGCCTGGCCAAACAGTCAGGTCTTTTCCCATTTGTGGCCTTCTTTACTGCCACTTACTTCCTTATTGCTATCAGAAGAGTATTCTGAATATTCTTATCACCCAAAAAATTGAAGTGCTTTGGCTAACGTAAACAATTCTAATAACCATACTAGCCTGAAGGCTGGTTTCCCTAACCGTATTAGCTTTGCTTCTATTGGAAAGGTACTAGATTACCCCGATTTTCTTAATGTGCAGTTGCAGTCTTTTCAGGATTTCCTGCAGATTGATACGCCAGCAGAACAGCGAAGAAATGAAGGGTTGTATAAAGTGTTTTCGGAAAACTTTCCGATTACTGATTCTCGAGAGAATTTTGTTCTCGAGTTTATTGACTATGTAATAGATCCGCCTAAATATTCAGTAGATGAATCGATCGACCGAGGATTGACCTATTCGGTTCCTCTTAAGGCAAAGCTCCGACTATCCTGCAACGATGAAGATAATGAGGATTTTGAGACAATAGAGCAGGAAGTGTTTTTGGGAAATATTCCCTACATGACCACCAAAGGATCGTTCATTATCAACGGAGCGGAGCGAGTCATTGTATCTCAGCTACACCGCTCACCTGGAGTATTCTTTGCCCAGAGCAAGCATACCAACGGAACCAAGCTATACTCGGCTCGGATTATCCCATTTAAAGGCTCTTGGATTGAGTTTGCTACAGACGTGAATAACGTCATGTATGCCTATATTGATCGGAAGAAAAAGTTTCCGGTGACTACGTTGCTACGAGCGATTGGCTACGGTTTGGATAAAGATATCCTTAACTTATTTGAGCTTTCTGAAGAAGTTGAAGCTAATGAGAAAAATCTAAAGAAGCATACCGGACGAAAACTAGCGGCTCGAGTGCTCCGTACTTGGACAGAAGACTTCGTAGATGAAGATACCGGTGAAGTAGTTTCTATTGACCGCAATGAAGTGCTGTTAGAGCGTGATTCTGTGCTTCAAGAAGAGGATATCAATACCATACTGGAATCGGGAACTGATTCTATCATTCTCCACCGAGAGGATGTGAATGTGACAGATTATTCCATCATCTACAATACGCTTCAGAAAGATCCGTCCAACTCAGAAAAAGAAGCGGTAGAGCAAATTTACCGTCAGCTTCGTAATACGGAAGCCCCCGACGAACAAACAGCGCGCGATATTATCCAGAGCCTATTCTTTAGCGATAAACGCTATGATTTAGGAGAAGTAGGGCGCTACCGAATCAACAAGAAACTAGATTTACAGATTGAGTCTGATATTCGGGTGCTAACTAAGGAAGATATCATCAAGATTGTAAAGTATCTGATTGGTTTGATTAACTCCCGAGCAGTAGTCGATGATATTGACCACCTGAGTAATCGTCGGGTTCGGACTGTAGGGGAACAGCTTTATAGTCAGTTTGGCGTAGGTTTAGCCCGGATGGCGCGAACCATCAAGGAGCGAATGAACGTGCGAGACAATGAAGACTTTAAGCCCGTTGACCTGATTAACGCGCGAACTCTGTCTTCAGTAATTAACTCCTTCTTCGGAACCAATCAGCTTTCCCAGTTTATGGATCAAACTAACCCGCTGGCGGAGGTAACTCATAAACGAAGGATGTCGGCATTAGGGCCAGGCGGTCTGTCGCGAGAACGAGCTGGTTTTGAAGTACGGGACGTTCATTATACGCACTACGGCCGCCTGTGTACCATTGAAACTCCGGAAGGGCCGAATATTGGTTTGATTTCTTCGCTCTGTGTCCACGCTAAAGTGAACACAATGGGCTTTATTGAAACGCCTTACCGTAAGGTAGCCGAGGGTATTGTAACCAAGGATGTGGTTTACCTTACAGCAGAAGAGGAAGATACACATAACATCGCCCAAGCAAATGCGCCGATTGAGAATGACGGAAAGTTTGTGAATGATACGGTAAAAGCGCGTTATGAGGGAGACTTCCCAGTAGTTGGACCGACCGATCTGTCTTATATGGACATTGCCCCTAATCAGATCGTATCGGTAGCGGCTTCGCTAATTCCGTTCTTGGAGCATGATGATGCTAACCGCGCGCTGATGGGTTCAAATATGCAGCGTCAAGCGGTACCTCTTTTGAAGCCGCAGGCTCCCATTGTAGGAACTGGGCTGGAAGGGCGAGTGGCTCAAGATTCTCGTTCGCTAATCGTAGCTGAAGGTGATGGTGAGATTCACTACGTAGATTCTAAGAAGATTATCGTTAGATATGATCTTACTGATGATGAGCGACTGATCAACTTCGGAGATGACCTGAAAACTTACGACTTGATTAAGTTCCGTCGTACCAATCAGGATACTTGCGTGAACCTTAAGCCAATTGTGCTGAAAGGGCAGCGAGTAACTCAAGGGCAGGTACTATGCGAAGGTTTTGCTACTGAAAATGGTGAGTTAGCACTAGGAAGAAACCTACTGGTTGCCTTCATGCCTTGGCAAGGGTACAACTTTGAGGATGCTATCGTAATATCTGAAAGGGTTGTGCGCGATGATGTATTTACATCAGTGCATATTGAAGAGTTTGAACTGGAAGTGCGAGACACCAAGCGAGGTGAAGAAGAACTTACTTCAGAAATTCCGAACGTAAGTGAAGATGCAGTAAAGAACCTGGATGAAAATGGTATCATTCGCATCGGTGCTGATGTTAAGGAAGGAGATATTTTAATTGGTAAGATTACTCCTAAGGGCGAAACGGATCCTACGCCAGAAGAAAAGCTTTTGCGAGCAATCTTCGGAGATAAAGCCGGTGATGTGAAGGATGCTTCTTTGCGAGCTTCTCCATCCTTGCGCGGAACAGTAATTGATACCAAGCTTTTCTCTCGTCCGAAGAAAGATAAAGATCTGCGAGCAAAAGCCCGTAAAGAAGTGGAAACCTTAAAAGCTCGCTTTAAGAATGACCTGTTAGCGGTTCGAGGCGATATGATCAATAAGATGGTTGCCTTGCTTGACGGTAAAAACTCTCAGGGTATCCGACATAAGTTTGGTGACGAGATCATGTCGAAGGGTGTGAAGTTCAATCATCAGAACATTGAGAACAACCTTTTCCCAGACAAAAATATCTACCGTGATGAGAGTTCTTACAGTGTTCCTGAAGAAGCTAACCTGATTGCTGATATTATCGTTGATGACTGGACTGGTGACGAACGAATTGATCGTCTGGTAGGGGAGTTGGTGAAGAATTATAATAATCGGCGTAATGAAATCACTGCGCATTTCAAGCGGGAACGCTTCACACTAGAAGTAGGTGATGAACTACCTGCCGGAATTGTCCAACTAGCGAAGGTATACGTAGCCAAAAAGCGTAAGCTGAAAGTAGGAGATAAAATGGCGGGGCGTCACGGAAACAAAGGGGTTGTTGCTCGAATAGTTCGGGAGGAAGATATGCCCTTCCAGGCTGACGGAACCCCAGTGGATATCGTACTGAATCCACTTGGTGTACCTTCGCGAATGAACATTGGGCAGATTTATGAAACTGTACTCGGCTGGGCCGGACTGAAACTCAATAAGCGTTACGCCACTCCGATCTTTGACGGAGCCACGATGGAGGAAGTAACCAATGAGTTGAACGAAGCTGGGCTGCCCGCTTACGGACGAACGTATCTGTTTGATGGCCGGACCGGAGAGCAATTTGACCAGAAAGTAACGGTAGGAGTTATCTACATGCTGAAGTTAGGCCACCTAGTGGATGACAAGATGCACGCTCGTTCTATCGGACCCTACTCGCTCATCACACAGCAACCACTGGGTGGTAAAGCACAGTTTGGTGGTCAGCGCTTTGGTGAGATGGAGGTTTGGGCACTGGAAGCCTTCGGGGCAGCCAATGTTCTACAAGAAATCCTCACAGTAAAATCCGACGATGTAGTAGGGCGAGCCAAAGCCTACGAAGCTATCGTGAAGGGTGAAAATCTACCTCGTCCGAATATTCCGGAGTCATTCAACGTACTCGTTCACGAGCTACGCGGCTTGGCACTGGAAATTACATTAGACTAAAAATACTGAGTGCCTACCCTAGTAGGCACTCATTTTCCATTATCCACTTTCAATTTTCAATTGATATAAAGTATGGCATTCAAGAAAAACAAGAAGTTTACTAACGATTTCTCGAAGGTAACCATCAGTCTTGCTTCTCCCGAGTCTATTTTAGAAAGCTCTCACGGAGAAGTTACGCAACCCGAGACCATCAATTACCGGACGTATAAGCCCGAAATGGGCGGCTTGTTCTGCGAGCGCATCTTCGGACCGGTAAAAGATTGGGAATGTCATTGCGGAAAATATAAGCGAATTCGCTACAAAGGAATTATTTGCGACCGTTGTGGGGTAGAGGTAACTGAGAAGAAAGTGCGACGGGAGCGAATGGGGCATATTGAGTTAGTTGTTCCGGTGGCTCACATCTGGTACTTCCGTTCTTTACCTAACAAAATTGGCTATCTGCTTGGTCTTTCTACTAAGAAGCTTGACCAGATTATCTACTACGAGCGATACGTAGTTATTCAAGCTGGGGTAAAAGAAGAAGACGGTATTAGCTACCTAGATTACCTAACAGAAGACGAATATCTGGACATTATCGATAAGCTTCCAGCGGATAACCAAAAGCTGGACGATACTGATCCGAATAAGTTCATTGCTAAAATGGGTGCGGAGGCATTGGAAATGCTACTAGCCCGTATTCAGCTAGATGAGCTTTCGTACAGCCTTCGTCACCAAGCGGCTACTGATACCTCTCAGCAGCGAAAAGCTGAAGCACTAAAGCGACTGAAAGTAGTAGAATCATTCCGTGATGCCCGCACCCGAATTGAGAACCGTCCCGAGTGGATGGTCATCAAAATGGTACCAGTAATTCCGCCTGAATTACGACCGCTAGTACCATTGGACGGTGGGCGTTTCGCTACTTCCGATTTGAACGACTTATATCGTCGGGTAATTATCCGAAATAACCGTCTGAAGCGATTGATTGACATCAAAGCACCCGAAGTAATTCTGCGGAATGAAAAGCGAATGTTACAAGAAGCGGTAGACTCGCTATTTGATAATTCTCGTAAAGTAAATGCAGTTCGTTCCGATGGGAACCGGGCACTAAAGTCTCTCAGTGATATGCTGAAGGGTAAGCAAGGGCGATTCCGTCAGAACTTACTTGGTAAGCGGGTTGACTACTCAGGTCGTTCAGTGATTGTAGTTGGTCCTGAACTGAAAATGCACGAATGCGGTCTGCCGAAAGATATGGCAGCTGAACTTTTCAAGCCATTTATCATTCGTAAGCTGATTGAACGAGGTATTGTTAAAACGGTAAAATCAGCCAAGAAAATCGTTGATCGTAAAGATCCAGTGGTTTGGGATATTCTGGAAAATGTGCTCAAAGGGCACCCAGTACTACTCAATCGGGCTCCTACACTGCACCGTCTGGGTATTCAGGCATTTCAGCCTAAGCTGATTGAAGGAAAAGCGATTCAGTTGCACCCACTGGTTTGTACTGCCTTTAACGCGGACTTTGACGGTGACCAGATGGCGGTTCACGTACCATTAGGGCACGAAGCCGTACTGGAAGCATCTATGCTGATGCTGTCTAGCCATAACATTCTTAACCCTGCCAACGGAGCACCAATCACCGTACCTTCTCAGGATATGGTACTTGGTTTGTATTACGTGACCAAGGGGCGTAAGAATACGGATAAATTACCTATTGCTGGGGAAGGACTTTCATTTTATAGCCCGGAGGAGGTGATTATCGCTTTGAACGAACGGCAAATCTCCAAGCATGCTCATATTAAGGTGCGTACTAAAGTGCGTAATGAGCAGAACGAATTGGTAGATCAGGTGGTAGAAACTGTGGCTGGTCGGGTAATTTTCAACCAGCTAGTGCCTGAAGAAGTAGGCTATGTGAATGAACTGTTGACTAAGAAAAAACTACAGCAGATTATTGCCATGGTGTACAAAATATCAGGCGTTGCTTCTACTGCCAAGTTTTTGGATGATATTAAGGAGCTTGGCTTCCAGATGGCGTACCGAGGTGGTCTTTCTATCGGACTAGATGATATTATCGTCCCTAACGATAAGTTGGATCTGATTGAAGGAGCGAAGGAAGAAGTAGATGGTGTGCGAAACAACTACTTCATGGGGCTTATCACTGATAATGAGCGTTACAATCAAGTAATTGACGTCTGGACACGGGTGAACTCACGTTTGACTAATGCTTTGATGAAGAAGATGGAGGACGATCAGCAAGGCTTTAACTCTATCTATATGATGATGCACTCTGGAGCGCGAGGTTCCCGAGAGCAAATTCGCCAGCTAGGTGGTATGCGAGGGCTCATGGCTAAGCCTCAGAAAAACCTACAAGGTTCAGTCGGTGAGATTATTGAAAACCCTATTCTTTCTAACTTTAAAGAAGGGTTAGATGTAATTGAGTACTTTATCTCAACCCATGGTGCCCGTAAAGGTCTAGCTGATACTGCTCTTAAAACAGCAGATGCCGGATACTTAACTCGTCGTTTAGTAGATGTTGCCCAGGATGTAGTAATTCGGGAGGAAGACTGTGGTACAGTAAGGGGGCTACTAGTAGCAGCACTCAAAGATAACGAAGAAATTGTTGAACCACTTTCCGAGCGTATACTAGGGCGAGTAGCTGTAAATGATATTTTTGATCCTATTTCTGATGAACTACTTATTAGTTCAGGAGACGAAATTACCGAAGAGCTTGCTGCCCTTGTTGATGAGAGAGGTATAGAGGAAATGGAAATCCGCTCACCACTGACTTGTGAAACTAAGAGTGGTATCTGTTCCAAGTGCTACGGACGAAACTTGTCTACAGGTTACATGGTTCAGCGAGGTGAATCTGTTGGGGTAATTGCTGCTCAGTCCATTGGTGAGCCAGGTACTCAGCTGACTCTTCGTACTTTCCACGTAGGTGGTACGGCTTCTAACATTGCGGTAGAAGCAACTATTAAAGCAAAATTCAGTGGAAAGGTTGAATTTGAAGAGCTTCGTTACTTAGAAACCACTGACGATGAAGGTGAGGCTAAAACGGTTGTAATGGGACGCTCGGGTGAGATCAAGATCGTTGATGAGAAGTCTGGTAAAATATATTCAACTAATAATGCTCCTTACGGTTCTTTCCTACGAGTGAAGGAAGGCGATAAAGTAGAAAAAGGCGATGAGCTTTGCTACTGGGATCCGTATAATGCAGTTATTCTTTCTGAGTTTGAAGGAAAGATTGATTTTGAGTATATCGAGCAGGGTATTACTTACAAGGAAGAATACGATGAACAAACTGGACACCGAGAAAAGGTAATTACCGAAACGCGGGATAAAACGAAGAACCCAGCTATCGTCGTTGAGCCTTCTGGTAGTGACTTTGAGCGTAAGGCCTACAACATCCCGGTGGGAGCACACTTGGCAGTAGATATCGGCGATAAGGTTCGCGCTGGACAAGTAATCGCTAAGATTCCTCGGATGATGAGTAAGTCGCGGGATATTACAGGTGGTTTGCCTCGGGTAACGGAGCTATTTGAAGCTCGTAATCCATCTAACCCAGCCGTGGTTAGTGAGATTAACGGAGCGGTGACCTACGGTGGTATTAAGCGAGGTAATCGTGAGATATTCATTGAGTCTAAAGACGGTATCAAGAAGCGTTACCTGGTTCCGCTTTCTAAGCATATCCTGGTTCAGGACAATGACTTTGTGCGGGCGGGTATGCCACTATCTGACGGTGCGATTACTCCCGCTGATATTTTAGCAATCAAAGGACCAACTGCGGTACAGGAGTACTTGGTGAACGAGATTCAGGAAGTATACCGTTTGCAAGGGGTAAAAATCAACGATAAGCACATTGAGGTGATTGTAAGTCAGATGATGCAAAAAGTTGAGATTACTGACGAAGGGGATACTAACTTCTTGCAACGTCAGGTAGTTGATAAGTTCTCGTTCCGCGAAGAAAATGATAGAGTTCTAGATGTAAAAATCGTAGAAGAACCAGGCGATTCGGAGAAATTCAAACCTGGTCAACCAATCTCTAATCGAGATCTTCGGGACGAAAATTCATCTCTGAAGCGTCAAGATAAGAAGATAGTTCAGGTAAGGGATGCTCGACCAGCCGTAGCTAAACCGACCTTGCAGGGAATTACCCAAGCATCGTTAGGTACGGAAAGCTTCATTTCGGCAGCTTCTTTCCAAGAAACTACCAAAGTACTGAGTGAAGCTTCTATTCGCGGTAAGGCTGATAACCTGAACGGTCTGAAGGAGAATGTAATTGTAGGTCACTTGATTCCGGCTGGAACCGGTATGCGGGAATACAAGAACATCATTGTTGGCTCTAAAGAAGAGTACGAAGCACTTCGGGCTTCTCGTGAGAGTAGAGTAGAAGAAGAGCCAAGCAGTACTGTTGAAACCAACTGATCATGGGAAAGGAAGAAAAGGAAGAGCAACAGCAACGAAACCAGATTAGCATTGAACTCTCGGAAGAAATCGCCGAGGGGCAATACGCTAATCTGGCAACAATTGCCCACTCCAATAGCGAGTTTGTGATTGACTTCATTCGTCTGATGCCAGGGGCACCTAAAGCCAAGGTGAAATCCCGGATTATCATCACTCCTGATCATGCCAAGCGGTTGCTGTTTGCCCTGCAAGACAACATCGAAAAATTTGAGAACTCTTTCGGAGCAATCAAGCAATCAGATGAAACCCCTAAGTTCCCCATCAACTTTGGTGGGGCAATTGGGGAGGCCTGAGAACTATTTTGAAATTATATTTTGTTATAAACCGTCTATTTGGCTAACTTTGCACCTCAAAATTTAGCGAGGTGTAAGAAAATAGTAAATTTTAATGCCTACCATACAGCAGTTAGTAAGAAAAGGAAGAAAAGAATTGACTTCAAAATCGAAGTCGCCCGCCCTAGATTCTTGTCCGCAGCGGCGAGGGGTTTGTACCCGGGTGTACACTACCACGCCCAAGAAGCCAAACTCAGCTATGCGGAAAGTAGCTCGGGTGCGGTTGACCAATGGTCGTGAAGTAAACGCTTACATTCCTGGAGAGGGTCATAACCTTCAGGAGCACTCAATTGTATTGATCCGGGGTGGTCGAGTAAAAGATTTGCCGGGGGTACGTTACCACATCATCCGTGGTGCACTGGATACAGCAGGTGTGAGTGGACGTCTGCAACGAAGATCAAAATATGGTGCGAAACGCCCTAAAAAATAGAACCATAGTTATAATTATCCCATGAGGAAAGCTAAACCCAAGAAAAGATACGTTTTACCTGATCCTAAATATAAGGATACACTGGTAACTCGCTTTGTGAATTACATGATGGTAGACGGTAAAAAAAGTACCGCCTATTCCATTTTCTACGATGCTATCGAGTTGGTAGAAGAGCGTACCAGTGAGAATGGTCTGGAGCTTTGGAAAAAAGCACTGGGTAACATCATGCCTTCAGTGGAGGTAAAAAGCCGCCGGGTTGGTGGTGCTACTTTCCAGGTACCAATGGAGGTGCGACCTGGTCGTAAGACTTCGCTAGGCATTAAGTGGATGATTCGCTACGCCCGATCGCGGGGAGAGAAAACAATGAAAGAGCGTTTAGCAGGAGAAATTGTTGCGGCCTCTAAGGGAGAAGGAGCAGCTGTGAAGAAAAAAGACGATACGCACCGGATGGCCGATGCTAACCGGGCTTTCTCACACTTTAGAATATAAGGAAAGAAATGAAGCGCGATTTACGATATACTCGGAATATTGGTATTGCTGCCCACATTGATGCGGGTAAGACCACCACTACTGAACGTATTCTGTACTACGCTGGGGTAAGCCACAAAATTGGTGAGGTACACGATGGTGCGGCTACGATGGACTGGATGGAGCAGGAGCAGGAGCGAGGGATTACGATTACCTCTGCGGCAACAACGGTGCAATGGCCTTACCGGGGACAAGATTATCATATCAATATTATAGATACTCCTGGTCACGTGGATTTTACTGTAGAGGTAAACCGATCGCTACGGGTGTTAGATGGGTTGGTGTTTTTGTTTAGTGCAGTAGACGGAGTAGAGCCTCAGTCTGAGACTAACTGGCGCCTTGCTAACAATTATGATGTTGCCCGCATTGGTTTTGTGAATAAAATGGATCGCCAAGGGGCTGATTTCTTGGGAGTTTGTAAGCAGGTAAAGGAAATGCTGGGCAGCAACGCTGTACCACTTCAATTACCTATTGGTGCCGAAGAAAACTTCCGGGGTGTGGTTGACTTAGTGAATAACCGAGGGATTATCTGGAATGAAGAGGACTTAGGAATGACCTTTACTGAAGTGCCTATTCCTGAAGATATGCTAGACGAAGTGGCGGAGTATCGTGAGAAGTTGCTGGAAGCAGTAGCGGAGTACGATGAAAGCCTGATGGAGAAGTTCTTTGATGATCCGGATTCTATTACGGAGGAAGAAATACTAACAGCTTTACGAGCTGCCACCATCGATATGGCTATCGTGCCGATGCTCTGTGGTTCGTCCTTCAAGAACAAAGGCGTACAAACCATGCTCGACTACGTGATGGCTTTGTGTCCTTCGCCCCTTGATCGCGAAAAGATTAAAGGTATCAATCCGGATACGGAAGAAGAGGTGTTTCGTAAGCCTGATTTTGATGAACCTTTCTCTGCGCTGGCATTTAAGATTGCTACCGATCCTTACGTGGGACGCTTGTGCTTTATCCGAGCGTACTCAGGTGTGTTAGAATCTGGATCATACGTCTACAATACTCGTTCTGACAATAAGGAGCGTATTAGCCGTATTTTCCAGATGCACGCTAAGAACCAGAATCAGATTGACAGCTTAGGTGCTGGGGATATTGGCGCTGTTGTTGGTTTCAAAGACATCAAAACTGGTGACACGCTGTGTGATCAGGGCAATAAAATTGTCTTGGAATCCATGGTATTCCCTGATCCAGTAATCGGCTATGCTATTGAGCCTAAGAAACAGGCTGATGTTGACAAGCTAGGTATGGCCATCGCTAAACTAGTAGAGGAAGATCCTACTTTACAGGTAAATACTGATGAGGAAACCGGGCAAACTATTTTGCGTGGTATGGGCGAGCTTCACCTCGACATTATTATTGACCGTTTACGTCGAGAATTCAAAGTTGAGATTAACCAAGGTGCGCCTCAAGTAGCTTATAAAGAGGCAATCACTAATACGGTAGATCATAAAGAAGTTTACAAGAAGCAAACTGGTGGTCGCGGTAAGTTCGCAGATATCGTCTTTGAAATTGGGCCCATTGATGAGGAGCCTGATCCGAAGGAGGTTAAGAACGGCTTGCAGTTTGTCAATAATATTGTGGGCGGGGTAATTCCAAAAGAATTCATTCCGGCTATTCAGAAAGGGTTTGAACAAGCGAAGACAAACGGTCCTCTGGCTGGTTATCCGGTTGAGGAAATGAAAGTACGTTTGTACCATGGGTCATTCCACGATGTGGATTCGGATGCCCTTTCGTTTGAACTAGCTGCCCGTTTAGGCTTTAGAGAAGCTTCTAAGAAAGCGAAGCCGGTTCTACTTGAGCCAATTATGTCAGTAGAGGTAGTAACTCCTGATGAGTATACTGGATCGGTAACGGGTGATTTGAATCGTCGGCGTGGAATTATGAAAGGCATGGATAGTAAAGGAGTTGCTCAAGTCATTAAGGCTGATGTTCCGTTGAGTGAACTATTCGGCTATGTTACTGACCTTCGTACAATTTCTTCGGGAAGAGCCGCAGCCACGCTAACGTTCTCTCATTATGATCCGGTTCCTACAAATATAGCTGAAACTGTAATCGCCAGTTCTAAAGGCGAGTCAAAATAACTGTCATGAATCAAAAAATAAGAATTAAGCTTAAATCCTACGATCATAATCTGGTAGACAAGTCTGCTGAGAAGATCGTGCGGGCAGTAAAAACAACGGGTGCTGTCGTAAGTGGGCCAATTCCGTTACCAACGCGCCGGGAGATTTTTACAGTACTGCGCTCACCGCATGTTAATAAAAAGGCACGAGAGCAGTTTCAGCTTAGCACATTTAAGCGTCTGGTAGATATCTACTCTAGCAGTAGTAAAACCGTTGATGCGCTTATGAAACTAGAACTTCCTAGCGGAGTTGATGTAGAAATCAAGGTATAAATTACCTATTATTTATAAAGCAATAACCAATTCTGGATGTCAGGATTGGTTATTTTTTATCTTCCACTAATTAGTGGAAAAAGAGTGAATTAATCACTTTCGTAAATCGTTGCAACGAGGCAAATAATTACCCACTAAATAATTTGTTAAGCTGAGGTAAATCACTAAATTTGCAGTCCTTTTACGGAAAAGAGAAATCTTTAGGAATAAAATTACATCCATAGTACAATGTCAGGCATTATTGGAAAAAAGATTGGGATGACCAGCATCTTCGACGAGCAAGGTCGTAACGTTGCTTGTACAGTAATTGAGGCTGGCCCCTGCGTAATAACCCACGTAAAGAACGAAGAGACAGATGGGTATAATGCTGTACAGTTAGGTTTTGGCGATCGTAAAGAAAAGAATGTGTCCTCAGCAATGAAGGGGCATTTCAAGCGAGCCAGCACTACTCCCAAAGCTAAATTAGTTGAGTTTCGGGATTTTAGAGTTGAATTTGAAGGGGAAGACCAAGTGACTTTAGGTAATACTGTGAAAGCCGAAGATGTTTTTGTGGAAGGTGACTTCGTAGACGCGATTGGAAAGTCAAAAGGGAAAGGGTTCCAAGGAGTTGTGAAGCGCCACGGTTTTGGTGGAGTAGGTGATGCCACGCACGGTCAGCATAACCGCCAGCGGGCTCCCGGATCAATTGGTGCATGTTCTTTTCCTTCCCGAGTATTTAAAGGAATGAAAATGGCCGGGCGAGCGGGAGGAAATCGGGTAAAGTTATTAAACCTACGGGTACTCAAGATTATCCCTGAGAAAAATTTGGTGCTAGTGAGTGGTTCAA
The DNA here is from genome assembly GCA_937883755.1 of uncultured Flammeovirgaceae bacterium. Lineage (GTDB taxonomy): Bacteria > Bacteroidota > Bacteroidia > Cytophagales > Cyclobacteriaceae > Tunicatimonas. Next base: position 43,510 of record CAKZYA010000002.1, on the reverse strand, counting down.
TGCCAGGAGCTAAGAATTCAATCGTCATTTTAGAGAAATAATTATAAAGAAGTAATTCCGACATGGAAATTGCCGTAAAAAATATTCAAGGAGAAGATACTGGACGCTCGGTTACCCTAGCAGATAGTATTTTTGGATTAGAGCCTAATGATCATGCCATTTATTTGGATGTGAAGCAATATATGGCAAATCAGCGACAAGGAACTCATAAGGCCAAAGAGCGAGCTGAGATTACTGGTTCTACTAAGAAGATCAAGCGACAGAAGGGTACAGGTACCGCTCGAGCGGGTAGTATAAAATCTCCTGTATTCCGGGGAGGTGGGCGTATCTTCGGTCCTCGGCCTCGCAATTACGGCTTTAAGCTAAATAAGAAAGTGAAGCAACTGGCGCGTAAGTCAGCATTGTCGTACAAAGCTAAAGATAACCAGATTACTGTGCTGGAAGCTTTTAGCTTTGATGAACCTAAGACTAAGAATTATACTAGCTTGTTAACTTCTCTTTCTCTGAATGAGGGGAAATCACTTTTGGTTCTGGATAGCTCAAATGAAAACATTTACCTATCAGCTCGGAATATTAAAAATGCAAAGGTGATAACCGCAGATCAGTTGAATACCTACGAAATCTTAGATGCTCGCTACGTAATTATGAGTGAGGAAGCAGTAGGGGTACTGGAACAAATGTACAACCAAAAGGCTAACGATAATTAGATATGAGTGTTCTTAAGAAGCCTTTAGTAACCGAAAAAATTTCGGAGCAAAACGAGCAGGGTAAATACGGATTTGTGGTAGATAAGCGAGCCAATAAGCTCCAGATTCGCGAGGCAGTAGAAAAGATGTACGGTGTAACGGTAGATAAAGTGTGGACAATGAATTACCAAGGTAAGTCTAAAAGTCGGTACACTAAATCTGGTGTCATCACTGGAAAGTCCCCTAATTTCAAGAAAGCCATTGTGCAGGTAGCTGACGGGGATATTATTGATTTTTACAGTAACGTTTAATTTGTGAGGCAGTATGGCAGTTAAGAAACTTAGGCCGATAACCCCAGGACAAAGACACCGACTCGCTCCCGATTTTTCGGAGATTACTACTAACAAGCCCGAAAGGTCGCTAGTAGTAACACTGAAAAAATCAGGCGGTCGTAATAATCAAGGTCGGATGACCTCTCGCTATAAAGGAGGGGGACACAAGCGTAAACTTCGTTTGATAGATTTCAAGCGACAAAAAACAGATGTTCCGGCAACAGTACAGACTATTGAGTACGATCCTAACCGTTCGGCATTTATCTCACTGGTTGAGTACCAAGATGGTGAGAAGGCATACATCATTGCTCCGGCTGGCTTAAAAGTTGGGCAAGAAGTTATTTCGGGCTCTTCAGTAGCTCCAGAAGTTGGAAATGCTCTGCCTCTATCAGCTATTCCATTAGGTACAATCGTTCATAATATTGAGCTTACTCCGGGTAAAGGAGGGCAGATGGCACGAGGTGCAGGTTCATACGCTCAACTGTTGGCTCGTGAAGGAAAGTACGTTACTGTGAAGCTTCCTTCTGGCGAAATGAGAATGGTTCTTTCCGCTTGTATGGCTACGGTAGGGTCGGTTTCTAATAACGACCATATGAACGTTACCTACGGTAAAGCGGGTCGTAAGCGTTGGTTGGGGCGTCGCCCTCGTACTAGAGGGGTTGCTATGAACCCAGTTGACCACCCGATGGGAGGTGGTGAAGGTCGTTCTTCAGGAGGTCACCCTCGCTCTCGAAACGGGGTAATTGCCAAGGGTTACAAAACTCGTCGGCCTAAGAAGTACTCGAATCGTCTAATTGTTAGCAGAAAGAAAAAGAAATAAATGGCACGTTCACTTAAGAAAGGACCTTATATAGATTTTCGCTTAGAGAAGAAGGTAGAGGCGATGAGCCAGTCTAATAAGAAGTCAGTAATAAAAACTTGGTCTCGACGCTCTATGATTTCTCCTGATTTTGTGGGGCATACCTTTGCAGTACATAACGGGAATAAGTTTATCCCAGTTTATGTCACTGAGAATATGGTGGGTCACAAACTGGGCGAATTTGCCCCTACTCGTAACTTCCGAGGTCATATTTCTAAGAAAGATAAAGGCAGACGATAACTATGGAAGCTGTTGCAAGATTACGTAATGAGCCTACTGCACCTCGCAAAATGCGATTGGTAGCCGACATGATTCGGGGCAGAAACGTATATGAAGCTCTGAATATCCTCAAATTTGAACCGAAAAGTGGTGCAGCGAAACTGGAGAAGTTGTTAGTATCGGCTATAGCTAGTTGGGAAGAGTTGAATGAAGATGAGCGTTCAGATGAAGCAAACTTATACGTCAAAGAGATTCGGGTAGATGGTGCCCGGATATTGAAGCGACTGCGTCCAGCTCCGCAAGGACGAGCGCATCGTATCCGTAAGCGATCTAACCACGTAACGCTGATTGTTGATAGCGATATTACTGAACAAGAAACTCAATCTGAAGATTAGAATTTATTATGGGACAGAAGGTTAACCCAATAGCATTACGTCTAGGAATCATTAAAGGCTGGGATTCTAACTGGTACGGCGGAAAAGACTTTTCCGATAAGCTGGTAGAAGATCACGAAATAAGAAAATATATCAACGCCCGCTTGGCTCGGGGAGGAGTTTCTAAAATAGTTATTGAGCGCACTCTGAAGCGAATCACACTAACTATTCATACGGCTCGTCCAGGAGTAGTAATCGGTAAAGGTGGTCAGGAGGTTGACAAGCTGAAGGAAGAGCTTAAAAAGCTGACGGGTAAAGATATTCAAATCAATATCTACGAAATTAAGCGGCCTGAATTAGACGCTCAATTAATTGGCGATTCAGTAGCCCAGCAGCTACAAGCACGAATCTCATACCGACGGGCAATGAAGCAAGCAATTGCTTCGGCACTGCGAGTAGGAGCTGAAGGTATTAAAATCAAAGTTTCAGGGCGATTGGGTGGTGCTGAGATGGCTCGTACTGAGCAGTACAAAGAAGGGCGCATACCTCTTCACACACTGCGTGCAGATATTGACTATGCCGTTTCCGAAGCTAATACGATTTATGGGAAGATAGGAATTAAGGTATGGGTATTTAAAGGCGAAGTATTTGGCAAGCGTGACCTTTCTCCGAATGTGGGTAACCAAAGTGGAAACACTGGTGGTGGGGGTGACCGTCGTGACCGTCGTAGAGATGGAGGACGCAGCCGAAGAAGAAACCGATAAGATAATCAGCTATGTTACAGCCGAAAAGAACAAAATTTAGAAAAAAGCAGAAAGGGCGCGTCAAAGGGTTAGCGCAGCGAGGTCATACCGTAGCTTTCGGTAGCTTTGGTCTGAAGTCGCTAGAGCCTGCCTGGATTACTAGCCGACAGATTGAATCTGCTCGTATCGCTATGACACGATATATGAAGCGGGAAGGTCAGGTATGGATTCGAATTTTTCCAGATAAGCCTGTAACTAAAAAGCCTGCCGAAGTACGAATGGGTAAAGGAAAAGGAGCACCTGAGTATTGGGTGGCTACTGTAAAGCCTGGGCGGATCATGTTTGAAGTTTCAGGAGTGCCTACTACGATAGCAAAGGAAGCCCTACGATTAGCGGCTCAAAAGCTCCCTGTCAAAACCCGATTTGTTGTTCGAAAAGATTACGTTGGAAAGTAACATGAAAAACGAAGAAATAAAGTCATTGTCGGCAGACGAACTGATGGAGACCTTAAAGGCTGAGCAGGAAAATCTGACTAGGCTAAAGTTTGCACACGCGATTTCTCCAATTGAGAACCCAATGAAAATTAAAGCTTCCCGTAGAACCATTGCCCGTATCAAAACAGAGTTGCGGGCTAAAGAACTAGCAAACTAACGAGATCATGGAGCAGAAAGAACGTAATCTACGTAAAGAACGTATCGGACAAGTTCTTAGTAATAAGATGGAAAAATCTATTACCGTATCGGTAGAGCGCAAAGTAAAGCACCCTATCTACGGTAAGTTTGTGCGGAAAACCACCAAATTTGTTGCTCATGATGAGAACAATGACTGTGGTATTGGTGACACTGTTCGTATTATGGAAACCCGCCCACTGAGTAAGAACAAGCGGTGGCGTTTGATAGAAATCCTAGAAAGAGCTAAGTAATTATGATACAGCAAGAGTCTCGGCTAAATGTAGCTGATAACAGCGGGGCAAAAGAAGTACTTTGCATTCGTGTATTGGGCGGAACTAAGCGTCGCTACGCCTCAGTTGGCGACAAAATTATCGTAACTGTAAAGTCAGCTATTTCTTCCAGTAATTTGAAGAAAGGTACCGTCTCTCGGGCAGTTATTGTACGAACCAAGAAAGAGGTTCGTCGCAAAGATGGGTCTTACATTCGCTTTGAAGAGAATGCTGCGGTGCTACTCAATGCAAACGATGAGCCCCGGGGAACCCGTATTTTCGGGCCAGTAGCCCGTGAGTTGCGAGAAAAGCAGTTTATGAAAATTGTCTCATTAGCTCCTGAAGTACTGTAGACTATGGCTAAGGTTATGAACAAGAAATTAAAAATTAAGTCTGGAGACACTGTAAAGGTGATTTCTGGAAACGATAAGGGAAAAACCGGACAGGTAATATCAGTACTGATTGCTGATGATAAAGTGCTGGTTGAAGATGTTAATGTGGTAACTAAGCATGTGAAACCTTCTGCTCAGAATCCTGAAGGAGGGCGAAACCAGCAGGAAGCTCCTATTCACATTAGTAATGTAATGCTAGTAAATCCGGCTACGGGTGAGCCTACCAAAGTAGGAAGAAAGAAAAACGATAGCGGTAAAAACCAGCGATATAGTAAAGCAACTGGAGAGTTTATTTAATTATGGCAACTACCGAAATATATATTCCGCGCTTAAAGCAGAAATTTCAAGATGAAATTACTGCCCAACTAAAGGAGCGATTCAATTACACTTCTGTAATGCAAGTGCCTCGTTTAGTAAAAATAGCCCTTAACAAGGGAATTGGTGATGCGGTAGCTGATAAGAAATTAGTAGATGTAGGAGTGCAGGAATTAACACTTATTACTGGTCAGAAAGCAGTTCCCACCATTGCTAAGAAGTCAGTTTCCAATTTTAAGCTGCGCGAATTTATGCCTATCGGGGCAAAAGTAACATTGCGAGGCAACCGAATGTACGAGTTTTTAGATCGCTTGATGACTGTAGCGCTTCCCCGAGTTCGTGACTTCCGGGGTATTAGCGATAAAGGTTTTGATGGGCGTGGCAATTATACACTAGGAGTAAAAGAACAGATTATATTTCCAGAAATCAGTATTGATAAAGTAAACCGAATTTCTGGAATGGACATTACGTTTGTAACTACGGCTCAGACTGACGAAGAAGCTTATGAACTTCTGAAGGCATTTGGAATGCCATTTGCAAACCGAAACGCATCATAAATTATGGCAAGAAAATCAGTTATCGCTCGAGAAAGAAAACGCCAACGCATGGTAGCCAAGTACGCTGAGAAGCGAGCTGAGCTAAAAGCCCAAGGCGATTACGAAGCACTAGATAAATTACCCAGAAATGCTTCACCAGTTCGTCTTCATAACCGTTGTAAATTAACGGGGCGCCCCAAAGGGTACATGCGAAAATTTGGTATTTCTCGAGTAACGTTCAGAGAATTAGCATCGGAAGGTAAAATTCCAGGCATTACGAAAGCAAGCTGGTAAAAAAAGTCAATATATTTTCTGCAAAGTAAAGAAAACCTTACCTTTGCAGTCCGTTTTTAAAAGCGGTAATAGATAATAGTATGATTACAGATCCAATAGCTGACTATTTAACCCGTCTAAGAAACGCCATCAAGGCGAATCATCGGATTGTTGAAGTGCCTGCTTCTAATCTAAAGAAGGAGATTACTCGGGTTTTGCACGAAAAAGGATATATTCAAAATTATAAGTTTGAGGACGAATCAGGGCATCAGGGAAATATCAAAATTGCTTTGAAGTACAACCCGGTTAAGAAAACACCGGCTATTACGCATTTGGAGCGAATCAGTAAGCCCGGGCTGCGCAAGTATGCTAAGGCTGATTCACTGCCACGAGTACTCAATGGCTTAGGAATTGCAATTTTATCTACTTCTCACGGAGTGCTTTCTGACAAGGAGGCTCGACAGCAGAATGTAGGAGGAGAAGTTATTTGCTACGTATATTAATAAAATAATATGTCTCGTATAGGAAATCAACCGATAAGCGTTCCCGAAGGAGTTTCCATAAGCCGGGAAAATAGCTTGGTGAAAGTGAAAGGGCCTAAAGGAGAGTTATCTCAGAAGGTTGATAATGACTTTGAGTTGAAGGTTGAAGAAGGAGAGATTACACTATCTCGCCCTACTGAGCAGAAGCGACACAAGGCACTGCACGGACTGTATCGCTCGTTAGTAGCCAATATGGTAGAAGGTGTGAGTCAGGGTTATAAGCGGAAACTTGAATTAGTTGGGGTTGGTTACCGAGCCAATGTTCAGGGAGATATTCTGGAACTTAACTTAGGATACTCCCACAATATATTTTTACAAATACCTGAAGGTATAAAGGCCGCAGCGGAGACTGCAAAGGGTAAAAATCCTATTTTAACTCTAGAAGGGTCTGATAAGCAGTTAATCGGACAAGTTGCTGCTAAAATAAAATCTTTACGACCAGTAGAACCTTACAAAGGAAAAGGTATTCGGTTTGTAGGAGAGATCGTTAGAAGAAAAGCAGGTAAAACTGCTGCTAAATAACAGATAGAGTATGTCAGTTCGTAAGAAAGTTCAACGGCGAAGTAGAATTAAACAGAGCATCCGTCGCAAGATACGGGGTACTCAAGAACGGCCTCGCTTATCCGTGTACAAGAGCAACAAGAATATCTACGCTCAGATTATTGACGATAGCCAAGGAAAGACGTTGGCTAGTGCCTCTTCTACTGAGTTGGGAAGTTACAATAACCCATCGGTTGATGTATCTAATAGTGTAGGAAAGAAATTAGCTGAGAAGGCCGTTGCTAACGGTTTGGAATCAGTAGTATTTGACCGAAATGGATACATCTATCACGGAAAAATTAAAGCGTTAGCAGAAGGTGCCCGTGAAGGGGGCTTAAAATTTTAAAACATGGCACAGAGTTTACGGTCGGTAAAGGCCAGCGAATTAGATTTAAAAGAAAAGGTTGTTGCCATTAAGCGAGTGGCCAAAGTAGTAAAAGGTGGACGAAGGTTCAGCTTTTCAGCCATTGTAGTGGTTGGTAATGGTGATGGAATCGTAGGGTATGGCTTAGGTAAAGCTAATGAAGTTACCGATGCAATTACCAAAGGCGTAGACGATGCCAAGAAAAATCTGCTGAAAGTACCAGTACTGAAAGGAACAATTCCTCACGAGAATTTGGGTAAGTACGGGGGCGGTTTCGTTCTTCTAAAGCCTGCTTCACCCGGAACTGGCGTAATTGCTGGCGGAGCTATGCGGGCAGTACTAGAGAGTGCCGGAGTACATGATGTGCTAGCAAAGTCCAAAGGATCGTCTAATCCTCATAATGTGGTAAAAGCAACTTTTGATGCACTGGCTACCATGCGAGATGCCTACTCAGTAGCCGAGCAGCGAGGAGTTGAATTAGAAAAAGTATTTAACGGCTAGAATGATGGCTAAGATTCAGATCACTCAAGTTCGCAGCGCAATTAACCGACCCAAACGTCAGAAACTGACACTACAAGCTTTGGGACTAGGAAAATTACACCGAACAGTAGAAAAAGAAAGTAATCCTCAGATAGAGGGGATGGTCAGAAAAGTAGCTCACTTAGTAACGGTAAAAGAAGTTTAGTATGGATCTAAGTAGTTTAAAACCTGCCCAAGGGTCAACAAAAGGTAAGAAGCGAATTGGTCGTGGACCAGGTTCAGGTTGGGGTGGTACTGCTGGGCGAGGTCATAAAGGAGCTAAGTCCCGGTCAGGTTATAAGATAAAAGCTGGTTTTGAAGGTGGGCAAATGCCTTTACAGCGACGAGTACCTAAATTTGGATTTCGACCGCCTAACCGAGTAGCTTACCACGTAGTGAACATTGGTCAGTTACAGGGGGTGGTTGATAAGTTAGGAAAGTCCGAACTATCTTTTCAGGACTTCGTATCAGTAGGGTTGGTAGGTAAAAAGGATTTGATTAAAATCTTGGGTAATGGTGAGATATCAGCCTCAGTGAAGGTAGAGGCACATGCATTCTCGAAATCAGCTCAGGAAGCTATAGAAAAGGCCGGAGGCGAAACGATTAAACTGTAAGCGTGTATGAAGAAGTTCATTACCACTGTCAGAAACATATTTTCTATTGAGGAGCTACGCAATCGTATACTAAGTACGATTGGCTTTCTCATTATTTTCCGCCTAGGATCCTTTGTAGTACTACCAGGGGTTGATCCTAATTTACTAGATCAAGGGGCGGATAGTGGTATTTTTGGTCTTCTGAATACATTTTTAGGCGGGGCTTTTAGTCGGGCCTCTATTTTTGGATTGGGTATTATGCCGTATATCTCGGCATCCATTGTTATTCAATTATTGACAGTGGCAGTACCTTACTTCCAGAAGATGCAGAAGGAAGGGGATTCAGGTCGTAAAAAAATGACCCAGATTACTAGGGTTCTTACTATCGCTATTACACTAGGACAATCAGTGGGTTATCTGGCTTATGCGGTTCCACCTGAAGCAATTATGATTGATCAGACCCTGTTCACCATATCGGCGATGGTCTTGTTAACCTCTGGCACAATCTTCTGTATGTGGTTGGGTGAGAAAATTACCGACAAGGGAATTGGAAATGGTATTTCTATGCTCATAATGATCGGAATTATCGCTCAATTTCCCGGGGCAATCGTGGCAGAAGCACTTGCCAAGGGAATGAGTGGGGCATTATTATTCTTATTAGAAATAGTCGCTTTATTCTTTGTTGTGATGGCTTCAGTGGTTCTTACGCAAGCTATCCGACGAGTTCCAGTTCAGTATGCTAAGCAAGTAGTAGGCAACAAGGTGTATGGTGGGCAGCGACAGTACATTCCATTGCGAGTGAATGCTTCAGGAGTAATGCCTATTATTTTCGCTCAGTCATTGATGTTCTTACCCGGGTTGTTAGCTGGGATATGGGCAGATCAGAGTGATATAGCTGCTACAATCGGACGAACTTTCGCAGACATAGCGTCTTGGCAATATAATTTGGTATTTGGGGTGCTAATTATCCTATTTACCTTCTTTTACACAGCAATTACGATTAACACTACCCAGATTTCTGATGACTTAAAGCGAAATGGCGGCTTCGTGCCAGGGGTTAAGCCTGGTAAACCGACGGCAGATTTTCTAGATACTATATTATCACGAATTACGCTACCTGGTTCAGTCTTTCTGGCAATCATTGCTGTCATGCCTGCTGTTGCGATGGTAGCTGGGGTGACCACTGATTTCTCATATTTCTACGGTGGTACTTCCTTATTAATTATGGTAGGGGTGATATTAGATACATTACAACAAATTGAAAGTTACTTGCTGATGCGCCATTATGAAGGGCTAATGAAATCAGGTAGAGTGAAAGGTCGCTCCCAAAATGCAGCAGTAGCTTAAGAGTTTAAATCAACCTATGGCAAAACAAGCCTCAATAGAGCAAGACGGAACCATTACTGAAGCCCTGTCCAACGCAATGTTTCGCGTAGAATTGGAAAACGGACATGAGGTGATTGCCCATATTTCGGGCAAAATGAGAATGAACTATATTAAGATCTTACCCGGTGATCGCGTGAAGTTAGAAATGTCACCCTACGATCTTACCAAAGGAAGAATTGTTTACCGATATAAATAGAAGTAATCATGAAAGTAAAAGCATCCATAAAAAAGCGAAGTGCTGATTGTAAAATCGTTCGCCGAAAGGGAAAGCTTTATATTATTAACAAAAAGAACCCTAGGTTCAAACAAAGACAAGGTTAATTATGGCTAGAATTTCTGGAGTTGATATTCCTGACCACAAGCGGGGCGAGATTGGGCTGACACACATTTTCGGTATCGGTCGAAGTGCGGCTCGTAGTATATTAGATAAGGCGGGAATTGATTATGATAAGAAAGTTGGTGAGTGGAATGATGAGGAGTCTAATCAGATTCGTCAGATTATTTCCGAAAACCACAAAGTAGAAGGAGTTCTAAAGTCTGAAGTTCAGCTGAACATAAAGCGACTGATGGATATTGGTTGCTACCGAGGGTTACGCCACCGTAAAGGTTTACCTCTACGAGGACAGCATACTAAGAACAATTCCAGAACTCGTAAAGGTAAGCGTAAAACCGTTGCGAATAAGAAAAAAGCTACTAAGTAAGATACGGTAAAGGCGCAATTGCGTCTCAACTATAGATAAACTATGGCACAAAAGAGAAAAGATAAAGGTAAAAAGAGAGTCGTTGCGGTTGAGACCGTAGGGCAAGCTCATATCAAAGCTTCTTTTAATAACATCATTATCTCTATTACTAATATGGCTGGTCAGGTCGTATCCTGGTCGTCAGCTGGTAAAATGGGGTTTCGGGGTTCCAAGAAAAATACGCCGTATGCTGCTCAAATGGCTGCCGCCAACTGTGCCCAGGTAGCCTACGATCAAGGAATGAGAAAGGTTGAGGTGTATGTGAAAGGACCCGGTTCAGGGAGAGAGTCAGCGATCCGTACTTTACAGAATACTGGGTTAGAAGTAACCATGATTCAAGATGTGACTCCTTTGCCGCATAATGGTTGTCGTCCTCCTAAACGACGCAGAGTTTAATTTACTTAAAGATCATTCAATTATATGGCTCGTTATACAGGTCCTAAGACAAAAATTGCTCGGAAGTTCAACGACCCTATTTTTGGGCCGAGCAAAGCTTTACAGAAAAAGAGCTATCCTCCAGGTCAGCATGGGCGAGGTCGGCGGCGTAAGCAGTCTGAATACGCTATGCAGCTGATGGCGAAGCAAAAGGCCAAGTATACCTACGGTGTGTTAGAGCGCCAGTTTGCAAACCTATTTGACAAAGCTAGTCGTAGCAAAGGCATTACTGGTGAAGTATTATTGCAATTGTTAGAGTCGCGATTAGATAATGTGGTGTATCGTCTAGGTATCTCACCTACCCGTCGGGGTGCCCGTCAGCTCGTTTCGCACAAACATATTGTAGTAAACGGCAATGTGGTGAACATTCCTTCTTACCAAGTGAAACCTGGGGATATTGTAGGAGTACGCGAGAAGTCAAAATCACTGTTAGCGGTGAGTGAGAGTGTGGTTTCTCACAGTCCTAAAGTAAAGCAGTATTCGTGGTTGGAGTGGGACGGCAGTGAGTTATCAGGTCGCTTTACTACTTTACCAAGTCGAGAAGATATTCCTGAAAATATTCAGGAGCAACTCATCGTTGAACTTTACTCTAAGTAATTTTACAGAATAACTATTAATCACTACCCATAGATTATGTCCATACTTGCATTTCAAATGCCCGAAAAAGTGGTGATGGAAAAGGCTGATAATTTTCACGGCCTTTTTACTTTTAAACCACTAGAAAGAGGGTACGCAGTTACGATAGGCAATGCATTACGAAGAATTCTTCTTTCTTCCCTAGAGGGTTATGCCATCACTGGTATCAAAATTCCAGGAGTGTTGCATGAGTTTTCTTCTATTGAAGGAGTAGTAGAAGACCTTTCGGAGATTATCCTGAACCTAAAAATGGTTCGCTTCAAGAAGGTGACTGAAGATTTTGTCGAAAATAAAGTAGTAATTCCACTTCGCGGGCAAACTACTTTTACTGGTGCTGATATTCAGAACCATACTACCTCTTTTGAGATTCTTAATCCTGACCATATCATCGCTAATCTGGATGATAATGTAGACCTAGAGATAGAACTTTATGTTGATAAAGGAAGAGGTTATATTCCCAGTGAAGAAAACAGTCAGAACGACCAGAATGCTGGATACATAGCTCTAGATGCGGTTTTCTCGCCAATCAAGAACGTTACCTTTGAGGTAGAGAATACCCGGGTTGAGCAGAAGACTGACTTTGAGCAGCTACTGATTGACATTGAGACTGATGGTTCCATTCATCCGGAGGATGCTCTGAAGGGAGCGGCTAATATTCTGATTAAGCACTTTATGCTATTCTCTGATCAGAGCATGGTACTGGAGTCTCCTCAACAAGGGGAACCCGACGCGGTTGATGAAGAGATGCTACATATGCGTAAGTTGCTGAAAACCCCACTTAATGACCTGGATCTATCAGTACGGGCTTACAATTGCCTGAAAGCAGCCGATGTGAAAACATTGGGAGACTTGGCTCAATTAGAAATATCAGATATGATGAAATTCCGGAACTTTGGAAAGAAGTCTTTAGCTGAGTTGGAACAACTTATCCAGGACAAGAGCCTTTCTTTCGGGATGGATTTATCAAAATACAAATTAGAAGAAGATTAGTCACCTTCGATGGTGCTGTAAAGAAATAGAGCATGAGACACGGCAAGCGATTTAACCATTTAGGAAGAACTTCTACGCATCGGAAGGCCATGCTGGCAAATATGGCGTCTTCGCTTATTATCCATAAGCGTTTGACCACTACAGTTGCTAAGGCAAAAGCTCTTCGTAAGTATGTAGAGCCTCTCATTACTAAATCGAAGGTAGATAGTACTCATTCACGAAGAGTGGTTTTTTCCTACCTTAAAGATAAAGACTCTTCTCGGGTTCTGTTTGATGAGGTAGCGGAAAGAGTAGCTGAACGACCTGGTGGATATACCCGAATTATTAAGTTAGGCAACCGACTCGGCGATAACGCTGAGATGTGTATGATTGAGCTGGTTGACTTTAATGAGATATATAACCAAGAAGAAAAGCAAACTAAGGGCAAAACTAGAAGAAGCAGACGAGGTGGCAAGAAGAAATCTTCGCCTACTGCTCAAACCGCTGCTGCTGATACTGCTGTGGTAGAAGAGCCTGTTACTGAAGAGATAGTTAATGAAGAGGTGGAAGCTGAACCAGCAGAAGAAGCAACTGTAGTTGAGGAGAATGCAGATGCATCAGTAGAGGTAGAAGAAACACCGGAGGCAGAGACTACTGATGAAGAGCCTAAAGCAGAAGATGAATCTACTGAGAATGACGACGAAGAAAAGCCGAAAGAATAATTTGGTTGTTCTATAAACTGAGAAGGGAATTGTTCGCTAAACGAATGATTCCCTTTTTTTTTACTTCATATTTTACAAACTTGCCACCAACTTAAACACTATGCAGCACTCGGAAATACCCCAACGCCCTGCCGTATTACTTCTGGAAGATGGTACTCAATTCGATGGTGAAGCTATCGGGAAGATTGGAATAAGTGGCGGAGAAATTTGCTTTAACACGGGAATGACTGGCTATCAAGAAATTTATACTGATCCTTCTTACTACGGCCAAATTATCGTGAACACTACGGCTCATATTGGTAACTACGGAGTATTAGACTCAGAGCAAGAGTCGATCCATCCACAGATACGAGCGATTGTGGTCAATTCATTTTCTAACGGTTACAGTCGTAAGCAAGCAGATAGCGATTTACAGAAGTATCTAGAAAGACATGATGTAGTCGGTATTACCAATATTGACACTCGTAAATTAGTACGGCATATCCGCTCTAAAGGCGCTATGAACGCTATCATTTCATCCGAAGAACTATCAACTGATGCATTAAAGAAGAAGTTGGCGGAAGTTCCCTCTATGGAAGGACTAGAACTCTCTAGTGAAGTTTCTACTAAAGAAGCTTTCTTATTAGGCGATAGTGATGCTGCAAAGCGGGTAGCTGTATTAGACTTAGGTATTAAAACTTCAATTCTGAACAATTTATTAAAGCGAGGATGTCAGTGTAAAGTATTTCCAGCCCAAACCACCTACGCCGAAATGCAAGAATGGAATCCCGATGGATTCTTTATTTCTAACGGACCGGGCGATCCGAGTGCTATGGATTACGCTGTGCAGACCGTAAAAGAAATTATTAACGACGATCGTCCAATATTCGGAATATGTTTGGGTCACCAGTTACTAGGGTTAGCTAGTGGCATTTCTACATACAAGATGCACCACGGTCACCGAGGGTTAAACCATCCGGTAAAAAACCTGGAAACTGGCCTGAGTGAAATGACTTCGCAAAATCATGGTTTCTCGGTGGACTTAGAAAAGGCTGAACATGCTGATAATGTGGAAGTAACGCATCTAAATTTAAATGACAATACTGTAGCTGGGCTGAAGGTAAAGGGAAAAAAAGCATTCTCAGTGCAATATCATCCCGAATCTTCGCCTGGTCCTCACGATTCCCGCTATCTGTTTGACCGCTTTGTTGAACTAATGGAAAAATAATTTCAAAATTAAAATAGACTAATCATGAGTATTATAAAGAAAATACAAGCCCGTCAGATTCTTGACTCACGTGGTAATCCTACTGTTGAGGTAGACATCCTAACTGATCGAGATGTACTAGGGCGAGCTGCTGTTCCTTCGGGAGCATCTACTGGTAAGCACGAGGCAGTAGAGCTACGGGATGATGATAAATCCCGATTTATGGGTAAAGGAGTAACGAAGGCAGTAGAAAATGTGAACACAAAAATTGCTGAGAAGTTACTAGGTGTTTCTGTATTTGAGCAAAACTTGATTGATCAGACCATGATCGAACTAGACGGCTCAGATAATAAATCAGTGTTGGGAGCGAATGCTATGCTGGGAGTATCGTTAGCCGTGGCTAAAGCTGCCGCTCAAACTATTCATCAACCGCTCTTCCGATACATTGGAGGCGTGAATGCTAACACGCTCCCGGTTCCCATGATGAACATTCTGAATGGAGGAAGTCACGCTGATAATGCTATTGATTTTCAGGAGTTTATGGTGATGCCGATAAAAGCCGATACCTTCTCTGAAGCCCTACGAATGGGAACTGAAGTCTTTCACAACCTGAAAAAGGTGTTGAAGGACAAAAATCTATCTACCAACGTTGGTGACGAGGGTGGTTTTGCCCCTAACTTATCATCTAATGTAGAAGCTATTGAGGTAGTATTGCAAGCTATTGAGAATGCAGGATACAAGCCAGGTGAGGAGATGTTCATTGCGATGGATGCGGCTTCATCTGAATTCTATGATGAAGAGAAGAAAATCTACCATTTCGCTTCTACTGGCGATCAGCTTTCTTCTCAAGAAATGGCTGATTACTGGAAAGATTGGGTTAACAAATATCCAATTATTTCTATTGAAGATGGTATGCACGAAGATGACTGGGAGGGTTGGAAAGCCCATACTGAAAGCATTGGCGACAAAGTACAACTGGTGGGTGATGATTTATTCGTAACGAATGTAAACCGACTACAACGCGGTATTGACGAGCACATTGGGAATGCTATTCTAATCAAAGTGAACCAGATTGGTACGCTTACCGAAACCATCAATGCCGTGAATCTGGCTAAGCGAAATAGCTATAAAAGCGTAATGTCACATCGCTCGGGTGAAACCGAAGACAATACAATCGCAGATTTGGCCGTTGCTCTTAATACCGGACAGATAAAAACCGGATCGGCTTCTCGTTCAGACCGAATGGCGAAGTACAACCAACTGATTCGTATTGAAGAAACGCTCGGTTTAACTGCGTTTTATCCGAATCAGTTGCTGTAAATGCACAAAGAGGTTTATTCAGGGAGGGTATTTTCCGGTAAAAATTAGGTATATTGACCTTGTAGCCATCACTTTATTATGGAGTTACCGAAGATACCATCCCTTTTAAAGAGTTTCTTTTTTCTCTTTTCGGTAGGGTTTTTACTCTGGATGTTCTTTCTGGATACTAATGATTTGCCTTCTCAGTTTCGTAGAGGTCAGGAGATACGATCGTTAGAACAGGAAAAAGCATTTTACGAGCAGGAAATGGATAAAGTAAAAGAGGAACGAGAAAAACTACTAACGGACGACAAACTACTGGAAAAATTTGCCCGGGAAAAATATTTAATGAAGAAGCCCAGTGAAGACGTCTATATATTACAAGAACAATAAGCGTAGTTGGCTTAGGATTGCTATAATTTGCTTCCTACTAACTAATTTCAGCTCTTATTCCTTCGCCCAGAATCAGTCAGCTCAGGAGGAAGATAGTATCTATTATCAAAGACCTTCTATTCTTGAAAAGTTAGCTCCTGGAGGTAACTTCAGTCTTCAGTTTGGTACTATAACGTATATTGAGGTCTCGCCTTTATTAGGCTATCGATTTACTAATAACTTTACGGCTGGCCCAGGTTTTACTTACCGCTACTTTAAGGTACGAGGTTTTGAAGCTTCCAGTATTTACGGACCTCGCGCTTTTGCCCGCTATGTAATTAGCCGTAACTTTTTCGTCCAGGCTGATTACGAAAACCTAAGTGTAGAATTTGTCAGTAACCAGAGGGAAACGGTGCGCGAGTGGGTTCCTGGACTTTTTGTAGGAGGCGGACTGTTTCAACCAATCGGGCAACGAGCTGGTTTTATGATCGGTGCTTTTTATAATCTGAGCCACGACAATATACGCTCGCCCTACAATAGTCCGTGGGTTTTTAACGTGGGTTTCACGCTTTAGCCGGAAACTCGACCCTAAATTTTTCAGCTAGCTGTTGCAGACTTTCAATCACTGGAGGCAGCAGTGGTACTCCTTCTTCTTTTCTTATTTGCTCCTGTTCCCGTTCGGGATCGCCCGGAATCAGTACCTTTTGTTGTCCTGCTACGGTCTCAGCATCTCTGAACGTTCTGATCCACTGATCCATATGCTGCTTGAATTCTTTAGCCGGGCGAAAAGCATCCACTCGCATAGCTCCTACAAAATGACCAATTCCTCGTCCCACTGGATTAGGCGATGGCTCCAGGAAAGCAACGAACGGAGGAACCCAGGGACCATAATTAGCACCCGACAGAACGGCAGAAAAAATATCTACCCAAGCTCCTAAGCAGTATCCCTTGTGACCACCATGATCCCGATCACCTCCTAAGGGAAGTAATGATCCACCGTTAGCTACTTCCTGAGGACTTTGGGAAGGGCTACCTTCTTTCGTCTGAACCCAGCCGTAGGGAGCTGACTCATTTTTTCTTTGCAGAATTTCTAGTTTGCCATTGGCTACGGTAGTTGTGGCAAAATCAGCAACAAACGGTGGTTCATTTTCTGCTGGAATTGCTACAGCTATCGGATTAGTCCCCAATAATCGATCTTTGGAAAATGTGGGAGCTACTATTGGACTGGCATTGGTCATAGCCAAACCAATCATATCTTTTTCTAGTGGTAGCATAGCGTGGTAGCCGGCAATACCAAAGTGGTTAGAGTTGCGGATAGCCACCCAACCCGTTCCTACATTCATAGCTTTTTCTATTGCGATTTTCATGGCTTCCGGAGCAACAACTAACCCTAGTCCCTGGTCACCATCCACCACAGCAGTGCTAGGAGTTTGATGAGTAATACGGATGTTAGGCTGAGAATTGATTCTGTCTTTTTCCCACAACCTAATGTAGCCAATTAAACGGGCAATACCGTGGGAGTCAACTCCTCTTAGATCAGCTGAAGAAAGTACCCCAGCAGCGAGTTCGGCGTGTTCAGTGGAACAGCCAATTTTTTTGAAAATATCTATAGAGAAGTTGCAAAGAGCGTCAGAAGAAAAATATTCCATAGCCAAGGGTGCTGAATGACGGGCAAAAATATAGAAAATTCCGGATTAGCTAAACTGCTCAACTAGTTGAGCCACTAAACCTTCTTTTAGAGCATAGGCAGAAACTCGAATATCTTGAAGTTGATAGGTATTTACTACAAACTGGATGAGCCAGGCAGCAACCACAATCATATCAACCCGCATCTCGATCATACCCGGAATCTCCAGTCGCTGCTGGCGGTTCATTCCAGAAAAATCTTCTAGCATTTGCTCAAAAGCCGCTATGGTTAGCGGAAGTTCAGTAGCGCTCTTGTCTACGATCACATTATTTTCAAGTATGTGAATATCGCTTAATGTATCAAAAGTACCTGACGCACCAATTAGTACTTGAGGGCGATATTGCTCAACAATTGCTGATAAGGGTTGAAGGGTTTCCGAAAAGTACTGTTGTAACGTATTAATATTAGCCTGAGTAATTGGGTCTTGAATGTTGAACCGATCTAACAGCCGTTGGGCACCGATCTCAAAACTCTGCTTCCAAAGCACCTGATCTTGATTGCACAAAATAAATTCTACACTTCCACCGCCAATATCCATAATTAAGGCACTTTGATCAGATAAGGGAACCGCTTCCCGTACTCCGTGAAAAATATATGCTGCCTCCTGATCGCCTGGAATAATATTTACCTCAATACCCGTTTCCTGCTTAATTCTACTTACTAAATTTCGCCCATTTCTAGCGTTACGAAACGCACTGGTGGCTGTACAATAAACTCTTTCATTCGGTATTTGGTAAGACAGTAGAGTGTCTCTGAAGCTAGTTAAGGCACTTATTGCCCGGTCAGCAGCTTCGGGCGTAATAACTCCTTGGTTGATGCCCCCTCGTCCAATCATCACTGGAATTCGCTGGTGGTAGATTATTTTAAATGGTTTATCTCTCAGCAGTTCGGCTATCAGTATGTGAAATGTATTGGTACCTAAGTCAATAGTTGCGACGTAATTGCTCATGTAGTAATCAACGGAATAAATAGATGCTTATGTTAGACAAGAGGTGTAAAATTCCGGTTTTACGCTATCTTTGGATTGTTTGAACTGGCGTAAATCGAATGCTACAACATGAAAAATCAATCCGAAGGTTCATCTGCTGATGAAGGAAATATCAGAGCTGAAAAGATTAAATTACTGCATCATAAAAACCAAGAAGCCGAACAAGGAGGGGGACAAAAACGCATTGATGCGCAGTACGGTAAAGGCAAGCTAACCGCTCGTGAACGCCTCGACTTATTATTGGATAAAGGGAGTTTTCAGGAGATTGGGAAGTTTGTGGAGCATCGCTCTCACGAGTTTGGTTTGGAAAAGCAACGTTTTTTGGGTGATGGAGTAGTGACGGGTTACGGACGAATTGGCGGACGGTTGGTCTACGTATTTTCCCAAGATTTTACCGTATTTGGCGGGTCACTCTCTGAGGCTCATGCCGAAAAGATTGTCCGAATTATGGATTTAGCCATGAAAAACGGTGCTCCAGTCATCGGTCTGAACGATTCGGGTGGGGCTCGTATTCAGGAAGGGGTAGTATCGCTAGGTGGCTATGCTGATATTTTTTATCGGAATACTTTGGCCTCGGGGCTAATTCCTCAGCTTTCGGCAGTAATGGGTCCTTGTGCAGGTGGGGCGGTGTATTCTCCGGCGATTACCGACTTTATCTTTATGGTAGAGAAAACTTCCTACATGTTCGTAACGGGTCCTAATGTAGTGAAGACGGTGACGCACGAAGAAGTGAGTTCAGAAGAGTTAGGCGGAGCAATGACGCATAGTTCCAAAAGTGGGGTTACTCATTTTCGGGATGCTAATGAGTTGCAGTGTATTCAGCACGTTCAGCAGTTACTCTCTTATATTCCGCAGAACTGTGACGAAGATCCACCTCGCTTGCCTTACGAAGCAAAAGAAAGTGAAAAGCGTCCGGTTCTCAACGATATCGTTCCCGAAAACCCTAACCAACCTTACGATATGCGTGATGTGGTAAGTGGCATTGTGGATAAAGACACTTTTCTAGAAGTACATCAGGACTATGCTGAAAATATTATCGTAGGTTTTGCCCGTTTAGGCGGACGAAGTATCGGTATTGTGGGTAATCAGCCTACTAGTTTGGCAGGAGTTTTAGATATTAATGCCAGTAAGAAAGGAGCCCGATTTGTCCGCTTTTGCGACTCGTTTAATATTCCGTTACTCGTCTTAGAAGATGTCCCCGGCTTTCTGCCCGGAACTGACCAGGAATGGAACGCAATTATTACCAACGGTGCCAAATTACTTTATGCTTTTAGTGAAGCTACCGTGCCTCGCGTGACGGTGATTACTCGCAAAGCCTATGGCGGTGCTTACGATGTGATGAACTCCAAACACATTGGAGCCGATATGAACTATGCTTGGCCTTCGGCAGAAATTGCGGTAATGGGTGCCAAAGGAGCGGCTGAAATAATTTTTAAAAGAGAAATTGCCCAAGCTGAAAACCCTGAAGAGCAGTTGGAGAAAAAAATTGATGAATACACTGAAACTTTCGCTAATCCGTACCGAGCCGCTCGTCGGGGCTACGTGGATGAAGTGATCTATCCTGAAGATACCCGAGTAAAACTGCTGCTAGCGTTTGAAATGCTAGAAAATAAGGTTGATAAGCTACCGAAGAAAAAGCACGGTAATATTCCATTGTAAGGGTAAGGTATTGAGTGAAATCGTTGGGTTCATCAGTAATTATCCTTGTACCTTGCTAGTCTATGCGACGGGTGTTTACGCTTATTCTATCACTAACCTTCTTTTCAAAAGAAGTGAAATCGCAGGCTACTCATCAGAAGATGACGTGGGTGTTTTACAATGTAGAGAATCTGTTTGATGTGCGGGATGACTCGCTTACGCGTGATGAAGCTTTTTTGCCTGCTGGAGACCGTCATTGGACCTACGGTCGATTTCTTAATAAGCTTAATCATATTTACAAAGTAATTGCGGGGGTAGGAGAGTGGAGTCCACCTGCACTGATTGGTTTAGCGGAAGTAGAAAATCGCTACGTGTTGGAAGCCTTGCTACAAGAAACGCCGATGCACCGATTGGGCTACCAGATTATTCATCAAGAATCTCCTGATTCCCGAGGAATTGACGTTGCCCTTCTGTTTCGTCCGGATTTAGTAAGTATTGAACATCAAGAGTTTATCACAGTAGCACTGTCCAACGGACGCAAAACCCGTGATATATTGTACGCTCAGGTTAAGCTACCGCATCAGAATACTGTACATTTTTACGTAAATCACTGGCCTTCTCGCTATAGTGGCACAAAAGTTTCGGAAGAATCGCGAAAGCAAGCAGCAACTACGTTAGCAGCCCATATCCGGAGAATATTAGTGAAAGAACCAGATGCTCAGATTTTAGTCACTGGGGACTTTAATGATGCACCGGAGGATGCTAGTATGCAGCAGCTAGTAAATCAAGTGCCACTGAGCAATATTAGTAACTATCAATTTGAAGGTACGCATAAGCATCAGGGTGACTGGAGCGTTTTAGACCAGTGGCTAGTCTCCGAAAAATGGCTTAAGGCTCCATCGACTTGGGTGATTGAAAATGGGCGAGGGCAAGTTTATCATCCAAGTTGGCTGCTTGAGACTGATGAAACTAATTTGGGTTTTAAGCCTGCCCGAACCTACGTCGGATTTCAGTACCACGGTGGCTTTAGTGACCATTTGCCCGTATTCATTCGGCTAGTTTCGCCATCCAGATTAAGTAGTTTAGAAAAATAACGTTTAAAGGTTTCGGTCAAAATGCAATCGATCAGTAGCAGTATGTTGGTTCCCTCCCGTTTGGTATTCCTCATGTGGGGTGTGTTTTTTCTGGATCAACTCTACCCGATAGACTTAGCCATGTTTGGTATTCTTCCTAGAACCATTCGGGGATTGATCGGTATCGTAACCGCACCTATGTTACACGGTTCGGTTGCCCACTTGGTATCGAATACGATGCCGGTACTGATTTTAGGTACTGTGTTGTTTATGTTTTACCGCCGAGTAGCTAATCGGGTATTTTTGCAGTGTTACTTTTTTACTGGAATTTTAGTTTGGTTATTTGCGCGTACATCCATCCATATTGGAGCGAGTGGTCTAATCTACGGAATCGCCTTCTTTCTAATCTTTTTTGGGCTGTTTCAACGTGATTTTAAGTCACTGCTCATCTCCATTATTATACTAATTTTCTACGGTAGTATTTTCTACGGGGTGCTGCCTACGCAAAGCTACGTTTCTTGGGAATCTCATTTGCTTGGAGGATTAGTCGGTTTCCTTAATGCGGTGAATTCCGGAACCCGTCGATTGGAGAAATACTAAATGTTTTTATGTGTTCGCGTAGACTGAGTAACTTTGAACACCGGGCGTCGGACACTTGAACGTCGTTCCACGAGGGTCGTCCCACAACGGCTTGAACACTTAGAAAGAAAGCAACTCTTTTGCGTTTTCGTAGGCGATAGAGGAGGGGTTGTTACCGCCGAGCATCTTGGCAATTTCCTCTACCCGCTCTTCTTCAGATAGGCGACGGATATTGGATACAACTTTCTCCGAGCTATTATCTTTGTAAACAAAATAGTGAGCATCACCCTTGGCGGCTACCTGAGGCAGATGACTGATGGCAATCACTTGGTGCTTACTAGCCATTTCCTTCATCATATTCACCATTTTAATGGCAATTTCGCCGGATACACCCGTATCAATTTCGTCAAAAATAATGGTGGGTAATGAGGTCTTACCTGCTAGAATATATTTAATGCAGAACATTAGCCGAGAAAACTCACCGCCGGACGCTACGCCCCGAAGCTCCTGAGGAGAGATTCCTTTGTTAGCACTAAAAAGGATAGCGATTTCATCAATACCCTCTTCGGTAGGCTCAACCTCCCGTTGTTCAATTTCCACTACCGCATCTGGAATGCCTAAATTTCTAAGCAATTGAGCTAGTTCTTGGGCTAGTGGAGCAAGAACAGCCTGACGCGACTCAGTTAGCTGTTGAGCAGCTTCCTGCATTTCGCGTTGAGATACCTCTTGGACTTGCCTTAGCCGGGTAATTTCATCGTCTAGGTTATTTACTTGATCCACTTTTTGCTCAAGCTCTCCTTGCAACTTGAGAAGCTCAGCTACTGAGTCACATTGATGCTTTTGTTGTAGTTTGTACAGCAAATCGAGACGTTCTCGGGTTGCTTCTACCTTTTCCGGGTCAAACTCTACCTGAAGAGCTTCATTTTCTACTTCGCCGGTAATATCTCTAAGCTCAATCAGGCAACTCTCAATGCGTTGGTAGATGGTTTCATAGGTGGGAGAAAAGCTGGCAATTTTTGCAGTAGCCTGTTTAGCTTGCGCTAGAAGCTGATCTACCGACATATCTTCGCCCCCACAGAGCGTCTGAATGATTTGCAGTTGCTCTTGAATATTCCCGGCATTTTCCATCACCTGCATGGTTTCTTCCAGCGTTTCCTGCTCACCATCCTGCAAAGTAGCTTGGTGAAGTTCTTCCAATAAAAAGCGATTATAATCATCTTCTTGGCGAAGACGGGATGCTTCAGTGCTGACCCGTTCAAACTCCTGCTTCGCCCGGTGATACTGCTGGTATTTTTGGTAATATGCCTTCCGAAGAGCCTCATTGGAGGCAAAAGCATCAATAACCTCGCGCTGATACGAATTATCACCCAGCATCAGTGTGTCGTGCTGACTGTGAATGTCAACTAGCAGATGACCGATACCTCGCATTGTTTCCAGGCGCACAGGGGTATCGTTCACAAATGCTCGGGATTTGCCACTGGGACTAATCTCTCGCCGAAGAATACAAATTGGGTCATAGTCCAGCTCTTCCTGATCAAATATTGATTCTAAGCTGAATTTATTGATGGTGAATACTCCCTCAATAATACACTTTTGATCTTCAGAATACAGTGAGCGAGTATCAGCCCGATTACCTAGTAACAGGCCAATAGCGCCGAGCATAATAGATTTTCCTGCACCGGTCTCACCCGTAATCATATTCAGCTTCTCCGAAGGACGCATCTCGAGCTCTCGGAGAAGTGCATAATTCTTAATGGTGAGACTTTGCAGCATATATTCTAGTTTTTCTATTCCTGATTAAGCAATATGCTTGAAAAATGTAATGATACAACTGTAAATCTGAACGCTTAGTTTAATAACCTAATGTGATTTTGGTTAGCGCTTTCTACGGATAATAATCACAGATATACAAAATTAAAGAATAAAATTCTTATGATAAGAATAAATTATGTAAATTTTATGTGAAGATTCTTCTGGCTTACGGAATAATTACCTGATACTTATCAGTTTCAGAAGGGTTGATGGCTACTAAGGTGTTGTAGGCTTCTCGTCGGTCAGCAGGGTCTCCTTTGGTAAAAACACTGATAAGCTCGTCGTTTTTAGCATCAAAAAAAGAGATAATAGCAATCGACTGGGGAAATAGCTTACTAATTTCTTCCATGCCTTGCAGGGCTTCCAAAATATTAGCGCGACCTTTATCTTCTTCGTCAGCAAAGATATCCAAGCCTTGACGGTGGTACTGATAAAGCCCCTCTCGGATTGGAATCATTTGGGGGTTAATCATATTTTCAACTAACCAGTAGCGGTTACGTCGGTTTCCTCCGAACTGATCCCAACCACCACCCTGCTGCTGGGCATTAACTACAACTTGCTGCGCTAACTCAAAATACGATTGTCCACCTAAATTGCTAAACGTATCGTAATCCATACCCAGAATCATGTAGGCGTAAAATGATAATAAGCTGGTGATATTGTCGGTAAATGCGTTGGGATTAAAGTTGAGAGGTTGGTCTTCGGTATAACGAAAACTCCAGTCGCGGTCAGCAAAATTAAAGATAAGCGTTTCGTAATTGGTGCCAAATACGGGGCGAGCCGATTGGATTTGTACGGTTGCCGTAAAATCACTAACCGAGGGCATATTATCAATCGTGATAATGAAATTACAGTTGATGCGTTCTTCGGCAGCATACGTGTTTTCTGTCCACCTACGATTATTCAGGAATTGAGCAAAAGCAGTTTCCATATCCTCCACCACCCGGTCGGCTGAAGCGGGCAGATTTTGTCCACTTACCCGAACAGTAGCATTTAGTTCCTGGGAGAAACTGGCTTGGCTAACTACTATAAGTAGGATAATAGAGAGACTATACTTTATATTCTTCAATAAAATTCCAAATATCTTGGGCGACATCGGTTTTATCTTTTAAGTCAAACTTAAGGACTTCAGAATTTTTACTATTCAGTAATGAAACCTGATTGGTATTGTGACCGAACCCGGCACCGGCGTCATTAAGTGAGTTAAGTACAACAATATCCAGATTTTTTTTCTCCAACTTACCACGAGCGTGATTAAGTTCATCATTCGTTTCTAGGGCAAAACCTACCAGAATTTGTTCTTTTCTCTTTTGCTGACCTAGTGTATAAGCAATATCAGGGTTCTTCTTTAAGGTTAACGTTAGCGTTTCGTCTTTCTTTTTTATCTTCTGAGAATGTTTTTGAGCTGGCGCGTAATCGGAGACAGCCGCGGCAAAAATAGCAATGTCTGTTTCACTAAATTGCTTCTGTGAGGCTGCTAGCATTTCTTCAGCAGTGGTTACCTGTGTGGTATGTACTGCTGGGTGGTTTAAGGTAAGGGTAACGGGGCCGCTAACAACCTGTACCGTTGCCCCTCGCTGAGCGGCTTCATTTGCCAAGGCGTATCCCATTTTACCAGAAGAAGCATTAGTCAGATAGCGTACCGGATCCAATGGTTCTTGAGTTGGCCCTGCTGTGATTAGTACTTTTTTACCTTGTAGTGACTGAGAGCGCTCAAAAAAATTGGATAGCTTCTGAAGAATGTGCTCGGGCTCAGCTAAGCGACCCACTCCTGAGAGGCCACTAGCCAGCTCCCCCTCTTCAGCGTCGATAATAGTGTTACCGTAGGTAGATAAATTGTTTAAATTGGCTTGCACCGACGGATGCTGGTACATATCCAAATCCATGGCAGGGGCTACCCAAACCGGGCAGCGAGCCGAAAGATATATGGCAGATAGTAGGTCATCGCAGTGACCGGAAGCAAATTTAGCTAGGGTATGGGCACTGATGGGAGCTACCAACATTAGGTCAGCCCAAAGCCCTAAGCCGACGTGATTGTTCCATTGCCCGGTAGAGAGATCAGAAGAAAATTGGGACAGTACCGGGCGTTTAGAAAGAGTAGCTAAGGTAAGTGGAGTGATAAAGTCTTGTGCTACATCAGTCATAATTACCTGAACTTCAGCTTTTTCTTTTATCAGTAATCGAACCAAAAAAGCCGCTTTATAGGCGGCTATGCTTCCACAAATTCCGAGGATTATCTTTTTTCCTTGGAGAGACAAAGTGAGTTTATTCTTCGGTATCTTCTACCTTGCGGTGCATGATTTCATCGTTGATAAACTCATCCGTAGCCAAAATAGTAGGTTTAGGCATACGCTCGTAGAACTTAGAAATCTCGATCTGCTCTCGATTCTCAAAAACTTCTTCCAGATTATCTACCGTGGTGGCAAACTCGGCTAGTTTACCATTCAATTCTTCTTTCAGGTTTACCGAGATTTGACGGGCTCGTTTAGAAATGACAACTACCGATTGGTAAAGATTGCCAGTAGGAGCTGCTAGTTTATCAGTATCGTGAGTAACAATAGATGCGTTGACGTTGGGTTTTTTTATCATCAGGATTAAATATTAACTGTTATTACTTTGCTTCTGAAACTTGGTTACTACTTTTCCTCTGTACTTTGTCTAGAGAAGATTCATAGATAGATTCAGCTTGGGGTATAAACTCGCTTTCAGGGTATCTATCAATAAAGTTTTGGTAAAACTCAATTGTAGTGTAGTAACGGTCGCGCTGCTTAGAAACGATACTTTTCTCTGCAAGCTGGAACTGAGCTTCTAGTTTGTAATAACTGGCTGCTTCGTTCATATCAGAGTCAGGGTAATCCTTTTGAAAATTATCCAAAGAAATAATTGCGGCATCATATCGCTGTAGGTCGTAATACTGCCTGGCGTTTCTAAAGGCTTTTAGTTCTAACTTTTCTTGGAGTTGATCCAAAATTGCTTCAGCTCGCTCTTTGTAATCACTGTACGGGTGGCGGTTAATAAACCGTTGCATCGCGTCAATTGCTTCTTTGGTGCTACTTTGCTCCAAACTAGGGTTGGGTGACTCCAGATATAGCGAATAAGCATGCATAAACATAGCTTCCTGAGCCTTATCACTCCGCGAGTACGTTTCGTAAAACTCCTTAAAGTAGTGAGCACTGAGAATATACTTTTGCTCATAATAGTGAGCGTAAGCATAGTAAAACTGGGCGTCTTCGGATTTTTGAGTTCCCCTGATAATAGGTAAAACATTCTCAAGCAAAACCGTAGCCCGGTAGTAATCTTTTTCCTCGTAATATTTGAGGGCAGCTTCGTACTGCTCTTCCCAACTTCCCTTTTTGAGCAACCCGCGGTATTCGCTACAACCGAGCAGAAGAGTACTACTTACTAAAAGAATAACAAAGTATCGTTTTAAATCGACCATTTTTCTAAAATGCAAAGATAGAGTCTTGTTGCACCAAATGCAACCACACTAATTATGAACAAGTTCCGATTATAATGAAAACGAAAGGCGGGATCAGCTTATTTTCTGATAACAAACTTTTTGGTAGTTACACCCTTACCGTTGAGTTGTAGGGTATAAAAGTAAATTCCGTTAGGGAGTTGCTCGATCGGAATTTTTAGATTGGTCTCCGATTGGTCTAGTTTAAGTTCTAGTACCCGGTCACCCAGAATATTATGAATGCTAACCGTGGCAGGATTTAACCCGTCGTAGAGGGTATAATCAATAGAAGCAGTAGTAGAAACCGGATTAGGATAAACCTTGCTGATCTGTAAAGCGTCATTGGCGAAAAGAACGCCATTAGGGAAATTATTCTTTATCTGATACCGGAAACGTTCGGTCAGTCGGCTAGATGGCCTTTCAATATCGTACAAAGTAAGCGAGAGCTCCCGGGTTAATTCATCATACCCTGCATTAAAGCGAATCTGAATGTCGTCAAGCATCTCACCAGGGCTGAGCGTAGTAACTTCTAAGGCTTCGAAGTCGGTAAAACATTCTTCACCGATACAAATAGAAGAGATTTGATCACCTTTATAATATGAATCATTCAACTGAATGCCGAGGCGGATAGGATGATCACTGTTATTCTTTATCTGTAACGTGGTCTCTACTGCATTTCCAGTGGATACTAATTCCTCGACAATAGGATCGATAAGTACAATATCTTGGCTAATAGCCAAAAGAGAAATGAGAGAAAATAACAGTATTAGTAGAAATGATTTCATCAAACGCAATTCATAGCATCATATTTTATAAAAGTAACAGATTTTTTTATTCCAAAACAACAAAAATCGTAAGATTTGTTACACTCTAGTTAATATATTTTAAAAGGCTCTATTGTGGGTTGAAGGGTTTTTAGTATAGAGGTGTATTAGTTAGAATTGGGTAAAGTCTTACCTGTAAGTTTTTGTTAGACTAGTAAAAGTGTATTTTTCGAGAAATAATCTATAAATAGTACATGCGTACTGATAGAACAAGTAGAATAGCCAACTTTCTCTAACCTATAAAGAGTATCATCAATGTCTTCCATTAAGGGTCCTGGTATTTTTTTAGCCCAGTTTCTAGGTGAGGGTCCGCCTTTTAACCAGTTAGAGACAATGAGTGCCTGGGTAGCAGAATTAGGCTACCGAGGGGTACAAATACCCAGTTGGGATACAAGAGTAATCGACCTGGAAAAAGCGGCTGAATCAAAAGATTACTGCGATGAGCTAAAAGGGCAATTAAGTGAGCAAGGAATAGAAGTGATTGAACTCGCCTCCTATTTGCAAGGGCAGGTAATGGCAATACACCCGGCTTACGAACGATTATTTCAGCCATTTTATCCGGCTAATCTGAGCCGAGAACAACAAGTAGAGTGGGCGAGTGAGGAGCTCCGCAAGACCATTCGGGCTTCGGTCAATATAGGTACTACGAACATCTCGGTACTATCGGGTGGATTAGCCTGGCCGTATTTGTACCCATGGCCTCAGCGTTCGGATGGGCTGATTGAGGAAGCTTTTCAGGAGCTATCTCGACGTTGGTTGCCAGTATTAGATTACGCCTACGAAAATGGAATAACGTTTGGTTACGAACTGCATCCGGGTTCAGATCTTTACGATGGGGCAACGTTTCAGCAGTTTCTGCACTATACCAATCAGCATCCAGCGGCTTGCATCACCTACGACCCCAGTCATTTACTACTTCAGCAACTTGACTATCTAGAGTTTCTTAACATCTTTACCGACCGAATTCGAGCGTTTCATGTGAAAGATGCTGAGTTTAATCCGACTGGCTTGCAAGGAGTGTACGGTGGATATAAGTCTTGGAAAGAGCGAGCTGGGCGATTTCGTTCTCTAGGAGATGGGCAAGTTGATTTTAGCCGGGTTTTTTCCTTGCTGACTGAACACGGTTACGACGGCTGGGCTATATTGGAGTGGGAGTGCTGCGTGAAAAGCCCAGAGCAGGGAGCAAAAGAAGGCGCACCTTTCATCCAACGTCACTTAATTGAAGCAACTTCACAAGCATTCGATGACTTTGCAAAAAGTGAAACCAATCAAACAATGAACCGGGAAATTCTCGGATTAGAATAAATTCATAACCTAACTCAATGATTGACGAAGAAAAGATTACAGAGTTAAAGAAGAAAGCGATTGAGATTCGGAGAGAGATTGTCACGATGGTGCACCGGGCAAATTCGGGGCATGTAGGCGGCAGCTTGGGCGCAACAGATATCCTAGTCGCTTTGTATTACCATCTGATGAATCACCGCCCGGAGCAGCCCGATTGGGCAGATCGTGATCGGTTCGTACTGTCGAAAGGACACTGTACTCCTGTAATTTACGCTGTTTTGGCTGATTGTGGTTTTTTTCCTAAAGAAGACTTGAAAACTTTCCGTCGTCCGGGTTCTCACCTTCAGGGGCACCCTCATCAACCCAAAACTCCCGGTATTGAAGCGAATACGGGGACATTGGGACTAGGAATATCTACTGGACTAGGTATGGCGCTGGGAGCTAAGCTTCGTAAGCAGTCGCACTACTACTATATTATGTGCGGTGATGGAGAAATTCAGGAAGGTCAGGCTTGGGAAGCCGCTATGTTCGCCAATAAGTATAAACTGGACAATGTGATTGGTTTTGTAGACCGCAATTACTTGCAGACCGACGGAAATTCCGAAGATATTATGCCGCTCGATCCGCTGGCTCCCAAATGGGAGAGCTTCGGTTGGAAGGTGTTTACCATCGATGGACACGATTACCAACAAATCATCGAAACGGTAGAAGACGCTAAGCAGGAAACTAAACCGGTAATGATTATTGCCAATACTACCAAGGGAAAAGGGGTTTCATTTATGGAAAATGAAG
Organism: uncultured Flammeovirgaceae bacterium; assembly: GCA_937883755.1. Taxonomy (GTDB): domain Bacteria; phylum Bacteroidota; class Bacteroidia; order Cytophagales; family Cyclobacteriaceae; genus Tunicatimonas. The sequence continues at coordinate 13,404 of CAKZYA010000002.1, read as the reverse complement.
TGAGCTGGCACGGCACCCCCCCCAATAAAGAGGCTTATGAGAACGCACTAAAGGAACTAACCGATGGAATTTAAGCAAACCCGCCAGGGCTACGTAGATGGCCTCAAAGAACTGGCAAAAGATCATGATAATCTGGTAGTACTAGACGCCGACGTCGCCAAAGCCACTAAAACCTACGAATTTGAAGCCGAGTACCCCAACCGTTTTTTCAATTGCGGAGTGCAAGAGCAGAATATGCTGTCGGTAGCAGCGGGATTAGCATTAGAAGGATACATTCCTTTTGCCTCCACGTTTGGAGTATTTGCCACCTGTCGGGCAGGCGATCAGATGCGAAACTCAATTGCTTATCCCAAGCTAAATGTAAAAATTGGGGCGACCCACTGCGGGATTAGCACGGGAGGTGACGGGGCATCTCACCAAGCGAACGAAGATATTGCTATTGCTCGGGTATTCCCGAATATGACTGTGCTGGTACCGGGCGACTACGAAGAGGCGAAGCAAGCCACTATTGCGGCAGCGAAATATGACGGGCCAGTGTACCTCCGCTTCGGACGAGATTCTTATCCGGTAGTAGAAGAAGTTCACAGCGATTTTACCATTGGCAAAGCCAAGTTGCTGCGAGAAGGAATTGATATCACTATCATCACCACTGGAATTATGGTAGGTGAAGGACTGCAAGCAGCGGACACACTTTCCCAAGAAGGTTATTCAGTGCGAGTACTGCATTTACCCACTGTAAAGCCACTGGATACGGAGGCTGTGATTGCTGCTGCTCAAGAAACCAAAGGAATTGTTACTGCCGAAGAACATTCCATTATTGGTGGACTAGGCGAAGCCGTAGCCGGAGTTGTAGGTGAACATCATCCTTGCCCAATTATTCGGGTAGGAGTACAAGATGTCTTCGGAGAGTCTGGTCAGGCAAATGAATTGCTGGACTTATACGGGTTGCGGGCAAAGAACATTGTAGAAGCAGCTAGGAAAATTCTTTAAATAGTGGATAGGCGGCTCAGGGTACTCTGGCAAATTGTATGGCTAGTCTTTATCGTTTCGTGTAAGTCAGTTAAAAAACCCTATAACTACAAGCGGTTTCCGGATAGTTATGCGGAGGTAAAGCAGGAGTATGACAACTACTATCACCTGACTGGCTGTCAATCGGGAGCAACGATAGCAAGTATCGGGGCAGGAAATGGAATTACAGAAATTCAGATTTCCTGCTTCAACGAAGGAATTAGGTGGTATTTACAGGAGATTGATTCCACAAGGTTGTATCAGTTTGAAGAAGTGCTGAAATACCACGAAAGTGTGGTGGGTTCGCCAATTAACGCCAATTTTAACCTTGTATTAGGTACTGAAGACACTACTCATTTGCCTAATGGAGTTTTTGACAGAGTTTTAATGCTCAACGTATTTCACGAAATTGAATCACGAAGGGGAATTATGACGGAAATTCACCAATTGCTAAATGAAAATGGAGTGTTAGTCATTATGGAGAGAATGGGGAATATCGAAGGTGAGATACACGGTGACTGTAAATATCCTAAACTTGTAGAAGATAGCTTTTTACAAGAAATGAGAGAATACGGGTATGCTTTAGATAAACAACAACTTGGAGAAGAAATGTCAAACTTGATGTTTTACAGTTTTGTATCGGAGAAATAGAGGACTTAGTTACTAAGATAAAAATGTAAACACTTGAACACCAGACCCCGGAATAAATCCGGGGATACACAACATACCTATGAAAGCACTCATAAAATACAATAAAGGTTCTGGAAATGTAGAATTACGTGAGACTGAAGAACCAACTCGGGCGGCTAATCAAGTACTGCTCGAGATTGCCCACTGTGGTATCTGTGGTACGGATTTACATGTGTATCACGATACGTTTCGGAATTACCCCCCTGTGATTTTGGGACATGAGTTTTCAGGGCGAGTAGTTGATGTTGGATCAGAAGTGAAAGACGTGCAACTAGGTGATACGTTTAGCGTACTGGGAGCGACGGCGGTACAATGTGGTAGTTGTGAGTACTGTGAGCGGGGTGAGTTTATGTTTTGTGCTAATCGTCGGGGAATGGGTCACGGAGTGAATGGTGCCTTTACTAAATACGCCGCCGTTCGACCGGATCAATTATTCAAAATTCCCGAAGGCGTGTCAATGGAATACGGGGCGTTGGTGGAGCCATTGGCGGTGGCAGTACATGTGGTGGAAGAAGTAGCTTCTTTTCGGTTAGGCGATGTAGTACTACTATCGGGACCCGGACCGATTGGATTATTGTGTTTGAAAATGTTGCTGGCTCATGGTTTAAAAGTGATTGTAGCAGGTACCAGTGACGATGATTCGAGATTGGAAATGGCACGCAAGTACGGTGCCGCTCGTACTGTAGTAGTTAACCAAGAAAATCTAGCTGAGGTAATTGCTGAGGAAACTGATGGTCAAGGAGTGGCTTTAGCAATTGAAACGGCTGGGGCGGAAGCCTCGGTACAGAATTGTATGCAATCATTGCGTCCGTTAGGTTGCTATGTGCAGGTAGGCCACTTTGGTCGTGATCTCATGCTGCCGTGGGATTTAGTAGCATTCCGACAGTTAAAGATTTATGGTTCAGTAGGTTATACTAAAGAAACCTGGCGACGAACGATGCAAATTCTGGGGCAACAAACGCTAGATTTAAGCGACGTCATCACTCACCGCTTTCCACTGTCCGACTGGCGCAAGGGGTTTGATCTGATGGAAGAGAAACAAGCGGTAAAAGTGCTTTTATCTCCTGAATAGTATGCGCTTTAAAAACAAAGTAGCAATAATCACCGGAGCTGGAACAGGTATTGGTTATGAGATTGCCCGACAGCTAGCCCATGAAGGGGCATCGATAATGCTCAATGATCTGGACGATTACTTGGCTCACAAGGCAGCAGAAACCATTCAAGTGGAGGGGCAAGGAGAATGTGTAGCTTTTTCAGGAGATGCTAGTCAAGTGAATTTTACCCAGCAAATTGTAGAAGAAGCGGTTAGCCAATTTGGTAGGGTAGATATGGCTATTCCCAACGCAGGAATTACGATGTTTGGTGATTTTTTCAGTTTCAAGCCGGAAGATTTTCAGAAAGTGGTGGATTTGAATTTGCGAGGCGGTTTTTTTCTGACGCAAGCAGCTGCCCAGCAAATGCGGGTGCAAGGCCAGGGCGGGCGAGTTTTATTGATGTCGTCGGTAATTGGGGTGCAAGCTGCCGCTAAGTTGACTGTTTACGCTATGACGAAAGCCGCACTGAGTATGATGGCGAAAAATTTAGTGGCGGAGCTTTCTCCTTACCAAATCACCATCAATGCATTGGCACCGGGAGCCACCGTAACCGACCGTACTTTACAAGAAGACGAGAACTACGTAGAAAGCTGGAAACGAGTAACTCCAATTCAACGACCAGCCGAAACATCCGAAATTGCTCAAGCTGCTTTGTTCTTTCTTTCCTCAGAAGCATCTCATGTGACCGGACAAACCTTGGTAGTAGACGGTGGCTGGACGGCTACCAGTCCGTTTCCTTATGATAAAGAAGCTTAGAGGAAAAACCTCGAGAATTGCTAACTTCTAGGGAAGGGTAGCGGAGGGAATTGGCACTGGCTTCACCTCCACATTGATCGGAGGTGGTTCGGGCTTGACGATCGGTTCAAAAATGGTTGCCAGGGTAGGACGTTCTTCTATTCGCCAGGTAAACCCTTCCAGCTTAGTGTTTTCTGGAGTGATTTCGTGGGGAGGAATGAATTTCCCTTCGGGCTTTTTGTCAAATTTGATACTAGTGAGCTCGTTATCCTCAAAGAAAATATAAATATCACTGCATAAAATACGGTTCATAGCAACGATAATCGAATCGTCCTGGAGCGGAAAATAGATACTTTCGCCATTGCCGTACACATTAATATTAGAGATATTTCCCTCGTCAAAAAAAGCTTCCATATCCCGTCCCTTAATCTGATTAAAATTACTGAGTGTATCGGTTGAGACCACAAAAGAGTTGTCTGTGGCATTCATCTTATGAATTTGCCCGTTTAGCAGTTCTATATTAATGGAATCAGCTTCAATCTGACTGTCTTGCGCCCAAAGTACTGGATCTTGGAAAAAGTAAAGCATTGAGTCCACAATGTGATACGCTAGCGAGTCGGCAATACCTTGAAGATCAGAACGATAGATTCGAACATTGGGGTAGGCCAGAATACGCTCATTGGCCGGAATAGAATCCTCTACACTTATTAGTGTATCAGCCGCTAAATACAGCGTGTCTCCCTCCATAATTTTCTTCATCACCGGATTGCCGTAAATTTTTGTCAATCCTTCTTCCATAAAGTAAAAAGCTGAATCACCAATAATAATAACATCTTGCTCTTTAGAAACCATCTCTACATTGCTGGTGGCGTTGTACCGTTTGTTGATTTCATCAGCAAATAGCTGGTCAGCACTGATGATGTACGCATCAGTTTCAATGGTTCCTAGTCCGAAAATAGATTGTTTATCAGTCGTACTAAGTTCACTACCGGCTTCCGCGTAGAGTTGAGTGCTATCTTTAGATGTAATTATTGTAGGTCCACGAGTGAAAACAACTTTAGTCACAGTGTTGTATTCCATTGTATCAGCTTCCATCGTAAAATCTGGGTGAGTTACTACTACGCTATCTTTAAAAGCGGCTAGGTTAGTGGCAGTTCGGTATGAACCCAACCGGCTAATGATTACTTGGGTTGTATCTACTAGTTTTCCTCCTTCGTAATAGTAAGCAATTTTATCCGCCAAATTATAATCAAGAAAATTGGTGTAGAGCTTTGTACTAGGATCGCGGTAGATAACATTATCTCGCATTTCAGCTAACTGTTTATCACCGTCGTAGCGCAATCTGCCTCCGGTGATCACAATTGTGTCGCCCTCTTCTATTCGAACAGTATCACCAAATACTTCAGTGAAGTTTCGGTCTTGATAGTAAATGACCGAATCTCCAAAGATACGGGTTGCACCCTGGACTAGCTGAACGTTTCCGATAAGCTTTCGATAACTATTTCCGGCAGCATCGCGCTCTCCTCTAAGTACATCGGCACTGTCAATCTTAATCTTGCCCTGACCGTGAGCAAGTCCTGCCGTTAAGAGTAGACTTATGAGTACCGTATAGCGTAACAAATTCTTCATCCTATTTTGTACCTTACCATTGCTAACGGCAAAAGCATTGAATTCATTTCAACAAAAGTTTCACAAATATAATAACGAACAGCAGTTGTTCGAGCCGGATGATCGAATCCTGCTTTCGGTAAGCGGGGGAGTAGATTCTTCGGTGCTCTGCCATCTTTTTGCTCAAGAGCACAGAAATTGGGCCATTGCCCACGTTAACTTTCAACTTAGGGAGGAAGATTCAGATCAGGATGAATACTTTGTACAGCGATTGGCTGATAAGTACAAAGTTCCTTTCGTCAGTCGTACTTTTGCTACCCAAGCCTTTGCCGAAGAGCAGCAAATCTCAACCCAAATGGCGGCTCGTCAGCTTCGTCGGGAGTGGTCTGAACAGCTAACTACCGATGAAAAGTTTGATTATGTCGCCCTAGCGCACCATCATAACGACCAATTAGAGACAATGCTGCTGAATTTAGCCAAAGGCAGCGGTATTGCTGGGTTACGAGGCATGTTACCTAAAGCTGGAATTTGGATACGGCCTCTGCTTTGGGCTACGAAAGAAGAGATTATCAATTACGCCTGTGATCATCAGCTAACCTGGCGAGAAGACCGTAGCAATGCTGAAGATAAATACCAACGTAACTGGGTTCGTCATCAGATTATTCCGGCACTACAAAAGATCAATCCGGCTTTATTAAGTACTACTCAATCTACTTTTCAACGATTGCAGCAGGTAGAAGCTATTTTTCAGACTGAAGTAAAAAGGTTTGATAATCAGGGGCTTACGAAGAAGAATGACGAGCTTTTTATCCAAAAAGAAGTTATACTGAACCATCCACAGGCAGAATCTTTACTGGCTGGGTGGCTGTCATCCTACGGGTTTAGCTGGCACGATGCTCAGCAAATCGTGAGTGCAGTTCGGGATAAAGCTCAACCAGGTAAGCAATTTCTCTCCAATGGTTATTGCCTTTGGATTGATCGGGAGCAGTTAATCGTCACGTCTCGTGAAGCACCACCCAACTTTTTAGAATGGCATGAGGCAGGAAAAAGTACCGAAACTTCTTTGGGTCAGTTGCGGGGAAAAGTGATAGAACGGGAGCACTATAAAATTACATCGGATGAAAATACGGCGGCATTAGCTTTTAACCAGCTTCAGTTTCCTCTTCAGGTTCGTCGCTGGGAGGCGGGCGATTCATTTCAGCCGTTGGGTATGAAGCATCGTAAAAAGTTGAGTGACTTTTTAGTGGATTGTAAAGTGCCTCGCTACGATAAAGAACAAGTGCTGGTGCTTCTTTCTGGTAATGAAATTGTATGGATTATCGGTTACCGAATTGATCACCGCTTTCGCCTGATGGAGAGAACCGAGCAGGTGTACGAAATTACTTGGCAAGCCCACTGATTTAGCAAAAACTGTGTATTTTTGGTAGAAATGATTTCTTCGCGCTACTAGCGACTCTCGAGTGTCTAATCATCAGATAGCTAGGCAAGCCATAATTTTCAATTTGTAATTTGCAATGACATAATGCGAAACCCCTTTCAGCGGTCATTTACCGAGGAAGAACTGAAGCTCATTGAGTTTCTGTCTACTTTTCAATTGTTTGAGCAGCTTACAGCGAAGGAGAAGTCAGCTTTTTTTTCGTATCTGTACCTTCGGAAATATAAAGAAGATGAGGTGGTTTTTTTTCGGAAAGACCCTAGCCACGCGCTTTATTTGGTAAAGACAGGGCGAGTAGCACTACTGATTGATGAAGGTCAGGATTTTGAGACACTTAGTGTCGTTAGTACCGGACAGTCGTTTGGAAATAATAGTCTGTTATCCAAAACCCAACGACCCTACAGTGCAGTGGTGCGTTCTAACGAAGCCGAATTGTACGTAATTCCTCACGTGAACATTCAGGATATTTTCGCCAGTCACCCCCGAATCAAAGCCAAGATGCTAGCTTCTTTAAGTGAGATATACGATACCTATTTGCAAGATATGTTTCACGTATACCGTTCGGCTAAAGGTTTTTTTAATCTTAATCAGGTGAGTGCCAATATTTAGGCAGTCTGGCTTGGGTTTGTCTTTGTCCTGATTTAGATTGCAACAACGAACATTTTTTCACCAAAAATTTACCTGATCTATGAAAGTTACCGTAGTAGGGGCTGGAAACGTAGGGGCTACTTGTGCTGACGTGCTAGCTTACCGAGAGATTGCCAATGAAGTTATTATTGTCGATATTAAAGAGGGGCTAGCCGAAGGTAAAGCCCTGGATATTTGGGAAAAGTCTCCCATCAATCTGTATGATACTCGAACTGTTGGATCTACCAATGATTACAGTAAAACAGCTGGTTCTGATGTAGTTGTAATTACCTCGGGCTTGCCACGTAAGCCTGGTATGTCGCGCGATGATTTGATCGGTACTAACGCTAAAATCGTACAATCAGTCACCGAGAATGTGATTCAGCATTCGCCTGATGCCATTATTATTGTGGTTTCTAATCCGCTAGATGTGATGACCTACCAGGCGCATCTTACGTCTAAAGCTCCTCGTACCAAAGTAATGGGCATGGCCGGAATTTTAGATACTGCTCGTTATCGTTCATTTTTGGCGGAAGCCCTAGATGTGTCTCCCAAAGACATTCAGGCGGTACTGATGGGTGGGCATGGCGATACGATGGTTCCTTTACCCCGCTACACTACTGTGGGTGGTATTCCGGTGACTGAGCTAATTGATGATGATAAACTGGAAGCTATTGTGCAGCGCACCAAGACTGGGGGAGGTGAGCTAGTAAAACTCATGGGTACATCAGCTTGGTACGCGCCAGGTTCAGCGGCAGCTCAGATGGTAGAGGCTATTGTAAAGGATCAGCGGCGAGTTTTCCCAGTTTGTATTAAGCTGGAAGGCGAATACGGCATTAGCGACTGCTACCTGGGCGTTCCGGTTGTTTTGGGTAAAAATGGAGTGGAGAAAGTCATTGAGCTGCAACTAAACGATGACGAAATGGCGTTACTGAAAACCTCCGAACAACACGTGCGCGATGTGATGCAGGTGCTGGAGAATATGGAGTAACTCAATTGACGATGGATAAGGGGTAATGAATACTTAGCTCTGGATGAAGTTTAAAAACTCATCTAGGTTTAATAATTGATAACTCATGAAGTATTACTTATCCCTTTTCAATTGTCTACTATCAACTAAATTAAGCTTTGTAATTTTTCTGCTGTGCGTTATGGCTTGCCAATCATCGCCGACATCAGAAGGCATGATGACATATTCGGAGGTAGGAAAAGTCGCTGATGCGGACTCAGCAGACAGTCAATCTCTTTCTCAAATCACGTTGCTTTCGCAGCAAGTTCAGCAGGTGCGACAACTACAGGATCAGCTTCGCAAGGAATTGGACAGTCTCTATGCGATTGATACAATTCCTGAAATACAAAATCAGATCGATACCTTAGAGAGCGTCTATTTTGCGCTAACTGATGCGGAAACCTCCTGGATCGTTTTACGAACACAGTATGCCGACCAGTTTGATAGTACTAGCCTCAGCAGTGATACGATTCAAGACCAAGGTTTTGAATCATCACTAGAAACAGTGCAGCGTGCTTTGAGTAGCAGCATTAAGGAGGCCGAGCGTTCGCGGTTTCCGTCGTTTTAGATTTTAGACATCACCGAAAATTTCAGATAATTTCTCTTCTAGCGTCTGACCGCGCAGGTTCTTAGCAATGATTTTTCCTTCGGGATCAATCAAAACAGTAGCCGGAATAGCATTAATGTTATATAGGCGAGCTGCTTCGGAATTGAAATACTGAAGGTCAGAAACCTGGGGCCACGTCAGACCATCTTTTTCGATAGCCTCCACCCACTTTTCTCTAGATTGATCCAGAGAAACCCCGTAAATCTCAAACCCTTCGTCTTTGTACTTATTGTACATACGAACAACATTAGGGTTTTCCATTCGGCAGGGGCCACACCAGGCCGCCCAAAAATCAATCATCACGTAGTTGCCTTGCAAGGATGAAAGGCTCACCGTATCTCCTTTCGGATTAGGTAGTTGAATATCAGGAGCGGGCATTCCGATTGCCAGCGAACGTAGGCTTTCCACCTGAGTAACAAACTGCTCGGTGTAAGGAGAGTCGGGGAGTTCTTGCTTAAATTTGGTGGCTAATTTGTCTAAAAAAGGAAATTCCTTCTCAGCATCTAAGAAGTTGACCGCGTACAGTGCAGCAATAGAGTTGCCCATTTCCTCAATCTTACTTTTAACCTTTTCGGCGTTCTCCTGCTCAATTTGAAGGTACTGCTGCTCAACCTGTTCCATCGCTTCTGCATCCTCTTCGGAGCGGGCTTTCATAAAATCAGCGTTCAGGCCGTTGATCTGCTCCTGCATATCCTTCATAATACCGTTCACTGCGTAGAGATAATCGGTATCTGACGAACCAGTGACTTCTACTTCACCGTCGGGGCGGCTGCCGTCAGCAACTACTTTCACATTTTCATCGTCTAAAATCAGGTTTACGTACTGCCGATTAAAGAAATTAAGCCGATAAAATCCAGGACTACTTTCTTTTAGGCTGTAGCGAAAGGTGCTGTCACTGGTAACAATTAATGTATCGATTACTTCAATATCATTTTCACCGATGTGCTCCAGGACTAAGTACTCATTCTGCTGAGGATGCAGAATTTTACCCTCAATCCACAGTTGATGAGCTGTATTCTGATTACTGTTGGACTGCCCTTCGGTACAAGCATGGGTACTAAGTAGTGCTAGGCCGAATAGATACAAATATAAAGTCTTCATGTTTTCATTAGCTAGATAAGCAAATATAGCGTAGGTTGGTCAGTTAGTTCAATGCTTTTCGCAGTAGTTCGTTGGCAATTTTAGGATTAGCTTTTCCCTGGCTACGCTTCATTACCTCACCCATAAACATACCAAGTAATCCTTTCTTTCCTTTCTGATAAGCCACTACTTTATCAGGGAAGTCCGCAATCACCTCATTAACCAACGTCTGCAAGCTATCGGTATTACTTTCCTGGAATAAATTTAGTTGTTCAGCTACCTGAGTGGGCGAAGCCTGAGGGGTATTGAGCAAAGCAGGGAAGATCTTTTGGGAAGCTGCTGCGAAGCTTACTCGGTCAGATGCCACTAGCTCGGTTAGTTCGCTTAATTGTTCGAAGCTCAGGGGGAATTCCGTAATGGATGTGCCACGATCATTCAGAAACGATTTTATTGGTCCCATTACCCAGTTAGCCGCTGCTTTGTGGTAAGCGGTGTATTGACAGAATGTATCATAAAATACGGCTACTTCTTTGGTATCGGTTAGCACATCTAAATCATGCTCAGGTAAACCATACTGCTCGGCAAATTTTCTTTCTAGTTCGTAGGGCAGCTGTGGCATATTTGCCTGAATTTGTGCTAGCCACTCATCTGATACATACATAGGGCTTAAATCCGGCTCCGGAAAATACCGATAGTCATTTAACTCTTCTTTATAACGCATTGCAGCAGTAGTTCCGGTAGTGGCATCAAAAGTGCGAGTTTCGGATACTACGGTTTCACCTTGCTCGATTAGCAAAATTTGCCGCTCCCACTCATGCTCAATGGCTCGTTGCACATTGCGGATGGAGTTCATATTTTTTACTTCCACTTTGCGGCCTAGTTCAGTGGCCTCATTCAGCTTTACCGACACATTAGCATCGCAACGCATGGAACCCTCCTCCATATTACCATCGCAAATATCCAGATAGCGGACTAACTTACGAATTTCAGTCAGCACTGCGTAGGCTTCCTCCGGATAGTGCATGCAGGGCTCTGTTACAATCTCAATAAGCGGAGTGCCTGCCCGGTTATAATCTACTTGCGATTCCGGCTCGCCGTCAAGATGCATCAGTTTTCCGGCATCTTCTTCTAAATGAATATGATGAATTAATACTTCGGTACTGCGGTCTTCGGGACGTAAGGCAGGTTGGTTGGGACGAATAGGTACTCGTCCGCTTTGGCAGATGGGGGTTTTATCTTGAGTAATCTGGTACCCTTTAGGTAAATCCGGGTAAAAGTAATTCTTCCGGTCAAAGTACATCTGCTGGGTAATTTCGCAGTTGCAGGCTAACCCCATCTTAATTGCGTACTCTACTACCCTTTTATTAAGTAGGGGTAATGTACCAGGATGGGCTAAGGTAATGGGACTGATATGTGTATTGGGTTCGCCCCCATATTGATTTAAGTCGGCAGCAAATATTTTACTTTGGCTCTGCAATTGAACGTGCACCTCTAGTCCTATGACTAATTGATACTTACTACGGGTGTTTTTATCTAATCTCATAGAAAGGTCGGCAATGATTAAACAAACTTAGTAGTTTTTGTTAATAGTCCATAGTTTACACTCGACAGCGCTCGGCGCCCGATCCACAGCGTGGGAGAATGCTCAATTGTTAAATTGTTGATTCTCATTGGAGACGAGACAGCGCGGCTACCGCTTCGGTCTTCCCACTTCCAATCCCCTAATTTCTGCAAAGTGATTTCTATCAATTTCTGACCATTCCGCCAGTTATAATTTCCTGTTTTCTTTCAATTTTTAACTTCGACCTTTGGTCTTTCCTCTTTTTACATCGCCCAGCGGCTCGGCTCATATTTCATATCTCTTATTTTTCATGAGCTTTCCAGCAGCTTCGTACCCACCGTGATACAGCTTTCCCATTCTCAGCCCGAAGTTTGAACCGATACTAGGAAAGTCACATACAGCATGTTCTTGGCAGGCTTTTATTAAAATATGGGCACAAGCAATCGCATCTGATTCCGCTGCATGGTGGTTAAGAGAAATACCAAATCGTTGGGAGAGAGCTCCTAATCCGTAGGCCTGAAATCCTAACCAGGCTCGGCGGGCTACTTGCAAACTACAGGCATACGATAGGGTGGGGAAGGCCAATTCATACTGAGTGAGTACGTGGCGAAGGCAGCTTAAATCAAAACTGGCATTATGTGCTACTACGTTGGAGTGCTCAAAGTACGGTTTTGCTTCCTGCCAAACTATATCAAACTCAGGTTGATCTACTACATCAGCCGCGGTGATTCCGTGTATTCGAATATTTCCGGGGTGAAACCAGTTAGGGGTTGGTCGTATCCTCCACGAGCGAGTTTCGGTGATTATTCCATTTTCTACCACCGCAATTCCCATCTCACAGACACTACCTCGTTGGTGGTTGGCGGTTTCAAAATCAAGAGCAATAAAATTGAGCATAAGTAACTTCTCAAGTAGATTGGGATGATACAAAAGTTTGCCAACTTTCTGAAAAAGAAATACTCAAATTTAGCTTTTGATTTATGAAAGATGTTCTTGGGGTGAGAGATAAGGGAATAATATAGCATTCCTACTTTAGAAATAGCGACAAGGGTAGTGGGTAAATTGAAGTAAAAAGCCCCTATTTCGATGAAGTTATACTTATCAAAACAGAGGCTTACAGAGGAGTGGCTGACTTAGTGCTGGATTAGGATCTTTTTAGTTAATTGAGCACTTTCTTGACGTACTTTCAAGAAATACATCCCATTCTGTAGACCAGAAATATCTAAATCCTGTTCTTTATCAATAGTTCCTGACAAAACAGACTGACCAATGCTGTTAAACATCACATACTCTGAGTTGGTGGCATTGCCAATTCGTAGATACTGATCTGCAGGGTTAGGGTACACAACTACTTCTTCAAAGCTATTTTCTACCGTACTACCAAACGGTGTCTCCTCGCCTGTCTGTAGCTGTTTGCCTGCTACTTCAGTACGGGCATTTGCACCACTTAAAATATTATCAGGTATTCGCTTTTTGCTAATATTCGGCCCTTTGTAAGAAACAGATAGAGTAGCATTACCATATCTTTCAAAATAAGTTACCTTAATGCTGTGATTTCCAGCACCGAGATATTTCTGACCTGATCTCTCCTGTGTACCATGTAACCCATCGTTATTAACCACGAGGCTTCCATCTATATATAGCTTACTACCATCATCGGAACTGGTGTAGAAAGTATAAGTGCCACTGGTTAATATACTTATCGAGCCTTCAAACTCAAAGGCATATTGGTCATTCCGACTACGAGGCGAAAGCGTAAAATTATCAACGGAGCCTGTTTTTTTAGGCGATAAGCTTCCAAAATTAGGTAATTTGTTAAAAGTACCCTCATAATAAGCATACAATAACTGACCATTAGAAGAACTGCCACCATCGCTGCTACTGAGGAAAAGGACATTATCAGGTATTCGCTTTTTGCTAATATTCGGCCCTTTGTAAGACACTTTTAAT
>CAKZYA010000001.1 GCA_937883755.1 uncultured Flammeovirgaceae bacterium | reverse complement strand
CCAGGTTTTCATCCTGGTAACAGGGGTTCGATTCCCCTACGGAGTACCATTTATTTTTCCCTTCCACCTTCGGGTGGGAGGGTTTTTTATTTTAGAAAAAGCCTAAATTTCTTACATACGTGGGAGTATTGCTGATCAGACACCCCCAAAACCTACTAAAGTACGTGACTATTCACTAATTTACTCTCTCCTTATGCCATAAGCATTAAATACCATTGGGTAGCCAGATATTATTCAATAATGACCTCTTTTGCCAAAAGCAATTACTGCTATTGCTACTCATAGTAGTATCAGTCATGAACCCAGTAGCATCCAGTTTTTCGGCTACTCCCCAACTGGATATTTCTTACTACCATGATAGTACCAATCAGCTAACAATTCAGGAAATAACAGCTCCTTCTTTCGCACCTCACTTTCAATCAGCACCATCTAATCGACTCAATTTTGGCATATCTCCTGATGCTTACTGGTTAAGGCTTGAAATGAAAAGCCGAGATACGAAAGTAAGTTCGTGGTACTTAACTGTAGATTATCCTCCTTTAGATACAGTATTATTCTATCAACCTACTAGCGAGGGAGTTTGGCTGGTTGATTCCGTAGGTGATAAAATATCTTCCAATCAAGAAATTGGCTACCGTAAGCCCCTGTTCCCATTTGTACTAAATGATACGCTTCCTCATACATATTATATCAAGGTGAGGACACAGGGCACTATTCAGTTGCCTATTGGAGTACTTACTCAAAGTACATTGCTTGCTACTGTAGCACGGTCTGAGATTATTGAAGGTTTGTTCTATGGTGCCATGTTACTCATGGTACTGTATAACCTATTTCTATTCTTCTCGCTACGGGAAAAGAGCTATCTGTTCTATTGCTTGTTTGTAACCAGCAATACTTTTATGCTAGCAGGCCTCCAGGGGCAACTAACAACCTATTTTTTTCAATCAAATCAGTGGTACGACCAAATTTTTATTTCTAGCTTTTTTTCTGCTGTTTTTTGGGCACTTATCTTTGGTATGTCCTTCCTACAGGTTCGCCAGTATGCTCCTCGCATGTACACAATCTTACTCGTATCTATCATTGCTAGTGGTACAGCTTTCTTTTTATCGTATATCATTCCGTACCAATGGGGTGCTAAACTGGTAGCAACGCTCGTTTCAATCGCACCTATAATTTTGTGGTGGACAGGAATAACCAGTTGGCGAAATGGTAACACTTCAGCCCGATTCTTTGTATTTGCCTGGACATTCTATCTAATATCAGTGGTACTAATTAGTCTCAGGAATTTTGGTTGGATTGATGAGCTATTCCACCTAGAAAATATTATCCAGATTGGATCGGTGATTGAGGCGATACTTTTGTCTCTAGCACTAGCTGATAAAATAAACTTATTTCGGGCTGAGAAAATCGAAGCGCAGCAAAGGGCGCTGCAAATATCTCTAGAAAATGAGCAGATTATACGAAATCAGAATCAAGTACTAGAAGATCGAATTAGGGAACGAACTTGGGAAATATCCGATCAAAATGAGGAACTGCGCCAGCAACAAGAGGTCATTGAGGAGTTAAATCGGCAACTTGTCTTATACAGTGAGAACCTAGAGAATGAAGTATCAGCTCGAACGGTAGAACTCACTAAGGCTAATAAAAGGCTGGTACAGCAGAATGGTCGCCTCGACAAATTCACCTCTATTGTCTCGCATAATCTACGGGGCCCAATTGCCCGAATCTTGGGGATGGTAACAATTTTAGACAAGAGTAATCTCAATGCTTATAACCTTGACTGTTTTAGCCATCTAGAAAAAACTGCCGATAGACTCGATACAGTTATCAGAGATTTGAATGAAGTTCTTATCTATAGGAACAATACTGACTATCAGCTAGTGCGGGTACCACTCAGAAAAACAGCAGAGAAAGTGCTGGAAAGAATACAAAGCACCTTAATTGAAGAGAAAGTAACCATTCATAACAATCTAAGCCCAACCGCAGCGGTCTTTGCTATTGAATCATATCTTGAGAATGTATTAGAACAATTACTCAACAATGCGATCAAATATCGATCAGAGAAAAGGTCAATTGAAATTAGGCTCAATGCTTACTTACATGGTAATCAATTCGTATTTTGTATCTCGGATAACGGTATGGGCATTGACTTGGAAAAGTATCAGGACAAGGTTTTTGGTCTATATCAACAGTTTCACCTTCATCAGGAAGGACGAGGTATTGGTTTATATTTGGCCAAAACTCAAATTGAGACGATGGGTGGGCAAATTGGGGTGAGTAGTGCAGTTGACGAAGGTACTACTTTTAGAATTCATTTAGATGCCTGTATTTCAAGCCAAGAGATTGTTCAAGAAGAACATTCTGAGTCGTGAATTGATAAATCCCCTCTCGTATCATACCTTTATTACACTCGAGTAGCTTTTATTAGCAGTTACTTCGTAGTAGGTTTCACTAATACACTAACCTTTTGAGCTATGCGCTGGCAAGGCAGACGACAAAGTACCAATGTTGAGGACCGACGGGGCAGTCGGGGAAGGAGTAAGAGAGTAGCCGTAGGAGGTGGACTAGGCACCATCATTCTAATAATCATTAGCCTATTCTTTGGAAGCGACTTTACCGATTTGCTTCAGGTAGATGCTAGTGGTGGTATGCCTACGTCACAAACTACTACTTCCACTAGTGCAGAAGAAGATCAGTTAGCACAATTTGTAAAAGTAGTACTGGCCGACACCGAAGATGTATGGAACAAACTTTTTCAGCAGCAGGGGCAAAATTATCAGGAACCGGTACTAGTCTTGTTCACCGGACAGGTACAGTCGGCCTGTGGTTTTGCTCAGGCAGCTACTGGCCCATTTTATTGCCCGGCTGATAACAAAGTCTACATCGATTTAAGCTTTCAGCAAACGTTGAGTCAGCGACTAGGGGCTCACGGCGATTTTGCCATGGCTTACGTAATTGCTCACGAAGTGGGACATCACATTCAGAACCTACTCGGTATTAGCCGACAGGTGCAGTCTCAACGAGGCCGGATTAGCCAGGCTGAGTATAATCGACTATCCGTACGGTTAGAGTTACAGGCCGATTTTCTGGCCGGGGTCTGGGCGTATCATGCCGACCGTATGTTTGATATTCTCGAACAGGGCGATATTGAAGAAGCACTACGCGCCGCGAATGCTATTGGCGATGATCGCTTACAGAAGCAATCTCAGGGCTACGTTGTGCCCGATGCCTTTACCCACGGTACTTCTGAACAACGGATGCGCTGGTTCCGAAGAGGCTACGAAACGGGTGATCTTTCGCAGGGCGATACTTTTGAGGCTGAAGTGTTGTAAAGTGGTGAATCATTGATCAGCCGCAAGAAGTTCCACTAGCTTTTTTTTTGATAAGGGTTTACTAATAAACTGACTCACACTAGCGTACTGGAGAGCCTCCCGCTGATCTCTTTCCCGCACTGAACTAGTGAGCACAATAACTTCAGTATTCAGTTTTTGATAATCTATTTGCTGCTCGAATCTTTGTAAAAACTCCATACCATCTAGCTCAGGCATGTTAAGATCAAGCAAAATATAGCGGGGGAAAGTTCCCGGAGAATTTGCCTGCTCTCTCAACCAATTTAATGCCTGATACGGGTTACTTTTCGTGATAAACTGATGAATATGCGGTGTTTTTTCAATCAATAATCGATAGATTTCTAACGTATCATTATCATCATCAATCATCAATACAATGTTCTTTGCCAGGACAGACATATAAAACACTTACAATATCTTTATTGGCAGTTTAGCCCTTTTTCGCCAATTTCAAGCTTATTCAGTTAAAATTTTATAAATACAAACGAAAAATAGTGCTTTTTACTTAGATCAGTAATGCATAATGGCAATGCTTTCAAGGAAGGTTTTACTAATCCTTACCAAGACTATCTAAGGAGATTTCTCGCAATGAATTCTGGAAAGAGGTAATTAGTAATTTACGGGTAGAAGAAGGAAGCCAAAGCAAGCGAGCAGATTGTGACAAATAGGCTGAACCATACGTAAATTCATGCTTGTAGGATTTACCATTAGTCAATGTAATTGTCGCAACAGCATCATTGCCATTTGCTCGATAGATCTTTTTGCCTGAAAAAGTACTAAATGCTTCTAGGGGTTGATTATTATTAGCGACTACTGAAACTAGATTACTTGCCGATGATAGTTGAACAATTCCGCGAGCATCTCCGTCAGCAATGAACCCAGTTTGAGCAGGTGGCACTGAAGTAAAGTTTCCAGCACCATCGCCTAATAACAATCCGCCTAAAGAAGCATCGCGAGGGCCAGCCGCTGCCTCTACTGCATAGAAATTACCACTCCAAAGTATATCTAGATTACCATCTTGATTATAGTCTTGTACTGCCATTCCCAAGATTGGAGAAATCTGAGCCTCGATGGGTAACTCCCGGATGTTGAATTTTCCATTACCTAGATTTTCCAGGTAGCTACTTTCAAACCGTTTGCTATGGACAACGTAGGCAGCGTCCAGTTCTTCGGGTAAAAAAGACTTCTCAAAAGTAGCCTCGGCGTACGAGCGATAGGTTTTAAAGCGGGCTCGCATCGCATTAATTTGCTTAACGATGTCGTCCCGACGATGAGCTAAGTAGTTTTCGCCCTGCACATAGTAACACATCACTGGGTCTATACTACCATTTTTATCATAATCGCTAGCGTAGACACAGAGCGGTTCCTGAGCTGAAGCACGATATGGGCTATTTAGTCCCAGGTTACCTAACACATAGTCTGTGTCACCGTCTTGGTCAAAATCTCCGCCAGCAATACTGTTCCACCAGCCGTTGGTTCCCGTCAAGTTGGCATTATCTGTTTGCTCAACAAGTTTCCCTTCTTGATTATGGAAAAAACTGATGGGCATAAACTCACCGACGACTATTAAATCTATCCATCCATCATTATCATAGTCCGTCCACAGAGCAGATGTTACCAGTCCGATTTGACTTAGTTCAGGAGCATCGCCTGAGGTTATATTCGTAAAATTTCCTTGATTATTTTGAAGCAGATAGCTAGCAGGTGGCAATGGATATTGCCCTGGCACGATGCGTCCACCAATAAATAAATCCAGATCACCATCTTGATCGTAGTCACTAGCGGTAACACAAGATCCACTAGCTGTGAGAATCGGAAGAGCCGATTGATCTTGGGTGAAATTACCTAGTCCATCGTTGTAATACAGTCGATCCTGGTATTGCGGGCTATCCGCCGGAAAAGAGCTGCCTCCGCTAACTACATATAAGTCCAGATCATGATCACCATCGGCGTCAAACAAAAGTACCCCCATATCTTCTGACTCACAATTGCCCTCTAAAAGTTGCGGTAGAAAAGAGCCGTTAGGCTGCTGAAGAAAAAATTGTCCACAGCTACCAGAAGCTCCACCTATGAAAAGATCATCCCAACCATCACCATTGATATCACCTACTGCCATACCTGGGCCTCCTTGAGAATGCATATGAGGTAGAATCCGCTGCTGCCGAAAATCCACAAAGTCATTTTCCTGATGGGTGTACTGTAGTCCTAAACTATTGCTGACTTTCTGAAAAATTGCTGTTTTGACTGATGCTGATACTAGCCGAGTAGAATCGCGACGGCTATTTTCATAGGCTACTGTTAGTAATTGATTGATTTCTACTTCGGTTATTGTTTGCCATCTTCCGTCGGGCCAAATTACGTGCAACGAGTCTACCACTGCACTATGGCCTAAGCCAATATGCAACGTTGGTACTACACTAGAGGCATAACCTCGGCTGATATTGTTCTCATACAATTGTATTTGCTCAGGCTGGTAAACGATCACTTTTGCTCCAATGCCGAACTGATTGCCTCTCAATCCTTGAAAACTCACTTTCAGGTAAGCATGATTTTTCTTTTCACTAGTGAGGTTTTTATAAATATGAGCAGGACTGTTGGTCGTATTCACGATCAGTTCCAAGTCACCATCGTGATCCAGATCAGCGTAAACCGCTCCATGTGAGAACCCTGGAGTACGAATACCCCAACTTTCAGACTGGTTGATAAACGTCAAATCACCCTGATTTTCAAACAAGTAGTCAGTAATTTCTACTCCTTCCAGTTCCAACACGTTCTCCTGTTTCTTCGCCAGTTTCGCCTCAGCTGAGCCCATGGGTGAGTTAAAGGTTTGCTGATAATTGATGTAATCCAGATCACCCAAGTCGCGACGGAAGCCATTGGTAACAAACAGATCTTTATCCCCATCGTTGTCGTAGTCAGCCAGCAACGGACTCCAACTCCAATCGGTACTGCTAACGCCCGACAGAAAACTAATTTCGCTGAAGTTTCCGTTGCCTCGGTTCCACTGTAAGGTATTGCGGGTAAACTGAGGTTGGTAACCCTGCTGAATGGCCATTTGAAAGCGTTCGTA
Source organism: uncultured Flammeovirgaceae bacterium (assembly GCA_937883755.1). Classification (GTDB taxonomy): domain Bacteria; phylum Bacteroidota; class Bacteroidia; order Cytophagales; family Cyclobacteriaceae; genus Tunicatimonas. The sequence continues at coordinate 272,629 of CAKZYA010000001.1, read as the reverse complement.
ATTCGTTCCCGGCAAAATGAGTTTTCGCCGGAAGTTATCTTCAGGGCACATATCCAGCTCAATGATATCTACCAGGCCGTCATTGTTGAAATCAGCGGCATCATTACCCATTCCGGCGTAGCTAGTATGTTTGAAATAGCCTAAGGCTTCGTCTTTAAACGTACCGTCTTGCTGATTGATGTATAGCACATCGTTGCCAATAAAATCGTTGGAAATATAAATATCCGGCCAGTTGTCCTGGTTAATATCAGTTACGGCTACTCCTAGGCTTTGTCCTTCAATCAGAATACCCGCATCGCGGGATACATCTACAAACGTTCCACCCTCGTTTTTAAGAAGCACATCGGTACTGCTAGATTGTCCGTTAGTTTTGCGAGGCTTCACCACGTCCACCTGAAATACTGAATCGGTAGGGTTTATAATGAGGAAAGCGTCTAGGTCATTATCTCGGTCATAATCTAAGAAGGCAGCATGCATTACCTGCCGAGAATCGGCTAAACCGTAAGCAGTAGCCTCTTCCGTAAACGTACCATCCTGCTGATTGATATAAAGCAGATTTGAGCGTTCTTCATTGGAACCGATGCCAGAGACACACACATAAATATCTAGCCAACCATCCTGATTAATATCGACCATCGTCACGCCCGTTCCCCAACGTTCGTTTATCAGTCCGGCGGATTCGGTTACATCCGTGAATTGGAGATTGCCCTGGTTAAGATAAAGTCTACCAGATACCTGGTTACCACTAAAGTAAAGATCAGGAAGACCGTCGTTATTTACATCGCCCGTAGCTACTCCCGCCCCGGTGTAGATATTCATGTAAGAGTATACATTGTATACACTATCTTCTACTAGCTTATTATCAAAGTCGATACCCGTTTCTTGGGGTGATAGTTGCTCAAATATGGCATTCTTCTGCTGACAAGCAGTAATTACTAGCAGAAATACAGCCATGATTCGCAGTCGCACATTTTTCACCAGCCAATTCATTTTCTCTAAACTAAAGCTAAATAAAAAAGCAACCCGGAATTGGGCTGCTTCTTTATTCGAAAAAGTTGTTAATGGAGTCTAGTATCCGGTATTCTGATTCAGTGTTCCACCGCTTCGGTCGATCTCCGACTGAGGGAATGGAAATAGATTGAGTCGGTCGTCCCAACGGTCGCCGAATACCTCAGCACCAATACCCCAACGGGTGATATCGAACCATCGATGTGGCTCCAACGCTAATTCTATCCGCTTCTCTTGTCGCATAGCCTCGGTAATATCTACCGGGGCTGCTAGATCAGCTAATCCTGCCCGTCGACGAATATCGTTGATCTGAGTCAAAGCCTCAGCATCTCGACCTTCTTCAATAAGAGCCTCAGCATACAATAGCTTTAACTCAGCCAGACGAAGCCAGCGCTCATTATTGAAATCAGCTTGTCCGTGCGGAGCGTGATTAGCCGGAACGACGTTGCGAGCACCGCGGTATTTCGCCATGGTAAGATCACTGGAAGACCATTCGGGATCGTAAGGAATAGCTTCATAAGGGGTAGTGGTATAGTACATATCTCCTTCCGCGTAGATCGTCACTTCCCGACGTAAATCCCCCGGCTCGTAAGCCGCTAATAGATCCTGACTAGGAGCTAACCAGCCATTCTTTCCACCTGGGGCACCATTACCAGCATCTAGTATGTTGGTTCGTGCGATACCCTGGGTTGCTTTGAAAGCCTCAGAGTGAATATCATCAAATACCCAAAGGTTATCGTCGGAGAACGGCCCACCAAACTGAATCTCAAAAATAGACTCAGAATTATTTTCATTATCAAAGGCAAACACCTCTACATAGTCAGCCTGCAACTGGAATGGTCCATTCTGAACAATGTCTTCAAAGGCAGTGATAGCCGCTTGCCAGTCTTCTTTCCAGACATTCACTTTACCAACGTACGCCTTAGCGGCCCAAGCAGTTGCTCGTCCGAGGTTGGCATCGTCCCACGACTCAGGTAACCCGTTAGCAGCATCGTTAAAATCTGATAAGATTTGAGTAAAGAGGGCATCTTCGGTGGCATTGGGCTGAGCCAGACTGTTGAGATCACGAAGTACTTCAGTAACCAACGGAGGAGTTCCCCACATTTTCATTGCCTGAAAATGGAACCAGGCTCGCAGGAATTTAGCCTCAGCTTCAAGTTGGGTTTTCTGGTCGGCACTGAGTTCATTTTCATCGTCTAACTTATCAATCACCAGATTAGCGCGATAGATTCCTTCGTAAATCATGGAATACAGCGACTGGAAGGGCACTGCAAAAGGATCGAACAACAGGTTATCCAGATTACGCGACCGCTGGTCGGCCGTCAAATCATCGGCTACCACATCGTCGGTAGTCGCTAACGAAAGTTTCCAGTACTCCCCTCGCTCGCCCAGGGTTTCAGTACTTAGTCCCCAAAACTTCTGGATGGAAGCGTAAGAAGCAAAGACACCACCGTCAAAATCGGCTTTGGTTTTGTAAAAGGAGTTCTCAGTTACCCGATCTAGAGGTTCTAAATCTAGATTATTACACGATTGGGCTAACAGGAATAAGGATGTTAGTGCTAATAATATTTTTTTCATTGTTCTGAAATTTTACAACTTCAACTAATTCTTAAAATGTTACCCGTGCTCCAAACTGGTAGATACGAGGCTGAGGCGAGCCGCCGGAGTCTTGCCCAGTTGCCAATGGAAACTCTCCCTTTTGGAAGCTAAACCCACGGGTCACTTCAGGATCAAAGCCAAGATAGTTGGTGAAGGTGAATAAGTTCTGAGCACCTACGTATACCCGCACGTTATTAACAAACCCATTGGTTAAAGATTCCAGTATCTCGGATGGAACGGTGTAGCCTAACTGAATATTTCGAACCCGTAAGAAGTCAGCATCCTCCACCCAACGGTCAGAAAACCGATTGTTGCTGTTCAGATCATCCAGCGTGGCACGAGGTATTTCGTTGCTGGTATTGGGTCCACTCCAGCGATCCAACACACGAGTAGATTGGTTATTGGTACCCGATAGGTTTTCAAAGCTTTGACGAGCCGCATTGTAAACTTGCATTCCTCCTACCCCTTGCAATAGAGCTGAGAAGTCAAAACCTCGCCAGTTAGCTGATAAGTTAACGCCGTAGTAGAAATCCGGGATCGGACTACCCAAGAGCGTACGGTCGTTATTGTCCACTGTACCGTCACCGTTCACATCCACAAAGCGAATATCACCGGGCTGACGGTCAGATGAAAGAGCATCTGTAGGAGCAGCATCTACTTCCGCCTGTGTTTGGAATATGCCGTCCGTTTTAAAACCAAAGAAGTGTCCCAGCGATTCGCCTACTACCGTGCGGTGAGTTTGTCCACCCCCTACTCCGGTATTAATCGCCGTGATCTCGCCGAGTGAAGTAACCTCGTTATTTACTGTGGTGAAGTTACCACCAATGCTATACTCCAGATCTCCTGAACGGCCTCGGTAGTTTAGAGCTAATTCAATACCGTTATTTCGGATTTCCCCAATGTTAGCATCAGTAGGTAAGAAGAATCCCGAAACCGCCGGAATAGGTAATCCGATCAGTACGTCACTGGTTACTTTATCGTAGTAGTCAAATGTAAGCTCTAATTGACCTTGCCAGAAGGCAGCATCTAAACCAATATCAGTTTGAGTACTGGTTTCCCAGCGTAAGTCAGCATTAGCGAAGCTGGTAGGTACGGGAGCCCGCACTACATTTTGCCCAACACCAAGTACATAAAATGGGTTAATGTTAAGTGAACTTAGATAAGCAAAATTAAGCCCAGTAAATTGGTTACCTGATTCACCCCAGCCAACTCGTACTTTCAAGTCATCAATAAAACTAGTCTCGGGGAAGAAAGATTCTTCAGAGATACGCCAGCCGACTGATGCCGAAGGAAAGATGTCGGAACGATTGTCCTCAGAAAAACGAGAAGAAGCATCGCGCCGAACGTTAAACGTAGCCAGATATTTGCCCCCATAAGAATAGTTAACGCGACCTAAGAACCCACGAAGTGCCCAGTGGTCGGCCTCATTACCCGCGGCTACTACGTTGGCTACTGAACCAAAGCGAATTACATCAGGAAAAGCTAGGTCACGTCCCTGAACCCGAAGTTTATCAAAGCGGAAGTTGGTCTCCTCGTGTCCAAGTAAGACGGTAAGGTTATGCTGACCAAATGCCTTGGAATACGTTAGCGTGTTAGCTAAGTTGGTGGTTAATTCAATCGGACGGGATTGTACCAATAGCGACAAGCGAGGATCTTCAATTTGCGTGAATGTAACTGGAGCTTGGTAGAAGAATCCATCGCCTACGTTGTAATCAATACCAGCCGACATCTTAAATGTAAGTCCTTCTATAATCTCTAACTGTCCGTAGATATTCCCCAAAACCTTTCGGCTACGCACCCGAGTTTCTTCTACATTCAGATCGCTACGGTATACATAGTTTGCACCCGTTGCTCCGCCAGTGGTGGTCGGGTTTTCTGGATTATAGCCGAACGGACCATCTGGGTTAAAAATTTTGAAGTAGGGCGCATTACGGGCGGAGTTAAAAGCAGCAAACCGATTACCTTCCGATTGTACCAGGCGATCAATGAAGCTTACCAGCAGCGACTCACCAAAAGTAAATTGCTTCCGCTTACCGACTTTAATATCAGAATTAGCTTTGAAAGAGTATCGTTCGAAGCCCTGGGCTAACTCAATACCTTCTTGGTTTAAATAACCCGCTGATACACTAAAGTTGATGTTTTCGCTACCACCACTCGCCGTAATATTGTGGCTTTGCATGGGGCCGTTCTTAAAGATAGCATCTTGCCAGTCTACGAAGGGTTCGCCCCGGAATTGACTAAGGTCACGTCCCAACTCACCTTGTAAATCAATAAACTGGTCTACATTGAGCACGTCAATACGCCTGGGCGTAGTTTGTGTGCCTACGTAGCCATCGTAAGTAACCGAAGTACGCCCTTCTTTTCCTCGCTTAGTGGTAACAATAATTACCCCGTTAGCGGCCCGGGCTCCGTAAATAGCCGCCGAAGCCGCATCTTTCAGTACGTCAATAGATTGAATATCGTTGGGGTTGATTCCTGCCAAAGGATTGGTTTCTGTACTGGAAGCAGTGTTTACTGTAATATTGCTTGTCTGTACGATAGGCACCCCGTCAATTACCCAGAGTGGCTGATTAACCCCAGCTGTACCCACTCCGCGGATACGAACGTTAATCGGAGCACCTGGATCACCGCTTCGGTTGGAGATTTGCACTCCCGAAACCCGTCCGGCTAAAATCTGATCGGGGCTGGTAATAGGCTTCTCGGCAATTTCAGCAGCTGAGATAGAACCTACCGCACCGGTTATGTCGGCTTTCTTCTGGGTTCCAAAGCCAACTACCACTACTTCAGAAAGTGATTGAATATCTGGTAACATCAAGACATTGACCGTTGACTGGTTACCTACTATCATTTCTGTAGTTGTGTAACCTACCGCTGAGAATACCAGCGTAGCATCCCCACCGGACACTTCAATCCGATAGTTTCCTTCTATGTCAGTAACCGTTCCTTTGGTAGTCCCTTTCACCAGAATATTAACCCCTGGTAAAACCCCCTCGTCATCGGAGGTTACTGTTCCGGAGACCGTTCGTTCTTGGGCGTAGGTTGCAATTGTTCCGCTAAGCAAAAGAATACTTAGTGCTAAGCGCGCAAGTAATTTTAGGTTCATACGAGTGTGTATTAGTTAGAAAAAGTATTGCTGTACTCTGTATAGTGAGTTGTATGCCTTAATCAAGTTGTAAATAGTAGCAACCCACTTAAAATTTGCGCTCTAAGAATATATTAAAAAAATGATTATTTCGCTCTATCGCAACTATTTACTGATTAATTGTTATTATCAAGACAAAATAAATGTATGATATTGCATAATTGACAATATACGATTGAAACAATCACCACTATGTGATAATAGTTGAACCCAACTACTAATTAGACTTGAAGGCAGTAATTTCAGTAGATAGTACAGGAAAAGAGAGTTTTTCTGCTATACATTCCACCAATAAGTAAACTTCAGTACTAACGCTCGGTTCCTGATGCCAAAGGGCTGAGGGAGGTAATTATCGGTATAGACAATGAACAAATCGGAAGCGGGTTGGTAACGCCACTGGAGACGGGTATTTAGATTTATGTTATCGATTTGCTCGTTGTACTGCATAAATGCGGTCAGAAACAGTTTATTCGTCATGGTAACGTCCACTCGGGGACCTACTAACCAGAAAGTATTCAGGTTCCAGGGCTCGGGTAGATCAATGTGATTATAACTAGACCGAACGGCAATACTTACGTAGGGCTGAAAACGATAACCCAGTTCGCTCGTTATGTTGAGCCGGGTGCTGTTAGCATAGTAGCCTCCGTAGCGCGTAGAGAAAGAATAAGTAAATAAGCTATTCGGAGTAGATTCGTACTCAGTACCCCAGGCATTCCACCAATGCTCTGTTCCGGTTGCCAATGTATCGCCTAAAGCGTTGGTAGGATCAAATCCTTGAAGTAACTGAATATAATTATAAGCAACCCAGGTAGTAAAGCTAGAGCGATTCTGAAAGCTGACATTGTAGGCGAGGTAGCTTTCGTTATCAGTTTGATCAAACGATTTATTGAAGAAAAGTGTCGAGCTTAGCGTAGGTCCATGGCTGACTACACTGCTATTTTTGGGAAAGAAACGGTACGTTATTTCGGGATTCACTTTAATATAGGAGCGGCGGGGCACAAAACCCACTTCAGCAGTGTACCCCCTGCCTACGTATTCGTGCTGCCAGCTCAGTGTCCAGCGGCGGCTGTCGTACTCTAGGTTAGCCGCGTGTACCATATTACGACCCAATTTCTCGGGACTCATAGAATGAAGATAAAGCACCTTTCCTGTCCATAGATTATTAGAGGACGCTATGTTGTACTCTACACCAATATTACGATTGTACTGAGAGTAAGTCGGAACAGTTGGATCATCGCTTGGCGTGTAATTCAGTGATTCCTTATCTACTACAATAAGTCCGATATTAGATCGAGCAAATACTCGGCGTTGAATGGCAGCAACAGCAAAATTTTGAGCGGGTAAGTTAGTTTCATCCACCTTGCCCGTTTGAATATTCATGGCCCCAATCCTCCAGTTTTTATTAAGCTTGCCACTTAACCGGGCACCAAACCGAATTGGTACGCCTAGCCCAATCCGTCGGGAAAAGAACGGACGAATAGTCGAATAGCCAAAATTGGCGAATAGGTCGGCGTTCTCCAGAAAAAACTGCCGCCGTTCGGGAAAGAATAGCTCGAAACGATCCAGGTTAGTCACCTGCTGGTCTACTTCGACTTGGGAAAAATCAGGATTTATGGTCAAATCTAGGTTTAGCGAAGAGGTGATGGCAATTTTAGTATCAACGCCAACATCGCCCCGGTATTTAGTAGATGTGTTTTCTTCAAAATTTCGGGTAGCTCCGCCCAATGTGTAAGGAATAATGGAGACATTTCCGCCTACGGTAGGCGGTGGCTGATCCCAAACTAGGGTGCCGGTATACGCTAATGATGCCGACGGAAACTGTCGGGGTACGGGTGCCCAGGCTGATTTCTCTGCCATTTTTAAATCCAGGCGGCTAAAGTTGATGCCCCACTCGGTAATGCCTTTTTTGTAGCGAATGGTTTTGAAGGGAATAGCCGCTTCGAACACCCATTTATCCTCGTAATTCTTTACTTCCGAAACCCACTTATTATCCCAGCTCAAATCGACTCGACCACCTTCGTACATTAGTCCGTCCCATTGAGCTCCGGCGGCATTGGCTCCGAATGAGAACCCGTTGGTCTGATCATCAAACGGATCCATAAACAATAGAAAGTTATCATTTTTCCCAAATGAGAAATCCCGGCGCATAGATTCCACAATGTACAGCCCCGGCTTAGCGTGGTAGCACTCAGCAAGTAAGTACAGAAAGTTATCATCGTAAGCCATACGCACGTCCGTCCGAACCTGGGCCCGACTGGTATCCATCGGCAGTATCATGTGAAAGTCGGAAGCAACATTAGCCTGCTGCCAGGCCGAATCTAGCGTGCCTCCGTCAATCACAATGGGGGTTGTCGTTTTTTTAAGTAAAAGTCGGTAGTCAGCATTTTTTTTCTGGGCAAGCAGTGGAAAAGAGACAATAAGTAGCAGGCTGAAAATTACACCAATGAATTTCACGCAGTAGCGATTTAAGCGAACTTAATAGGACAGACAAAGCTATTGTTTTTTCTCCTGCCTACAAGGTTCAAGTACTCGAGCTGTAGTTTATTGAAAACTTTAATATTCAAGTTCATAACAATTTTATGAGAACTATCATGATTAGAATATCTTTAGATGCACTTCGTGATCTACTAACTTTTGACAAGAGTTTCTTAAGGAAATCATTTGATATAATGAAATAAATGAAGCGGGCTGGATTATTTGTTTTATACACCGTAGTAGTGATTTCAGCATTTCCGATAGCTAGATACTTCTACATTTATCTCTTTCTTCCAACGTATCAGGAAACTAAGTTCCTAATCGTATTTAGGGTATTCTTTAGTGCACCATTACTTTTAATTTCAGGAATCTCTCTATTAATGTTTTATGGCAGACAGGGAAGATACATTGGCTATTTCGCTCTTTTAGTAGGTTTCATCACTTTGGTAATACTCTTTAAAGCAATCTCAGCAGAAACAGGAGTAATTTAGTGCTTTATAATACTCAAATCTAGTCGGCCTTACCTACGGTAAGCCTTTTATTAGGACTCTCTATTTCGCTAAAATCAATTTTCTTAATGGACAATGTAACTAAGTCAAATTGGTAACGTAAAAGATAATCAGATCAATTATGACCACATGGTCATTTTAAGAGCAAAACCCACATTTGAACGCTTAAAACCGGATAAAAAGCGGCAATTTATTGAGGCTGCTTTTGAAGAATTTGCGAAGTATAGCTATCAGGAAGCATCCCTCAATCGGTTAGTAAAAAAGCTAGGAATCGCCAAGGGAAGTGTTTACCAGTATTTCGATGATAAGAAGGCACTGTATTTCTATTTAAAAGAGTATGTGATTGCCCAAAAACGAGAGTTCATGCAATCGGCCATGACCACTACTCCCAATAATTTTTGGGATTGGCTGGAAGCTTTATTTCACCAAGGATTAGCTTTTGATGCTCAATACCCAGTGATGAACCGGTTTCTCTACCGCTACAGTCAGGAAAAATTGATTCCAGAAGTGGCAAAAGATATGGTTCGCTATGACCAGGAGGCCGTCGACTTTTTCTCATCAATAATTAAGCAGCAGCAAGAACAAGGCAGGCTGAAGAAGAATTTGGATGCTACTGTGATGGCTCGTCTAATTATTCAGATCAGCAAAACCCTACTAGAAACTTTAGTACCCACGGAGGATGATTCTAATCCTTTAGGCCCGGTGATACAAGCTAGCGAAGCCGAGTATACTCAGGCTCTTCGGCAACTCATTGATATTTTAAAATCGGGCATGAATGCCTAAGTTTATGATAACAGTAAATAACCTTCAGTACACCTACCCCAAAAACCAGACTCCCACACTGAAAGGTATCTCCTTTGCGATTGAACCTGGAGAAATATTTGGCTTTCTTGGCCCTAGCGGCAGCGGAAAAAGTACCACCCAGAAAATTCTGTATAAATTACTAGACGGTTACAAAGGTCAAGTGCAGATTCAGGGAAAAGATTTATTAAGCTGGGGTAAAGATTTTTACCAGCGCATTGGAGTGAGCTTTGAGCTTCCCAATCATTACTTGAAATTGACTGCGCTAGAAAACCTGCAATTCTTCGCCAATTTCTACGAGCGCAAGCCTACTGACTTTCACGAATTGCTAGACAAGGTAGGGCTGAAGGAGGATGCCGACAAATCCGTTGCTGACTTTTCTAAGGGCATGAAGATGCGACTAAATTTCATCCGCTCCTTTCTGCACGACCCGGATATTCTGTTTCTGGATGAGCCTACATCGGGTCTAGACCCAGTGAATGGGAAAATTATCAAAGACATTATTCTGGATCTGAAAGCCCAGGGGAAGACGATCTTCATCACTACCCATAGTATGTACGATGCCGATGCTCTCTGCGACCGCATTGCTTTGATTATTGATGGGGAAATTAAAGCGCTAGATCGTCCGGCTACATTGAAGTTACAGCACGGAAAACGAAAAGTACGAGTTGAAGCACAGAATAATGGTGCGGCTTACGAGTACGCGCTAGATACGCTCGGTCAGAATGAAGACTTTCTAGCGATCCTTCGGGAGAATAATATCCGAACCATTCACTCGGAAGAGGCAACGCTGGAGGATGTATTTATCAAACTAACCGGACAAAGCCTGGTATGAAAGCACTGACCAACTTACTTCGCTGGGATTTACTGCTATTGCACCGTAATCAGCTTATCGTTATTTCACTGGTGCTGGCTGGAGTGTATCTGGGATTGTTCTATCTGCTGAAGGACTTGGGTGGTTTAGAAAAACTGCTGGTACTGTTGATTTACAACGATCCGGTAGTAACTGGGCTTATGTTTATTGGTGCGTTAGTGCTTTTTGAAAAAGACCAACATACACTAGAAGCCCTGGCGGTATCACCATTATCTACCGACACTTATCTTTGGTCTAAGGCTATTTCGCTTACGGCAGTGGCGTTGGTCACTTCCCTGCTGATGGCCTGGGCGGGTTACGGATGGCAATTTCAGTACATTCACTTTGCGATGGGTGTGATTGGAGCTAGTCTTTTCTATATTTTTCTGGGTGGTTGGCTGGTAGCTCAGACAAATTCGTTCAATCAATTTATGGTACGGATGATTCCTATGCTAATTCTCACTGCCTTACCGTTTATTCCATTTTTCGGAGCGGCTTCTTCCGCTTGGTTTTATCCTATTCCTTCCTATCCCAGTATTTTGCTACTGCAAGCTTCATTTGAAGATATATCAACAATGGAATTGATCTACGCTTACGGCTACGGTACATTAGCCGTTGTCGGCAGCTACTACCTCGCCCGAGCTTCATTCCGCAAACATATCTGGTCATGAAACAATTATTGCTGATTAGCCATAACGACTTTCGCATTACCTTCCGCGAACCATTGTTGAAGGGCTTGCTATTCTTCCCGCTCATCGCCTTAGCGATTGTGAAGTTGTTGGTACCTTATCTCACCGAGCTGTACCCGATCATTGAACCTTACCATCCGGTTATTCTAATGTGGGCATGTATGCAATCGGCCACCATGTTTGGCTTTATCAGCGGCTTTCTGTTTCTGGAAGAAAAAGACGAGAATGTATTCAGTGCCCTGCGGGTCGCTCCCATCTCCGCCGGAACCTTCGTTCTACTTCGCTTAGCTGCCGGAGTAATGATCTCTATCATCGTAAATCTAATGCTGCTAGTGTACGGAGATTTAGTAGCGATACCGTTTGGCAAAGCACTACTACTAGCTGCCCAATATAGCCTGATTGCCCCACTGTTAGCACTAATGACCGCGACCTTCGCCCGCAATAAAATGGAGGGTTTAGCCCAGTTCAAGATCTTCAATCTCGTACTCAACCTCCCCATCCTCCGCTATTTCCTAGACCATAGTGCGTTGGAAGGTTTTGCCATTATTCCCACCTACTGGTCGTTCCGCAGCGTAGAAGCCATCGCCTACGGTGGAAATTTTTGGTTGTTTTATACTATGGGTTTGGCTGTTTATGCAGTGGTATTGTTTGTATTGGCAAGGGTTTTTGAAAGGAGAGTTTTCTAATCAATACCGAACTATTTCATTTGTTTTGCTCCCTATACTGTTTCTGGGACTTTAGCCAGTATCCAATTTCTTTTCCAATTCCAATACTCACTTCTGAAAAATTGTCCAGTTTGTAATAGTTTACGAAGAGTTCAATGTATTTCATATGAAAAGTAGCTTCGCCAATCCATTCTGTCACATTTCTATAGATCGCTGACTTTCCAGTTACCATAACTCCAAAAGTACGGGCATCAACCCAAGTGCCGAAGCCTATCACAGGGGCTGACATAGTTAATTCTTTATCCTGTTCAAACCTGTCGAAGCGAAGATTACTGTAACCAACAACAAATCTCCATCCGTCGTAAGTAAAGTTGGATTCGAAGGAATGAGTTCTTGATTCAAAATTGTTATTAAACGATACTTGTTTAAAGTACCAGTTAGCATCTATGTCAAAATCACAGTTAAAGAAGAAGTGCCTATACTCAGCTTTGGCGTTTGTGAAGTTGTTATCCATCAAATCCGTCTGATAGCTAAAACTCGTTATCAAAGTTCCTTGATGAAAGTTAGGAAAAGCAAAATCAATTTGTCCGCCGAGAGGTGTGTTTATTACTCCACTTCTAGCGTAAAATGTTATACTTTGACTATCGAAGAAATGTCTAATACAGTCCTCTTTTATCTTGATAAAAAGTGAATCTGAACTCTCAAGAAGGTATTCTTCGGTGATATAGCCGACAGACATAAATACAAGGGTTGCACTTGAATCAGATACTTCTAAAACGAAGCTTCCATCAATATCCGTTACTGTTCCATTTTTCGTTCCTTTCTCAAGAACACTTACTCCAGGAACCCCTTGTTTTTCCTCTTTTGAAAATACAATTCCCCGAACTTTAAACTGACAGTAAGCATTTGAGGCTAATACTAATAGAAGGCAAGCACCAATAAGTATTTTGTTCACAAACTTATTCTCGTCATTCCCCCACCGTATAATCTACTACAAACACATCTTCCAGTACATCTAGCTCTCCAAGCAGGCTACCAAATTTTTTGTGTTCGGGGTGAGGTAGGTAGGTGTCGCGAGCTTCGATATCTTCAAAGGTGAGGAGGTACACGTGGGTGAAGCCTAGATTTTTTCCTTCAGGGCTGTTATTAATACCATGCTCAAATGAGACAATGCCCGGAATCTTATTTTGTAAATCGCGGAAGCTATCGGTTACTTTCTGAATATCCGCTTCTGAAGCATCCGCTTTATACTTAAATACCACTACGTGACGAACATCATCATTATCGGATTGAGCAAAAGCAGTCATAGTGCATAATGTTAAGAAAAAGAATAAGCAAATAAGTTTTTGCATGATTAATAAGGTTAGGTTAGTCCGAAATATACAAATTTCCTATCGCTATTAGCACTCTCACTAACTCAGAAGCTGCCTAGCGACTGAGATAGATACAACCTTTTCCTAGAAAATCTAATCTTCAGGTTGTCTCATTCACCTGGTAGCCGTATTTTAGAAGTTTTATCACTACACCTTACTGACTTATGAGAATATTCATTACGTTTTTGGTAAGCCTGGGAATGGCTCTCTCTGGCCTTGCTCAAAGCAAACTTTCTAAAGCAGAAAAAGCAGTACTGGCGGGCTTAGACGCTCAGTATGAGCAATACGCTGATATTGCCCACCAAATTTGGAACTATGCCGAACTGGGCTATCAAGAAGAGCAAAGCTCCCAATTACTACAAAAAACGTTGACTGATGCTGGATTTTCGGTAGATGCGGGTGTAGCCGGAATTCCTACCGCTTTCGTGGCTACCTACGGTTCGGGTGAGCCCGTGGTTGGTCTCTTAGCCGAGTTTGATGCATTGCCCGGAATGTCCCAAGCCGCCGTTCCTGAGCGGCAAATAAAAGAAGAAGGCCAGAGTGGCCACGCTTGTGGGCATCACTTGTTTGGTACGGGTTCAGTAGCGGCGGCTATTGCGGTAAAGGGCTGGTTAGAAGAAACCAAAACGGCAGGTACCATCCGTTTGTACGGTACTCCGGCTGAGGAAGGCGGAGCCGGAAAAGTGTATATGGTTCGGGAGGGGTTGTTTGATGATGTAGACGCAGTACTGCACTGGCACCCGGGTAGCCAAAATAGCGCGAGTGCCCGATCATCACTAGCTAATAAGTCAGCTAAATTCCGCTTCTATGGTAACTCGGCTCACGCTGCCGCTGCTCCCGACAAGGGACGGTCAGGGCTAGATGGAATAGAAGCCATGAATATGATGGTGAATATGATGCGCGAGCACGTAACTGCCGAAAGTCGTATTCACTACGTAATTACTAAAGGTGGAGATGCCCCCAACATCGTTCCGGGCTTTGCCGAATCTTTCTACTACGTACGTCACCCTGAAATGCAGGAAGTACGTGATATGTTTGAGCGAGTAGTGAAAGCTGCCGAAGGCGCGGCATTAGGCACCGGAACCCGTATGGAATATGAAGTAATTCACGGCATCTACAATGTGCTACCTAACGAAACACTCTCGGAGATCATGTACCAGAACCTACAAACTGTGGGTGGAGTAAGCTACGATGAAGAAGAAAAAGCCTTTGCCGAGCAAATACAACAAACCTATGATTCTGATGCAACCCTAGCATCAGCCAATCAGGTTCAACCCTACACGGTTAGCAACCGGGGCACAGGTGGTTCTACCGATGTAGGCGATGTAAGCTGGATGGCACCTACGGCGGGAATGTCCTCCGCCACCTGGGTGCCGGGCACTTACGCTCACAGTTGGCAAGCCGTAGCAGCGGGTGGAACTAGCATCGGTCATAAAGGAATGATAGTCGCTTCTAAAACATTATCGCTAACAGCGATTGATATCTTTCAGCAACCGGAAGTAACGAAGATAGCCCGGGAAGAACTGATGCAGAAGCGCGGAGACGATTTTGCCTACAATTCTTTACTAGGCGACCGGGAGCCGCCGCTAGATTATCGGAAATAAGATTAAGACAATGAGTAGTCGTTGGCACATAATAATACTCGTCGGCTTGTTTGCAATAGCAAATGAAACGGCTGCTCAATCGTTCTGGTCCAGTCATCTACTAGGTATTGGCACATTTTCTTCTCCTCGTACCACCGACCTAAACGGTGACGGTATTAAAGACATTATTTTAGGTGCAGGCGGTAAAGAGCTTACTCCTTCCGACTCAGCGATTATTGCCCTGGATGGCTCAAACGGAGAACTGCTTTGGCGGGTAGCCGCCCGCGATCAGGTATTTGGTTCCGCCACTCTACTGGATATCGATCAAGATGGCATTAAAGATGTTATTATCGGCGGACGTTCTGCTGTGTTGAAAGCGGTTAATGGCAAGAATGGTGACCTTCTGTGGGAGTTTTTTCCAGCCACTGAGTTGGAAGAAGTCCGTCGAGCAAAATGGTATAATTTTTACAATCCGCAAATCATACCTGACCAAAATGGGGATGGACTGGAAGATTTGCTGGTATCGAATGGTGGTGACGTATTGGTAGAACCTTACGATCCTGACCGCCCAGTAGGTTATTTATTAGTGCTAGACTCCCAGTCGGGAAAAGTACTTGCCCAAGCCGCTATGCCTGATGGGAAAGAGATTTATATGTCCGTCATCGCATTTCCTAATGCTAACCAAGATGACTTGATCGTAGTTTTTGGTACGGGTGGGGAAACGATTGGTGGTAATTTATACGCTACTACGCTATCTGATGTAATGCAGGAAGACCTGTCAGAAGCGAACCTGTTAGCCAGTAGTCCCGACAAGGGATTTATTGCCCCACCCAATGGTGTCGATGTAACCGGAGATTCTATTCTGGATATTGTCGCTATGTCGGTAGCGGGAGATATACTGGCCTTTGAAGGTAAAAGCCTTAAGCCTCTCTGGAAAACAACGCTACCCAACACTGAAGCCTACAGTTCGTTAGCCGTGGGCTATTTCACTGCTGACTCAATTCCTGATTTCTTTGCTTCTATTGCTCAGGGAGAGTGGCCTAAACTAGAGTGGAACCGTCAGTTTATGATTAATGGAAGCAGCGGTGCCATTGAATTTACTGACTCTTTGGGATTTTATCAGACCAGCAGCCCGGTGGCTATTGACTTAACCGACGACGGGCGGGATGAAATTATCATGAGCATGAACTACCAGCAGGTAAACGAGCTGTACCAAAAGTTCTTTTATAATATGATGGTAGCTATTGAGTTTGGTCAGCACGAAGTACAGCAACTAGGCGAAACCTGGGAGGGAAGTAACATATCTTCTACCCCCTGGCTGGGCGATTTAGATGGTAACGGAATGCTAGACATCATTCACTGCCACAGCACCGATTTGCGCCATACGTATACTTTCAACGGTCTGCGGATACACCGAATTAGTACGGAAGTGCCACTAAGAAGTCCCCTTCCCTGGGGTACGTACATGGGTAGCCAGCACAACGGAATTTTCCAACAACAGAAGTAGCTTCTTGCGATTCTACAGCTCTTTCACCATCAAGTTGCGCCAGCGTACTTTAATACCCCCTCCATCGTGGATTTGCAAAGCAATAGAGCCATTGGCTTGGCCAATTTTTTCGTCTTCTAAATCGACCATCAGTTCATCATTAAGATAAGTTTTTACTTGGTCGCCGTTTACTTCAATTCGCATCTGGTTCCATTCACCCATATTCAGAATATCTTCCTTCTCTTCGGGAATTTGCTCTAGCCAACCTCGTCCGTAAGACTCGTAAATACCTCCAGTATCATTACCAGGAGGGGCAACTTCTACTTGCCAGCCACTAATCTTCGTTCCCTCAATAGATGAGCGGAAAAACACTCCGCTGTTACCGTTAGCTTCTTGCTGAAATTCTAGCGTCAGCACAAAGTTCTTATAGGACTCATTTGTTGCCAAATAGCCATAAGCTTCATCGGGTCCACTTTCACAAACAAGTAAACCATCTTCTACATACCACTTTTCTGTTCCGTAAATCTCCCATCCATCTAAGTCTTCACCATTGAAAAGAGATTGAAAACCATCGTCCTGACTGTAGCTTATAAGACTAGTGATAAGAAATGCTACACAAAAAAATAAACGCACGAAAATGCTCATAAGAAATCTATTAGGTTGTTAAGAATACTTTGCTTGGGTCTGAATCCATCGATCGGGTATTTCACCTTTGGTTGCCATTTCGTAGTCGGCCGGGTCGCAGGCTACAATACTTTTCCGCTCCTTCACCGGGGTAGGCACTTCCATCCACCATTTTTCACTTTTCTTAGCTTTATAAAAAGTAATTTGCTCCGGCGAGCTAGACATAGGGACTAAATACTTGGTAAAATCATTACTCTCAAAATTTTCTTCGTACGTTCGATGATAATATCCTTCAATCAGATACCAAATCATTACTGCAATTACAGCTGCGGTTGTTTGTCGTTCATCGTCAAAGTCAGGATTGTACTCATAAAATCCCGCTGAAGTTAATCGCTCGCTATGCCCTGCGTACCAGCAGAGTTGACAGGCTTCTTGCCCAGTCAAGCCAAAGGGCTGAGCACGATGATGACCAGGCGCATCAGCCGACTTAATTGCCGAAATATCAATGCTCAACATATCAGCACTACGAATGATAGGTTCCATCGTGGCAATACCTTGGTTGACTAACCCCAGTCGATAGCTATCAAAATAAAACTTATCCAGCAAAGCTGGAACTTCTGCATCGACCAAATAGCTCTGGTATCCCAAATGACTGTAGTTCAACAAGTAGTTGGGATCATGCATCAGGATCTGATGCAAATGGTGCTGATTAGGCTTTAGCGTATTTTCTGAGACTAGTGTCCGATCTATATCAATGAAAGCATCTACACACAACACACTAATCAGTTTTTCCATAGTCTCGTAGGCCTGATACTGCCCGTAATCCAGATCATGAGAACCACCAATAATAACCGGTAGCGTTCGATAATTGATAAGGGTTTCACAAACCTCCCGCAATCTTCCGTAAGTTTCTTCTAAGCTATGGCCATTTACTAGATTACCCAGGTCTGCGATCTTGTAAGCTCCACTGCCTTTTTTTAGGCGATAAAATGCCTGACGTATCGCATCGGCTGCTCGTTCTACACCTTCGTCAAACTCACTCCCCCGATGCTCGCATAATCCAACCAGAGCAATATCTGCTTCGGCGTAGTTGGGGAAATCGCTGGTAAATACATCAATTGCCTTAAATACCGTATTCTGCTGGGAAACCCATTCGTACACCGTCGGGTCAACCGGACGGAAAAAGAGGCTTAAACTCATAGTAGAGGTTTAGAGGCGTTTTCAAAAAACTTCAGCCAAAATAAAAAAAGGGAACGAAACATCGCTCCCTTTCATCTTTTTTATAAGACTTGGCTATCCACCGAAGTCATCAAACCGGATATTTTCAGGAGGTACTCCCATATCATCCAGCATCTTTAATACCGCAGCATTCATCAAAGGAGGTCCACACAGATAGTACTCTACTTCTTCTGGTTCAGGATGATCATTCAGATAATTATCAAGAAGTACCTGATGGATAAAACCAACATAGCCATCACCTTCACTGTCTAAGCTTTCTTTCACTTTCCAGTTATCTTCTTCTAATGGTTCAGATAAACCGATATGGAAGCTAAAGTTAGGGAAGTCTTTCTCAATGTTACGGAAGTGATCTACGTAGAATAGTTCTCGCTTAGAACGCCCACCGTACCAGTATGATACTTTACGATCTGACTTCTCGGTGTGAAATAAATGGAAGATGTGCGATCTTAGTGGCGCCATCCCAGCCCCTCCTCCGATGTAGATCATTTCACGCTCAGTCGGGTTAATGAAGAATTCACCGTAAGGCCCCGAAATAGTCACCTTGTCTCCTTTCTCACGAGAGAATACGTAAGAAGAACAAATTCCTGGATTTACATCCATCCACTTTCCGGCAGCTCGATCCCAAGGTGGAGTAGCAATTCGGATATTTAGCATGATGATATCACCTTCGGCGGGATGATTTGCCATAGAATAAGCCCGAAAAATCTCTTCATCGTTCTTCATGGTCAGATCCCACAGATTGAAGTTATCCCAATCCTCTTGGTACACATCGGGTTTGTGACCCAACTCCGGATGAGGAGTAATATCCATACCTTTGAAGTCTACCGTGATTGGGGGGACATCAATCTGAATGTAGCCACCCGACTCAAAATCCAATGTTTCACCTTCGGGTAATCTCACTACAAATTCCTTGATAAAGGTGGACACATTGTAGTTAGAAACTACTTCACACTCCCACTTCTTAATACCAAAGATTTCCTCTGGAATGCGAATTCGCATATCATTCTTTACCTTTACCTGGCAAGAGAGACGTACATTTTCTTGCTGCTCTTTCCGGCTTAGGTGACCCACCTCAGTAGGAAGAACATCTCCTCCTCCTTCATCAATGGCACATTTACACATGGCGCAGGTACCGCCACCTCCACAGGCTGAGGGAAGAAAAATCTTTTCACCAGACAAAGTAGAAAGCAATGTACTACCTGCTGATGCAACAATTGGATTCTCTTCATCGCCGTTTACAATAATCTTTACATCTCCCTGCTGTACGAGCTTAGACTGGGCAAACAGCAGCAATGCCACCAAAAGCAAAATGATGAGTGTAAAAGCTATAATAGCTGTGATAACAACTTGCGTCATTAGACTACTTAGTTTGAGTTTAAATTACAGTATGAAATGCCTTGCAAATATATTTAATAAATCGGTACAAATTTGCGTAAAAACCTAGCTTTTCTTTCGTTAAGTGCCGATTTGTAGAAGTAACAAGCTGCTAATAGAAAAAGTTGGCGGTATTTTAAATTTAACTACCCGATAAAAATGTATGCTATCCAAACAGGTTAGCACTTTTTCTGAAAGCATACTATTCATTACATATGTACCATCTAATACCTCGTGTAATAGCGTTTAAGACTATTTTCAAGGTATTTCTGAAAAAATTTCTTTAATTTTTGTATATAAATTATATTTTTTTGTACATTTGTAATGTAATGTTTGATGAATAAATCAACTTTCCTATGAAAAAGTTATTATTTCCCCAGAAATCTACTAACCGAACAATCAGTGAATCTGCTGAACCTCGGGGAGTCCACCATACTGTAAGTTTTGCCACCTCCTATGAAGAAACCTGGAATCATATCCGAAGCGAGGTAAGAAATATTTACGCCCATTCACACAATCTGATGCCTCAGGAAAGTGTCATGGCCTAATAAGCGCGGTCAAGCTGACGCTCTTGCTAATCGATCATTGATGGCTCGTCCTAAACCATGGTTGGGAACAAACTCGGCTAAAATTAGCTCAATCGGAAGCTGGTCGAGTTCTCGTAAAGCAGAAAATAATCGCTGAGCTGCTTCATTCAAATTGCCTGATTCTGATAGTATCACATGCTGCTTATCCGGAATTTGCGGAAAAACATCGCGAAAAGAGACTACTCCAACGTCTGCATGCTGGTATTGCTGAATAAGCTCAGGAAGGTTTCCTACCACTACTTGCTTAGTTGGGGCATAATGGCTCTTTAACATTCCGGGGGCCGGTGGCGACTCTTCATCTGGGTTGATAGGAGCTTGAACATTGGGGACTACTGACTTTAAGTCTTCCAGAGAAACCCCTCCCCATCGATACACTCGAACAACATCTTCTTCAATTCCTACAATAGTCGACTCAATCCCCACTGGACAAATACCTCCATCTAATATATACTCCAACTTATTTCCCAACTGTTGCGCTACATGAGCTGCTGTGGTAGGGCTAATGTAGCCAAACGGATTGGCACTCGGGGCAGCCAGTGGGAAATCCAGCTGTTCAAGTAGGGATAACGTTAGCGAGTGCTGAGGTACACGCACGGCTACTCGTTCTGACCCGGCTGTCACAATATCGGGTACTGCATCAGTCTTAGGTAGTAGAAGGGTAAGCGGACCCGGCCAAAAAGTATCAGCTAGCCTTTGGGCTAAAGGATGAACAGTTGCCACATAGCCCCTTGCTTTATCTAGGCTATCGACATGGGTGATAAGTGGGTTAAACGATGGGCGATTCTTTACTTCAAAAATAGTGGCTACTGCCTCAGAGTTAAAGGCATTTCCAGCTAAGCCATATACTGTCTCAGTAGGAATTGCCACTAGCCTGCCCGAAGTTAGCAATGCTTTCGCTTGCTGAATATCACCTCCACTAATTGCCATAATTGTTTTTACTACGCTAAATAAATAGCTTTTAGCAAATATTCTTTAATAGTGTAGATTATTAGACCACAATTAGCGTAGAATCTATGAATGAACTAGATAGTACTGATAATCAGTGCAAATGAAGTAATTTTTCATGTCTCATTTTGGGACTTGCTACTTATTTACCTCCTCTTTATTGCTCACACACTGTCAATACTTCGCGTAAAGGTAGTTGTACCACTTTTCTCTTATTACTCCTCCTCAAAACAGTTAAAACCCGCTTTTCCTTAGAAATGTGCAACTATTCTGTCAAGCCTCTTGAAACATTACAAGTAATACCCCCTCTTACTTGTTCAGGAAAGATTTAAAAAGCAGAATCCAAGCAGTTTTACATTACATATCCTGATAATCAGTAAGTTGGAGAGCTAATAATCAAGTCGTAAGTTTGAGATTGAGTCTAAATGAAGCTTGTATGACAAATCGAAAAATTAAGTTAGAGCATTTTGTAAATCTGGTTGCTATTGCCGCGGCAGATGGATATTTAAATGCTCGGGAGAGAGAGTTTCTAGCAGAACGTGCCGAAGAAACGGGAATAAAGTCAGAGGAATTTGAGCGATTGGTAAAAGACGCCGATAAGCTACAGCATATCGTACCTCTTAATCAGGTACAACCACAAGACCAGATTATGGATGCTATTTTCATATCAGTTATTGATGGCGAAATTGCTGAGCAAGAACACAAACTTTGTGTAGATATGGCTTGCCGTCTAGGACTGGAAAAAGAGGCAGTAGAAGAGGCTATTGACGAGATAAAAGCAATCTGGGCACGCAACTAACTGTTTCTTAGTAAGAAAAAGAGAAGGTGACTTTTGTGAAAAGTCACCTTTTTTCGTTTCTACATGTGCTGGATCACACTATCGCCAAATTCAGAACATTTGAGCAAAGTAGCTTCGTCCATAAGGCGTTCAAAATCATAGGTTACTTGCTTAGCTGAAATAGAGCCTTCAATACCTTTTCTTACTAAATCAGCTGCTTCTGTCCAGCCCAGATAATCAAACATCATAGCTCCGGAAAGAATGACTGAACCAGGGTTTACCTTATCTTGCCCAGCATACTTAGGTGCCGTACCGTGGGTAGCCTCAAAAATAGCGTGACCAGTTTCGTAATTGATATTGGCACCCGGAGCAATACCAATTCCACCGACAATAGCCGCCAGTGCATCTGATACGTAGTCACCATTCAGGTTAAGCGTGGCAATTACTTCGTACTCAGCGGGGCGCAGTAAAATTTGCTGAAGAAATGCATCGGCAATCACATCTTTGATAATAATCTGATGACCATCTTTCTCGATGATTTGCCACGGACCACCTTCGTAATCACCGGCACCAAACTCTTTCTTCGCTAGGTTATACCCCCAATCGCGGAATGCCCCTTCGGTAAACTTCATGATGTTACCTTTGTGTACCAACGTTACTGAATCGCGCTTATATTGGAAAGCATAGTCAATCGCCGAACGAACTAGTCGCTCGGTACCTTCTACTGAAACAGGTTTAATACCATAACCAGCTGTTGCTGGGAAACGTACTTTTTTGTATCGGTCGGCAAAGTTTTCTTTTAACAACGAAGCAAACTTTTTCTCATCATCAGTACCCTGCTGAAACTCAATACCTGCGTAAATGTCTTCCGTATTTTCTCGGAAAATCACCATGTCGGTAGTGCTAGGGTTTTTTACCGGAGAAGGTGTGCCATTGTACCAGCGTACCGGACGTACGCAGGCGTACAAATCAAGCTCTTGTCGCAGAGCAACATTCAATGAGCGAATACCGCCCCCTACGGGTGTGGTTAGTGGCCCTTTGATACCAACCAAGTATTCGCGAAAGGTATCTAAGGTCTCTTTAGGAAGCCATTCGCCCGATTTATCATAAGATTTTTGACCAGCATATACTTCCTGCCATGCTATTTTTTTGCTGCCATTGTACGCTTTTTCTACGGCTGCATCCATTACCTTTTTGGAAGCAGGCCAGATATCTACTCCCGTACCATCGCCCTCGATGAATGGGATAATCGGTTGGTCAGGTACTTGTAGGTTGCCGTTCTGGATTGTGATTTTTTGTTCGCTCATTGCTTATGAAAAATTGGTTTTAATGATAATTATCAGACTTAATCCGTTATGCGCCACAAAATTACACATTTTTGTTATCTATCCGAACCTCAGAATCCTAAGGGTGTGGAAACACTGATCAGAGTTTTTGGTTCTGTCAACAAACTTTGATTTAAAACCCCTATGCCTGACCAAGCTGTTACTGTTTTTTGGTTTCGTCGCGACCTACGCCTCGACGATAATGCCGGATTATTTCATGCCCTGAAGGGCGATTTCCCGGTGTTACCCCTATTTATCTTTGACCGTCACATCTTGGATGATCTGGAAGAAAAAGCAGATGCCCGAGTAATGTTCCTTCACGATACCCTCACCGCTTTACATGAACGCTTGAAAGACAAAGGGTCATCTCTGTTGGTGAAGTATGGTAAACCAGAGGAAATATGGCAGGAGGTTCTGCATGATTATTCAGTGCGAGAAGTCTATACTAACCACGACTATGAACCTTACGCTAAAGGGCGAGACCAAGCGATTAACAAACTACTCATCAAGCAGGACATTCCGTTCCGAACCTATAAAGACCAGGTGATCTTTGAGAAGGATGAAATACTAACTGGAGGTGGGGATTTTTATAAGGTATTCACGCCTTATAAGCGGGCTTGGTTAAATAAACTAGAGGATGGTATGTTGGAATCATATACCTCCGGACTATCATTTGAAAACTGGTATCAAACCAAACCACTCCCAATTCTTTCACTAGAAGATATGGGGTTTAAGCGGTCAGATATTGAGATTCCGCCCAATCGTATCAATGAAAACCTGATTGAGGACTACGGAGAAAAAAGGGATTATCCGGCGAAAGACGCTACATCCCGCCTTGGTATTCATCTCCGGCATGGTACACTGAGCATCCGAAAGCTGGCTTGGGAGGCTAGAGAACTGAATGAAACATTCCTGAACGAGCTTATCTGGCGGGAATTTTATATGCAAGTACTCTACCACAGCCCACAGGTAGTAGATTCAGCCTTCAAGCCCAAGTACGATAATATTCCCTGGCGAGATAGTGAAGAGGATTTCCAGCGTTGGTGCAAAGGAAAAACCGGATACCCCATTGTGGACGCTGGAATGCGCCAGTTAAATCAGACGGGATATATGCACAACCGAGTTCGGATGATTGTTGCTAGCTTTTTAACTAAGCATTTGCTGATCGATTGGCGTTGGGGCGAAGCGTACTTTGCTAAAAAGTTACTCGACTACGAACTAGCTAATAATAACGGCGGCTGGCAGTGGGCAGCGGGTACTGGCACCGATGCCCAACCCTATTTCCGAGTATTCAACCCTTACTCCCAGACTGATAAGTTTGACAAGAATGAAGAATACATTAAAAAGTGGCTACCAGAGTACGGTACGGATGATTACCCTGAGCCAATGGTAGACCACAAGGAAGCCCGACAACGAGCTATTGACACTTACAAGGAAGCCCTTAATTAGAAGTGTTCAAGTGCTCGGGTGTTCTTGTGCTCATGAAACGAGCCAAATAATCTCGAGCACCCAGACACTCTAGTGCTTGTTTACTCTACCACAATAGAGTGCTGCTGGGCGAATGGCTGGCCGAAAGCATTAATTCCTTCTATTCGTACATCAAACGTAGCCTTTTCATCGGAGGTATAAAACTCCACCTGAGCAGTACCTTCCTCATCAAATACAATGTTTGGCTCCCAATGCAAAGTAGAGCGGAAGTCGGGCTTTACGTGTTCGGGCTTTTTAGTATTGTAGCGGGGAGTATAAAACTCACGGGCTTGGTAGTAGCCAGGGTGGGTAATATTGATAATTCCTAACCGCTCAGTGGTTACTGGCACACCTGCCCCTCGCCTGGTATACACGGCAATGGCTCCACCAGCTCCTCGGCTGCCAAAGATGGCTGCTGAGGGTCCCTTCAGTACATCAATGTAGTATACATCATTGACATTTATATTGTTAATTAGCTCGGCATCAGCTGGAACACCGTCTAATAGGTAAAAGGCTTCATCACCTATTGGGCCTCGTCGTATGATTGCTGTCTCGTTGGGAAATGCACCAAAAACCTGTACTCCTGGTACTCTTCGTAATAAGTCAAAGATTGACAGTGCACTAGCACCGCCCGGAATTGAGTCCAGTATGATTCTATTATCTGGCTCGCCATACATTCGATCAGCATCACGAAACGGATCATTAAAATCGTCCTTACGTCCCTTTATTTCTATGCCCTCCAACACTATGGTTTTCTCATCAAAGTTATAAGCATCGTCAATCTGACTGATTTTCTCTTGCTGATCTAAGTAATTAGCCATCATTGCTAGCCATACTGATTGATCGGGGCTTCGCAGTTGCTTAACAGGTGGTTCTTTGAGTAGTTCTAAATCAATATAGACATCGTTTTTTAATTTTTCTTTCTTGCCCTTAACCCGCCGAGCCTGAATAACAAGCTCGGTTGTATCTCGGAACTGATTGTCAACGAAGGCAAACTGTCCGTTTTCATTGGTCTTTCCCTCGGCCATAAAAATAGAACTATCCATCACCATCATAGTAATCGGACCACTCACGGGTTGGTCACGATTATAGTAGCGTACCATTTGCCCCCTTATTTGAAATCCTCGCTCTGCTATATATTTTGCAGTAGTAAGACTATCCACCAGCACATCATCCCAGGTGAATCTGCGCCAGCCTTGGGTCAACATTAGGTTGTCTAGCGCTTGGTAGGACTCTGCCGTCCGATTATTAAAATAATACTGAGGCTGCTCAATGGTTCCCCTTAGGTCAGAGGTAAGCAGTAAGTTGCTCACAATAGTCTCGTGTTCTTCGGGATAGCTAATTTGATTGGGGTTCGTAATGGTGAGCGAAGCAAACGCCGACAATGGTTGCTGGTTTTTACCTTTTAACATCAAGCGAAGAGCTGCTTTTTTGCGAGTAGTATAACTAGCCTGATCACTCTCAATAGCCAGTTTAGGTAAATCTGAGGGGTAGTTAACAAATACTAAACGCTCACACTGCGGTTTACCAGTTTTATCAAAGAAGGTAAGATGACAAATACCACTTGGAAACTTCGTCTTAGCTATTTCAGCAATGAAATAAGGCTCTTCCACTCCCACAACAATAGAAGCAAAGGGAATACCTCGCTGATGGCCAATCAACACTCCACCGTTTACACCTTCATCTCCTCGGCTTTCCACAATAACCTTGACATTTTCTGAGCGATAGCTAGGAAAAGACCTTATTACATAGCCGTATTCTCGCGCTTTAGGCAAAGGGAAGGTAAGTGGAACTCCGGCTACCTCTATTTCAGCCTGATACGTATTATCAGCCGAAGGTTTAAGCACAAAACGCCCCATACCAAACTGCTTACTTTCAAAAGTAGCTACGGTCTGTTGATATTGATCAATAATACGACCTTGTACAGCTAATCCGTGACCATCAGGCCCAGTGGCTTTAAAAGCCACCATGCTGGCTAGGCCATTTACAAGCTCCCCGCCCTCCGGAAAAAACTGAAGATCAACTGGTGGTTGACCTTGTTGGAAGACAAAGCTTTCTTGTACTACTTGTTCCTCCCGACGAATATTCTCTACTAAGGCCGTACTGTCGATACTACCGATGGGGAATGACTTTTGGAAAAAGTAATCCTCATCAAAATTACGCATCCAGTTGGTGTAGGCTCGCACAGTATAGTTACCTACGGGTAGCGTATCACTAAGAGAAAAGTCTCCGGCAGCACCGCTCTCGGTAATTTCCAGATTGCGACGACTGATAATCTCACCATCAGGATCAATCAGCTCTACATAAGCCAATCGGCTGAGGGGTTGAGGAAGATGAGTAGTGGCATCTACTAAATAGGTTTTAAACCAAATTGACTCACCCGCACTGTAATAAGGTTTATCAAAGTGGATGTATAGTTTCTCCTGCCGAAGGGTATTGGTATACTTGGTCAGTTGCTCACTAATCTTCTGACTCAACGACCTATCGGGGGGTGGTTGCATACCTAAAGAGCCCACCAGCAAGAGTAAAGCCAACTGAAATAGACGTATCCGGTTCATAAGTAGGTCTATTTAAATTACCATTCACAATTTCTGAGTTCGCTTTCCTTTCCAGCCTCCTCGCAATTTAGTCCAAATAGCTGCTGAAACCTCCGTACTTGCTCTCAAAAATAGTAGGGCTATAATAGTAGGGCTATAGTTATATTACGTAGTGCTGACAATTTGATTACATAAGATTAGTTGGTGATATTACCTTCTGCATTTCAGCTTTTGAAGGACGTGGCCGGATTCGGTATTCATTAGGCTGACCAGTATCTCGATCAAATTCATCGGGTGTTCGCTGAGTAGGTAAACGATCTTGGGTTTGCTGGCGTACCTGCTCCATCTTTTTTCGCATATCATCAAGTATTTCTGCATACTCAGAATTTCCGGCAAGATTAGTAAGCTCGTAGGGGTCTTGCTCTACATCATACAGTTCTTCTGAGGGGCGAGGGGATACAAAGCAAGCTAACTGAGCTGTATTAAGGCTATCGACCTCTCGAAGCTGTTTCATTACTTGAAAGGTAGAGCTGCGTAGGATATCAGCGGAAGGAGTATTAGGTAAATCTTCGTAAAAATTGCGAATGTACTTGAATTGCTCGGTACGTACGGCGCGAGTGTAGTCCTCAAAGTCATGCCAGTGATCTTCGGCGTAAATGAATTCCTGTATTGGCTGACTTGGCTGCGATAGCAACGGAGAAAAATCTTTACCCTGAAATGTTTGATCTGGCTTTAGCCCAGCTAATTTGAGAAAGGTAGGGGCAATATCGAGAGAACTGACTAAGGATTGACATACAGAGCCAGGAACTACCTGACCGGGCCACCGAATAACCCAAGGAGTTTTAATACCGCTGTCGTATAAAGTGGTTTTATCCCGAGGAAACGGACGACCATTATCGCTGATGAATAAAATTAGTGTGTTTTCAGCAATTCCCTGACGGTCTAGTTCCTGGAGTAATTCCCCAACAAATGCGTCCAGCCGACTAATTTCATCATAGTACAGCGCTAAGTCTTTACGCACTTCCGGAGTATCTGGCAAATAGGGAGGAACGATAACGTCCGTAGAGGTGTGAGGCTGGGCAATGCTATTCGGTTTATAGTCTCGGTGAGGGTCTAAAGCTGCCAACCAGAGAAAGAATGGAGTATCCTTTGATCTGGCATTGAGAATATTTATCCAATCCTCACAACCACTTTCATTTTCCTGCTGTACCATCGCCTTTCCTCCTGAAGGCAACTGAAAGCCGGAAGTAGACACATCCATCACTTTATCAAATCGATCTTTGATAGCCTCACCCAGATGCCACTTGCCTGCTTGCCCGGTCCAGTAGCCAGCGGCTCTTAATTTCTCTACAAATGTTATCTGATCAGCGGGTAAGGGCCAGTGTAATTGTTCTGCATCGGTACTGTGCGGATATTTGCCGGTAATGATACTGGCACGGCTCGGACTACACGAACTAATTGTTAGGAGCGCCTGATCAAATCGTATACCCTGCTGAGCTAATGTGTCCAAATACGGAGTTCGAATGGTAGGGTGTCCATACGCACCATAGTCGTCCCAGGCCATATCATCGGCAATAATCAGAATAAGATTAGGGCGTTCGGGTTTACAGGAGTAAAAGGATATACTAAGAACACCCACAATAAGAAGATAGTAATGGCGGTTAGGCGAAAGTAAGGCGGTCATTTTTACTGGTTTTGTGGTGTAGTACTGTGGGTAAGAGTGCTACAATACTAACCTCTGCTGATATAAGCTAATATTTTTGATTTCCGATCTATACAAATGCGGTTTACGACTCCGTAGTCATTACTCATAATTTCTAAGCTGATTTTCCTGCATAACCTCATCCAACCACTGCTGATACAACTGGCGGAGTTCCTCCATTTTTTGCGGGTGCTGGCTAGCCAAATTCGTTGAT
The DNA here is from genome assembly GCA_937883755.1 of uncultured Flammeovirgaceae bacterium. GTDB lineage: Bacteria > Bacteroidota > Bacteroidia > Cytophagales > Cyclobacteriaceae > Tunicatimonas. The sequence continues at coordinate 243,654 of CAKZYA010000001.1, read as the reverse complement.
TCCGAAATATCTTCTGACAAGTTAGATAAAAACAAGCTATCAGCTACGGTGAGACGATCCGGCTGTACTGGATCACGGGGGCGACCAATAAGCTTCCAATTTCCTTGTCGGACTGCCCAATGGCTGCTTTCATCACGGCCAATTTGCCAATAGACAGTTTCGTGGGGCGAAGCTAGGGAAGCATCCCGAAGCAGCGGCGCTAAGCTTTTCCCATCTAGCACGGTCTGCGGATGGGCTACTTCGCATAAATCAGCAATGGTGGGTAGCCAATCGGTACCCACTGCCAGTTGATTGCGCACTTCTCCCTCAGGTAATACGCCCGGCCAACTGGCAATAGCGGGAACTCGGATGCCACCCTCAAACAAACTGAACTTGGCTCCTCGGTATTCTCCAGCGTTTCCACCACCAAACATAGCGCGTTCTTCTACCGAATGCCCGTGATCAGACTGAAAAATAACTAGTGTATTCTCGCGTAATCCTAGCTGATCCAATTTATCTAGCACTGCGCCAATTTTTTCATCCATTGTTGAGACAAAAGCAGCGTATTCTCGCCGGGGTGAGGGTAAATCAGCGTAGGTTTCCAGCCATTCGGGAGAACCTTGGTAGGGATAGTGAGGGACGTTGATAGCCCAGTACAAAAAGAAAGTAGTATCCTGATTTTGCTCTAAGAACTGATTAGCTTCTTCTACCATTAAATCTGGAAAAAACTGACCGGGGTAGTATACTTCTTCCCCATTCCGCCACAAGTCGTGCTGGTTGGGTCCGTCCCAATAGAAGAAATGACTATAGTTATCAATACAGCCCACCATATGGCCAAAGCTGTAGTCAAAGCCCTGCCCGGTAGGTTGTTTCTCAGGACTGTGCCCTAAATGCCACTTACCAACATGCCCGGTTTTATAACCACCATCCTTGAGCATTTCGGCAATGGTTACTTCCTCGGTGGGCAAACCCGCTCCTTCCCGATGGAATGGAATGGGAACGTTACCCGGTAATCCCGCCCGCAGCGGAGTACGCCCAGTGAGCAAACCTGCCCGCGAGGGAGAACACACTGGAGCGGCAGAATAAAATTGGGTAAATCTCACTCCTGCAGCTGCCAACGCATCCATATAGGGCGTTTGTAAATCTTCTGAACCGTAACAGTTCATATCCAGCGATCCTTGGTCATCAGTGAAAATTAGCAAAACATTAGGGCGAGACTGATTCTGGGCACGAGCCACTGAAGTTAAAATCAGTAGAATAGTTGAAAAAATAAGGAATAACTGAGGCATAGGTGTATATTCTAGATTAGGAAAAGTATAATCCCACGCAATATACTTTTTCTGTAGTCAAGACACCCCATAAATGCTACCCACATTTCTTCTGATATACACCCTGATCACAAAATCATATCTCACAGAATTTATTTGATAACAGTGCATTGGCTGGAAAATTCAGAGGTGTGCGCTAGACTTATGGGAAGAAGCTGGGATGACCCGGTCTGGCAAGATCGCGCCACGAAGATCCGCATTGATTTTTTCACCTGGCAACCCGGTTGACTTTTTTAGCGGCCACTGCTGCGGTTTGTTTTTGTGTCCGACCGGGACAGGGTATCACAGACAAAAATGAACAAGCAGAAATGTGCATATTTTGCAATGATAAGTCTTTTATGAAAAGCTCTATTGCCGCTTTATCATATACGCGTATTCATGTTTCCTTCATAGGCAACAGTAGAAAATAGCGTCAGGTAGTTGCTTTCTACCGTTTTCCCTTTGATTTTTGTAGGCATTAGCTAAGTATACACCGCCGCAACCAGAACTTACATGAATATTTCGGAGTGGATTGCTGAAAACTGGATGGTTAGCCAGACTATACAACTCAAACTGGCCTACTCGCTACTAGTAATTCTTAGTTTGTGGTTGCTCCGATTCTTTGGATTAAAGCTCATCTTCCGAGGGGTAAAGAACCCTAAAGACCGCTACTATTGGCGTAACGGAGTAAAGAACGTTACTAATGCCCTGTTGGCAATTATTATTGGTTCAATCTGGATAGAAAGTGTAGGGTCATTAGCTACGTTCTTTGGTTTAGTAGGTGCGGGGTTGGCCATCGCTCTGCAAGATCCTATCGCTAACATAGCCGGGTGGTTGTTTATACTAATTCGCCGCCCCTTCGAGGTAGGCGATCGTATCCAGGTGGGTGAACATGCCGGCGATGTAATTGATATACGGTTCTACCAATTCACCATCAATGAGATTGGTAACTGGGTAGATGCCGACCAGAGTACTGGGCGGATTATTCATATTCCCAATGGTAGAGTATTTAAAGAGCCCCAGGCAAACTTTACCCAGGGATTTCACCACATTTGGAATGAGATTGAGGTGCGCGTTACCTTTGAAAGCAACTGGAAGAAAGCCAAAACCATTCTGGAAGACGTAGTACATACGCATGCCGACCAGCTCACCCGCTCGGCAGCTAAACGGTTGATGGACGCTTCTAAGCAATACTTAATATTTTATACCAACCTCACCCCTATTGTCTACACCCGCGTGATTGAAAACGGAGTCTCCCTTACCATGCGCTATCTCTGCGACCCCCGCAAACGCCGGACAACCGAGCATAAAATCTGGGAAGATATTCTCACCACCTTCGCTCAGCAGGAAGATATTGACTTCGCCTACCCTACTCAGCGGATTTACTACAATGCCCAGGAAGGCAAATCCGAAACCCGTCGTAATTTGGGTATGTTCAGCCCTAAGGAAGACCCTAGTGCTGGACTGTAACAGACAAGCTTTAGCATTATATGTTTACATAATAATGCTTGGATTGATCACACACTTCCTCAGCCAATCCCCCTAGCCCCTGTTCTACAGCGGGCCTTAATAGTATTGAACCCATACATTACTTGGAGCGTATGTATTATAACCTCGGCACTTGTTTCTCGCTTTCCTTCCCCTTTTTCCAAACAGAACGTAGGGAGATTTTCCGCATAACAATGTCGAGTATCGCTAGTTTCTACAGAGTAGAATGGCTCAAGAAGGTGGCTTAGACCAGTTATTGTTGCTATATTGGAAAAGACCATGATACAGTATCGCTTACCAAGTATTATTCTCTTCTGGAGCTCATGGCTCATAATAGGTAGTTTAATAATAGGGCTACTCACTCGCTGTGGCCAAGCCCGTTCCGAACAGTCCCGTCAGCCACACCGAACCGATCTTATCAGAGGTATTAACCTGGAAGGTCCCCGCGATCCGTTTAAATCTCATGAGCTAGGACCAATAGACACACTAGGTTTTAACTGGGTAGCCCTGGTTCCGTATGCGTTTAGCATTCCGGGCGAGACATTTGTGCGGTGGCAGGCCGAAAAAAAATATTACTACTGGGGTGAGAGCCTAACGGGTATTGCTCACTGCATAGAAATGGCACATGCCAAGGGGATGAAGGTAATGGTAAAGCCTCACCTTTGGGTAAAGAACCAAGGTTGGCCGGGTGATTTTGATTTACAAACCCCCGAAGCCTGGGCAGCCTGGGAAAAAGATTACCGCGAGTATGTACTAGCCTTTGCCACTTTAGCTGATTCTCTATCAGCTGAGATATTCTGCATTGGCACCGAAGTGCGGCACTCTGTCCGCCAGCGTCCGCAGTTTTGGCAATCCCTCATTCGCGATATACGCGAGGTATACAGTGGTCAGTTGACCTACGCCGCTAATTGGGACAACTACCACAACGTCACCTTCTGGCAAGACCTGGACTATATTGGAGTCGATGGATATTTTCCGCTTTCGGAAAAGGCGAAACCTTCTAAAGAGGAACTTGTGAGGGGATGGAAGCCCATCAAGCAAGAATTAGCTAAGCTTAGCCAATCCCATGATCGTCCGTTGCTATTTACCGAATACGGCTACCGTAGTATGATTCACAGTGCGGGGGAACACTGGAACATGAACGAGAGTGAGTTGACTACTGACATGTGGGCTCAACGTACTGCCTACGATGCTTTTTACGAAACCTTCAACTCCGAACCTTGGTACGCAGGTGGTTTTCTCTGGAAGTGGAGCATTCCGCATGACCGATCCGGAGGAGTCAATAACAGTCGTTTCACTCCTCAGAATAAACCGGCTCAGGATATTATTTATCGCTGGAACAAAGGCCTTCCGGTAGATTCCGACTAATTTGCGCCTACCTTCATCAATACGACAATCCGTAATTACCAAGAATTTTGCAACCATGAATTATCTCATCTCACTGCTTTTAGGACTATTTCTTACCGGATGTTCGTCGCCGGACAGTGCCTCGAGGCAAGAACAGATACGCGAAGCCGCCGTAGCTCCGGCAGTTGCCGATGAGGAAGTGGACATTATCTCCATTGAACTGCTTGATTTGGAAGGGAAGCCTATCTCCTGGGAAAAATTCAAGGGAAAGAAAGTATTTCTCAACTTCTGGGCAACTTGGTGCAAGCCTTGCATTCTAGAAATGCCTTCCATGAGTAAGGCGGCTCAACAATTGGGTGAAGAGTATGTCTTCCTGGCAGCTTCTTACGAGGATTTAGATAAAATCAGGAAATTCACTGAGAAGCGGGATTTTGATTTTCAATTTGTGCACACCAAAACTCCTATTGAAAGCCTGAATATATACTCCCTACCCACTACATTCTTAATCAATTCTCAGAGCGAACTGGTAGAAACGGTTATCGGCAGTCAAGAGTGGAATGAGCCCGAGCCTATGAACCAGCTAAAGTCTTTAGATTGAATGGTCTTACGTAAGCACTACTTTTAAAGAATAATTAAATTGCACCACAACAAACCCCAAGATTATATGCTTACCCCAATAAAAACCCTAATTCTTGCCACCGTACTTATTTTAACTATAATTGGCTGTAGCAGTTCTACTCAGGAGCAATCAGCCGATGCTTCCAATATAGTTTCTGAAACCTCGAAGAAGCCTACCGCAGAGGATCGCAACCTCGCTCAGGTAGTGGACCAATATCTTTTGCTGAAAGATGCCCTAGTAGCGTCAAATTCTGAGGAAACGCAAGCCAAAGCTACTAAGATGCTGGAAGTGATTGATGCTACCAATATGATGGGTGTGCAGCAAAGTGCCAAACAAATTGCCACTACGGAAGACCTAGACACCCAACGCACGTACTTTGACAGCCTTTCGGTATCAGTATACGAGCTGCTGGAAAGCCAAAGTGAAGGCGATAAGACCCTCTACAAGCAGTACTGCCCCATGGCGTTTGATAACCGAGGGGCGTACTGGCTGAGTAATGTTGAAGAAATTCGCAACCCCTACTTCGGCGACCAAATGCTCAAATGCGGTCGAGTAGAAGAAACAATTGAGTACTAGTTTTTAGTCAATAGCCGACAGTCCACAGTGATTTGCTATACGCGGAAATAATATCTGTGGACTATCGACCGTGGACTAATCGCTATTCGTTGCCTACATTACTATTGCTTCTGCCTCGTTGCTGCTGCATAGGATTGGGACCGGAAGTACCCCGAGTGCGCTGCTTTTGCTTAAACACCTCGAAACGAGTCGGTATGTTCTGCTTCGGAAAGTAGTTATTAGTCTCATCAGTATCGGCAGTCTCTCGGTAAGGGTCAACTACGATTTGAGCTACTTTCTTATCTTTAGCAAATACTTTGGTAACCGTCTCTGAATTATATCGCCATATTTCAGCTGGAATACGCTCAATCTCGGTGCTACCATCTTCATACGTCCAGCCAAGAATAACGGGCGTTATTAATCCACCCACGTTGCTCAAACTGATTTCGTAAAAGTGTTTCCCTGATTCTACCAGCTTACGCTCTTTGGCGTCTAACCCTGCAACAAACGAATCGTAGGCCTGCTGGTCAGCAGGGGTTACTGAGAACGGATCATAGCGGTTGTAGAAATCCCGTAGCGATGGGTCAGCTTCAATCGCTGTAGTGGCTACGTCCTGTTCATTGTATGTTTGGCTAATGTGTTTTTCCCGCTCCTGGTAACGTTGTCTAGCAATTGGCTTTTCTACTTCAGGGTTCTTGGTGTTAATCTGATAGTATTTTACCCCATCAATACCAACATCTACATGATCTACAGTGTAGAACCAACCTCGCCAAAACCAATCCAGATCGGTACCGGAAGCATCTTCCATCGTGCGGAAGAAGTCGCCCGGCTCAGGGTGCTTAAAAGCCCAGCGTTCAGCATATGTTTTGAAAGCATAGTCAAATAGATCACGTCCCATTACAGTCTCCCGCAGAATATTCAACGCAGTAGCGGGTTTGGCGTAAGCATTAGGTCCAAGGTTCTGTACCTGGTCCGAGTTGGTCATGATCGGGCTGATCTGTGATTTATCACCACTCATATAGGGCACAATTTTGAACGCTGGACCACGGCGAGAAGGATAGTTTCGATCCCACTCCTGTTCGGTTAAGTATTGCACAAAAGTATTCAGCCCTTCATCCATCCAAGTCCACTGCCGCTCGTCGGAGTTGACAATCATGGGGAAGAAGTTATGACCTACCTCGTGAATAATCACCCCAATCATCCCGTACTTAATTCGTTCGGAGTACGTACCATCGGCAGCGGGGCGACCGTAATTAAAGCAAATCATAGGATACTCCATACCATTAGAAGCTTCCACTGAAATGGCTTTGGGGTACGGATACGGAATAGTAAACTTAGAGTAAGTTTTCAAAGTATGCGCTACTACTTCGGTAGAGTACTGCTCCCATAGCGGGTTCCCTTCCTTGGGATAGTAGGACATCGCCATGACAGTACGTCCGTCAATATCTACGCCCATCGCATCCCAGATATACTTACGCGAGCTACCGAAGGCAAAATCGCGCACGCTATCGGCATGATAAATCCAGGTTTTGGTGTCTTTGGCTTGCCGTTTCTCTTTTTTTTCTACTTCATCCTGACTAACGATGATTACTGGCTTATCAGCCGTTTTGGATTGGGCTAGTAAATCTTGTTGCTCCTCGGTAAGTACCTCTCCAGGATTTTGCAGGGTTCCGGTAGAAGCTACGATATGATCAGAAGGAACGGTAATTTCTACTTCATAGTCACCGAACGTAAGAGCGAACTCGCCCCGCCCTAAAAACTGCTTATGTTGCCAACCGTTATGATCGTCGTACACCGCCATACGGGGAAACCACTGGGTAATGGTGTACAGGTAGTTGCCATCACCGGGAAAATACTCATAGCCACCCCGACCTCCCATCAGGTTACGGTCATTGATATTATAGTACCAGTCCACTGAGAAGGTCACATTTTCCCCCGGCTTCAGTGGCTCAGTAATATCTACCCGCATCATGGTACGGTTGATCGTGTAGGAAATGTCATTACCACTGGCATCTTTCACTGCCTGAATTTTATGCCCACCATCGAAATCATAACCCATGATTGTCTCTAGGTTATCAACATTCATCTTGTCAGAAATGCTGTTGGTGCGGGTCTTGTAGGTATCCGAGTCTTCCGCTCGCATGTTCTGATCGAGTTGCAGCCACAAGTAATCCAGCACATCGGGGGAATTATTGTAGTAGGTGATCGTCTCCGAACCAGTTAGTCGTTGATTATCATCGTTGATCTCACACTTAATTTTATAGTCGGCACGTTGCTGCCAGTATTGATGCCCTGGTGCCCCAGAACCCGCCCGATATACATTGGGAGTAGGCAGCATAGCGGGGCCTAGCTGTTCAAACTTATCAGTATGTTGCTTTTTTTGAGCTAATAGTCCGGCAGGCGCAAAAACGATCGATAGAATGAAAAGTAAAAAGTAGTGGCGCATAACATTAATAGGTTAGAAATAAGTAGGCAATATACTCAAATCCATTAGAAGATAGTGTTGGGAGATCACAAAAAGTTAGTATGATGAATGGTAATTCTATTTTGTATCAGAAGATTGTGTTGAGCGAACAACTGCATAATTCATGCAGCTACAGATTAGTATTACTAGCGAGGATATGAACCCAAAAACGATTACAACGAGAACATAACTCAATGATCTTGGGCATAAGAGGTGAGAAGTTGCCAATAGGCCTCAGTACCAATTTCCTTATTAGCACCTAGAACCTCGTATACTTTTCCTTCCTGATCCAATACCATAATAGGGTGATGATTGTCGGGGTCAATCTTTTGAAAAGACCATCTTTGGTAGTCAGTTACATACTTGTCACTTAACAAAGTGGCTAAAGCATTACCGTCACCATCTCGCTGTAAAACTTCCTGACTAGGATGTCGCTTGTCAATCATCCACTGAGTGAATGCATTGCGAGGAAGTACTTCTTGTAAGCGATCTTTAGGCACAGAGGGCATTTGAAGAAAGGCCTTTCCAAAATCACCATTATCTTCTCTAAACTTAAATGAAACCACCTTCATTTTAGCGAGAATAATCGTCCAAGCCCAAGCATCTAGATTAGCATTATAGTCGATTTCAGGCGCCCCAAATAATCCTAGAACGATAACTCGATCACTAATAGTACTATCTAAAAGATACGCATTAGCGACCGAAGTTAGTTGTCCACCGGTTAAGATGGCCAGAGGTTGTTCCGGTGAAGCTTTTTTTGCTTCAGATACAATAAATTGACTGCCGTTAATATCGATAGGCTCAGTATCTTCTATCTTTCCCGATGATGGAATTGCAAGGATTTGATCGGTGCCAGAAAACAGAGCGTAGTCAACCTGTAGACCAGCTTGTTCGGCTTTTTTCTGTATTTCTTCTCGCCCCTCTACAAACTCAGGATATTCACTATGTTGGTACGTGGTGATAATCGCTTTGAGGTCGAGAACACCCAAATGCTCGGCAATCATAAGCATTTCTTCAGTGTATGTATCCCGGTGATCGTCATTATCGAATACAACTCCTGAATAGGTAATGTTGAGCGATTGCGCCCAAATTGATACAAAAGGCATAAAGCCACTCAGAAGAAGGGGAAGAGCAACTAGTTTAATTTTCATACATGAGGAATTAACTTACTTTGCTTTGGTATTAGTCGCTAATACTGCCTAGTAAGAAGTTTGCATTAAAAACAAAAGAATAATTGTTAGCAACCTGATGACAAAAAAGCCCAATCAAGTGATCAGGCTTCAGAGCTATAAAAAGTAAAATTAGGCTATCGCCCAACCGTCGCGATACTCGCGGTGGAGGTGGCGGTTCACATCTTTATTGTTGGTAAATTCCATTTTCTCGCCGTCGTAACGCAGTATCTCGCCCGGAGCGTGCAGGGCAACTACTCCCAACAGCATCGTCTCGTTCAATGGGGCTGCATACTCAAACGGACAAGAAATTTTCTCCTCACCTTTAATGGCACGAATCCAGTTCATTTCGTGAGCACCTCGACCTCCTTCAATACGTTCGTAGGTTTGAGGTGTGTCCGCGTATTGTTCCATCAGCGATTGCGGGTACATCTGCGGATCGGAACCATAGGTTTTGTGGTACAGTATCCCTTTCTCTCCTTGGAAGATTACTCCCCCACCTCGGTCTAGTTCTACGTCATCAGGTAGTTCCGCCGGACGAGCGGGCATCAACCCACCATCGTACCAATGCATGGTTACTTCGGGTAGCATACCTCGCGCTGGGAAAGTATAGTGAACCGTGGTGGATAGCGGATACGTCGCCCGGTCTTCTTCGTCACCGCCCCAGGGAGTAGAAGTTCCTTGTACTGTATCAGGGTATTCTAGTCCGAGTGCCCAATACGGGTGATCTACCAAGTGAGCTCCCATATCGCCCAAGGCTCCGACACCCCAATCGACCCAGCCTCGCCAGTTGAAAGGATGATAAATTGGGTGGTACTCACGGTAGGGAGCAGGCCCTAAGAATACATCCCAGTCCAAATCCTTCGGCACTTTGTATTTACCATGCATGGCTTTGATCATACGGTCTTCTAAACCACCCCGGTTCCATTTCATATCGTTACCTACTTCGGCAGTAGGGCGAGGAACACCCTGAGGCCAAATCGGGCGATTCGTCCAAACGTGTACTTCTCGCACTGCACCAATTGCTCCCGCTTGTACCCACTCATTCACTTGACGGGCATCATCACTAGAGTGCCCCTGGTTTCCCATTTGGGTGACTACGCCCGTTTCCTTAGCGATTCGCTTTAGCTCGCGGGCTTCTTTTACTGAGTAGGTCAACGGTTTTTGTACGTAAACGTGCTTACCCATTTGCATGGCTGCACTAGCGGCTACCGCGTGAAAGTGATCGGGTGTAGCGATTACTACTGCATCAATATCATCTTTCTGCTCTTCCATCATTTTACGGAAGTCTTTGTACCAGGTGGCTTTCTCGTAAGCGGCTTTCAATTCAGCTCGGTCATCACGACTTACCGACTCTTTTACTCGGTTGTAGTCTACATCAGCTAAGGCCACAATATTTTGGCTGGTAAGGCTTCGCATGTTGTTCGCGCCCATGCCTCCGGCACCAATGGCAGCTACATTCACAGTATCGCTAGGAGCCTGGTAGCCAGTCCCGCCCAACACGTGGCGAGGAACAATCATAAACGAGGCGGCGGAGGTGGCGGCTCCTTTCAGGAAATCGCGGCGAGGTAGAGCATTCTTCTTGTTAGGTCTTTTTTCCATTATGTTGCGTATTCTTTGATAAAAAATTAGACGATGTAGTTTGCGGACGGTCAAGTTAGTACAAAACCGCCGTTTTGCGAAGCTCCCATCTTACAAAATCCTGAAGACAGCCTGTATTTCCAACTTCGGAGCTAAGTATTTTAACTTAACTACTTTGACTTTCATGAAGAATATACTAGTCCTTTAGTCAATATTGATCTGTCACAGTCATTAAGGTAGATCGTACATGGAAATGATCGTAACCCCTATACTTCGTTGGGCGTAATAGAAGTAATTCTTTCCCCTACCTCAATACGAGACTCTAAACAACTATTAATGAACCGAACTGCAGATTTGTTAGATATTGTCCAGAAAATGGAGCAACTTGTAGGTCAAGGTGATTGGGCAGCCGCAGCCAACTACTTTACTCCCCAGGCATTATACAAAGTAGCTGACCGGGAGCCGGTCTACGGGATCACGGGTATCGAGCAATATATGTCCTGGCAAAATAGCCTAGTGCAGTGGAAGGGTCATGACATGAAACTGGTCGTAAGTCAGGACAACACATTGGTTGTAGAGGTTGATTCGTTTTTTTTCCGGTTAAAAGATCAGACTAACATCGTAGTACCCTGCACCGACATATACCGCTTTGAAGGAAACAAGATTGGCGATTGGCGGGTCTATGCCAATATTTCGGCGTTTGGCTTACCTTCTGCTTAATATGTATTCTCAACTTCGGAGCTACGTGACTCAGCTCGCCCCTTTATCCGCTTCAGAACTAACCTATCTGGAAAGTCAATGCGTATATCGCGAAGTGCCTAAAAAGTTTGCACTGGTAAGCGAAGGGGAAGTTACTAAAGAAATCTACTTTATTAACAAGGGATGTTTACGTCTGTTTTATCCCAAAGAAGGAGAAGAAATTACGGCATTTATCTTTCTCGAAAATCTGTTTGCCACCTCATTAGAAAGTCTGTTACAGCAATCACCTAGCCAGCAGTGCCTAGAGACATTAGAGGATAGCGAACTGCTGGTAATCAGCTACGAGAATCTAATGAAAGCCTATAATTACTCGGTCAATTTTCAGATAATGGCCCGTCGCATTGCCGAGCAGCGGTTCATCAACGCCCAACGTATTCTATCATCCTACATTCTCGACTCACCCGAAGAACGTTACCAGAAGCTAGTGGCGGCTCAACCCGAATGGTTTCAGCGCGTACCCCAGCACTATATTGCCTCTTTTCTGGGCATTACCCCGGTTTCGCTTAGTCGTATTCGTAAGCGGATTAGTACTTGATGACAAAGTAAGCAAGGTTGGTGGAATACGATTGGACTGCTTTCTACTTCTCGCCTACACTTTTTTATTCCTCGATCTTCACATCTCGAATAATAGCTTCTTCTACCACATCAGGATTGTGGGAGCAGACAAACAAGCCGATCAAGATTTCTTCCGGTAAACGTTCCGTTGTATGAGAACCCACCAGTTGAAGTTCTTCTCCTTCCTTAGCTACTCGCATGATGATAGTTTTCCCCTTACGCTCTAGTTGAATGATATCTATATTTCTATCCGGGAAAAATATCTCATCTTCCGGGTCGCGCATGGCAGCACCCGGCTCCGGTCGCCATTGAAGCACTGTAAGACCATCGCCGTGGGCTACCGCACTGAGGTGAACGGCAGTATCGGCCAGCGATTCTCGAATCATCCAACCAGTTTTACGGTGAGCGTCAACTCCATCCCCCACAAACTCAAAGTGAGCAGTAGCCACAAAATCGCCAGATTGTTTACGGTATAGGTAATGAAATTCGTCTCGCTCAAACCAGATATTGTAACCTGCACCCCGTAGCGTATAAGTCTGAGTAGCCGCATCGTATTCCGCCGAACCAGGAAGTTGTGGACTCCCCACGTCAGCATTTTCTGTAAAGGCACCAAGCTCTTGCGCTTGAGCGAAAGTACTTGACCAAAATAAAAGAGCACCAAGTGTCGCTAAAGACTTTATACGTAGAGTTAAGCGGAAGAATTGCATTAATGGATGGGTTAGTTTGTGTCCAAGATAGAAAAATTTGCGTGAGCCACTTTCTTAACAAAAGATAATGTCACCTACTAACCAGCCTACTTATCTTTGGAAAAACGGTAAAAGGCGAATGGTTAAGGGGTTAAGGTTTTCTCTGCATGCAGCTTAAAACCTCTGACCTTTCACCCTTTACCCTCTACCATAAACCCTTAAGATCATGAAAGAATTAACCACCGAAATCATCATCAATGCCAGCGCCGAACAAGTTTGGCAGGTGCTTACCAATTTCTCAGCCTACCGGGAATGGAACCCGTTTATTATTAGCTCATCTGGCGAAGCGATAGAAGGAAATCAGCTCACCAACCAGATGAAGCAAGGCGACAAAACCATGACCTTTAAACCCAGGCTAGTAAAGGTGGAGAAGAATCGTCGTCTGGAGTGGATCGGTCGCCTATGGGTGCCAGGACTGTTTGATGGGCACCACATCTTTATAATTGAAAAACTTGCGCCTCAGCAGGTAAAACTTATTCAAAAAGAGAAGTTTAGTGGCTTGCTGCGCGGACTGATCATGAAACAAATCGCCGAAACTACGCAAGCCGGATTTGTGGCAATGAACCGAGCGTTAAAAGAACGAGCCGAGCACCAAACTATCCCGGTTTCTTCTTCGTAGAATAAGGCGAGTATTTGTAAAAACAAGCCTTTTTTGCGATGAATTTTGAACAAGACGTTATTGCCCATAGTGAACAAGTACCAGTAGTAGTAGATTTTTGGGCACCTTGGTGCGGCCCCTGCCAATTTCTCGGCCCAGTGATTGAACAACTAGCCGAAGAGGCGGCTGGTACCTGGGAATTAGTGAAAGTAAATACCGACGAAAATCAGGAATTATCGGTAAAGTACGGCATTCAGGGTATTCCAGCAGTGAAAATGTTTCACCAAGGTGAAGTAGTAGCGGAGTTCACTGGAGCATTACCCAAACCTCAGATTCAAAAGTGGCTGGAAGAAAACCTACCCGACGAGCGTAAAGAGCACCTGGAGACGTATCGAAAGCAGTTGTTTACCGATCAGCATACCGAAGCTGTGACTCAATTAGAGCAGTTTGTACAGGAGAACGATGATATGGAAGAGGCTGAATTATGGTTAGCGGCAGCCACCGTAGGGCAACACCCCGAACGAGCCCGAGAAGCAGTCCACCATACTCATCACAGTTTCGAACTAGGCGAAGATGTGCGTAGCCTAGCCGACCTAATGACCTGCGAAGAAAGCGCTCACCCCAAGGTAGAAGAGCAAATTCAACTGGCACAAGAATCGCTGAGGGGAAATAAATTTGAACAGACACTGCAAGCCTTGATTCAGGCCACGATGCTGGATAAAACCTACTGCAACGAACTACCCCGCCGTGCATCCATTGCCCTCTTCCGACTGATGGGCACCGACCACCCGCTGACTAAGCAGTATCGTAAGCAGTTTGATATGGCTTTGTATTGATCTTCAAGCTCTATTCTTCTAGTGGTAATTGTGTTATGCTCCATAAATTCTAATATTTGTGCATGACAGAACAAGAGCGAATAGACTTACTTAATCGTGCGAAACATTTTTTTCGAGAGGAGATTGTAGAAAATCATATTAATAAATCTTGTGAAAAAGCAGCTCGCTTGTCTGAGTATAATGTGAACCCATTCCTTTTTAAGTATTTAGCAAACTTTATGAAAGGAAACGATGACCCAAGGAGTATCGCTGAAGCTTTAGTTTATCCAAGGTTACTAGGATCATCTATAACAACTTCATTTGGCATGAGAATACAGACACTTATAAGCCAGTTATTTGAAGGGTTTGGATCTACAACACAAGGAATAGATATTGAGTTTTTCGACGCCTTAGATGGCAGAAAAAAGTATTGTCAGTTAAAATCAGGCCCTAATACTATAAATCATGATGATGTTGAAACAATCTTTGGACACTTTCAAGGTATCATTAACCTTGCAAGAACCAATAACAATCTGAATGTTGGGCTCAATGACTTGGTTGTAGGTATAGTTTATGGTGAACCTAGTGAGCTAAGTTCTCATTATCAAAGAATCAATTCTAGATATCCGGTATTTGTAGGTCAAGATTTTTGGCATAGAATAACCGGAAAAGAAGGCTTCTACTATGATCTCATCAGTGCAATAGGCGAAGTTGCGATTGAGGTCGATGGAACAAACAGGCTTGAAGAAACTATTCGCAGATTAACAGAAGAAATCCGCCTAAATTTCAGGTAGAAATATTAAAACTCTAATTCCATCTGATCAAAGTTAGCTACTTTATCCTTCATACCGTACTCTTTGTAAACTTCGTTTAGGAACTTAACAAGTGAGTAACCTAATTCTCTTCCCAGATTTACAGGTACGGCGTTGCCTATCTGTTTATACTGATTGCTCACTGAGCCAGCAAACTGCCATTCGTCAGGAAAGGTCTGTATTCTGGCATATTCCCTTACAGTGAATGGTCGAGTTTCATCGGGGTGACAGCGTTCTGTTTGCTTTTGGGCGGGGCTGCAAGTGAGAGTTAGTGATGGTTCGTCCCAACTCATCCGCCGAGCCATTCCGGTTTTACCTCCGCCTAAGTAAAAACTCTTTTGCATATACTCTTTCTGAAGATCGAGCGGAAGATCACGCCAATAGCCACCAGGGGGTACTAAATCTAAAATTTCCTTCTTTCTTTTAGGGTAAGCAGAACCTTCCGATTGAGGCACGTCTGTGGGGAATAATTCCCCAGCCTTTAGAGCATCAGATAAGTTATATATTTTCTTGTGCGGTCTAGGAAACTCAAACCCAATGTCAATATCTTTTCTGATTCCGATCAAAATTAATCTTTCCCGTTTTTGGGGTACACGATAAAAAATCGCCTTAAGTATTCGTGGGTCAAGGGGCTTGTAGCCAATCTCATCTAAAATCGACTTCATGCCCTCAATTGTCCGACCGTCATCATGGTTTAGCAGGCCACGAACGTTTTCTCCTACACAAATCAAAGGCTTGGTTTCATTGACCGCCCGGGCAAATTCGTAAAATAAAGTCCCCCGAGCATCATCAAAGCCCAGCTTTTTCCCCGCGTAGCTAAATGCCTGACAGGGGAAACCACCCGTTACTACGTCAACTTTCCCAGCATACCGGGTAAAATTCACGTTTTTAATATCATCTTCAATAATCCGCCATTTCGGGCGATTTATTCGGAGAGTTTCAGCCGCCCAATGGTCAATTTCATTGAGGGCAACGCACTTTAGTCCAGCTTTTTCCAATCCAATCGCCAACCCCCCGGCTCCGGCAAATAGTTCTAATACTGAATAATCATGCTTTGGTTTAGTGAAATTATGGGTATCAGAAGAGCTAAATAAGAAACTCAGTTCTTCAAAAATGCTGAGTTGCTCCTTTCGGTATACTCGGTAATTGCTCATTGGCTCCCGCATGGCGGGTAGCTTACCGTTCCTATCCCAACGCCGTAGTGTTTCTTTACTTTTCCCTAATAAGTCAGCTACTTCAGTAATGGTATAGTATTCTTTCATATATAACCAAACTTGTAAACATTATACATGGTTACAAATATATAGTTATTTCCGTACCTAAGAACTAATCACTACCACAATTATTACCAATAGGAAAATCTTATGACAACGAACCTGTAAAAGTATCTTGATTCAGAGAGCCAGTGAATTAAGATGCTACCCAAAAATACTAGGAAGTTACCGATGCCCTTTACACCTGGATGCGCGAATTTCGCAATACTGCTCCTACGCCCTTCGCCACAATGAACAACTGCTAGAGTCGTTAGGAATAGTAGTACTTTCTAGGTAAATTGAGTAGTATGGTAGAAGAAAATATCGGGTAGGTGTATCGGTAATTAGCGGGCTGCTGGCCAAGTTTTTTTTACTGGTTGGAAGTCAGAGCTTTAGTCAAACACCTGATCTAAAGGTTGGCATCTACAATAGCTTCTTTAACTTTCTCCATAATCGCCCTATCCCCGCTCAGGTTTCCGTCTATTATCCTCCGGCTGATTCCGTAGATCCACTATATCATACCTACACTGGATCAATGTTTGATTACACGGAAGACCATCCTTATGTTTTAACCAGTAGTATCAGTATTAAGTGGGATATTCCGGTAAAGCGTCGGCAAGAGATACGGCGCAGTATGTGGGGCTTCTACGATGGCAAATACGTATATATCAGTTCTAGAAATTATACTAGCCTACCCATTGTACTATACAGCCGGATTTTAGGATACGGTAGATACAGCTATTTCTTAGGAGCCGGGGATGGTTACAAGAAAACGGCCGATGCAGTTGGTACCCTAGCAGGTGCCTTATCACCAGCCACCTATTTTTTGCTAGATTTAGAAACTGGCGACATCCACAGAGTAGACCCGCCAACCGTTGCCGGGATATTAAAAGATTATCCTGATTTACTTCAGCAGTTTGAAGAAGACAAAAAAGATAAGAAGAATCTTCTAAAATATATCCGTGCCTATAACGTCCTTTATGCTCAAGAGCTGAGATAACTTTAAGACTACCCATTGCTTACCCTAAATTTCCCACTCTGCTTTATAAGCCGCAGGTAATTTTTGTATCTTTAGCCTCATAATTTTCATAGCATGAATTCGCTGCATTTCTATAAGTACCAAGGGGCGGGCAATGATTTTGTGATGTTTGATAACCGGGAAGGCCTGTTTCCTTCTCAGGATACTGCCCTTATTTCCCGACTTTGCGACCGTCGGTTTGGAGTAGGTAGCGACGGAATCATTCTGATTAACACTCACGCTGAGTACGATTTTGAAATGGTTTATCATAATGCCGATGGTTCAGTAGCCATGTGTGGAAACGGTGCTCGCTGTGCAATACATCTGGCGCATCACTTGGGAATCATTGGTAGTGAAACTACCTTTCTAGCGCACGACGGGGTGCATTACGCCCGGATTGAAGGTGAGCAAGTCACCGTGAATTTATCGGATGTGTCGCAGGTGGATACTTATGAGGATGGTTACTTTCTAGATACCGGAACCCGTCATTTTGTCAGGGTTTTGCCCAAAAATCAGCTTTTGTCAGATTACGACGTGATGACGGAAGGGAAAAAAATCCGTTACGATAGCCGCTTTATGCCCGAAGGTACCAACGCTAGCTTTGTGCAGCAAACTAATGGTCAGGTACAAATGCGTATTTACGAGCGAGGGGTAGAGAATGAGACATTATCGTCCGGTACAGGCATTACAGCGGTAGCCTTGGCTTTGGCTCACGCTGAGAATCGGAAGAGTCCGATTATGGTACAAGCCCGAGGAGGTAATCTAAAAATTACTTTTGAGCAACCTGAAATCGGAAGGTTCACCCAAGTCTTTATGACCGGACCCGCCGTAATGGTCTTTGAAGGCACTGTTTTTGTCTAAATGAGGTTTATTATTAGTCAACGGTCAACAGCTTATAGTCCACAGATATTGACTTTATTTGCTAAAAGCATTTTATCAGTTATTTAAATTCCGTGGACCGTCGACCGTGGACTGAACGCTTAAAAATTAACTACAAGAATATTCTAAGTTCATGATTAATACGCTTACCAAAGGATTAGCCAAACTATTCGGGTCTAAATCAGATCGGGATATTAAAAATATTATGCCGCTGGTTGAGCAGATTAACCAGGAGTTTGCTCAGCTGGCCTCAATTACCGACGATGAATTACGGGATAAGTCGGAGCAACTGCGTCAGCAAATCAACGAGGGGCTAGCCGAAATTGATAAGCAAATCGCTGAGTTAAACCAGCGAGTCCAGGATCAGCCCAAGATGGACATGCAGGAGAAAGAAGACATCTTTGCCCGTATCGACCAACTGGAGGAAGATCGTAATGAGCGATTAGAAGAAATACTGATGGAAGTACTCCCGCTAGCTTTTGCGGTAGTGAAGGAAACCGCCCGTCGCTTTAAAGAAAACAAGCAACTAGTAGTAACCGCTACGCTTTATGATAAACAACTAGCCGCTAAATATCCGAACATCACTATTGATGGTGAACAAGCTACCTGGCATCATGAGTGGGACGCTGCGGGTACTCCCATCACCTGGGATATGATGCACTACGACGTGCAGTTAATTGGCGGTATTGTACTGCATCAGGGTAAGATTGCTGAAATGGCTACCGGGGAAGGAAAAACACTGGTGGCAACACTACCCGCCTTCCTGAATGCTCTGGCGAAACGAGGCGTACACATTGTGACGGTAAACGACTACCTCGCTAAGCGTGATGCCGAGTGGATGGCTCCCCTTTTCCGCTTTCACCAGCTATCGGTAGACTGTATTGATCGCCATCAGCCTAACTCTGATGACCGGCGGGCTGCTTACGCTTGTGACATTACCTACGGAACCAATAATGAGTTTGGCTTCGACTACCTGCGCGATAACATGGCTCGCGATCCTGAGGATATGGTACAACCCGGTCATCACTTTGCTATGGTGGATGAGGTAGACTCCGTACTAATTGACGAAGCCCGAACACCACTTATCATTTCTGGCCCTATTCCCAAAGGAGACGAGCACGAGTTCTACGAATTCAAACCGCGAATTGGTAAACTCTATGAGATGCAGAAGAAAACTGTTAATGAGTTTTTGCAAGATGCCAAGAAAAAAATCAAAGAAGGAGATACCAAAGAAGGCGGTGTATCTTTATTCCGTGCCTTTCGGGGGCTACCTAAACACAAACCCCTTATTCGCTTTCTGAGTGAAACGGGAATGCGGCAGATTCTACAAAAGACAGAGAACTTCTATTTGCAGGACAATCAAAAGATGATGCCCGAGGCCGATGAGCCACTATTCTTCACCATTGAAGAAAAAACCAATAACATTAACCTGACCGAAAAAGGACTAGAGCAAATCACCAAACAGGGTGAAGACCCCCAGTTTTTCATCATGCCTGACATTGGTACTGAAATTGATCAGTTGGAGAAAGATGAATCCATGTCGGATGAGGAAAAGGTAGAGAAGAAAGACGAGCTGATTAAAGATTATTCGGTCAAATCGCAGCGCATTCATACCGTAAACCAACTGCTGAAAGCTTACGCCATGTTTGAGCTCGATCAGGAGTACATTATCGCCGACGGTAAGGTAAAAATCGTAGATGAGCAGACCGGACGGGTAATGGACGGTCGCCGCTACTCCGACGGGCTGCATCAGGCTATTGAAGCCAAGGAAAACGTGAAGGTGGAGGAAGCGACCCAGACTTATGCCACCATCACTTTGCAGAACTACTTTCGTATGTACCACAAGTTAGCAGGTATGACGGGTACGGCTGAAACCGAGGCAGGTGAGTTTATGGATATCTACAAACTAGATGTGGTGGTTATCCCAACCAACCGTCCAATTGTTAGGGCGGATCGTCAGGATAAGGTTTTCAAAACCGTACGGGAGAAATTCAACGCAGTAGCCGATGAGATCAAAGAAATGACTGATCAGGGCCGTCCGGTACTAGTCGGTACTACTTCAGTAGAAATATCTGAGATACTCAGTCGGATGCTGAAGATGAAAGGTATTGAACACCAGGTACTCAACGCTAAGCAGCACCAACGAGAAGCGGAAGTGGTTACTAACGCCGGAAAACCGGGCACAGTAACCATTGCTACCAACATGGCCGGGCGAGGTACCGACATTAAACTCACGCCTGAGTCTAAAGAAGCGGGTGGACTAGCGATTGTGGGTACTGAGCGGCACGAGTCGCGGCGAGTAGACCGGCAGTTGCGCGGGCGTTCCGGTCGTCAGGGAGACCCCGGTTCTTCTCAATTCTTCGTTTCTTTAGAAGATAATCTGATGCGCCTGTTTGGCTCCGACCGTATCGCCAAACTGATGGATCGAATGGGCCTAGAAGAAGGCGAAGTCATCCAACATTCAATGGTGACCAGTTCTATTGAGCGGGCGCAGAGCAAGGTAGAGCAAAATAACTTTGCCATCCGTAAGCGCTTGCTGGAGTACGACGATGTAATGAACCAACAGCGAGAGGTAATCTACAAGCGTCGTCGCCACGCCCTGTTCGGAGAACGTTTGCAGCTCGATATCATGAATATGCTCTATGATACCTGCGAAGATATTATAATGAGTACCAAAGGGGTAGGCAACTACGATAGTTATAAGTTAACAGTATTGGGCACACTGGGTCTTGATCATCCGATTGATCAGGATCACTTTACCAGTGTTAGTGAGGCTGACCTTACCGAAGAGTTATACTCCTTTGCCTACGAAAACTACCAGCGAAAAAATAAGAATTTAGCTCAGCGGGCACTTCCCGTTATTCGCAATGTATTTGAGGCCAAAGGTGCCACGGTAGAGAATATTCTAGTACCCTTTACCGATGGTAAAATGCAACTGACGGTTTCGGCTAACCTGAAGAAAAGCGTAGAAACCGAATGCGATGATCTGGTTCAATCTATGGAAAAATCAATCGTACTTGCTTTGATTGATCAGAACTGGAAAGAGCATCTACGCGAAATGGATGACCTGAAGCAGTCGGTACAAAATGCGGTGTATGAGCAGAAAGACCCACTTATCATCTATAAGTTTGAAGGCTTTGAGTTATTCAAACAGTTCTTAGCGAAGGTAAACGAAGAAACCATTTCCTTCCTGATGAAGGCTAATTTGCCCATACAGCAGCCCGATGAAGTGCGAGAAGCCCGTCAGCCAACACGGCGACCCGAGCAAGGGGTGAAAGCATCTAAAGAAGAATCTGGTTCTTTACTGGGAGGAGGTAGTCGAGGGCAGGGTCAACCTGCTGCCAACCGCCCACCAGCAGAGCCAGTAAAACCAGCTAAAACCCAAAAGATTGCCGGACGAAATCAACGAGTAAGCGTACAATATAATGATGGACGAGTCGTAAAAGATGTAAAGTTCAAGACCGTAGAAGACGATATTCGCAATAATCGTTGCGTCATCGTAGAAAATGAATAACTACTATTTACCTAAATTATATTTCATCAAAAGTTCTCCATCAATTATTCTATTGCTGGTAAGTATACTATTGAAGTGTACTCCTATTCAACAATCTGATCGTTTTGTGCCCGATGGACTTATCTCGGGCGAATTAGGTTCTTTTCATGGTTATACCATGTACTCCTTTCTGTTTCAAGAACGGCAGTGCCGGATTGTAGTTCCTAAAAGGCCTGCTGAAGGTAATCCGTGGTTGTGGCGGGCTCGCTTCTTCGGCCATCGCCCTGAAGTAGATTTGGCTTTACTAGAGCGAGGATTCTACGTAGTATATATTGATGTAGCAGATCTCTACGGTAGCCCTACCGCCGTACAACTCTGGAATGACTTCTACGAATTACTTAATTCCCGTTACTTATTTGCCGACAAAGTTGCTTTGGAAGGAATGAGCCGAGGTGGTCTATCGGTATTCAACTGGGCAGCAGAAAACCCGGAGAAAGTAGCTTGCATTTACGTAGATGCTCCGGTTTGTGATATTAAAAGTTGGCCCGGAGGATTACAGAACGGTATGGGTAGCAAAGAAGACTGGCAAAAGTGCTTGATGGCTTACAACTTCACTGAAGAAGAGGCTAAAGCGTATGTTCAGAATCCGATTAATAAGGTAGAATCTTTGGTAGAGAATCAGATCCCTTTGTTAGTAGTCTCTGGCGACGATGATCAAGTAGTTCCTTATTCCGAGAATGCCCAGCTCATGGTAGATCAATATCAAGAGCTAGATGGTAAAGTAAAGGTAATCATTAAAAAAGGGGAAGGGCACGTACACGGGCTCTCCAACCCTCGCCCCATTATTCAGTTCATTCTTAAGAATACCCGCGAACATCTTTCTTCCTAATAATGGCTAATCGCAAACGTCGCTCTTCTAGTACTACTCGTGCCCTGCTAGTCACTGTACTTGTCGTCGTCGGGATAATCTTACTTTTGATGTATCTAAAACGTCAGAATCAGACGGCAGCCCCGGAGATTACTGGGTTTAATTATTTACCCTCGGTTCATAATGGCTTTGTGGTGCAGCACCAGCACTATACACTTTCCTATGTAGAAGAGCACGAACAAGCCGAGTGGGTAGCTTACGAACTTACCGAAGCCGAAGTACGGTCGAACGTAGCCGACCGCACGGATGATTTCCGGGAAGACCCTTTTATCGTCACTGGTTCAGCCTCGCTAAATGACTACCGCCGATCAGGCTATGATCGGGGGCACTTAGCTCCTGCCGGAGATATGGGCTTTTCTCAAGAAGCTATGAGTGAAAGCTTCTTTATGTCCAACATGAGTCCACAAAACCGAGCTTTCAACCGGGGTGTATGGAAAGACCTAGAAGAGGATGTACGCGATTGGGCAGTCGCTAATAGCAGTTTGTACGTAGTAACCGGGCCAGTATTTGGTTCTAATCCCAAAAAGATTGGCGAGAATGGAGTAAGTGTACCTGATTATTACTACAAAGTTCTGCTAGACTATCAAGAGCCTGAAGTGAAAGCCATTGCTTTTCTATTGCCCAACGAAAATGCCTCTGAGTCACCTCGAGCTTTTGCTGAGTCTATTGACAATATAGAAGCTTACACTGGAGTCGATTTCTTTCCTGAGCTTCCCGATGAACTGGAAGAGAAGCTAGAAAGCAACACCAGTACTGAAGGCTGGTTTTAACTAAATCAGTAGGCTCATACGGTATTTCGACCTGGAAATAAGCCTTAGCTCACTTTTTCTATTATTGTTCTGCTAAAAACCAGCTCCCTCAATGCCTTTTCCTTCACATTCATTAATCACCAAGTTCAGACCGTAAAAAGTGAAATGAAAGCGATAGAATCCACTTTCTGTGGCTTTTCTTTTGTTAAGGCTCCAAGCTAGCTTTCTGGTTCCAGTAGATTTTAAGATTTTTAGTCGCTCGTCCAGCAGCAATAATGTCAAGATCGCCGTCCTCGTCTAAATCGGCTACTTTTAGGTCTTCGCAGGCCATGTCGTCTTCGTCAATCCAAAAGTGCATCCAGCCGTCACCTTCCTCATCTACCGGAACAAAAATCTTGATCCCTACTTTCCCCTGATGGTTATCTTCTCGCCAGCCTACCACCACTTGATCGCGGCCTAGCCCCAGTAGATCGGCACAAGCTAGAGCATGCCCTTGCTTAAGATCATCAAATAGTACGGATCGTTCGCTGTAGTCATCTCCTTGATACAGCACCAGTTGATTGCCGTGCATCGGTTCTACGGTAACTATAAATGGATTGTCTTGGGTTAAAAACCCTTGCCGAACTTCCCCAGCACCCTGAGCGATCTTCGGTAGCGGATCAATCTGCCAGCTATGATCTTGATAGTTAATTCGTTTTACCCCTTCTTTCCCAGCCACTAACATCGCTGAGCTTTCTATGATGTCAAAATTATGAGTAAGATGCATACTAGAGTCTAGCAATGTAGTTCTCCAAGGCCGATCTGGGTTTTGTGGTGGATGGTACGCTAGTACTTGTACCCCTTTTCCTTCCCCACCTTTGTTACCGCGACCATGTAAAGGAAGCACTACTAATTGATAATCATCTTCGGTTGCTATCCAATGCATCCGGTGTACAGTGGGTTCATGGTGAAGCTGAATAGGTTTCCACGGCTGAGTGGGGTCGGCAGACCGAACTAAATAGTGTACTGAGCCCGAAGTAGCAACATCCTTGGTTTCACCAGGATTCCACTGAGCGCCAACTGCTACTTCTACCTTTCCATCCTGATTGATATCGGCCGCTGTCAAACATACATTATCTCGTTTCGTTAAGTTCTCAGTAATCGTAAACCGTTGCCAATCGCCATTACGATACCACACAAATTCTTTTTGGTCAGCTAATAGAATATCTGGACGTTCATCACCATTCACGTCGCCAATAGCCAGACCGTAGCCAATGTCAATAGTATCTAATAGTTGGGTAGTAAACTCAGGCTGGATAGTTTGGGCGTAAGCTTTTTGTAACAACACCGCGCAGATTAAAAAGAAGCAATATTTAGCAATGTTCATCGAATGGATAATTTTAGGTAGTTGTGAAAACGTTGTGCCATGGTCAATTTACAAAAAAATAAGATTTCGAATTCGGCTGTGTCTGGTTTCTTCTTTTCATTAGTTAACCCTACATAAGTTATTAGAATTGTACTTGAACAGATACCTTACACCATATTGTGATTTATCTATAAAAAGTGTAGATTTAGTAAGTATGATGTATAATCTAAAAAATAGGGGTATGGCACTAAATAATTACAATTTGTACAATGGCCTGAAGTATAGCGACATCTATTTTGAGGGTGAACCTTTAGAAGAACCTTATCAGGAAACTGCGAATCTAAGTACAACACCTACCAACTTGGAAGAGATACAGGGCGAATTGCCCGACTTCAGCGATCACGAAGACTTTGGGCCGTATTTCTAAACTATTTTAAGAGGACAAAAAGAGGCGAATTGCAGTAGCAGTTCGCCTCTTTTTGTTATTGGGCTGGCACAATGAACTTTAAAAGAAGTGAAAAAAGTACTATTTTGGTAGTCTTACTATTATTTTAACCAATGCACCATAAGATGTATCGAACAACCATCTTTTCATTACCTATTCTGATAATACTAGGATTAATTCTATTGCAGTGTACCCCAGCTGAGCCAGAAACCGCCATTGATTACGAAGCGTTGACGGATGAGGAAAAGCGGTCGGTAGAGTATGCTTTGGCTGGTTTAGAAGTGGCAGATGACTTAAAGGCTACACTCTTTGCAGTGGAACCTATGGTGGTTAATCCTACCAATATGGATATTGATCACCGGGGACGAGTATGGGTGTGTGAGGGCTATAATTATCGCCCAACCTTGAATCCAGATAACCCTACCAAAAGAGAAGGCGACCGCATCCTTATTTTAGAAGACCAAAATGGTGATGGGAAAGCGGATAAAAGCACCGTATTCTACCAGGGTAATGATGTGAATGCTGCCCTAGGCATTTGGGTGATGGATAACCAAGCTATCGTTTCTTGTAGCCCAAATGTTTTTATCTTAACCGATACCGACGGAGATGATAGAGCTGATAAGAAAGAAATTCTGTTCACGGGGTTGGGTGGTGAACAGCATGATCATGCCATCCACGCAGTAGTGTTTGGACCCGATGGTAAATTATATTTTAATTTCGGAAACGCTGGTGAGAAACTTCTAGATAAAGATGGTAATCCTATTACCGAACAGGCCGGAATTCCTGTTTCAGCCGAAGGTGAACCGTACCGTCAGGGAATGGTATTTCGCTGCGATCCAGACGGCAGTAATTTTGAAGTGTTAGGACATAATTTCCGAAACAATTATGAAGTAGCGGTTGACTCATACGGCACGCTATGGCAATCGGATAATGATGATGATGGTAATAAAGGGGTTCGTATTAACTACGTAATGGAGTACGGCAACTACGGCTACCGCGATGAGATGAGTGGCGAAAACTGGCGTACCTATCGCACTGGTATGCACGATGAAATTCCTAAACGCCACTGGCACCTGAACGACCCGGGAGTAGTACCTAACTTGTTACAAACCGGAGCAGGTTCGCCCACTGGAATTCTAGTCTACGAAGGTGATCTGTTACCCGAACGCTTTCATAATCAAGTGATTCATGCGGATGCTGGACCTAATGTAATTCGCGCTTATCCGGTAAAGACCGATGGTGCAGGTTATTCGGCTTCCATCGATAATATTGTGAAAGGAAAGGATCAGTGGTTTCGTCCGGCTGATGTTTGCATAGCTCCCGACGGTTCACTCTTCGTTGCCGACTGGTACGATCCCGGAGTAGGCGGGCACCAAGTAGGTGACTTGCAACAAGGAAGAATCTATCGTCTTGCTCCCAATAAAAAATACTCAGTTCCTAAAATTGACCTGTCTTCCATCGATGGAGCTATTGAAGGCCTGCAGAACCCTAATTTATCGGTTCGCTATTTATCCTGGCAAAAGCTACACGAAATGGGCGATGAGGCTGAGGTCGAACTAACGGAACTTACTCAATCGGAAAACCCTCGTTTGCAAGCTCGAGCCTTGTGGTTACTTTCCAAAGTAGAAGGCAAAGGTGAACAGTACGCTAACCAGGCTCTACAAAGTGAGAACCCCGATCTACGGATTGCTGGAATCCGGATGGTTCGCCAGCAGAATCGCGATATGATCCCGATTTTGCAGCAGATGGCTCAAGATGAATCGCCTCAAGTGCGTCGAGAAGTAGCTCTGGCTCTACGCTATCTGGATTCTTCCGAAGCTGATGAAGTATGGGCAACCCTGGCTACGCAGCACGATGGCAAAGACCGCTGGTACTTAGAAGCGCTGGGCATTGGGGCTGATTTACACGCGGAATCTCGCTTCCAAGCTTGGATAAATAAGGTGGGTGACGATTGGGACACTCCCGTAGGCCGTGATATTGTCTGGCGAATGCGGAGCAAAAAAACGATCCCGCTTCTAGCAGAACTGATTCAGGAATCAGAAGCTAATACATATCCTGACCGTTTACGCTACTTCCGGGCGTTTGACTTTCAGCAAGACGATTCTAAGCAAGATGTTTTGGCTAGTCTGGCGGTGCAGCAACATCCTAACCAAGAGGAAATTACGATTTTGGCCCTCAACCATATTGATACCGAGCGAGTGAAGCGTTCGCCTCAACTAAAAACTGCTCTCCAAACTTCACTGGATAAATTACAAGGAAGCGAAACCTATGTTGAACTGGTAAAACGCTACGAGCTAAAAGAATATCAACCTGCTTTGCTTGCCCTGGCGATGGAAAAATCGGAAGAATCAGTAGGCGTAGAAGCAGCTAAGCTACTGCTCGACTTTGAGGGCGAAGTAATGATGTTAGATATGCTGAAAGAAGGAAGTACGGAAGAGCGTTTGTCTATTATTCAGGCACTGAAGCGGGTGAATAACGATCAGTCTATTGGCTTACTTCAACAAATAATCACTAGCCAAGAGCAACCTATTGATTTGAGAAAAGAAGCCGTAATGGCATTTGCAGGTAGCTGGGGCGGGGAAAATCGCTTACTGAATATGGTTCGCAATGGCGACCTACACGCTGATTTAGACTCTACGGCAGCCAAAGTATTCTCTATGGCTATGCGAAACTCTATTTATGAAGAGGGTGCGCTTCTGCTTGGTATAGACCAGGAGGCCTCTGACCTACCGCCTATCAAAGAACTTGTAACTATGCAGGGCAACGTAGATCACGGTAAAACCGTATTTGCTCAGTATTGTCAGAACTGCCATGTAGTCGGTAACCAAGGAATAGATTATGGCCCAGCACTATCCGAAATAGGTGATAAATTGGGGAAAGATGGTATGTACATCGCTATCCTTGAGCCTAGCAAGGGAATTAGCTTTGGTTACGAGGGCTATACTATTAAACTCAACGACGATAGCCAAGTAACGGGATATATTTTGAGTAAAACGGAAGATGAAATACAGCTACGGATGTACGGAGGACGTACCGAAACCCACGCTCGTGATCAGATTGCCTCAATAGAAGAAATGGAACAATCACTCATGTTTGACAATCTGGAGCGTAGCATGAGCCAAGATGACCTTGTATCGTTAGTAGAGTACTTAACTACACTAAAGAAAGGGGCAGCAATCAGTATGAATTAGCTGATAACGCTATCTGATGAATTACAGGCATGTTTTGACATCATAGATATCCAATCTTTTTGATATTACTATTCCAAAATCATTTTTATGTCTAACTGAACCTAACTGTTACAATTATGAGTATTCTTGCATGGATCGTCGTAGGACTTATTGCCGGTGCCCTAGGTAAATTTCTTATGCCTGGTAAAGACCCAGGTGGTTTTATCGTTACTATTTTAATTGGTATTGGTGGTGCTTTGGTGGGAGGCTATTTGGCTCAAAACCTACTGGGCATCTCTTCTGGAGGTTTTAATCTAGTCACAATACTAGTGGCAACTGGTGGGTCAGTACTGTTGCTTTTTCTCTACCGCCTCATTAAACGATAAGTTCAAATAGTATAATCTAACGTACAAAGCCAACGCTAAAACAGCATTAGATTTTTTGCTTGAGAAACCTAGTGACTGAACAGATACGGACAGGGAATCGTCCAGAAAGTATAACTTAATGATACTCCAATGAAGTAGTACCAGTCATTGTCATACCGATTACCGTACTCGTAATTTTTCGCGACTAAGTCGCTATCTGATACATTATCAATATAGTCAAAAAATGTTTTACGGATACCCGCTTCTGCCGAGAGCGAGAATTCTGGTGAGAGAATGTACTTAAAGCCCAACCCTACTGGAACTACAGGTTGAATGCGACTATGCGAGGGTGTTTCGGCAGCAGGTGCCCCAAAATATGAAACACCAGCACCAATAAAGAAGTATGGCGACCAACGTAGCAGATTAATATTCTTCTTATAATCAAGAAAGTGGTACTCAACTATGGCGGTTAATTCAGCTACGGTAGTACTAAAAGCCGTATCACGCTGCTGAGCCAACGCATCAAAAGGAGGGTTATCGGATCCGGCTAGCCCACCGAACATAAAATTACCCCGTACGCTTAAGTAGTCAGTAAAATTTCGTCGGTATAGTAGGAAGCCACCCGGGCGAGTATGCCTTACTCCAAATGCCCGTACCACATCACCAGTGTAGTTTGTTCCACCAATGCCAACTCCTACCTCGTTTTGTTGCGCTTGCAACGTATGTGCTGAGAGGCAAAAACCCAATAATAAAAAGAAGATAACACTAACTTGCTTCATACCTTAAGCTTACGGCAGATTTATCCACCCTAACTATAACTGCCAGACAGAGAAGTTTGGTATACTTAAAGTACAAATTTTAGGAAAAAGAGTTAAAAGTCAAATTTAACGCGGCCGGAACCCAGAATTAGCCAGAGGGCTTCGTCCTAGCATGATAACTAAACGAACAGTAGTAGTAAGAAAAACATCATTATCGTTAGAACTACCTCGCTGGGCACCTGCCTGACCATAGCCTGGCAAATGGATATACTCTACCCCATCAGCTCCAGTATAAGTAGCTGAGTTGGTATTCAACAAGCTATTATCTGTAAAAAAATCTTGTCGAGAGTCCCCAGAAACCACATCTACTGGTTCTAGAGAACGATCTGACATAATTTTCGCCAAATCACTTCCTAAAGTTCCTTTATCAACATATTCGGTACTTACATCATCCAAGTAATCAGTAAAAGAAAATCGGTAGCTTACCTCAGCTTCAAGATCCATCAGTTGGTTCAGGCGAAATCGCACCCCAGCTCCGGCAGGTATACTAAAAGAAAAATTAGAATAATTGTTTCCTTCGGTTCGTAAAGGCTTAAGAGCTACCCATTCACCCGACTGAGGTATTTGCTCCGCAGAAAGAGTGTCGTTAGGCGACAATATAGCTGTTGAGGGTACTAATCCTCGAGGGCTATGATGAAATACTGATATACCCGCAAAAATGTAAGGGGTGAACGATTGGCGTAGTGTAACGGTATAAGGATTAGGAAAAATGTCGTATACCAACATCAAAGAAAGGTCTTTAATATTATTACGGAACTGCAAATTCCGAGCATAACGATAAATATCATTTCTATTATCAGGACTAGCCACCTCAAAATCGCTGCTGCTGATTCTACCCCACATAAACCCTAATCGGGTTGATATGGATTGCCCTAGTCGTATACTGGAAGATACACCAAAACCAGGGCGGGTAAACGAAATATCAGTGCTAGCAAAACTTGATCGTGGCGCAATATCACCGAAGTAATTGAGAGCATTAGCTGAGACCTCCAAGGTGATGTACTGCTTAGCATTAGCAAAAGATAGCCGCTTGCCTGAGAACTGAGAAACCCGGCTATTTTGGTTCCGGTAGGTCCGCTTTCTTCGGCGATTTTGCGCGTCACTATCTATAGGATTGATCATCAAAAAGATGAGCAAAAAGCCCAGAGCAGTAACTAATCGAGTAGGAATCTGAATAGTCGACATAAAAATAGAAATAAGGAATGAAGAGTCAAGGCAATTTTAGTGGGTTTTACGCCGTGAAGCAACTAATTAAAACCTAATTTCTTACATCGAGTCCCCAATTTAGCTTTTGCCGTAATGTTTCCAAAAAGTCATCTCCCTCAAACTTGACTAATTTCACGTGAAAAGGAGCCTTCCGTATCTGAAAAGGGGATTCACTTGATATGCCATAAGACCGGGAGTCAAGAGCAATCAAATAACTATCACTACGACTCTCTACCTGAATGGATATTTGACTTTGATCGGATACAACCAGTGGACGGACTGTAAGGTTATGAGGGCTAATTGGAGTAATTATCAAATTACTAGACTGAGGAGACACTACTGGCCCACCACAACTTAGCGAATACCCAGTGGAGCCAGTAGGAGTAGAAATAATCAATCCATCGGCCCAATAGGAATTAAGATAACGGTCATCCAGATAGGTGTGGGCTACAATCATGGTAGACGTATCTTTCTTAATGACAGTCAGTTCATTCAGGGCAAAGTTGAGCTCTGTAGGCACTCCATCCGTCCCATTAACTTCCACTAAAGCTCGGTGGTCATACGAATACTGGTTTTTGAATAGGGCATTCACTGCATTCGTAATCTGGTCTTGAGAAACAGTGGCCAGAAAGCCTAATCTTCCCACATTGATACCCAAGATAGGTATTTCTTTTTTCCGAATGTGAGTTACTGTTTCCAGTAAGGTACCATCACCACCAATGCTAATTACGAAATCTACGTCGGGTACACCAGTTTGAGAAGAATATACTAATTCTGCCGGATAACTAATTGATGCATCGTTCAGGTGAGCGAGCAAAGTATCGGAAATGATTATAGAGGCTTGCTGCCGATCAAGTTCAGTTAGTACGTACTTAATGCAGTTTAAGCTACTTTCATTAATCTTTCTCCCGTGAATCGCAAACCTCATTCATAGTAGTTTAGATATCTAAGTAGCGTAGTAAGGCATCCAGACGCTCCTTTTCATACGAAGCTACCGAAGCTTCTTGAAATAAAGAAACAACTTTGTAACTAAATCGCTCAAGGGTTGCTACTGTCCGGGAGGCGTCTTTACGGTCCAGCTTCAGAGTAACTCTAATTATGTTGGGGTCTTCTAAGTCATTTTGCAGAAAGCAACCCAAAACCTTAACTCCATCGGCCTCAATTAGCCGGGTAATTTCAGCCAGCGAGTAGTCAATTAGCTTACTTGATATCTCAATAACACTACCAGACGCTTGCACTGCAGTAGTCTGAGCGAAGGCTTTCAGTAAATCACGAGCCTGAAATGCCCCCAAGTATTCTTGATTTTCATCTACAATAGCCAATAATGTAGAATCACTATCAGAAAAGGCTTTTACTACTTCGTAAAAATGCTGATTAGCATATACGACACCTTTGTTCGGATCCAATGCGTATTCACCAACACTGGAGTGGTCAAACAAATCATCAAACAGCATATCACTGCTGATAAATCCGTGAAATTGTCCTTGGTACACTACAGGCAATTGATCAAGGTTTAAATCATCTAACAAAGCAGTAGCTTTAGCGATATTATCTTCCGGCTTAAGTACTGGTATCAGCGAATTGACAAAATTGAGGGCATTCATACTAAAGAAGGTTCTTCTAAAAATTCAGCTAAAACATCATTGAATTTTTCTGGCTGCTCCATCATGGGGGCGTGGCAGCATTCATCAATAAAACGTAAGGTAGAATTAGGTATTAGTCGATTAAAATCGTGGGCTACTACGGGCGGGGTAATTGTATCATTCAAACCCCAAACAAGTAGGGTGGGTACTTTTATGAGATGAAGTTCATCAGCCATATTGTGTCGTTGGGCAGATTTGGCAATTTGCACAATAGACATGCACTTAGGAATACTACTTACTGTCTCAAATATCTCGTCAATGTATTCTTTGCTGATTACAGATGGATCGTAGAAAGTGTACTCTACTCGTTCTTTGATATATTCGTAATTACCCCGCTTGGGAAAAGATCCCCCCATAGAGTTCTCAAACAAACCCGAACTACCCGTGAGTATCAACCGCTTCACTAAGTGCTGATTGGCAATAGTGAAGATAAGCCCAACATGCCCTCCCAGTGAGTTTCCGATTACAGTCATATCACTAAGCCCCATCTCTGCAACAAATTTTTCAGTAAACTTATACAGACCATCCAACCCCGCCTTGCGAACCGGCATTTCATAAACAGGTAACATCGGAATTAGAACGCGATACTGTTGCTTGAAGTATTCTACTACTCTTCCCCAGTTGCTAAGTGCACCGAACAATCCATGTAACAGTAACATAACCTCACCCTCACCCTCACCCTCATCTACGTAACGATATCCATTTTTTTCGTGTATCTGGTACTCCATAAATTAATGATCGTTGCTACTTGATAAGTACAAAGTTTAATCCAATATATTTATCAATATTTTTTTTATGAGCTAATGTAATGATTAAGACTATTTTTGCTTGAAAAAGTTGTCAATAGTTTTCACGATTTCCTCTATTGCCGGAAACCATAAAATGATTTGATCAATGACTATTGAAGAAACCGGACGTAATAATCCGTAAACCTGACCATTATGTAGTGATTCTATCTCAATTTCAGCCCAATCCAGTGCCGCCAGAAGCAAACTAAGCACAAATGCCCATTTTACTGCCCCTAACGCTGCTCCTAATATCTCATCGGCAAACCCCAGTGGAGTGAGACGAATAACACTTTTAAGTAACCGTCCCATCATAGTAACTGCTACCACGATTACGATAACCGTAAGCAAAAAAGCTAAAATAGGTAGCAAGTTGCTCTCCGAGCCAAATCGTTCAGTAAGCCAGGCAGTAGACTGAGGTAATAAATGCAAAGCAGCAATGATTGCCACTACAAAACCGACAACAGCAATTACCTCTAGTAAAATTCCCTTTTTATATCCTCGGTACGCCCCCAGGAAAAGAATGACAATTAGTACCCAATCCCAGATCGTCACAATTACTGGTTTAGAAGCTGACGGGTAATCGTCGACATCGTTTTTCCATCAGCCCGACCAGCCAGCTCTTGAGAAGCTCGCCCCATTACTTTTCCCATATCTTTCATTCCTGAAGCGCCTTCTTCCTGAATAATCTTCTCAATTGCATCTCTGATTTCTTCTTCACTCAGAGGTTGAGGTAAGTAACGGCTTATTACATCCAGTTCAGACCGTTCTTTTGCCGCCAAATCATCTCGCCCCTGTTGCTCAAATGTTTCTAACGATTCCTTTCGTTGTTTAGCCGCCTTGGTAAGTAGTTGTATCTCAGCAGCTTCAGTCAGTTCATCACCTGCTCCTTTCTCTGTTTCGGCCAAAAGAATCATAGATTTAATCCCTCGCAGGGCACGTAGTTTATCTTGATCTTTAGCTCGCATTGCTTCTTTCAGATCGGCTTCTACTCGTTGTTTAAGACTCATATCTTTTGCTAAGTTGATAAAGTTACAGATATTGGCTGCTTATTTTAATGATGAATGAACAATGATTAGTAGGAATGTTTATATCACAAAGCACTGACATTAATCATCCGCACGGCGACCGCATTCACTATTCATTAGCCATTATTAATTTCAAGTATACATAAATTTGGAGTAATGACGAAGTTAAGCGTAAACATCAATAAAATTGCCACGTTGCGTAACGCCCGGGGGGGAAGCAACCCCAACGTAGTACAAGTAGCTAAAGATGCGGAGCGTTTTGGCGCTCAAGGTATTACGGTACACCCTCGCCCTGATGAGCGGCATATTCGTTACGATGATGTGATGCAGCTTAAAGACGTGGTGACGACTGAGTTCAACATTGAGGGATATCCGGATGATCGCTATATGAAAATTATTGAAGAAGTTCGTCCAGCTCAAGCCACTTTGGTACCTGACCCACCAGAAGTCCTTACTTCTAATGCAGGCTGGGATACTGTGGCACAGGCAATTCTTTTGAAAGAGATCATCACTCAAATCAAGGAGTGGGGAGTACGAACCTCTATTTTTGTTGATCCTGATGTAACTACGGTTGAAGGCGCATCTTTAGTAGGTACTGACCGGATTGAGCTTTACACCGAGCCTTACGCTAGTCATTATTCCGAAGATCGAGAAAAAGCAGTTGCCGCTTACGTAAGTGCTGCTAATAGAGCCCAGAAGTTAAATTTAGGTATTAACGCTGGGCACGACCTTGATCTGAAAAACCTAGCCTACTTAAAAGAACGAATTCCTTTTCTTGATGAAGTTTCTATCGGTCATGCTCTGATCTGCGATGCACTCTACTATGGATTGGAAAACACTATTCAAATGTATCGTAAGCAGCTAGTTTAGCTACTAATGGTCGTCTCCTGCTACGCCCGATCTTTATAATACTCGTAAGTAATCTTTAGTCCTTCAGCTCGAGACACTTTAGGCTCCCAACCCAATATTTCTTTAGCACGGGAAATGTCGGGCTTGCGCTGCATAGGGTCGTCCTTAGGTAGTGGTTTATAAACAATTTTCTGATCAGTACCCGTTAGCTTGATAATTTCCTCCGCAAAATCCCTGATGCTGATCTCATCGGGGTTACCAATATTAACTGGATGAGGATAGTCACTCAGCAGCAAGCGGTAAATACCTTCTACCAGATCATCTACGTAACAGAAAGAGCGGGTTTGAGAACCATCACCAAACACAGTGATATCTTGCCCTCGTAGGGCTTGTCCCAGAAATGCTGGTAAAGCTCGCCCATCATTCAAACGCATCCGGGGTCCGTAGGTGTTAAAAATACGGATAATGCGGGTTTCCAGCTTATGGTAGGTATGGTAAGCCATCGTGATGGCTTCCTGAAATCGTTTGGCCTCGTCATATACGCCTCGTGGACCAATCGGGTTTACGTTGCCCCAGTAGGTTTCGGGCTGAGGGTGGATATTGGGATCTCCGTACACCTCCGAGGTGGAAGCTACCAAGATTCGGGCATTTTTGGCTCGAGCCAGTCCCAAACAGTTATGCGTACCTAGTGAGCCTACCTTTAGAGTCTGGATAGGCATTTGCAGGTAATCGATCGGACTGGCTGGAGAGGCAAAGTGCAAAATGTAGTCTAGGTCACCTGAGACATGCACATAATTAGAAACATCGCTGTGATAGTATTCAAAATCAGAGCGATGCATTAAGTGTTCAATATTTTTTATGTTTCCGGTAATCAGGTTATCCATCGCAATGACGTAGTAACCTTCTTTCAGAAAACGTTCACAAAGATGGGAGCCAAGAAACCCGGCTCCCCCTGTAATTAACACGCGTTGTTTACTCATGAATATCTTTTCTTCCGATACTATAATAGACGAAGCCTAATTCTTTCATTGCTTCAGGCTCGTATAAGTTTCTACCGTCAAAGATAATCTTTCCTTTGAGAATTGACGAAAGTTTTTCAAAATCTGGAGTTCGGAAGATAGGCCACTCCGTCATAATAAAAATTGCGTCGGCTTCTTCAGCAGCATGATACTCATCTACGCAGTATTCTATATCATCGCCTACAATCTCACGAACATTTTTCATCGCTTCAGGATCATAAGCTTTTACTTTGGCACCAGCCGCTACTAACTCCTTAATATTGTACAAAGCAGGGGCTTCCCGAATATCATCAGTGTAAGGTTTGAAAGCTAACCCCCAAACAGCAAAGGTCTTCCCACTTAAATCACTACCGTAGTGCTGCTTAGCTTTATCAATTAGTCGGGTCTTCTGCCCCTTATTAATATCCATTACTGACTTCAAGATTTTGAAATCGTACTCAGCATCATTAGCTGACTTGGCCAATGCCTGTACATCTTTAGGGAAACAGCTTCCGCCGTAGCCAATACCCGCAAACAAGAAACGCTTACCAATTCGAGTATCCGTACCAATACCTTTACGAACCATATCCACATCAGCTCCTAGTAGCTCGCAGAGGTTGGCAATTTCATTCATGAAAGTGATCTTGGTCGCTAAGAATGAGTTAGCCGCATACTTGGTGAGCTCAGCTGAAGCTTCATCCATAAAAATTACTGGGTTACCTTGCCGTACCATTGGTGCATACAGCTTATCCATAATCTCTTGAGCTTTAGGCGAGCTAGTTCCTACCACCACCCGGTCGGGCTTCATAAAGTCTTCTACGGCTACTCCTTCTCGCAAGAATTCAGGGTTAGATACTACACTAAAATCAACTTTAGCATGCTCAGCAATTTTTGCCCGTACTTTTTCGGCAGTGCCCACCGGTACAGTACTCTTATCTACAATCACTGTATAATCTT
The DNA here is from genome assembly GCA_937883755.1 of uncultured Flammeovirgaceae bacterium. Lineage (GTDB taxonomy): Bacteria > Bacteroidota > Bacteroidia > Cytophagales > Cyclobacteriaceae > Tunicatimonas. Next base: position 206,931 of record CAKZYA010000001.1, on the reverse strand, counting down.
CTAAAATTGGCCCCAGATCACCTGCAACTTTCAGTACATACTGTAGGTCAGCCGAACCATCTTCACCGGGAGGGGTAGGTAATGCTAAAAAAATAATTTTAGCTCCTTCAATACCTTCTTTAAGATCAGTAGTAAAGTGAAGACGTCCCTGTTTAATATTTCGATCGAAAAGAGCATCTAAACCTGGTTCGTAGATTGGAATTTCGCCATTTCTAAGTTTGGCGACTTTTCTTTCGTCAATATCTACACAGGTTACAGTATTTCCAGTTTCTGCAAAGCATGTTCCAGTAACTAGGCCGACGTAGCCTGTTCCTACTACTGCTAACTTCATAATTTTTTAAAATTTAATTTGTGAACAAATATAGTATAAGACAAATATATTACAAATGTATTAAAATTATATTATTCTAATAATTTATATTAAATAAAAACAAGAATAGGTCAAGATGAAGCGACTGCTGAGAACCTTCTCCTCGGTAGCGATGTTAAGAGCCAGATTCTAGGGTGGTTTAGCACAAAAATGTTGCCCACCTTAGAATCATTTAGTAAATTCGCAGACTTATTTTTAGGAATAGCAAAAATAAAAAAATATTTTATGATTACAGTAAACGTAAAAGAAAACGAATCAATTGATCGTGCACTGAAGCGCTTCAAGAAAAAATTTGAGAAAACTGGCACTCTTCGTGAATTACGCTCACGCACTCACTACGAAAAACCTTCAGTAGCTCGCCGTACTGAGCGTATTAAGGCAGCGTACCGCCAACGTATGCAATCTAAAGAAAATAGTTAGAAGGAAAATCTCTTCCTATTTTTTTCTTATATTCAGGGCATTAGCCCTTTTTTTATGATTGATACATTTATCAAATTTCTGACTTACGAAAAGCGAGCGAGTCCTCACACCATTACTTCTTATCATACTGACTTGCTGCAATTTCATGCTTTTCTAAAACATCACGCTCCGGGTTTGCCCACCGAAAAAGCGGATCATCAGGAAATCCGAGCGTGGATTGTTGATTTAGCTAATAAGCAAAATACGGCTCGGTCAATTAATCGAAAGGTGAGTACTCTACGATCATATTACAAATTTTTACAGCAACGGGAGTATATTAAGCAAAATCCTACCCACAAGGTAAAAGCTCTAAAGGCTAATTATCCCCTACCCCACTTTGTGCAGAACAATGACTTGTTTGAACTGCTAGACCAATGTACATTTACCAAAGATTTTCCGGGATACCGCGATCGTCTGATTTTAGAGCTCTTCTACGGGGCAGGTATTCGCCTTTCAGAACTTATTAATCTAGAAACTGACCTAGTAAATTTATCGGATGCCACGCTGAAAGTACGAGGAAAGGGAGCTAAAGAGCGGATTATTCCATTCCCAAAAAGCCTAGCAGAATTAATTAAACGCTACTTAGATATGAAGAACACCTTTTTTAAAGGAGATAATTTTCATCACTATCTGCTGGTTACGAATAAAGGAGACCAACTGTACCCAATGATGGTCTACCGCACTGTGCGAAAATACCTGGATCAATATACAACTATTGATAAGCGTAGTCCACACGTAATGCGACATACCTTTGCTACTCACTTACTTGATAACGGTGCTGATTTACATGCTATCAAGGATTTGCTCGGTCATGCTACTCTGGCGGCCACTCAGGTATACACTCACAATTCCACTGAGCAATTGAAGAAAATATTTAAACAGGCCCACCCGAAAGCGTAATTTTCTATAAATTCAGGATTGCCGCATCTTTCCGTTTGAAAAACAGTTGCATATATAGAATGATTTTACACTTAACCTAAATTTGATATGAAGCTACAGATGAATGCTGTCCATGTTAATGCCACTCCCCAACTACTTGATTTTATCCAGCGAAAAGTTGATAAGCTAGAAGCAATTTACGAACGTATTGTAGATGGGGAAGTGTTCTTAAAACTTGAGAACGGTGAGGCTATTGATAATAAGATTGTAGAAATCAAACTCAATATTCCGGGGAATCAGCTTTTTGCTAAAGAGCAGAGTGAGTCCTTCGAAGCCGCTACTGATCAGGCGGTAGATGCTTTACGCAGACAATTAAGAAAATATAAAGAAAAGCAATCATCCCACTAACGGGCTAACGAAAAAAGGATTCGGAGACTCCGAATCCTTTTTACTTTCAAAAGAAGAAGAGTAATTATTACAGCCCAAAAGAGTCTTTAATCTTATCTACATAATCTAATTTTTCCCAACCGAAGAAATTTACTGTTTTCTTCACCTTGGTGTTTACTGTGCGGTTTACGTTACCTTCTTGCTGCAATTCAATCATCTCAATATCTACTTCACCTTCGTAAGCTTCCCGTCCCATATGACCATAGGCAGCCGTAGGAGAGAAAATAGGTTGTTTCAGACCAAAACGCTCAACAATTGCCTTAGGCCGCATATCAAACAGTGACCGGGTAATTTCGGCAATCTCGGCATCGGTTTTCTCTACGTGCGCGGTTCCGTAAGTATCTACTAATAACGATACTGGATCGGCCACCCCAATTGCGTAAGCTACCTGTACCAACATCTCATCAGCTACTCCAGCGGCTACCAGGTTTTTAGCAATGTGTCGGGCTGCATAAGCTGCACTTCGGTCAACCTTACTGGAATCTTTACCAGAAAAAGCACCACCACCGTGCGCCCCACGTCCTCCGTAGGTGTCGACAATAATTTTTCTTCCAGTCAATCCCGCATCGCCATGAGGCCCACCAATCACAAAGTTTCCAGTAGGATTGATATGATAAATAGTGTCTTGCAGTAAGTCCTCCGGAATCACCTTCTTTACTACGTGAGCAATTACATCCTCACGAATACGAGCTAGCATTTGTTTCTCAGCTTCATCTTTAGCTTGAGAACTATCATTTTCCGGCTGAACAAAGTCGTCGTGTTGCGTAGAAACCACTACCGTATGTACCCGGGTCGGCTGCTTATTGTCATCGTATTCTATAGTAACCTGAGCTTTGGCATCGGGCCGAAGGTAAGGAATCAGCTCAGGTTGCTCGTGGCGAATGCGGGCTAGTTCTTGTACCAAGCGGTGAGAAAAAGCCAACGCCATCGGCATATATTCGGGAGTTTCTTTGTTGGCGTAGCCAAACATCATTCCTTGGTCACCAGCTCCTTGCTCTTTATTCTCACTTTCATCCACCCCGCGGGCAATATCAGGTGACTGGCTGTGCAGGGTAACTACTACACCACAAGACTCGGCATCAAACATATAATTGCCTTTGGTATAGCCAATTTTCTGAATGGTTTTACGTACAATATCTGGGATTTCTACGTATGCAGTAGTTGTTACCTCTCCGCCTACTACTACTAACCCGGTGGTTACGAATGTTTCGCAAGCTACGCGGGAATTAGGATCCTGCGTAAGCATGGCATCCAGAATGGCATCAGAAATTTGATCGGCAACTTTATCAGGGTGTCCTTCAGAGACTGATTCGGACGTGAACAAATATGGCATAGAACGTTAGTTGAAAATGAAATAATTGATAGTATGAAAATAGTCGTAATTCAACATTTTAGTTGAATTACAATGATAATCTCACGATAAGATTTAGTTGGGCAAAGTTAATGAAATGCAGAAAAACTCAAACTTAATATTGTGTTCAGGGATAATTATAATAATTGAGCACCATACACCTTATTTAGCCGCATATAACAAAAACACCGTTGGTACTTTGTGTAAATCAGGTAAGTTTTTTTGCCAGATACAAACGGGCTGGGTTTTAATGTATTCATCTGAACCACTGATATTTCTAGCTACACAGATTAAGGTTTTAGGCTGACAGCATTTAATAACATCCGCTAGTAATTGGTTATTACGGTACGGAGTTTCCATAAAAATCTGAGTCTGATTATATTGTTTTGACTGTTTTTCTAACCTTTTAATAGCCTGCCTTCGCTTTTCTCTATCTATGGGTAGATAGCCATGAAACGCAAAAGATTGCCCGCTAAAGCCCGATGCCATGAGGGCAAGTAAGATTGAAGATGGTCCTACCAGCGGAACCACGCGAAAGCTTTGCTGATGAGCATAAGCGACTGCCCTAGCCCCTGGGTCAGCTACTCCCGGACAACCAGCCTCAGACATAATACCAATATCTTGTCCGACTAAAGCAGGCTTCATTAAGTGAGGTAATGTATCCGAAGAAGTTTTCTTGGTAAGTAACTCAAACTGAAGCTCACTAATGGGTGTTTGAATAGACATAGAACTTAAAAAGCGACGAGCAGTACGCACATTCTCTACTAAAAAATAACTAATTCGGTTCGCAATTTCCCGAACTTGCGGTGCTAAAACTTGCGACTGAGTATCGGGGGCAATTACCGTGGGAATTAAATAGATAGTACCTTTTGATGAAGCGTCAGGCATAGGCGATGAAAAGTCAACGAAAGAATATGGGGCTTTTACTAATCATTGTGGGAATAACAATTGTGTTTGTAGGATTAATGGTGTATTTCTCCGACCGAATTCCTTTGATTGGAAGGCTTCCCGGCGATATTAGTATTGAGCGAGAGAATTTCACCTTCTACTTTCCCTTAGCAACTAGTATTCTATTGAGTGTAATTGTTTCTCTGATCATTTATCTATTTCGGCGATTAAGCTAGAGATGATTTCTCAGTTAGATAAAAATTTCAGCAATACTTCATACAGTGCTTTGGGCTGTTCAGCGTGTACCCAGTGTCCGGCATTTTCTATGGTGACTATTTGAGCCAGAGGAAAAATTTGTCGAATTAATTCTTCGTCTTCAGAACCGATATAATCAGAATTTTCTCCTCGCACAAACAGCGTTGATCTATCTACTTTAGCATCATTATCTACTGCTAAGCCTACATTGGCAATATTTTCCTTAATAGCCGAAAGGTTCAGTTTCCAAGAAAAGGAGTTATCATCTTCCCGCTTCAGGTTTTTCATAATGAACTGCCGTACCCCAAAATCAGGCAAGTAGGGCTTTAGCTGTTCCTCAATATCCTTTCGGCTAGTGGCTGACGCTAAACCTACTCCACTCATAGCATCTAAAATATGCTGATGATGAATAGGGTAATTTCGGGGCGCAATATCTACCACCACTAATTTATCAAGTTCTTCAGGATGAGATACCGCATAGAACATAGCCACCTTTCCCCCCATTGAATGCCCAATAATGACCGGGTTTTCTAACTGATGTTGCTGAATAAATTGGTGCAAATCAGCGGCCATCGTCGGATAATCAAACGTATCACTGTGGGGAGATAAACCGTGGTTACGTTGGTCAACCAGAAAAACCTGATAATTTCCCGCAAGCTGCTTACCAAAAGTTTGCCAGTTGTCAGAAGTACCGAAAATACCGTGCAAAATTATGACGGGCTGACCCTTGCCCAAAGTGCGGTAATGTAATTCCATACTAGCGATTAACCGATGAATTTATTTTTTCCTGGGATTGGGTCACTTTATTCGGGTACTGTCGTAACACCCGAATCCGTTTGATACGCTTATTGTCAACCGCTACTACAGTAAACACATACTTATCGTACTGAATTTTTTCCCCGGCTCGGGGCAGTTTGGCGTGAATTTCTAAGAGCAACCCGCCCAACGATTCACTTTCCCCCTTCACACTTTCAAACAAGGAAATATCTTCGTCCAGAACTTTACAAAAGTCGTTCAGTGAAGTTTTCCCCTCAAATACAAAAGTATTCTCATCTAGCTTATTGTAGTGAATATCATTTTCATCAAACTCGTCGTTGATCTCCCCTACAATTTCTTCAATAATATCTTCTAGAGTGATGAGTCCCGAAGTGCCGCCATATTCATCGACGACAATAGCCATATGTACGCGCTTGTCCTGAAAATCTTTCAGTAGAGAATCTATTTTCTTACTCTCCGGAACAAAAAAACCTTTATGTAATAGACTTTGCCAAGTGAATGTATCTTCCTGATCGAGGTGAGGAAGCAAGTCTTTTACATACAGAATTCCCTCAATACTATCAACTGTTTCCCGATAAACGGGTAAACGGGAGTAGCCCGTTTTGTTGATAATATCCATCAGCTCGTGAAAATCAAGCTCAATATCAATTGCGGTAATATCAATACGAGAACGCATCACCTGCTTTACGGAAAGCGTACCAAAGTTTACAATTCCTTTTAAAATCCCCTTCTCTTCTTCAGTGGCATTCTTATCATTACGAGTAGTAATTTCTAGTGCCTGGTTCAGTTCATCTACCGAAACCTGATAGCCCTTTCTGTCCAGCCGTTTTTCTACCAAATTGCTAAACGACATCAATGCAATGGATAGGGGTTTGAAAAAACGGGCAGCAATATTTAAGGTACCTGCCGTACGTTTGGCAAAAATCAAGGAATAGTGAACAGCATACTGCTTAGGCAGAATCTCACCGAAAAACAGAATGGCCACGGTTACTGAAGTAGTAAGTATTACAATTACGCTCCCTCCAGTATTTTTCCCAAAGTACTGCCAAGTGGCGTAGGTCGAGAGTGTTACGATGGCTACGTTCACTAAGTTATTCAGTATCAGAATAGTAGCCAGCAATATTTTTGGCTGATCTAGCAAATTGGTAATATGACGATCGGCTGGTGACTGACTATCCCGGCATGTATCCACTTCGTCCGAAGAAAGGGAGAAGAACGCTACTTCAGAGCCAGAAATCATAGCTGAACAAAACAGCAGAACCAGCAGAAGTATGACAATACCAACGTAGAACAGGGTAGGTGTAGTAAGAGTATCAACCAGTAAAAAGAGCAGCGGTTCCGGGAGTGGGTCGTCTAAAGAAGATTCCAACAGATTAGATTTAGGTGATCAATTAGAACGGCAGATCGTCCATTTCGTCGTTAGCTGCAGTTCCGGTGCTGGTTGCTGGGGCGGGTGTAGAGCTGGCGGGTGCTGCACCGCTCGGCTCAGATGCTTGGGGAACACTTGCTTTGCTTGGAGGAGGAGAGTAATTATTTCCACTATTTTCCTCATTCCGACCACCTACAAAAGTCATGTTAGTAGCACGAATCCGCTTATCATAGCGCGTAATACCCTCCTTATCTTGATACTCGTTTGTCCTAATTTTTCCTTCAATATAAACCGTGCGCCCCTTGGCTAGATATTTTTCACACAGATCAGCCAAACGATCCCACAGCTCTACCCGGTGCCATTCGGTTTGCTCTACTCTTTCGCCATTACGATTAGTATATGATTCTGAGGTAGCGATGCTGATATTGGCTACTTTAGATCCGCTTTCCAGATGACGGATTTCCGGATCAGCCCCCAAATTGCCCACTAATATTACTTTATTGACTCCAGCCATAGATAATTGGTGTTAATATGTATTTTATTACTTAAAAAGACCGCTTAATGTTCCAATGATTCGCAAAGTTGGTGAAAATTGGGGTAATGACCGAACCTGCCTCTTAACAAGTTACTAAATTAATTAATGAGATAGAATCTCATTTTGTAAAAAATTATCAATTAAAATAGGTTTCGGTAGTCGCTCTACTTCTTCTTGCGAGTAGAATTGTCCGGTAGTAGCGAGAGGCTCTTGTGCTAGACTTCCATTTACAGTAACTGTGTAGAAAATAACGTGCAGACGCTGATGCGATAGCTGATGCTGATATACTTTTGATTTTTTTACCGCAGGTTGTTGCTGTACCAATTCACTTACAAGGGAATCATCTAACGCATCCCATTCCTGAGATTTACTAGCCTCTACTAGGTGAAAATCATATAACCCTGCCCAAATACCCTTAGCTGGACGCTGCTTCATCAAGAGTTTTTCATTTTGCTGAACTACCACATAATGCAAATAGCGATCTTTAATTTTCCCTTTTTTAATTTTTACGGGCAGTTCTTTTTGTTTGCCATGCTGATAAGCGTAGCAGGTTGCCTCTACTGGACAAAGTAAACAAGCTGGATTCGCCGGAGTGCATTGCAACGCTCCAAACTCCATAATAGCCTGATTATACACATTAGCCTTCCCGTCAGGGACTAACTGATCAGCAACTTTTCGGAATCTCTTTTGTCCAGTAGTAGATAAAATATCGTCATCAATACCAAATACCCGGGCGAGCACCCGGTACACATTGCCATCTACTACCGGAACAGTTTCATTAAAAGCAAACGAAGCAATAGCCGCCGCAGTGTAAGCACCAACGCCTTTCAATTTTATCAACTCTTGGTAAGTTGTTGGAAATTTACCTCCGTAGTCCTTAACAATACTTTTGGCGCAGGCGTGCAGGTTGCGAGCCCGCGAGTAGTAACCCAACCCCTGCCACAACCGAAGTACTTCTTGTTCAGAGGCATTTGCCAAATCGTACACACTAGGAAAAGCCTCTATAAACCTTTGATAGTAAGGTAACCCTTGAGCAACTCGAGTTTGTTGCAAGATGACTTCCGAAAGCCAGATTTGGTACGGATCGGTTGTGTGCCGCCAGGGTAAATCACGACGATGCTTCTGATACCACTGAATAATTTTCTCAGAAAAAAGTAACTGCTCCAAACTGATTGGCTAATAAGGCGATAGAATCTTTGGAAAGATGATACACTTCAGGGATATTTTGTTTCTTTTTTTTTAAATTTATGATTTACCTTTAAATTTACGCTCCCAAAATTGGGGTAACTTCCAAAATCCAGTACTTAACTAAAACCTAGACGAAACGTGACCAAAGCAGAAGTAGTTCAACAGATTGCTGACAAAACAGGTATTGACAAAGCAGATGTTTATACCACTGTGGAGGCTTTCTTTACTGTAGTAAAAAATTCAATGGCGGAGGGTGAAAACATTTATGTACGTGGATTTGGGAGCTTTGTGAATAAAAAGCGAGCGCAGAAAATTGGCCGTAATATTTCTAAAAATACCGCCATCGTTATCGAAGAACATTTCGTCCCTAGCTTTAAACCTTCCAAGGTTTTTGTAGAGAAGATTAAAACCAGCGAAAAGTTGAGTGAGAAACTTAAAGTAACTGAGCCTAGCTAAACGGCTTTCCTTTCTGGTGGCTTCTAAAGCCCCGTGATTTTCCGAAACTATGGCTAAAAAACAGTTGATTATAGTAGGGGTAGCCATCATCGCGGTTGTAGCTCTATTCAGTTTACCGCGAATTGTAGTAGATAATGATGGGGACTCTGTAAGCGAACCACCATCTCCAGTAGCCGAAACCGGAGAAGACGCTCACCTCCCCCCACTTACTCCCGCCGTACAGGAAGAAGCCGATAGCCTCCGTGCTTTATATCTTGCCAACACAGATACCGAAAAAAATACTATCTTTGCCAGTTCATTAGTGGAACTCTTCATCCGAGCTGACCGCTATGATAGTGCCGCGTATTATGCAGAAGTAATAGCTCAGCAGACAGAGGCACTAGCAGATGAGAAAAGAGCTGGAGAAATGTACTACGAGTCCTTCATGCGAGCACTCAGTAGTGGACAAGGTCAGCAGTTAGGCGAAAAAGTGCGCTTCTACTTTGACAAAGTGTTAGAAGCTGAGCCTGACAACTTGGATGCGAAAACCAAATCAGCCATGACGTACATTGGTTCGTCAAACCCGATGCAAGGTATTCAGATGCTGCGTGAAGTAGTAGAGGCGGATGAGAACCACGAATTAGCTACCTACAATTTAGGTTTGCTTTCTATGCAATCAGGGCAACATGAGAAAGCCGTAGAACGATTTGAGAAAGTGAAAGAAATCAACCCTGATAATCTGCAAGCGCAGTTTTTGCTTGGAGTAAGTTATTTGGAAGCTGGAGAGAACGAAAAATCAAGAAAGCAATTTGAATATATTAAAACAATTAGCGATGACCCCGAGATAGTTGCTAATGTGGATAATTATTTAGAGAGAATTTAATTGAGCAATGTGGTGTTAAATTGTTAGAGTTTAGTGCTATCGCTCATGAGATTTAACAGATTGAAGTATCATAACATAAAATTATTTGTTTCACTAAAACATTAAGAATATGCCTTGTGGAAAAAAACGAAAACGACACAAAATTGCTACGCATAAGCGTAAGAAGCGTCTGAGAAAAAATCGTCATAAGAAAAAATAATACAAGACTCTTTTTTGGGTAGGTAAATGCACTTTTTTGTAGTAGCCTACCCTCTTACTACTATTTTGTATTTGGCTATTAATGATGCAGATGTGTTTGTTGTCTGCAATTTAAAATATAGCAAAATACCATACCCTTAAAATATTAATCCCTTGAGCAATGAATTAGTTATCAATTCAACTCAAGACGGATGTCGTATAGCACTTTTACGAGATAAGAGCCTTGTAGAATTTCATCAAGAAGTTGACACCAACAAATTCACCGTTGGTGATATCTATTTGGGAACCGTCCGGAAAGTAGTGCCAGGTCTAAACGCTGCGTTTATCGACGTAGGCTATGAAAAAGACGCCTTTCTGCACTACTTGGATTTAGGTCCTCAAATCCGAACGCTGAATAAACACGTTCGAGGTATACTTGCGAAGAAAAGTAACGGGAAGCCAATCGGCAAGATCGATTCTGAACCTGATATTGATAAGCTTGGAAAAATCAATCAGGTACTCAATAGGAATCAGGCTGTATTGGTACAAATTGTCAAGGAACCTATCTCAACTAAAGGGCCACGATTGTCCTGCGAGTTGTCTATTGCCGGAAGATACCTCATACTGGTACCCTTCTCGAGCGTAGTTAATATATCGAAAAAAATCACCGATAAAAATGAACGCAAGCGACTGAGTCGCTTGGTTTCTTCTATCAAGCCAGAAGGTTTCGGTGTCATTATTCGCACAGTAGCCTCCGGTAAGGAGGTAGCTGAGCTAGACCGTGATCTGCGAAACCTGGTGAAGACCTGGCAAGATGGTATGAAGAAGCTACAAACTGCCAAACCTCGGGAAAAGATTATTGGGGAAGTGGGGCGAGCCTCTTCGTTGTTGCGCGATGTACTAAATGAATCATTCGATAGTATTGTTACCGATGATAACGATATTTTCTCGGAGGTAAAATCGTACATCAAAACGATTGCCCCTAAAAAAGAGAAGATTGTTAAGCACTACCACGGTAAAGCCAAACTGTTTGAAAGTTATGGCATTGAGAAACAGCTCAAATCACTATTTGGGCAGTCAGTAAGTGTGCCGGGCGGTGGCTATCTCATTATTGAGCATACCGAAGCTCTGCACGTAGTTGATGTGAACAGTGGTAATAAATCTAACTCAGAAAAAGATCAGGAAGCGACTGCTCTCAATGTAAATTTACAGGCCGTAGAGGAAATTGCTCGGCAACTTCGCCTGCGTGATATGGGCGGAATCATCGTCGTAGACTTCATCGACATGCGAAGTTCCGAGAATAAGAAAGCAGTTTATCAGAAGATGCGCGAGGTGATGAAGAGTGACCGAGCCAAGCATACTATTCTGCCCCTTACTAAATTTGGCCTCATGCAAATTACCCGACAAAGGGTACGCCCCGAGCTGAATATTGTAACCAAGGAAATTTGCCCTACATGCAATGGCACCGGTAAAGTTACTCCTTCTATATTAATTTCCGACCAGATCGAACGGGATGTAGATTATTTACTGGGTAAGCAAAATGAAAAATCGCTGACCATTGCGCTGCATCCATATTTATTCGCCTACTTTACCCACGGAATCATGTCTAAACGACTAAACTGGCTCTTTAAATACCGTAAGTGGGTGAATCTGGAAAAAGACTCATCATTAGGTATGATGGAATATCACTTCTACAGTAAAGCTGGAGAGCAAATTGAATTACCTAAAGCCTGACTAAGTTCAGGCTTTTTTTGCCTCCTACTATCTATTTGAAACGCACAGTAGGAGTTTTACGATGACTTTTCATCAATAATCTGTATTTTACTACCCAACATAATCGTACCAATACAACATTAACATGCGTTCTTCCGACGAATCACTCATTTTCGGTGACTCCCGCATTCCTAAGTACCGCCAGGTAATTAATCTGATCAAATCAGATATTGAACACGGTATTTTTAAACAGGGCGAGCGAATACCCTCTATCAACGAAACTAGCGAAGACTTCTATTTATCGCGAGATACAGTAGAAAAAGCCTACAATAAACTGCGAGAGGAAGGCGTGCTAGTATCAGTACCCGGTAAAGGTTACTACGTAAATACACTTCAACCTACCGGACAATTACGAGTATTGCTGGCAATTAACAAGATTAGTGCTCACAAGAAAAAAATTGTCAATGCCTTTGTGGAGTCTCTAGGTGAAAAAGCTGTTGTGGAAACATTCGTACACCACTACAGTACTGCCAAACTAGAGCGAATCATTGAAGAAAATCTAGGGAAATTTAACTATTACGCCATCATCCCCTGCTTCAAAGATTTTTCGGGAAAGACCCAAGCGGTTATAGAGAAGATTCCTAGTAACAAGCTAGTGCTCATTGACAAGGACATAGACACCTTGAATGGAAAGTATAAAGCTGTTTGTGAAAATTTTGAGGAAGATACTTATCAGGTTTTAGTATCAGCACTAGATGACCTCAACAAATATGAGAAACTCTACTTCATTTTTCCGGATGGAAACCAGTACCGCCCCGAACTGATGACAAGCTTTAAGCGATTCTGTACCGAGTATCACTTTGACTACTGTATCACCAATGTGTTTGATCCGACTTGGGTGCGACCTAAGAACTTGTATCTGATAATTGAAGATGATGACTTGGTAGAAGTAATCAAGTACTGCAAGAACAACAAGTTAAAGATTGGACGAGACGTAGGCATTATTTCGTATAACGACACGCCACTAAAAGAGGTACTACACGATGGTATTGCAGTAATTTCTTCTGATTTTCAGAAGATGGGTGAGACCGCTGCCCAACTTATTTTAGAGAAGCGTAATGAGAAAATTCGTAACCCTTTCTACCTCATTCGCCGCCCATCGCTCTAGACCCGAAACCAAGGTTTAGGTTCAACTTCGGTGAGGAGGAACGTAGCGTTCTTCTACGTTGACGTGCTCGCCAGCAATATGGTCAATTCCCTTGCGCCAAATATTTTGAGGGTTTACTTCTACTAAAGCAGTATTAGTTGGGTTTTCGTCCAAGCGAAAACCAGTAAAGTAGACTCCCATTCGCTGGCTGGGCTTTTCATTAGCTGTCCAGACACCTAGGTTTACAACTAACCTGTCTAGATTGAGAGATAAAAAGTTGCTTCCTTGATTCTCTTCGTAATTTTGGGCAATGTTCAGTTGTACGCTCTTAGCGTCAGAGATGATTGGTAAACTGAAGTAGTTAGTAGTAGGTGGGGTTAATCCTCGGTGGTTATCACGCAAATTACCGTAAGCTTTACCAATAGCGTAGACCTGATTGAGCTTTTTTAGATCTTTTTCAAATCCCTCAATCCAAATAAAAGCTCCTACCCACTCATTAGAGTTAGAGTTTTCATTGTCTACTTGGTGCTGGAATGATAAGGCTGGACGCTGATCAGGATTTATCGAAATAGCTTGGCATATCCGATTAATAGTTTGCGGAAGACGATCTTGTCCTGGCACACGGTAACCCCGACTAGCCGAGTAAAGGTATAGTGCTGATTGATTTCGCCATTTACGTACTTCGCAGATGTTAGAGGGGTTTCTATTTTCCTCGTAAACAAAGCGGCGATGCCAGCTTTTCAATCCTTCCGAAAAGTCACCATTCTGAACTTTATCACTGGCTTCTAGTTCCCATTTGTGCTTCAACCAGAGTGGGTACGCCTCGGGAGAGAACTCCTGTAAGCTGGCCGGATAATCGTAAATCTCATCGGTCACAGTGTGAAAAGCTACCTTAGCTTCTTCACCGTCAATGTTTGCTACGGCAATACCCTGTACTGGTCCACCAGTAATGTCTTCTTCCCCAAAACCCCGGGGGCGAAAACCAGCCGCAGGAAGGTTAATCAAATTCATGCCCTGATAAGTGACTGCCGTTTTGCGTGATGCAATCAATGGAATATGCACGTGACCACTGAGCACATACTTTACATTACCGTACTTAGCCAATATATCCAACAATGTGCGTTTTACCTCCACTGACTCAACGTAGCTTATCAATGGGTCAATCCCAATGGGGTGAGCCGGGATATGCTGTAAAAGGAAAGTGGGCTGGTCTTGGTGTTGTTCCAAATCCTGCTCTAGCCAATCGAAGTAGTGGGGATGTGTTTCCCAAAAGTTTTTCCGTAGTGGGTCGGGCCAGACGATGAAGTGCCACTTGCCCAGATTGAAGGAATAGAGTAGCTTATCCATCCCGTTGATTTTTTTCTGAGCAGCCAGGTAGTTACTAAATCCTGAAAAATCGTAGTCAGCCCCGAAGGTAAGTCGATACTTAGTTTCATGGTTACCCACACTGTACAGCCAAGGAACATCAGCTTGCTTGAAATATGCCAACGTCTGATCAAAATTCGTCTCCTGCCCTTGGCTATCTACAATATCGCCTAGTACTAAGCAAAAAGCCGGATTTTTCAGTAGGGAAACCAACGAAACACTATTTTCTATAAAAGCATTGTGAATTTTCATTCGGGTAATACTACCGTTAGTCATATCCCGGGCATCGCCTCCCTGCGGATCAGCCATTACCGCAAACTGAAACTTATCGTTATCGGATGAAACGTTAAAGAAAGACCGGTCAACAGTACCAATTTCTTGCGAACCCAGTAGACCTACTGATACATCCAACGTGTCGGTAGCGTACTCTAAACCTTGCTGAGCAAATAATTCTGTCAGCGAGATGGTAGTTTCTTTATCAATCTGAATACTTAATTCCGGGGTTCGACTATTTGGAGTGATCCAGCAAATGATTGTATACGGATAAGCAGTTAAACCCGACATCTGCCAAGAAAGTCGATTAGTCTGATGCTTCCACTTTTCTACTGCCATGAAGTACGACTTAGCCCGCCGGATTTTTCCTTGCCTAATCCGCATCTCAGCAGAAAGTCCATCGGGTACTAGTCCTTTGAAGCGCACCCCTATTCTTATCAGGTAATCATCATCTTCATTTTGAAAAGATTCCAGCGTAGGATAAAGATCAGGAGAAAAATTGCTAGATGAATAGGCATTAGGAGAAGGGGCTAGAAGCAGAGAAGAGCCAAAGCTAATCTGTTGGAGAAAAGTGCGTCGGGAGGAATTTTCGATAGCCATATAGCGAATGTACTAATAAGCAGAAACTTCAGCATCAGGCACTATGCTGTACTGGCTCTAGGGACGGCTACTCTCTAGAAAAGGCAGTTCATCCGCAAACCCGACATTATTATATTACTATCTTATAATACGAGTACTAAACTAAATAATGGGTATATCCAGGGCAGGCTTTTTAATACAACTCGCTTTTCTAGATAATATTTTGTTATATTATCAATACTAGCTTAGTATTGAAGGTCTATATTTCATATCTCACCTATTTTGCAAAGTCGGTTCCTGCATATTGATGATACCAAAACCTGGAATGCTTTTAGAAGCGGGAACCAAGCTGCGTTTGCTCATATCTATCAAACCTACTTCCAGCCTCTCTACAATTACGGGCGCAAATTCAGCCCCGATGATGCTCTGATTGGCGACACTCTTCAGCAGTTATTCACCGAACTATGGCAACGCCGCAAGCGACTTGGCTCTACCAATCAGATTAGAAACTATTTGTATAAATCCTTCCGCCGAGCTTTACTAAAAAATCTAGCCATACACGCAAAAAACAACCAGGCTATTAATCCGTCATCTTTCAGTATTTGCCTATCGCACGAAGCTCACCTGATTCAGCAACAGAACAATAAAGAACAACTTGCTAGTTTACAGCAGGCCATTGCTCAACTTACCGAGAAGCAACGAGAAGTTGTTTATCTGAAGTTTTACGATGGACTAACCTACGCTGAAATTAGTGAAGTAATGGAAATTACTCCGGCTCAGGCTCACGACTTCATATACAAAGCTTTAAAAGCCTTACGAAAAAACATTAAAGATAATGGTAATTACAATGATCTAACCTCTACTGCCCTTCTGATATTCTTCATCTGTAACATTCATTTCTTTTTATAATAGATTTTTTAACTGATTATCGTTTCTGTTAATCAATCAACAAAAAAGGTAGTCTATTGCTGGTCATTTTGTAAAAACTAGAAAATTTTCAATCCATCCGACGAGATTTTCCTACGAGTTGCCTTAGTAAAAGTAGAAAGCACTTACTATGGCCAACCAAAAAATATCAGTAGAACAACTCGCTGCTGACGAACACTTTCAGCGATGGGTGTTGTCTCCCACTCCCGAATTAGAAAAATATTGGAATAAATGGGCTGAAGAGCACCCTGAACATAAACCAAAGCTAAATCAGGCTAAACAACTATTATTAAACCTGCGCCTAAAAAGCGATACTAGCCCTGTTGACCTTCAGCAGGACGTATGGAACAAAATCAAACCAATTCTAGGAGAAAACAAGCGATCAATAAGCAGAAATTGGAGCGTAAGAACAAGAGTTAGCATTGCTGCTTCTTTGACAGCAGTAGTAGCTGCTAGCATTCTTTTCTTTGTCTTTTCAGCTACAACTACGCACCGTACTGCTTACGCTGAGACTAAAGAAATCACTCTTCCCGATGGCTCAATAGCTACGCTAAATGCTAACTCTTCACTCCGCTTTGCAGAAGATTGGGAGTCGGCTGACGTGCGGGAAGTCTGGCTAGAGGGGGAGGCTTTTTTCGATATTCGCCAGATTCTTTTATCTGATGATGGTAATGTCAGGCTACCCTTTGTGGTACATAGCCAAAATATGGATGTAGAAGTACTGGGAACCACTTTCAATGTAAAAGATCGGCAGGAATATTCGGAAGTAGTGCTTAACACAGGTAAAGTAAATGTCATTCCCCGCATGGAACAGCAAACGGCACCTATAGCCATGACCCCCGGCGACCGTTTGGCTTACTCCGCTAGTGAGCAGGAATGGAAAATACAGCAGATAAACCCTGAGATACCAACGGCCTGGCGCCACCAAGAACTCATTTTTGACGAAATGCGCCTGGATAAAATTGCTCAGCTTCTAGAAGACGTCTACGGTTACGAAATCAGTTTTGAGTCGGCAGAAATTCAATCGTACGCCTTTACTGGAAATATCAAAACGGATGAAGTTGAGATGCTGATTCCCATGCTAGAGAGATCCTTTGATATCAAGATACAGCAAGATGGCCGGACGCTAAGCTTTGCTAAAAAATAGCTAATACAACACATTCTTCACTATAATAACATTAGTATGATCAGAATTCTATCTCATCGCCAACTAATGCTGATAGCCCTCTGGCTATTATGGCATAGTCCACTGCTGGCTCAAAAGGTAGCCCTAAATCAAAACTACCGCACCACAGCTAATTACTACTCGCAAGGTGAGACGCAACAATCGCTTAAAATAGTACTTAAGGAGTACGAGAAAGTCTACGGAGTGCGATTCAACTACGCTGCTAAGCTAGTTAGCGACAAGTATGTGAAGCATAATAAAGTAGAATCAGCTACGCTGGAAGAATCGTTGAAAAATTTACTCACCCCACTGGGGCTGAAGTACGAAAGACTTAGCGACGAGCTGGTCTTTATTACGGAAGACGAGCAGAATAAAGTGAAAAAGCTCGACCAGAAGAGAATAGGTGTTCATACGGAGTATACTCTACCGACACGGAATATTCCTCAGATGTCTACTAGCTTATCTAGTCGAGTGACCTCTATTCTTATAGAAAGACCCATTTCCGGACAAGTGACTGATCTTTCTGATGACTCAGCTATTCCTGGGGTTAACATATTGGTAAAAGGTACTACCATCGGGACAGTCACCGATGCTGAGGGCAACTACAGTTTATTGGTACCTGATGATGCCCAAACATTAGTATTCTCTTCTATCGGTTATGAAACCGAGGAGGTAACTATTGGTAACCAGAGTGTTATCAATATGGCTTTATCCCCTAGCTTAGAACAACTATCCGAGATCGTTGTAATTGGTTATGGTGAAAAAAGCAGAAAACTACTAACCGAATCCATTGGTACAGTAGAGGCAGAAGAGATTCAGAAAGTCCCTGTGGCCTCAGCCGACCAAGCATTACAAGGTCGAGTATCAGGGGTACAAATTACCAATACCAGTGGTACCCCCGGCGCCGGAGTTGCCGTGCGAATTCGTGGGGTAGGTACAGTGGGCAATACCCAACCGTTGTTTGTGATTGATGGCGTACCAGTAGGAAGCAACTCCAGTGACCCTACTACCAACCCGCTCTCAACCATTAATCCGAACGATATTGAAAGTATCTCGGTACTAAAAGATGCATCAGCAGCAGCGGTATACGGAGTGCGAGCTGCTAACGGAGTAGTCCTCATTACTACAAAACGGGGTGAGACGGGTAAGCCCACCATCAACTTCGATGGCTACTACGGAGTACAAAGGTTGCCCGAACTTTACGACATGAACAACACTGCGGCGCAAATAGCCTTGATAGAAGACGCCCAAAATAACTATAACGCACAAAACGGATTTGTGGCTGGAGACGAAAGCTTTTTGGAGCTACACCCCGATTTACTGCCCGGCAGCCGCTACCGTGATATAAATTCCCCTTGGGTTGATAATGTTACAAATAATAATGCTCCTATCCAGAACTATAACCTATCGATATCCGGAGCGAACGATAACCTCAACTACTATGTGTCGGCGGGCTACTTTGGTCAAGAATCAGTGGTTAATAAGTGGGACTTAGAACGTTTCTCGTTCCGCGCCAACGGCGATTATCGGATAAATGACCGTATCAAGTTCGGCCAGACGTTTACTGTTTCCCATCAGAACATTTTCCACGGAGTAAATAGCGCTGGCGATGGTTTTCTACTAGCGAATGCCGCTCGTATGCCTCCCTTCTACGAGATTTTTGATACCGATAATTCGGTAACCGGTAACCGCTACGGCTACGAAGGCAACCTCGATGTAGCGGGTGGCACCATTGGCAATCAAAATGGATTAAACGAAATTAGGGATTACTATAAGCGCGACACCCGACTATTGGGCGGTATCTTCGCTGAAGTTATGCTGATACCAGGGTTAACCTTTAAATCCCAAGCTTCCGTTGACCTCATATTGGAGCGAGATGATCAGTGGAATCCTGGCCATACCGCCCAAGAGATGGGACTGGAACGAGCCCAGGAGAGAAGGGATAGACGCGGTGAAAACGTAAGCCAAATTTTTACCAATACACTTACCTACGAAAATACGTTCGGTGACCATAGCATTAACGTTCTAGCAGGTATTGAATATCAGAAGATTAGCAACACCTCGCTAAGCGGACGAGCTGAGAACTTTCTGAGTTCTGATCCTGATTTCTACCAAATTGTTGCCAACGGACAGGATGCTATCGATTTAGGAGGTGGGGCAGGTGAAAACTCCTTTGTCGGTTACATTGGTCGGTTGAGCTACGATTTCCAGAACAAATACTTATTCACTGCTACGGTTCGTCGCGATGGTACTTCCCGCTTCTCTCCTCAAGATAACCGACGGTGGGGTACGTTTCCTTCGTTTTCTGCTGCTTGGCGGATAGGCGAAGAAGACTTCTTTACTGTACCTTTTATTTCTGACCTTAAAATTCGGGGTAGCTGGGGGCAATTAGGTAACGATGCCACTACATCGTTTCCGCACGTTTTCCGGGTTTCGGCCAACCCTGACTATGGCTTAGGAGGCGATAATACCCTGCAAGCTCCAGCACCGATCAACTTTGTGAATGAAAGTATTATTTGGGAAACGGTAGAGACGCTGGACGCCGGGATTGACGTGTCCTTCTTCAATGACAAGCTTAACTTATTGGCCACCTACTATCAGCGTACTACCAAGGATTTCTTGATTAACCTACCTCTACCCCGTATCTCTGGTTTTGGAAGTACACCTGCTAATGTAGGAGAGGTTCGAAATACCGGGATTGAGCTAGAGCTAGGCTACAATACGGTATTCAGCAATGGACTTAGCCTCGGAGTAAGTGGTAACTTAACCACCATTAATAACGAGTTAATTAGTATAGACGAAGGTATTAGTGAGTTTACCCAAGGTGATGGTTACCGTACCGCTATAGGCTTCCCCATTGGCTATTTCTACGGTTACCAAACTGACGGGTTATACCAAACCGAAGGAGAGGTTGCCAATGCCATACCTGATGTCAATTCTCAGGGGCCACAACCAGGTGATATTCGCTTTGTAGATACTAATGGCCCGGCTGCCGAAGATGCTCCCGAAGGACAACTATTCTCGGGGGAATCCGATGGCATAGTTGATCCTAACGACCGCGCCTACTTAGGTAAGACAATCCCGGATTTCTTCTACGGACTAAACATCAATGCCGGATTTAAGGACTTTGATTTATCAGTTTTGTTTCAGGGAGTGGAAGGAGTGCAGTTGTATAACCAGTTCCGAAGGGATTCCGAATCAATGACTGGAGGGATTCGTGCCGAACAAGCAACTACCCAGAATCGCTGGACAGGGCCTAATACCAGTAATGATATGCCCCGAGCTATTGCTACTGACCCGAACGATAATAACCGCTTTTCAGATCGCTGGATTGAAGACGGTGATTTTCTTCGTCTGAGAAATATTCAGTTAGGGTATACATTGCCTGAGACTGTAACCGATAAAATCAACTTACGCTTCTACGTTACCGCCACCAATTTGTTAACTATTACTCCCTACACTGGGCCCGATCCGGAAGTGTTTAATGCCCGGGCAAGAAGTGGAAGTCAACTTGAGGCGGGTACTGATCGAGGGAATATCCCCCAAACCAGAATGTTTCAATTAGGTGTTCAAGCCAGATTTTAATTAACAAGATTATGAGAACCTATATAAAGTCTATTACTCTTACCCTAGCTTGTGTGCTAGCCTTTGCTACCTGTGATGACCGCTTGGATTTATCCCCAATTGGGGAGCTTAACTCCGAAAACTTTTATAATAATGAGGAGGATTTTGAAGCAGCATCGTTAGCTCCTTACTCTACCCTTTTAAACTTATACTTCGATCAGTCTGGAGGAGGCTGGTTTCAGCC
This sequence comes from uncultured Flammeovirgaceae bacterium, assembly GCA_937883755.1. Classification (GTDB taxonomy): domain Bacteria; phylum Bacteroidota; class Bacteroidia; order Cytophagales; family Cyclobacteriaceae; genus Tunicatimonas. The sequence continues at coordinate 185,941 of CAKZYA010000001.1, read as the reverse complement.
GATTATGTACCCCGGCGACGATGTTCGTAATGAGTTAGGGAATAACGATATAGAGGAGTTTAACTGGCTTTCCACTAACGGTAACTTCCGTAATGTGTGGGATGAAAGTTACAAGGGTATTATGCGCTCAAATGTTGTTATTGCCCAATTAGAAGATGCCGATGGCTTTTCTGACGAATCGAACAAAGCACGCTTCGAAGGAGAAGCTAAATTCATCCGGGCTTATTTCTACTTTATTCTAGCTCGTAATTTTGGTGAGGTTCCGGTGATTGATGAAGTGCTTACCACCATTGAAGACACCCGGATAGGAAACTCCCAAACGGGTGAAGTGTGGGATTTAATAGAATCCGATTTGGCATTCGCTGCCGAAAACTTGCCCGAAAGCTGGGATGATGACAACACCGGACGGGCTACCCGCTACGCTGCCTCAGCCTTACTGGGAAAAGCCCAAATTTACCGTGCCCAATGGCTAGGTGAAGCGGGCAAGTATCAAGATGCTATTACGAATTTGCAAGCAGTAGTAAATAGCGGACAGTATAGCTTGATGGATGACTACGGCGACAACTTCAGCGAAGACGCCGAAAATAACGCCGAATCTATTTTTGAAATACAGATGACTCGAGGTGACTTTAACCCTTGGCTACCGGCTGATCATGTATCGAACGAAGGTGCTGCCGGGACGGGTAGGAGGATCTTCACGGCTGCGGGCTGTAATCAAGGAGAATGTGCCCCCGGCGGTAACCAGTTTGGCTACGGCAGAGTGCATATTACCAGTTCCTTACGGAATGAGTTTGAGCCTAACGATCCTCGTATCTTTCATACCTTCTATCAAGAAGGCGACCAGTACGCCGATACAGTATTCCGGGCTAGCTGGTCAGTAACCGGAGCTACTCCCGCCAAATATGTCCGTCCGTTTGCTGCCGAAGGGTTTCCCCCTAATATTTCTACCAATAACGAGCGGGTTATCCGCTACTCCGATGTGCTACTCCTACTTGCCGAAGCAGAATTGTTAGGCAATGGTAACGTAGCCCAGGCGGCTGAGTTGATTAACCAAGTGCGGGAGCGAGCTCGCAACAACTACGAAATTGTCTACGAAGGTACTGCCCCGACTGATTTACTTCCCGACCGTCCGACTTCGGCTAGTGCCGATCAAATGCACGAGTGGCTACGCCATGAACGCCGGGTAGAATTGGCTCTGGAAGTACATCGCTACGATGATTTGGTGCGTTGGCATCGAACCGGAATCATCAATATTCCTACTGATGTAGATTTTGGCAATACGTTAGCTAATCAGAATTGGGGTGAGCGTAATTTACTGAAGCCCATTCCCCAACGGGAACTTGACAATAATGCTAGTCTAAGTCAAAACGATGGTTATTAAACCATAACCTAAAATGTAATAGAGCCACTGTAAATTTTTTGCAGTGGCTTTTTTTGTAATTACCTTACTACACACATTATCTGTCGACTAATCTTATCTGTATGATTTATTTCTCTCAAGCCGTTTGTATAGTAGGAAGCTTTGTCTTGCTCACTTTTTCTAGCATGGCTCAACCAATCCAGTTAATTGTTCGCAGCGATGATATGGGATTTACCCACGCAGCAAATGAAGCGATTATCGAGACCTGCGAGAATGGAATCACTACCTCAGTAGAGGTGATGGTGCCTACCCCTTGGTTTCCTGAAGCAGTAAAAATGCTTCGGGAATATCCTGATCTGGATGTGGGAGTTCACTTAACTTTGACTAGCGAGTGGGAAAATGTTAAATGGAAACCTTTGACTTTAGCACCGAGCCTGACAGATGACTTTGGTTACTTCTATCCGATGATCTGGGCTAATGATAATTACGGGGAAGACCAGGCTCTCCACGCCCAAGATTGGAAACTGGAAGAAATTGAACAGGAATTCCGAGCTCAAATTGAACTAGCTAAACGAGAAATTCCCCAGCTTACTCACGTAACGGGGCATATGGGTTGCCAGCATATAGATGATAAAGTAGACGACCTAGTTAGAAAGCTGACTGAAGAGTACGGTCTAGCCATTTTCCCAGAAGATTCAGGAGTGAAACCCGCCCGCTATCAGGGGTCAAAAGAAACAACTGAAGAAAAAATTAACAGTTTTATTACCATGCTAGAAAGCCTTACTCCCGGTACCTACATGTTTGTTGATCATCCCGCCTATAACACCCCCGAAGTGCAGGCCGTACATCACATAGGTTATACCAATGTAGCTACTGATCGTCAGGGAGTTACTGATCTGCTTACCGACGAAGAAGTAAAAGAAACCATTCGGAAATTAGGCATTGAGCTTATTGATTACGCTGACCTTAAAAAGTAGTATTTTCTTTTGATTACATCATCAAAAGAGAGATAATATTTGCTTTTACCCTCAAATGAACAGCCATTAAGGCACTCTTTTTGCCATAGTTATAATTATTCATAACAATAAATAATTATACTATGCGATCTCATCATATTTTCACTTACGTTTTAGGATTACTATTATTAGCCAGTTGTAGTTTCGAAAGTGATACCCCTGGTCCAGTTGGCCCTCCCGGCGTTCAAGGCCCTCCTGGTATTGATGGAGCAGATGCTCCACTGAGTTTGATGTACGAGATCGGGTTTGATCTCAATGCTACTAACGACTGGCAAGCCCGTTTCGAGTTTCCTCCTCAAGATGAAATCTTCATAGAAGATGTTGTACTGGTTTACCTGCTATGGGAGCAGCTAGAAGCCGACGATGGGGGCTTTATCGACGTTTGGCGAAAAATGCCCATTAGCTTCTTCACTGATGCTGGCTTACTTCAGATGAACTACGATTTCACAGTAAACGATGTAGTAATTTTTGCGGAAGCAGGGTTTATACTCGATGCTGAACGTGATGCTTACAATGGAGAAATTGCCCGAGTGGTGGTAGTTCCTGCCGAAGAGTCGCCTAGCATGAATGCTCGTACCGAAAGCACAATCAACTACAACGATTACTATGAAGTAGCTCAGATATACGGACTTTCTACTGAATCTGTGCAGTTGAAAAAGCCTCTTCCGAAACGCAATTAATAGCTTCCAGCGAATGAACTGATAGAGTATTTGCTTGCGAACAGTAGAGCGATTATTAAAGAAATAAATCATAAACTCTCAAATTGAGAGTTTATGATTTATTCTTGGGATTAAGCAATCTCGGGAGTATCAATCTCCGCAATAGCCTGCTGAATTTCCTGGTCAGTCAGCTGATGCTCCTGCAATTGACCTGACAGATAGTTCTCATACGCTGCCATATCAAAATTACCGTGCCCACAAAGGTTAAATAAGATCGTTTTAGACTTTCCTTCTTCCTTGGCTTGTTCCGCCTCAGCAATCACGGTAGCAATGGCATGATTGGCTTCGGGAGCAGGAATAATTCCTTCGGCTCGGGCAAACTGGATACCAGCCTCGAAACATTCTAACTGATGGTGGGAGCGGGCTTCAATCAATTTATCTTTCAGCAACTGGCTCACAATCACTCCGGCTCCGTGGTACCGCAAACCTCCGGCGTGAATAGGAGCGGGAACAAAGTTATGGCCTAACGTATACATCGGGAGTAGTGGAGTCATTCCCACTGTATCGCCAAAATCGTAGCGGAATACTCCTTTAGTTAGCTTGGGGCAAGAGGAGGGCTCACTGGCAATGCAACGGATATTTTTTCCTTCTTCCAGATTATAGCGTAAAAACGGAAAGGCGATGCCCGCGAAGTTAGAACCTCCTCCGAACGGGGCGACCACCACATCAGGAAAGTCCCCAGTTTTTTCCATCTGAATAGCTGTCTCCTGACCAATGATGGTTTGGTGCATCAGCACGTGATTCAGTACACTACCAAGTGAATATTTAGTGTGCTCATCCATTGCCGCTCGCTCCACCGCCTCGGAAATAGCAATTCCCAAACTGCCGGGTGAGTCGGGGTGCTGGGCTAATACTTTTTGTCCGGCCTGGGTTTTATCACTGGGGGAAGCAATCACACTGGCTCCCCAGGTATTCATCATCAACTTGCGGTAAGGCTTCTGATGATAGCTGATTTTCACCATGTAGACTTCACACTCAATGCCAAAGTGCTGACAGGCAAAACTGAGGGCACTCCCCCACTGTCCGGCTCCAGTTTCGGTAGTAATCCGCTTTACTCCTTCCTGCTTGTTGTAGTAGGCTTGGGCAATAGCGGTATTAGGTTTGTGTGAACCCGATGGACTTACTCCCTCGTATTTGTAATAAATTTTCGCAGGAGTATCTAGGGCTTTTTCCAAACCGTAGGCTCGGAACAGCGGAGTTGGTCGCCATAAACCGTACAGATGCCGCACCTCATCTGGAATAGCCACCCATTTTTCAGGAGTCACTTCCTGCTGAATCAGTCCCATAGGAAATAGCGGTGCTAAAGCATCGGGGCCAATGGGTTCATGCGTTTGAGGGTTGAGAGGCGGTAACGGCTTATTGGGCATATCGGCCACAATGTTGTACCAGTTCTCAGGCATTTCCGCCTCAGTCAGTAGAATTTTTCTTTGCTTGGTCATGTAGATTTGTAATTTACAGTAAAACTCAAACCTCTAAAATACAAAGTTTACCCCAACCCAAAAGCATCTACACTTTAATAAAAATCCTACGTTGGTAGAGCCAGTAGCTTTTGTTTGATCGATATCCAGAACCCTCTTTCACCAACTACTTTCCAGTCTTGATTATCTTTAGATAAGAAATATAGATTTCCATACCCACATTCACCTCCACAAAGAAAGGCAACATATATTACCGCCTTGCTTCTATCTATATCAAAAGCTACATCAGAAAATGAAATGACACCATCAATATCTTTATCACTTAGCTTATCGGACTCTTGAATTGAAATTAAGAAGAACTCACCAACCTGTCCCAATTTGAAAATCAGATCGTTTTCATTCTTAATATCAATTGCTTCACTTACTAACTCCTTCCACTCTTCGCCTTTGGGAACGTGAGTTTCATATTTACTTTCCCAATCAAGATTCAAGACCCTCTGAAAATCGCGGTGATCTTTACTCAGTTTTCCAATTACAAACTTCTTAGTTGCGTAATCACGAGTATAAGAAGAAGTAAAATCATCAGCATCATCTAGCAGTATAGTAAGAATTTGTTCTAAATCCTTTTGTTTCTGACCATCCGAAGTACAGCCCACGAAAGCCAAAAAAAACACCAGTACGTACTTCATCTCAATATTTTTTCGTCGGACACATCACCAACTATCCATTGTCAATTATCACTTATCAACTGATGTCATACTTTAATAAAAATCCTACGTTGATATAGCCAATAGCACAAATACCAGTTGATAGCTAGCGCACCTAGCGAGGCTCCAATAGCTAATGTAGTTACATTAACCCCCAGCCAGCCTAAAATACCATCGGTAAAAATAGCGGTAAATCCATTAATCCAGCCGTAACCCAACATCTGGGTAGTCATGTAAATAAAAATAGAATTCATCCCTACTACGCTAAAGAAAAATACGCCCTGACGATAACCCTTTACATCTACCAGCCAATACATTGCAGCCAGAACTAACAGACACCAACCACCACTGGCAAAAGTGAATGAAGTAGTGGCGATACGCTTAATAATAGGAGTAATACCTAGCCAGTCCATTCCATAGCCCACTACCAAAGCGATAAGCCCTGCTACAACCAGCGGTTTTAATTTGTCTGAGGCCAAACGGTTGGAGATCAGGATTTTCCCTGCCACGACTCCCCAAATTGTGTGCGCTGCCGTAGGCAGGAAATTAATGACTACCCAACCGCCACCATTGATCTTTCCCATTAATACCAAATCCATCCAGGATCCGAAGTTCTCGCCCTGTACAAAAGGCTGGTCAAACCCTTCCAGCGGCATTAGCCGATACAGTAGTTCCGTTAGTAGTAGCAAACCCAGCGAGACTGCAATTTGGGTTTTCAGCGAATAGCGAAACAGTAAGAAAGCAATCAGAATGGTAAACCCTAGCTGGGTTAACACATTCCACAGTTCCCAGACAAGCTTTTCGCTATACACACAGTGCAGCAGCACCCCCAAAAAGAACAGAATAATACATCGGCGAATAATATGACTCCGAGTTTTAGGCCAATCCTCAGGAGTTTGAGTACGCTTATTCAGTGAAAAGACCATCGCTACTCCCACAATAAACATGAAGAAAGGCTGTACCAAGTCCCAGAAGCGTAGGCCGTTCCAGGGATGATGATGAAATTGCATCGCCAGCGTATGACCAAATGAGCCTTCGGTAGTGTGTTCCAGCCAGTGATGGTATAACTCAGTAGTTTCAGCTACTAGCAAAAACATGGTTGCTCCCCGAAATAGGTCGAGAGATAGTAACCGTTTACTGGGGTCAGTTTTCATAGTTTCTCGAGTAGTTGGGCCATTTGCTGTTGCAATTTTTGGGCGGCTTTTCCGGCTTGTTCGGCAAAGTCTTCTCTATCGCTAGCGTAGATAATGCCCCGGGCTGAATTGACCAACAAACCGCAACGGTCGTTCATACCGTAACGGGCTACTTCTTCCAAGCTTCCTCCCTGGGCTCCCACTCCAGGTACTAATAGGAAGTGATTAGGCACAATCTTTCGGATTTCCTCTAGCTTTTCGGCCTGGGTAGCTCCAACCACATACATCAATTGCTCCTCGGAGCCCCACTCTTGGCTAGTTTTCAAAACCTGCTGATATAAAGGAGTCTGTGAGCCCTCTATTGACAAATGCTGAAAATCGTAGCTGCCTTGGTTAGAAGTAAGTGCGAGCAGTATCACCCACTTTCCAGCGTATTGCAGAAAAGGGGTTACCGAATCTTCGCCCATGTAGGGAGCTACGGTGATAGAGTCAAAATTATAGGTTTCAAAAAATGTGTGGGCATAGCGCGATGAAGTATTACCAATATCGCCCCGCTTAGCATCAGCAATCGTAAAAAAATCATTCGGAATATAGTCCAGCGTCTTCCGCAAGGTTTCCCAACCCTTCGCTCCTAGGGATTCATAGAAGGCGATATTGGGTTTGTAGGCGACACAATAATCCGCCGTAGCATCGATAATCTGCCGATTAAACGCAAAAATTGGATCTTCCTCGCCATGCAAGTGCCTTGGAATTTTCGCTAAGTCGGGGTCTAGCCCTACGCATAAAAAGGATTGTTTTTGCTGAATAAGTTGGAATAGGTCGGTTTGGGTCATAGGGTTGGTAGTTAGTCCTGCTTATTTTATTACCATATCACGATCAGTCGGTGTGAAGTAGGCATTTTTCAGAACGTAGCCGATCATTTTATACTTTTTTTCCTTTAGGAACTTGACAAATCGATTAGTTGAGTAATCCGAAAAATTGAAGTCTTCATCCTCAACAATTATCAATTTTGGTCTATACTCTGCAAAATCTACTGAAGATAACACATCAAAATCGTGTTCTTCAGCATCTATTGATAAAATATCGAAGTCTTTCTTGATTTTATGTTGCTCCAAAATTGAAGTCAGGGTAGAACTTTTCCGTTTTGTCTTACGGTAGCTCAACCCTAATTGGACGGCCTCTTCAAGGTTATCTTGCTCAAGAGTAGAAAGAACATCGTTCTCTATCTCATAAAAGTCCACGTCTTTTGCTTCGCTAGAAATTACCGCCGATACAGCTATATCCTTCGGACGATAAAACCTATACTTTTTGATCAGTTTCTCATTAGCATCAATACAAAGCCCTGTCCATCCTTTTTTGTACAGCCCGTAGGTATTGGAGAGAAATTTTGGATGATTGCAACCTACGTCCACGTAGGTGCCAGGCTTATTTATAATGGGTTTTATAATTCCCTCTATTATTCTATCCTCCCCTGTAAAGGCGAAACTATATTTTGCACTCCTGCCCAAAAAGAGCCGTAATACGGAAGAACTACTAATTCTAATAACATTGAGGAAGCTACCAACCGGATACCTAAAGGTGTAAAATTGTTTAAATACACACCGAATTTCTTGTAAAACTACCCCTATCAGTGTGTAAAATGCTCTTGAATACGCCCGATGATATAACGACTTACTAAATCTTTTTTGCAGGTACGATCTCATAGTCGCAACTTACTACTGGGAATGAATATATAATGTAATGAACCCTTTACTGTTGAAGGCTGATTCAATTGAAACAGGCTCATATCTAGCTATAGCTATTCTTCTATTCGTCACAAAGATCGTATTCTACAGAAGAACACCTACATTAATTAAGTGCTTTTCTTGTACACTACCTCTTTCCATTGACTCTAGCAAACAAATCTACTTCAAGAGAATTTTAATGCATTTTAGTAACTTCATTGTAAATTCACCGAACTACCCAATTGTCTAACCTTCGTGATTACAGCCTAATGATCAAAAACGTATTTTCTCTATTCTTCGCTACTATACTCTCTCTTTCTCACCTTATCCTAGCCCAACCCACCAAACCCGCATTCTCTCGGATGGATGTATTTGAGCTGGAGTGGGTTACTTCTCCGCAGATTTCACCCGACGGCAGTATGGTCGTCTACGAGCGAAGGGGGATGGATATTATGAAAGACCGCAAAACTTCCAGCCTCTGGCTCATGAGTGTTGACGGCCAATCACACTACAAGCTTACTAGCCGGGAGGTGAATGAGTCCAGCCCTAGTTGGTCGCCCGATGGTAGCCGGATTGCATTTGTCAGTTCGGCCGAAGGTCACGGTTCTGAAATTTACGTTTACTGGGTAGAAAATGATAAAATCGCCCGCCTGACCCAAACAGAGCGTTCTCCTTCCAGTCTTAGTTGGTCGCCCGATGGTAAGCACCTGGCTTTTTCTATGCTAGTGCCGGAAAAAGCTCCTACCCTGGTAAGCCCTCCGCCCAAACCGAAGGGCGCCGAATGGGCGGAGCATCCGCGGGTTACTACCCGACTAAAACACGAAGCGGATGGCTCGGGCTACATTGAACCGGGTTACCGTCAGTACTTTGTACTACCCGCCGATGGAGGCACCGCTCGTCAGGTCACGCAGGGTGAATTTCAGCACCGTTCTAAGCCAGTCTGGACGAAGGACGGACAAGCCCTGATTTTTTCTTCCAACCGTAACGATAACTGGGAGTACGACTTCCGTAATTCTGAGATATACCGAGTTAGCATTGCGGATGGAGAAGTAACCACTCTAACCGATAGAAATGGCCCGGACCGAGAACCAGCACTTTCGCCCAATGGTAAACAAATTTTGTACGTTGGCTTTGATGATAAAGTACAAACCTATCAGGTAAGTAATGTGTACGTGATGGATGCCGATGGCTCCAACAAAAAACAGATTCCGCTAGGGCTGGACCGCAGCATTAGCAATCCGGTGTGGGCGGTGGATGGTAAAGGATTTTACTTTCAGTACGATGATAAGGGAAACACTAAGATTGGGTACGCTACGCTGAACGGTAAATCCGAGGTAGTAACCGGTAACTTGGGGGGTACCGCTATCGGTCGCCCGTATGGTGGTGGTTCGTATAGTGTTTCCAATAGTGGCACGATTGTGTTTACGCATACCACTCCCTACCACCCTTCTGAACTAGCGATGGTTCGCCGAGGCGATGAAGCCCAACAGATTACCTATCTCAATCAGGATTTGCTGGATTACCGGCAGTTGGGTGAAGTGGAAGAAATTTGGTATAAGTCTAGTGTGGACAATCGGGATGTGCAGGGCTGGATGGTAAAGCCGCCTTCCTTTGATCCGAATAAGAAATATCCTCTACTAGTAGAGAACCACGGCGGCCCGATCTCCAACTATGGCGACCGCTTCTCTCCCGAAATGCAGCTGATGGCCGCCGATGGCTACGTGGTGTTTTATCCTAATCCGCGCGGAAGCACTAGCTACGGTGAAGAGTTTGGCAACCTGCTGTACCACAACTATCCGGGAGATGATTATCAGGATGTGATGGACGGAGTGGATGCGATGATTGACCAAGGCTTTATTTCTGAAGACAGCCTGTTTGTGACCGGAGGTAGTGCCGGAGGCATTATGACCGCCTGGATGATCGGCAAGAATAACCGCTTCCGGGCGGCAGCGGTGGTAAAACCCGTTATGAACTGGATTAGCAAAACCCTGACAGCGGACAATTACTACGGCTACGCTAATTCTCGCTACCCTGGCCAGCCCTGGGAGAATATAGAAACCTACATGAAGTTCTCTCCGGTATCGCTGGTAGGCAATATTGAAACCCCTACGCTGGTGATGGTAGGTACCGCCGACCTGCGTACTCCGCTATCCGAAGCCAAGCAGCTCTACCACGCCCTAAAGATTCGACAAAAAGAAACCGCACTAGTAGAAATTCCCGGTGCCTACCACCTGATAGTCAACCGCCCCAGCCAGTTAATCACTAAAGTCGACCATATCTTAGCTTGGTTTGATAGGTACCGGGATTGAGATTTATTGTAGAAAATCAATTTGATTGACACTACTACAATTTTGCTATTTCCTTTAGGAAATCTGCTGTCCGTATGATTTGAACTGGTGGAAATCCTATTTTTTTCAATACACTAAAGTGCTTATCATCAGTTACCAGAAAGTCTGCTTGTCCATTTAGTGCACAATCGACGAATTTGTTATCATCAGCATCCTTGGCAATGATTGACCACTTAAAATGAACTTTCACTTGCTCTACATCAGGCGATCTTATCAGGAAATCCGCAATATTAGTGGCTACTGTTGCGTTTATCTTTTCTTCTAGTATTTCTGCATACTCGTTTACTATATCATTGGAAATCAGTAGCTTGATTTTTCCTTGGATTAAGGCATCAAATATTGGTCGGTACTTTGACTTCCTTCCAATACTTACCAGTAAACTATTGGTATCGATGACTACTCTCATCTGTACAGTTTGCTAGTCCCCTTTTTGAGTAGCATCTTCATCACTGAGCCACTTGTCCATAGTCTTATTTGTCCAACCTTTCTCTTCCCACAATTTGTCCATTTCGTCGGAGGCTCGGTCGGCGAAATACTTAGCTAACAGTCTTTTTATAGCAATCAAATCTTCTTCGCTCACATCTTGACTGTAAAGCTGAAGTAGCTCAATTTGTAAGTTGCTTAGAGGTTTATCTAAAATTGCCATTGTTTCTTTCCTTGTAGTTGTTATAATTTTTTGATAACTCTTCGGTTAATATCTCTTGATAAAGGTACGTATTGTTACTCAACCAGGTGATTTACATGTGTAAGTCTGAAGAAAATAAGCAATGCTAGCTTTATAACTGCCATTCGTCGCTTAACGGATTATCTTCTAACAGTTGAGCAAACTTTTCTCCCATTGAGGTAACTGTCATTCCTGGAACTTCATCATAATCTTCCATAACTATGTATCCAACTGAGCTTCCATATTCGTTGATATTACTACTGAAGCTTAACAGTGATTTGTTTTCTAAATCTCTGCAATACAATCTAAATTCATATTTATCTATCTGCTCTATTGAATGATAAGCTACAAATTCATTATATAAATCTTCATAAGAAGATGCCTCCTTGAAAGAATCGATATTGTTGACGAAATATTTAAACACGATAATATGCCTTACAGAGAAGTCATCAATGATACCTACAAATATTTCTATTAGTTCTGTCTTTCATTCTTCTTCGTTAAAAACTTTACTAAGAAATACACTGGATAAAATTCTATATTTTTCTTCATGGCGAGACTTGATTGCTGCACTAAAAACTCTCATGTTCAGGTCAAAAAACTCTTCAGACTGTAAGAAGCTCATGTCTACTTTATTCTGATTAACTCCATCAAGTTTTTCAGATAAGATCTTAACGAAGGTTTCAAGCCTTTTAGCTCTAATTCTATCTCCGATACCGAAAAGAACTTCATCAATCGCAGTACCTAAAGGATCTAAAACAGTTAAATATACCTTAATATTTGCTCGGATAACTTCTTTAGATAAAGTCTCTATCTTTTGAGGCAATGATTCTTTTGCCATTTCTATATACTATAAAATTGTATCAGCAATTTATCTCCTTTCAACTAAAAATTAAAGCCGAAATGAAGACCTGGTTCGGTGTTAAATTTGGGCCATTTATCGTCCAGTTGTTTAAAGGATTCGGGCATCTGGGTATGGTACGGCCGGTGGGTAATCGCAATAGAGGGTTCTATAAACCACCGATCGTTAAACAGCTTGATGTGGTAGCCTAGCCGGTAGGTATTGAAAATCTGAAAACCATTATCAATCTTCTGCCCGTTTTCATCCACGAAGGACTGCCAGGCATTCATCACGTGAACTGCCGTGTACAAACCTTTCCACCAGAAGCGTTGGTAGACCAGCGCAAATCCGTATTCGCGGATGTACCCCGGAAACTCTTCTTTGGGAGCTTCAAAAGAGTCATCGTAGGCAGGAATGCCTAAAGGCCAGGCGTATTTCCAGGTTTTAAGTTCTAGCGATACCACGTCTTTACCCGTTAGACGATAACCAAAATTAAGCTGCACAAATTCAGGATTATTTGACTCGACAAGATTACCCAGCAGAAAAAACGTACTTCCGATAAAACACTTTCGGTACGTAGTATCTTGTTGAGCGTATTGGGCTTTAAGGGTTAATGAACTGACCAGCACTAAAAGCACGCTAAGCAGAGTGAATTTTCTTCGCATAATATTTCTGTTTTATGCAAAGATCGTTGAGGAGTGACCCAAAAAACGTTCACTTAAGGTAATTAATGAGCTACCGCTACTATTTTTTATCAGTGAGTCGGGCTCGCAGTCGGCTTAATGATTGAGGAGTGATACCGATGAAGCTAGCCAGTTGATGTTGGGGTACTCTTTGTAATAGATCCGGGCGATTTTCTACTAGATCTAAATAGCGCTCTTCCGGACTGAAAGTTTTAAACTGGTCGAGAGAAAGTTGAGATTTCGCCAGAAGCTCCTCGGAAAGTATTCGGCAGAGCGTTTCAAATCGGGGAAACTTTTCAAATATCATTTCTTCCATGTCAGGATTAGCAACGGTCAGGATGGAGTCCTCCACACAAGAAATAAAATATTCAGAGGGCTGCTTGTTAAGAACGCAATGAGGCGTGATGCCTTCCATTTCTGTATAGAAAGCCGTGGTTTTTTCGTTGCCATCTATTACATAATATGTCCGCAGGCATCCCTTTAGCACAAAATAGCCATCAGTAGAAAGTTGTCCCTCGCTGAGCAAAACCGTTCCCTTTTTAAAGGAGCGAAATATATCTAAAGCCACCAGTGCGTTCTTTTCCTCTTCGGAAAGAACAATATATTTGGCAATGAAGTCAAAGAGTATGGTTTCCATGGTTGGAATGGTCGTTCGGTCTACAATTGAACCGAATCTTCAAAGTCTAAAAAACCTTGTTCACTTCTTCAGATATTTTTCGATAAGCGCGCCTTCCAGCAATTCTTCAGTAGTTCTGACCGAGCCTCTTAGTTCCTTTAGGTACTAATTTTTACATAGTGTAAAAAGACCAAATTTACTGATCATTCAGTATTTGAGTTCGGCCTTTAATGCTTTTTAATTACTTGTTTAGGTAGTTTACACGTTTACACTATCAAGATTGGTAAACAAAAACTGAGTGTAGTCAATCATCCCAATATATTCACCGTTTTCTTCAACGGGGGCAACTCTCACATCATAGTTGTACATTAACCTCGGTACATACTTAATATTCAAATGTGCTGAAATTGAAAACACAGGTTTGGTCATTATCTCGTACACGCTTACTTCGTCGAGTGTTTTCTTTGGAATAATCACCCCCTTTATTATGTCATCAACTGTAATAATTCCATTAGCGTCAGCATTATTTCTTTTCTGAATGATAAGCGCCTGAACACTTTTCTCTTTCATCAATTCAGCAGCATGCCTTACGCTTGCCAGACCATCAATAAAAAACAGTTTATCGGAAGCAATGTCTTTTGCTTTTTGAAAAGTTTCCATAATCTTCTGTCTATAATTGTTCAGTGTTGAGGTTTTCTCTGATTTTCTTGATTTGATTAGATAGACCCGCAACTTTATCTATCTTCAAAGCAATCAATATTCCGTTGCCATGCTCTTCAATATTACATTGATCTGAAACAGATTTTATGATTTTGTCGGTGTGGTGTTCTTCAACCACAAAAAGAACGATATCTGTTTTGTCTTGTATGGATAACCCTAAAAAACTAGATTGCTCCATGCCGCTACCTTTACCCTGAATAATTACATCGCCAGTTGCTCCGGATTCTTTGGCTGTAGCAATGACTTTTTCAGTGATGTTCGGGTCTACAAACCCTACGATTAAATCAAATCTCATAATTTTAATTTTTACTAAGCTTTTTAAAATATATTGCTAGATCATTTATTTGGGCATATCCTAATACCGTGATCATCGGGAAGACGCTGGCAAAAGCAATCAACCCAAATCCGTCTATTGCGGGATTTCGACCAGGAACGGCTGAAGCCAATCCCAACCCCAACGCTGCCACAATAGGTACGGTGACGGTAGAAGTAGTAACACCTCCCGAATCGTACGCTAAAGCCACTAGGTCTTTTTTTACAAATATGGTTTGGATCACTACGATCACATAACCTACCATAATATATGTAGCCAGAGAATCACCAACCACAATACGATAGGTGCCAACCACCAAGGCAATGGCCACACCAATAGCCACTACAAAGCGAAGATACAAGGTGCCAATTGTGCCCCCCGATACTTCATTGGCTTTTACCGCTACCGCATACAATGAAGGTTCGGCAATGGTGGTGGAGAACCCTAGTAATGCTGCAAAAATATATACCCAATAATAGGCCTTCCAGTCAGTCAATGAACCCGAATACGTTTTGGTAATAAACTCTGGGTTGGATAATTGTTTGGCCATCAGCTCTCCTACAGGAAATAAAGCTTGTTCCAATCCCATCAGGAAAAAAGTTAATCCGAAAATAACCAGCACAACCCCGAAAATTACATTCTTCAGATGTGGTATGGATTTTTTGATAATAAAAATCTGGAATACGGCGATTAAGAGTACAATAGGCGCCACATCTCTAAGTGTGTTTAAAAAAGTAATTCCTAATTCTATTAACATTCCTGTGAACTTAAAAAATTAACATACCATACCCCATTACGAATATCATCGGCAACAGTGACGCAAATGCGATTAACCCAAAGCCATCGGTTAAGGGACTTCTACCCTCGATGACCGTTGCCAAACCAACTCCAAGTGCCGTAACCAAGGGTACCGTTATCGTCGATGTTGTAACTCCACCAGCGTCATAGGCAATCCCAATGATTTCTTCAGGTGCAAATAAGGTCATGACAATGACCATTACATACCCCCCGATAATTAAGTAATAAATGGGCCAACCTTTGATGATTCGCCAAATCCCGATGAGTATCGCCAGTCCGACGGAAATCGCAACCGAGATACGTAAGCCAAGGATGTAACTTGATTCGATTTCAGGTTTTATTAAATCTGACTTTACGGCTATTTCTCCGGCTTCCTTGGCAACGGCAATTAAGGCAGGTTCGGCAATAGTGGTTGAAAACCCTAGAAGAAAAGAAAAAGATAATAGCCAGAATAAACTTCCTTTTTTAACCAATGCATAGGATAGGTTCTCTCCAATAGGAAATAGCCCTAGTTCAAGTCCTTCCACAAAAAGCATAAGGCCTATCACAACAAATACCAACCCAACGAGGGTTTCAAGCATATTAGGGAAAGGCTGCTGTAGTACGATAGTTTGAAAGAATAGTACCACCACTATAATAGGTAGCAAATCAAAAAATGAGGTCTTTAATTTGCCTGCTATATTGCCTATTAATTTTAAGATCATTAAGTCAAGCCTTGCTATCTCTAAAATTCACTACAAATAACTCTTATCACTAGCCTCGATAAGCCTGATGAGGCTATCCGGTTCTAATCATCGTAAGATATGTTTTCTAAAACGAAATTGGCAAAAAATTAAGCTTAATGGAATGATATTCTCTAGGACAGAACAAAGTATTTTATCGCGCGTGATCCCCGCACTTTTCATTCTTTCCACCAAAGAATGTATTTTGCCGAAAATACCTAATCATGATGAAGCACCTTTCTTGTATACTACTTCTTTCTGTAGCCCTATCCGGATACGCTCAAAATGCGGATTCTATTTATGTACGGGAGAATTACGAAAAGCGGGAAGTGACCATTCCGATGCGCGATGGGGTGAAGCTGTTTGCTAATGTGTATCTGCCCAAAGATAAGAGTAAAAAATACCCAATACTGCTGAAACGCACTCCTTACAGCGTGAGCCCTTACGGAGCCGATAAGTACCCGAACAGTCTAGGACCATCGCCTTACCTGATGCGCGATGGTTATATTTTTGTGTACGAAGATGTGCGCGGTCGCTACCGCTCGGAGGGACAATACGACAATATGCGACCTAACCGTGACAGTGAAGACGAGATTGATGAGAGTTCCGATACCTTCGATACCATTGAGTGGTTGCTGAGAGAACTAGGCGACCGTACTAATGGCAAAGTCGGTCAGTGGGGCATCAGCTATCCGGGCTTCTACACTATCGCCGGAGCGGTAGACGCTCACCCGGCTTTGAAAGCTTCTTCGCCCCAAGCGCCGATTTCTGACTTTTTCTTTGACGATTTTCATCACCACGGGGCATTTTTGCAGAGCTACTGGATGACCTTTCCGGTGTTTGGGGTGCAGCACGAAGGCCCCACCGATACTACCTGGTTTCAGATGGCGGCTCCGGGCACCACCGATGCCTACCAGTTTCATAAAGAACTGGGACCACTGAAAAATTCTCAGCAGTACTACGCCGATAACTTTTTCTGGCAGCAAGTAACCGAGCACCCCAACTACGATGAATTTTGGCAAGAGCGCAGCATACTTCCTCATCTAAACGATATTGATCACGCCATTATGACGGTAGGTGGCTGGTTTGATGCCGAGGACTTATACGGTCCACTGAACATTTACAAAACCGTAGAGCGCAACAATCCAGGTACATTTAATATGCTAGTGATGGGTCCCTGGAGTCACGGCGACTGGGCTCGAGAAAAAGGGTTTCAGGCAGTAGGCAATATTTATTTTGGCGATAGCATCTCTACCTTCTATCAAAAAGAAATTGAGTATCCGTTTTTTACCCACTTTTTGAAAGATGATCCTGCTCCGCAATTACCGGATGCCTACCTCTATGATACCGGCGTAAAAGAATGGGAAAAATTCGATACCTGGCCTCCGATCGACGCGCCCCGCTACACTTTTACATTTAAGGCTGGAGAAACCTTACAAGCGGATGCTTTAGTCATTAACGGTGAGCCTGACGATAGCCAGGTGTTTGAGTACACCAGTGACCCCAACCACCCAGTGCCTTTCACTGAAGATATTAAAGTCACCTTCACTCCCCGCAAATTTATGACCGATGATCAGCGTTTCGCTTCCCGCCGTCCCGACGTGCTTACCTTTGAGACCGAACCGCTGGAAGAAGACCTAACGCTAATGGGCGAAATTATGGCCAAACTAAAAGTCTCTACCTCCGGCACCGATGCTGACTGGATTGTGAAGTTGATTGACGTAATACCCTCTGATGCCGAAGAAAGTCCCACCATGCAAGATCACCTTCGTATGGCTGATTATCAGATGATGGTACGCAGCGAAGTATTCCGGGGACGCTTCCGCAACAGTTATGAGAACCCAGAGCCTTTTGAAGCTGACCGGATTACGGAGGTAGAGTTTCCTTTACAGGATGTGTTGCATACCTTCAAAAAGGGTCACAAAATTATGATTCAGATTCACAGTACTTGGTTCCCCTACATTGACCGCAACCCGCAGAAGTACGTGGAAAATATTTACGAAGCTAAGGTCGAAGACTTCCAAACCGCTACCATGCGCGTTCACGGCGGTTCAGTTATTGAAGTAGGCAAGTTGGATACTCAACCTGCTTCGGTACAATTGCCAAGTAAGTAAAACGGAAGCCAAATACAGTAGCAGATGTATTCGCTGGCGGTGTCTGTTCTATCGTAGCAACTTACAGTTGGATATAGCTCCCGAACGAGCTGATTGATGTCGATCTGGTAATTGAGGGAGTAAGTATGATGTGATTTACTTACTCGGAGATACCATTTACAATCGTTTTTCGGTATTAAGTTTGTACAAGTCACGGTAGCTAATACTAAATTATCTTATCATGAATACCCGCCAATACCAAACCCTATTCGTATCACTTGCACTATTAGTTTTGATGGGCTGTGCCCAAAAAACGGTAACCCGCGTTGACACTAATTCTGATATTGACCTATCGGGCCGTTGGAATGATGCCGACTCCCGCCGGGTGGCTGAAGCCTTGTCCGAAAGTGTATTATCCAGTGCCTGGCGTAATGAGTTTGCCCAGCAAGAAGGGCGCAAACCCGTGGTGATCGTCGGACTGATTACGAACAAAAGCCACGAACACATTGAGCCGAGTACCTTTATTAAGGATATTGAAAAGGAGATGGTTCGCACTGGCTTAGTACGAGTAGTCCAGCACAGTGAATTCCGAGAAAGACTACGGGAAGAGCGAGCTGACCAGCAGGAGTTTGCTTCTCCTGAAACCCAAAAACGCTGGGGGCAAGAGTTAGGCGCCGATTATATGATGTTTGGCACAATCAACTCTATTGTGGATAGTGAAGGACGACGACAGGTAACTTTCTATCAGATCGATTTGGAGCTGGCTCACCTGGAAACCAATGAGCTCGTTTGGGTAGACGGCAAGAAAATCAAGAAGTATATTGTTGGGTAGTAGTTGATAGTCGACAGTCCACAGACGACAGTCGACCGTGGACTATCTGCTCAATTTAGAAATTACTTTCTTTCCTTTGCTTCTTATCATGAAATATAAGCTTTTCGTTGTATTTCTCGCTTTATTGCTCAGTGCTTGTGCCTCTTACTACCGAATGAACGAGCGGTTTAATCGCTCGTTTGAAGAAGGCAACTTGGAACGGGCAGAAAAAGTGCTGGCAAGCAATAAGAAAGCACCTGAAGGAAGAGCGCAGTTGCTGTACTACCTCAACCGTGGAGTGGTTTCTTCTATGCAAGGTAACTTTGAAGACAGTAATAATTTTCTAGAAAAGGCTTATGAGTTAGGGGAAGACCTACGGAATAGCTACTGGAATACCGCTACTTCGCTGCTTGTCAACCCTATGGTGGCTTACTACACTGGCGAAGATCACGAACTATTACTGTTGCATTATTACAAAGCCCTGAATTATCTCCAATTAGGCGATACCCAGGCGGCATTGGTAGAATGCCGACGTATGAACATTAAACTAACAGAGTACAGCAGCCAGTACAATAAAGGTTTACTCGGAAACAAAGGTCGCTACCACCGTGATGCTTTCATTCATACCCTGATGGGAATTATTTACGAAGCTGATCGAGATTATAATAATGCTTTTATTGCCTACCGCAACGCCGTAGATATTTATCGAGAAGATTATCTACCTATGTTTGGACTGGATGCTCCCGAGCAACTGCAACAGGATTTATTACGGTCGGCTCACCGGATGGACTTCACTAGTGAGTTGCAACGTTACGAAAAACTGTTAGATACAAAGTTTGATGCTCAAAATACTGACGGCGGTGAATTAATATTTTTCTGGAATAACGGACTAGGTCCAGTAAAGTCAGAATGGAGTTTGAATTTTGCCTTGATTCGAGGAGCTGGCGGAGCCGTAGTATTTGAGAACGATGAGTTGGGTTGGAGTTTTCCCTTCGCAATGAGCAGTGATGAAGAGTACGAGGAAGAAGGACTAGACGATATAGAGCTTGTGCGAGTAGCTTTTCCTAAGTACGTTGAACGAAGACCCTACTTTACCCAAGCACAATTACAATCACCATCGGGAATATCTCAGACATTAGAACTAGCCGAAGATATTAATGGCATCGCTTTCCGAAGTCTGCAACAACGTATGTTCAAGGAGTTTGGTACTTCTTTATTACGAGTAGCTTTGAAGAAAGCGGCTGAATACGGTGTACGAGAAGAAAATGAAGATTTGGGAGCTATTATAGGTATTGTTAATGCGTTGACCGAACGCGCTGATACCCGCAACTGGCAAACCATTCCGCACAGCATTAGCTACACCCGATTGACTTTACCCGAAGGCGAACAAAATGTACAACTGCATTTGAGCGGGCAGAATGCTGATAATCAAAAACATACTTTCACCTACACAATCCGCAAGAGCCAAACTACCTTCGGGACTTTTCATTCGTTAGACTCAACCCCAGCTGCTTTTCCCTATCTTTCGTATTAAGCATCGCTGCATCGGAGAGTAAGGAAGAATCTGTCAAGAAAATTAGAGAATATCTTTACTGGGTAAACTAGTCTCTGGGGATTAATCCCGAGGGGAAGACGACTACGCTTTCGTTACCATCACGGCCTACGGAAGCTACTCCGAAGTAGAAATTATCGATGACGATGCCTTCCAGTGTATGTCGGTCTACTTTGCCTACGTAGCGGGAATATTTCCATTGGGGAGCCGTAGTTTCCCGCCAGTAGACTTTGTATCCGGCCAGTTGGGGATCATAACCCAACTCCCAAGCTAGAGTCGTTGAAGGTCGCACTGCGCCACCGATCTTCACACTATCGGGGGCGGGTGGTGCCCAGCCCAACCCAGCCAGATTAATGGCATTTACAGCAGTAAGCTTCTTAGCATAGTCAAAGTTGACTCCTTCAATTACGTCACCGTACTCGATACCGTTCTCTACCCGGATGTCCTGATGCTGGCGATTATAGTTTTCGTGCGCTTCCATAATACGGATACCAGCAAAACCCAAATCGCTAAACGGACGGTGGTGCCCTCCCCGTCCAAAACGATCCAGTCGGTAAATCATCATCGGGTTCATCTCCGGCATGTAAGCCATAGTCATCTGATGTACGTAGCGGGCTAACTGTCGGGAGATGCCATCTACCTCACCCCCAGTAAATCGACGAAAACGACGCTGCTGCTCGGTTTCAGTGGGCGGTACGGGTTCAGAAAAGATGCGAAAGGTACGATTATCAATCACCCCGTCCACTCCCTCAATATTTCCAATCATATCGTTATTGAGTACTCCGATTAGTTCCCAGTCATTTTCTTCAGCGTAGTTCGCCAGTCCTTGTCCACCGTACAACCCTTGTTCTTCCCCAGCTAGTCCAGCGTAGACAATACTAGTGGGAAACTGATACTGAGTCAGTACCCGTGCGGCTTCAATGGCTCCGGCCATGCCTGATGCATTATCATTGGCACCGGGCGCATCAATGGTATAGTTGGTCGCATCCGAAGCCCGTGAGTCAATATCGCCCGACATCATAATCATCCGGTTAGGATGTGTAGTCCCTCGCTGAATAGCAACTACATTCACAATATCTACATCCTTTACAATCCGAGAACCAGCTCCTTTTTCGGTAGGATTATGCTGATAGAACACTTCCAGGCATCCACCACATTCCTCCGATATTTTATCAAACTCCGCTTTAATCCAACGCCGAGCAGCTCCAATCCCTCGCGTATCTGAAATGGTATCGGACATCGTATTCCGGGTACCAAAGCCAGCCAAGATGCGAATATCCTTCTCGAGACGATCAGCCGACACATCGTCAATAATTTTGTACATCCGTAGGTCTACGGCAGGTGGGGCTGTTTGGGCACTTACTGAGCCAGGAAGTAATGATATGGCTCCTCCCATTAATAGCAACCACACCAAAAATAGCAGCATGTTATGATAAAAAGTGCGAGAAAGGTGCGGCTTACGGTTATGAATACTCATTCGGCATGTTCAATGTAAATTGGCGAATATACCGAAGGATTCAATGAAATACTAAAACCCTTCTTGCCGACGCTTTACCACAACTTTTCGTTGCCTTACCGTACCGTCAGTCTGCCGTATCCTCACAAGATACAGCCCTTCAGGCAGAGATACCTTACCTTGTATTTGCACCCATTGTTTATCCAACGATTGAATATCTATTTCTACTTCCCTCCCCTGCAAATCGTACATCTGTATCTGGTCGCCTTCCTGAACGCCCTGTATGGTAAAGCCTCCGAATTGGCTAGGGTTAGGATAGACATTTAGAGTATATGAATCTTCTTTTATTTGATCCATTTCTCGTATTGATTGGTTTCTCTTAGTATCAGCTGTGTGGCGAGCATTACTGCTACTTACCTTCTCCAAAATAAATCGCTGGTCACTGGTTCCGTTGCTATTGTAAAGTTGTACATTAGCCCGGTCTGGCGGATCAGATAGCTTTACGTCCAGGCGCATTCTCAAACCTTGCTCCTCAGTATGCCGAGGCGAAAAACTATAGTGGCCTTTATCGTCATCTTCCAGTACGATCTTCCATTGTTGATTGGCCGTCCTATTATATGTCCAAATTTGGATGTTAGTACCCTTAGTGGTTCCTCCTCGGTTACTCACATCTAACCCCTTTTTCAGAGCGTGAGCCGGAGTCACGTGGTAGTAGCCATTATCGGTTTGGGTAAGTTGCCAGCGTTGATGAGGCAAATCTTTATCGACCCCCTGCTGCACATTGTCGCCATTACCCTTATTGATCTTAACTTGTATTACCCTCTCGGGAGATGACACTGACCTAATTTTATACAGACCATCGGCTACATCGGGCGGCGGGGGAGAGTTGTCGGAAGGAGAACCTCCGGCGTATAGCGGTGTATAGCGGTTTGCACCACGCACTGACTTAGTAACACCATCCCAAGTTTCCTTAACATACACCTCGTTTGCACCCCTGCTGGTCTGGCCATTGAATAGGACAAAGTAGCTGACGTCAGAATCTTTAGCGATAAACGCCGGACGGCTCGTGGGACCCAGTGGGTATATCAACCCTCCTAAAATTTCAGTAGATCCGTTAATAGTTTCTGCTGCAGTCACCTGACCTTCGGTTTTATAACCAAGTAGCCATAGCGTGCTGTTCTCCACTTTGATGAGCGGGTGGGCCTTTTCAGCATTGAGTTGGCGAGCCCACACTTTCTGTCCGTACTTAATTTTGTAGGGTCTACCTTGTACATCTTCTACAAAAAGCTTACCTGTACCTCGGGAAGTATTTTCGTATCCACCGTGGTCAAGGTGCCGGAGTACAAGTGTCTTATTGCTGCTATGTTTAATTTTTCCACTAAGTTTGAGGTGTTCCAAGACTGTAAAATTCGCGGATGTTCCCTCAAACCGAATCAGTTCATCTCCCTGAAAACTGCTAGTTTTTTCTATAAATGCTTGAAACCCTATTAGCTTCTTAACATTTTTCCTGATAATGAGAGGTTTCGATATTTTGTACTTACCATTAGGAAGATAAACGATCTCCTTACCAGAGTCGATAGCTTTCTGAATGGTCTCTCTATCATTTTCTTTGTAGGTGGGGCCGTAATCTTCAATATTAGCCCATTTAGAAAAGTCGCTAGTGTGGTAAGTAGGCGTTTCCTCTATAGGCAGATTAAGAGTTCGGCGGGTGGACCTAAATTGGGTAATCGGCTCGCGCGAATGATATTCTTCTACCCGCACACCTCCACGTTCTCCCTGAACAGTCCCTCCATACCTTGCTCCTGCGATAGCCGTTCCGTACCCCTGAATAAACGTGTTTCTGACAATGAGATTACCTTCTGAAATAATCGCCGTGTCTTGAGCGTTTCCGCCCTTCAGTTCACTATCAATTAAAGTAACGCTACTAAGCTTATTCATACCCGTAATGGCTGGAACTTTGTTTTCACTTTTAAGCTTGCGGATGGCTAACACATTTTTTTGATTATAAATACCCGCCTTACGTTGCCCCTTTAGGGTTATATGTTCCATCGTAATCCCGTACTGAAACTGCCCTACCTCTATTCCGTAGTCAAAACCAAAAATTCTGACATGCCTAAATAAGCAGGGTCCCGGCCACTGCCGTACCATTCTGATACCACAGTAGCCTCCATTGACTCCCTTAAAATCCACATTTTCAATACTACCCCGGTTATTAGCCACATAGCTCACACCTACTGCCCCTTTATTGCCCTGCCCCATGTCTAGTGTCATGCTAATAATAGAGTGACGGAATGCTTCATTGCCCTGACCATTTCCCTTGTGGTTTTCGGAACCGGTTTTGATCAGTGGTTTCGGCTTAGATGCATTTCTAAACCCATTGGCATTATCTTTTAGTTTGATAACTGTTTGTGTCCGATCTTCCCCCACCATAATAAGCCCGGTTCTCCATCCATCGTTTGAGTTGTTATCACCAGCCCTTCCTGAAAGAGTATTACTGATAAGATATGTGCCTTTAGGAAAATACACCATTTTAGGAGCTACAAACCGCACCCGCCGATCCAATGCGTATTTAATAGCTGACCTTATAGCCCGCGTATCGTCAGTTTTACCATCTCCCTTCGCCCCGTACTTTTTTACATTCACGACATTGGCATCGTCAGGAATTTTGTACTGCGCTCTACCATATAGAGGTAGCAATAAGATAAAAATTAAGATAGTAGCTAAGGGATAGAAAATGGTCTTCATTGTTTGGTTGCAGTTTGAGAAAAATATCAGTTGAGTCATAACCCACAAATCTCAAACCACCCTACAGAACTGAAGATGCCTTATTTTATTAGGTGAATTATGGCAAGATTTAATAATATCATTGTTAGTATTTTAAGCAGTATCGGGTAGAAACTTTTATGCTTTTCTTATTATGATAATCTCAAATTATACGACTATTAGTGAAGTTATCTATGAATTTTAATTTATACTATCGCTCTTCTGGTATCATTTATACTACGATAAGTACGCAGCATGCTGTGTACAGCTTTTGTTCCTGTCAACTAATCAGCTACTATTTCACTCATTCATTTTAGAACGGAGACTATTAATCCGTATCTTCCCTCACATTTAGAACCCCCTCTAGTCCTTGTTTTATATTGAAAATTTTGAATGGCGTTTATTCTTGATGGAAAACAGCAGTATATCATCTAAACCTAATTTTTCACCGCCGTACATTTTATTTTCATTGGCACGATAACAAATTATCAATAACTTTGGCTACGTCGCATGAATAATTGACCTCTACAACCATGACCATTGTCAAAATACTATTCATTTTGAGTGGATTACTACTACAACTTCCTAGTTCAGCCCAAAACAATTATGAAGAACTTACCGGGGATGCTCTACAATCTGCTCCCCTTGAAACAGCCCAGAATTTAACTAATACCTTACTAACTGCCCAAAAAGCAGGTGAACCCTACATTCTTAAAGAGTCAGAGGCAATTGCGGCGGTGCAGGGGGAATTGAGTGCTGAAAAACAGTTACAGACCTACAGTGCCATCCGAGATTTATTCGGAGACTATCAATCCGTTACTTTTGAGCAGGCTTTTCGGACAACCACCACTCCTACTTATTACATTTTTCGATTTCGAGGAGAGTTTGAACGGGATAATGCCCAACCAGAGGTACGGGTAGTTATGAACGAAGCTGAGCAATTAGCGGGCTTCTCTATCGTTCCCTGGCAAGAGAACCTTTAACGTTACAAATTATGCAGCCCCTACGGATTGCCACTGCTCAGTTTGAACACCATAATGCTGATAAGCTACGTAACCGAGAGAGTCTTCGGCAACTGGCTGAGCAAGCCAAGCAGCAGAACGCTCAAGTAGCTGCTTTTCATGAGTGTTGCTTATCAGGCTATGCCTTCGCTCGTCACCTTTCTTTCGCCGAGTTGCAAGAGGTGGCAGAACCAGTGCCCGATGGTGAAAGTACGCAGTGGCTTATTCAACTAGCTCAAGAACTAGACTTAACTTTGCTAGCCGGTTTGTTTGAACGGGACGAAGCAGGGAAAGTCTACAACACCTACGTCTGTGTAGATGCCAGTGGTCTGGTTGCTCGGTACCGTAAGCTGCACCCCTTCATCCACCCTCAACTCACTCCCGGCGATGAGTACACTACTTTTACCATACACGGCTGGAAGTGCGGAGTCCTTATCTGCTACGATAACAATATTCTCGAAAATGCCCGGGCTACCCGGCTGTTAGGAGCTGATATACTGTTTATGCCCCACGTGACAATGGGTACTCCTTCTACCCGCCCTGGTGCCGGATTCTTTACTGCCGATTGGAACGATCGTGAGAATGACCCCACCAGTTTACGCCACGAGTTTGACGGATTGAAAGGCCGGGCTTGGCTTATGAAGTGGCTTCCTGCCCGGGCTTATGACAATGCCCTCTACGCCGTTTTCACTAACGCTATCGGGATGGACGACGATCAGCTAAAGAATGGTTGCTCCATGATTTTAGATCCCTTCGGAGATATTATTGCTGAATGCCGCCACTTAGGTAATGAGGTAATCACCGCTACTTGCGTTCCTGAGAAACTCACTCAAGCCGGAGGATACCGATACCAGCAAGCCCGCCGACCCGATCTTTACCAGCATATTCTCACCAAATCTCACACATCAAAGCAAAAAGTTGTCTGGCTACCCTCTGATTCGCCAAAAACGTAACAATCCATTTTAACCTATGCCTTTGCAGGCTGTATCCTATTGAAGGAAAACTTTTCTAAATCTATCAAAGCTTGTATCTTGCTTCCCTTTTGATACAACCGCCTGCTATGCCTACCACTTACTTACTCGGATACGATATTGGAAGCTCTTCTATTAAAGCCAGCTTAGTCCAGACCGATTCAGGTAAAATAACTGCGTCAGCTACCTCTCCCGCCCAAGAATTACCAATGGATGCCCTCCAAGAAGGTTGGGCCGAGCAACATCCCGATTTGTGGTGGGAGCATTTAACGAAAGCGACCCACCAGCTAAAACAAGCCAACAGCGAAGCACTACAACGAGTGGTTGCAATTGGTATCTCTTATCAGATGCATGGTTTGGTAGTAGTGGATAAAAATCAGCAGGCTTTACGCCCATCTATTATTTGGTGCGATAGTCGGGCAGTACATATTGGTGAGCGTGCCTTTAATGGATTAGGACAAGATTGGTGTTTATCGCACCTACTAAATTCCCCCGGAAACTTCACCGCATCTAAGCTGCGCTGGGTGCAGGAGAATGAGCCTCAGCTTTACGAGCAGATTCATAAAATTATGCTACCCGGCGATTATATCGCTATGAAGCTAACCGGGGAGATAAACACTACGGTTTCGGGGCTTTCCGAAGGAATTTTCTGGGATTTTAAGTCGGATTCGCCTTCGCAAAAATTACTGGATTACTATCAGATAGATCAAGACTTAATTCCCGAGCAGGTTCCTACTTTTGGCGAACAAGGTAGAGTTCAATCAAATGTAGCTGAAAATCTCGGCATTCCAGCCAATATTCCGGTAGCGTACCGAGCGGGAGATCAGCCAAATAATGCTCTATCGCTCAATGTGCTAAAACCGGGCGAAGTGGCTACTACTGCTGGTACTTCTGGTGTAATTTACGGAGTGAGTGATCAGCTAGAATACGACTCTCAGTCGCGGGTAAATAGTTTTGCTCACGTCAACTATAGTCAGAAATCACCTCGTTATGGCATTTTAGCTTGTGTAAACGGCACCGGAATTCTCAATAGTTGGCTTAAACACCAGCTACTACTCGACCAGCTTTCTTACGAAGAGATGAATCAACGGGCTGGACAAGCGCCGATCGGATCAGCGGGTGTGGTCATTTTACCTTTCGGAAACGGAGCCGAGCGTCCGTTAGCCAACGCTGAAATCGGAGCACACATCAGTGGAGTAGAATTCAATACGCATAATACGTCACACATTCTCCGAGCCGCTCAAGAGGGAATTGTGTTTGCTTTGAAGTATAGTCTGGATATTATGGAAGGGATGGGAGTTCAGGCGAGCCGAGTCAAAGCCGGCAAGGCTAATATGTTCCTCAGCCCTATTTTCCGCGAAACTTTTGCTAACACTACGAGTGCCACCATAGAGCTATATGATACTGATGGAGCCGCCGGAGCCGCTAGGGGTGCAGGAATCGGTTCCAGAGAGTACAACGATCCCGAAGAAGCATTCGCCCACTTACAGCAAATTGACCAAATTGAACCGGAGAGTAATAAGCAAGCGGCTTACGCTGAGGCTTACAGTCAGTGGCTAACCGAGTTGAAAAAACACCTATGAGGAAATGTAAAATGAGAAACTTGAAAAGGTAGAAAGTTGGAAAACCGAAGTCTAAAGAAATACACACCAAGACAAAAATCTGGAACCTTTCAACCTTCTAAACCTAGAATCCAGCAATTAAAAATCGAACCATTTAATAATTCAATAACATGAGCACGAACGCATTTTTTCCTAACATTAACCCCATTCAGTACGAAGGACCAGAGACTGATAATATATTAGCTTTTCGCTACTACGATGAGAATCGACTGATTGGTGATAAAACCATGAAGGAGCATCTGCGCTTTGCTATTGCCTACTGGCACAGCTTCTGTAACGAGAATAGCGACCCTTTTGGCACAGGCACCCGCGAACTTCCCTGGGCAAAGCATAGCGACCCAATGGATGTAGCCAAAGCCCGCCTAGAAGCTGCTTTCGAGTTCTTCACCAAAATAAATGCTCCCTACTACTGCTTTCACGACCGCGATATTGCTCCCGAAGGTAGCTCGGTGAGCGAATCAGAGAAAAACTTACAGGAAATCGTATCGCTGGCGAAAGAGCATCAGCAAGCCACCGGAGTAAAGTTACTGTGGGGAACAGCTAATTTGTTCTCCCACCCTCGTTACATGAACGGTGCTTCTACCAACCCCGATTTTGCGGTGCTCTGCCACGGCGGGGCGCAGGTGAAAGCAGCCCTGGATGCTACTGTGGAATTAGGTGGTGAAAACTACGTGTTCTGGGGCGGACGGGAAGGCTACGCTGCACTTATCAATACCAACATGAAGCGGGAGTTAGATCATCTCGGTCAGTTTCTCCGCATGGCGCGGGACTACGGACGTAAAATCGGTTTTAAAGGAAATTATCTCATCGAGCCTAAACCTGCCGAGCCCAGCAAGCATCAGTACGATTTTGATTCAGCCACGGTAGTTGGCTTTCTCCACCAACAAGGATTAGCCGATGATTTTCAGATTAACGTAGAGCAAAATCATGCGATCCTGGCGGGACACACCTTCGCCCACGACCTCCAAACTGCCTCCGACGCAGGTATGCTCGGCAGTGTGGATGCCAATCTAGGTGATAATCAAAACGGTTGGGATACTGATTATTTCCCAACGGATCTGTACGACTGTATCCACGCCATGATGGTGATTCTCCAGCAAGGCGGTATTGCTCCCGGCGGATTAAACTTTGATGCCAAAGTTCGGCGTACTTCTAGCGATCTGGAAGATTTATTCATCGCTCACATCGTGGGGATGGATACGTTTGCCCGGGGCTTACTGATCGCTCACGATATTCTGGAAAACTCTAACTTCCTAAAAATGAAGCAAGAACGCTACGCTTCATACGACAGTGGAAAAGGAGCTGCGTACGAACAAGGTAATCTAAGTTTAGAAGATTTGCGTGACTTAGCGGCCGAAAACGGTGAGCCTCAACGGCGCAGCGGAAAAATTGAATTGTTCGAAATGTTAATTAATAACTACATCAAATAAATCGGTAAGTATGAGTGAGATCGGCTACCAAATGGTAAAAGAAAATCTATCACAGTTTGTCGATCTCACCCCTTCTGAATTTGAAAAATTCACACAGCAACTTGTTTACAAATCGCTAAAAAAGAAAGAGGTACTACTGCAAGAAGGCGAGGTGTGTCGGAATGCATATTTTATCAGTCGAGGCTGTTTACGGTACTTCTTTAATCTGGAAGGTGAAGATAAGACAGGACAATTCTTTTTCGAGGGTGCTTGGTATACTGATTTTGAAAGCTACATCACCGGGCAACCTTCTTCCGAAAATATCCAGGCTTTGGAAGCTAGCGAGCTTCTTCTGCTAAGCCGAAAATCACTGCTACAGCTTTTTGATGAGATTCCTAAATTAGAGCGGTTTGGCCGCCTCATCGCCGAGAATGCTTTTCTGGGAGTGAAAGCCCGCAACAATTCTTTTCTTAACCAAACACCCGAAGAGCGATACCAGACTTTACTAAGAGAGCGCCCTAAAGTAATTAGCCGAATCCCCCAGCATTATATTGCTTCCTACTTAGGTATTAAACCTGAATCGCTCAGCCGCATTCGTAAAAGAATGGCAGATAATACCTGATTTCTTAACTCAAGTCAACGTTTTCTCCTGCTCCCAACCCGCATCTTTGTAACGAATTGATTACCCATCTAATATCGTTACATCATGAAGTATGCACTTATTGTCATTCTTTTAGGACTGGCTACCCATAGCTACGGTCAGGAATCTGTCTCAAAATTACCCGTATACGGCAGTGTCAGTGTAGGCTACGGAAACACATTTTTCTCTGGAATTTTATCTGAGAAAGAAGAGCGGAACGACCAGCGTGGCTTCGGGCGCAATGACGGAATTACGCTAGCTACTTTTTACTACTGGGCCCCTGAAAAGCTTCGAGGGTTAGGCATTGGCACGGGAGTACGGGCATTTGTTGCTCGTCCCAATAACGGCAGTAACCAAGAAACCTACACCTACAATTACTACCACATAGGAATCAGCATTCGCGATTATTTTATTACCAAACGCTTTAATGATGGGCTATACGTAACCGCTAATATTGGCTGGGGACAAGGCACTGAGAAGTATAGCTTTGGTAACACTAATACCCGCGAATTTCAAAATGCCTTGGGTATTACGGTACTAGGTGGTTTGGGCTACTCCATTCCACTGAACGGTAACCATAATGCCTTGAATCTAGACTTATCATACGAATACTCCAACCGCAATGCTGAAATTACTGGAAATACCGATACAGTAGATTTCATCAATAGCCAGATAAGCTTCAACGTAGGTTTCACATTTTAATTTACTATCAAAATCAATCGATCATGAAAAATATAATAATCACCTTAGTACTCTTTATCGGAATAAGCCAGTATGTATCTGCCCAAAAACATAAGTCTGTCATCTACGGCGAAGTAGGTTTAGGATTTGGGCAAACCCTATTTTTTGGCAATATTCAACAAGAGTTACAAGCTGCTTTAGGAGGAAGCTTTGACCCGGCTATTGGTAATAATTTAATGATGGGCTTCTACGTAGTTCCTGAACGATGGAAGGGATTAGGAGTTGGTTCTCGTATTCACGGAACATTTGGGACTCCAGTAAGCGGTGATGCAGGAGATGATTACGTGTTCAACTATTATAACTTAGCATTGTCACTAAAATACTACCCTTTTTCTCAACAGTTTAACCGAGGATTATACACCCGAACCAGCATAGGTTTCGGGCAAATGACGACTAAGCGACTTAATGAAGAGGCTCGCCAATATATCCATCAGTATGCCATCGGAAGTACGCTTACTGGCAGTATAGGATATACTTTTCCCCTCAAGAAATCAGCAATTAGTATTGAAGGTCATTTTGAGTATTCTGGTCGCAATGGCACGGTAGACAAGCGAGGAGACGGGATTCGGTTTACTAGTGGTCAGATTGGGGGAAATATTATCGTATCATTTTAAAATCACCGTGGTATGAAAAATTCGTTGCACACTGTGCTAGGCGCATCAGGGGCAGTTGGGCAAGCGGTTATTAATGAACTCTCCCTCCGAGGACTTCCCTTGAAAGCTGTTAGTCGCACTACCAATTTGCCAGACGTAGAAAACAAACGTGCTGACCTACTCGATCCGGCTCAAACGAGAACTGCTGTACAAGGCTCTTCCCACGTTTATTTGTGTGTAGGATTACCATATTCAGCAAAGGTGTGGAAAAGAGGATTTCCTCGCATCATAAAAAATGTTATTGCAGCCTGTGATAAAGAAGGTGCAGTGTTGATTTTTTTGGATAACGCTTACATGTACGGGCCTCTTCCTCTCCAGAACCCAATTGATGAGCAACATCCGCAACAACCTATAGCTAAGAAAAGCCACATCCGTAAAGAGGTTGCTGACACGTTACTACAAGCTATAGCTGAACAGCGAGTGCAAGCGGTTATTGGTCGGGCAGCAGAGTTTTATGGGCCCCGAGCTGTTAACAGCATGTTCTATATCAGATTTTTAGAACGGATGCTACAGGGAAAAGTACCTCAAGTTTTAGTCAAACCGGGAGTCAAGCACACTTATGCCTATACTGAAGATGTTGGTCGGGCTTTGATAGCACTAGCGTTAGATGTTTCTACGTATGGTTCAGTATGGCACTTGCCCGTAGGTAAACCAATAACAATAGAGGAAATGGTTGTGATGTTTAACAAAGTTTTAGGTACAGACTTTAAGGCTAGTTTTATGCCTTCTTTACTGCGTCAGGGATTAGGATGGCTTATTCCACCCATTCGCGAAGTAGGCGAAATGCTATACCAGTTTGAAACCGACTACGTGTTTTCGTTTGATAAATTCCAAAAACAATTTCCCGATTTTGAAGCCACCCCTTACTCAGAAGGGATCAAGAAGATGGTAACTTCATTCCAGCAGCAGTTAGCTTAGTATTCCTATTGCTTACTACAAATGATAAATTATCTTTACTCATTCTGTTGCTGAGATAGATAAAAAGAGCAGACTTTAATGAATCTGTAAGAAAGTGTAGCCCACACCACAGTAGCACAAACGCTTGACTTAACTCACTTTTTTGTAGCGGATAACAGAAAATTGCTAAATTACCGCTAAAATAAGGTCAGCCGTAAAAACGAACTACTAACTAACTTAACTTATTTATCATGGGACTTGTAAAAGAATTTAAGGCCTTTGTCATGAAGGGCAACATCATTGATTTGGCAGTAGCTGTAATCATTGGAGCTGCCTTTGGTAAAATTGTTTCATCCTTCGTAGCCGATGTTTTAATGCCACCGATTGGCCTACTATTAGGTGGCGTTGATTTTACCGAATTGGTAATCAAACTAAAAGAAGGAGCCACTGAGGAAGAAAATGTGGTGATGCGTATCGGTGTTTTTATTCAAAATATTATAGATTTCCTGATTATTGCTTTTAGTGTATTTATGGTGATTAAAGCTTACCAAAGTACTCAAAAGAAAGAGGAGGAGAAGCCAGCCGCACCTCCGGAGCCGTCTAAAGAAGAAAAATTACTGGCTGAAATCCGTGATCTGTTAAAAGATCGCCCCGTAAACTAAATTAATTTTTAAAATAGGCTGACCCATTTTTTATTATCGCTCTAACTAACCTATGAAAAACGTAGCCTTAGGCATTGATATTGGTGGTACCAACACCAAGTTTGGCTTTGTAGACCGAGAAGGAAATATGTACGCAGAAACCTCTGTGTCTACCGTAAAAACTGCCCCTGGCGATGTAGACGCCTATTTAAAGTACGTATACGAAGAGGTTGAGAAGCTTCGCGAGACGGTAAACGAAGAGCTCAATATTGTCGGCTGCGGCATTGGTGCACCTAATGGTAACTACTTCACTGGCACTATTGAGTATGCTCCCAATCTGACTTTCCAGGGGGTTGTTCCAATCATTGAACTATTCCAAAAGTACTACGATGTACCCATGGTACTCACTAATGATGCTAACGCTGCTGCTATTGGTGAGATGATTTACGGTGGAGCCAAGGGAATGAAAAATTTTATTATGATTACCCTAGGGACTGGGTTAGGTAGTGGCTTCGTGGTAAATGGTGACTTGATCTACGGTCACGATGGCTTTGCCGGAGAAATGGGGCATATTATGAATAACCCAAAAGGGCGCACTTGTGGTCTGGGACGCAAAGGCTGCCTGGAAGCTTACGTATCAGCCACTGGTATCAAGCGTACCGTGTTCAAACTACTGGCCGACATGACTGAGGAGACCCCACTGCGTGACATTACCTTCAATGATCTAACAGCGGCCAAGATTACGGAACTGGCTATGCAAGGCGACCCCGTAGCCGATGCAGCCTTCGACTATACAGCCGAATTATTAGGTCGCAAACTATCCGATATGGTGGCAATCTTCAGCCCCCAGGCTATTTTTCTGTTGGGTGGATTGGCTAAGGCTGGTGACTTCCTTTTTAAGCCTACCAAAAAGTATATGGAAGAACACATGTTCGAAATCTTTAAGAACAAAGTATCAATTCTACCCTCGGCACTAGAAGATCGTAATGCTGCAGTGTCAGGTTCTAGCGCTTTGGCCTGGAAAGAAATAGATTCGCCTAGGTAAGCTGAAGCAACTGCTGTTCATACAGAACTAACACCGTCTCCCCTTAATCTACACTGTGTTATGGCACAAAAGCGAAATCGCGTGGCGTAGCTCCTATTAGCTCCCTGCTCTATTTCACTGGCATTCATCAGAAAAATTACGTACATTGATTAAAACGGGCTGTTCATATCGCTGACAGCGACCGTTTACATTTATCAGGTTGTACTTCAGGTAGACACACTGCTTCTCATTTCTTAGCTTTCTATCAGTGAATTTCCGTGTCTCCTGCTAGGATAAAGGTTGTACTTATTCTGAGATAAAAATTTTCAAATAGATAACCTAAATTTTCACTGCTATGAAGACAACTGCACATCTACTCATCTTTTTTGTGTTCGTCGGCACAACTCTTATTGCCCAAGGAATAGAAGAAGATGCCATTCGCGAGGTGATTGAAGGAGAAACCAATGCCTGGCTCGAGCGAGATTATGATAAATGGGCGAGTTACTGGGGACATACCCCCTACGCTTACTTCAGTGTAACCATGAATGAATATATAGAATACGCCGATGGTTGGGATAACATTAGTGCCCACATGAAGCAATCTATGGCTCAGAATCCGCCAGTTGACGGTGAGATGAACGTAGACCGAAGCGAATGGCACTATAAAATAACGGATAATCTAGCTTGGGCTCGTTTTAATCAAAGTACGAATAATGGAGCTATGCTGAAGGAACAACGGGTATTGGAAAAAGTAGATGGTCAGTGGAAGATCATTAATATGACTACGGTCAATCCATACTCTTATCCAGTGGAAGCTCGTAATCCCGAACCATGACCGTAGCCTAGTAAACATGATAACGGTAAGAGTAAACAGTGTACTTGTTTTATTCTGTTTACTGCTTCCTAGTTAGCTTAAAATTGCACTAATATCCTCGCGGGTCAGTCGTTTTACAAAGCTTTCTTCCGTAGAAATCAGTTCAGTAGCAAGTTTGATTTTGTTCTGCTGCAACCGGAGGATTTTCTCTTCCACAGTATTGCGGGTAATAAACTTGTAGGTGAACACCCTATTTTCCTGACCAATGCGGTGTGCCCGATCAATAGCCTGGGCTTCTACCGCTGGGTTCCACCAAGGGTCAAGAATAAACACATAATCAGCTTTGGTGAGGTTGAGGCCAACCCCTCCCGCTCGTAAGGAAATTAGAAACAGACTTAACGAAGCATCGTGTTGAAAACGTTCTACTTGCTCCTTCCGATTTTTCGTACTTCCATCTAAGTAGGCAAACGGATAATTTAATTCTTTTAAGTGATTGCTAAGTATAGCTAGATGCTTGACAAATTGGCTGAATATGAGAATTTTATGCCCCTCGCTTAAGGTACTAATAATCATATGAAGCACATCTTCCATCTTACCCGAGTCATGAGTGTACGCTTCATCTACCATCTTGGGATGGTTGGCAATTTGACGCAACTTAGTCAGTCCCTGTAACAGTAGTAACTGCGACTTTTTAACCCCCTGATTCTCAATCAGGTTAAGAATTTCATTACGGTAGAATGATTTAGCCTCTTCGTAGCAAGCCTCCTGCTCTTCCGTCATGGTACAGTACTTCATATTTTCTACTTTCTCAGGCAGTTCGGTAGCTACCTGCCATTTTTGCCGCCGCAGAATGAAAGGCTTAATAATACTGTACAGCTTCGAAGTTTTGGATAGATCTCCTTTCTTCTCAATGGGAACAACAAACTCGTTACGGAAAAACGATTGATTACCTAGTAAACCCGGATTGATAAACGTCATCTGGGACCATAAGTCTAAAGTGCTATTTTCTAGCGGTGTACCGGTCAGAATAAGACGATGCTTTGCATTCAGTTCTCGCACTGCCTGGGCGATATTAGAATCAGGATTTTTTATGGCTTGAGACTCATCCAGAATCACGTAGTGAAAATAGTAGTCCTTTAGAATGTCAATATCCAAACGAGCAATACCGTAGGAGGTTAGCACCAGATCGTAATCCGCAAACTGTTCTACATTTTTGTCGCGGTTGGTTCCGGTGTAGGTGAATACTTTTAGGTCAGGGGTAAACTTAGCAGCCTCCATCTCCCAGTTATAAATTAGCGAGGTTGGCATAATGAGTAGCGAGCTATTCATCGCCTGTTGTTGCTCCTTGTGCAGTTCTTTTTGCCGCTGAAGTAGTGCTAGGGTTTGTACTGTTTTACCCAGCCCCATATCGTCAGCCAGGCAACCACCAAAATGATACTGGTTCAGAAAGTGCATCCAGTTATACCCTGCCTTCTGGTAGGGTCGCAACGTACCTTCAAATTGCTTCGGTAATTTGTGATCCTCTATTTTCTCGAACTGCCGCAAGCGATCCAGTTTACGATCCATTGTAACCTTAGCCAGGTTTCCGTTATGTAAATCTTGTACTAATGCCAAATGGTATTTTTTCAGGCGCACTTTTCCATCCTCGGTTTCGGCTGGCTCGGTAAAGGCAAACAGCTCTGAGTATTCGGTGAACCACACTTCAGGAATAAGAGCCACCTCGCCGTTAGGTAGTCTCACTTCCCGTTTTTTAGCTAAAATCAGGGAGCGGATTTTTGCAAAGGGTACTTCATAGTCCCCAAACTTCACTATGGCGTAAATATCAAACCAGTCAATATTTTCGCGCACTTCCACACTAATTGTAGATTTACCCAGAAAATACTTTTTCTCGCCTACTACCCGCTGGCAAAGTGTGATGCCAGCCTCTTCTAAATCATTTTTATGTTGATTAATCCATTCAATAGCAGTATTCCGATCCAGCACTTTTTGGTAACCGTTGATAGTCAGTGACTGATCCTTTAAAAAAGTAAGCACTTGCTCCTCAGCATGGTGGTTACGGACAATCCGACGAAAAGTATACTGATCGCTGTCTTTGTGCTTGTCAACTACTACGCTTATATCTTCTCCATTGGCCTGAAAGCAGTGCGATCCGTACCGAAAGGCTAACTCAAACCCGATATAACCTACGGCAGCTCCTTTAGAAACAGTGAGTGTACCATTGCTATGCTCAGTCATCTGTTCTTCTGCTACGTGGCGCTGAACTTCAAAGAAAGACAAAAAAGGTTTGGGGCGATGACGTTCCGTCAATATATCAAAACCCTTGGCATATACATCAAATGACGAAACCAATGGAGCGACAAACTTACGGTAATACGAATCCTCTACCTTTTTAGGAATGACAATAAATTTTTTATTCAGAAACGGCTGAAGTTTATTACCGTCAACTTCTTTCTCAAAGGTGAAGAGCCGATGTTCCAATACCATCCACGCCGGTTGGTTACAAATAATATAGGCGTTTTTGTATTGAAAGTCCACCTTCGCACCTGCGTATTTAATGGTTGGGAAGTAGTGAGTATTATCTTCGTTACGCCGAAAGTGAAAGAGCACAGTGGCCTTTTCGGGTAATACGTCAATCTTCCGCCCTACGGGTTCACCATCGTTGCTCATCTCAAATAAATGCTTTCCCTGCAACAACGGCAGTATGCGAGACCGAATACCTTCCAGATATACGGCAATTTCATCTTTCAGTGCCTGGTTTCGCTCGCTATCCCCCAAATAAACCTTGAAGAAGAACTCATGGGGCTTCAACCGCTTCTTATGAAATTTATTGATAATCACCTCCTGCTGCATGGAGTCCATCAGGCGGATTAACTCGTAATCTTGCCCATCGAGGTCTTTGGAGAATTCTTTGGCGTTCTTATGTGATATGTTCTGATGCTCGAAAGTAAACTCATGCTGCTCGTTAAGTTGCACAGCAAATGACTCGAATAAATATCCTAAATACTCGTGATTAAAAAGTGAATAAATTACTTTAAAAGGCCGTTCGGGCGAGACTTTCATGGAGAGCTAACGGTTGATTGTTGATTCCGGTCTTGAGCCGGAATATGTTGTTGATCGCAAAAAGCTAACTCCCAATTTAGGTAAAATAATTACTTTACAAAAAATCTTTTACATCAGTTCGAGAAGCAATGATTGCTGGGCGATAAGAGGCTAGGAAAGTAATGAGAGAAATACTAAGTGCTGTGAATAAAAAGTCAGCAACCTCCATTTTTACTGGGTACGCATCTACAATAGCAGTTTGCATTCCCATAGATACAATACCAAAGGTTTGCTGTGCCCAGCAGATGATCACTGCCCCTATCAAGCCACTTCCGGCTCCAATCAGAGCGATAATGACTCCCTCGAGAAGAAAGATCGATTTTACCGTACGTTGCTGAGCCCCCAGAGCAAAGAGCATGGCAATATCTTTCCGCTTGTCAATAGCCAACATTGAGAGGGAAAAGAAAATATTGAAAGAAGCAATAGCCAGGATAAACGAGAACGTGATGTAGACAAACAGTTTTTCCCATTTTACAGCTCGTAACAGACTCGCGTGCTGCTCATCGCTATTAAGCACTTGGTACTCTGAGTCTGATAGTAACTTCTCTAGCTGACGTTCTACCTGACTAACGGAGATCTTATCTTTCGTTTTAATTTCCAGTGCGGTACGCTCCTGCTCATAATCAAACAACTCTTGGGCAAACCCAATGGGTACAATCACGTAGCTGCCGTCGTATTCTGCCTCGTTAGCAAAGACTCCACCCGGCATAATATTTTTCTGCTTAAAATAGCGGTTCATAGGATCAGGATTGAAACCGCTATTGCTAGCTGTCTTCCGGGGCATAAATAGCTGCATTGCATAAAAATCATTAGATGGAGCAATTGACAGAGTATACTGTACCCCACGCCCCATGATCGCGTAGTTGATGCCGTCTTTTTTAAGGGTCAGATCACCGTGAACCAGCGCTTGCTCAAGCCGCTGTTGCTTCACAAAGTTTTCGCTGACGCCCTTCAGCTTTACAATCATCTGGGCATCCTGGTAGCGAGCTATCGCATTATCTTCAATTACCTCGGTGACTACGCCTACTCCTTTTACCTGCTTTACCAGATTTAGTAGTGAGTCAGTCGCTAAAAATGTTTTACCTCGTACCGGAACAATCTTAATTTCAGGATCAAATGTGCTTTTAGACGCTTTAATCAGATCTTCCAATCCGTTGAAGACCGACAGCACCACAATCAGCGCCATAGTACCTACGGCCACTCCAACCATAGAAATATTGGAAATAACCTGAATAAAGTTCTTTTTCTTTTTGGAGCGGAAGTACCGCCGGGCCACCAAAAGGGGAAAGTTCATACCTTAATGATTGATGAGAAAATGAATAATGATGAATAGTTTAATAGACAAACAGTTTTTGATAGCATTCATTAATCACCCGCGCGGCGGCCGCAATCATTATTCATCATTAATTATTCGTCTTCTTCTGCCGGGGG
The DNA here is from genome assembly GCA_937883755.1 of uncultured Flammeovirgaceae bacterium. Taxonomy (GTDB): domain Bacteria; phylum Bacteroidota; class Bacteroidia; order Cytophagales; family Cyclobacteriaceae; genus Tunicatimonas. Next base: position 146,541 of record CAKZYA010000001.1, on the reverse strand, counting down.
AATATCCAGCTCGGAAATAATTTTATCCATTCGGGAAGCGTAGTCAGCACTATCATCTAGAAAGAATGCTAACTCCGGCACTACTCGGGCTACCTTTCCAATGCGGTTACCCAGCAGACGGCGAACTTCGCCTTTTCGGTATTGGATGGTATCCATTAATTGCTCTTTCTGCTTGCTCAGCATAAAGCTGAGATAAATTTTAGCCACGCCCAAGTCAGGGCTGACGAGCACCCGCGAAATAGTTACAAAATCGTTGGTACCCAAGATAGACGAACCATGTCGTTGGAAAATCTCACTTAGTTCTTTTTGCAGTAACGACGAAAACTGCCGCTGTCTTTTACTTTCCTTCATATCTCTCCGCTTTATGTTTATTTATTTGAGAACAGTAAAAACTCTGTTTCGTTGCCCTTTGGTCTAACTTTTCCTGTTGCTCGCATTCCAATTCTACTTAGTAAATTCCTGGATCGAGTATTTCCCTCGGTTGTAATTGCTAGAATCGGATGTAGTTTCAATGTGGTTTTCCCGTATTCCATCAGCGCTTGCGCAGCTTCTTGGATATAACCGTTCCCTTCGTATTCTGGAAGGATGGCAAACCCAATATCAGCACTTTCCAGGTAATCACGCTTTATAAAACCGCAGATACCAACGGGCTCTCCTTGTTCTTTGGCAATTAGCTTGAAAAGACCGTAGCCGTATTTTTTGTAAGAGTTGATGATGCTATGCTCAATATATTTGCGCGCATTGGCTTCAGATTTAATTTCCCGGTCACCAATATACTGAAGCCAACTCGGACTATTCAATAATCGATAAAAGAAATTGGAGTCGCTGACGACCGCTTTCTCAATTACAAGTCGACTGGTAGCTAAGACTTTCATAACCTGTACACGCTTCTAACACAAGGAAACGGACAAACATACCATTGTCAGGTTAAAATTCACATTAATGTTAGTAAAAAAGTACACAGCATTGCGGATACGATGGTGGATTGCTTTTTTTGCAGTTGCATAATGCTTAACTATCAACTCCGTAAATAAACCAAGTTGCTTACCTTCTTCCGTGTTAACGATCCCTATCGGATTCCCCTGATTTTTGGGCTGCTACTGATCGTGCGTTTACCCTTCTTCTTTGGCGATAGTTTTCTGACGCTGCCCGAGCTAAACTGGATGCTAGTAGGAGAAAACTTGGCAGAAGGCGATCGGCTCTACACTCAGTTATGGGATAATATCGGCCCTTTTTCGGCACTTATCTATCGGCTGGTCGACTTGGTTTTTTCACGTAGCCAGGTAGCCTACGTAATTTTAGCGGCGATACTTATTACATACCAGTGTTTTATTTTCAATGACTTTTTACTTACCAAAAAAGCGTACCACGAAAATACCTATGTGCCCGCTCTAGTCTACGCACTACTCACTTGCTTATCGTTTGATTTTTATACGCTATCCCCGGTACTGCTTTCGCTCACTTGGGTACTACTTGCTCTTCGCAATATCTTTTACCGCATTGAGAGCCAGTCGCGCGATGTCCGAATCCTGAGTACTGGTATCTTTATCGGGTTAGCGGTTCTTTGTTACTTACCTAGCATTATTTATCTTCTCTCATCTTTACTGGCGTATCTGTTTTTTGCTAACCTATCGTTTCGTCGCTTTTTTCTCTTGTTGTACGGGTTTGCTCTTCCCTTGCTCATAGCATTTACTTATTTCTATATGATAGAAGCTGCTACTGAATTCACCCAACAGTACCTTCTTTCTTTTCGCACCATTGAGCGTAGCCCCTATGTTGGCGATTGGAGGTTACTAATTGTCGGCATGGTTCCATTGGCCTTTCTCTTAGTCTCGCTCTATCAGCTAGGCCAATATCGTCGGTATACCAACCAGCAAGGCAAACTACAACGCATTATGGGAATGAAAATAATAGCTGCTCTAGCTACTCTGCTATTAGTGCGGCAGCTAGCTCCCTACCATCTTCTCTACCTAGTACCACCTATTGCGTTTTTCATCACACACTTCTTACTAATTATTCGCCGTATTCTCATCGCCGAGTTAGTGACTGTTGGTTTGGCATTTTTGCTCATTTTTAATGGCTACACGCTGCTATTTAATTTCTTTTCGCTGCAACAGGTGACGCACACCACCAACTTGATGGTTCAGCCTACTGATTACGATGGGTTGGTAAAAGGAAAAAAGATAGTGATGCTTAGTAAGCACTTAAGTGTGTATCGCACCGCTCAACTGGCAACCCCTTATCTGAACTGGTCATTAGCGGAAAGACAACTGACTAACCTAGATGATTTCAAGAATGTATCATTTGTATTTGCTGCCTTCCAGAGCGATATGCCTGAATTAATTATCGATGAATCTGGTCTGATGGATCGCATCTTTGAACGGATTCCAACGATTAGGACATCCTACCAGAAACTTCCGGGGCAACCTGTTTATCAGAAAGTGGGCGAATAGTTTCCTTGCAGAATGGTTATCTTCTTCAACTTTCCTGTGCTTCAGCCTCCATCCGCTTTCTCAGTACCCATTTAGAGATTAGAATACTAGCCTGATACAGTAAGATAAGTGGAAATGTAACCAACAGTTGTGTCACTGGGTCAGGTGGAGTGACCAGAGCTGAAATAATCAGAATGATGACAATGGCGTGACGACGATACGTAATCAGTGCTGAAGGCGTAATAATACCAGCTTTACTTAGAAAATACACTACGATTGGTAATTGAAATAACAATCCGCAGGCTAATACTAGAGTAATTAAGATACCGACATAAGACGTAATGTCAAATTCATTGAGAATGCTCGGATCCACCTGGTAATTTCCTAAAAAGTTGACTGAGATAGGAGTTACCACAAAGTAGCCGAATAGTACTCCTATCAGAAAAAGAGTACTTACAAAAAATACTGCACCTCGGCTGAGTTTTCGTTCCTGTTCGTACAGCCCGGGGCTAATGAACCGCCATATTTCAAAGAAAACGTAGGGAAAAGCGGCAATCAACCCGATAACCGCCGAGGAATAAATATGCATAGTAAATTGCCCTGTCATCTTGCGACTTTGGATAATAAAAGGCATTTCCTCCAAGCAAAAGTATTCAGAACCCACTAGGCTACCAATCTTACAAAACTGTCGAAAGGTCCAGAAATCAGGTTCGGTAGGGCCTAAAATAAGAAAACCCCAAACAAACTCTTTAGCAGCAAAGGCCGCTACGGCAAAAACCATAATCGCCGCCATTGAGCGGATGATATGCCAACGGAGTTCCTCCAGATGCTCCAGAAAAGACATTTGCTTCTCGCCTTCTTCTTCGGGAGCGGCATACTTCTCAACAATCTTATCTTCGTGAGTACTCAGACCATTTTCCTGAGGCTGTAACTGATTTCCGGTTTGTTCTTCCAACGTGTTCTATATCTTCTCTAAACTACTGTATAAAGGATATTCCGCCATCATTTGGTTCACAGACTGCCGGATTTGGTGCAGACGGCTTTCATCATCTCGATGGGCTATTACTTCGTCCATCAGTTCAACAATGCGTTTCATTTCGGCTTCACCCATGCCTCGGGTAGTAACCGCAGCACTACCTACCCGGATACCAGAAGTCACAAACGGCGACTTGTCATCGAAGGGCACCATATTTTTGTTTACGGTAATATCAGCTTCGCCCAATGCTTTTTCAGCCGCTTTACCTGTAATATCTTTAGAACGTAGGTCAATCAGCATTTCATGGTTGTCGGTTCCGCCTGAGATTACATAGTAGCCTCGGTTCATAAATTCCTCAGCCATTACCTGGGCATTGGCAATCACTTGCTGAGTGTAAGTAACAAACTCTTCAGAAAGAGCCTCTTTAAACGCTATTGCCTTAGCAGCAATCACGTGCTCTAATGGTCCGCCCTGTGTACCAGGAAACACTCCCATATCTACCAACGCCGACATTGGACGAACTATTCCCTTTGCTGTTTTTACCCCAAATGGGTTGTCAAAGTCTTGCCCCATCATAATCAGCCCACCCCGAGGTCCTCGCAGGGTTTTGTGCGTAGTAGTGGTTACAAAATGGCAATGCGGCAGCGGATTATTCAGTAAGCCAGTAGCAATTAATGCCGAAGGGTGAGAGATATCAGCTAGTAAGAAAGCACCCACACTATCAGCAATTACTCGTAATCGCTCGTATTCCCAATCACGGCTGTAGGCCGAAGCACCACAAATTAACAGCTTTGGCTGCTCTCGCCGGGCAATTGCCTCTACTTTATCATAATCGATATATCCCGCGGGCACATTACCGTCTTCCTGTTCTACGCCGTAGAATGAGGGCTGATACAGTTTACCTGAAAAATTAACAGGTGAACCGTGGGTAAGATGACCGCCGTGTGATAGATCAAACCCTAAGATTTTATCTCCGGGTTGTAATATAGCTAACATTACTGCCGCATTGGCTTGAGCACCAGAATGAGGCTGCACATTGGCCCAGGCAGCTCCAAATAGTTCTTTAGCCCGATCAATGGCGAGTTGTTCTACTTTATCCACCACCTCACAGCCACCATAGTAGCGCTTTCCTGGTAAGCCTTCGGCGTATTTATTGGTAAGCACACTGCCCATTGCCTCCATCACTTGAGGCGAGGTAAAATTCTCCGAGGCAATTAGCTCAATACCGCGCTCTTGTCGCTCTAGCTCTTCCTGAATTAATGAAAATATTTCATAATCTCGTTCCATAGCAAATAGTAATAAGTGAAGCATTCAAAAGTACTCGAAGTCCCCGACAATCACAATGAAGACCTCATTTTCCTATATTCCAAGAGCTTCTATTCTAGGAATAATTTAACCTGTAGGGCGATAATTGTAGCATACTACCAATATATAAAGAGACAAGTCAATTCTTTTTAAGCTGATGCAATCCTTATAATCATTTGACTTTCAGTTTTTTATACTAAAATTAGCCACGCATACTACTTGTATATAACTAAGGTGGTGTAGGTTAAATATTACATCATACGGAAAGGCGTAATGATATTTTTGAACAAATACGAATCTTATTAAAAAACTGATTGGATATAAGTGATCTATCTAATCAGAACATGGTAGTAGCACGAGAGCTCTTTTCTGGATATAGTTCTTCAGCCTAAGAAAGCTTCGTAAGCTCCTTCATTAGTTCGGTTTTTCGCGAGGTATCATCTAACGAAGCTGAAATTTTTCTACCTTACTGACTCCAAATTTTTTACTATGGAATCAAACCAGCTTACCGAATACCGTCAACGCATTGACCAACTTGACAACCAACTCCTAAAATTACTCAACGAGCGCATGGAGGTGGTGAAACAGGTAGGTGATCTTAAACGCTCTACTAATAGTATCATTTATCGTCCTGAGCGGGAAAAAGCCATTCTAGATCGTCTTAAACTCAAGAACCAAGGCCTGCTACCGGCTGCCGCCATTGATGCTATCTTTCTTGAAATATTTGCTGTAAGTCGTAATATTGAGCTGCCCGAGCGGATCGCCTACTTAGGCCCTAGTGGAAGCTTTACCCACCAAGCAGCAGAGAGCCGTTTTGGAGCGATGAGCGAGTACATGCCAGTAAGCAGTATCCGAGCGGTATTCAAATCAGTGGCGGCAGAAGTGACTCGTTTTGGGGTGATTCCCGTAGAAAACAACCAACAAGGTTTAGTGCCCGAAACTGCCGACTGTTTGTCTGAATACGACGTGCACATTGTAGCGGAACTGCCGATGGACGTTCATTTTGCATTCGTCAGCCAGGCCGATCACTTGTCAAAGGTTCGCAAAATTTATTCAAAAGATATTGCCTTTCGACAGTGCCGAAAGTTTATTGATGAAGTGGTCAATGATAGTACGGTTGAGTTAATTCCGGTGGAATCAACTTCCAAGGCAGCCCGATTGGCTGTCCGCGAGCCTGATAGTGCTGCAATTTGCTCCCGCATTGCCGCTCAGGAATATCAAGTACCTATTTTGTTTGAGAATGTGGAAACTTCGGGTGACAACCAAACCCGCTTTTTTATCATCAGTAAATCATTTACGAATCAACCTAGTGGATCAGATAAAACATCGGTATTAGTAAAATTACCTCATTCTGACGAACCTGGTATTTTAGCTGATTTTTTACAAGACTTTAATAAAAAAGGTATCAATCTGACTAAGATTGAAAGTCGCCCGGCCAAGCGGGGGAAAACCTTCACTTACTGGTTTTTTATCGATTTTGAGGGGCATTGGCAGGATGAACGCATTCAGCAGGTAGTAGCAAAGTATACTGATGAGATGAAGTGGCTAGGAAGCTACGTAAGATTGATATAAGCTGAACATTCTAAATGCTCTGGGCGTTTGAAGATAAACCTTTTTTGAACCTTCGAATTCATGAATAAGACCAATAGCAAGATCGGTGTATTACTAGTCAATTTGGGTACTCCGGATAGCCCTAAAACGGGTGATGTGCGCCGCTACCTGCGCGAATTTTTAATGGACAAGCGAGTAGTAGATTACCCACTCATTCCTCGCTGGATGTTAGTTAATCTGATTATCGCTCCTTTTCGCGCCCCTAAATCAGCCAAAGAATATCGAAAACTATGGGAAGATCGTGGATCACCCCTCAAGTTTTACGGGGAAGATGTGCGTGATCTGCTGCAAGAATCTTTAAATGATGAATACATTGTGAAGTTAGCCATGCGCTACCAAAGCCCAAGTATTCAGCAAGGACTAGATGAGTTGCAGAAAGCTAACGTTCGCCACATCATTTGTATTCCGCTATTCCCACAGTACGCTTCAGCTACCTCTGGCTCAGTGATTGATAAAGTAATGGAAATCGTCAAAACCTGGCAGATTATTCCGTCGGTTAATTTTGTCAGTCATTTTCCCGACCACCCTCTCTTTATTGAAGCTCATGTAGAGCGCGCTCGTGAACAGTTGGATAAGCAAGAGTTTGAACATGTACTCTTCAGCTACCACGGAATACCCGTCAGTCAAATTGAGAAGGGATCGCAAGACAATTACTGCAAAGTAGGTGATTGCTGTAATAGCTTTCACAAGAAAAATCAGTTTTGCTACCGGGCACAGTGCTTTCAAACTTCACGAGTTTTAGCTGAGAAGCTGAACATTCCGCCCGAAAAATACACGGTTTCTTTTCAATCACGCTTAGGGCCAGTGCCTTGGATTCGTCCGTATACTGATGAAGTACTGGAAGAGTTAGCCGAGAAAGGTATTAAGAAGGTATTGGCATTCTCCCCTGCCTTTGTGGCTGATTGTTTGGAAACTACATTGGAGGTGGGTGATGAGTACAAAGAAGACTTTCTAGAAGCCGGCGGCGAAGTATGGCAACTAGTAGAAAGTTTGAACGACCACCCCAAGTGGATTGCCTGCCTGAAAGATTTGGTTTTACAGAACACGGCCGATGGGCGTAATACGCAGCTTGTATCCAGTCAACCAGAGGTAGAGTTACCAGATTCATCTAAAGTAGCTCCCTCTATCAATTGACAGCTTGGCTAACTACCAAAATTGGCGAACGTAGCATTACTCAGCTTTTTCGTAATTTTGCTCTATGATTCTATACAATGTGACCGTTAATGTTGAGCAAGCTATCGAACAGGAGTGGCTTCAGTGGATGCAAAATGAGCATATGCTCGACGTGATCAACACTGGACTATTTCAAACGGCTAAGATTTTTCGCCTCTTGAATATAGAACAGTCCGAAGGCACTAGCACCTACGCGATTCAGTACTTTGCGAACAGTATAGACGACTACCAAACCTACGAACGCGACCATGCCGATGCCCTACGCCAAGAGTCGGCTATTCGTTTTGGCAACCGAACTGTGGCTTTTCGTACCTTGATGGAAGAAGTGTAATTCAATTAACAACGTACAATGTGCAGTGAACAATTGGTAGTGGATAATAACTGCTAACCGCCAATAATTCACTCGCTCTGGCGTTCAAGTATTCGTTCAACACTAGCAAAAAACTAGGCTGCTAAGAACGAGTAACTAACCATGAAAAGACGTCAATTTATTCAAGGAATGTCCGGGCTTGCTGGATTAGGGGCATTAGCGGGGATTTACACCTGGCAAGTTGAGCCGTTTTGGCTTGAATTTGTTAAGAAGAAAATGCCTATCCGCACCCTTCCCGACGATTTGGTAGGTAAAACGTTGATGCAAGTCAGCGATATTCACGTTGGAAATCGGTTTGACTGGCAATTTCTGATAGATTCTTTCCAGAAAGCGCAGGAGCTAAATCCGGATTTCGTAGTGTACACCGGCGATTACGTTAGCTACGAAAATGAGCAGCAAGTCGATCAACTACAAAAAGTGCTTAAACACGCCCTCACCGGCACTATTGGAACGTTTGGCGTGCTAGGAAACCACGACTATGGCGATAATTGGGCCGAAGATAGTGTGGCAGATGCTATTAGTGATGTTTTGCAGCAAGCGGGCATCAAAGTACTTAGAAACGAACAGCGAACGACCGAAGGATTGAGCTTCATCGGTCTCGACGATTATTGGGGCACAAACTTTCAACCTGACCGAGTGATGACAAAACATGACCAACAACAGGCAAGTGTGGTACTTTGTCATAACCCGGATGTCTGCGATTTAGATGTCTGGAACGGCTACCAAGGCTGGATTCTGTCGGGACATACCCACGGTGGACAGTGCAAACCACCCTTTTTACCTCCACCCATGTTACCCGTTAGCAACCGACGATATACTGCGGGAGAAATCGACCTGAACGACGGAAGAACACTTTATATCAATCGGGCGTTAGGCCATCTGTGGCAAGTGCGGTTCAATGTAAGACCAGAGATTACAGTTTTTGAGCTGGATCGGGCTTGATGTAAAAGCTAAGTTTTACAGTCAGTTCTAATTGTTGACTGTTAATTGCACATCGTTCATTGAACTTTGTATTCCTGAATTTGATCTTTCACTAACCGACAAGTAACCCATTCGGGTAGCAGAGAGGCTCCTAAGGATTTGTAGAACTCGATAGCGGGAGTATTCCAATCTAGCACTTGCCAAACCACTCGTTGGGCATCTTCTTCTTTGGCCTTCTGAATAATCCGGTCGAGTAGTTGCTTGCCGATACCTTGTCCTCGATAGGCTTCCGTGACAATGAGGTCTTCCAGATAAATGCATTTCCCTTTCCAGGTAGAGTAGCTGTAGAAATATAGAGCTAGCCCAACTATCTTGTCTTGCTCAGTATCTTCCGCAACAAAGAAGTCAAAGACAGGTTTTTCGCCGAATCCGTCTTGCTCTAGTTCTTCCAGGGTGATTTCTACCTCCTGTGGCTCTCGCTCAAATTCGGCCAGTTCTTTAATGAGTTGGAGGACATGGGGTAAATCTTCTTTTATTCCGTCGCGTAGGTTAATAGGCATGTTAATTGAAAATTTATCCTGGACTTGATCCGGGATGGATAATTGATAGTGAATATGGTACTAGTTTTCAGACTTTGTGTGATCGCCAATTTCGCTATTGATTTGAATGCTGGTACTGCTGACGATATTTCCTTGTAGCAGCTGCTGAATTTTTTTCATCTTCCTCATCACCTTGCTTTTGCTATCGTCACTTAGTAGGTGAATATCTTCGTCATCAAAGCGGATATAGCCATTGTATTCTATGCCGTGTTTGGTCATCGTACTCGTTCTTGAGTTTACCGTCTGGGTATATGGATTCTCATTAATATACATTCCGGTAATCGCGTCAAAATGCTTTTTCTCTCCCTGCTTAAATCCGCTAATCCAAAGGTAGTCGTGGTACGTCTGCTTCACCAAGTTAATAGTAAGCCGATAGCGAGCCGTAAATGTAGTAAAACCCGCCCAAATCAACAGTAGCCCTAACCAACCCCACGGCCTAAAGTCCAGTATCAATACCAGACCTAGAAAGATTAGACAGCCACCAAAAATCATCGCGCCAAAGGGGAAGTAGTAGCCAGTGGTGATATTAATACGGGATTTCATGATAAGCTACATAAAACTAATATATTCATTACTTCCAATATAGTATGTTCTACGAATGAAAGTTGTAACCTTCTGTTCATTTTTGTCTTGAAACAAAAACGAACCAAAAAGTTCAAGAAAGCTCAATGCTTCCCCACTCAAGGCTAACGCACGCCCGCTGAACTTTCAGGCTTACGCACAAAAGGATAAAATTAGCCCAGTTAATATCTTGTATTCGGAAACAAAGTTATCAAAACATATAAATTATGGATGATAGTATAGATCACGAGCTATTTAAGAACCAGATAGAGGAATTTGATAAGCATTTAAATCTAGATGGTAATTACCGAATTATTTTTTCGGGGAGGTTTGGGATAGGGAAAACTACTTTTCTCAAACACTTCTTCGATATGCCGAAGAATAAGGAAAAGTATCGAGCCATCCATTTATTTCCGGTCAACTATTCGGTAGCTGAGAACGCTGATATTTTTGAATATATTAAGTATGATGTTGTCGCTCATTTGCTGTCTAAGTCTTCCGATAAAGAAATTGACTTAGACCAAGTAGATATCCCTCGCCGACTGGCATATCCACATCTACTTTCTCAAACTCGAAGGACTATTGATGTCATTGCCCCTCTTCTACACTTCTTCGGACCAACTGGAAAAGTCTTTGATGGTTACAAAAGATTGTTTGAAAAGTTGGAAGAGGAGCGAAAGGAAGCAGGAACTGACGATAAGACAGCACTGATTAATTTTCTTAAAGAAGCGCAGAATCAGCCAGGTTCTCCATACGAACAGGATTTTTATAGTCAATTGATTATTGAATTGCTAGATAAATGGAAAGGTATAGAGGAAGAAGTTGACGATAGTAAAAATGGTATTGAAACCGTACTCATCGTAGACGATTTAGACCGGGTTGATCCTCAGCATATTTTCCGATTGCTCAATGTGTTTGCTGCTCATTTTGATACCAAGTTGGGTGACAACTACAATAAATTCAGGTTCGACAAAGTGATATTCGTCTGCGACGAAGCAAATATCCGTAGCATTTTTAGACACTACTACGGAATAAAAGCTGATTTCAATGGCTATTTGGATAAATTTTATAGTAAAGAAATTTATCCGTTCAGAATACGAGAGGATGTATTAAATAAGCTTCCAGTCTGGATAGATGAATTTTATAGCAGAGCGATTAGATTGCCGCCTGCATCCTACAGTAATCCTGAACGTCCGATCCTATCACTCAGATATTTTACTGAATATGTACTAAAAACCATGATTTTATGTGATGCAATCAACATACGTTCACTATCTAAATTCTGGTTTACTTCAGACTTTACAGTCAAGGATGAACCTGTTAACCTGAATAGTACATTACAAACAAATTTTCGCAATTCGATATGCTTAGCTTCAATTGAAGTAATCAGGTGGCTGGTAGGAAATCTTGATGATTTTATTCTAGCAATTGATAAGTGCATTGATTACACAAATAAGTTGTCATTATACCGAAACGCTGAATTAGAAGCAGCTTTGCTAGTACATCTTCCAAATAACGTGACTGGAAGATCTGACGGTGAGCCTAATGTATGGACTTACCATAATCTTGAAAACAAATTTTCAGCTAACTTCAAGTATGAAGAGCAAAGTGTACTTTACGGGAATCCACGACACCCTATTGATATTCAATATGCAGCCAATATTGAATATAAAGGTAATGATGATCTCAGAAGGTCTAGTTATGATTTTATCCTTCTCAAGGATCTAGTTCGTCACTTGTATCTTTGACATAATGACGTTACCGCACATGCTTCGGCATCACATTCATATTGTAGTAGGTGAAGGCGTATTTGTCGGCCCACTCCTCAATTTGCTTGGAGGTGGGTTTGCCCGCTCCGTGTCCAGCTTTAGTTTCAATACGAATCAATACTGGGTTTTCCCCTACGTGTTTTTCCTGTAACGTAGCCGCAAACTTGAAGGAGTGGGCGGGTACTACCCGGTCGTCGTGATCAGCGGTAGTTACCAAAGTGGCAGGGTAGGCAGTGCCTTCTTTAATATTGTGTAGGGGGGAATAAGCGTGCAAATATTCGAACATGGCCTTACTGCTGTCGGCAATACCATAGTCGGGAGCCCAACCCGCTCCGGCGGTAAACTGGTGGTAACGAAGCATATCCATTACACCCACGGCCGGTAAAGCCACCTGGCATAAATCGGGTCGCTGAGTCATAGTAGCCCCAACAAGCAGTCCGCCGTTCGAGCCTCCGGCAATCGCCAGTTTTTCAGCCGAGGTGTACTTATTTTCTTTTAAGTATTCGGCGGCAGCAATGAAATCGTCAAATACGTTTTGTTTGTTCATTTGCATTCCGGCTTCGTGCCACGCTTCACCGTATTCGCCTCCACCGCGCAAATTAGGCATGGCAAATACACCACCATTGTCTAACCAGTACTGGCGCACCACGCTGAAGCTAGGCGTTAGGCTGATATTGAAACCGCCGTAGGCGTAGAGGTAAGTAGGATTCTGCTCATCCATTTCTATACCTTTGCGATGAACTATGAACATCGGAATTTTCGTACCGTCCTTGCTCTCGTAGAATATCTGCTTGGTTTCAAAATCTTCCGGATTAATATCCAATTCGGGTTGCTTAAACACAGTGGAAGCACCCGAAGCTACATCGTAAGCAAAAATTGTGGTGGGATAGGTAAAAGAAGTAAAAGCATAAAATAATGTCTCTTGATCAGCTTCTCCATCGAAACCACCTGCCGTCCCGATAGTGGGTAACTCAACGGTTCTCTCAAACATCCCTTGCAAATCGTATTGTTCAATGCGGGTAGAGGCATCTTTCAGATAATTAGCGAACAGCTTACCGCCCGCAAAAGAAACTCCCCGCAAAACGTAATCTTTCTCGGGCAGTACATCTTCCCAGTTTTCGGGCGTAGGTTGATTAGCATCTACCTTTACTAATCGCTGATTGGGTGCATCCAGGTTAGTGAGAATGTACAGCGTATTGCCTTCGCTGTATACGACTGAGTGATTATTTTCAAAATTCTGAACGACCGGGACAATTTCGCTGTCAGGTTGGCGCAAATCTTTAATATACAATTCCCGCCCGGTGGTGCCCATCGCAGCGGTAATTGCCAAAAAGTTTTGATCTTTGGTGACCGTACTACCCACGTAGCGACGAGGAGTCTGTTCACCGCCAAAAACTAGTTCATCTTCACTTTGGAGACTGCCTAGTTTATGGTAAAATAGCTTATGGTTCATATTGATCCCCGAAAGGTCACTACCCTCTTTGGGTTTATCATAGCTGCTGTAGTAGAAGCCTTCGTTATCTTTCCAAGCAATACCGCTGAACTTCACATCTCGCAAAGTATCTTCCACAATTTCTTGCGATGCAGCATCCATTACCAGCACCTTCCGCCAGTCGGAACCCGACTCTGAAATGGCGTAGGCTAGCATTGAACCATCTTTTGTAAAACTAGCCGTCGCTAGCGAAACCGTCCCATCTGCTGAAAACTGATTAGGGTCAAGAAATACGTCCGGCTCAGCCTCCAGGTCATCTTGCACGTACATCACGCTTTGGTTTTGTAATCCATTGTTTTTAAAGTAGTAATAACGATCACCTCGCTTAAAAGGCGTACCGTACTTTTCGTAGTTCCACAGCTCAGTCAGTCGCTCTTCAATTGCCTCACGATACGGAATGTTTTCTAAGTAGCCCTGGGTTACCACATTTTGGGCACCTACCCATTCAGCCGTTTCTTCCGAGCGGTCGTCCTCTAGCCAACGGTAGGGATCAGCCACTTCTACCCCGAAGTAATCGTCAATATGGTCTACAGTTTGGGTAGGCGGATAGTCTATATTCATAGTGTTAGAAGACTCTTCGGCAGTAGTACAGGCTACAACCGTTATTATCAGTGTTGAGAAAAATAATTGTTTCATGGTAAATCAATAACTGCTTGTCAACAAGTTAGTTGTATCTTCGTAAAAAGTGCTATAATGTGAACAGTTTGAAGTTCCAGGTTTTCGAGTTTAAATCCAAAGTAATGAGCTTAGAATCTAAAACCTATCGAACTATAAATAATGCTTAGCTCCAACTAATTCTGTATGTCCTTTTTTGACAAAATTGTCGATAAATTATTTCCTGCCAAGAACGGCCTGACCACTCAGATACGGGAAGTAATGCACCGTAGCGAAAAAGACCAAAAAGCTTACGAGCAATGGAAGAATAACGGCGAGCAACCTAAGCTACTTCAGAAAGTAGCCCAGGCGTATTATTACAAAAAAACTAATATTCGTTCAGAAATTGATGTGCATATTCTCAACATGCCTACCGCCAATGGCTTTGCCATCACCTACCATCCTGAGATTAAAGAAAAGCACTTTCAGTATTTACTCGAGTATCTGAAAGACCGTGTAATGTTGCTCGGATACCGATTAGTGAATAAAGATCGGCGTATTGTTGAAAAACCTAACTACGTAGAAACCACCGAACATTACTACTTAAAGCCACCAATCACCGCAGAGAGTATGGAAAAGATGCCGATTGATCAGCAATTTGGCAATGTCTCTCTCTCGCAAGTATTTATTGATAATCGCCCTAGCTTTCTGAAGGTACTCGTTAGTTTCTATTCTGACCGATTATACCAGGAAGCTCTACATTTTGATGACTTCGTAAGTCACTTATTTGCTACCGAAGATCACGATACCTAAATATCTACTGAGTCTCATCATTTACTCTACAAGTATTTTCCGAGTTAGCACTTCCTGCGAAGTGGTCACGCGCAAAATATAGCTTCCCGTAGGCAAAACCTGGGTTTGAACAGTGAAGCGACTAGCATCTTCACTAACCATCGGAAGCGATAAAGTCCTTCCCTGTAGATCGATAATGTCTAAATATGCCGTCGAGTCCGGTTGAGGAAGCGAAACCGTCAAGGTTCCATCATTGGGAATTGGATAAATATTGAATACTTGTGGTTCTTCCCGGCAGTCTTGGGCAATTTGCTCTTCGGTATTGAGCCGGATTGATGCCAAGCGAACGTACAAATTTTCGCCAGGACATTCGGTAGCACAACCATCGCGGTGACCAGCAATTATCCCCAAATTATTGTTGGTAGGGTGGGAGTTTGTGGCAGTAGGGTCTAGACTTTCTTTATCCAGCTTCCAGCTAGTTACTCGCTCAATAGTAGCTAATGCTGTATCCGTTGGGTCAGCCGTATTGTAGTTGCCTAGAAGACAAACTCCCATGGTGCCCGAATTACGACCACAAAAATGTGCTCCTCGAATGTTATCACTTTCTATGTTCTGCTCTCCAGCACTGCGCCCTTCAAATAAAGTACCATCAGGAGCTATCAGGAAGTTGTACCCGATATCTGACCAGCCTCGGTCTTGGGTATGGAACAAGTAGATATTCCGCACTACGTTTTCATAATCCGTTAGTGAGTTAAAAGTAGCCGAATGATGGATAATCACGTGGTTGACCTGAGTGATAGCCCGCTGGTAGCTGGGCGCAGGTAGTCCCGTTCGCCACTCCTCTTGGGTAATTAGTGCTGGCTTTTCGCACTGCACATCATCTTCAGTAGTTTGTTCCCAACGCAAAGCGGGCTGAGGTACTTCACTAGCCTGAGCGTTAAAAAGTGAGATTACAATATCATCCTGCACCTGCCCAGTGTACAGCAAAAACTCCTGAATTGGCTTATCCCATACCAATAAAGTACTCAGGCTATAGGGAAGGTTTGCAGTTTCATGCTCTTCAACTGATACTCGAAAAGTATCCTGATTAACGATCAGATAAGTATCAGTCCAGTCAGTTCCGGAAGTAGCCCGAAAGGCTAAACTAGTAAACGAAGAAGAAGCTTGAACTTGGTATGTGGCTTCTTGCTCAACCAAAGCAGCGTACTGACGATAGTATTTTGTTGCGGGCTTTGTCTCGGTTATGGAAAGTTTTGGGTAATTTTGCGCCCATACTACTGTCGGGAGCAATAATAATGCGGATAGATACTTAAGAAAACTATTTTGCTTCTTCATATAGATGGTGTTATGGTTGTGTACTTTGAGTTTAAAATTTTACATGCCCAGCACAACCCAAAACTATGAACCCAGAACTATAACACCTCGCATTATAACACTACGAACCATTTTACGTACCAAACGATTGTTTATGTTGAACTGTTTCCTACTAAATTTTCAAGCCATGCTAAAGAAAACGTTAGTGCTGACCGCCATTGTAATTATGAGTTGTCAGAGCATTCCTTCGGCCAGCGTTCCTGACGCTGATAGCTCTCCTATTCAGCTACTCAAAACGTCCTTACAAGTGACAGTTCGTAATAATATTGGTAACGTTGTGGAAGGTGCTGAAGTACAATTATTCACTAGTAAGGAGGATTATCAGCAGGAAACCAACCCCGTAGGCGAAGTTACCTACACGGACGATAAAGGGCGGGTGAAGTTTATTGGAATTGAACCTCGCGAATACTATCTCAACGTAGAGAAGGGTGATCTGAATAATTACGGAGCTGGTATTAAAACTGATTCGTTGGTAGCTAAGCGAATGAATAAAGTAACTATCATCATTGAGTAATGATTTCGCTAGACGACATCAATAAATACCGCTTTCGCTACGTTATTCAGGTGCGTTACTCAGACATGGATATGCTCGGTCATGCTAATAATGCGGTATATCTCACGTATCTGGAAGCCGCTCGAATCGCTTATTTCCGAGAGGTAAGCCGACCAGGTTCGGGCGAAATTGCCTTAGTGTTGGCTCATGCTGACATGAACTTTAAAATTCCGCTCACGCCAGGCATACAGCCAGTGGTACGGATGCGAACGACGCGTCTGGGCAATAGTAGCATGACCATTGATAATATTATTACTGATGAAGGTGACGAGGGATTGTTCTTCACTGCCTCAACGGTAATGGTCGCAATTGACCCGAAAACAGGACGTCCGGTACCCATTCCGGTAGATGAGAAGCAAAAAGTAATTGACTATGAACCAGCTTTGGACTAGATGGTTGGTAATTGCCGGATTAAGCCTATTGTTGGCATCCTGTACCAAGCCTGAAGCCCCCGATTTTAAAGGAATAAAAAACCTGAAGGTAAACGTACAAGGGCTGAACAGTGCCCGAATTAACGGGGATGCTATATTCTTTAATCCTAACGACCGTCAGATTACTCTTAAGCAAGTAGATGTAGAGGTTTCCGTGGAAGGGCAAAAGGTTAAAGACATCTCTCGCAAATACGATATCACGGCTGAGCCCAATAGTGATGTAGCGGTTCCTATTGATGTTACGCTGTCGTTGGAAGATTTGAACATGAACCTACTTAGCACTGCGATGAGTATGCTCAATGGCGCAGAAAAAAAGATTCGCTACAAGGGAAAAGCGCGAGTAAAGATGTACGGCGTTTCCTTCAGCGTACCTTTCGACTATGAAGACGACGTGAATATTGCTCTCTAATTAAATTTCCTGAGAATATTATTAGCCAAACCAAGCGATATTTCAACTAAACAGCTCGACTTGTCACGAGACTGTGGAACAGTATCAGGTTTTTATACTTAGGCAAGACAGGTAGAGGTTTACTTTAACTTCCTAATTCCTCTCCGAGATACTTTACAATCATTGCCATCCTGCGTATCTTCCGTATATCACATACGACCAAGGCTATGAAACCCATTTTGTTTCTTTTCTTTTTCCTTAGTTCCACTTTCTATTGTTACAGCCAAACATTGACTGAAGAGCAATCGGTTTGCCAATGCACAGTGAAGCGGTTATCAGGCGATCGTGAGTCTGGGCGATTGGAGGTTATCGTTACTGATAAGCCACTTGATAAATCCATCCTTACGTTGAACGAAGATGTATTTCAGCTAATTGACAGCACTCTTCATTCTTTGTATCGCAAGTTCACATTTAACCGGGAATTAGCCTATCCGTACCTCTACCTTACTCATCAGCAACAAACCTATACGCTAGACTTACAAACTGAACGATTGTACGACGGACTGATGTTCGTTGGTGTAGCCCGAAACGCTACTGAAGCATTCGAATTGATTGTCACTGAAATGCTACTACCAGAAGAATGCTCACAAGCACGAGTTACTTTTAGAAATACACGAAACGCTAGAGAAGAAATACAACTTCTACCCGGTAGTTTTTATAACTAATCAGATTGAGATACCTAGAAGAAGAAAGAATAGAATATTTAAGCCGACAGAGAGTATTGGAAAATGCCATTATCTATGTAATGCCGTAACGCTAAAATTTCATAAATTAAGGGTTTCTTCAACTCTTTATTATGAACAACGACCTTTTACCTTCCCGAAACGCATCCCGACGAAACTTTATTAAAAGTGCAGCTTGTACTGCCGCCAGTTTTATGATTGTACCTCGCCATGTATTAGGCGGGGTAGGCTTCGTTGCCCCTAGTGATACTGTTACCTTAGGTATGGTGGGCGTAGGTGGTAAAGGGCGAAAAAACACGGAAGCTTTTCTGGCTTTGGACAATGTTCGCGTCACGGCGATAGCTGATCCGGCTTACTACTGGAATTTAGCCGACTTTTACTATCGTTCTGAGGCTGGGCGTGGTCCAGTGAAAGATATTATCGAGGAAAAGCATCAGGTAGATAACCCTTCGTTTCAGGTAGCTGAGTACGATGACTTTCGGGAGATGCTAGAGAAGGAAGAACTAGACGGTATAGTCTGCTCCACTCCCGATCATACCCACGCCTATATTTCTCTGTTAGCCATGCGAACAGGCAAGCATGTATATTGCGAGAAGCCGCTCACGCACAATATTTGGGAAGCCCGTGAGGTACAGAAAGTGGCTAAAGAAACGGGGTTAGCCACCCAGATGGGTAACAGTGGCCATAGTGCTGATGGCATTCGCCAGACAGTAGAGTATTTGCGGGCTGGTGCCATCGGCAAAGTAGATGAAATTCACGCCTGGGTTCCCGCTACCCGTTGGGTACCGAGCTTACGTGGGCTACCCGAAGGAAAATCGACAATGCCTGTGAATTTTGACTGGGACTTATGGCTGGGGCCTCGTGAGCCTCGTCCGTTCCACGAACACTATGTACCCGTCACTTGGCGAGACTTCTGGGATTTTGGTTGCGGGGCTTTAGGCGACTTTGGCTGTCACGATATGGATGCTTCGGTGTGGGCCTTCAATCTATCGGCTCCGGAACGAGTAGCCATTCGCCCGGCGGGTTTTAGCAACGCGGATATTGCCCCCTACGGCGAGATTGGTTACTACGATTTTCCTGCTCAGGGTGACCAAGCAGCCGTTAAACTCACGTGGTATTCGGGGGGGTTACAACCCAAACGACCGGATATACTGCCGCAGGGAATAGACTTACCTCGTCGGGGTACTATGTTCGTGGGTGACAAAGGAATTATCGTCAATGACGGAAATCAGCGAGTTCCTCAAATATATCCTGAGTCGCAGGCCGAATCATTCAAGCCACCTAAGCAAAGCATACCACGTTCTAATGGTCACTTCCGCGATTGGATCGATGCTATTCAAGGCGGCCCGGCAGCTAGTGCGAACTTTGAGTACGGTGCCCGTCTGACCGAGATTACCCTACTGGGTGTTCTTTCTCTCCGAATGGGTGGACAGCCTATCTACTGGAATGCTGAACAGATGAAGGCCAAAGGCTTACCTGAGGCTGACCAATATATTCGCGAATCAGTACGACAGGATTGGGAAATGAGCTAACTTAATCCATTAGTCGTACATTGTACTGCCGAGGCATAGGTTGAGAACCGGCAAATGTATCTTCGTGAAAGGGAGCAGGAGTGTAAATATAAATTGCGGTATCCCAAGGATTGTATAGTATAACTTCTTCTCGCTCATCACCGCATACATTGGCAGGAATACAGTGGTACCAGCCCTGCCGCTTATTTCCTCTTGGAGGAGGCAATTCTTGAAAAGTAATAACTGATTTACCCTTGCCGTTCCATAGCTGCCCACCGTTGTACAGCAGTGCTGGCTGATCAGCCCCATACCAATACACAACTTCCATTCCCGTATTATTAGGCGATTCGTTTAACTGAAAGCGACGAACTACTTGTCCTGATTGATCTACTAGCATTACATCAGGCTGATGGCCGTTATAGCGAATCATCATTTGTACTATCAAAGTGTCCTACCCGTAGTTCCTGTCCGTGCGGAACCACCTCTTCGCCGAGCTTTAGAATGATATTTCCTTTTTCATCCAACACGTGACCAAACCCTGAAGCAAAGGCACGTTTTTTCGTCAGATCATCCCAATAATCTATTGCTACTGCATCCATATGTCGCCCGAGCATTTCTTCCCACAGTATGCCGCCGTCATCATCCAGCAAGTAATAACCACCGTTTACCTCATCTTTACTATCGTTATCTATGTCGCCTACTGACGGAATGTAGGCTGGTACTCGGCTATATTCTCGCCAATCATGCTGATACGACCACAGTAGATTCAGCTGATCATCAAAGGCCAACACATAAGTACCCAGTTTAATTACGAAATCCCGAGGAGTGTCCTGCCCTCTCAGATTAGCAATAAGAATACGCTGATGAACCCAGTTAGCACCCTTACCTTGAATGTCTTGAAAAATCTCAGGCTTAACCTGTCGTTCTACTTCACCAGTTTGCCCATCCATAATCAGTATCTCTACATCCTGCAAACTTCCATGCGGTGCGTCTACACCGGACTGATGAGCGAAGGTTATTATTTCTGATACTTCGTCTTGATCAATATCAAAGATTGCTACCGGGCCAGGGCGAGAAGGTTGTTCACCACCAGTACCTCGCTGCCATAGTATTTCTCCGTCTTGGGTAAATGCTCCCCAGAAGCAGGGCTTGATCCCGCCCCCATCGTGGGCGTTATCTTCAGAACGATATACCAAAAAGTCTACCTGCCCATCCCCGGTCAAATCACCCATCCGAATATCTCCCCCAAAAGTTAGGCTATCATTAGTAGTAAGAAGCTCTGACGGAACATCAATTTTACTGAATAAGAGCGGATCACCTTTTTTGATAACTGGTTGAGCACATACTTCTTTTGTAAGAAGTGACTTATGAGTTTTTATTTCAGACAGCACTACCTTCCCCTCGTTCTCAAGAAGTAAAGCTAAAATAGCTAAGCAATTAAATATCCAATATACATGCACTTAAATGCGAGTATTATGACCAAAAATCGCGTTGCTTTCTAGATAGCATCTGATTGGCCTCCCGATCTCCTTTAAACTTTTCTTTCTTTGGATTCCAGCGCAGAGGGCGATTGAGTTCGTAAGCGATGTTACCAATATTACAGACGGTAGCAGTACGGTGCCCTATTTCTACGTCACAAATGGGCTTACTACGCTGCCGGATGGCATCTAACCAATCACGATAGTGATCGCGACTTTTGTAAAGACGAATATCGTTATCGCTAATTTTTTGATCTTTGAGATTTTCGGGAACATTAAGAAATTGACGACTTACCTCAATAACTCCTTCGCTGCCTTCAAATCGTACGGCATTACCTTTACCGAAATCTTCCCGCACCATAGGCGTGCCGTCTTCGTACAGATAAGTCAGTACTTTATATTCCTTTCCATCAGGAGGTATTACCTCTACTGGTCCACTGTCGTCTTTGCCTAGTGCCCACTGGGCAATATCAAACATATGTGCTCCCCAGTCGGTCATTAGTCCTCCTCCGTAGTGTTTACAATAGCGCCAACGGGGCCACCCATCCCAACTCATTGGAGGTGCAAAGAAAGAACTATACTCACGTTTTGGAGCCGGCCCTTGCCACATGTTCCAATCCAGATAGTTAGGCACAGGCTCAGCCGGCTGTTCACAGGCATCAGGTGGTCCGCCCACACTCACCACCACTCTTTCTATATCACCAATGTATCCATTGATTACCAACTCTGCAGCTCGTTGGAAGTCTTCCCAAGAACGCTGCATACTTCCTGTCTGAAATACCCGCTGGTGTTTGCGGGTCGCTTTTACCATGTCTCGACCTTCCCCAACTGTGAGAGCGAGTGGCTTCTCGCAATACACGTCTTTTCCAGCTTCACAAGCCAATATAGATGCAGTAGCATGCCAATGGTCAGGGGTCACGATTATTACAGCGTCAACATCTTTACGCTCCAATAATTCTCTAAAGTCGCCATATACATCTATCTGATTGGCCTTCTGACTTTTATTTTCAGCATAATAAGCCGATGCCTTTTGGGTAAAATCGCTAAGCTTTTGGGTATCAACATCACAGGCTGCTACAATTTGCACTTCCGGTATTTCAATGAATTTCTTAAAGAGTGTACCTCGCCCTTGTTTTCCAGTGCCAATATATCCAATAGTAATTTGGTCGCTGGGAGAGGTATAGTTAGTGCCACCTAACACTCTGCGAGGTACAATGCTAATTCCGGCTAGAGCCGAAAGGCTTGTTCCAATAAATTTACGACGGGAAGGTGAAAGAGGAGATTTTTTTTGATCCATAGCTATCGGTTGGTGTTGTGTTAAGCTACGGAATATACGGAAACTAGAGAACTTTCAAAATTGGGTGATCTTGTACCATCTAAGATTTATTCTTATTCCGTTTTTTCATCAGATTATCCACGGATCTATCAATATCTTCAAGCGTAGAAGCAATCTGACGTAAATCATTCATACGTTGAATCTTGGTGAACCGTTCACCATTTTTCAGACTCTTAGTTTGCGATGCGATTTTATCAATATCAGTCTGAATTTGCCGAACCGTATCTTGAACGTTAGATTGAGATTTCACGAGTAGCAGTTTTTATTTATGATACGACTATATGACAAGATAAAAATAACACCTTTTCTTATCATGTATACAATAAATACTGATATTTGTTACCATATTCTTACTACTCGTTCTAATTATTTAAATATTTCACTATCTGTCTGAATAATTCGTAGAGATTTTTTTCAATTGATAGTTTTTTACCCGCTCATCTATGAGAAACTTGCCTTTAATCAGGAAGGTTTCTCTACAATCGCAGAAGAATGAAGACAAATATACCAGTACGTACCGACCAGGCTACGGTACGAATCCAGTTAGTATTCACTAGTTTGGTAGTTAACTTCTCGTCATATCCTTGGGTAGCTAACTGCCCGTGGATGGGAGATGAAACCAAAAATGTAACCAACCAGATAACTATTAGCAGTACGGTAGCTGCACTTACTGAATATATTCCGCTTTTACCCCAAAACTCGACCTGTAGCCATAAAGCTAGTGCCAGCTCTATAAGCATAAGTGGACCAACTATATACAATATGCTTCGCATATGGTGATACTGAAAGTCGATAAATTGAGTCTGATCAACATATCTAAAGCCTGGATAATGTACAAGCTGCACTACCCAGACTAATCCGGTAAGCAGCGAGGTAACTAATAGTTGAATGATGATGAGCTGCTTGATCACCATAGTGATAGAAATAAAAAAACCGGAAACGCAAAGCGTAACCGGCTTTCAATAATCAAAATATTAACAAATCTAAATTAAGTACTTTTCATTTAACCAAGCCTAAAGGTGATAGGCAATACCATTCGCACTCGTACTGGCTTTCCACGTTGCTTACCCGGCTTCCACTTAGGTGAGCTTTTCACTACCCGAACTGCTTCGTCATCACAACCAGCACCAATTCCTTTGATAGCTTGTACGTCAGTCAATGACCCATCGGTGTTAACAACAAACTGCACGAACACTTTCCCTTCAATGCCCATACGACGAGCCTGAGAAGGATACTTCATATTTTTACCTACATACTCGTAAAAGGCTTGCATACCTCCTTGTGGCTGAGGTTGATCTTCCACTACCATGAAGATTTCATCCGTAGCTTCTTCTTCAGGTGCTTCCTCAAAAACCATCTCCTCAATCTCAGTATCCTCTGTGATTTCTACGTCAAGATCAATCTCAATTTCTTCTTCAATTTCTTCTTCATCGGGAACCTCAATAATTTCTGGCTGCTGAATCTTTGGTGGTGGTGGCGGCGGTTGCTCCGTAGGCGGAATCTCCATCACATCTTCAAAAGTATCATCTACTTCTCCCAAATCGACTAGCGAGTTGCCGTCATAATCCTTCCACTCGAAAGCTAAGGTTACTAACGCCAAGCTAACTACTAGACCGATAGCCAGATGCAGTCCAGTTCTTTGATTTAAATCTGCTTTTGGTGTTTTTTTTGGTTCCATACGATTTGTGTATAATTATTACACTGTAATATAAGGTCACAATTTACGAAAAATAAACGAGCCTCTCAAATTAAGAAGATGTATTTTCTTAAGATTACATTATTCACCATCGATAGATCACGAAAAATACTCCATAACCTACGATGCATCCTATTGTATTAGCAATAGCATCGTACACATCTACTACTCTACCTTCCGAAAATATTTGCGTACTTTCTAAGATAGAAGCGTATCCTATTGATAGTATTAACGCATAAATGGCAGCCTTGTTGTGTAACCAGTAGTAGGTGCGCTGCTTAGAAAAACCAATCGCCATCAGCAAAACTAGCACTGCAAATATTCCAGTATGAACTATTTTATCAACGCTTAAGAGGTTGGTGCTAGTTTCTGGCATGTGCTGCCCTGGCAAAACAATCAGCGTTAGGATGAATATCATCCAAAACAAAGTATATAGGTTGAATCGCCAGAACATAGCGTACCAATAACTTTGGTAACAACTACTGCCCAATTACTTCCTGATAATCTTCTTTACTAAGCAACTCGTCGGGGCTAGTTGAATCACTAAGCTTAATCTTAATCATCCAGCCTTGTTCGTAGGGTTCTTCATTGACTAACTCCGGAGCGTTCTCCAATTCAGAGTTAACCTCTAACACAGTGCCTGCTACTGGCATAAATAAGTCTGATACCGTTTTTACAGCTTCCACAGTACCAAATACTTCACCAGGTTCCAACTCTTCCCCTTCAGTCTCAATTTCTACGTAGACAATGTCTCCCAGTTCTTGCTGGGCAAAATCAGTGATGCCTATGTAGGCTTCATCACCTTCTACTCGAATCCATTCGTGATCTTTGGTGTACTTGAGTGCATCGGGAATATTCATGCGCTAATAGAGATAAGGTAAATCATGTGAAAATAGCCTGGCAACCTATTTTAGAAGCTTCAGGCAGGATTTGTCCAAAAGTAGCTTTTTTCTGAATTCTAGGAAAAGTTTCGTTCCGGTTTTTATTGAGCCAGATTGAAGCGCACTTGAGTACCGAATTCCGTTGTGGTACGCCGGAAAGAGCTAGTCACTAGTGGATTGTTGATGGTACGGTTAAAATAGAGTTGAATATTTAATCTCTCATTCACCCGGTAATCCAGCGTAGGTCGAGCCTGGAAGTTAATATTTCCGTTGGTAATGGTGTTGTCATCATCAATCTTTCGCTGCACCGTTTTAGTATCTCTAAATGACATCGCTAGATTAAAGGTAATATCGTTCTCTAAAGTAACCGTGCGTCCCTGCACTCGAAAGGGTAGTTTAAATTTGTCTTTGGTGAAACCAAATGTAAAAGTGATTGCCTGACTGGTAAGCTCTGTCACCTGAGCATTAGAGAGGTTGAGCGACAAGCTCCGCTCCCGATCGTAAGAAATACGGGTATTGAGCCGACTTTTGGTACGAATGTTCACCCCGATAAGCGGAGAAAACCGCTCAGTGATAGCTACTTGCTGGATGACATATAACGGGACAAACACGTCAATAGACTCCCCATCTCCATTTTGAATAGACTTTGTTTCGGTAAGTTGAGTTGGATCGTAATTTTCTACCCGATTACTCAACTCCAGAGGTGCATCTTCCAATGTATATTGAAGAGAATTAGTAAAATTATTTACACTGTAGGTAGACTGATACGCGTGATTGATGGTGAACTGGGCGAACACATCTCCTAAGCTCGGAAGTAGGCGGGGTAACCCAGCGTAGTCAATCCGCCAGTTGGGTAATGGAATACGAGGAAACGGTGAGAGGCGAATTCGGTTAGCATCCTGACTAGAATAAGCCGCCAGAAATGCCGGAATCAACACATCCTGCGAATTCAAATCGTAGATGGCATCATCACTGGGGTTTAATTCAGTCAAACGATCACGAATTGCAATTCGGTTTTCAGTAAACTGCTGAAATACTTCAGAAATATTTTCATCATTATCCCGGGAAAATGCGGTTTGAATCGTGAGAAACGAAATATTATAATTACCCGAACGTGCCGGATTAAATGAATTAAAGCCTCCTAGCGAGTCTTGTCGGTAGATTTCCTGATACGTACCAGTCACTGACTTACTAAAGTCAACCTGGATACGGAAATCCCGAAAGGGTTCGATATCAGCCCGAACGTTAATATTTTCTACTTGTGACTGCTGAAAAGGCATGGTCAGTAATTGAGACGGCGAGAGCCACCCCTGACGGGCTGATTCAAACCGAATACTAGGATCTTGACTACCCAGCAAAAACGGAATACCGGGTGCATCAAACGCGTCGTTAAGACCAAAGAGATACGGCGTAAGAATGAAACCCGGCAACATAGTGCCTTCACTCAGATTATAGGTTACATTAATGGATCGTAATGCCATGATAAGCCGGAATAATCCTTTGAGGGCTTTCAAGTCCGGTTTTGGTTTCTCTTGCTGGGTAGTATCTTGCTCGTTACGAGGCGGTTGGGGTCGCGTAGGACGACGGGCTCGTCCACCATCATTAATTCCTTGTAAAAATTTCACTTTATTATACAGTCCCACCATATCAATTCGCCCGGTCAGGCTACGATCGCGGTTATTCTGAATATTGTTCCCAATGTCTTCAAATGTATTAGTCACTGTAGTCGGATCATAGGCTCCGGCCTGCCAGGTATAACCCGCTTGATAACGAGCATCGGCACTAACCCAGTCAGTAATCGGGATTTTATCAAGCGGAACGGCATAGGTTGCAGTAATAGCCTGAGTGTAGTTTTTCATCCGCCCGAAGTTCCGTAGGTTACGAATTACTTCATCGCGCTTTGCTTCGGTATTGAGCTCGCCATCAGGTTCATCAATAATCGCGAAGGTTCGGGCACTATAATCTAAGGCCAGACTTTGGGTCAGGTTCCACTGAAGGTCGTAAATACGATTGAACGTAAAGGCTTTTTCGTAGAGCGGTTCTAAGCTGAGTAGGTTTTCAGCGCGGTACTGGGTTTTTACGAAATTACGCTGCAAATCGCCCCGAAAACTCACACTACTAGGTACGGGTGAGAAGTTAAAATCCTTGATGAGAGCAAACCAAGGCGATTGTAGAAAATTGACATTGGCAAATGGCTGAATATTTAGCTGAGGAAAACTGTAATTGTATCCCACCCCACCCCGCACCAATCGTTGCTCGTAGGTAGCGGTGTTGAAATTACTCCGTACCTGATCGCTGTATGAGTAGGAAAAAGTAAAATTAGAAATATCGAAAAAGTGATTACGGGTATTTTCTCCTACCTTATTCTTACGAACATTCGTAAAGTTCAGGCTACGCCGGACCGATTGGTCAGTAACAATATCCCGATAATTCGCCCGCTCTTGCGGATCAGTAAATGCGTTGAGAGCTGCATCCAGCGGAATATCTGGGTCACGGGGGTCAAACTGAGGAGTTATGGTTCCTCGCTCGTAGCTGGCGTACATCGGAATCTGCAGACCAAAACTCTGAGGAAAAAATTTATCCAGATTAACATTCGCCGATACATCGTACTCAGTAGCTTCTTCGCGGGTACGTTCCGAAATACGCGACTGGATTCCGCCAAAACCAAAAGTAGAGTGCCGTACTGAAGCAGTAACGTTTGCAAAATCAGCCAGTTTGGTATTCAAGCGAGCATTAGCCGCCCAACCACTGGTGCGGTCAAAATCTCCTACTCGCAATTCGTTAGCCCATATGCAAAGTGATTGCGGGGCACGGTCATCAGAAATGGGGTTTCGTACTCCGATCATCACGGTTTGTACGGTACTTAGTTCGGGGCGGCCTACCACGGTTATTCTGTATTTTCCTCGTTGCTGGCTAAACGGTAAGGTGATAGGAACATTACTTAGGTTACGCGCTGATTTTACAGCAGACAGCACATCGAGCGCGATATCAATCTCATTTTCCTCGGGCCAAACCAACCGTTCTTCTCCTTCCCCACCCGAACCATCAGGCGACATAACCAGTGGAATTTCAACTTCATAATAATTCTGATCAAAGTCAGTACCTAACCGCAAAAACCCAGTAACCGTACTATCCTGAGTAGTTTGGCTTTCTGCGTGGAAGAACATCCGAATACTACCATAATTGATTAAATCCAGCGTCATGTTTTTATACGCTGCCCGGGCATCACCGTCCCTTAACTCATCAATACATAATTGCAGCGACTGCTCATTTACCCGTCGTTCCACTGGTGAAGTATTATCCCGATCGCGGCGGAAACCTGGAGGCAATGTATATGCCGAACCTTCTTGAGTAGGTGCCCCATTTTCTTCAATGTTCACTGCTGAAATAAAGAATCCCGGATCGTAATCTTCAGAGTATTCCCCTAGTTGCCTCTCACTCAAATCTTCGGTAAATCGTCGCCACTGGCTACCTACTAGTTGGAATCTGGCAAACCGCAGCACCACTGGCTGGCGAAAATCAGTAAGAATAGTGCGGATGTACCGAATAGATTTAAAGCCCTGAATACTTCCTTGTCGCCGAGTGGGCTGCCGAATCGGAATACGGAACAGATACCAGGTTACGTTCTCCCCTGACCCAGTGGGAGCGGTGACTGCATCTACAATATTATTTTGCCCTACCTGAAACTGACCCGGGCGCAAATTTACTTCATATTCATAATATTCTTCTAAGTCGCTAAGCGTGTTATCGCGGTTGAGATCTTCGTTGTCCGGCACTTGACTTCCCGAGGGTACAAAGCGGGTATTATTATTACCAGTAACAATTGGGGTGTTACCTTCTTGGTTATTAAAGTTTTTGTAGCGCTCTACAATCTGTATCCCGTTGTTGTCCAGTTCGTCGCCTAAGTAATATTGAAAATTATCCGCTGATGGATCATCCGCTACGGCCTGCTGAGCTGCCGGAGATAAGCGATTAAAAAATTCGTCAGCAAAAAACTCAGCCTCTTCATCGTTACGCACCCCTTCAAATCCCACATCCTGATTATCCCGAATTTCCTGGGAAGCATTGCTAAAATAATCGACTAAAAACTGATCATTGGGAGTACGTCCCAGTTCGCCTACATTTACATCCTCAGATTCATAGTCTTCGGGCAAGCCATTTTCAAAAAAGTGACGATCATCGGGGATTACGTCTTCTGAAATGCTACCTAGGTTAAAAATCAGCTTACCACCAGTATTATTGGCTTGATTTACCCGACCGTCGAGTACTCTTCCGTTTTCGCCCCCGATAAACGGATCGAGCATCCAGAATTCAATGTACTCGATGTTGGTTTTATCAAAATCCACATCAGAAGTGATAGCCCGAGTGATTCCACCCCAGTTTTCTTGAGGGTTTTGCAGCAGTCCCTCGTCCGTCAAGTTAGGGTTATAGTTGTAAGGGCCTCGCTCTTCGGGAAAGTACGCAACATCAAAAATGGGTAAATTAAAGTTGATAACCTGCTCATCCTGAAAAGGAAATACCTCCTGCGGGGCAACCCCTCGCTCGTAGTGGTTAACAATATCTCCCGCCAGAGGAATACCACTGGCCAAATTGCCCCGCGTAGTATAAAAGGCAGTATTATCTACTACATACCAGGATAACTTCGCCCGCTTATAGTTACGCCCGATACGCTCTGCCGCAGGATCAACAAAGTATTGATCGTCGGTTTCCGGAGTAGATGCCAGCACCCAATTCTGCCAGCCACTCAGGCTGAAGGGAGTAACAGTATTTTCAAAATCATCGATATAGGAGGTACCATCACCATCTACCACATTCGATGTCCCCGGAATTAGTTGGGCAAATTCCGCATTGAAAGTGACTGTAGAAGGTTCTTTGGTTTGAATCAGTGGTAGTGCGTCTACCATTTTGGTAATGAAGCGGGAATCTTTTCGGTAGTTTATATCAAATCCGTACTTGGTATTTCGGGTAGGTTCATCACCAATACTTACCCGACTGATAATGGGGCGCTCGTTCAAATGTAAAACAGTACCACCAATGCTAATATCATCGTTTACCCGATACTCCAAGCGAGTGCCGAAGAGAGAGCGTTGCTGAAAATTAAATAGATCAGCCTTCTCATACTGAATCTGAATACGTTTACCGGAGCTGAGTACTCCTTCATTTAAAATAGTGACCCGGCCTAAATTATAATCGACCGTAAAATCTACTCCTTCGTTCAGTGGAGTATTTCCAGCAATCACTTGTACTGAGCCTTCAGCAATATTAATTCCCGGCAGCATAATTTCGTTAGCCGAACCTGCTGCAAAGCTACCAACAATGAAAAATTTATTCTTATTGGTGTTCAGTTCAGCGTCAGCTTTGGTAGTATTATATAGGGAATTATATACATAACGATCCACTAGGTTATCTTCAGCACCTGCTACAAACTGGGCTTCTAGATGGCTACCGAAGGGTTCTAACACCGGAAAGATGATAAAGCCCTGCTCGGGATTAATTGTAACCCCTTCAATATAATCGAAATTACCATCCCCACCTTCCTGTGGGTCGTTGTTCTGATTCAAGTTATCTAGATTAAACAAGTTAACTAACTGCACATCACGGGTATTTTGCCCCTCGTGCAAACTGGGGTTATCAATCCCAGTACGGTCATCACGGTATACCACGCGCAGTTGAAAGCCTTCGCGAGTAATCTGACTGGCATTCAGATTATAGATATTTTTCATCATCAAATCCCAAGTGGGCACCTCGGTATTGATCTTGGTTGGGCGTAGCATTTTTAGGAAAACCACCTGGTCTTCCGACAGATTTTGGTAGTCTTCCGTAAGTTCTCCTACCTGATAGCGTTGCCCGTTGAAAGTATACTCATAGGCAACAGCCAACACTTCATCGTTTTGCAGGCGACGGTTCAGGCTAATATAGCCCAACTGACTATTGAAGGTGAATTCACGTTCTGTAAGCTTACGAGCAGCCGTAATCACCTCAAAGTCAGTAGCTTTTTCAAAACTAAAGGGCGCACTTTCTAAAATGGTAGAGGTCTGATTGATATCGCGCAGCCCCGCCGTACCCAATAAGTTTTGGTACAACTGGTTAGCTTCGTTGCGACCCGGCCCACCCTGTCCATTACCAATCTGGGGGTTACCATCTCGAAAAATCACACTGCCTTCGCCTAAATCCATGAGAGCAGCAATGCCCCGCAGGGTTTCAGTATCATTGTTCCGGTTGAGCACGTAGACTTCTACCCGAGTAACGTTCAATCCCGAAGATATTTGCTGAGGTAGCCGTAGCCAGTCTTGGTAGTTGGAACGGAAAAAATGATTTAAGAAAAAGTGGCGATTTTCGTCGTATTCCGAACCTATTATCTCAAACTCTTGATTTTGGGTACCGCTCTCAATGGTGATGGCGTCGCTACTACCACGCTGTACTGAAGCTACGCTAGTAACAAACAAGCGACCAAACTGTAACTGGGTCTTAATTCCAAACAAACTTTGTGAGCCCGTAATCAGACTATTACTAACGGGCATACTAACGGTTCCTAGTTCGATTTTCTTGATGATCTCATGCTCGTATCCTGTATACTCTACCTTCACATTATTCTGAAAATCGAAAGAGTTATTGTTATCGAAATTGGCAGTTACCTGAAGTTTATCGCCAATGGTTCCAACTACGTTGAGACTAATTTGCTGGTCAAACTCAAAGTTTCCGTTCCGCTGCTGACGAATTGGTATGTTCGGATTAAATATCCGCTGAAACCGCCCGCCAAAATCCAACGTCACAAAGCCATTGGGGCGAATATCTACGTAGGAGCCTCCAAACAGTCGATCAAAAACCGGAGTGGTATAAATTGGTGGAATCAGCCGACGACCACTTACGGCACTTTCGCCGTCCAACTCTGCTGAGCGGTTGCGCCAATAGTCGCGCAAAATCCGCTGATTTTGAATCTGCTCGTACTGATCAAAGTTGAGATAAGAAGGAGCACGATAGTCCAGTCCGTTCACTCGTTCGTAGATAGAGTAATTAATTGAGGTGTCAATCTCTATTCCAAAATCTAGCTGAGTAGGGTCTTGCAAATAAAGTGGCGAACGAGGTACTCGATTAGACAGGGGGTCGCCGTAGCGATCGGGTAGGCCATACTGAGGTCGATTGGATGGTTCATAGGGCTGATTTGAGATGTTTTCAGACGGAATATCTATTGTGTCACTAGGGATAGTATCGGTCTGAACTGTATCTGACTGAGTAGTATCGGCAGGAGTTGTATCTTGAGCTATTACGGTGAGTGTGCTGAAAATCAGCGCGCCCAGTAGCCATAGAATTTTACCGCAGTTACGCTTCATCCCGTAGCAGCGTTCCATTGTATACTGTGAGACCGTCAGTAGCAAGTCGGCGATAGTTTATTTACGTGGTTTTGAGGGCAAGCTTAATTACCTCTTCCAGACGAAGCTCTTCGTTTTGCTTACTTTTTTGCCAATCGGCTATTACCTTATTTATGCTTTTTTCAGCAGCAGCTCGGGTGAAACCGAGGGTAGTCAAAGCAGATAACGCTTCGCCCCGTAAGGTATTGTATGCCGTTGCCGGAAGGCCATGTACCTTTTCAGAAGAACTAGTAGCACCGCCTTCTTTACGAATTTTATCTGCCAATTCCAGCACAATTCGTTGAGCAGTTTTAGCCCCGATACCTTTTACCCGCTGTACGGTTTTGGCATCCTCATTGGCAATGGCTCCCTTTAACTCATTCACCTGCATAGATGAGAGTAGGGTCAGTGCCAGACTTGGTCCAACCCCCGAAATGGACAGTAAATCGAGAAATAGCTTTTTTTCAGCAGGCTGAGCAAAACCAAATAGCGTTTGGGCATCTTCTTTTACATGCAAGTAGGTGTGAAGCTTGTACGTCGTTTCTTTCTCGAGAGCTTCGTAAGTGTTAAGCGATATCCTTATTTCGTAGCCTACGCCTTGTACATCAATTACAACGTAGGTAGGGTCTTTATGAGCTAGAACTCCTTTGATATATGCATACATGCAACAGAGTAGTATGTTTAATGGTTGAAGTGCAATTTCACATTAAAATCTGAGATTGCCGTCTGGAATCGACAATAAATGCAAACGATAGTATCATTCACGAGTTATCTGCTTAGCTGTATCTTTGAGATGAGAGGTAGCCGTACCGTAATTCACCCTGAAAGTAAAAGAAACTATAAGCAATAAGCAAACACTCGCACTAAGTACTTTAATAGTCTATTATCTACGTCGAGAGTTAGTCCTATCCAAAAAAGTATGAAAAAAACAGTAATCATCAGCGCTGTATCTGTCATTCTGGTAGCTGTTGCAGTTTACGCATGGTTAGGTGGCTTTCGGGCTGAGCAAATCAATGAAGTTACCCATGATCGTAGAATTGTGTACGGAACGCGTTACGAAGGTAAATACGGTGATCTGAAATTGAGGGAGACTGTAGTAAAAACCCAGCAAATGATCGAGGATAACTCCTTACAAGGTCACCTCATTGTTGTGAATTACGACTCGTCAGCTACCTCAGAAAATATTGATCAATTCATCGGAATTCTCAGTTCTGATTCATCAGCTGAGGCTTTACAGAAGCTATCTCAAGATACGTTGCCTTCCGGTGATTACCTAAGAATACGAGTGTACGGGCAACCCGTGGTGTGGCCTACCCCTACCCAAGTGAGCCAGTACGCCGAAAAATACGCCCAGCAGCAGCAAATTAACCTGGGAACCGGGGCGATAGAACACTACTTTGGAGGCGACTCTATGTGGATTGAATTTCCTACTATGAACTAATCTCTGCTGGTTATCATTCATTTGAATATATGCTAAGCAACACCTAAATTCGGGTAGAATTGGTAAGTGATACACTTTGTGAAGTATCGGCAATGTGGACAAAACTTGTACGTTGGAGCTTTTTTTTGGTCAGTTTGAGCGGAACCCATCTGTCTTTTGCCCAATTTCTTGCACCTGATAGCCTCAATATCAAACTTGAGCGAGCCAACTCTCTCGAGGATGAAAACCAGGCTTGGCTCGGATTAGCGGCGTTCTACGAGCAAGTTGATCTAGATACTACCTACTATCTGATTCAGCAAGCTAGAAATGCTGCCCAAAAAGCGAATTATGATAAAGGTCTAGCTGATACGTACGTTCGTCTGGCATCCTACTTTGCCCACTATCCGCGCTACAATAGTGATAGCTTAGAGCATTATCTAAGTCAGGGGCTTAGCATTTACCGGGAAGAAGCTGACTCCATCAGTATCGCTGGTGCCTATCATCTAGTAGCACAAACTACCTTTGCTAATGACTACTATTCGCTGGCTATTCAGTACGCTGATAGTGCTCGACTCATATATGAACAGCAACAAAGTCGGTTAGCTTTAGCTAAAACACTACTACTACTGTGCGAGATTAGGAACCGAACGGGTAGTAACGTGATTGCCCTTGATCATTGTATAGATGCTGCTACCCTATTTAACAACTTACAATTTGAAACTCACAAAGCTCAGCTTAACAAGACAATTGGCATCATTAACCACGATGTTCAGAACTACACCAAGGCTCGGGAATATTTACTTCAGTCAATAGAATTTGCCCAAATAGCAAAAGATACCAGTACACTCTCATCGGCTTATATTGGCATGGGGCGGGTACATGTAAAAACTGAAAACTACGATTTGGCTCTGGAATCATTCCGAAGGGTGATTAGCCTTAACCAAGACCGAGAGAATAGCCGGTTGGCTCGAGCCTATTTTTACATTGGCCGTACTTATTTGCTGCAAAACCAAGCGAAAGAAGCCATTCCGTTGCTAGAAGAAGCATTAGCCTTAGCTAAGCGGTTTGAGCATCGATCCTTACAGGCTCGCTGCATGCTCGAGCTGAGTAATGCCTACTATGCTCTTAATGATATGGAGCAGTGCTTCAATTATCTTAATCTAGGATTAGCCCAGACTCCTCGTACTGCTGTAGGTAGCAACGAGATACTACGCGAATACTACAAGCAGTTAGCTAGATACTACGCAAAAGTGGGTGATTTTGAAAATGCCCTGGTCAATTATGGCTTGTATGACCTGGAAAGGAACCTAGCTTTTCAGGAAGAAATTGCCGAACGATTTGCTGAGATGGAGACCATTTACGAGACAGCTAAGAAGGATAATCAAATCCAGTCTCTTCAGAAGGAAAACCAAATTCAGAGCTTAATAGCCGATGAACGTAAGTTGATGAATTTATTTCTGATTGTGGGGCTATTACTAATGGGTGGGGTGGGTGCTTTGCTTTACAGCAAGTATGTTTTAAAAACCCGAGCTAATCAAAAATTAGAAGAGAAGAAGCAGGAAATTGAGAAGCAGCGCGATGAGATTACCCAAAAAAATAGGCTGTTGGAAGAAACCAGCCGGGATATTCGGGATAGTATCGGATACGCCCGCCGTATTCAGTTATCACTTTTGCCCGAGAAGGATGAGTTGAAACATTTGTTTCCTGATTCATTCGTATTTCATCGCCCTAAAGACATTGTTAGTGGTGATTTCTACTGGATTTATGAAACCGAAGACACAGTGCTAGTGGCAGTGCTTGATTGTACTGGGCACGGTGTTCCTGGAGCTTTTATGACTGTACTGGCTAATTCGGTGCTCAATCAGATTGTGCTCGAAAGTAAAGTGGTCTCCCCCAATAATATACTATCCATGATGGATACACGTATTCAGGAGGCGTTACGACAAACCGATACCGAAGGTACCAACACTGATGGTTTAGATATTGCTATCTGTATGATCAATCGCTATACCCAAGAAGTTTTCTACAGTGGTGCTCAAATTCCTCTCTACTTTACCCTTGATGGTAAACTATGCAAATTAGAAGCTAGTCGCTACTTTATTGGTGGTGGACGGGTAGGTGATAAGTACTTTACCAATCAAGGTCAGCAGTTACAGCGAGGCGATATGCTGTATATGGCTTCAGATGGTTATCAAGATCAATTCGGTGGCCCCCATGACAAGAAGTTTATGCGTGGTCGCTTCTGTGATTTACTAGCTAATATTCAGGACTTACCTACCGCTGAGCAATATCATCAAGTGAAAGAAACCTTTACTTGTTGGCAAGGTAACCAAGTGCAAACCGACGACGTGCTTTTGATGGGTATTCGGCTGTAGTTTAAACAAAAAGGCAGGAACTTCTGCCCCTGCCTTTTGCATCATTTTCAAACCATTCACTTGCTATATTTTCACCTCGTCTAGGTTGATAAACCCAATCTGCTGATTGTCGTTTAGTTCAATCCCAACTACTGAATCGCGAGTGATATTTCCCGCCAGGATTTCTTTGGATAACTGATTCAGCACTTCACGTTGCAGTACCCGCTTTAGCGGACGAGCCCCAAACTGAGGGTCAAATCCAATATTTCCCAAATGATCTAGGGCTTCATCAGTAGCTTCAATCTTGATTCCATTTTCTTCTAAACGGTGCTTAATCAGATTAAACTGTATTTCTACAATCTTCCGCATGTCTTCGCGAGAGAGTGGTCGGAACATAATAGTTTCGTCAATTCGGTTGAGAAATTCTGGACGAACTGATTTTTTCAAAAGTTCAAACACTTCCCGTTTAGTTTGACTCAAGACTTCATCTTCATTAAACGGGTTTATATCCTGAAATCGCTCCTGGATCAAGCCCGAACCAATGTTAGTCGTCATGATGATGATTGTATTTTTGAAGTTAGCCACCCGGCCTTTATTATCGGTCAAGCGTCCATCATCCAGCACTTGCAATAGAATATTAAATACATCCGGATGGGCTTTCTCAATTTCATCTAGTAAAATTACTGAGTAAGGCTTGCGACGCACAGCCTCAGTTAGCTGACCACCTTCATCATAACCCACATAGCCGGGAGGTGCTCCAATCAATCGGCTCACTGCGTGGCGCTCTTGATACTCTGACATATCAATCCGCACCATATTATTTTCATCATCAAACAGAAACTCCGCTAAGGCTTTGGCAAGTTCAGTCTTACCTACACCAGTTGTTCCTAAGAAGATGAATGAACCAATCGGGCGTTTAGGATCTTGCAAACCCGCTCGGCTCCGACGTACCGCATCGGACAATGCTTCAATGGCCTCTCGCTGACCCGCTACCCGGCGGCTAAGTTCATCTTCTAGATACAATAACTTTTCACGTTCACTTTGCAGCATTTTAGAAACCGGAATCCCCGTCCACTTCGCCACTACCTCGGCAATATCTTCGGCATCTACTTCTTCTTTCAGTAGCGAGCTACCCTGTTGCATTTCTACCAGTTTCTGCTGAAGTTCGGCTAGATTCTGCTCACTCTCCCCTACTTTTCCGTAGCGGATTTCAGCTACTCTTCCGTAGTCGCCTGACCTTTCGGCCTGCTCAGCTTCCACTTTGTAGCGATCCAGTTTTTCCTTCTCTTCCTGAATACCTTTAATCACAGCTTTCTCATTCTCCCACTTTGCTTTTACCCCTTTCCGCTGTTCTTCCAGTTCTGAAATTTCCTTGTTAAGCTGAGCTTCCTTCTCTTTATCTTTTTCCCGGCGAATTGCTTCCCGCTCAATTTCCAATTGCATAATTTTCCGGTTTAGCTCGTCTAATTCTTCGGGCAAGGAATCAATCTCCATACGTAAACGAGCTGCAGCCTCATCCATCAAGTCAATAGCTTTATCGGGCAAAAAACGATCGCTAATGTAGCGGTTAGAAAGCTCTACTGCTGAAATTACGGCATCGTCTTTAATTTGTACTCCGTGGTGCAATTCGTAGCGATCTTTAATACCTCGCAAAATGGAGATAGCATCTGCCACATCTGGTTCATCTACAATCACTGACTGGAAGCGTCGCTCCAGGGCTTTATCTTTCTCAATATACTTTTGGTATTCTTTCAGAGTGGTTGCTCCAATAGCATGCAGTTCGCCCCGAGCTAAAGCCGGCTTCAGCAAATTGGCAGCATCCATCGCACTTTCCCCACCTCCCCCGGCACCTATTAGCGTATGAATCTCGTCAATGAATAGAATAATCTGCCCATCAGAGTCGGTCACTTCTTTGATGACTGATTTCAGGCGTTCTTCAAACTCACCCTTATACTTAGCCCCAGCAACCAATAAGCCCATATCAAGAGCT
This sequence comes from uncultured Flammeovirgaceae bacterium, assembly GCA_937883755.1. Lineage (GTDB taxonomy): Bacteria > Bacteroidota > Bacteroidia > Cytophagales > Cyclobacteriaceae > Tunicatimonas. The sequence goes on along the minus strand of CAKZYA010000001.1, from coordinate 108,442 downwards.
ACAATAGTTTTGGTTTTCAAGTTTTCGGGCACGTCCCCATCTACAATCCGCTGAGCTAACCCTTCTACAATGGCTGTTTTACCCACACCTGGTTCGCCAAGTAGAATAGGGTTATTTTTTGTACGACGCGCCAGAATCTGTAAAACCCGACGTATCTCTTCATCCCGACCAATAACTGGATCAATTTTTCCGGCCTTTGCTAACTGATTCAGATTTTTGGAATAACGCTCCAGCGATTTATACTTTGCTTCCGCATTTGGGTCAGTCACCCGATCGCCTCCTCGTAGTTCCTGAATAGCCGCTTTTAATGCTTTTTCAGAAAATCCAGCTTGCTTCATCAGTGAGGCCACTTTTTCTTTACTAGACAACAAACCCAACAAGATATGCTCAATGGCAATAAATTCATCTTGAAACTCCTTCAGGTAGCTTTCAGCTTTACGTAAAGCTGCTGCACTATCATTAGATAGATACGGTTGTTGCCCACTCACCTTAGGATACGATTGAATGATTATATCCACATCGTTATCTAATTGGGCACGATTAATACTCAGTTTGTTAAGCACAAACGAGATCATATTTTCATCAGTCTGCAATACTGCTTTTAGCAAATGTCCCGGCTCAATGGCTTGCTGTTGATTTCCACCTGCAACCTCCGCTGCCTTCTGTATCGCCTCCTGCGATTTTATAGTGTAGTTATTCAAATTCATCTTTTTCTTCCTTATACGTTGGTTCATCAATACTTTATCAAAACTATCACCAAAGCTATTTTTTGCGCATTTTATGCCAAAATGTCTTATAAATTAGCAATATTTAAGAAAAATAAGCCAAAATGTCATTATTTATGCTTTACAAGATCGATAGATGTTGTAGAAAGCTGCACAAAAATTGTATTTACTTAGTGCATATATAACATTTATCCTTACTTTTGGGTATAATCTTAGGAAGGTGATATAATTCATCATTTTTTTACTTTTTACTCTTCGCACGGTACAATTTTTTCACTCTTGTGCCAGGTCCTTTATTGTTGCAAGGTTAGGTTGGGATGTTAGGATCAGGAAAACTAAGCTATTTATGCCTTGGCTTTTCCTCTTTACTTTATTTTATGAGACTACAAAACAGGATAGTATCGGGTATAGGATGGACGTCTTTAGCTTCATTTGGTTCCCAAGGATTACGATTACTTTTTAAGTTACTACTAGCTAAACTACTTTTACCTGAAGACTATGGTATCATTGGCATGGCTGCCGTCTTTATTGGATTTATTGAGGTAGTAAGTGAAATGGGGATGGTCTCAGCCCTTATTCAGCGCCCTAAGAATCAATTAAATCGTCAGCATTATTCCACAGCCTTCTGGTTAAACTTGGCTATTGCTATCTTGGGCTACGCTCTGATTGTAACCGCTGTTTCACCAATAGCAGCTTGGTTTTATTCAGAGCCTATTCTGAATGAAATTATGCCTTTACTGGCCTTACCACTCATATTCAATACACTTTATGCTATTCCTAAAGCTAGACTCAGTAAAGAACTCAAATTTAAGCCTCAGGCCTTTGCGGAGATAGCGTCGGTATTAGCAGGCGGAATCATAGCTACTTTTCTGGCTTTTCAGGATTGGGGAGTCTGGGCTTTAGCTGCTAATGGTGTTATCGTTTCTTTAGTTTCGGCTGCCATCTACTGGTTGTACTCACGTTGGTTGCCACAACTCATTTTTAGCAAACAAGCTTATCATCAATTGTTTGACTTTGGTAGTAAAGTGCTTATTGAGCGGATTTTCCACTTTTTTACCCTGAATGTGGATTACTTACTAATTGGTAAGCTAATTGGCGGAGCAGCTCTTGGCTCCTACACTTTAGGGTTTCTTCTAACCAATACGGTGGTAAAGCAGCTTACTAATGTGATAAATAGAGTGATGTTCCCAGCCTACTCCTCTATTCAGAAAAGTAAAGAAGCCATTGCTAAATACTTTTTGAGTATCAGTAAGATGAATCAGTTATTGGTGTTTCCACTCATGCTAGGTCTCATTCTTTTGGCTAAACCGATTATCCGCGTAGGTTTTGGCACTCAGTGGATGATGGCAGTTTTGCCCTTACAAATTCTCGCTCTAGCCACTATCTTGAATGGGTTGTCTGCTAATGCGTCAATTATTATGCGGAGTGTGGGTCGGTCTGACCTGTCTATGAAGCTCAGCATAAGTTCTACATTACTTTCCACGATCCCTGCCGTGACAATCGGGGCACTACTCTACGGTATTAACGGTGCAGCACTCGGTATTTTGGTCGATCGAACGTTTCGCTTTTTTTGGTATCAGCGGGTAGTTCATCAGCTTATTGGGGTACACTATAGCTCGCTTTTAAAACTAGCTTGGAAACCACTAGTTGCTTGTTTGCTTATTGGTGCATCTGTAAAATTACTCTACTTCATTCATCCTGTCTCTTACTGGCCTCAGTTGCTTATTGGGGGCGTCATGATCAGTACAGGGTACTTGTGGTATTTGCTTAGCTTCGAGCGTAAGCTACTCGATAAGGTGTTAGTTGTTACCAAAATACAGGATAAGGTACTATCTCCTGTGTCTAAATACATTAATTCATAATAGGTATAGGGTAAAAGTCTGGCTTGTTTGAGTTACTCTTGTTATTTACCTCACTGTCATGACTAACCTACGATTGAATAGCAAAACCCGTCAGAAGCCTATTTGGTCTTGGCTCTTACTATTGCTTGTTATATTGGCAATTATGCTCTGGCTGATATCTACTGAGTCACCTTCTACAATATCTCTATTGAAAACATGGGATTCTCAGTATCAATACTTATCCAATAGTATTTACTCTTCTCAAAAATAATTCTACTTGTTTTATTATTGTATTCTTTTAATGCAACAAAAAAATACTTTCAGACAAGTCTATCATTTTAATTTTCTGATTTTCAGATATTTACAATTCGCAATACTCTAACGTGTTAATTTTTTGTTAAATTTCGTTAAAAATAGATTAAACAAAACAATCAACTTAAAGACCTGTTATGTGGGTGTATTTCATAAACACAAAAAAATCACATCATGAAAACGAACACACTCATTTTATTCCTAGCCGGTCTATTGGTAACCACATTGACTTTTGCCCAAGGTGATCAAAAAGACATTGTAGCCTTGGCCATGGATCAGGAAAGTCTTTCCACTCTAGTAGAGGCAGTTAAAGCTGCTGAACTAGTAGAAACACTACAAAGTGATGGGCCATTTACTGTATTCGCCCCCACCAATGAAGCTTTCGCAGCTCTTCCTGCTGGAACTTTAGAAACTCTGCTGAAGCCAGAAAACAAGGATAAGTTAGTATCAGTACTTACTTACCACGTAGTAGCTGGTGAGGTAGCTTCTACTGATTTATCAGATGGTATGGCAGCCACTACCGTAGAAGGTAGCGAAGCTGTGGTAACCTTAGCAAATGGCGAAGCTATGATTGCAGGAGCTAAAGTAATAGCTGCTGATGTTAAAGCATCTAATGGAATTGTACACGTTATTGACGCCGTAATTTTACCACCAAGCATGATGGAAACTGCTCAGGGGGAAAAAGAAGAAGGTGACAATCAGTAATCTTCACTCTAGCTAGATTATCAGTCTGGGGCTATTCACAAAAGTGGATAGTCCTTTTTCTTTCGATAATATTCTATTTTTGTATCCTGTATCTACCTTTATACCTATGTCTTCTGATATACAAATCAGACCAGCTAATAACGAGGCAGCAGTAATATTATCTGCGCTAGGAAAAAAGACCTTCACCGATGCTTTTGCCAAATATAATAGAGAGCAAGATTTTCATCGATATGTCGACCAAGCTTTTCAAGAGTCTACCGTCCAACAAGAGTTAGTTGATCCCAATACAAAGTTCTTCCTTGCGTATCGGCAGAAGGAGGCCATTGGTTACTTAAAGTTACGATGGGGTCAGACTATCACGCAGATAGATGATAGCCGAGCAATAGAGATTCAGCGGATCTACGTAAATCAAACAGAAATGGGGCAGGGAATTGGCAAACAACTTATGCAAACTGCGTTGGATTATGCTCAAACGTATCAGTTTACAACCATTTGGCTAGGAGTATGGGAACATAATCCATCGGCTATTACTTTTTATAAAAAGTGGGGTTTTCAGACTTTTAGCTCCCATATTTTCATGATGGGAAACGACCCTCAAACTGATCTACTTATGAAACGTTCTGTACCAAGTCTTAAAATTACACCTGCCCAATCTAATGATTTACCAGCGATAAAGAAGTTGCTACAATCCCAGCAACTTCCTACTGAAGATGTTAACTCTCAGATTCTTTTTCAAATAATAAAAAACAGTTCAGGGCAAGTACTTGGTTGCTGTGGCTTAGAGATTCATGAGCCATTTGGGCTACTTCGGTCGCTAGCTGTAGATACTAACTTTCAACAGCAGGGATTAGGTCAGCAACTAGTAAATAGTATGCTTGTATTAGCCAAAAATAATCATATTTCTTCTTTATACATTATCACAACTACTGCAGTAAAGTTTTTCAGTCAGCTCAAGTTTGAGATGGTATCTCGTAATAATGTTCCCGCAGTTATTCAGCAAACCGCAGAATTTTCTTATCTCTGCCCTGACTCAGCTACTGTTATGCAGTACCGTCACCTCTGATAGATGCCTATTTCCGCAAAGTAGAACTTACAACTATGCGCACATACGACGGGTAACCTATATTTATATAAAGACCTCACTATCACTTTCATATAAAATTCATACTCACAAAATACCTTTAACTAGGCATCATGTGGTTTATCATATTGAAAAATATATTCTCAAATCAAGGCACGTTATCATAATAGTAAACCTATCATGTGTAATAGCTATGCTTTTTATTTTTTATAGCTTTATTTACTCCACTTATTGCTCTCCTAATATAAATCGTTAATCATGTTGCCAAGATGACAGATCAACACTATCAATTATTGGTTTATTCATATTATCACTTATTATCCTTAGCTATCTGTTTCACAACTCAGAACCATAAATTGAAAATTTATTCTTCTGGCACTTAATTTTTGTATAGTATCTGCTGCATGTAGGGGGTTGCAAAAATATTGACATAAAATCTAATCTCACTTTTATTCTATTTCTATGAAAAAGATTTATTTATTATTACCTGCTATTTTTATCCTGCTTTTCTTCACCCAGTGCGCAGAAGAAGAAATGTTCAGTGAAAGAGGGTTATCATCTGACTTAGGGCTTAGCTCAGCTCGTACCCAGGACACCCGGATTCCCGAGGTCACTAAAGTGTCAGTTAATGGCTCAAAGGTCACTGTAGAATTTACTAATTATGCCTCGCCTAAAAGACCAGAGGGAGGTTTTGAGCTAATGGTTAATGGAAAAAGAACGTATACGAATATTATCCCTCGCTCTTATTCGTCGAGCAAAAATGTAAAAATGACTTTTTCTATCAGTCAGCCTCAGAGTACCTATCAGATTTACGCTCGTTGGAACAGTGGCTATAAGCGATCCAACGAAATGAAGCCTGGTAGTGGAGGACAGAGTTCATCACCACCTCCCGGAGATGATGGTAACGATGATAACAGTAGCGGTGGTGAAGTCAGCCGACCTTCTAATATTACAGAACCTGTTATTAGTAAGCTTTCTATCAGTGGCTCAAAAGTCACCTTAGACTTTGTAAACTTTGCTTCTCCTAAGCAGCCTGAAGGAGGTTTTGAGTTAATGGTAGACGGTAAGCGAACTGGCACTAGTATCATCCCCCGTCTATATTCAAATAAGAAAAACGAAAAGATGGTATTCTCTATTAGCAACGCTAGTAATCGTTGCTTTCAAGTATATGCCCGATGGAACAGTGGTTATAAAAGCTCTGAGGAGGTTTGCAAGGAAGGAGGACAATCTGGAGGCGGGAGTAGTAGCCCACAGGATGATGGTGATAGCGGAGACGGAGGTGATAGCGGAGATGATGGTAATGATGAATCAAAGACTCCCAGCGGTCTACCTGCCCTAAAACTATTACGACAGTATGAGTTCAATAGTGGTTTCGGTAAAAATGTTAGTAGCTCTTCTGGATTGCGCGTACACCACTTGGGGCATACTAGAGGTAAAGTAGTAAAAGTAGGCGGAGTTGGTGCTTACCATTTTAGAATTACTCCTGGAACCAACAAGAACTATCGCCAAGAACTTGTACCTAGAAACCTGCCATCCCCTTACTTCAAGGGTGGTTTCCGGGCAAAATGGGGTCAGGAATATGTCTATCAGATGAGAGTAAGAATAAGCGACCAATATGAAATCGGTAGTGGTTATACTGGATTCTTTAGTATGAAAAATGACTACAAATATAGCCGGGAAGGATCGTACACTATGCGATTTGAAGGAGATCACATATTTCTCCGCCATATGTACGCTACCCGCTCTGGGGCAGGAAGTAAAGATGCCAAAGTACTACCCCACCGCTACAGTGTTGATGGTAAGAAGATCTATCCAGGAAAAGATTATCACCCTACTAAGAGAGTAGGATCTGGTTACAGGAGTCTGGAAAGTGACAAGGGTAAGTGGGTGACCTGGACTTTCCACGTTAAATGGAGCTATGGTTCAGATGGATTCTTCAGAGTCTACCGAAATGGTAATCTTTTCCACTCTTACCGAGGCCCTAATAGCTATAAAGATGAAGATGCACCTTACTTCAAGTTTGGTCTATATAATTCCTTCTGGAAACATAGACAAAACACAGGAGCTTCTTTACAGGAAATGCACGTTGACTACGTTAGAGTATACGTACCTAAATAACATACTACACCAAAGCAGCATAATAAAAGTCTTACTAAGTATTTAGTAAGACTTTTGCTTTATAGTTACTGGTTCAGTCTCAAGCCACGAACTCTCAATCACAAAATCACACCGGGTCGGAGAACTAGTTTTCAATTCTAATTCTATTATTACGAACGAATAGAAGTCTCTTCTAACATGGCTTTTAAGAAAGTTTGCACCAATACCCTTATTGTAGATGCTTATCAGCTGGCCTGCTTTCTGTGTTCATCACTTTCTAAAGGTAGTATTGCAGAGATTTCTTAATATTGAATTTTTACAAAAAGTCTTTTTCATAATTGTATAAGGAATACGTTTCGAAATAGTTATACTAGTAGAAACTATGTAAATCTTCGACTTAATGATAAAGATTAAAGTACTGACAGTCTCCGTTTTAATCACTGTTTTTGGATACAAAGGACTTTGTCAATTAATTACTTCTTCCCCCGCTATACCTGAAAGTCACCCACGGCTTTTTATTACCTCCTCAACACTTCCCGAAATTAAGGCAAAAGCAAAATCACCAGCGTTTGCCTCAGAAGCTAGAAGAATTTATTACAGTAGCTCCCCTGCGTGCCTTGCACTACGCTATCTTTTAGATGGTAATACTTTGGCAGGAGAAAAAGCACTTAACGACTCATATAAGTGGTTGAAAGATTCTAAAACCTACGCTAAGAACCGCGCTCCTTTTAAGAGCATTTTTCAGGCTTCTATTGCTTTCGATTACTGCTACGACCTTTTGGGCAGACCAGGAGTGCCCTCGAAACAGGATTTCATAAAAGAACTGATAAGAGTATCTAGCATGAGTTCGGGTGAAAAATCTATTTACCCTATTCCTGGAAATTTACAGTCTATCGTAGGTCACTTTGTGGAAGGGGTATTTTATAACCACATATTCGCTGGAATAGCGATATACGGAGACGAGAACAAAATGTATGATGCCGCGGCCGAATTTCTCTTCAACCGTATTCAGCCTGAGAATAATTTCTGGATGCAATCACATAAACACCATCAAGGGCACTATATAGGCACCCGCCATGCGCATACTATTCTAGCTGCCCTAGCCTATAAAACTCTATCAGGAGGTAATGATTTATTTAACGAAGGTTTTGAGAAGGTACCTTACCATTTGATATATTCACTAAGACCCGATAGGCAATTACTTAGGGAAGGTGATGTGCGAATAGACGATGGAAGCTACGAATACCATGACTTTGTTCTTCGCCAAACAGCAAACTATGCCAACGACCCTTATCTTCGTTGGGTAGCTAATCAAAATATTTTTGCTACTTATGATGCAGCCCTAGAGCGTGATTTCTTCGATTTAATATACCGGTCAGAAAATGCCACCTCAAATAGTATTACCTCTTTATCCTTAACCAAATATTTTCCTCCACCTATTGGTGGCGAAATGATTGCCCGCACAGGTTGGGATTTATCTGGGGACAGATCAAATGATGCTGTTGTTCACATGCGTATTGGAGAATATTACTTTGGAAATCATCAACATAAAGATTTTGGAACATTTCAAATATATTATAAAGGCAATTTAACTGGTGACAGTGGGCAGTACGAAGACCAAAGTAACCCTACTACTGAAGGGCATTGGCGCAGCTATTATCGTTCAACCATTGCCCACAATGGCCTCTTAATCTATGACCCTAATGAGAAATACTCTGGTGGTAGTTGGACTAATACTGAAGTAGACGGTGGTATGCGATGGCCTTTAAACAATGATGTTCAGCCCGATAATTTAAGCGAATTAAAAGACGCAAAAAACGGATACCAGTACGCTAAAGTTGCTGCTTACGAAATTGGGCCTGACAGTCATAAACCAGAATACAGCTATATCTCAGGAGACTTAACTGAAGGTTATACCTATAGTAATAGAGTCAATAAAGCCAAAGTAAACAATGTAACCCGGTCTATGGTGACCTTCAGTACTAATGACCCTAAGTATCCGATTGTATTTATGGTATTTGACCGAGTAGTGGCAACAAACGCAAATTTCAAAAAAACATTTTTAATGCACGCTATGGAAGAGCCCGCTATAAACGAAAAAAAAAGCGTGTTGATGAAAGGGAATGGCAAGTTAGTCTCATATACTCTTTTACCTAAACAGGCAGAAATTCAAACATCATATGGCTACAAGATTAATGGAAAAAACTATTCGCCTGACAGGTCAACTGATAAAGTTAACACCAAAAAACAAAAGGCATATGAAGATCTACGCTGGCGACTAGAGGTAACTCCTTCCCAACCTCAAAAAGAAGATTTTTTTATGCATGCTATGGCCGTTATGGACAGGGCTTCTACCGAACCCTTAGCCGAAGAAATTATTGAGAATGACTTGATAGGTGCCAAGATGTTAGACAAAATTGGCTTATTCAGTAAGAGTGGTAGTCTACTAAGTTCTGCTGACTTTAAGATAGAAGGGGATCAGGAGTATAGCATACTAGTTAACGATCTACATCCAGGAAAGTGGGTTGTTGAACGGGATGGTAAAATTATCTACGAACTAGAAGCGTCTTCTTCAGGCAAGAATATTTACTTCAGAAGTAGATCTGGAGTCTTCAAAGTCTATCAACCTCAAAGAATAAGTACATGAGCACTCATGAAAAAAGATTTCTCAAGATGACAAAGTTTATTATTGCGGTAAAGACGTAGAGGTATCTAGAAACTAGGTTAATCTGAAGTAGTTACGACTTAATCTGACAGTTAGGATTACATTTAAGTAACCAAACAAAAAGTGTAACCCTTTAAAACTGTCAGAATGAAAACTGAAACAAAAGTAATCAAAACAAAAGTAGGATTGCTCAATTTGGCTGAGCAATTAGGCAATGTTTCTCAAGCTTGTAAAGTCTTAGGCTATAGCCGAGATTCCTTCTACCGTTACAATCAACTGTACGATGAAGGAGGCGAAATGGCTCTGGCTGAACTGAGTCGGAAAAAGGCCAACCCTAAAAATCGGATTGATCCAGCTATTGAAGCCCGAGTCGTAGAACACGCATTGGAACAGCCGGCTTTGGGTCAACTCCGAACTGCAAATGAGCTTAAAAAAGAAGGAGTATTTATCTCTCCTTGTGGGGTGCGTTGTGTGTGGCTCCGGCATAATCTGGAAACCTTCAAAAAGCGGCTGAAAGCTCTGGAGGCCAAAGTAGCGGAAGAAGGCATGATCCTGACAGAATCCCAGGTTGCTGCTTTAGAAAAAGCGAAAGTTGAAAAAGAGGCGCATGGTGAAATAGAAACCTATCATCCCGGATATCTTGGTGCACAAGATACCTACTATGTAGGAACTATTAAGGGGGTGGGTAGGATATACCAACAGACTTTTATTGATACCTGCACCAAAGTGGCCCACTGTAAGCTCTACGACCGTAAAAATGCCTTAGTTTCCGCTGATCTGCTCAATGACCGAGTAGTTCCTTTTTACGATGAGCAGGGTATTCCACTGTTGCGTGTGTTAACCGATCGTGGTACGGAATACTGTGGGGCACGTGAACATCACGAGTACCAACTCTACCTAGCTATTGAGGATATTGATCACACCAGAACCAAAGCCAGAAGTCCCCAGACCAATGGTATCTGTGAGCGTTTTCACCGTACGATCCAAGATGAATTTTATGCTATCGCATTCCGCAAGAAAATCTACTCCAGCTTGGAGCAGTTACAAACTGATCTGGATCTGTGGCTTGATTATTATAACGGTCAGCGTACTCACTCAGGTAAACATTGTAATGGACGAGTGCCCATGCAAACCTTCCAGGAAGACATTGAAAAAGCCAAAGAGAAAATGCTTTCACAATTGTCCGATGGTTTTGCTAACTTACCTCCGGCTGGTGAAGCGGAAGCAAGCAATGGTGGAGACCAACTTGCCAGGAATAGTCAGTCCGACCGAAATGAAGAAGGGGCAACTTCGGCCCCTTTTCTGCAAAACATTTTGGGAGGAAATTCCTGAGAAAACTCAATCAGGCAATCCCGACTGTCAGAGCAAGTCTAAACTATTACAGTTAATCACATCCGTTTACATGATGAACAGCCTTTTGAAAACCACTGAACATCATTTCAATTGAGGCTTTTTCCCGAGCTGTTTTTGCAGCATTCTCTGCCATAGTATTTCTTAGCTCATTATCCTGTAAAATCTGAAGCAGTTTATTCTTATAATCATCTTTCTTGTTTATATCGGCAATAAACCCATTATACCCATCGATCAAGTACCATATTTCGGGACTTTGCTTAACGTTGGTTGTTATGTAAGGGACTGACCAATAAAACGCTTGATTGATAGCTAAACCACTTTTTCCTGGAATAGTAAATACATCGGATAGCTTTACTAGTTTATTGAAAGTAACCTGATCAGGAATCTGCCCCAAGTGCATAATTTCATTATCACTATTATCAACAATAGTTTTTTGATATTCTGTAAGGTCGCCGCCTCCGGCAATGACTATGCCGATATTCTGATTTTTAAAATCCTGATAAGCTTCCAATAATAAATCCAGCTTTCTGGCTGGATTATTCCTAGCTGCAAAGATTACTACCTTCTCATAAGGTATATTAAGCTCTGCCTTTAGTTTAGCTTTACTTTCTTTAATATCAGGAAATTCCTTAAAATTTAAGGTATTATAGCCAATAAAGATTTTTTTCTGATTCTTTTGCTTTATGTACTGCTTCTCATTAGGAGAATAGAGTACAATAGCATCCGAAAGATTATGTATATAATGAAATAGAATGTTCTTATAGGTATTCTCAGGGTCTTGTAGATTCACGCCGTGATTCCAATATATAGTAGGAATATCTTTTACCCTTAACCAATGTATAAGAGGCCACATAATCCAGTCTTTTAGGTGCATGAAGAATATTACTGCAGCTGGATTATATTTCTTAATTATGCCTTGATATTTACTTATGCTTGGGCTTTCAACAATACACTCAAAAGCAGGCTGATGGTCAAAATCTTGTTGTAGTGTATTTGTAAGGACGCTAAAGCTATACCCATCCTTTAAAAAGGCTTCGTGAAAATAGTTGTAAATAGGGACTCTATAATGGAATACCTGATTTGAGATCAGAAGAATACTTTTCATTACAGGCAATATTAAGCAAAAAACTAAAATATTGTACTTAGCAATATTTCAAATATAAGATGATGATTCTAAAATGCTAGCTAAAATTATCTTTCTGAAAGATTGTCACGTTTAAGATGGTAAATTTTGCCATAGCATCTAAATTATTCGCGGTTTTCAGAGGTTCATGAGCAATGCTAATAAGAAGACTACTGTGTAAAACTATCTCTTCGTCACTTAAATGATACTTGATAGGTGAATTATTATAAGCCATTTGTTACAGAAATGGCTTAAATGGTTACTTGCCCTTTCTCAGTAGTCTCACTTATTTCATTAATTACTAGCTTATATTTGCCGGCTCGAGTCCGAATAATATCTTGATTTTGGACGTAGTTTATATCATAGCGTAGTTGATTACCTCCTAATTTACTTAGCTTCTCGTGTATTTTACTTACACTTTGTTCATTAAAGTATTTATTCACAACTAGATTAACTGCGAAACTATCTTGTACTTTTTGATGTACCTGTGCTAACTCTAAACCTTCTACCTCCATGAAAACTCTACCTATTCTTCCAAGCCTAGTTCCATCTGGTAACAGTAGGATATCATCTTGTCTACCTAATATTGAATCGATCTTGAACTGACTCTTCCCCTTTTTCTCTTTTTCCTTTTCTTGTTTTATGATGTCATTTACTTCATATCTAATCAAAGGAAAGGCGGAAGAGATTAACCCAGTAGTAATAGTATGATCTTCCTTATACTCATTAAATGAGTACAATGGTAATTCATAATAAAACCCATCATTACGCTGCTCGATGGCAATGGTTCGCTCAGCATTACCATACCAATCTACAATTTTTGAGTTGAATGCTGTTTCTACTTTTACTCGCTGATGATCATATAGTTGTTCTGATGAGGTAAAGATAAGAGGTACATTTAACGTTAAACCTTTCGCCATAAAGAAATTTGCAAGAACCTCTACTGAGCTTGGATATGCCAATATCGCTTGAGGCTCAAATTTCTCTATTTCAGAATGGTAGAATAATGTATTATCCTCTCGCAAGTTATAACTGGACAGGTACAAACAGTTTAAATAAGGGTCGTATCGTTTTACTTCATCTCTGCTAAGATCCCCTCTTAAAGAAATCACTTTCATACCTGGATGGAAGCCAAATAAATGCCTTTGTGCCCATACATAAGCACCTTCTGTTAGGATAGAACTATAATCTCGGTAGACTGTAAGAGGAGTACCTGATGTTCCACTAGTCTGTCCTTTTGTTCTAAAAAACCGGTTACCAATAAAAATATCTGAAATGTGATTCTTAATTTGATTTCTTGAGATGATAGGAAGACAATGGATATCTTCTATTGATTTAATATCATTGATATTTACACCATACTCAGAATATAGTTTTTTGTAGAACGAGGATTGCGAAACTGCACAATTGAAAATCTTTAGAAATAACTCATTTTGCTTTTCCTTAATTTTGCTGTAATCCCAGTTTTTCACCTCCAACACATTTGCTAATCTCGATCTAAACATCGGATTAAATCGCAAGTAATAGCTAACAAATGCTTCAATTCTTCGTCTCATTTTTACTCCTTTAACACGAAGTAGATCGGTAATACTTAGTAATATCTAATAGTTTTGTACGATGATTTACCAAAATACAGTAGAGTTGAAAAGATGATAAGATACAACATCCTTAGTTAGTAGTAACTAGTGTTAACATACTATTTTCTTACTACCTTCTGGTTAGTAGCATATTGAAACGCATTCCAAAACCCTGTATACATAGTATGAATATCCCCTTCACTCTGGATTACTTCTTTTGCTTTGTCAGACATTTGAGCTCTTAGCCCATCATCTTCTAGTACTCTCATTAGCTTTTCACGATAGTCTCCTGGTTTGTTTACATCAGCTATATAACCATTCTCACCATCTTTTAAGTACCATATCTCTGGTGACTGACGTACGTTGGTTGTCACATAAGGAGTTCCCCAGTGAAGAGCTTGATTGATAGCCAATCCGCTACGACCGGGAATACTAAATACATCGGCTAGCTTTACAAGCTTGTTGAATTTTGTCTGATCAGCGATTTGTCCTACATAAGTGATAGCAGGACTACGTTCAATCACTTGTTCTATTTCGGGCGTAATTTCTCGTAAACCCGCAATTACTAAACCAATCTCTTGGTCGTCGCGATCACCAAATATATCTAAAAGCAGATCGATACGGCGACGAAGTAGAGTATTGGCCGCAAATAGTACAACTTTATTGTAGGGTATATTAAACTCTCGTTTTAGCTCTTCTTTAGACTGCGAAATTTTAGGGAAGCTTCGTAAGTTTAAAGTATTATACCCTATATGGACTTTATGATGGTTTTTAGGCTTTATATGTTTCTTTTCAGCGGGAGAATATAGTACTATTGCGTCAGCAGTATTATGAAGGTGGTAATACAGCATATTCTTATACTTATTATTTGCATCCGCCAGGTTTACTCCGTAGTTCCAATAAATGATCGGAATACCCTTTAACTTTAACCAATGTATCACCGGCCACATAATCCAATCTTTCAGGTGCATAAATACAATAACTGCTGCAGGCTGTTTCGCCTGCATGATGGCTTTGTACTTAAAGAAGTTGGGCGGTTCAATTATACACTCAAACTCAAATTGATGGTCGAAATTTTCTTGTACTTCATTGGTCAGTACAGTAAACTCATATCCTTCTTTTAGAAACTCCTGGTGAAAATAGTTATAAACAGGTACTCGATAGTGAAACAGGCGATTAGACAATAATACAATATTCTTCATATTCCTTTACTTAACAGCAAACTTAGTATTCTTCAGCAGCCACGCCCGCAGAAAAGAGGCTGTTACCCGTAAGGTCTTCACAATTACATAGCCAAACTTTAGAGGACTGTGATTCATTCCGTAATAGTAGCGGGTTATTACCCGATTAGGTGATTTTATAGATTTCAGTGAAGTAAAAAATGTACTCCACGTTGGCTGCATGATGTAACTTACCCCCGTATTGTCTACTGCGCTCATTACCACTGCTTTAGTAGCTACTATTAACTTACATCCAGCGTATGTTGCTCGTTTGCTAAAATCGTAATCGGCTAAGTATTGAGGAAATCTATCAAAATCGAACAGTCCAATCTTAGTAAATATCTCTACGGGAATGAGCATCCCCCTACCCGGTAATGCTTCGGTAGGTATGTAGTCATACTTTTTTACTACATCACTGTATCGGTCGTCTCTAATAGTCGGTCTTGACTTGGTAGTATACTGATTCGATTTAGTACCTAAAAAAGCAACCTGCTCTGGGTTATTCTGATATACTGATATTGAGCCAATCAGGCACGGTTCATTCTCATCATATGCTTTTACTAACTCTGACAAATAATCTGGTTTGACTTCTAAGTCATTGTTTAATGCTAATACAAAGTCTTTCTCTACTGCTACTTGCAACACGTATTCTACACCCATATTAGTAGCACCTGTCCACCACAAATTACCATCCCCTTCCAATACAACAACATCAGGATAATTAGTATTAATCTTCTCAGTTGTACCATCTGAAGATCCATCATTTACAACGATCGTTTGATAGTTATTATAAGTTTGATTTTCTAATGATGCTAAACACTTAAGTGTATACTTAATATTATTATAGACTGGTATAACTATGTATATTTTGCGATCCATATCTCCTGAATTATGCGTTTACAGTAGATAGCTTTATTTTCAAGCTAGAGCCCCTAATGATATACTTCTCTCGCTTTACTGATATTGATAGTTTTAAGAGCAGTGCTATAGATAATGACTTTACTATTTCTTTAGGCGAGATTTCTTCAGATACCTCTCGATACAGTACAAGAGCCTCTTTGAGCTGTAGTTTCAGTACATACATCCTGAAAAACTTTTTCTTTTCCCGGATTAAATAAGCCTCCTTGAATTTTTGAAAGTATGACTCGCCAAAATGGGCGACTAGCTGAGGTTTCCAAACATCCAGAGATTTTGTAATTCCATTGATCCGTTTCTGATAAGAGTTGGTCATTTTTGCCCTAGATACATCAATTACCTCTGATGGTAGAGACAGATACTTATCAACAGACTTTATTTTACTTCCTCGAAATGCTAAGGTTAACCACAAATCATGATCTACCCCATTCTTTATTTTTTCATTGTATCCTCCGCACTGCTGCAAAGCAGCAGTAAAATAAAATTGAGAGGCAATGGGAGGTGTGTAACCTTTTTGTATGTAGTCAAGTAGAGACCCTTCTAACGAATTATAGTTAGCATATACCGTTTGCCCTATCAAATCCTTCGTGATAGAACCACAACAGAAGCACCACTGATCATCATAATTGTTAGCAACTGCTACAAAATCTTCTAAATAGTGCTCATTCCAGCGATCGTCATCGTCTACGAATGTAAAATAAACTCCTTTACTATTAAAAATTGCTGTATTCCGGGCAACAGCAAGACCTCTATTCACTTTGTGGCGTATATACTGAATACGCTTATCTCTATTTAATAACTCTTTTTGTACATACTCTTCTGTACCATCACTAGAGCAATCATCAACAATAACAAGTTCAAAGTATGGGTAGGTCTGAGCTAATACTGACTCTACTGCCCGGTTTAGCATCTCCTTACGATTGTAAGTAGTAATGCAAACTGTCACCAACTCCTTCTCAAGCATATGATATTGTCTTTTGATCATCAAATACTTCTTCAGTTTGTGAATAGTTCGCGTACAAGCTTAAAAAGATCAAGCCCCAAAAAAATGGTTTATCAAAGTAGCCTTCAGCTACACCCATACCCAGAATTAGAACGAAGAAAACAACGCTAAGGAAAGAATGCAGATAAGAGTACTGCACTACCCGTTTAAAACTGAGAAACATCGCACCAAAGTAGATGAGTGAACCAATTATACCCCACTGAGCTATTTGCTTAGTTAGCCCATTATGTCTTGTTTTGACATCAGTAGGGTTGTAGAAGGTCTGTGTAAAAATCCCTCGCCCCAGAATGGGATACTTGACAAAATCATAATAGTCCCAAATGGCACTACTTAACCGAGTATGACCAACTTGATCACTGTCAGTCATCATATCTTTCATATCACCCCGCGAAATTTCTTCGTCTATTTTTTCCCCTATGAAGGGTAATGTATTATAAGCATAAACAAAGGCAATTAACATCACTGGTACGGTAATAAGTTTTACCAACAGAGTCTGATTCAGAAAGAAGTAAAAAAATATCAGTACAGCTAACAGTAAGAAAACCGTTGTAGAAAGAGTAGACAGTAGTGTGATAATTAAAATAACACTTTTACGATCCTTTAAGCTATTAGTACGGGCTAGGTTAAACATAAGAGCGATCAATAGATACCCCCCAAATGCCGCAGGTTCCCAGAACGGACCACAGTTACGATACATCCCTCCGGGTCTACTGAGATTGAGTTGATAAAGAATCAGTGACTTCACCGATGAGCCTGGTTCAAAGGGGGCTGGTATGCCTATAGCGCTAAATATTGTATCAAAGCTACTACTAATGAATAAGGGAATAAAAAAGAAGAAGCTAGCAATAGAAAAGAAAACAATAATATCCACAAAGTAGCTGGTAAACTTTTCTTTGACTATCGCCAAAACAATAAATCCAACGGATATTTTTACAATCAGGCCTATATAAGTATTTCGAGGGAAATGGTTGAATCGTAAGCTATGTAAACATACTAGAATCAAAAAGGAAAATAGTATGAAAAAAAAGTACCAATGAAACCCCTCTTTCCTTATTAAAAAGATGAGAAAGGCAAATCCAAAAACTCCGATCATCGGGATATCCCCATTAAAAAACGGCATACCGGAGATAGCTGCTAATAGATAAACTAACAGATAGTCAATTGCCTTATTTTGTTCCGGTAGATGGATAGTCATTCTTTCTTAATTTCTAATTAGATAGCCCAAGTATTTCTTCAACCTCAGTCCACATATTATTATTAAGTTGTTTATGATCTTCCACGGTTGAGGTAATATTATTTATTACTTGCTGACGTGAATCCCCTTTATCTAATTGTTCTATTTTAGTTCGTATTTCTTTTGGATCATCCAAAGGAGAAACCAGAAAGTCTTGGCACTTATACTCTTCCATCACGCGCTCAAACTTATGGCTCCACCGGGTTCCTAAGCAGGGCACTGTTTGCGACAAAGTACTAATTAGTCCGTGGAAGCGAGAGCTTATTACAATATGACATTGGGAAATGACTCCCCGTAGTACTAGTGGACTATTATCATAGACGATATCAATTGGTTTCTCAACCAGCTTTTGCAACTCTTCTGCTACCGGATAGTCTACCCGTTCGTGTACCAGCACGAATGGGTTCATACCTAATTCAGTGAAGCTATCAAAACACTCTTTGAGAAAAGGAAGGTAACGTGGTCCAATCTTATCATCAGTACTATCAATCATTCGATGATTAGGAATAATACAGGCTTGGCGAGGCTGAGGACAATACAAATCAGTAATTTCACCTTTCAAAGCACCCGTAAAATCAGGGGCTTGGCTAATTTTTTTGGTATGATAGTTCAAACTAGTTGCAAACTCATACGATGATCTGTCACGGGCAAAAACCCGATCTACATTATCCAATAGCTTTCTAAAGGAATCTGCTACTTTTTCATCATGGAATGATCCTAGCGATTGAGGAAGTAGAACAATTTTTTTTCCTTGTTTCTTCCAGCGAGCACAGTCGCTGGCCATTTGTTCTACTTTACGAGCACCCCACTGATCACCGTAAGCAAATCCAGAAGCGTCTATTACTGCATCAATCTCATCTTCAATTACTAAGCCGTATTTCTTACGTAGTTTCGCTGGAAAGGTATTGGTCAATACCTGGTTAGTAGGGTTTGCTAAACTCTCAAACCAAAAACTCTGATACAATCCTAAAGAAGCTCGTTTTTTATATTCAGCTACTTTAGGTAACAAAGTGAGATCATCCTTACCTTGCAATCGATTAATGATTGCGTGTAGCATCAGGCCATCGCCCTTGTTTGTATAGTTCCCAATTTTAAGATGGATCATTACAGTATTTTTAGTTAGCAACTATTTTCTTAAATCGACTCAATATACGATACGACAGAGCCCCTGGGTGAAGCAGAAAACTTCCCAAGTGCTTTCGAATCACATGCGTATTTGCCTTCCAGGTTTTTGCAGCAGCATTTTTTTTATTGGTAGTCATCCGCCCCTCGCCATGTTCATGGTAAGCTGCAGTGATATCAGGCATAAAATGTACTTTATAGCCATATTTCACAACTACCGTGCGAAAAAATTCACTGTCAATACCTCGAGGCATTTTAGTATCAAACCCACCTACTTTTGTCATTATATTACGCCGGGTCATAACGGTTGAGTTGTGAATCACACCATTCCCTTTCAATAATGTTGAAATAAGATTTGGTGGCATTTTAGCTTGTTTAAGCTCTTCGTTATCCTTAGCATCAATAACTTTTACCCCACTACAAACAATTCCCAGCTTAGGATCGGTGTTATCACTAAAGATTTTGACCTGTTTGATAAGCTTATCTGTATCAACCCACTCATCGTCGTCATCCATAAACGCTACAAAAGTACCTTGACAATTTTTCAGAGCAGTATTGCGAGCGTAAGCGTTCCCTTGATTTCGCTCGTGCCGGAAATATTTTACTCTCGAATCTTTTCGGCGGTATTGTTCAGCAACTTCCGAAGTATTATCAGACGAGGCGTCGTCAACGATAATTACTTCTATATTTTTATAGCTTTGACTTAATACCGAGTCTAGGCATCTCCCTAAAAAATTTGCCCGGTTATAGGTGGTAATATTGACGCTTACTAATGGCTCATTAGTGAAAGGCGTCTTTTCAGACGACAGTTCAGCCTGTTGTTGTAATTGCATCATAAATCGTCTAGCTTCTTTGGATGAAGAAATTGTCAGGGGGATGTGAAATACCGATAGAACCAGGGCTTCCCAAAGGTTCAGAGGAATATTTGCCGACTTTGCCCGCTTTATCATCGACCAAGGGCTTTTGGGCTTATGTCGGGTTAGTGAGAAATATTTCAAATAGCGTGACCAAAAACGATCAGGATAATAATATGCCAGTTGACATATTCCCCGAGCAACTCTTCTCGATTTATTCATTAATGACCGATACTTCCAACGAGCAGGATGTTTTAAGGTAACTGAGTCTGTATATAACTGTTGTAAGCCCGCCCGGTATACGCGAGTACCAAATTCATAGTCACCACCCGATTCAAGGCGAGCGTCAAAGTTACCAACTTGCTCAATTACATCCTTCTTAATACTCAGGCAGCAAGTCGGAACGAAATGATTACTTTTTAGATCAGCGTCTACCTTAAAACCACCAAGTTGATTGTATTTGGCTGCTAATGTTTTTTTGTCAGTGACCACATCCACTTTACACCCGACATAGTCTGCATCATTTTCCTGAAAAACTGCTGTAATTTTTTCTAGATAATCAGGAGGTGCTACCATGTCAGCATCTACAAAGAATAGCAACTTACCTTTAGCATTTATTATTGCTTTGTTGCGAGCGGCGTACGACCCTTGTTGATCTGATTCTATCACTAGTCGCACTAGGGAAGGAAAGCGATGCTCAAAGTCATTAGCAACTTGCTGGGTATGATCTATTGACCCATTATCTGCTACAATGATTTCAAACAAATCTGATGTATTTTGAACCACTAACGAAGCTAAAGTAGCTTCTAAACCTTGGGGGTCATTGTACACCGGTATAATTACAGAAATCATCGCGTATTAGGATTAATACTGCAAATGTACTAAATATTTAACTGCGTTAATACTAATTAAATATCGATTGTAACTTTTTCTAGAAATTTACCATCTAATCTACTCATCTCGTAAGCTCTGGCAGTTAGTGTGAACGGATCTTCATTATTTCTATCCATCAATTTACTTTTGTGATTATAGCAAAAATCTAGTTGCTGTTGAAGGAATAATTGAGAACATTGAATATTTCCTTCTTCATCATTTTCAAAAGCTGCCAACGAAAATGGTATTTCAAAACCTGGAGGGTTGTAAGAATAGCTATATCGATTATCCTCTATTCCACTGCTATACTCTTTAGTAGATAGATAAGAAACAATACTCAACAGCTTAGGATGCTGCCATACAGAATGGGTAGGAATATTGCTCCTTAACAATCCGAATGCGTAGGTGTTAAACGAATGGTACCCTATCGACTTTTTGAGCATTTTTTCCCATTGCACCTTTTTTCTCTCTTCTGGACTTAACGGTTTCTGTTTAAACCCTAATCTCTGTAACAGAGCTGAAGCCGCTTGTCGAACGCTTATAAAATCACTTGTTGCTATCACCGTCTGAAACTTATCTTCTGTAATATTCTCGAGCTCATGATAAATAAGCCCACTTTCCAACACGGTTACGTTATCCCAAATTTTTGCTAGGAAGGTATGTACTCGATCGGCAATTAAGGGGTCGCTATCCATAATAAAGGAAGCAGCCGCAGCAAACCAAAGTTGGTGATTGAAAGCATTATCAATAGCTTTTACTGTACCATCTATTTCCAGTACATTCCACATCCCTAGTGATTCGTCAAAGGAGTGCTGTAAAAATACCTCTGATGCAAGCTTGATATACTTGGGCTCGTTAAGCACATTGGCAGCAGTAGCTAGTGCTTCTATCGTCCATGCTTGTCCCATTAGGCCATTACAACGGTCTTTTCCTTTAACGTTCCGATGCAGAAAACTGTAGCCATGGGGGCGATACTGAGGGTCTACGAGAGTTTCTGCTAGCTTTTCTACTATCTGTCGGTACTTTTCATCCCCTGACCACTCATATAGTCGAGAGAATGTAATTAGCCAGTGCCCTTGGTTTCGTAAAGGGGTTTCAGGATGATGATAAGGTCCGTTATGACCGGGTTGAAGGTAAATTTTAGGGTTTTGCAAGCAAGCTTCACCTAATTCAAACAATAAGTCTAGCGCGTTCATAAGTAAGAGGCATTTAAATTATCTCGCATCAGCAGGCAGCACTTTCCGAGTTAAAAAACTCAGTTGAAAGAGTGCTTTCGCCTCCTGAAAGAATTCACTTGAAATCTTCTTTTTTTGATTTTTATTAGTTGCTAGTGATACTACACTTAATAGTAATGCTAGTAACCCACCCAAAAAGTTACCAAAGCGTAATCTTAACCAGGCCAGAAACCCGAAATGCTTGTAGGTAAAGTAGTAAACGCTTTGCATTTGTATTTTCTGCATCATGGTAGCTCTCTGAGCTACACTAGCATGATTCTCGTGCATCAGCTTAGCAGAAGGTACCAGGTACCGATTCCAGCTAGCTAACTTGGCTCGCCAAGCCCAATCTACGTCCTCAGAAAAGATAAAAAAGTTTCCGTCCATGGGACCAATATCTTCAATACACTCTCGGCGAACCATAAAGCAAACTCCTCTTGGTCGTTGCACTTTTATAGGGTTAGCAGGAACTTCTCGGACTTTTTTATTGGCTTCCTCCATTGATTTAGGATCAGCCAATACCAATTGCTTGAGTTTGCTCAGGCGGGGGTGCACTTCACGGAAAGCTCTTTTCTTGGGATTGCGAAAAGGGTAATGAGATACTTGAACCTTACCATCAGGATAGTAAAGTTGTGGACAAGCAATACCACAATCGGGTTGGGAATCAGCAAAACGTACTAGCTCAGTGAATGTGTCGTTGAGTAAGGCTGTATCTGAGTTAAACATGGCAAAGTAACGTCCTTTTGCTTGTGCTAAAGCCATATTGATTGCCGAAGAGAAACCCACATTTTTTGGACTACGAATGATCTCTACTGAGGGAAATTTCTCTTTTACGATATCAACTGTACCATCCTTAGAAGCATTATCTACCAGTATAATCTGATGACTGACGCCTTGAGTATGTTCGATAACTGACGATAGACAGCGTACAACTAAATCTTTAGTATTATACGAGACTAAGCCAATGGTTATATCTACAGAATTTTGCATGAGAATCACTATTTCTGTTACTTTTTATATGTACTGATATTCCTCTAGAAAGGCATCACTGCCAATTACTTCTGCCAGTTTGCGATTACTCTCAGCAAACTCACTGTGAATTCTTTCTTGCATGGTACCAGAGATAGCTTTTCCCGGTAACTTCCACCCTCTATTAGTGGCAAACCCATCAAGACGATAAATAGCTGCTCTAAGTATTTTGTAAACTTTTCGTTCTGGTTTTTTAGGGTTAGTTTCTCCGAGTTTGTTTGCTGTACGATGAAGATGAGTGAACAAGCCCGAGGTGCTGGCATTTTTTTTCAGATTCTTTTTTTCCCCTACCTGCACGTCCACTCCAAGGAAATCAGACAAGCTTTGGATAAACTGCTGCTGATTGTGAATAAAATCTTCAAACAACAAAACCTTAACATTGTCCTTGCCGAAGGCTTCCTGAAATTGCGTGATCACCCGGCTGTAATCGGCTGCCTCGCGATAAGCCTGTCCTAAATTGCTGTCATAAAATTCCTCGAAGGTTTTATCCAAACCAAAATGATAGACATCATGCTTATATACTGATTCAAACCAGTCCGCCTGTTTTCTGATAACCCCAAATATCTTTGCATTAGGAGATGTCCCCTTCATACGAGAAATCATTTCAGGGATATCATGATGAACAAAACTTAACTCTGCTTTATGATTGTACGTACGCTGAGGGTTTTTCTCTCGAAGGTGAGTTTTGAAACGTCCCATTGCGTAATTTTCATCGCTATCTACTGCAACTTGTTGTTGACCATTACTGCTTATTAGTGTGTTGTAATGCTCTTTCCCTAATAGATAGTAAGGATCATACGAAAAGAAGCGGTTTTTTAAAGAGAGTTGGATATTCTCCTGTCGTTTAAATATACCCTGTAAAAAGGTAGTCCCTGTCCGCATCCACCCAATATGAAATACTAGCGGAGTAATGGTAGAGGATTCTCGCTGCGTTTTATCGATAATTTGTTCAGTATTCATGAGTTGACTTTATATGCTAGTTTTTTAGGATGTATTATTTTCTTCACCTGAAGAATAAGCCCTTTTTCATATCGAGCGATATAAAGGATACAACTACTTAAAATAATAGTCCCACCTACTATACCGAACCCTATCAAGGGCATATTAAATAAGTATTGTAAGGTCAGCGTTATTGCCGCTCCTACTAAGCAATACACACCTATTGGTACAAGCTGGGCAATAGCTGTCACCATAGAGACGCCAATTACTCGGAAAATATATTGTTGGTAAATGAGATACCCTGCTAGTTTGAAGAATACTACTCCTAGTGAAACCCCTTTAATACCATAAGTATAAGCTCCTATGGCAATCGCTGGCACTGATAAACACAGGGTAATAAAAATGTTCAGATTGGTCACCAATTTTGCTTTTCCCATACTTTTCATCACAGTAGAGCTAGTACCACTTATCGCATGGATAATTACTCCAATGGAGAGCATACGTAAAGGAAAGATTGTATCTCGCCACTCTTCACCAAACCCGATAATGATAATCGGTTCTGCCAAAACCATAAGTATCGTCATTATAGGAAGTAGAATGATGCCATTGGTCTTAACCACTTTTAGATAATACTGCTTGATAGCTTGAGCATCATGTTGGATGGAAGAGTAAGCCGGGAATAATACCTTATTTAGTATTCCCATAATTTGCTTGCGAAAAGTACCAGTAAGTATAAAAGCTAAAGTATATACACCTAATGCTGCACTGCCAATAAGCTTACCGATTAATATATAGTCTATGTTAGAAGTAAAGAAGATAAAAATCTGCTCAATTAGTACATATCCACCAAATCCGAAAAGGCTCTTGCAGGCTTCCCACCGAAATACTAAGTGAGGTACCCAACGCTGGCTAAGGAAATACAGAATAACGGATAAGGCTGAAGCGATGATTCCGTTAAAGGCTAGGGACCAAACGCCGTACCCTAAATTGGCGAGTACTACTGATACCAATCCAGCGATCATAACAGATGATAGCTCAATAATCGCAATAGGCTTGAAGTTGAGCTCCCGACTTAGTCTTACTTTAGGAATCAGATATAATGAGTCAAGTATAATGGGTACAGCTAAAATTGGAACCAGACGAATCAATATTATCTCATCGTAAAACCAGGCTGCTACTGGAGCGAGTACTGTACTAATTAGTATAAAACCCAATAGTGAAATCACGAGATTTGTCCAGAAAGCAGTATGAAAATACTCCTCTGAGAGTCGTCGTTTAGACCGCTGGATAAGAGCAGCTCCCATTCCTAATTCGCTTATTAACTTCACGAAACTGGTGAATACAACCGCCATTCCGATAAGCCCATAATGCTCAGGAAGCAGGATTCGGGCTAGGATAAGCTTCACTACCAACCTAAATCCTTGGTTGCCTAGGGCAGACAAAGAAACCCACCCTACTCCATTTGCTATTTTACTATCTAGGCTTTTCAATTATTCAAATAATTATTTAAATAATGCAATTTTATTTTCGATACACAAATTTTCTTATGATTATTTAGCTATTTTTTATGAAAAAGGGTTTTTAATACTTACCGTAGGCTTACTAGCTAAACGCTTACGAGACTGCTGAGTATAGTAACCGTCGCTGTTAGATAAGTAACCATATCCATACTCTGCTGAGAACTTCACATCATTGAAGAGCAAGTATAAGTTCTGGATCTTATTTTTAGCGTAGAGATCATTAATACCACCAAGAATATTCTTGTTAGTGTAGTTATAACGAACTACAAATAAACTAATATCAAAATGCTCAAGCATAACAAAGTAGTCGGCTACGTACCCAATTGGTGGCGTTTCTATAATGATGTAGTCATACCGATCGCGCAACAGGCGCATTAGCTCATTCATACGAGCTGACTCGAATAGCGTAATAGGATCTTCCTGAGGAATTCCAGGAGCTACCACATCTAGTTTTCTGAACTCAGTCGGTTGAATAATATCCTCAACTGCTACTGAACCACTTAGGTAGTCAGAGAGGCCAGGACCAGACAGGTCAAAGAAATCTTGAATGCGAGGCTTACGCAAATCACCACCAATCAACAATGTACGCTTGCCAGACTCAGCAAAAGCCGCGCTGATATTAGCTGAACAGAATGTTTTTCCCTCTCCACTAATAGAAGAAGTTACACCAATTACCTTTTCATTACCTCCTTGGTGGAAGTACTGTAAATTGATACGGGCAAACTTGAATGACTCGGCAATTGCTGAATTAGGTAGAGTACGAGCTACCAGTTTGGCATCCTTTGGACCATTAGCAATCATTCCTAGAAGAGGAACTTTCACTTGTTTCTCCAGCTCTTCTTTATCAGTGATATTATTATTTGATAAATCTTTTATTAGTACAACTGAAAATGGAATAATAAACCCAATAACGAAAGCGATAGAAAAAATGAGCATAGAGTTCGGTTCTACCGGACTATAGCCTGTCTTTTTAGCCGAATCAATCACTTGCACATTCTCAGAGTTGGTAGCCAAAGACAGCTGAGCATTTGACTGCTTCTGAAGAAGGAAGTTATATTCGTCGTATAATTTATCATACTTCTGCTGCAAGAATTGCAGTTTACTTTGCTCTTGAGGCAACTGATTGATGCTATACTGAATACCTCCGATCCGCTGAGTAATGCGGCTCAGATTACGCTTTTCTGAAGACAATGCACTTTTCAGTTGCTCTTGAATAGCAGTACGGGTACTCTCAACTTCGTGCTGAATTCTTTTGTATAATGGATTATCTGGTTGAGCGTTAAAGCCGGCATTATTTAGCCGAGTCACTAGACTAATGTAATTTTCAATTAGACGATTAAAGAGAGGGTCTTCGTTAATTCCAGCAGAGGAAGGAGCAACTATTTTATTATAGTCATCATTCGTCTCTAAGTAAGTAAGAGTACTCTGATAATAATCAATCCTTCGTTCTGATTCTGCCTGATCATTCCGTAGTGCCCCGAGGCTCTCCAAAGCTTGCCCTGAGGCAAAATCAGAATTCAATAAACCTGTGCTTGATCGAAAGTTCTCTAACTCAGCGCGAACACTATTTAGTGAGTCATTCTTTTCAGCTATCTGCCTATTTAGAAACTCAAGCGAAGTTTCTCCACGACTATTTTTTTGTAGTAACCCTTCTTGGGTGTATGTTTCAATGAGCGTGTTTATAAATAGACCGCCCTTTCGGTCTATAGCGCTATTTATAAGCAATTGCAGCATCCGATTAGTATCATCCATTTCTACCAGAGGCTGTACAGTCAGCTTCCCTTGGTACTGCATTGCTAAATCTTCAATCCGGGTAAGTTTGAAGCAGTAGGCGAAATCACTATCTTCTTTCCGCTTCTTATTCACTGTGATATTAATGATGTCACTCGTGAACGGTTTGCCAAATTCTCCAACAGCTTCTATCTCGTAGTCAAAAATCTTTCGCCCCTCTTTAGTGGCGAAAGCCACTGCATTAGCTTCATCATTACTGGCAGTAATTCGGTATTGAGTGTCGGAAATTGCCTCAATAAATATTGGAGTATTTACCGCCTGAAACTGACTTGAGTCTATCTGTATCTCATAAGGGAATGAAGTATAAATTTCATTAAGCCACCCTTCTCGCATAAAACCAGGCCAAAAACTTTCAACGTTATAATATGTAACACCGAAATCCAGTCGCTCTAGTGCAGATTTTATCAATGAGTAAGATGTTAGTTTTCCTATTTCATTCGTTAGTGCTATACCTTTTCCCTCATTCGGAGCATCATTGAGCAATACTCCAGTTTCGGTTGAACCCACCTCGCGATCTTTCACCAAAATAGTGGCACCAACCTCAAATTTTTTCTCGCCAAAGATGACGAAAACAGCAGCGATTGCTAAACAAAAGCCTAAACTGATGGCAAAGTAATACCATTTCTTTGCCATTTTTCCCAATAAGGAAAACAGGTCAATTGTTTGATTTTGGTTATTTGTACTTTTTGCTTTTTCCATTGTCTGTCACAAGTTGTAGATGACAAGAATTCTATTATGAAGTCTCTCTTCGCTAATTAAAGCTAGTTAGAGTTAGCGTTGTTAAGAGTCACAATCAGGTTAATGATTGCAACTAGGGAGCCTATACTACTAAAGATTAACCCAATAGGTTGAAAGTTCGCTCTACGCACCTGCTGTATAGAAGGTTCTACGTAAATCTGATCGTTAGGTAATAGATAATAATACTTTGATTTCATTAAATCAGCACTAGTTAAATCTAATAATATTACCTCAGCACCATCATCTGTCTGACGAATAAGCTTCACATTTTGGCGGTTAGCAATCTGGGTTAAATCTCCAGCCAAACTAAGTCCTTCCAGAATAGTAGCTTGTCCATTATAAATATAATAATATCCTGGGTTTTTTACTTCTCCTAGCACCGATACTTTGAAACTCACTAGCTTTACATCCACCGATGAGTTGAGAATATACCGATTAGCTTCTTGCTGAACAATCTGCTGGCACTCTTCAATTGTGAGATTTTGCACCTTCACTTTTCCAATAAGAGGAATACTAATAAAACCATCTTTATCTACATTAAAACCCATTAAATATAGGATAGACTCACTTCCAAAACCTCGGGCACCTTCCTGGTTACCGTAGTTAAAGAAGGCAGAAGTTTCGTTATCAGGATTCTGGATGGTTACGTGCAGTATATCATTAGGTTGAATGCGATACTCAGGTCGTCTATTTTTTATCTGGGTAGGGTAATCTTTAGAAAAGCTATTGTCCTGGAGATAGACTAACTCTTTTTTAGAAACGCATGAGAATACCGAAATACCAAGAGTAAGGTAGACGATAAATAGGGTGAAATACTTTCTGGTTTTTGTCAGGTTTTGATACATTAATAATAATTTATATAACTTTTCTAATTTTTATTTTTAACAAAAGTAGAGATTTATTCTATGAATTGAAAAGAAATTGATTAGAAAATTAATTATTGCGATTAATTTTTGCATTTTTTTTATAAAACGAGGGATTTATAAAAAAGTACTTATCGTTAAAAAACCGCTAGAAACCTCATAAATGCATGTACCTTTTCCCTCATTTATTCAGAAAATGAGTCAAGGATGTATCATATAAGTGTTTTCCCTTCACCTCAGTTACTAACGATTGACCGTCCACTACAAAACCCGTAGCGCACACAGTACCTACTTCCGCATACTGTAGCTTTTGCATAGCCAGAAAACTCTCAAACTCTTTTTCTTGAGAAGGAGTAACACTAACTACCACACGCCCTTGCCCTTCCCCGAATAGAAAAGCATCTTTCCGCACTTTGTCACTAGTCTGAATAGAAAAACCCAGACCATGTACCATAGCTGATTCGGCTAGTGCAATAAATAAGCCACCATCTGACACATCATGGACTGAAGTAAGCAAATTCTGCTCTATCAAACTTTTTACTACTTCTTGTAAATGGTACTCTTTTTCTAGATCGAAGTAGGGAGCTGGAGACTTCTTTATCTGGTGATAGCTGTATAAATATTCAGAACTAGCCATATCGTTAGTTGACTCACCTAGTAAATAAATTAAGTCGCCTGCTTGCCGAAAAGCTAAGGTGGTGGTTTTCCGATAATCTTCCAGTAACCCTAGCATTCCGATAGTGGGAGTAGGAAAAACGGCTCCACCATCGTTAGACTGATTATAGAAACTCACATTTCCTCCGGTAACTGGAGTGCTAAATTTCTCACAAGCCGCTTTCATACCTTTAATTGCTCCTACAAATTGCCAATATACCTCGGGGTCATACGGATTACCAAAGTTCAGACAGTTAGTAATAGCCACTGGTTCGCCCCCACTGCAAACAATATTGCGAGCTGCTTCAGCAACAGCAATCGCACACCCCACTTCGGGGTCAGCGTGGACATAACGTGCATTACAGTCTACTGTTACAGCGATAGCTTTGTCTGTTCCTTTGATACGAACTACTCCAGAATCAGCAGGTGCGTTAGTTGTTGTTGTACCAGTACCAATCATGGAATCGTACTGCTCGGATACCCACTGCTTAGAGGCAATATTGGGATGGCTAAGCAAAAATTCAGCAACTTCAGCATAGTTGTTAGGTTCAGGCACGTCATCAATACTGAAT
Source organism: uncultured Flammeovirgaceae bacterium (assembly GCA_937883755.1). GTDB lineage: Bacteria > Bacteroidota > Bacteroidia > Cytophagales > Cyclobacteriaceae > Tunicatimonas. Next base: position 78,422 of record CAKZYA010000001.1, on the reverse strand, counting down.
TTTTGATATTCTTGGTAATAGGCTGGTTCGCGATATTCGCGCTGATAAACGGGTGCCCCACCACCTAATACCAAATCATCAGCAGGAACATTAGCTACTACTTCACCATGCTGGTGAAACACCAGTCGTTTGGTATCCGTTACTACACCAATCTGTTCGCATTGCAAATCCCACTTTTCAAAGATTTGTTTTATTTCTTCTTCACTACCCCGTTTAACGACGATCAGCATTCTCTCTTGAGATTCAGACAGCAAAATTTCCCAAGCTAGCATATCACTCTGGCGCAATGGAACTTTATCCAACCATATATCCATACCGTGTTCGCCTTTGGCACTCATTTCAGAAGTAGAGCAAATAATACCCGCTGCGCCCATATCCTGAATACCGATTACTTGTCCCGAGGCTATAACTTCTAGAGTGGCTTCTAGCAATAGTTTTTCCTGGAAAGGGTCGCCTACCTGCACTGCCGGAAGATCTTTAATAGAATCTTCGGTAATATCTTTAGAGGCAAAGGCTGCCCCATGAATTCCATCTTTTCCAGTTGCTGAACCGACAATAAATACTGGGTTACCCACTCCGTAGGAAGTAGCACTGGCTACTTTATTAGTCTCGACAATTCCGGCTGAAAAGGCGTTTACTAGCGGATTCACCTGATAACATGGGTCAAAGAAAAGCTCACCTCCCACCGTAGGAATTCCGAAAGCATTACCGTAATCACCAATTCCTTTTACTACACCGCGCAGAAGCCATTGGGTACGTTCATTGTTGATATCACCAAAGCGAAGCGAATTGAGTTGAGCGATGGGGCGGGCACCCATAGTAAAAATATCCCGATTAATACCGCCCACGCCAGTTGCAGCTCCTTGATACGGCTCAATTGCCGAAGGATGATTATGTGATTCTATCTTAAAGCTGCAAGCCAATCCATCACCAATATCGACCAATCCGGCATTTTCCTCTCCTGCTTTGGCTAACATCCGGTCAGAATCACGAGGGAGTTTTTTGAGCCAGCTAATTGAATTTTTATAGGAGCAATGCTCTGACCACATTACCGAAAAAATACACAGCTCAGTAAAATTAGGGTCTCGCCCTAAAATCTCCTGAATACGCTCAAACTCTTCTTCAAGTAGACCCAGGTCTTTAGCTGTTTGTACAGTAGGTAAGGTTTGTTCCACGTTTTAAAAATAATGCGTTTGAAGTGATATATTTTATAAGTTGATGGCTTGTTTATTAAGAATACAGTAAACAAACGCTCACAACTTTTGAAAATTATGATTTTAACCCCTGAGCATACTCTTTGGCAAAATAGGTCAAAATAATATCAGCGCCTGCTCGGCGAATACTCATCAGGCTTTCTTGCATGGTTTTTTCTCCATCCAGCCAACCATTAGCTGCAGCGGCTTTAATCATAGCATATTCCCCACTCACTTGGTAAGCCGCTATGGGAACTGGAAAGCTCTCTTTCAAAGATTGAATAATATCTAAGTAAGGCATAGCTGGCTTTACCATCAGCGTATCTGCTCCTTCACTGTAGTCAAGTTCAGCCTCTAACAGTGCTTCCTGTCGGTTGGCTGGATTCATTTGGTATGTCTTCTTATCACCCGATTTAGGGGCTGAATCTAGCGCGTCACGGAACGGTCCGTAAAAAGCAGAAGCATACTTAGCGGTGTACGACATAATAGACACTTGCTGATGCCCGTGCTCATCTAGCAGGTTTCGTAGGTAACCTACCCGACCATCCATCATGTCCGAAGGGCCCAGTATATCCGTTCCGGCTTCCGCCTGCACCAAAGCCATTTTTCCGAGAATTTCTAAGGTTTCATCGTTCAGTATTTCTCCATCGCGTACTAGCCCGTCGTGCCCGTCAGAACTGTAGGGATCCATAGCAATGTCAGTCATTAAACATACATCCGGAAAATTTTCTTTAATGCGTCGGATAGCGGTAGGAAATAACCCTTCGGGATTATGGCCTTCCTGGGCGAATGGATCTTTTTTATCGTCCGTCAGAGCAGGAAATGGAGCAAATGTACGAATGCCCAAGTTGTAACAGGCGGCAATCTCTTCCAGCAACAAATCAATGGAATAACGGAAAATCCCAGGCATAGAAGCCACTTCCTCTCGCTGGTTATCACCATCAATAATGAAAACCGGAAAAATAAGATGCTGGACTGAAAGCTGCGTTTCTTCTACCAGACTACGGATAACGGGAGATTTTCGATTGCGGCGAGGTCGGCGTAGCATACGATACTTTTGCCACAAATATAGCGGGGATACACCGGATACCGAAAGGATGCTGACTTTTTTAACAGATAAGCCTAGCCAGTGTTACGGTAGCTGCCAGAGCGAATCAGTAAAGAGTTGCTGAGAATCGTAGAAGTGATGAATGACAGAAAAGCCAGACTTATCAGCCAACTTCTCAATATCGTTTAAACTATATTTTTGCGAACGTTCCATATAAATAGCCTCCCAAGCTTCAAACTCAATTACTTCATTAATGGCTGAAATAGTTACCTGTTGCTCTTTTTTACTGACTAAATAGCTACGAATACTTCCCTCCATTGGGTCATAGATGGGGAAATATTGGAAACTATCAATGTCAAAATCTGCGCTGAGCTCTTCATTAATCCGCTGGAGCAAATTGTGCTTGAATGCCCGGGTGATTCCTTGCTCATCGAAGTAAGCATCCAAAATACGCTTAGGATCTTTTTTCAGGTCAAATCCAGTCATCAGCAAATCACCGGATGATAAATGTTCAGCAATCTCCTTTAAGAATGCAATACTTTCTGGGTGGGAGAAATTACCAATATTAGCTCCTAAAAATAGAACTACATTACGAACTTGCTGTCCGTTGAAAGTCGGCTTTAATTGGTCAATTGCCCGAAAATAGTCGTCTTGAATACCCTGGACTACCAAGTCAGGCATATTTTCAGCCAAATCCGCAGTAAGCTCTTGAATGATATTGGCTGAAATATCAATAGGGACATAAGAAAAGTTAGCTTGCTGTTCTAAAAAATGTCGCAGTAATACCTTGGTTTTAGTACCATCACCTGCCCCAAATTCTATCAGTCGGAAAGGGATCTGATCCTTAGAAAAGTGCTCAAGCATTTCTTGCCGGTGCAGCTCAAAAATTTCGTACTCCGCCCGAGTAGGATAGTATTCTTCCATCCCCATAATCTGTTGAAAGATTTCATCGCCCCGTTTATCGTACAGATATTTAGAAGATAGATATTTCTCGTCAGCCGTCAGCCCCGCATATACATCAGCGGCAAATTGGCGGTTAATTTTTAGGGAGTAACCATTCAACCCATTACCCTCTAGAATGGCAATGGTCTTCTCAGAGCGATCGGTAGTGTCAATCATTTAGCAGTGTTCAGCAAGACGGAATCCCGTAAATTGCCAGCGTTTATCGGGTTGGAAAAAATTGCGATAAGTAATTCGTAGATGGCTTTCGGGAGTAGCACAAGAACCACCCCGCAGTACCATTTGGTTAATCATGAATTTGCCATTGTATTCACCTAGCGCCCCCTCAGGTCGTTGGTAAAAGGGATATGGCAGGTACGCACTTTGTGTCCACTCCCACACATCGCCTATCATCTGTGCGGGAATAGAAGCCGTACCCGAAGATTGTAGTGCTTGTGGGTGATAGTTTTCTGATTCTACAAAATTAGCGGAAGCAAGCAGGTGATAGTTGCTTTCGTAGCCAGCCAAACGGCAAGCCACTTCCCACTCTGCTTCGGTCGGGAGACGTTTACCCCGCCAGCGGGCATAGGCGTCAGCTTCGTAGTAGCTTACGTGAGTGACTGGGCGAGATGGATCTAGCTGCTGTAATCCGTGTAAAGTATATTCGTACCACTGCCCATCCTGATGATGCCAGTAATGAGGCGAAGAAATTTTATTTTCCTGCACCCAAGCCCAACCGTCGGATAGCCACAAATCAGCATTTTGATAACCCCCTTCTTCAATAAAAGCTAAAAACTCACCAGCCGTCACCAGGCGGTTTAGCAGACGATAATCTGCCAGATAAATCTGGTGTTGTCCTTCTTCATTATCGAAGTGAAAGCCTTTACCATTGAAGCCGATAAAATAATTACCACCAGGCACTGAAATGTACTCTTCTGTATCAATTACTTTACCACGCATAGCCAATGCTCCTTCAGCATACGCTGGAAAAAGTGGGTTATGCCCCAAAATATATTTTAGATCAGTTAATAAGAGTTCTTGATGCTGTTGCTCGTGGTGTAACCCTAGTTTTATCAATTCAGCCACTGTTTGCCAGGTAGGTTCATCTAGCAAGTGGGGTAGTTTCAATAAATGCTCGTCCACATAGCTGCGATACTGCATCACTTCTTGAGTAGTAGGGCGGGTCATATTGCCCCGGTTGGTTCGCAACATGCGGTCACCCTTACTTTCGTAGTAACTATTGAAAAGAAAATTGAACTGATCGTTAAACTCTTGGTAACCAGAAAAATACGGGATCAGAATAAATTGTTCAAAAAACCAAGTGGTATGCGCCAAATGCCACTTAGGTGGACTTACATCAACAATTGGCTGTACTACGTAGTCTTCGGGCTGTAAAGGCTGGCATAAATGTTCGCTTTGTCGGCGCACGGCTTCGTAACGGGAAATTATCTCCGTGGTAGATGCGCTGCTTAACAAGTGGTCAGCAGTTGCTTTCATGAAGTGTGATTAATAGTTGTGTCTGGAAGGTTAACGACTTAAAGGGAAAAACGTTAGATCAGAAATAGTATGTAGTTTTCCCAGAAGTTTGTAAGAACCTGACAAAACCCATCGCGCACCCAAGCTAAACATAATTAGGAAGAAACTCAAAAAAAGAATACAAAGAAGTGTTTTTGATCAGTACAGTGAGTAATTATGCTTAAATTAAGCATAATCAATCTCAAATTGCACTAAATCGACAAACTCCTGCACTCGCTCTTCTAGGGTATCAGCCGAAAGATTCATTAAGCGTTCAGGACCGAATTTTTCTACACAGAATGAGGCCATGGCTGATCCGTAGATGACCGCCCGCTTCATATTATTAAACGAATGATCTTGGGTTTGCGCTAGATGACCAAGAAATCCTCCAGCAAAAGTATCGCCGGCTCCGGTAGGGTCGAATACTTCCTCTAAGGGCAAAGCTGGAGCAAAAAAGATTTGATCATTATTAAATAGCAAGGCGCCATGTTCGCCTTTTTTAATGATTAGATAGGTAGGGCCCATAGCTAGAATGGATTTTGCCGCCTTTACTAACGAGTACTCCCCAGATAACATTCGAGCTTCTTCGTCATTAATAGAGAGTACGTCAACCTGCTTGATTACTTCTTTAAGGCTCGGTAAAAAAGGCTCGTTCATCCAGAAATTCATGGTATCGAGCATCACCAGTTCGGGACGTTGGTTGAGCCGGTTTAGTACAGTTTGCTGCACTTCTGGGGTAAGATTTCCCAACATCAGATACTTACAATCCTGATAAGCCTCAGGAATAATTGGATCAAAATCAGCTAGTACATTAAGATCAGTAGCTAATGTATCGCGAGTGTTCAAATCATTATGGTAGCGTCCGGCCCAGAAAAATGACTTCTCGCCCTCTTTCACTTGAAGTCCTTTGGTATTGATTCCGTGTTGTTGAAAGTTTGCAATATCTGACTGTAAAAAATCTTCGCCCACAACTCCTACTAGGTTCACCGACTTGGTGAAGTACGAAGCAGTTAGAGCAATGTACGTACCCGAGCCACCAATTATTTTATCAGTTTTACCAAAAGGGGTTTCAATAGCATCGAAGGCAACGGTGCCTACTACCAGTACACTCATATTTATTTAGTTGGAAGTTGGTAATTAATAACGTAAATATTTGATTTATAGAATTTTGCAATCACAAACTATTGCTTAAGTGTCGCCGACTCCTGATTGACTTTTCTCGACTGAGTAACTGGAATAGATTTACGGTAAACCCAATAATGCTGGTGAGGCTCACCCTTGAATTGTTGCAATAAATGCTGGATGGCTGTCTGATCATCACTTACCCGGTTGATTTCAATTTTATCGTATCGAATTTCGTGCTTGCTTAAAAAATCTAGTACTGTCTTGATTAAAGCAGAAGCCACGCCCCGTTGCTGAAACTCAGGCAAAACCCCCAATAAAACACTTAATAGGTGCTTATGTTGCTGATTTCGAAAATAAGCCTCCCGCATTTTGCGGAATAACCCCTTACCAGCTCGCTTTCGGGTGTAGTTAATATTAGGCAAGTTGAAGAAAAACCCTACGGGCTGATCGTGATAGTAGGCCAACAAAAATACGCCTTCATCAATCCAGGGGAGTAACTCCAGTAACTCAGCTTGGATTTGCTGGGCAGAAAGTTCGTTATAGTATGGCTTACCGCTCCATGTCTGATTATATACCAGGGCAATATCTTGAGAAATCGTCTCCACTTTCTCTTTGCAAAAACGGTCAATTCTGAAGCCATCGCTATTTATGATTGCGTTGGCTTTTTCTTTTACCGATTTTGGCAAAGGCATAGTCTGAAAATCAATCTGATGAGTACGTTGACGAAAATGCTTTTCAAACCCAAATGATTCAAAAAAGCTCTGATAGTAAGCCGGATGATAATTAGAACCATACACCGGCAACTCATCAAAGCCCTCAGTTAACAAGCCTGCTTTTAGGAATAAGCTGTTCGGGTTCACCGGAGCATTTACCACCTCAATACCCTGACTGCCTAACCAGTAGACACCTTCCCCCAGTAGCTTATTAGCCGCTTGATTATGTTCAATACACTCAAAAAAACCTAAAAACCCCGTTGCTGTTTCACCTCGGCGATCAATGAAAGCAGCTACCCGGCCAATTGTCTTACCTCGGTAATTTTGTAAAATCCAACGGCAAGCTTCTCCTTCCTTAAGCAGGGGATTTTGTTCTGGGTCAAAGGCAACTTCTTCCTCGTGAGGCATAGTCTGTATCCATTGAGCAGTACCCTGATAAAGCTGGGACGGAAATTGAAAAAACTCTTTTTCAGAGTATCGGTCTTGTACTTTGAGGATATGCATGGACGCTGACTACTGTATTTCGCGCTGATTTTCAGTAGGCTAGTTTTTTTTTACCAGGCTAGGCGTGGCACGGTACCAATGTGCGCCTAAACTTTCTATATTTGTACGACACTATTCTTGCCTCGACTCATCAGTAAAGTTGCGAGGCGATTTGTATAAGTAACTGTGCAAACTTACGATATTTTCATCGAAAACATCCCACTGCCTAAACTATTAACGCTTCATGTATGGGTAAGATTATTGCAATAGCCAATCAAAAAGGAGGAGTAGGAAAGACGACCAGCGCGATCAATCTGGCTGCTAGCCTGGCTGCACTAGAACATAAAACCTTAGTGGTAGACGCTGACCCTCAGGCTAATTCTACTTCCGGACTGGGCTTTAACCCCAAAGAGGTAGAAGATAGTATTTATGAATGTATGGTAGATGAGGCAGATACACGCTCGGCCATTGTCCCTACTGAGCTGGAATATCTCTATCTATTACCTTCCCATATTGATTTGGTAGGGGCTGAGGTAGAAATGGTTAGTCTGGAGAACCGAGAAAAGAAAATGCGCCAAGCGCTGGTGCCTATACAAGATGAGTACGAATTTATTATTCTAGATTGCTCACCCTCACTTGGTCTGATTACCATTAATTCTTTAACTGCTGCCAATTCAGTGGTTATTCCAGTACAATGCGAGTATTACGCCTTAGAAGGTTTGGGAAAGCTACTGAATACCATTCAAATTATTCAGTCCCGATTGAACCCTGGGTTGGAGATTGAAGGAATACTGCTTACTATGTATGATTCTCGCCTGCGGCTATCGAACCAAGTAGTAGAAGAGGTAAATGCCCACTTTCAGCAAATGGTATTCAGCACGTTGATACCCCGTAATATTAAGCTCAGTGAATCACCCAGTTTTGGACTGCCCGCCATCGTGCACGACGCTGAAAGTAAGGGGGCTATCAGCTATTTGAACTTGGCTAAGGAATTATTAGAAAGAAATCGACAACTTGCGCGTTAGTAGTTAGAACCAACGCAACAAAAGACTATTTGAATGAGTGTTAATAAAACGTCTGGAAGATCAACTCGCCGAAAAAATGCCTTGGGCCGAGGGCTAGGTGCCTTACTGGAAGATTCTTCTCAGGAAACCCAACTCCGAGAAAGCCCCACTAAACAATACAGCTCAATTAACGAAATTCCTCTGGAAAATATTGAGGTGAACCCCTTTCAGCCCCGAACCCACTTTGATCGGGAAGCTCTGCAAGAATTAGCTGACTCCATTGCAGTACAAGGGATTATCCAGCCCATTACCGTTCGTCTGATCAGTGGAGATCGCTATCAGATTATTTCGGGAGAGCGACGGGTACAAGCCTCCAAACTCGCGGGGCTAACTCATATTCCGGCTTACGTCCGAAAGGCCAACGACCAGCAAATGCTGGAAATGGCTTTAATTGAAAACATTCAGCGGGAAAACCTCAATGCTATTGAGATTGCGTTGAGCTATCAACGGCTTATTTCTGAGTGCGACCTGCGCCAAGATCAACTAGGCGACCGGGTTGGGAAAAACCGATCCACGGTTAATAATTACTTACGGTTGCTCAAGCTTCCCCCTGATATTCAGGCCGCCCTGCGCGACACCCGACTCACAATGGGGCATGCTCGGGCATTGATCAATGTGGATACCGTAGAGCATCAATTACATATCTTTCAACGAGCTGTGGAGGACGACTTATCAGTACGACAGGTGGAAGCTCTAGTACGAGAGTTGGCTGCTCCTAAAAAAACCAAGCCTGTCTCCAGTTCATCAGTAGTATCCCCAGAATTACAGTCCATCCAAAACCAACTCTCCTCTCATTTTGGTACTAGAGTACATATCAAAGCAACGGGTAAAGAAAAGGGGGAAATCAAAATTCCCTATCTCTCTACTGAAGATTTGAACCGAATTCTAGAATTACTGCAAACATGAATTACGTGAAGATCTGGCTGATGTTGATCTTAGCCTTGGGGAGTATTTCCATTGCCGTAGCTCAAGTAGAAAAAGAGGAAGAAGAAGCACCTGATCCTACTACTGTGGTGGAAGATACCCTTCAGCTCCAGCAAGGAGCCGTAGGCGTAAACAAACCCGGTACCGCAGCTCCTGATACTATTGTCATACAATCGATTAGCCCTCGAATACCTCGCCGGGCAGCTTTGTATTCCGCAGTGCTACCGGGTCTGGGTCAGGCCTACAATGGTAAGTATTGGAAAATCCCGATCATTTACGGTGGCCTCATCACAATGGGATACTTTATCATATGGAATAATGACCAGTATCAATTTTTTTTGAGAGCAGAGCGGGCTGTTAGCAATGGTGAAACCAATCCTTTAAGTGAGTTTCCCAATGCTATTAATCGCTTCGAGACTAGGGAGCAGTTGAGTCGAGCGAGGGAGACTTCTCGACGAAATCGTGATTTCATGGTTATTCTTACGGCGGGGCTATACGCTCTTAATATTATGGATGCTATTGCCGATGCTCATCTAATTGAATTTGACATTAACCCTGATCTTAGTATGGACTTGAAGCCTATGGCTGGCTCAGCACTAGCCTATTCCGATCATCTTACTCCTACCATACCCTCTTGCGGACTTTCTTTCACTTTAAGCCTGTATTAACCCCATGCGTATTTTACTAATCGGCTACGGAAAAATGGGCAAAACCATTGAGAAAATTGCCCTACAACGTAACCATATTATTACTGAACGTATTGACCAGGATAATGCTAACGTTTGGGAAACACTAGGAGAAGATGCGGCCAATGTAGCCATTGAGTTTAGTCAACCTGATGCTGCCGTGGCTAATATTCGCCAGTGCCTGGAGCGGGGTATCCCGGTTATCTCTGGCACTACCGGATGGCTGGGTCACCGTAAAGAAATAGAAAACTATTGTCAAGAAAAGGGTGGCACCTTCTTTTATGCATCCAATTTCAGTATTGGGGTTAATTTATTTTTTCGTCTAAACTCCTACCTGGCTAAAGTTATCAGCGACTATCCTCAGTATCGGGCTAACGTGGAAGAAACCCATCATACTGAAAAGAAAGATGCCCCCAGTGGCACCGCCATCACCATCGCCGAAGGAATGCTAGAACATTTACCCCTTAGTAGTTGGGTTTTGCAAGAAGGTAGTGTTTCCGAAGCAAACCACCTTCCCATCCAGGCCAAGCGGGAAAAAGAAGTTCCGGGCACCCATGTTGTCCATTATCAATCTGAAGAAGATACTATCGAGATAAAACACACGGCTCACAGCCGAAAGGGATTTGCTTTAGGAGCAGTAGTAGTTGCTGAGTGGATTGTAACCCAACAAAAAAGCGGAATACTTACCATGAACGATTTTCTAAAATGATAGGTATTTCCTCAAACGCACACTATTTTCGCAAGACTGTTGTTAGAAGCAGGTAATGATATTTGAAATATATGGCAACGTTTCTAAAGAAAAAGAAGGAAGATACTTCTAGCACTACCCGCCAGAGGGCTCCCAAATCTAAAACCCGGGAATGGGTAGATGCAATCGTATTTGCGGTAATTGCCGCTACTTTCATCCGCTGGCTATTTCTGGAAGCATTCACTATTCCTACCCCATCTATGGAAAATTCACTTCTGGTAGGTGATTTTCTGTTTGTAAGCAAGATGCATTACGGAGCCCGTACTCCTAAAACTCCACTACAAATGCCGCTTACTCATCAAAAAATTTGGGGTACCGATATTCCCTCTTACGTTGACTGGATTCAATTACCGCAGTATCGTTTGCCGGGCTTCTCTAGCGTAAAGCGGGGGGATGTGGTAGTATTTAATTATCCCACCGAACATCAGTACCCTACTGATCTGAAGACTAACTATATTAAGCGTTGCGTAGGCGTACCCGGTGATGTGATTGAGGTCAAAGATCGGCAAGTCTATATCAATAGCGATGTATTTCCTGACCCACCAGGAGTACAATATGAATATCGCATCACTGCTAATCAGACCATTAATAATCGGGTATTTGAACGATACGAAGTGTCTGAGTATACTACTTCGCCTAATCAATCTACCATGATGGCTACTGCTGAAGTAGCGGCTGAGTTTGAAAAGTTACCCTTTGTTGAGAGTGTTGTACCTGTCACTGCTTCTCAAGATCAGATTTATCGTAATATTTACCCTGACCCGAGCGTATTTCCGTGGAATGCAGACTTTTTCGGGCCGCTGGAAATACCCGCGGAAGGTCAGCAAATTGATTTGACAGATGAGAATATTACCAAGTACGAGTACGTCATCAAGTACTACGAAGGGCACGATGAAGTAGAGAAGCGGGAAGGTAAACTCTATATCGATGGCCAGGTGGTAGATACTTATACTTTTAAGCAGAACTACTACTTCATGATGGGCGATAACCGCCACAACTCACTTGACTCTCGTTTCTGGGGCTTTGTACCTGAGGATCACGTTGTAGGCAAAGCCTTCTTTATTTGGCTCTCTATCGACCCGAACGAGAGCTTCTTCAGCAAAATCCGCTGGAGCCGCCTGCTGAATTTGATTGAATGATAGACGGAGAAAGGAAAATGGAGGACGGAAAAGGAAGCTCATACATTCCACCGTTTCCGTCCTCCATTCTCTTTTTTTCGTAAAATTTACCACTCAATTTCTTCTTTGCCTTGCTGCTTCAAATATTCGTTAGCTTTTTTGAAATGATCGTTTCCGAAAAAGCCCCGATCAGCGGCGAAGGGCGATGGATGGGGTGACTTTAGTACGTGGTGCTTACCTTCATCAATGATTGCTCCCTTCTTCTGAGCGTAAGCTCCCCACAATAGAAATACAGTGTTTTCCCGTTCATCCGAAATTTTTTGGATCACCGCATCTGTGAATTCTTCCCACCCCTTTTTCTGATGCGAGCCAGCCTGTCGCGCTCGCACTGTTAGCGTAGCATTTAGCAATAATACTCCCTGTTGCGCCCATCGTTCTAAGTTACCACTGTTGGGGATGGGCTTATCGTACTCGTTCTTAATTTCTTTAAAAATATTAATTAGTGAAGGTGGTTTGGTGATACCGTCCCGCACTGAAAAAGCCAGCCCATTCGCCTGCTTTGGCCCGTGGTAAGGATCTTGTCCGAGAATTACTACTTTAACCTCATTAAACGGAGTAAGGTCAAAGGCCCGAAAAATTTCTTTACCGGGAGGATATATAGTTTGAGAGCGATACTCAGCCCGAAGAAACTCAGCAAGAGTCTCAAAATAAGGTTTGTTAAACTCATCAGATAATTTTTCCTTCCAAGAAGGAGCAATGCGTACATCCATAGTGTTTTGTGTAGTTTATTGTAAACTTATCATTATCTTTCCGCGTAAACAATGGGTAGCATGGTAACTGAAATCACTGAAGGCGTTAAGGTTAGTATTGAAACCGAATATCAACCTGATTATTCTGATCCTAGTCAGAACCATTATGTATTTACCTACCACGTTACCATCGAGAATAACAGCCATTTTACTGTAAAGTTATTGCGCCGCCACTGGAAAATTGTAGACGCTGGCTATCCTTTCCGAGAAGTAGAAGGTGAAGGTGTTATTGGTAAGCAGCCCATGTTAGAACCTCAGCAGCAACATCAGTACGTTTCGGGCTGCAATCTTAAATCTGGTTTGGGTAAGATGAAGGGTACTTTTCTGATGGAACGAATTACGGATGGTAAGCAGTTTCACGCCATCATTCCTGAATTTACTCTGATTGCTCCTTACCGATCTAACTAACTTTGGCTATGTCCTCGCTCTGGCAGCGACGCTCTCTATTGACAGGCTACTGGCAATACTGGCTCAATGCTGTTAATCAACATTCTCTACAGGCTCCATTTATTTATGATTTCTACCAAAAAGTTATCCAAGGGAGATCACCCACTTCTGATTTTCAGGCAATTGAACAGCACCGTAAAACCTTACTGAAATCTGAAGATTGGGTGTCAATTCCCTCCTTAGGAGCTACCTCGCTGGTCAGTCAGTCTTCTTCTCGCAAGGTTAAGAGTATTGCTCGACATTCTTTGAGCACTCCCAAATTTGGGCGTTTTCTTTATCGCTTAGTTCAGTTTCAACAGCCTAGTTACGTCGTAGAATTAGGAACCTCACTCGGTATTACTTCTTTATACTTATCATTAGCGAATCATGACACAAATATTTACACCTTTGAGGGTTCTTCGGATATTGCTAGTATCGCTACTAAAGCCTTTTTACACTTTGATTGTCGAAATATTAAGTTACGGGAAGGAAATATTGATCAGACCCTACCTGCTCTACTGGAAGAATTGCCTCAGATTGATCTGGCTTACGTAGATGCTAATCATCAGCTTCAGCCTACATTACGCTACTTTTCTCAACTATTGACTAAAACTCATGAAACAAGTATTTTGATCTTTGATGACATCCACTGGTCAGTGGAGATGCAACAGGCTTGGCAGAAAATTATTCAGCACCCTCGGGTGACTTTATCGGCAGATTTATTCGACGCTGGTATTGTTTTCTTTCGCCCTCTAACTACCAAGCAGCATTATTTTTTGATGTTTTAAAACTGTCTCATTGGGAAGCAAATCGCTACCAGTGCGGTAACTCTTGCGCCTATAGCTAATTTTTAGCATCTTCATTAAATTTATGAAAACTCTACCTATCCTATTCACTGGATTTTTCCTAATCTATTGCCTGACCTATTTTCATTGCAGTCTGGCACAGACTAGTTCTACTAATAAAATTAAGTGGCCCGATGATAAACAGGTAGCTATTAGTCTCAGCTTCGACGATGCCCGCCCAAGCCAGGTGGATGTGGGAATTCCTTTATTAGACAAGTATGACGTGCAAGCTACTTTTTATCTAGTTCCCAGCGCCGTGGAGCGTCGTCTGTCAAAATGGAGAAAAGCTACCGCAACTGGTCACGAGATGGGTAATCATTCGGTAAACCACCCTTGCTCAGGAAACTTTACCTGGGCTAGACACAAGGCCATTGAATCGTATTCTCTTTCTCAAATGCGAAAAGAGCTTGTACAAGCCAGCAAGGAAATCGAAACTTTACTAGGAGTAAAGCCTACTGAGTTTGCTTACCCCTGCGGACAAACATTTGTAGGGCGCGGAGAACATACCCAGAGTTACGTACCTTTGATCGCTGAATTGTTTAATACAGGGCGAGGTTGGCTCAATGAAGCTCCCAATGATCCGGGTTTCTGCGATATGGCTCAACTTATGGGGATGCCAATGGATGAACTAGATTTTTCCAATGTAAAAGATATTATTGAAACTGCTCGGCAAAACCAACAATGGATTGTTTTTGCAGGACACGATATTGGCGAAACCGGACGACAAACTACCCAAGTGAGTATGCTAGAGCAATTATTACGGTATGCCCAAGATCCTAGTAACGGAATTTGGCTTGCTCCAGTCGGTACAGTTGCTACTTACATCAAAGAGCAACGTAGCAATTGATCTGTTTTCACACTAATATCACTGACATTATAATTTTATATTCACTTACAATTGTAATAAATTAATAATTTTTATTGTTTATTCTATAATTAGAGATCGGATCTTTGTTGAAACACAAGATCAATGCTCTGGATACGTACCTTTCTCATTAGTGTCAGTCTCTCTTTTTGCTTTCTAACGACCTATGCTGCTGAGGTTTCTCCTAAAAAAGCCCAATCAGTCGCTACTCGTTTTCTTAGTCTATCTTCTAAAGAGGCTCGTACTCAGTCACCAATTCTTTCGCTTTCGTACACCAAGCAATTTACCGTAGCTACTGCCAACGCTCGCCAGACTCCTAAGTCACTGTATTATGTGTTTAACGTGGCTTCGGGAGGTTTTGTCATTGTATCGGCTGATGATGCTGCCTATCCTATTTTAGGGTATTCTGAGCAAGGCTCATTCGCTTCAAAGTCTCTACCACAAGCTTACATTAAGTGGGTAGCCAGTTATGAGAAGCAGTTAAGGTATCTAGTACAGCAACAGCCACAACCTACCGCCCAGATAGCTCAGGCCTGGGAGTCACTAGAGGTACAATCAACTACGGTAGGCCCACTACTCACCACTACCTGGAATCAGTCACCCCACTATAATGGAAGCTGCCCCTATGATACCCAAACTCAAGAACATACGGTAACGGGTTGTGTGGCTACCGCAATGGCTCAAATTATGAAGCACCACCAACACCCTCAGAAAGGGATTGGTTTCCACTCGTACAACCACCCGACCTACGGAACACTGGCTGCTAACTTTGGCTTAACTGAATATGCCTGGGATCAAATGCCCGATGCCATTTTTAGCTCTAATTCGGCAGTAGCCCAGTTGAATTATCACTGTGGAGTTAGTGTAGAAATGGATTATGGAGTGAATGAAAGTGGTGCTGCTGGGGCGGTACTCGTTCGTCCAGCCTTACGAAAATACTTTCAGTACGAAGCAGAGATAGCTGAACGAGCAGATTATACTGATACCGAGTGGATCAGTATTTTAAGGACAGAACTAGATGAAGGACGCCCTATTTACTACGAAGGCTCTGGAACTGGAGGTGGACATGCTTTTGTGTGTGACGGCTACCAAGGAGACGGCTTCTTCCATTTTAACTGGGGGTGGGGAGGATACATGGATGGCTACTACTACATCGGTGATTTGAGTCCTGCCGACCTGGGTACAGGGGGTGGTAGCGGTGGCTACAATAGCAATCAAAAGATCGTGTATCAAATCCAGCCCGCTGAAAGTCCAGTAACTATCACGCCTGAGCTAGAATTGCACGAACAAACGCAGGTGAGCCCTAACCCTATTCCGTTTACTGCGCCATTTGATGTCACGTTCTCGGTAGCCAATTTTGGGGATGTTGATTTCAACGGACAGTTTGCCGTGGTGGTATTCGACGAGAACAATTTTCAGGAAGTGATTGATAGCATTGCCATTACTGATTTACGACCTAACACCTTTGTTAGAGTCACCCTCACGACTGGGGGACTACCCGTTGTATCTCCCGGAAATTACCAGCTGGCAGTTTTACAAAAAGAAACTGGGAAAGAATGGCAGCTAATTGATAGTGACACTTACGCTGCTTACACCGATATAGAATTTCTCGATTCTGAGAATGACATCGCTCTAACCACTGAGCTAGTGCTTCCTTCAGAAACTATTACGCAATACGAAGCTTTTGATTTATCCTTCAACGTTGAAAACACTGGATCAAGCACATTTAGTGGGGCGGTAGCTGCCGGACTGTATAGCCTTGAAGGCAGACATCAGGTTACTCTTGGATCGGTAACTATTTCTGCATTAGCTCCTAGTAGCACCTTATCTCAGAATATTACTATCTCCTCCGATGGGTTAGATTTAGAACCAGGTACCTATTTGCTCGTAGTGTGGAGTGCTACTACTGAAGAGGCCACCATTCTGGCCAGCGGTGGTTTCACTCATCCGAAGAGAATTGTTGTACAAACCCCACCACCAGTAGCTGATTCTTACGAAGATAACGATAGTGAAGCCAAAGCCTTTACGCTGGTTAGCAGCATGGATGAAGAAACGATCAGCATAAAAACTGAGGGTACTAATCAGCATACCGATGTAGATTATGATTACTATAAAGTGATTTTGCCCGAAGGATATGATTATGAAGTTACTGCCCGGGTACACGATAGCTTCGATAGCAACGACGGACAAGATTATACCAGTGACGTAGTATTATCTTATAAAATGTCGGATGAGTGGTCGGAAGCGTTTGATACCCAGCTAGACTCTAAGGTGATAGTAGAAGATGGAGGAACACTCATGTTCTGGATTGCCCCCTACTTTGCCGGACAGCAAGGTACTTATGCTCTAGATATTCAAATTACCCGGCAAGAACAGCTTTCCATCACCCTAACTAATACTGATTGGGATACGCTAGCCGTAGGCAGCACTCAAACAATTAATTGGGAAAGTAATTTTACTGAACCAATCACGCTGGCATTGTATCAACAAGACCAGTACCATCTGGCCATTGCCGAACAAATTACGAATAATAGTACTTACCAATGGGATATTCCTGACTCTCTAACCGCAGGAGAGCAGTATCAACTCATTGTTTTTAACAGCAGCGATACAACTGTTCGCGCTGAAAGTAATTACTTTGCCATTGTCAATACTGAGACATCACCTTCTCAAAATTCTGAAACGCCTGACGAATCTAGTGAGCTTGATCCTAACGCGATTGTAACCAGTATCTCTGAGGATGCACCTACTTTGCCATTGACGATATACCCTAATCCGGTACGCAATCAATTATTCCTCCATTTCAATGGTAAAACACCGGAGATCATAGAAATCATTAGCGGTCAGGGCGTAGTTCTAAAAAAGGTAGAGTGGCATAGTGAGCAGTCCGGAGTTGACATATCAGAGTTACCGTCAGGATTATATTTACTGCGTTGCCAGTGGAAGACAGGTGAATCCCAGACGTACTCTTTACTGAAAGATTAGCTATGAACTCCCTACGAACTTATATTTCCGTACTGATGCTAAGTGTGTTAGTAAGTTGTAGCCAACGAACTACTATGCCCCAAACTACCTCTACTGCCCCAGTTATTATCTATCAAGCCAAAGCTGATTATTCTCAGTATGTACCAGTGCGGTTGTCCAATGATGGCTCACGAATTGTAGCTTACCCAGCTCCTAGTGATGTTCGTCAGGGAGATAGCTACCGATATCCCGTGCTGTTGGACAAAGGCTATTATTGGGATCAGCAGGGGGTCAGTCCTAACACCGCTTTTCTGTCCATCACTTACACTGAATACGCTGCTCTAGAAACTGCCCCTAATCCGGAAACTTTGCTGGCTAACATTTTAGATCGAACTCCCTTTTTAGAGATGTATCACGCTGGCAGCGTGGGTGATTATCGGCAAATAGAGCTAGAGCTTAACAAGATAATAGCCCAAAACCGCCTTAGTGAACTCACTTCTTTATTACGTAGAAAAAATAACTAGGCAATCATTTCATCAATTGGGACGTTGTACAGTTACTCTTTTGAATAATATGGCGGCAGGAAGAACACATAACGTCGGAACGTTGCTACTCACCCCGGTAGTAGCTTGGGCAGCATGGGAACTTAGTCAGCACGATATACTAACTACTTGGTTAGCAGGAATTGGTTGCTTCTTCGGAATTTTTATGAGTCCTGATTTGGATATGCGTCAACATACTGTCTCTGAAACCACTTTACTGCGCTGGTCACTGGGGGTTGGTTATCTTTGGATTTTTTTGTGGTATCCTTACGCTATGTTGTTTCGCCACCGAGGTATCAGCCACACACCTCTTATTGGCACCGCCACTCGAGTTTTATATCTGATAGGAATTGCTCTAATCGTCCAATATGCTGCTCAAACCCTGCTAGGAGCCACCTGGAGCATTTGGCCTTGGGCACAGGAGTATCAGTATGGCATTACTGTTTTTATTGCTGGACTTGCCGTTTCTGATATAGGTCACTGGGTGCTCGACCATGTGAAGCTGTGATTTTATCAGAATCTTCTGTGAGTAACTCTAATAAAACCAACTTCAAAAATTGTTTGTCAGAATATGTGTGATTTTTCAATATCACTAAGCCAGCGCACCGAAATTACTGTGGTAAATCTGTTCGTTGTACGGAGTATATTGCGCCATCTGCTGCTGGAAAGTAGCGTAGGATTCATACGCTCGCTTGGCTAGAGGGTCTTGCCCAGTTAAATCAGCGACTACTTCTTCGCTATACTTTCGGAAAGTAGCCAGCACATCATCGGGAAAGCGACGAAATTGCACTCCTTCTTCTTCAGCTAGTTTTACCGCGTACTGACTGTTCATGGCTTCCGAACGGCATAGTGACCAGTTATTCAACCGTTCAGCTGCGGTAGCAATGATATTTTGCAGATCGCTGGGCAGGGCTTCGTATTTTTCTTTATTGACTGTTAATTCTAAAGCAGTACCGGGTTCGTGCCATCCCGGATAATAATAATATTTCGCCACCTGGTAAAAACCCATTTGGTAATCATGGAACGGGCCAATCCATTCGGTAGCATCAATTACTCCTCGCTCTAGATTGGTGTAGATTTCACCTCCGGCTACTAGTACCGACGTGCCTCCTGCCCGGTTAAACACTTTTCCGCCAATGCCCGGAATCCGCATTTTCAATCCTTGAATATCTTCTAGCGTACGAATTTCCTGATTGAACCATCCCCCCATCTGCATTCCGGTATTGCCACCGGGGTAAGGGATCAGATTAAAATCTCGGTAGGTTTCTTGCCACAATTCCGTACCTCCCCCTCCAATATACCAAGCGTTCATCTGCTGGGCATTCATACCGAAAGGTACCGTAGCAAAAACCTGGGCAGCCGGAATTTTACCCGCCCAATAATAGCCTGCTCCGTGCCCTACTTCTACTGCTCCGCTACTCACTGCATCAAAAACTTCTAAAGCCGGAACTAACTCTCCTCCACCATATACTGTAATTTCCATTCGCCCTCCCGACATTTCCTTCACCCACTGGGCAAACTGATTACAGCCTTCACCCAGAATAGGGAAATTGGGCGGCCAAGTGGTGACCATCTTCCACCGGAAGGTATCGTTAAAATTGATATAAGGGGCCTGTGCTTTTTGAGGTGAATCTCCGGTAGAACAGGCAGTCGCTAAACTGCTTCCAGCAATAACAGCCCCGCTTTTTAGCAAAAAATCTCGTCGGTTGGTAGTGTTCATAGTGTGTAATTTACAGGTAAATCATCAATTCTAAAAAAGTTAGGGAATGTGCATTGGAGAAAATAAGTTAAAAGTCGGTTGTGAGAGTGCGATTTATCTCAAAATCAGTATCTTTGCAATCTTTTTACGACAAGTGGACGTGATCCACGTATGTTTAACAAAACAAAACTATGGCAGTAAAAATCAGATTATCGCGTCGAGGACGCAAAAGGATGGCAATGTACGACGTGGTCGTAGCCGATGCCAGAGCACCACGAGATGGTCGCTTTATTGAAAAATTAGGAACCTATAATCCTAATACGAACCCCGCCAGTATCGTTTTGAACGATGATAAGGCGCTGGATTGGGTAATGAAAGGTGCCCAGCCTACTGACACAATGCGGGCGATTTTATCGTACCGAGGCATCATGCTTCGCAAGCATTTGCAGATAGGTGTTAACAAAGGAGCTATCACGCAAGAGGTAGCTGACCAACGTTTTAACGAGTGGAAGGAGACGAAAGAAGCCAAGATTGAAGGTAAGAAAGACTCGTTAGCTAAAAAGCAAGAACAAGAGCAAGCTGAACGCATGAAACGCGAACGGGAAGTGAATGAAGCTCGTCGCAAAGAGCTAGAAGAAGCTAATGCTGTGGCAGTAGCTGAATTAGAAGCTGCTGAGGCTGCTGCTAATGCCGAAACCACTGAAGAGGCTCCTGCCGAGGAAGCCACTGAACCTCAGGCAACCGCTGAGGCTGCGGAAGCACCGACTGAAGAAGCAGTAGCCGAGACAACTACCGAAGAGCCTGCTCCTATTCAGGAAGAAGCTAAGGCTGAAGAGGCCCCTGAAGCCGAAGCCAAAGAAGAGGCGCCCGTTGAGGAGAAAGAGCCAGAAGCTGCTGCTGAACCAAAAGTAGAAGAAGCAGCGTCAGAACCTGAGGTAAAAGCCGAGGAAACTCCTGCCGCAGAAGCTGAAGAAACTGAAGCGCCTGCCAAAGAGGAAGCTAGTGCTACCCCTGAAGAGGCAGTGGAAGCATCAGATGCCACCGCTGAGGTAGCTGCTGGCGAAGAATCTCAAGCTGAAGAGCCTGAAGCTAAGACGGAGGAAGCTCCTGCCGAAGCAGAAGCAACTGAAGAAGTAGAAGCTAAAGCAGAAGATGCTACTTCGGATGAAGCCACTTCGGATGAAGCCGACTCGGAAGCAGCAGAAGAAGAGAAAGAGGAAAAATAGATTTCATGCGAATTGATGATTGTTATCAACTAGGGTACATCAGCAAAACGCACGGATTACTGGGAGAGGTTAGCGTGATTTTAGACGTAGACGACCCAACTCCCTATCAGGAATTGGAATCAGTGTTTTTGGAGTTAACGAACTCTAAAACATTGATTCCTTTTTTTATCGATACCATTGATATTAAGGCCAAGCACGCTTTGGTTAAGTTTGAAGATATTGATAGCATTGAGCAAGCTCAGGAGCTGGTTAAAGCCAGTTTGTATCTACCCCTTGAGGCGCTACCCGATTTAGGTGAAGGAAAATATTACTTCCACGAGATTATCGGTTTTCAAGTGACCGATGAAGAACGAGGTTATTTGGGCAAAGTGCAGGATGTGTACACTGGAGGAAGCCAGGACTTGATTGTCATGGAATATCAGGGTAAAGAAATACTGATTCCGATCAATGATTCTCTTGTTCCAAAAGTAGACAAAGCGCAACAACTAGTCTATGTCAAGTTACCCGATGGTCTATTAGATTTGTAGGCTTTACTCACTATTTGACAAAACCAGATTAAACAGATGTTAACTGCTCTAACTTACTATGCAAGTAAGTGTCTTGTAATATCTTTGTCAGATTGCTTTTCTATATACTGTCCGGAGCACTAAACATAGAAAGCTTGACGAAACTCGCCAAGCTTTCTATGTTTTTACTTTATGAGTGGGATAAACTGCAATTTGGATTTAAATAAGTCTATTTATTATTGACGCCGGAGACGGCTTAAGACAAGGTCATCAGCAACCTGTTGGCAGTTTGCATAGTTAGCACCGACAATGAGACCAGCCCGACCTACCCCAATCAGTATATAGGTGCCCGCACTAGCACCACTAGGAACTATGCGCCTAAGTACAGTGCCACCAAAACCTCGGAAATCATTCCGATCAAGTAAGTTACGCATACGGTTAGTAGTTCCAAAAACAAATGAGAAATTACGATCAATAGTAGGGAAAGCTATCTGGCAGTCACAATCGGGATCCTCTCCTGGTTCTGGTAGATCGTTCTGAACAAACATATTATTAGTAGAACGAATAAAAAAAGTACCACTGCGGTTGGTAGATTGCGATCTTAAGTCAAATCTAACGAATGGGCAATCATTAGGAGCATTGATAATGGCATTTTTTCCATCAACAATATTTTCTTTCTTCTGGCTACTCAACTTGTTCAATTGCTCTTCATTTAGCCGATTAGTTGGTACATCGAATAGACTCATGGCTAACCGATTTTCCTCTAGGCGTTGAGCGTACCATTTTTCAATAGCTGCTTGTTGAGAGAGATCATTCTCAGTTAAGGCATCTGCTAATGCTCTTTCGTAAAGTACTTTATAAAAAGCATTTAACTCTTCAAAGGTTAGGTTGTCAAAACCTTCTTGATAGGCTTTCGCACCCTCATCAGTAGCCGGCGCATCGCCTAAATCGACTAAAGCTAAAGCTACCTCATGTGCCTCTTGGGCAGGCCGGGCGTCAGTATTCTGATCTGTTGTACTTAGTTCCTCCTCCTGACAGGATACTAACGATACAATAAGAGCAATGATTAGGAGCGATGAATAAAATAATTTACTCGTTTTCATGGGATTAAAATTTGAAAAAATTAAAAATAAGGTTATCTCAATTGGGTTGCAGTTGATATATCCCACTCTCTATAAGTGTAAATATGATAAAAAATATGTGTAATTATATTAATTATTATCAACTTTTTTTAAAAAATTTTTCTTCTATTACTTATGCAAAAAATATTGAAACAATACTATATATTGCTCATACATAATTCCAAAATGTCATTATGATAGTTAAATAAAGGTATTTTTACTCATCTAATTATATTTCTACCAAAATTAAATATATTAATAATATACTGATAGTTAGTTAATTCATTCATAATTTTTTAATTTTTTCTAGAATATACTTAATAAATATTATGCTAATAATCAGTATTGAAGAATTTTATCGATGAGATAGGAGTAAATATATGATAGATAAGAAGGTTATAAAATCACATGATTTGAGCACTCTCTAAGATTACAGCAAAATAGGACTACTACTGTAAGAAATTTAAGAAAGGGGGAGTAAAAAAATGCCAAGACCATTTATAGTCTTGGCGTTTATGTTTTTAGCTAGAATACGAATTACTCAGCAGGTTCAGCTTCTTGTTCATCGTGTAGGAAACCTACTGCCAATAAGTCCTCTCCTAAGAAGTATTCAATGTGGTGAGCCCGATCCTTTGCTTTGAATAACTGGTCTTCTAGTAGACTTTTGGTAGCATAATCGCCTGGCTCAAATGCTCTCTTAATAGAAGAGCAACTCAATCGCGATAGTCTTTTCCGCCTCTATCTCATGCTCTAAGCTCTCACAGATGCGAAATACTCCTACCTTCTCGTGGCTTATCAATGAGGTAATTCACGATATGGATGTCTGCCAAACATAGTGAGTGTCCTCGTGTTCAAGTACAAATGTCAACCCTAGAACTACCTGAACACACGAATATTACGCGGTGGGATCGCCCCAGTAACCGCACAAACACATTAACACTTTTCTATGACCTACCACAGACTTGCTGTCATTCTGGGCAACTGCTTGTTTTCAAACTTAGAAACACTGAAGCCCGATAAGTATACGCTATTTTTTATGGCAGAAGATGCCGGACTGTGTACCCATTTCAAATACCATAAACATAAGCTGATGCTCTTCCTATCGGCGATGCGTTCTTACCACGATTTTCTACAAGAAAAATACCCGACCAATTACTGGAAGCTTTCTGAGGAAAATCAGACACTTTCTTATGAAGATAAACTCATCCAGACGCTAGAGAAGTACGCTCACATTGAGGAGCTCGTGATGTTTACCATTGAGGACAAGTTCTTTGCCCAGCGAATGGAAGACTTTTGCCAGAAGCAAGGGCTGAAACTAACGATTGTAGATTCTCCGGGATTTTATAATACAGTTGATGATTTTCAGGAGTATCTCAATAACTCTAAGCGACCGTTTATGCAATACTTCTACACCGGGCAACGGAAGAAGTATAACTTACTAGTGAATGAACAAAATGAGCCTAAACACGGAAAATGGTCGTTTGACGAAGAAAACCGTAAGAAGTTACCCAAAGACATCACCATCCCAGCCCAACCCGACAGCGAGTGGACTGAACATACACAGGATGTGGCCAAACTAGTTGATAAACTCTTTCCCGACCACCCGGGCGATTCCCAAAACTTCTGGTTGGCAACTACCCGCCGTCAGTCACTGTACCGGGTAAAAGATTTTCTAGAAAACCGTTTTACTGATTTTGGCCCCTACGAGGATGCCATTGACTCGAAACGAAATTTTCTGTTCCACTCCGTGCTTTCGCCCTACATTAATCTGGGACTGATTACAGCTAAAGAAGTGATTAATTCGGCACTAGAGTACGCTGAGAAGAATGATGTTCATTATCCGAGCGTAGAAGGGTTTGTCCGGCAGATTGTGGGTTGGCGGGAGTTTATGCGGGGCATGTACCACACCCACGATTTACGCGGTAATTTCTTTGAAAACCAGCGCAAGCTAAAAGACTGCTGGTACGATGGTACCACCGGAATTCCTCCGCTAGACGATAGTATCAAGCGCGTAGTTGAACACGGCTATACGCACCATATTGAACGGCTGATGGTACTGGGCAATATTATGCTGCTTACCGAAGTGCATCCCGACGAAGTGTACAAGTGGTTTATGGAGATGTTTGTAGACTCTTCGGACTGGGTGATGGAACCCAACGTATACGGCATGAGCCAATTTGCCGACGGCGGAACGTTTGCTACCAAACCCTACATTGGTGGATCGAATTACATCAGCAAAATGAGCAACTACCGAAAGAGTAAGGACTGGGCTAATACGGTAGACGGACTCTACTGGAGCTTTATTGACCACCACCGAAGAGTATTTGCCGAAAACCAGCGCATGTCTATGATGATCGCCACGCTAGACAGAATGAATCATAAACGCAAAGAACATATCTTCCAAGAGGCGGAAGAGTTTAGGAAGCGGACGACTGAGAAATAGTAGTATTGTTCATCACTTGCCATTTAAAGAAAAAAGAAAGAACTTCGAAGAAAAAGAATATGAGTTATAAGGATAGAATAACTGCAAACCCAAAAGTTATGTTGGGCAAACCAGTAATTAAAGGCACCCGAATTACTGTTGAACTAATCCTGCGAAAAATTGCTGGTGGATATTCATCTGATGAGATTATTGAGATGTATCCCCACATCACTAAAGAAGATATTATGGCGTGTGCCAGCTACGCTGTATCCGTGATGGAAAGTGAAGATACGCTTCAAAGCGCGTAATCATGATCTTGGCTGATGAAGGACTGAACGGAAATTTAGTAAAAGCCTTACGAGAAGATGGCTATCAGATAACTTGGATACAAGAAACGAATGCTGGCATGGCTGACGAAGACATTATCGCCTTAGCCAGACAAGAAAATCAGCTCTTAATTACAGAAGATAAGGATTTTGGCGAGTGGATTTTTTCCCATCAACTATCGGGCTTAACGGTTATCTTTTTACGATACGATAAGGAGGACTATGACATGATTGTATCCTTTCTTAGAACCACCTTGACAACTATTGAAACTGATGGAAAGAATGAGTTCATCACGATCAATAAAAATAAAGTGAGACGTAGAAAAATATAAAAACGGCAGGTAAAGGCTCTTTTGTTACCAAGCTTTACTTCCAACTACATCAGCAAAATGAGCAACTACCGAAAGAGTAAGGACTGGGCTAATACGGTAGACGGACTCTACTGGAGCTTTATTGACCACCACCGAAGAGTATTTGCCGAAAACCAGCGCATGTCTATGATGATCGCCACGCTAGACAGAATGAATCATAAACGCAAAGAACATATCTTCCAAGAGGCGGAGGATTTCAGAGAACGGACTACGGTTTAGTGATTTCTGTAAGTAACGTCTAATGCAGCCGTCAGGCCGGGTTTGTTGGCATTTTACTTCCGAGTATCAATTTCCTATGTTGAAGCAGTCAATGTCCTGGCTCGTTTTCACTAGGTTGGCGGTTGCATAGTGTTACTTGCTGTACTTTTTATTTTGTCTAGCTCTTCTAAAAGATTAGACACTTTAGATTTATTAGATCCATATCTTAGCTGTACAATCTTAGAACACACCTTGTACAAAAGCGATTCAGCCAATGAGATGTATTCATTAATACTTGAATTTAAATCATAATTCACGAATTTATTAGAAGAATTAATAACTACTAATTGTCTTTCATTCTCTAATGAGAATCTTGCGACCTTATAATTTACCATTCTCCCATTTTCATTAAAATTCGTAGGGTGAGCCGCAAGAGCGTTTCTCAAAAAATAAATCTTAGTATTTTTGAATGTGGCCTCAATGTCTACGTTCTTTATTTTTACAAGCTCAGCTAAAGACATTAAAGCACCATAATTGATATAAACAGCATTTAGTAGTCCATATAGTCTCAAATACTGCTCTCCCCCAGTTACTTCATTTCTTCTCTTAAACCTGTAATTCTGAAATGATACAATAGCCATTGTTGAATCTCCTAGAGTGTCTAAACTAGAGCAATAGAAACTCCAACTCATGCTGTTCTCAGTCTTAAAGAGTGACTGAATTTTATCGACAAACATATCACCCTTCTCTTCAAGGCTTTCCCAATTGATTCGTCTGACCGAACTATTTAAAATATCTCTTATGAAGTTTTCGTATTGTCTTATAGGCGTTTTGCTGTATTGTATCATTTTAACTCCTAATTTATAGCAAGTAACGCCAACCAACTATCATCAGTAAGCTGGACTTTTCAAATATTTCTAAAAGTATCCAATCCCACTAGCCTTTGAAAATAGCTCAGTTAGCTTATGGATGATAGTATTTGTTGTATGGCGTTTTCACTTACAAGTGCACCATTAGTAGGGAAATGGAATATTAATTTTATGAATTCTGAGGAATGTATTCTAATATATCTCCAGGTTGACATTCCAATATTTCACATATGCTATCTAAGGTGTTGAATCGAATACCTTTCACTTTACCAGTTTTCAGTAAAGAAAGATTAGTCTCAGATATGCCAATAATCTCAGCTACTTCTTTTAGCTTCATTTTGCGTTTCGCCAGCATTACATCTAAATTCACAACTATACTCATACTATAGAATCCTTATCCTCCTGTAGGAGTTGTCCTTCTTTAAATATTTCACTGAGACCCAGACTGAAGAGAGCGAAAGCCACCCAAACTATCGGTAAACCTATTTCTAAGCCAATACCGTTTTGTCCTTCGTCAATGAAATTAAAGATTCCTATTATGAAGATTGTTAAGGCATATTTCGCTATTTGCTTGAAATGTAACTTGTTTTGAGTATAGAAAGTCTTATATTCTTTGACTGAGTTCCAAATTTTGATTCCTTCATATTGAATTAATATAAGAAGCACAATTATGGAAGAATAGCGAAATAGTATCCAGAGTTTTATTGACTGGCTAATCTCAGAAAGGAGGATACCATTTGAACTGCTATCGCATTCAGGACAATACTTAAAGTCAAAAGTAAGCGTATTACCGTCATTCAAAATTTGGAAATTGGCATAAGATTCAGGTGAAATAATTGAATGGACTATTATAAAAACAAATACCGTCAATAGAACTATAAAAAACCAAAAAGAGAATCTGCTGATCGCCAATGTGGCCTGAATTATTTTGTTTCTTTTCATGAGTATAGATTTTATTTATTGCAAATAAATAAAAATTTATGTAAAACATAAAATAATATTCATAAAAAGTAAATAGAATCATGATGCATAGAACCTAATGCCATACAACAACTGTATAAACGCACCGGTACGTTTATTTGTCATATATCTACAGTGTTCTAGACTGATTTATTGATGAAAATAGTATATAAACAACATTCATTATCATAATATCGACACCTTTAATCATATCCGTTTCTAATTGCTTAAATGATTGAAAACGTTTGCAGTCGTTTGTAAGCGAATAATCTAGTTTCATTCAAATTGCGAAGAGCAGTCTAATATGGCATTAATCTCTTCACTTTCCAACTTCAGGGAGGTAAGATAAACACTTATGTTTTACCCAGGTCTTGAGCAGACTGTAGTCATCCTGACTATATGAATACATTAAGAAACTAGCCTTGTCAGCAACAGGGAAATGCCGAATATGAAATCCGGAAATTTGACAAAAACAAAAGCCGGAATGAGTCCGGCTTTGCTGAGTGGGTAAATTAGCTTCCGCAGCCTACGCAGTCAATCTGCGAGTCTATTGGCTTGGTGCCCGTGAGCTTCATTTTCAGATTATGAATTTTGTCGCGGATTTCCATATCCGTAAACATATCCCCGGTTAATTGGGCTTCCAAAGAAGTAATCTCTTTTTCTAAATCCTGAGTAGTGGGCGTAGATGCTTCCATAATGTTTGATTTTTCAAGTTCAACGAGACGAATATAAAAAGGTTTCGATGAAATGGGTAGTGGGTGAGGGATAATTGATGATTGTTGATGTGAATGATGAGTTCAGATGTAAAACATTCTTTCTAAACCAAATAATGTAGGAACTTGACGGTTCGCCGCGCGATTAATCAAGTTCCTACTATTTCAAGCAGCACTTTCACGATTTCCGCCAGAAAGACCGATGAGCCCTACCAGACGGAGCAAATAGGGCACAGCTGCTGTTACCCCAGCCAGTAGGGCAACAAACTGATTAACAATACTTTCGTGGGCAAATACTACGAAGAAAACTAAGCTTACAATAAGCAGTAAAATTACAGTACTATATACGCTCCATCGCCCATTCTTTCGGGCAGCCTGCTCCATTTCCAAAGCTTCAGCAGGCTTTATATTAGAAAGAATAAAGTTGCGAAAGCTCTCATTCATAATGTGAAATGACTCATCGTAAAAAATCAGCCCCTTCTCCATCAAGGCTAGCATTACCGACTTGTCTTTGGTGTTCACAAACCCATCGTCAGCTAAATCGTAGAGCACGTATTTTTCCTCCTTAGAGCAAGTACTCCATAGCGAAAAGTAGAAGGGTTGCGCCATACTCTGGATTTTTAGCAAAATCTCTTCTTTGGCATCTTCATTATCGCTGTGTTGCTCTATATGTTGCTTTACCAGCGGACTAAGCTCTATTTTTTTACCCTTCTTTCGTTCATCCGCTTTATTCTGCTCATCATCTTCGTACCATTTGCTTACCAGCGTACCATCCATACGCCTGAAATAGGGCTTGTTGACGCTCATCTCGTGGTAAACCAACTCCGCTATCGTAGCTTCTGCCCCCAGCCGACGGCGGTTTCGGCTGCATACCAACTCCGAGTAGTATAATTTCACGAAGCTAGATAAGATATCTTTCCAGCGCGAGACGCGGGTTTCCAGGTCTTCTACCTCGCGAGGATCAGCCGCATTCTCAATAATCTCTTCAAACTTAGCCGTGAGCTGCATCGGAGCAAGCTTGGAAATAATGGTTACCCGATTGCCATTAGCCAGTAGGTTTTCTAGTAGAAATAATCGATGCTCGTTCGTCTTCGGATCTTCAATACCGTAGCTAAAATGTTCTAGCACCACATCTTTATCTTTCAATTGCAGAATCTTCTCCTTCTTCAGAGGAAACACTGTATTCTCTAGTACTTGAGAAAAATCAAATTTTTCATCATAACTCTGCTTATGCTTAATTCCGGGTTTTTCGTACAACTCCCTGGTTCCGGCAAAGGGCATAGAAATGATAAACTTATGGGGGGATTGTATTGATCTACTCAACTTTGGATTTTCCCGCTCTTCAATCATCAACTGGTCATCCACCTGAATGACCTTCTGAAAATGAAATGCCTGTACCCCAAATAGCCGAAAAATACTGAATTTGAGTAGATAGTAAATACCCAACAAAAGCAAGGCGAACACAACTAGCAGTACTAGGTGGCGCACTTTGAGATTAGCCCAGGACATATTGAGAAACACCGATGGACTCATGCTCAAAGTAAGAAATCCAGCTTCATCAAAATAATGACTCTCAGGGAAAGTAACAGAAACCTTATTCGGGAAAGACTGACTTACCCAATCATCTCCCTGCTGCCCAACAAACCCATTGGTAAGTCCCGATAGGGTGGTAACTGCTGGGCGAATCTGGTAGACTAGCTCATCAAAGTTAGTTTTTAGCAATGGCATTTCCGTTTCGGCCTGGTAGCCGCTATCGATACCTAGAGCCTGATAATAAAGTGCTTTGTTTTTAGCTCGCTGGTATCGCCCGTACTTTTCATTCACTGCGTGATAAGCAGAATTATTACGCTGATACAAAGCATGTAGTCGGCTTTCTCGCTTATTCAGCTCCTGATTAATTTGATACAAGCTGTACTTGCTCCAGATACGTTTCTCATAATCGTAGGTTTTGCTAAACAGAAACCAGACTGACAAAATACTGCTCAATACCAAATACGAGAAAACCATCAGGCAGTAGCCGTGTCGAGTAAGAATCTGAGATATGATTTGCCCAAGCTTCTTATCAAATAATCGATTTATCGAAAAAGTAAAACCACTAACCTGGGCAGATGATCTTGCTTGCCCCTCGGCTACGGCAGAAGACTTTATCCGGGTGTTTCCGACAATAAATGCCAATAAAGCCATCAGATAAAGAATCGCCCAAACAAAACCCTGCTGAAGGATATTAGTATTTTGCTTAATTTCAATTAACCCACCCAAAAGTAACAGTCCTAACATAACCACTCCGACTTGCAAGACTGTTCTAATCCACTGATTTTCTTCAACGGCATTATTGCTATCCGAAGACTGGAGAGCCTTCCAGCTCACATAGCCTAGTACCAAACCAACTACTCCCACCCACATCAGTAAGTGCGGCCACTCAACGAACTTTTCACCCATCGTTAGTAAAATACTCATCAGCAGTACCAGCAGCGAAAGTAAAACCGAGCCAATCAGCACCATTTTGTACCGACGGTCGCGATGTTCTTGCAAGAGAGCAAAAGTAGCTGTGTAGGAAAGTACAATCGCCATCAAGAAACTAGCAATAGCTACCGGCAGCGAAACATCTGCTGATTGATTATAAAAAATCAGAAGCAGACCGTATACCAGGTTCAAAACGAAAATTATCCCGTACCGAACCGTGCGGGGCTTTTGCATATCGTTTTTTTTGTTCAAGGGAGTTAGTGTATTCTGGTAGGGCCAGAGCCACTTAAAAGCCACAGATGTTCGCTTGAGTTTGGAAGGACGATGGTATAGAAGGGCAATGGAAACAAATTGCAGGGCTGAAATCAGGGAGATTAGAATAATACCCAACGTGCAAAAAGTCAGAATATATTGATACGGGCTTTCCAGATACTCAGTATCATAGGTAGTAACTAAACACCAAGGGGTACCTGGCATTGGCTGTAAACGAGCCCGATAATTTCGGTTGTAATAAGAAATATCGGTAGTAGTAGTAGACCGACTAACCATTGCCGCCATCAGCGGTTGTTTATCAGCGATTTCTTCTAAAAAGTTTTCCTGAAGATTTTTCTGCCGATCGGTATGATAAAGTACTAGCCCACTCTCATCCATAATATGAAAGCTGTAACCTGGAGGTAGCACTGGGTCGGTGACTGACTGAAGAACGGTGGAAATCGCTAGTACTGAAGAATTTTTACTTCCTCGGGCAGCAAGCGAATTATCAGGCGATAGGGCGACGGAAAATACACTAACCGGCTCGCCGGTAGTCCAGGACACAATAGATTGTAAATAGGCCAGTGTATCTTTATCTACCAATGAATAACCTTCGCCCTGCTGCATCACCCGGAAGTAAGAGCGGTTGGCAAAATCAGGCAGTTTCTTCTCGGTATAATCTCGATCTTCGCTATCCAGCATAGAGTATTCAAACTTCTGTTTTCCCTCCCCATTAAGCCAGTATACTGAGCGTAAGAAAGGATACTGGTTAAAGTCAGGTAAGCTAGTCGTATTATTCGCTACGGCATTTGGAATACTAATGGACTTGTTAGAAGCAAGGAGGGCAGCGTCGGTCGGCATCTGCTGAGCTAACTGATAGATGTCTTGTACTTCATCTTGAAAGTTGCGGCTAATTTCATTCGCCAGTTTTTTCAGACGAGTATCTACCCTCGGAATATCGCTCAGATAAAATTTACTCACAGTCAACATAATCAGTAAGCAAATAGCCGAACAAACAATAAAGGTTGGTGGAGTGAGTAAAGCATCCTGACGATGTAGTCGCTCAATAGAACTCATGAAGAACAACTTCATCAGTGGCATAGAAAAGAGCAGCAGCAGCAAACCCAGTGAAAGCAGAACCAGACTTAAAAACGGAATCCGCTTCTTTTCAGCATCAAATGCATCTTTAGTGACTAAGCCGTAGATGATCCAACGGGTAGTGCTTCGCTTATCGTTAGTGGTAAAATCAGTACAAAACAGTCGGTAATCTACCGAAGCCAGTTGTACATTAGTACCCGCCTCATATACCCGCGGGGTTTCGTAGTGCTCGGGCTCCCGCGATTCCAGATTATGCCTTACAAATTGACCTTCGGGAGAGTCTTGACTTAGTTCGGTATACAATTGAGCCGGAACTCGCAGAATTTCCCCTGGCAAATCTTGGTATACCAGCGATGAATCCTGATAAATAACGTAGCCGTCGAAGCTATCCTGAAGCCGAATTGGCGCAAAGAAAGTGGAAAAAAGCGTGGCAAACGTGTTTTCAAACCGAATAAGCTGACTGGTTTCGTCAAACTCTTCAATCAGGCTAATTTGCCGATTGGTTGCACTTAGCGAGTATTTTCCCCAAAGACGTTTTTTAGCAGCTTGTATAGTATCTCTAGCAGTCTTGAGACGTTCCGCTATCCCTTCTGATGAAGAAGAATCGCCACTACGGCTTAACTGTTGCTTTTCCAGATAATCAGCTTGTTGCAGTGCCTGATCTAGTACTGCAAAATCTTCATCCTTAATATTCTGAAGTACATTTTTACGATAGACATTGAATTTCTCCTGAAAATTCTGCCCAATTCGATCCAACGCTCTCACTCGCTGGGCAATTAACTGATTTTCTTTTTTGGGTAGGAATGCCAGAAAATAGTACCCGAACATAGCCACCAATACAAACAAGGTTACACTGATGATGTAGGTACGGCGGGATACCGAGCGACGTAGTTTCATGGTGCGGAAGGTTGAATGGTATAGATTAGTATAGTTATTAGTCTTTAGGTAACCTATTTTGATTGAGTTTTCCTACTTATCACACCTACTTTACTATTCCCATTGTCAGCAAGGCAGAAAACCTTATCATTAAAACACACCCGATGGAATAGGCAAAAGTTCGGAAATAATCCGTCCTAAGTCAATCTGAGGCCGATTAATCTGTACTAGGCAAAACCAGGAGGTAAGGTTTGCGCTAAAAAAAATCACTAAAAAAGGTATGCATGCATACCTTTTTTAGTGAAATATCCGTATATTTGTTATGCATACCGAGTATTTTTTATTAAGTGCTTGGTTCAATTGTGTCATTCAGGTCAAAAACAATAATCAAACATGGAAACCCTAGAGCAAAAACAGGCAATTAACGGTGGCGAGTTTCTGGTAAAAGAGACCGAAGCCCAAGACATTTTTATTCCTGAAGAATTTAGTGAAGAACAGCAGATGATGGCCGAGGCCACGCAAGATTTTATTGAAAAAGAAATCTCGCCCAATGTCGAGCGAATGGATAGTATGGAAGAAGGTTTTATGCCCTCTTTATTAGATAAGGCTGGAGAACTGGGTTTGCTGGGAGTTGCCATTCCTGAACAATACGGTGGGTTAGGCATGGACTTTAACACTTCTATGCTAATCGCCGATGTAATTGGTTCAGCCGGTTCGTTCTCTACTGCTTACGGGGCACATACCGGAATCGGCACATTACCTATTTTGTACTATGGTAATGAAGAGCAGAAAGAAAAATACTTACCTCTACTTGCCTCCGGCGAGTGGAAAGCTTGCTATTGTCTGACTGAACCCGATGCTGGATCAGACGCTAACTCGGGAAAAACCAAAGCGGTACTATCTGAAGATGGTTCGCACTACAAAATCACCGGGCAAAAGATGTGGATTTCTAATGCCGGATTTGCCGACTTATTTATTGTTTTTGCCCGCATTGAAGACGATAAAAACTTAACTGCTTTCATCGTAGAAAAGTCATTCAACGGAATTACGATGAATGAGGAAGAAAAGAAACTGGGTATCAAAGGTTCATCAACCCGCCAGGTTTTCTTTAACGATACCGAAGTTCCGGTAGACAACATGCTTTCGGAGCGAGGTAATGGTTTTAAAATCGCCGTAAATATCCTGAACATTGGCCGGATTAAACTCGGTGCCGGAGTAATTGGTGGCTGTAAGCAAGTAATTACCGATTCGGTTCGCTACGCTAACGAGCGTAAGCAGTTCGGACAATCAATCTCCAATTTCGGGGCAATCAAGGCTAAACTTGCCAATATGGCTACTAAAACATTTGCCACCGAAGCCGCTTGCTACCGAGCGGGTCAGAATATTGACGAACGGATAGAATCGCTGATTGCTGACGGAATGCCGGAAAATGAAGCCAAACTCAAGGGAGTTGAGCAGTTTGCCATTGAGTGTGCGATTATGAAAGTGCATGGTTCGGAGGTACTGGATTACTGCGTAGATGAAGGCGTACAAGTGTACGGTGGAATGGGCTTCTCTGCGGATGCCCCGATGGAGCGTGCCTACCGCGATGCTCGCATTGCCCGTATCTACGAAGGCACCAACGAGATCAATCGTATGCTTTTGGTGGGCATGACAGTTAAGCGAGCAATGAAAGGCGAATTGAACTTGATGGGGCCAGCTATGGCAGTTGCTAAGGAACTAACATCTGTACCAGACTTTGGAGCAAAAAGCTTTGATGGTGCTTTTGCCAAGGAAAAAGATGTACTAAAAAATCTGAAAAAGTCAGTATTGATGGTTGCTGGAAAAGCTGCCCAAGATTTTGGAATGAAACTTAATGATGAGCAGGAGATACTGATGAACATTGCCGATATGATGATTGAAATCTACGCAGCAGAGTCTACTTTACTGCGTGCCGAAAAGCTTATCGGCATTTGGGGTGAAGAAGCGGCCCGCCAGCAAATTAATATGGCGAAGTTATACTTATACGAAGCGGTAGAAAAGATAAATGCTAGTGGTAAAGAAGCGATTATCTCCTTTGCCAAAGGCGATGAACAAAAAGTAATGCTCATGGGCTTGAAGCGATTTACTAAGATGGATCTGTACAACGTGAAGGAGCTGCGTCGCGAAATTGCTGATCACCTTATTGAGAAAAACGAATATGCTTTTTAGATTTTAGGGTAAATGAAAGAAAAGGCCAATCCGCTTCGGGTTGGCTTTTTTTGTACAGAGAATTTTGCTGTAAATTCATGGCGGAAAACTCTTGAAGTTTTAAGACCTTTTTGCCCGGCATTAGTAATTATTAATGGGTAAAAAACAGAAAACGTACTTCAAATATGCATTATCGGCACTATTTAGGAATGACTCAAGTACCAATAGTAAACTACTTAAAGTCATTTGGTATTCTTACTGATGAGGAAATTGAGTCTTTCCTAGAAATTGCCACTATCAAAAGCCTCAGTAGAGACGGCTATTTTATAAAAGAGGGGCGAGTATGTAAAGAAATTGTATTCGTAGTTTCGGGCGTACTAAGATCGTTCTATTATTCGTCCGACGGTAAAGAAGTAACCTATTGTTTTACCTTTCATAACTCTTTCCTAACCGCCTATTCTTCTTTCATCGCTCAAACTCCTACCCAGGAAAACATCCAAGCCATAACGGATACGGAGATGGTTTCTGTACCTAAAGAAAAGATCGTAGCACTGGAAAAATCGAGTACCAACTGGCTATGGCTATTTAAGCATTTGGCTGAGCAGGAGTACATAAAAATGGAAAAGAGAATCTTCCTTTTGCAACAAGAATCTGCCGAGAAACGATACGAAGATCTGCTTAAGAACCACCCCAACTACTTACACGCAATATCGCTAAATTATCTTGCTTCTTATTTGGGCATCAGCCAAAGACACCTCAGTAGGATTAGAAGGTCGATATTGAATTAGACAAATGTCCTTTCGATTCGCTGACTCTCATTCTTTCTTTGTCCAAAAAAGGAAGAATGAAACAGGTATTAGTAATAAATGGGCATCCTGATAAGCAAAGTTTTAATTGGGCTTTAGCGCAAGCGTATACGGATGGTGCCCGAAAAACCGATTCAACCATTTGGCAATTAAACATTACTGACTTAAAGTTCAATCCCAATCTGTCGTTCGGTTATCGGCAAAAAACGGAATTGGAGCCGGATCTTTTAGATGCGATAGATAAACTCCAAAAAGCAGACCATATTGTTTGGGTATTTCCGATGTGGTGGTACGGTTATCCGGCTTTGATGAAAGGCTTCATTGACCGGACTTTTCTTCCCGGTATTACCTTTCAACCAGTAGAGGGGAAAGCGTTTCCCAAGAAATTATTAAAAGGAAAAACCTCTAGAATAATTGTAACCGCTGATACGCCCCGATGGTACGACTATTTGTTTATGAAAAGCCCCACGATTAATCAGTTCAAGAAGGGAACGTTGCAGTTTTGTGGAGTTAGTCCGGTAAAAGTAACGTATATAGCTCCCATCAAGCATTCAAGTTTGGCTTTCCGAAGTAAATGGCTGAAAAAAGTGTTTTTATTAGGTGAACGTTTAAACTAAACCGAATACAGTGGTGTCTAGGAAAATAGCAGCACGATTTTCCTAAGAAATATCTAACAGGTGAAAAAACAGAATAAAATTGGGGCTAGTCACTGCCCAGAGCAAACAACGCTAGCACAAGAACCTAAACCAGTTAAATGAATATTCACACTGACAATGTATAACAAATCAGGTATCTTTCTTTTGAGTGGCTATGTTGATTATGCTTTTTAAAGAATAAAGTGATTTAAACTTTTTAGAGAATATTTATGCTAAAGCTTTGATTTTCAATTCATTAAAACGAATAATTTGCTCAGCTTTTGATACAATTTATGCTATACTTTGTATCACTTAAACTTACTGAGTATGAAGCTATTCCTATGAATCTAATACCAAAAGTTTAAATCACTTCAATGATAATTATGAAGAATGCTAAAGCACTACTTTCAACTATCTGGGTATTTCTAACCGTTAATTTCATCTTCTGCGATGTATTTACCCTAATGTATTTAGAAGATTTGAGACAAATTTTAAACGGGAAGGCGGGAGACGTTGAACTGACCCAAGAATTTCTACTCTCGTTTGCCATTATTATGGAAATTCCAATGGTTATGATTCTTCTTTCAAGAGTACTCAGCTACAAATTGAATAGAATACTTAACATCGCTTTCGGGGTACTCTTAGTGCTGGTGCAGCTTGGAAGTTTATT
Organism: uncultured Flammeovirgaceae bacterium; assembly: GCA_937883755.1. GTDB lineage: Bacteria > Bacteroidota > Bacteroidia > Cytophagales > Cyclobacteriaceae > Tunicatimonas. The sequence continues at coordinate 41,035 of CAKZYA010000001.1, read as the reverse complement.
CGCTGATGATAATAGCCTACACTACATTTTCTTTAGCATCATTGAGGTATCCACGCTACTGTACATCGTCTGGTTAGCGTGGCATTGGAAGAATAGTACAGTACAATCGGAAAAGAAACCCAACATACAATCGTATGTGTAGTGCCTTATTATCTTGGTTGGATAATCACAGAGATTGTTTAAAGTGAGAGGGAACAGTAAATGATACACTTTTTCCAAATTTTTCTAGGTACGCATACGTGTAGATACCTTAAGCATTGTCATAAGAGTGAATGAAAATTTTAGAGCCACAAATAACTACCTTACCTAAATTGAAGTATTACGATGACAAAAACTGTATTAGTATTTAAAACTTCGGTGAATTGCCAAAAAGAAGTGAAGTATCTACGCCCACTACTCAACGCACTGGTTGATCGGAAAGACCGCTGGAATTTTGACTTAGAGGACTGTGATCATATCCTTCGGGTAGAGGCTGAAGAACCCAAGCCAGAAATTATTTCATCGGCACTACAGACTCAAGGATATGTCTGCGAAGAGCTGTAATCGGTTCGCTGCATTCTGATACAATAATCAACCTTATTACCTCTACGGACAGTTTAGTACACCTCCCATGATTACCGATTATACCAATATTATCTACGACCATTTTTCCAAGCGCATAACCAGATCTACCTATCAACTTGATAAGGAGCAAAACTACTTAATGCGTCTCGCTACTCCTTTGTCTCATTATGCTTATGAGAATAACAATCTTATGATCATTTATTTCAAGAACGGATCCGGGGAGCTACAGTGGAAAGATAAGCGGGTAAAAATTGACCGAGACAAATTTGTGGTCACCAACCCAAGTATAGGCTGGGAATACGTTAATCCAAAATCGCTACCTATTGACGTACTCTGTATTGTTATCTGCGAAGCACTCCGAGAACAATTTCATTACTTTAAGCTAACTTCGATGATGCAGAAGTTGGATAATCCGTTCGGCCAAACCAATGCGGATTCATTCTTTTTAGAAGAACCATTAGGGGCGGCTCACTACCAGTCGGGTCAACTCTTACAGCGCATTCACCAGTTCAGCAGCGAGTCAGCGTTCCACCTGACTAATCCGGAAGAACTTGCCATGAATGTACTAGAATCTATTTATCAGGATCAGCATCACGGATACGCTCTTGCTGCGCGCGTTCAAGCGAAGAAACCATCAACGCAACTGGAGACTTTTAAAAGGTTACTGGTAGCTTACGAATATATTCATGATAACATCAATAAATCTATTTCCTTAAACGAGCTATCAAGGGTCTCTTCTCTTTCCAAATTCCACCTATACGACTCGTTCAAGAATGTCTACGGCCAAACTCCTCATCAATACATCAATCGGATTAAAGTAACGAAAGCCAAAGAATACCTTCAGCAGAAGGGAGGTTCTATCGGGGAAATAGCTGATTTACTCGGATTCAACGATATATCAGTATTTAGTAAACTCTTTAAGAAGATTTACGGAAATCCCCCCTCGCATTACCAAAACTAGCCGTTCAGATCAATTGCAAAATCTTGATTTTTTGACAAAGGCTTTCTGAAGTTAGGTAGTAACTTCGAGTTCAGGCTGTGTGCCCGATTTCTTTTACCCATTTACCTAAGTAATTCGACCTATAGAAGATGTCTAAGTCGCTATGAAAACAAAAAACCTAACCTATAATTTAGAACAACGGATTTCTTATTTGGGCTATCAAAAGCTAGAAGAAGAAGTGCTGTTTGAGAAGCTTCGCGAAAAAATGAGTCAGCCAATACCTGAAGATAAGTACAGTAGCACTACTCTGAGACAATGTTCTTTTGAACACATCATTACTAAATTCTTATTTATAACCACTTTTGTTATTACTGCCTTTAATCAAAGCTGGTGTCAGACGGAAGAGGAAATTATAAGCCAATTTGAGCAAAAACGATGGGTCTTAGATAACGACTTTGAGTTACTCTATTATACTTTTATGCCTACCGCTTCGAAACCGGCAAATGGCTATCCACTCATTATAGGATTACATGGAACTGTTGAGATGATAGATAACTTCGGACCCGGTGCTCATCTCACTCGTAGAGAAGTAATAAAGAGGTGGATCACTTCCGCTGTACAAGATACATATGCGCCCTACGTACTGGCTCCGCAAGTATACTTAAACCGGTCATGGGGCGATAAAGATGTGCATATCGCTTTAAATGCAATCATTCAATCACTAATTGACGAAGGTACTGTAGATCCTGATCGAGTATATGTATTAGGTCATTCAGTAGGTGGGTTTGGAGCTTGGGCTTTCCCGGTGCTCTCGAAGATACCAGTGGCAGCCGTCGCCCCGATGAGCGGATTTTGGTTTAGCGAGGAGGAGGGGAAACCTTCTGTGGAAGCGACAAAAGGTATTTTCTCTGAAATCTCGATTTGGGCATTTCATTACACTAGTGCCCTCGAATTGAGTCCGCCAACCCGAGAGATTGTAAAAATACTAGAGAAGGCGGGTCTACCTTTCGTCACTAATGACCAACCTCACTCCAATAATAAAATTCTGAATAATACGCATCTTTATACGGAATATACACCACAAACATTCGCCTGCTCGGGCTATCCCGAGTGTCATCAGGTTTGCGATATTGCTATACCAAACCCCATTTTTATTGAATGGCTCTTCCAGCAACGGAGAGGCCGCCCTCCGGCTAGGGCTATCCAGATTACTAATATTGATACCATAGCACCCGTCAATAGTGTGTCGTGGGCAATAGAAAACCAAAGAGATTCGGTGGCTATCTACTTTCAATCTGTAGATAATGAAGAATGGACATTCATGGGCAAAGTTATTGGAAGCAGAGGAAACTACCAGTTTACCAGCCTCTCGACCGTACCCCAACCAAGGGGAAAGATTCGGGTAGATGCATTGAACGCCAACAATGAAGTCTACGGTAGTGATACCTCAGCCCTAGTAATGCTGAAAGGTAAACTTATTACTGATATAGTCTCAGAAGTATCCCACACCAGCGTAACAGTATATCCCAATCCAGCTAAAGAGGTGCTATACTGGCAGGGCACAACTCGTTTCGATGATGGCTCCTACTGTATTGTAGATGTACTAGGTCGTGTTGTAGTTAAAGGACAAACAACGGATAATGAGGTGTTAATATCTCAGCTTGCTGCCGGTAGCTACTTGTTGGAACTCTGCTCATCTCGGCATCTTGAAGAAACTGTTCGCATTCGTTTTCTAAAGCAATAGCCTAAATTACTACAATATGCGCTCGGGTCATTCGGAGTATTCATAGCACCAGTCCTAACGGGTAACAGGCGGCCGCTTACTCTAAGAGTTTCGTACCAACTCTTTCTCAGTGAATATCATCACCAATAACGGATAATGCACAAACGATTTATCTGATTGTTCTCTGTAATTTAAAACAACTTAAGATGAACATAAAACTTAAAATTTTGGCAATCGGAGTTTCTCTACTGCTACTAAATTCTTGCGATGACGATTCGACATCGGAACCACCCAGTAATCCCATCAACAAAATAATGGCTTTAGGAGCCTCAAGAGTAGAAGGTGATCGCCCTGAATTTGAGAGCTTCAGATATGAACTTTGGAAAGACCTAATTGAGAACGGTTGGACGTTTGACTTCATCGGCACTCGGTCAGACGAGGCTTCTTACCCAGCGTTCAATAATAATAATTTTGACAATGACCACGAGGGAAGAGGAGGTTGGACTTCAGGACAAATTTTAGGTGGGCTTAACGATTGGCTCGCTCAAACAGGCCCACCCGATATTGTTTTGTTCAGTTCACCGGGTGGGAATGACATTTTGGAAGGGTTAGACTATGACCAAGGCATCTCAAATATCAACGCAATTATAGATGTGTTGCAGGCGAAAAACCCCAATGTAACAATCATCATCGAGCAACCTGCCCAATTTACTTCCGCCCTTATGATCGCCGTTCCGGCCTACGCAGATGCTCTTGAGCGAGTCCAACAAGAGGTAGTAACCATTGCCACCGAACAATCAACAGCTTCCTCACGAGTCATACCCGTGGATATGTATACCGGATTTTCTGATAGCCTAATGGCTGATCTTGTTCACTACAACGATGCGGGGGCTGAGTTTATAGCAACGAGATATTATAACGTCCTCGTAAACATATTAGAGTAGTAGAAACCACCGAGAAAGGTGTATAAGCAATAATACTTTCTCAACAATCGCCCTACGTGCACACAACAGTTGACAAAATATTCACTGAGAAAGAGATGGTGCAACGCGAGCGAATAAAGAAAAGGCCAATCCACTTCGGGTTGGCTTTTTTATTACCTCCCGAAGAAGTTGTAAAGTCAAAAATTCACATTCTAGCTCGACAAATTACACAAACGTAGAGCCTGCTGATGATAAACTGCTAACCTTTTTCGTAATCAGCCAGATTATCAATCATACTAAGAAAGTAGTAGGCACTATCGGAGATAACGAATACCAGGTCGGCCACTTGCTCGACATTATCTACTGCCAGCACTTACTCGTCTAGGCGGTTCTGAATGATATCGACTAACCACTGCCTCAACAATAGAGTCATCTCTTTAAATCTTCCACGAATACATACGTACATACCAAAATACAAAGCAAAGCAGCGGGAGCGCACCACCTGGATTACGACCAATGCCAAAAACCTGAACGACTACTTTCACCAGCATTAACCTACTATCGTAGATTATACCTACTCTGGCGGATTTTCTGAATGTTGAAATTTCACCAGAGCAGGATCGGGAAGTGGATGGTGTTTCTCTTACTAACCCGGTTTCGCTCATTCAGCCTCACGTTCAGCGGGGAAAAGATCAACTAGTTGTTTCGTGGAAAGCAATAGAAAAGGAAGGTAAAGTGAAAATATGGCTTAGTTCAACCAACCAATTTAAAGACCACGGAAAGTCGGACGCATACAAGTTGATAGGAGAAACTTCCTTATCCGACGAGCAATTCACTATTGATCTCACTGAACCTCAATCAGCATTTCATAAAGTTGTAATAGAAGAGCCACATAACACCGTGAATTAGTGGGTTGTGCCGGAAAAAGAATGATTCGGTTGAACGCCTACCAGAGGTTTTACGTATTCATAACACGTGATGGGTATAAAAAAGAAAAACCCTCTTATTGTAAGAAGGTTTTCTTGGCTAAAACAGGTGTATGAATAAACAATTTGTGTTATGTATCTATATATACTCCAAAGTGAGAAAAGGTAACCCCCTAAATAGAAAAAAAGTTAACTTTTTTGAAAAAGTGCTTTTCTGAGCAAGTTTGAGCTATTTTTAGTAAGAAAAAATAATATATCGCCCCAACGAATATGATTAAAATACTTTTTGTTTGCCTAGGCAACATTTGCCGATCACCTATGGCTGAGGCAATTTTTAATGGGTTAATCCAAAAATATGGTCTAGCGGGGTTTATTGAGTCTGATTCAGCCGGCACTTCTGACTACCATATTGGTGAACCACCCGACTCTCGTACCTTGGGGGTAGTGCATAAATATCAGCTGAAGCTGGATCATCAGGGGCGACAATTCACTACGGGTGACTTTAATAAGTTTAACTACATCATAGCTATGGATGAAAGCAACCTGAGTAATATTCAGCGACAATTGCCAAAATCTGCGGATAATAAAAAGATTCTCCTGATGCGAGAGTTTGACGAGCAGGCCGACAGCCAGAGCGTACCCGACCCATACTGGAGTAGCGAGGATGGGTTTGAAGAGGTGTATCAGATTTTACATCGCTCTTGCCAGAATTTTATCAACTATCTGAAGAAGAATCATCCTGAGTTAGCTCAGTAGTCCGTCGATAAATCCGGCTTGTAATAAAATCACCAAAAAAACTATGTTGCTGCTCTGCTGTCCATCCCAACCGCTCAAAATGGGCGTCATAATTAGGTAAGGATTGTACTCGGATATTGGCTGTTATCTTAAAAAACAGATACATCAGCCCAGTCAAAGGCCTCTGCCACCACCTCTTGGCAGATTGCAAACTGTAGCGAAAATCAGTAAATAACCAGTAGGTATCCAGCAAAAGTAACGTATCGATTCGCTGCATCATCCGGTCTAACGCATCTCCTTCGTACATATCCAGCACGAAATTGGTAATCACTACCTGATATCTTTCTGAAGATGCAATATCCCGTTCGGTGCCGTTAATAAAAATGATATTAGCAAGTGAATCTTTTGAGTTTGTCTGACGATAATCAGCTATTTTTTTCTTAGCCTGACGAAGCATAACTGCTGAAGCTTCTACATAGGTTAGTTGACGAAACGCAGCCTGATCTAATAAATCAAGTACAATTTTCCCACTGCCTCCACCGATAACCAGTACATGGCTATTTGGCGGAATTGCTGATAAAAAGTGCTTCTGGGCTTGTTGTAGCCTATCGCCGAATGCCAGGTAACCTAAAAAATCGTAAACTGGGGCAATACGATCGAACGAAAAATGTAATGCAGCCATCAAGCAAAAAGTAAGTATATAATTGGAAGGAGAAAAACTCCATCAGCAACCCAACGATAGGATTCTTTGTGTCTGAAGAGATCAGAAAAGAATAACACCATTGCCAAAACACTTATCATCAGCATAAAAATAAGTTGAGCGAAATAATCGGATGATTGAGGAGAAAAAAACAGCAAGGCTACCCCTAATAAAATCATTGCTGACAGCAGGGAGAGCTTAGCTACGCTTTGAGCTACTGAGGCACTGTATTGCGTAGCTAAAGAAGATGTTTTATCTAAACGATCGCTATCGTATTCGTAATAGGAAAAGATAGCCAGATTAGCTAAGGCAAGAAAAAAATATTGCCCAAAAAATAGCGTGTGATGAAGCTGCCAATATTCAACCTGGGCAAATACCGGAAGAAAGATACCCAATGAATATAATAAGGCAGCAGAGAGTTCTTTGGGAATAAATTGATGAAGATTAGCCAACTGAAAAATCAGAAAGTAAATAACTACTCCACCCAAAAGGAACAAACCACTCTGAATTACCGACCGTGGCAAGTAAAATAAGATAGCTAATCCTAAAAGTGCTGTTAGGCAGAATATCACTAGCATACTACGAAAGTGATTCTGATGAAAACGGTGTCGCACGGTATGAGCTGGCTGATTTAGCCGATACGCATCCCACAGATGATCGGCAGTGTAGATAAGCCAAATGCAGGCTCCTAGCGCCACAATTGTAGTTGGCTCTACCGTCACCCGACATAGGCTAGCCACAAACCAAGCGGAGACACAACCTCCCAGCACTACATCAAGACTGAGAACCTGGGCTACCCGCAGTACCTGGGTTAGTGAGAAGCGTTCCGTTGTTTGTTGGTTATTGATTGTTTAATGATTAGAAGGATCGATGGTTCAATTGTTAGATTATTAATTGTCATCGGAAAACGGAGGAGAGAGCACGAAAAATGATAGTGAATCAGCCGTTCTCCGTTCTCTATTTTCGTATCTCATATTTCATATTTTGTTTATGAATTTTCCGGGTTCAGAATACGCTCAATACGTTTCTGTATATCCTGCAAGTGGTAACGAGAAAAGGTATCACGCTGGCGAGACAGTCCTCGGTCTACATTCTGTTGAAGATTGACTAGCGTAGCGCGGGTAATCGCCTTTATATCGGTCTGATCGAAGCGGTCGTCTTCCAGTTCCATCAGCGATTTCATTTTATCTAGGTACGCCCGCTGTAAATTACGTCGGTACGGATCAATAACTTGTCCGTTAGAAAGCTCAGTCCATATCCCTCGACGAGTATCATTAAATAGGTCAAGAATAGAATATACTTCCTGACTAGAAACAGCTTGGGCTTCAATCAAACGGTTAAGGCGGTCAGCCTGAAATAACCGATCGAGGGTATTTACCTGAAAAGATCGGATGCGATCCAGTGTGCCGATTCCTTCAAATCGTTGCGTAATATCGGGAGCAATAAGCCATTGGGGAGTTTGAAAAACCTGCTCGTTGAGAAAATTAATCGCAGCCGATTGTTTCTCTTTGGCTACCGGACTAAATACGATACCATCTTCATCCGAAGTTTTTCGGTACTCGTATACTCCTCCTACGTAGGTTCCAACGTGCCGGGTGTAACGCCCGAGTTGAGCGAGTATTTGCCCATAAAGTTCTTCTAGGTCATCGTAATCTTCACCTTCCTGGGCTGACCACTCCATGATTTTAGGTAGGATACGCTTGAGGTTAGCGATACCGTATTCGCTGGCTTTTACCGCATCATCGCCCAAATCTTCAGTTTGGGCCGTGGGGTCTTGCGGGTTAAACCGTTGCTGCCCGTAACGATACAGCGGATCACCGGCTTTCTCCTTTACCCACCCATGCAAAATTTTATGTTCTTCTCCCGGAGTTTCGGTATCTAGCAGAGGCTTGTAGCCGTACTCGATCGACCAAAAATCATAAGGCCCAATTTTTGGGTGTAGGTCAACATCGCCATCTTCCGGCTGGGCAATATAGTTGAAGCGAGCGTAGTCCATAATGGAAGGTGCCGTACCCATTTTCTTCGTGAATGCAGGAGAACGTAGCGAGTCTACCGGATAAGCAACACTAGAACCCATATTATGTGGTAGTCCTAAGGTATGCCCTACTTCGTGCGCTGCCACGAAGCGGATCAGTTCGCCCATCACTTCATCTTTAAATTTCACACGCTGAGCTTCGGGATTTACTGCTGCCGTTTGCACCAGGTACCAATTACGTAACAGATTCATTACGTTATGATACCAGAGAATATCACTCTCCAGAATTTCTCCCGTACGTGGATCGTGTACGTGCGGTCCCTGAGCATTCTGAATATCGGTAGTGATGTAGCGGATCACTGAGTAGCGTATATCTTCCGGACTCCACTCCGGGTCTTCTTCGGGCGTGGGTGGTTCTTTAGCAAGAATGGCATTTTTGAACCCAACCGCTTCAAAGGCAGGTTGCCAATCCTCTACACCTTGCTTAATGTAATCACGCCACTTGCGGGGAGTAGCTGGGTCAACGTAGTACACAATTGGTTTGATAGGATCCACCAGTTCACCCCGCCGGAAAGCAGCAGTATCTTTAGGCTCGAGCCGCCATCGGGTGATATAGCGTCGCTGAGCGGCTCGCTGTTCATCCAGGCTGTAATTGGTCTGTGCGATAGAAAAGTAACCAACTCGGGCGTCATAGAGGCGAGGCTTCATTGGGTCAGCGGGCAGCAGCACAAACGACTGGTTCATTTCTACTGAAAGGGTATTGGTAAGCGCATTATCGGGTAGCTTATTTCCGTTGTAGGTCAAAACATGCCGCACTTCTACATTTTGCGGAAAGCTACGGATACTCGTAATTAAACTGCGTTGCTCATCTAAGCCTTTGACTTCAAAATCTTTGCGTTCTCGTTCGTCCAATGCCCCAATCATCGCAATATCTTTAGTAAACAGAGATGCTATCTCGATGACATAAGCGGTAGTATCACCATTATACGCTTTGATGTCAAAAGCCATGATGACTGGCTCAAAATTATTATTTCGAACCGACTGGTAGATAGGATCTTCAAAACTAGCTACGCTGTTGAAGGATACCGAGCGAAGTAAGATTTTATCATCCAGTTTTTGCCAGCGTAGCACCTGCTGAGGTCGGCTTTTCATACCGGCTCCCCCGAAGTTCAAACCCTTCACGTGCCCGGAAATTCGGCTGACGACTAACATCTCTTGGTTTAATAAAGAATCGGGGAGTTCGAAGTAATATTTACCGCGTACTTTATGCACTGAAAACAAACCAGTATCGGTTTCAGCTTCATCAGTAATTATTTCTGAGTAGGCTTTAATGGGAGAGTCTTTGGCTTTTTGGTCAGTTTGTTCTTCCTTATCTTTCTTTTTCTTCTTACGCTGAGCAAATGATTCAGTCGGGAGGAGAAATCCTGCGATTAGTAAAAATACCGTGAGAGAACGAATAAAAATGCGCATAAATGTGTAGTACTTTTTGATTCAATTCGTAATATACTAAGCAGCACTCGATAATTGACGAAGCAAGTGCAAAATGGTAATGAGTGTCGTATACTTTCACAATAAACTGATCTAGGGCATTTATGCATCAGTATCGTTCATTAAACAAATGACTGCTCTATTCCGGCAAATTAGCAGCGAAATGCCCATTTTTTGATGAAAGATCGCGTAGAAGTTGGCGAGTAGGCTGGGAAATTATAATCAACTTCTTTTATATTTATTCAAATACAACAACTAATTCTCTCCTATTGTGAATAACTTCAATATCAATCGCCGTCGCTTTCTCCAAACAGCCTCTGCCTCTCTGGCACTTTCTACTTTTGGTCATCAGGGGCTAGATACACTGTTTAGAGACAAACCCTGGCGAGTAGGTTTGATCGGTACTGGCTGGTACGGTAAAAATGACGTATTTCGTCTGATTCAGGTGGCTCCGGTAGAAGTAGTTTCTATTTGCGATGTAGATCAACAATTGTTAAAAGAAGCAGCTAACCTGATTAGTCAGCGACAAAAATCTGGAAAAACTCCTCGAACCTACACCAACTATCGGGAGATGCTGGCTGAGAAAGATTTAGATATCGTACTGATCGGCACCCCTGACCATTGGCACGCTCTGCAAGCTATTGATGCCATAAAATCCGGAGCAAACGTGTATTTGCAAAAACCCATTAGCGTAGATGTTCTGGAGGGAGAAGCAATTGTAGCTGCGGCAAAAAAATACAATAAAGTGGTTCAGGTAGGTACTCAACGAAAAAGCACTCCCCACCTGATTGATGCTAAAAAGCATGTGGTAGACGCTGGTTTGCTGGGTAAAATATCCCATGTAGAAATGTGTTGCTATTTTCATATGCGAGCGAACGGCAACCCACCCGTTGAGCCAGTTCCCGAGTTTTTTGATTACGAGATGTGGACTGGTCCCGCTCCCCTCCGTCCCTACGATGGGTTGCCCCACATCCGCTGGTGGCGGACTTTTATGGAGTATGGCAACGGAATTGTGGGCGATATGTGTGTGCATATGCTAGATACGGTGCGTTGGATGTTAGACTTAGGCTGGCCCCAGCAGATCTCTTCTCAAGGTGGTATTTACGTACAAAAAGATGGCAAATCTAATATTTCTGATACCCAATCAGCAGTATTTGAGTATCCCGAACTGAACTGTGTGTGGCAGCACCGAAGCTGGGGATCACCTGCCGACCCAGAATACCCTTGGTCGTTCAAACTATTTGGTGAACACGGTACGCTAGCAGGTAGCACCATGCAGGCCGACTTTATTCCTTACAAAGAAGGTGACCCAATTCATTTTGATGTGCTCTACGAAAAGGAAAAGTACCCTGAAGACGTGACCGAAGACCGTATTGAGCTAAACGCTGCCCCAGCGACACGTCTGCATATGCTAGACTTCCTCAATGCCATTGAAAATAAGAGTAAGCCTGTGGCAGACATTATGAATGGGCATATTTCAACTGCTTCCTGCATTCTGGCCAATATGTCAATGGCAGTGGGTCGCCCGTTGGTTTACGACCCTGCCAAGATGGTAGTAGTTAACGATACAGAAGCTACTGATTTGCTGCAACGACCCTATCGCGACTCCTGGAAACACCCATTACCTAGCGAGATATAAATTTAAGAGAAATCACCCCCTGGTTGAAGCGCGTCTGCATCACTTACCATCCAATATTATCAACAGGCATTGCACACTCACCCAGTGGCAGCATAGCGTTGATCAGACTACAATGAGTAAAGCGCGATAAATCGCCGGGAGTTATTTCTGCCTCTTTCAAAATACCTTCATTAAGCAGACGGGTACGGGCAGTACCAGGTAATAGAGGTTGGTGTGGAGTAAACCATTGTTGACCGTCAAAAAAAGCTACATTGCTGTACGAGGTATCGGTAATTATCCCATCTTTTACAATTAAAACATCGTCCGCAGCACCCCGCCGAGCAAATAAGTGATTAATCAGGCGACGATCTTCAAACTTATAATTGTACTGAATAGTATCGTGGGTGACTAAGCGCAGCGAACGAATAGCGCGGGGAAGGTATTCGGTAAAAGTACTCTCTTCTAAAGTGCTTGAGTAGACAATCCGACATTTTACCCGCTCTATATTTTTCCATTCATCGGGTAGTTGTAATAATTGATTAAGCGATAGCTGACCGTCTAGCCCCAACACTGTTCGTCGAGTTTGATCTACCCGCTGTTGGTGGTAGACAAGGTGTTGTATCTTACCTTTTCGGACGCACAGGGTTTCAATAAATCGGTACATAAATCTTATCGATGAGTTCCCGATACTCCCGCTCGGCTTCACTGAAGTAGGTGATCCCGCCCCCACTTTTGAAAACGTACTTGCCATCTTTCTTTTCAATAAAGCGGATCATCACTCCAGAGTCTAATTTTTTTCCATCAAATAACCCCATAACTCCAGTGTAAAAACCCCGATTATAGTTTTCCACTTCCCGAATGATAGCCACCGTTTTAGGTTTAGGCGCACCGCTGATCGATCCAGCAGGCAGTAACGCAAACAGCAAATCACCAATACTATCAGTGTAATCAGGTGGCAGTCGTCCCCGGATTTCCGAACTCATTTGCCATAGTGCCCGCTGGTGGGTTATGATCTTTTCTAGGTACTGGAAGCGAGGTACGGTGACATCGATAGCAATCTGGCTGAGGTCATTTCGCAGTAAATCTACCACAGTGGTATGTTCAGCTTTCTCCTTATTATCGTTAGTTAAGCGAGTAGCAGCATCTGGTAAAGAAGCATCGATAGTTCCTTTCATTGGGAAAGTGCGGATTACTCCCGTTTCGTCAATCTGACAGAAGGTTTCGGGAGAAAATACTACCCACTGATCATGAGAATATAGTTTGTAACGAGCTTGACTGCGGTAAAACACTTCTTGCAACGAAAGATTTAAGGTGATAGGCGTCTCAAAACTCAGATTTACCAAGTAGGTATCACCCCGACGAATGTGGTATTGTACGCGTTCAAAAGCAGCTTGGTAGGTAGCAAAATCTACCGGAAATTTCTCTAGCTTCACAGGGAATTTCTGAATAGATCGCGTGGGCGCATTAGAAATACCTTGTACGTCAAATAATAATTGACTCGAGTCAATATCATCTAAGGGAAGTACTTGCGTGTTATTTCCCAGAAAATCAACAATAAACAAAAACGGAATACGCTGCTGACCTAACGCGTTCATCTGGCGAATCGCCCGAACTGAATTCATAGAGCTATCTAACAATTATTACCTTCTGAACGTGGTACACAGCAGATTACGTTCCTTGTTCCTCGTATTGATATGTCAATGGCATCAATACGCTGACAAAAGCTCAGACGTGCTTCAATGATCTTTCGCATGAAGGAACTTTATTGGGCAAAGTATTATTTATAAAGGTCGCAAATTTACCAACAATGGTTGTACCTTTGCGACAATAATTAGCTTGCGTAGGCCACCCACTGATTACTAGCTGACCGCTTAAGCTGTTAACATTCTCTTCCTGAAGCAACCAGTGGATTGCTTACACTTATTAAAATCATTATGACTTTTTCTCAACTGGGTTTACGCCCTGAACTACTGAAAGCTACCGAAGAACTGGGCTTCACCGAACCTACCCCCATTCAACAGCAGGCTATTCCTCTACTTATTTCTGAAAACCGAGATTTGGTTGCTCTCGCCCAAACCGGAACGGGTAAAACTGCCGCATTTGGTTTGCCCTTATTACATTTGGTAAGCGACGATGCTTCTCAAGTGCAAGCGTTAGTGCTCTGCCCTACTCGCGAACTTTGCCTACAAATTACTCGTGATTTGGATGATCTAGCTAAGCACTTACCCAATGTGCGAGTAGCCGCGGTTTACGGCGGTGCCAGCATGGATCAGCAGATTCGGCAGTTAAAACGAGGCGTACAGATTGTAGTGGGAACCCCCGGACGTGTTCACGACCTGATTCGCCGCAAGATATTAAAACTGAATACCGTAGAGCGATTGGTGTTGGATGAAGCTGACGAAATGCTATCGATGGGATTCAAGGAAGAACTAGAAGCCATTGTTGCTGAAACGCCCGAAGAGCGACAGACTCTGTTGTTCTCGGCAACCATGCCCAAATCTATTGCGGGGCGTTTTACCCAAAACCCGGCCGAAATCTCGGTAGGTTCGCGTAATGCTGGGGCTAGTACCGTGAAACACGTGTACTACATGGTGAATGCCAAAGACCGCTATACTGCTCTGAAGCGAATTGCCGATTTATACCCTGAGATTTACGGAATTGTGTTTTGCCGTACTCGCCAAGAAACCAAAGATGTAGCGGCCAAACTGGGGGCTGACGGCTACAATGCTGATGCTTTGCACGGAGATTTATCCCAACCCCAGCGCGATTACGTAATGAACCGCTTTCGAAAAAAGCAATTGAATATGCTGGTAGCTACCGATGTGGCAGCGCGAGGACTTGATGTGAATGACCTGAGCCATGTCATCAACTACAACCTACCTGACGATATTGAAGTATATACCCACCGCAGCGGACGAACCGGGCGCGCCGGACGAGAGGGAACATCCATCGCTATTATTCACCGCCGGGAAAAAGGAAGAATTAAACAGATTGAACGAGCAGCAAAAATTTCCTTTGAACAGCAGCCTGTACCGGGGGGACGGGAGATTTGCGAGAAACAGCTTTTCCACCTCATCGACCGAATGGAACATATTGAGGTCAATGAAGAACAAATTGAACCCTATATGTCAGTCATCTACAAAAAGCTGGATTGGCTAAGCCGGGAAGATTTAATTAAACGCTTTGTATCGGTAGAATTCAATCGCTTTCTAGCGTACTACGAAAATGCCCGTGACCTCAATGTGAAAGCTGAAGAACGTAAGAACGGACGCGACCGTGACCGAGGCAGTCGGCAGAACGAGCGGGTACGCGAGCGGCGCAGTAAAACTAACTTTACTAAATTTTATATCAACGTCGGAAGCAAGCACAAGATGAATCCCGCCCGCCTTATGGGTTTGATTAACGAGCATACCAACGATTCATCAATTCGTTTTGGCAAAATTGATATTGAGAAAAATTTCACCATGTTTGAAGTAGACCGCCAGCATGAGTCAGTCATTGAACCCGCCTTTGATGGAGCCACTTTTGCCGGACAATTAGCTTTAGTACAAAAGTCTAATTCTGACGGTCCCCAAAAATCCAAGCGAGAAGGCAACTTTGGAAAGAAGAAAAAGCACCGCAAAGGGAAGGGCTGGGCGTAACAAAAAAGTAACTTTTTCACCAGAGCCTTCATCAGATAATTCCAACCTTCGTAATACCATCTGAGTCTTCTAGATGGTTGAACATTTTATTTTCTTCTTATGCAATGGTTTGGTTGGCTAGCAACATTTCTACTACTCCCGTTAGTAGCATCGGCTCAGTTTTCCCTGTACGGTGGAGCTACTCTCAATACTGTTCGCAGCCAATACTTAGTTGGTGATATTCAACCGCAGGTAGGGTATCAGATGGGCATGAGTGGCTATTTTCCAGTTTTCCGTAATGATTCGTTTCGTCCTGGGTTATCACTAGAGTTCAACCGCAAAGGGTACGTTCAAGAGATTGATAATATTCGCCATGTTTATCGCCTTACGTATTTTACAGCCTATCCGCATATGAACTACTTTATGGGCGATCACTGGTCAGCTGCTGCTGGAGTAGAACTAAATGGTTTAATTCGGGCTAGATACCGACAAGGAGTGGAGAGAATTGGGGTGATTGAAAATTACCGAGATAATGACGTAGGCCTGCGTGCTGAACTTCGCTGGCAATGTGGATCTTGGTGGGGTATATACGCTGGGTACACTCACGGATTACGGAACTTAGTAAAATATCCAGCTATTTCCGATACTGGCGATTTTATCGGGACTATTCGTGATGTAAATCTTCGTACTACCTATTTCGGTATTATTATGACTTTCTTCAAGCCATGAGAAATAGCATTATACTAATTTTTCTAGCGATGATACTCAGTCAATGTGAGGGTGAGTTTATTCCTGACCCAACTGACCCTCGTCTCCCCCGGTATTCAGAAGAAGGCAAAGATGCAGCGGGCTGCTTTATTAACGATAACCTATGGCGGGCAGTGAGAGGAGTTCGTATCTTTGGTGGTGCTACTCGAGATTTACGGATTGAGTTTATTCCCAAGGATAGTATTATTCTACTCACCCTCGATGGTCATCAAAGAGAATTGACTGATTCACTAGGAATATATACCGAGATCAATTTTGTGATTGATAATCGGAAGTTACAATTTGAATCTATCAGAAGATTACACCGAAAAACATTTCTACTAGATGGCGAGCAAAACTATGGTCAATTAGTTCAGGGATACGATACTGTCGCCACGGCTGGGGTAGGGCAGTTAACTATACGGCGAGCCAACCTCGGTACCCAAAATCAAAGCTCTATTAATTACATAGTGGCTGGCACCTTTTCATTTACCGCCACCTCTGACTCATTAGATACGATAGAAGTCAAGAGTGGTCGGTTTGATTATTCTGTTCGAGAAGCAAAGGATTAATCAAAAACCCAAAGTAATCTCAATGAGAGACAAAGGAAAAGTGCTAAAAAGAAAGGCTCTCAGCACAAACTATATCTCTATAACTTACCACTATTTGGTAGCGACCTCTTTTTCAAACGCTAACAGCCATCGTTTTCTTTCTAGTCCACCACCATACCCAGTCAAATTTCCGTCTTTCCCAATGACCCGATGGCAAGGAATTACGATTGAAATTCTGTTGTGACCGTTAGCACTAGCTATTGCCCGAATGGCTCGGGGACGCCCTACCTTTTCGGCTTGTTGCTGATACGACCGAGTACTACCAAACGGAATTTGTTGTAGTGAATGCCAAACCATCCGCTGAAAATCAGTACCCGGAGTATCTAGCGTAATGTCAAACTGCTGCCTTTCGCCCTGAAAATACTCCGTTAATTCGCTTCTGACTTGGGTTATATGCTGATTTTCTCCAACAATGATTCTGGTATTCAATAGCCGCTGTAAATCCCTCAGTTCGGTTTCTAGCATTTTCCTATCGGTAAATTCCAGTAGACAGACTCCGCGACTGGTAGCCCCCACCAACATGGGACCTAAGGGAGTAGTGATCCGGCTGGTTAGAATCATATCTTGATTCGTACTTTTCAATGGAGCTTTTCCTAGCAGTTTTTTGTAGGTATATCCAAACCCACTCAACGACTCATAGCCTGAGTCAAAGGCCACTGCGGTCGCACTTTTTCCGTCTTTCAGTTCTTGATAAGCCTGATTAATTCGGGACATTCTTTGGAAGGAGTGAAAAGTTAACCCATAGTTTTTCTTGAACCAGCGTCTCACCAAGTCAGGGCTGATACCTTCTTTCCGTAATCTTTCATCTGAAACCTTTTCCTTAGGATAGTCTTTGACCAACTGAATGGCTTTTTTTACTCCTTCCGGGGGTTGAGCGGCATTTTCAGTAGGCTTACAAACTTTACAAGGGCGAAACCCACTAGCGAGTGCAGCTTTAAAAGATGGATAAAAAACCACGTTTTCTTTCTTAGGCTTTCTGGCCCGGCAGGTTGCAATGCAAAAGACGGATGTGGTCTTCACACCCACATAAAAAACTCCCACGTATTCTGAATCTCACGCCAGCAGTGCCTGATAGTAAGTATCGATTTTATCTTGAGCAAGGATTTCCACTATTGAAATATTGATTTGAAAGATTTTGACGATTGGATTGCTCTGAGCGTAGCCTCAAACTGATCTAGCAGTTTGCTGTGAATAAAGTTTCCGGTCGATAGTCGCTTAACTCCCAAAGTTGCTAGCGTAGCAAAATCAGGAAGGTTAGGCATACTCATCACATTGAGAGGAAGGCTTGTCGCCTGAATTATTTGCCTAATATCCGATTCTTTTTCGATACCCGGCACGAAAACCCCGTCAGCTCCAGCGGTTTCGTATTGCTGAACCCGGGCAAGCGTTTCCTCAACCGGATTCTCACCCGGTACCAAAAAAGTATCAGTACGTACATTTACAAATATATCAGTTCCTCGCACCGTCAAACGATCACGAATAAAACCAATCAGTTGGCTAAAACTAGTCGCGTTGACTAATTCTCTTTGTCCGTTTACCAAACTGTCTTCTAAGTTAATCCCAGCTACGCCTAATTGGGCTAGTCTTTCAATATGCTTTGCTATTTCTTCCGGATAGCGACTGTAACCTGCTTCCAAGTCTACCGAGAGGGGTAATCTAGTGTTAGCTACAATTCTTTTAACGACGTACTCTAACTCTCCGAACTCCATTTCTTCCCCATCTTGATACCCCAAAGTTGCCGCGATTGCTGCACTTGAAGTACCTAATGCCGGATAGTTAAGTTTCTCCATAATTTTAGCACTGGCTACATCCCATACATTGCCGATAAGTAACAGTTTAGGTTGGTGGTGTAATTCTCTGAAATTCATGCTTTCGTGTTTTTTTACAAATTTTGTGAGATGAATTTTCACCAGCAACCGATTTTTTGGCAAGTATTTTTATTCTATTTGCTAAAAACCAAGCAACAAACCATACGTATTTTTAACTTAACAGCCGAGTAAAACTAACCAACTCTCTCATGCCAATTCTTGATGCTATCCTTTCGGCCATTACGTATTTAGCTCTTTGTTTCATTCTATTCTTACTGGGGAAGTGGATACACCAGCTATTTCAGCGAAAGATTCAGGTGCAGCAGGAGTTGGTAGAGAAGGATAATTTTGCCTTCGCTGTCGCTCACGTCGGTTACTTCATTGGCTTGCTGCTAGCAATTGTTGGAGCTGTAATGGGGCCTTCCGAGGGACTGTTTGACGACATTATAAACATATCAGCTTACGGTCTATTAGCTATTTTGCTACTGAACCTTTCTATCGTTATTAACGATAAAATTGTTCTACGAAAGTTTAGTGTCTACAAAGAAATCATAGAGGATCGTAACGCCGGAACGGGAGTGATTGAAGGGGCTAGTGCCATCGGTACTGGACTGATTATTATGGGAGCAGTATCGGGTGAAGGAGGTGGTTTTCTGACTGCTGTCGTCTTTTGGGTAATCGGACAATTGCTGTTGATTGTTACAGCTTACCTTTACTCGGCCATTATCCCGTTTGATGTACACGATCAGATTGAGCGAGATAATGTAGCAGTGGGTTTAGGATTTGCCGGAGCACTGATTTCCATTGCCAACCTAATTCGCTACGGCTTAATGACCGATTTTTTTAGCTGGCAAGAATCTCTAACTGACGTGGGTATTGACGTACTAATTGGGCTAGCCTTTTTACCCATCGTCCGCTGGCTTACTGATAAAATTCTGCTGCCTGGCCGTAGTTTGACCGACGAACTTATCAACCAAGAAAAGCCCAACGTAGGTGCCGGGCTAATTGAAGCTTTCGCCTACGTAGGTGGCTCAGTGCTGATTACGCTATGTCTGTAACTACCTCCACTGACAATACTTCTTCTTCTCACTGGCATAATCGTTCCAAATCACGAATACTGAAAATCTCACTATTTGCTACTGGGCTAGCGGGTATTGTGGCAGAGTATGTGCTTTCAACCCTGGCTACTTACTTTTTGGGTGACTCGGTGTTTCAGTGGACGATGATTGTTTCACTGATGCTATTCTCGATGGGATTAGGTAGCCGATTGAGTAGTTTCTTTCAGAAGGATTTGCTGCAAAAATTTATTCTAGTTGAATTTACGCTATCAATACTTTGCGGTTTTTCAGCTTTAATGGCCTACTTAGCTTCGGGTTACACCCTTTATACCGGACTGATTATTTACGGTCTGTGCATGAGCATTGGTCTACTGATTGGTCTAGAGATTCCGTTAGTCATCCGGGTAAACGATACCTTTGAGTCGCTACGGATCAACGTAGCCTCGGTGATGGAGAAAGATTATTTTGGCAGCTTGTTAGGCGGAGTCTTTTTCGCTTTTGTGGGGTTGCCGTATCTGGGGTTAACGTACACTCCGTTTGTACTGGCTTTCGTCAATTTTACCGTAGCCATTGTTTTGTTGTTAATGCTTTGGCAATACTTATCGCCCTTCAATCGGAAACTGCTGGGTAGTATTGGAAGTATAGTAGGAGTAGTACTTTTGAGTGGCCTCATCTTCGCCAAACCAATTATTCTATTCGGGGAACAGCAGCGCTATCGTGATAAAGTAGTTTTTGAGCAGCAGAGCCGCTACCAGAAAATTGTACTTACTCAGTGGAAAAACGATTACTGGCTTTACATTAACGGAAACCAGCAATTAAGCACAGTAGACGAAGCCCTTTACCATGAGCCATTGGTTCATCCGGCTATGACATTGGCTCCAAATCCGCGGCAGGTACTAGTACTTGGGGGAGGTGATGGCTGTGTGGCACGAGAGATTCTGAAGTACCCTTCGGTGAAAGATATTACGTTAGTCGATCTAGACCCAGCTATGACCAACTTGGGTAAAGAGAATCCAGTACTACTGAATCTGAATGATAGCGCGCTGCATCATCCGAAGGTAACTATCTACAATCAGGATGCTTACACTTTCTTGGAACAAACAAGCCAATATTTTGACGTAGTTATCATCGATCTTCCGGATCCAAAATCAGTTGATCTTAATCGGTTGTATACCGAAGAGTTTTACCGATTGGCTTATCGGCATTTGCGGGAACGAGGAGTGTTCATTACCCAGGCGGGTAGTCCTTATTTCGCAACCCAAGCTTTTCGCTGCATTGATAAAACAGTAGTGGCGGCGGGGTTTCAGACAGCTATGTTGCACAACCAAATCATCACCATGGGCGAGTGGGGCTGGATACTAGGCATAAAATCCAACATGACTATAAATGTAAAAAGCCAGCTTCAACAACTGACTTTTAAGCACGTGCCCACCCAATGGCTCAATCAGGAAGCCATGCAACTGATGACTACCTTCGGTAAAAACATTTACGGATTACCACTCGATAGTATAGAAGTCAACCAGATCCACAATCCGGTACTCTATCAGTATTATCTGAAGGGCAACTGGGACTGGTATTGATAATAATTAATGACTGGTGACTAATGATTAACGCCATTCACTACTCATCCATCATCAATCATTATAAAGAGTTACCACCGGAAAATGGCTGCCAGATCAGCATCCACGAATTCTTCGGGTAAATCTTCCTTTTTCACTATGTAGGTATTGCCACCGTGTAAAATAGTTTGCACCGCTGATTTTGCTACCAGATCGTGACCATTTTCCTGCTCAGATTCGTGCAATTGCACTGAGTTGTCCTCACGGTCGATGTACCCCCAACGGTGGGTTCCCTCTACCACAAACAGCGCATCAATTCGTCCGTTGATTGCAGCGGGAGCTATTTCTTCAATGTCGTACGAAGCTTGCCCTGAACCTGCCAGTGCTGCGTAGCGATCCATTTCACTTTGCTTATCTTCATTAAAGTAATCTTCCAGAACCTCCATCGCCTTCTCGTGCAATTCCTCCGGCGAAGTACGGTCAGGGTTCATCTGAATGCCAGAGTCAGCCAGCTTCAGTGTTTTGTTGGCCTCGCGGTAAACAGAATGGTGGGATTCTACAGCGGCTAGCACTATCGGGCAGTTTTTATCCTCAATAATTTGCTCCAGTGCATCGTTCACCCGCCGGAAATATTCTTCTGCGTACACATCATCTTTGTCACCATCGCCACCATGCCCGTGATAGATTGGAGTATTGGATTTGCCTTGACCCGAATGGAGCTGTAGGTTCTTCTCAAAATCATAGTAGCTCAAGGCATCCTCCATGCCATCGGGTACCATATCCTGAACATTTAATTCCTCTATTTCTCGTTCACTACCTTCTAGCAAACGAACCTTGTTTAGGCTGATTGCCAAAATATAGAACGGATGCTCTTTGTTCAGCATCGGTACAATCTGATCTAGGTGGAAGGAAGTACTGAGCATACTAAACTCTCGCACCGAATACGGTAGCTTTAGGTACTTAAAGTAGTCGGAACCTAAAAAAACTGCTAATCCGTGCTCCTGATAACGCCAGAAATCACTGTCTTCTATCAACTGCTTGATCGGGGCTAAGTATTGGTTTGCTTCGTTTTCCGAAATATCTTTATCCTTCAGTTGCTGGCGGATTTGCTGGTAGTGGTTTTTCAGTAAAATGGCATCCTGTCTCTCGTTCACCTGATGGCCTTTTTTATGGGTAGGAATGTAAATACTGACACAATTGATACCGGAAAAATTGGCGAGTGTCTGTAAGTCTTCTTTGGTCATAGTCTTCATATCAAAAAAAATTATTTCTTAGAAAAAGTCTTCTTTATACCAACGGATACCTAACTGGGTTGTTTGGTGTATCAAAAAACTGCTAACAAATACCACTCTTTAATCTAACCATATGCTACATAGTGATTTAGCCCAATACGTTCAGGTAATAACCAAAGAATTTGATCAGATTGCTGATCAGCGAAAAGCCGATTTACAAGAAGTAAGCCACTATGTTTCTCAAAAATTATCGGCTGACAAAGAGACTAGCTTTGTAGTGATTTGTACGCATAATTCGCGACGAAGCCACTTCGGCCAACTTTGGCTACAGGCAGCGGCTTACTACTACCATTTACCCAACGTTCGTACTTTCTCGGGTGGCACTGAAGCTACTGCCTTTCATCCCAACGCCGTAGCCGCGCTAGAGCGAGCCGGAGTCAAATTTTCCCAACCCGACGAATCTAACAGCAACCCGCACTATCTAGCTTCGTTGGGCAGTGATTATCCTGCGGTGAGGGTGTTTTCTAAGAAATATGATCATTCAGAAAATCCCCAAAGCTCATTCGCGGCCATTATGGTTTGCTCTGATGCTGATGAAGCCTGCCCGTTTATATCCGGAGCTGACGCTCGCTTCTCTCTTCCTTATGAAGACCCTAAGAAGTACGATAACACTCCGCAAGAAAGCGAACAATATGATAAGCGCTGCCGGCAGATAGCTCGCGAGATGCTGTATACAATGAGCAATGCACAATGGAAAATGAATGATGATTAATATTTTAAATCTCATTACTCATTCGTCATCATTCATTAAATAATAACTATGAATTATTGACTGTCGACCGTAGACTATTAAAACCATCTTTTTTAGTAATTTGCTCGTCTATGGGTACCTTTCTGTTTTTTCTTCCATTTTTACTGGGGTTTACGGTGGTAGGCGTGTATGCCGAGCGTAAAATAGCTGCTTTCATTCAAGACCGAATGGGACCCATGGAAGTAGGCAAGTACGGTCTGCTCCAAACCATAGCCGACCTGCTAAAACTGATTCAGAAGGAAGATATTGTACCTAAAGCAGTTGATCGTGTACTATTTTTGGCAGCTCCCGTCATTATCTTTGTCGCCGTATTTTCCGGGTTTTCGGTACTCCCCCTTACTTCTGGCTTCCGGGGTTCTACTGCTGAAATTGGGCTGTTTTTTCTCATGGCAATTGTCTCATTAGATGTGATTGGTATTCTGATGTCTGGGTGGGGTTCAAACAATAAATACGCTCTCTACGGCGCACTGCGCTCAGTAGCGCAAATTATCAGCTACGAAATACCCTTGGGGTTGGCGGTACTTTGTGCAGTTATTGTCTCCCAGAGTTTTGATTTGCAAGACATCTCCTATCAGCAGGGTATTCTGGTAACGGAAGTTACTAAGGTTCCGGTTTATCTGTTCGGTATTGCTGAGTGGCAGATTGACGTAACGAATATCGGAGGAATCCTTTCCTGGAATATCGTTCGGGCTCCTATCCTGTTCTTCGCATTTATCATCTACTTTATCGCCTCTTTAGCCGAAAGCAACCGCGCTCCATTTGACCTTCCCGAAGCAGAATCAGAACTGATTGGAGGCTATCATACTGAATACTCTGGCTTTCGTTGGGCGCTATTTATGCTATCCGAATACGCCATGATGCTACTGGTTAGCTTTCTAGGTACTATTCTTTTCTTAGGAAGCTGGAACACCCCCTTACCTAATATTGGAGCTGCTACCTTAGCTGATTGGACGACGGGTGAACCTAATACTTGGTTTGGTCATTTTTGGGGTATCTTCTGGTTATTTAGTAAAACCCTACTATTGGTGGTAGTGCAGATGTGGGTACGCTGGACATACCCTCGCCTGCGGGTAGACCAACTGATGACTCTCTGCTGGAAATACCTCATTCCTGTTTCGTTGCTGCTAGTGTTGTTATCGGCGGTCTGGAGATTGTGGATGCTGTAATATGAACCCGTATCTACTGGCGATACTCGCTATCCTAATTCTTGGTTCGGCGGGCGCTTTCATCAAGACACTCGCTCTACCTCCCGTTGTGCTCACTGCTTTCCGAATGGTAATACCCACTGTGCTACTGTTTGGCTATTTTAAGCTGATTCGCCGAGTACGGTTATTCCGATATTCAGTCAGGTGGTTACTCATTGGCTCGCTCCTGAATGCTGCGCGGCTGTTTCTGTTCATTGCCAGTTATTCCTACACTAGCATTGTGAATGCGATTGTGATTTTTTATACCTGGCCAGTATTTGCTGTGCTCTATAGTCGTATTTGGCTAAAGGAGTCTATTCCCCGACGTAATCAGTTCTTGCTGTTCCTTCCCTTAGTGGGAATCATAATTATCTTTTCCGATCAGCAGATAACGACTGACCAACAAGATTTGATCGGGATGGGTGCCATGCTGCTCTCTTCTATGCTCTACGCACTGACAGTTATTATTTTCAAACGGACATCTCACGAATATGCTGGCTTTGAGACCGTTTTTTTTCAGAATTTGCTGGGCGGGTTCATTTTCTTGCCCTTTGCTCTACCCCATTTAAGTGAGATTAACCTGCCAACTTATGGATTAATTCTCCTCTTTTCAGTCTCTATTGGGGTACTCGCCTTCGGTATGTTTTTCCAGGCATTGCGAAAAATGCAAGCATCAACTCTTTCGTATCTATCTTACTTAGAAGTAGTGATTGCCAGCTTGTACGGCATCTTACTTTTTGACGAAACTATTACTATTCAATTTGTGATTGGTGCGATGCTGATTATAATCGCTACGCTATTGTTTAGAAAAGCGTAATTGGGTACCTAACTATCATCAAAGAGAAATAGAATGGGTCTGACTAGAGCAGCTTTCTAGAGGTGATTTCGTGGTTAACCTTTAGACATGCAAAGGATATGCTAATAACTGATAAAAGCGTTGTAAGTAGACGTTTTCAAATTTATCATCCGCATGGCGCAATCGAAAGGCTTTTTATTGATACTTCTATGGGTAATAGTGATTAACGAAAGCTTTTCTCAACAAGAAGAAGGTGCAAATAACAATGAATTGATTCTAGTAAAGGGAGGAGAATTTACTATGGGTAATCCGGTAGACCATCATCTTTACAATCACCAAAGACCTTTGCATCAGGTCCGTTTGGCTGATTTTTATATCAATCAGCACGAGGTGACTAATGAAGAATTCATTAAGTTTTTAAGCGCTTACCGAGAAAATTTGTACCCAGATACAGTGGATCGAATTGATCAAGCTAGTGTCGGGCTTCGCTATGGGCAAGATATTCTAGTAGAGGTAATACTTACTACTGATTCTAACGTAGCCAGTGGCATACAATTTCAACCTGATACAGCGTTGGAAAATCAATTCATTCTAATTGAAGGGCAAGAACAGTACCCTGCAACGTATGTGACTTGGTACGGAGCCAAGGCCTATTGTCAATGGCGCTATCGTAAGGGGAACCTGCCTACCGAAGCTCAGTGGGAATATGCTACTCGCGGTGGGCAAGAGGGAATGAAGAACCTCTACCGCTACGCTGGAAGCGATAGCCTCAATGAAGTAGGTTGGTATCGGGATAATGCAAACTTCACTCCCCATCCGGTAGGTAAGAAAAAGCCAAATCAGTTAGGGCTGTACGATATGAGCGGAAATGTATGGGAATGGGTTTTAGATCATTGGCATGAAAACTATGATGGGGCGCCGAAAAATGGTCGCGCTTGGATAAAACGCTTCGCAAAGAAAGGCCTTAACCGGGTTCTGCGGGGCGGTGCCTGGCTCTACAATGCTAGCCGAGCTAGTGTCACGCATCGCTGGAGTGACGTACCAGATGATAGGCATTCATACAAAGGCTTTCGTTGTGTTTGTGAGTAGCTATCAGCATGGTTTCCTAAAAATGATAATCTACTCAATCGGCCAAAAAATCAATCCTAAGGATTCAAGATAATCGGTACGCGTACCCCAAACCCCAAGCCAACGCCCTTTCCATTTTTGATTGCGTTGTGAGAGAATCAAACGAAAATCAGTGTCTCCGCCACTGCCGCCGTAGGTTAGTGATGCTAATCCGTCACTAAAATGAAACCGGATATTGTCAATCCACCAACCACTGGCTCCGCTTATCCCAACCAGTTCTACTTCCTCTGGAATTTCTATATCATCCTGCCACTCTGAATTAGGGTCGCCTACTAGAATTTCCCTTGATTGACCGGTTATATCTTCTATTACAAACCGAATAGCCTGTACTACTTGAAAACTATCGTTTTGGTACACTCCTACCTGTATCTGTCGTAGTATATCACCTTCCGAAAGTACCTGAACTAAGAAGGTATCTCCCTGAGTAGGAATAGTGCCGCCTACCCGAGCTGAAAAGTGAATCTCACCCAGTTGAGCTTTTTGTTCTGGCAACAGATTAACTTGGCTAAACCCACTTACTGCTTCCATCATACTACAGAAGAGGCAAAAAAGTAGTTTGTGTGATCTATATAATGGAATCACTTGCATAAGCTGAATGACCTTTCTGGATAAACATAGCTATTTTTCTGATATGAGAATATCCTCCAATCAATTTCTACCTCTTCTATACTATTGAGAGTGACAATGTTTCAAGAAACGTGATATTTGATAAGGATGCCTGAACAAATAAATCTTGGTGCTATATACTACTTTCCATTCCGTTGCACTTCTACACAATAATGCGTAATATATACCAGATTTGCTACGGATTTCTACTCTTGCTCCCAGTCCCATATAAATGCCGTATTACCACGTTGCTCAACCACTAAGCCAGTTATTATTTGGCATCCTTGCCAAAACAAAGATTTTACTTTACCTAATCATATTAAGCAGTCTTCTTCAGTGCTCTTCCCCATCAACTCCAATTGTTCCTCCGCCCCAAGGGAAAATCAGCAAAATCGTTTACGGAGGAGACAAAAGCTATTTCCCGTTTGAGTCGCTCGACAAAAAGGGGCAACCTACTGGATTCAATGTAGAACTTATTCGGGCAATCGGTGAGGTACTGGGAGCAGAGGTAGAAATACAGCTATTGCCTTGGACAGAAGTGAAGCGCAAAGTTCGTAATAATGAACTCGACATCGCCTGCTTCTTTTACACTCCCGAACGGGATCGCTACGCCGATTATGCCTTTTACCATAATGTAATTTATCACAACTTGGTAACCCGTACAAAAGAACTGCAAGACTTAACGCTCGATAGTTTGGACGAAATGAATATTATCGTTCAGCAAGAATCATGGGCGGCTGAGTACTTGCTCAGAGAGCATCCGAATAGCAATATCATCTTCACCACCACCGAGTTAGAAGCGTTAGAACTACTAAACTCCGGAGAGTACGATTGTGCAATAGTCAGTCAGTATCATGTTCATCATTTCATAAAAGACCTAAATTACGAAAATATAATACCCCGAGGATCACCCCTAATGCCCTCTGAGTATGCTTTTGTAGTACCGGAAGGGCGAAACGAGTTACTCTCTCAGATAAACCAGGCAGTAACCTACCTGCGGGCTACCGGAAAATATTCCAAACTCTATCTCAAATACTTTGGACTTACTGAGCAAGAAGTCTTACAGCGAGTTCTCCGGGTAACCTTGTGGATCGCAATTCCTTTATTGGGTGGGTTAGGACTTTCCCTGGTTTGGTCACGGTCGTTGCAGTATCAAGTAAAAAAGAAAACTCAACAGATACAAGAAGAATTGCGGGAGCGTAAAATTGCTGAAGAAAAACTACGGGAAAGTGAAGCTTTTTTAAAAGAAGCCCAACGACTGGCGGCACTCGGTAGTTGGACGTATGATTTTGCTACCGGGCGAATGGAGTGGTCAGAGGAACAGTATCGTATCATGGGCGTTCCACTTCATGAGAGGCCTTACAAAGTCAGTGAGCTGCTGGAAATGGTTCACCCCGAAGATTACTCAAAAATGCAACGAATGATGGAGCGGGCACCAGATGACCCCGACATATTTAATGTTGACTATCGCATTTATCTGAAAGATGGGGAAATGAAATATCTGTTTTTGACGAGTCATCCTCGTTATGATCAGCAGGGAAAAATAGTGGGTATGTATGGCACTGTAATGGACATTACCCAGCGCAAGGAGAGTGAAGCTGAGTTACAGAAGCAAAACCAGGCACTGGAGCAAGCCAATGAAGAACTTGATAACTTTGTATACAGTTCATCACACGATATGCGAGCTCCGCTGGCTTCCACGCTAGGGCTCATTCAGATTATGCGAGATGAACCACCAAACGTCTGGTCGCAGGACTATTTAGGGTTAATTGAAAAGAGCACTCTTCGCTTAGATCAGTTTACTAAAGAGGTAATTGATTACTCGGCTAATCGTAAGCTATCGGTTACCACTGAGCAAGTAAACATGTCGGAACTCATTGCTGAGTCTTTTGATCAGCACCAATACCTCAACCCCCAACTTTCTATCCGACTTATTAACAACACCCATCAGAATGGGATAATTAGTTCGGATGCTCGTCGCTTGCGGGTAATTCTCAATAACCTGATCTCGAATGCTATCAAATACCATAACCCTTCTCGGGAGAATCGCTACGTTAAGGTGGAGGTAATTCACAAAGAACAACAGATTCTAATTCTGGTAGAAGATAACGGACAGGGCATTGCTCCTGAGTACTTGGAAAATATTTTCGATATGTTTATTCAGGCTACTCATCAGGCGCAAGGTTCAGGACTAGGATTGTACATTGTTCGAGAATCAGTTCGCAAGCTGAATGGACAGATAGATGTACAATCAGAGTTTGGTGAGGGCACTATGTTCACTATTACTCTTCCTCATTCATAATAATTCCTTAATCCACCAAATCATCCAACCTTTTAAAATAACTCTACCTTTGCGAATGTGAGCGATATAGCTATTTCATTTTTAGTTATTGGTGATTGGGGACGCTATGGAACAATAGGGCAACAGGAAACGGCTGACCAAATGGCTCATCAATCTCCTGATTTTATCATCTCTACTGGAGATAATTTTTATGACGAAGGAGTTGAGAGTCTGGATGACCCGCATTGGCAAGCTTCTTTTGAAAGTGTTTATCACCATAGTTCGCTACAAATACCTTGGTATATTTCGGTAGGCAATCACGATTACGGCGGAAGTATTCGCGCCCAAATTGATTACTCGTTGATTAGCAGTCGTTGGAATTTACCCAGTCATTATTACTCGTTTCGGCAACTGCTAGATCAAGAGGAAGTATTGTTTTTAGTAACGGATACTAGCCCTTTCATTCAGGAGTACTGCAAAGTGGGCAAATCAGCGATTATGGAGCAGAACAAGTATCGGCAACTGGAGTGGTTGGAATCAGAGTTAGCTCAAAGCACCGCTAAATGGAAAATTGTGGTGGGGCATCATCCGGCCTATTCTTCCAGCCCCTTCCACGGCGATGCCGATGAGTTGATTGACGCCTTCGTGCCACTGTTTAAGCGGTATCAGGTTGATCTGTACCTAAGCGGGCACGAGCACGACTTACAGTTACACAAGCCGTTAGGCAGCACGTATTATTTAGTTTCAGGGGCTGGGTCAGAAGTGCGAGAAACCGGAAGCTACGACATCACCCGTTTCTCAGCTTCCTGCAATGGCTTCGCCTTAATTAATCTGAACGATAATACGCTGACCATCCAGTTTGTGGATAAACACGGAACCACGCTACATCGGGAAAAAGTAGTGAAAGAAGCCGTCGCTTTAGGAAACTAAAACCGAAGCAGACAATACAGCTACTGTTCCTCGTTCGTCAATTTCGTTTAACTGAACCGTTTGTAATTCATTAATTAGCAACGGATCGTAAGGAGCGCTTACGCGTACGTAGTTTTCAGTGAAACCGTGCATTAGCCCATCTTCTACGTCTTCTTCGTACAGCACCGTAGCAGTTCGTCCCAGGTTTTCTTCGTAGAATTTGCGCCGCTTCTTTTCGGACAGGCTTCGCAGCATTTTTGAACGTTGCTGCCGAACTTTCATCGGCACTACTTCTTGCATTTCGGCGGCTGGGGTATTCGCTCGTTCCGAATAAGTAAATACGTGCAGATATGAAACGGGTAGTTCGTTCAGAAAGTGATGGGTATCCAGAAAATCTTTTTCGGTTTCTCCCGGGAAACCCACGATTACATCTACCCCAATACCACAGTAGGGCATCAGCGTTTTGATTTTTTGTACTCGGTCAGCGTATAATTCGCGCAAGTAGCGTCGCCGCATCTGACGCAAAATTTTATTAGATCCTGATTGCAACGGAATATGAAAATGGGGCACAAATCGCTGCGACTGAGCCACGAACTCAATCACTTCATTGCTTAGCAGGTTCGGTTCAATGGATGAAATCCGAAAGCGTTCAATACCTTGCACCTGGTCTAGCTCCTGAATCAAATCCAGAAAGCGAACACTACGTTTGCCATCAATGATGCCGTAATCTCCAATATTTACCCCGGTTAGCACAACCTCTTTCACCTCGGTTTGGGCAATTTTCTCAGCTTGGGCTACTACTGAATTAATTGTATCGCTACGACTTTTGCCTCGCGCCAGTGGAATGGTACAAAACGTACAGTGGTAGTTACAGCCATCCTGCACTTTTAGAAAGGTACGGGTGCGATCGTAAATTGAATAGGCTGAATTGAAACGGCGGGCTTCCGCAATCTCAGAAGCAAAAACTTGCGGCTCTGCCTTTTTCTGAAATCCATCCAAAAAATCGAGCAATCGAAATTTTTCGGCAGCCCCCAACACCGCATCTACGCCTGGAATTTCCGAAATTTCCCGAGGCTTCAGTTGGGCGTAGCAACCTACAATACAGACGTAGGCATCAGGCGAATACTTAAGGGCTTCGCGTACCACCTTACGGCACTTTTTATCAGCATTATCGGTCACCGAGCAGGTATTGATGATGTAAATATCCGCCCCTTCTTGAAAGTTAATTTTACGATAACCCCGCTCTTCTACCATTCTTCCTAGCGTAGAAGTTTCTGAATAGTTGAGCTTGCAACCCAATGTATAAAATGCAACTGAACGTGCTGCCTCTTCCATAATCCCTATTAGTAATACCCTGACAAGAGTTACAACTTTATGCTATTCAAAGTTCTTATAATTCAAGATGCTATACAAACTTTCTACTCACCTCAATTTACAGGACTTAAGAATATCTCAGAAACCAAATAAAATTTGTTATTAAGAGGAGAATAATAAGTGGTCATTAATCTGATTTTTAGCAAATTTTTAAAAAATATTATCTTTTTATTTCAAAAAGCTAAAAGTATACAAGTTTTTGTTGTCAACTAGCAAAATTAGTATATTCGCCCCTTACAAAACTTTTATTTTGAGATTACGCTTTAAGCTAGCTGTTTACTTGGCTAGTCTGAGCGAAAGCTTCTAAATCTAATCTATAACCCCTAAATGCAATTAGCATATGTCCAAGACAAAACTTGAGTACATCTGGCTGGATGGCTACAAACCTACCCAAAGTCTACGAAGTAAAACTAAAATCGTGACAGGCTTCGGCGGAAAGCTAGAAGACTGCCCTATGTGGTCGTTCGACGGTAGTTCTACCGAGCAAGCCGAAGGTGGCTCTTCTGACTGTTTACTAAAACCAGTTGCTCTCTTTCCTGACCCTGCTCGGGTAGATGGTTACCTGGTAATGACTGAAGTACTAAATTCTGATGGATCTCCTCACGAGTCTAACGGCCGGGCTACTATTGAAGATGACGATAATGACTTTTGGTTCGGTTTTGAACAAGAATATTTTCTTTGGGACCCCGAAACAAGTCTACCACTAGGTTTTCCCACGAATGGCTACCCTCGCCCCCAAGGGCCTTTCTATTGCTCAGTGGGAGCTCAGAATGCATACGGACGCGAAGTTATTGAAGATCATTTGGATCAGTGTTTGGAAGCAGGGGTTAACGTAGAAGGTATCAACGCTGAAGTAGCTACCGGACAGTGGGAGTTTCAGACCTTTGCCAAAGGAGCTGCTGAGGCAGGAGATCACGTGTGGGTAGCTCGCTACCTAGCTGAGCGTAACGCTGAAAAATACGGTCTTTCTATTAACTGGCACCCTAAGCCCATTAAAGGTGACTGGAATGGTTCCGGTATGCACGCCAACTTCTCTAACTCTACTTTGCGAGAAGCAGGTTCTAAAGAAGTGTACGACAAAATCTGCCAGGCATTTGCACCAGTAGTACAAGAGCACATTGAGGTATACGGAGCCGATAACGATCAGCGATTGACGGGTGCTCACGAGACCCAAGCGATTGATAAATTCAGCTACGGAGTTTCTGATCGCGGTGCTTCTATCCGTATTCCGATTGCTACAGTAGAAAACGGCTGGAAAGGCTGGTTAGAAGATCGTCGTCCAGCTTCAAACGGTGATCCTTACAAAATTGCCGCCCGTATTGTAAAAACTGTGAAGGGAGCTAGCTAAGCTGATTACTCACCTACAAATAACTGAAAAGGGTATCGCACAACGATACCCTTTTTCTTTTCTGACCTTTACTATACACTAGGCCAATTGCATATGATCATCATTGGCGTAGTAGTAAGATACTCCTTTGCGGAATGTGGCGTACTTACGAATCTTCTTAGGTGAAGTGGTATCATCCGCTGAGATGGTCTGTTTGTCTACATAAATTCCTTCTACCAACTTCACCTTAGCTGGATCATCCTGCCACAATTCATGCTTGAAGGTTTGTAACCATTCACTAAACTTTTCTTCCGAGGTGAAGATGCGCGACTCATGAATAATTTCCTTAATTTTTTCATGAGCAATACCATTTTCGCTGCTAATGTACCGTTCTCGGATGGTGGCTTTGATCATAGTTGTAAAATTTAAGAGTTAGTGAATTGAATAATAGTTTGCTTACACAATTGTTCAATAGCGAACGTTGCGCGGCCAAATTGCTGATTGCTATCGGAAAATAGAGGCGAAGAGCCGCCCCTAAAGAGGATGGAAGATAGAAAATATCAATACAGTAATGTGTATTTACACCCTTTTCCCTTCTCCAGTTTTATATTTCACATCGCCCAACGACCCGGCTCATATCTCCTCTATCTATTCTTCCAAGGTTTGTAGTTCTTAGCTCGGGGACCTTTGAGGTCTCTTTTTTCTTTCTTTACAACGGAAACTTTGCGAGTAGTATCTTTCCAAACTTTATGGTTTTTAGCTTCAGGTCCCTGCTTTCGTTGCACAGCATTGGGATGAGCAACGCTAATTTTGGATGATCGATAGCGCCAATCAGGATGATTCTTCGCCTGGGGACCCTTTAGGCTACCTCGTTGTACACGCTGTTCGTTCTTCACGTTTTTGTCAGATGATATGTACGAGGAGGTATCCTGGGTAGTATCGTTTAAGCTAAATATCTGAGCTGAACTCAGATGAAAGGTAAACAGAGCAGCAATAAATATAGTCAGTATTTTCATAGTAAGTAGTTTTTTACTCTTACTTACTATAACGTTCTGTAAATCAATATGTTGATACCAAAATCTTGGTAAAAGAAGATGTGGGAATCCGGAGTTATCAATGTGGAAAATACGTAATCGATGTGTTCTTGAATAACTTTGAACACCGGGCGTCTGTCGCCTGAACACTCGAGTTTAAATCAACTTTTTCTCATACGCCAACCGGATCATTTCGGCGGTGTTGGCAACTCCAAGTTTTTTCATAATACGGGAGCGGTGGGTTTCAATGGTACGAACACTTACGTAGAGTTGGTCGGCAATTTCTTTAGTGATTTTTCCCTCAGCTACTAATCGCACAATCTGAATCTCACGTTCACTGAGTAGAGTTTCCGGAGATTTTTCGCCGGACAGGTTCGATACAATTAAATCCGAAATCTTATTCTTAAAGTACTTTTTTCCTTCGTAAACTTCTTGAATAGCTGTTTTGAGCTCAGCTTCATCAGTATCTTTTAGTAAGTAGCCATCAGCTCCTTGCTTTAGGCTACGTAGAATGTACTGAGCATCTTCGTGCATCGTCAGCATAATACATTTTACATTTGGGAATCGCTCTTTGATAGTTGGCAGAAGATCGATACCCGAAGCAGCACTTCCTTCTTTTTGCGGCATAGAGATGTCCAGTAACACAATATCTGGGGTTTGAGAAGCCAGTACTGTTAATAGCACCGAACCATGCGATGCTTCGCCTACAATATTAATGAACCCTGAAGCCTGTAACATTGCTTTCAGTCCATCCCGAAAAAGTTGATGGTCATCGGCTAATACCACGTTGATCTGTTTCATACTATCGGAATTTCGACTTCAATAACTGCGCCCTCTTCATTGCTAAATTGGACAGTTCCTCCTAAGATACTAACCCTTTCTCTAATATTTTTAAGTCCTTTCCCTTCTGCTTGCTGAGCTTTTTGCCAATCCAGCCCTGTTCCGTCATCCTTATAATAGAAAACCACCCGATCGTCAAATTCAGTAAGCGACATAGAGATCTTGCTGGCTTGGGCGTGTTTTAGCGTATTATTAATTGCCTCCTGAGCAATCCGGTAGAGTGCAATGCCCTGCTCTTTATTTAGTTGGGGGTCTGGTAACAGATCATTGGCGTAACGGAAAGTCACTTTAGTATTTTTCTGTATTTCCCGCACTAGTTGGTTTAATGCCTCACCTGGCCCAAAGTCGCTGAGCACGGCAGGCATCAAGTTTCCTGAAATTCTTCGTACTTCAGCAATCACCCCATCTAGTAATTGCACGATTTCTAGCTTAATCGGATCGTTCAAATCAGAAGATGATACTTTAAGCTTAGCTGTAGTGAGCAGAGGTCCGATACCATCGTGAATATCGCGGGCAAACCGTTCCCGCTCAGTTTCTTGAGTACTAACTAGTATCTTCTTCGCCTCTCGCTCCAGCAGCTCTTTTTGTTCATTCAATCGTACCAACTGGTCACGCATGGTCAATAGTGAATGGCCTAGTTGATCTTGTTCGCTCAAGGGATGATAATCAACTGAAAAATCACCCTGTCCGATATTCTGAGCAAAACGTATGGTTTGTTTCAGTGCCTCGATCAGTTCGTTAAGTGAATCGGCTATATTATCAATTTCCTGAATACGAGAACCCGGGAGATGTTTCTTGGGCAACTTTCCTAATATCAAGCTGTTGATATTATTCTTAATCGCAAGTATGGGACTGGATAACGCTTTGGCTAGTCCCGCCGAGATAAGCCAAGAAACTAGGAGCAGCCCTAACGATACGGCAATGAAGCGATTTCTCAGTGAGACAATGGGCTGCATAGCCTCAGCCACATCTATTTCGGTGAGAAGCACCCATTGCACCCCCGAGGCTTGAATTTCCCGATAAGCACCGATAATTGGCACTCCCCGGTAATCAGCGTAAATAGACACGCCTTCCTGCCCATCTTTTGCTCGATGAAAACCTTTAGTATTAACCTTGATCTCACTTGGTAGTGAATCTGGATAAAAGCGAGAAATGGTTAGCATATGCCCTTGAATATCTACTAGATAAGACTCTCCTGTAGCTCCCATCCCAGTACGCTCGGTTACAATTGCTTCCAAACCGGCCCGGAGTTCGGAGGAATCTGTCAGCAGTGGTACACTTTCGTTCAGATATTGTACTACCAATCGTTTTTTGAGAATATTGATGGATAACAGTTGATCTTGTGTTCGTTCCAGCACTGCATCTTTCAATTGGGTATAGAAGCCCACTGAGACTGCCCCTACAAAAAATACGATTAGGCCAAACAAGACCAACGTAAACCAGCGCTCTAGCTTTAGTTGATGGATTCTCACGAACTTGAAAAAGATTGATCGTACTTAGCAAATATAGCTAGTCGGCTGGATAGCTCCTTTGAACTACCATTAAAGGGTTATTTTTTAGTCTTCCGAGGCAGGTTTTACCTCCCAGGTGTGGTCTGAAAGTAAAGTAACCTCGGCAACAAACGATTTATACGGATGGCTCTTCCCCCACTCTTCGGGCGAAACTAGGGTTAGCACATCAGTACCATTCTTTTTCTGATACAAATAGTAGGTATGGGAAATAATAGGCTCAAAATTCATATCAGCTTCATAAATCCGCTCTGAAATATCTACCCGGTCTTTAATTTCCTGAGCTTGCCGAGCCAGAGTTTGGGCTTGCTCGTACAGTTGGCGCATTTGCCGATCCGTTTGTTGGCGCATAGCCGAAACCGATCGCCCCTTGATTTTTCCTTTATCTTCTGGCTTAATAACTGCCCCGCCTACCGTATGTGGAAAAGCAATTAACCCCGGTTGATCTGTGGTTTTTTCCCGTTCTTTCTCTAAGTCAATCTGGTCAACGTCTATTTTCTGCTTTTTTGTATCTTGACTCATAATGCTGAATTCTTCACTTTAAAGTATCAGAGGAAGGAGCGATACGCTCTTTCAGGTTGGGCTTGGAGCCTGGAAATGTAGTTCTTTGAGCAATATCGTAGCTAAAGTACAGCATAATAAGTATAAACAAGGCTGCAACTAGCAGGAAAATCTTCTTTTGTAATGTCATATGCTGCATAACCAATCATTAAATGATTGATGAGTAATGATTGATAAGTAATGATGAATGTTCATGTTATCATTCATTAATCATCAGCTTTAACCAAAAATGCATAAAATAGTTATTTGATCCATGCCACTCTCTGTCCGTAAAATTATCCATATTGATATGGACGCTTTCTTTGCTTCGGTGGAGCAACGAGATAACCCAACCTACCGGGGTAAACCGATTGCAGTAGGGGGAAATAGCCACCGAGGTGTAGTAGCTGCCGCTAGCTACGAAGCCCGGGTTTTTGGTGTACGCTCCGCTATGCCCTCTGTACAAGCCGCCCGCTTATGTCCACGGCTAATCTTTGTGAAATCCCGCTTTGATGCGTACCGAAAAGTATCTCAGCAAATTCGAGATATATTTTTTCAGTATACCGATTTGGTAGAACCCCTCTCACTAGACGAAGCCTACCTAGATGTAACTGAGAATAAGAAAGGACTAAAATCGGCCATTCGGGTAGCCCAGCTTATTAAAGAGCAGATTTTAACCGAAACTCAACTCACCGCCTCTGCTGGAGTTTCCTACAATAAATTCCTAGCAAAAATTGCTTCAGACTATGATAAACCCAATGGCTTGAAGGTAATTTTACCCCAAGAAGCCCTGCACTTTCTAGAAACCTTACCGATTGAGAAATTTCACGGTATTGGTCGGGTAACTGCTCAAAAAATGCACGCGCTACAAATCACAACTGGAAAAGACCTAAAAAAACTCTCTCTTCCTGAGTTAGTTCGCTATTTTGGTAAAGCAGGACGGCACTATTACCAAATTGTGCGGGGCAATGACCGCCGAGAGGTAAAACCCCATCGTATACGAAAATCCATCGGAATAGAGAACACTTTTTCTCATGACATCAGTCATCAGGAAACACTAGAAGAAGAACTGTTAGCACTGTCTACCTCACTGGAAGAGCGGGTAAAACGTAACCAAGCCCGAGGCCGCACCATTACTCTCAAAGTAAAATTTACTGATTTTCGGGTAATCACCCGCAGTCATACTGCTCCTCAACTACTGAGTACTTCAGATGACTGGCTTCCATTAGCTACTCGCTTACTAAACGATAGTGAAACCTCAAGACAGCCCATCCGGCTACTGGGCTTGAGTCTATCCAATCTACTATCTCATTCTGAGCAACAGCTTCATTTTGACTTTTTTTAAGTTTTCACATTCTAACTATTTAGTAATATCACTTTAGATATTACTCATGTATAGGTATCTATCACTGATATTTCCCCCTAAAAAGCTCTGAATAATTACATATCATCAGCATATATTTATTAGTTTTTAACCCCTATCACCGAATAATACTTACATTTTCGGAATACAACATATTCTTCTTCCCTTACAAGCTCCCCCTAAAGTCTTACCTATTTCTGAAGCCACAAGGCTTAGTTTTTGTATTATTCTCATAAAAATTTCTAAGCTTATCAATATCCGATGGGTGAGGATGAGTGAAAAATTCTGATAGATAAGGAAATTTTTATGATCAAGAGATTCTACTTTTTATTCATATTTGGAGTTATTCTTTCTGGAACAGCACAGCAAGCTTGGTCTCAGTGTGCTACGTATTCCAACCCAGGGAATAATGTGGAGAGCCCTCCTCGTCTATGCGCTCCCCATAATTTTGAATGGAGGGTGTGGTATACCGTATTAGGAAGTCCAGCCACTGTAGAGTTTGTGTACGACTGGGGCGATGGCGCGCCAACGGTTACCGTTCCAGCCGTAGATGTAGGAGGAGCAAGGTACGAAGCTGTTGCTACTCATCTATACCCTCAAGGCGGAATGCAATGTAATTATATACCTACCGTTCAGATCCAAATCAACGGAACACTATGTACCAGTTCACTACAAAGCCAGAACGTTACTGTTTGGGATACTGATGAGGATAATGGCGGACAACCCCGAATTGACCCGGTTCTGTACCGGATTTGTGTAGGTGAAACTGCTGTCGTTCAGTTTGATGATAATAGTATTTGGAATTGCGTACCTAACTCGGGGGAAAATGACCGAATCAACAATGCGGTACGCTGGGTACAGTGGATTTATGGTACTGGTGCTGCTGGTAACCGTATTCCTGGTGTGCAAGTAGATGGAGTAGCCGAAACCTATGATTTTGCGGGTCCAGTGGAAGTACTTCCTGGTCCTATTGAAGTATCTAATTCCCAAAGTGAGCCAATCACAGCCTTTGGAAGTGCCGTAGGTGATCAATTTGAGGTTACCTTACGCAACTGGAATATCTGTAATCCCTACGATGCTGATACAACTGATGGTGACTATCTAAATCCAACGTTGGGAGACTTAGTGAATGGCGATAGTGCCTTCATCGAAACTACCGCCCGCATTGTGGTAGTAGACACTGCTCACGCTGACTTCAGAACAAGGCTAAATAATGGCTCGGGTACAATTCAAACTGAGTTTTGTATAGACGATAGAGTGTTCTTTGAGAATTTGACACCTCTTATTACTGGTTCTGCTTTCGCCTATGAGTGGGAAATTACGGATATCAACACTGCAACGGTGGTTAGAACCTCCACAGCTGAGAACCCTCAACATGACTTCACTACTCCCGGACCAAAAAGAGTAAGGTTAACGGTAAGGGATGGGAATTCAGTCGGAAATTGTGGGGGTACATTTATAAGTACGATCAATATTGTAGAGACCGCTACTGCTGCTATTGAAGTTACTGATACTTCAGGCGACCCACTAACTCCTTTCTGTGCCGATGGAATGCCTAAGGAAGTAGTTTTTGCTGATACTTCTATCAACTTTGATCCGGCTACTTCTACTTGGGAGTGGAACTTCTTTGACGAAACTGGTAGCGAAGTATTATCCGAACGAAAAATTAGTCCAGCAAATCCTACAGTCCAGGACAGTATTAAGGTCTCTATCACTAATCCTGGCACATACTACGCAGTATTAATTGCCTCAACCACTGCAGTAGACTGCGAAACCCGCGATACGGCCTACGTTCATATTTACGCTCCGCCTACAGCTGACTTCACTTTTACAGCAGGTTGCCAATCAGATAGTGTAATCTTGGAAAGTACGGCTACGCTGACTACGGTAGTGGACGGTGATGAAATTGATACCTACGAATGGGATTTAGACGACGATGGCACCTTTGAAACTACTGGAGAGGGGCCATTTAAACATTTATTTCCAGTAGCGGGTACGTATCAGGTTCATCATCGGGTAACAACCAGGAAGGGAATGTGCTCCGACGTAATTACGCTACCTATTACCGTAGACCCGTCGCCTTACGCTTCTTTCACCCCGAGTACTACTGAGGGTTGTGAACCACTTACTGTTGCTTTTGCCGTAGATACTTTGCTAGTTAACCAGCCTCCTAGTGGTGCTGCTAGCATTGATGAATATATTTGGCACGTACAGGATATTACCACCCCATCTAATCCCGAAGAAACGTTCTCATTTCCGGTAGCTGATACTACCGAACTACTTTTTGAAAATACGTTAGCTAGTTTTGCTGACCAGCAGTACGAAGTATGGCTGGAAATAAGAGCGACCAACGGTTGTGACGCGGTAAGCCAAAAAGATACGATTACCGTATTTGCTAGTCCTCCCTCAGAATACATTATCACTAACTTCTCAGGTGTGATCACTAACTGTTCCCCCCATACTTTTGAGTTTGAAGTAACTGCTGCTACGCAAGCATTGGGAGCAGACGAATACGTTTGGACAGTATTTGACGAGGCTGACTCTTCAGTAATCTACACCGAAACCATTGCTGCTCCCAATGCTCAGTTTAGCTACGAGATCACCAACGATACAACCATTCGTAAGCAATATCGGGTACGGTTACAGCCTACATCTAGTACCAAGTGTTTTGCACCCTACGAGGAACTGATGCAGGTATTTCCCGCGCCTTCCTCAGCTTTTGATACCACTTTTGTGGAAGCTGATTGTGATATAGTGACTTATGAGCTAGACGCTCAGCAAAAGGGGCTGTTCTACCAATGGAATGTCAGCCCAACTCCATTAAATAATCCAAGCTACACGGCAGATAAGTTGTTGGTAACATTTGCGAAGAATGTGCTCAGCTATCCCGTTACAGTAACGTTGGAAACCATTAATGGAAGCACCGGATGTGAGAGTGATGTCACTACCGAAACTATTATGATTGATCCTCAAGAGGATATCAATGCTTCATTTACGGTTGATCCAACCTTACTGGAGATTCCGAACACGACGGTTTCTATCACCAATACAACCAACCCCGGTAGTTGGACGTACGAATGGGACTTCGGTGACGGAACAACTTCTAC